>CAVQNH010000009.1:0-123427 GCA_963713815.1 uncultured Actinomycetes bacterium
CGTCGGTGGGCGCCCAGTCGCCCTTCCTGTCCGATGCCGGCCGGACCGTCCAGCAGGACCTCGACGTGGCCGGTCACCGACACCGGCGCGACCCCATGATCCCCGCATACGCTTGTGCTGGGCCGGGCTGGTCGTGCACGGTGCTGTACCGCTACTGGTTCTGGGCCGCCCGTCGTTCGACGACCTGTGGCGTGACCTGCGTCCGCCACCAGCGGATCCGCCCGGACTGGGATCTGAGCACCCCAGGGCTCCGCGAAGGCCTGGGATGCGGGCGACTTTTCGCACTTCCACGCTGCGACCAGCGGTCTCCGGCGGACGACACCGACCTCGTGTACGTCTACATCGCGCGCTGCTCCGGGCGGGCCACCTGGCGGCCGGCCAGGATCGCGGAAGGGGTGAAGGCTGTGAGGACAGCCGGTGTGCGAGTTGCTCGGGATCGAACAGCCGATGGTCCTGGCGCCATCGTCGCGGTGCCCGGCTGGCCGCGGCGATCTCGAATCCCGGCACGCTCGCATGCTGACGCTGACATGGTCAGACGACGTCGGGAGCCATGGTCCGGGAGACAGCGGGCGCTGACCGCGCGGCCGTTCTGCGGCGACCTCGTTCTCACCGAAGATCGTCACCACCGCCTTGACCAGGCCCTTGACGCGGTTGCGCGTTGTCTCGGTTTTATGGGTCGATTCCAGCGGCTACGTCCAGCGCGTGCGCGACACCGGGGGGATCTGTCATGCGCACGTCGGCACCACCGAGGGAGGCGCGGCGGATGATGCGTCCGGGGTCGACATGGTGCCGTCGCGCAGGGCTGGGAGGGCTAGCCGGCACGTGCGGGGTACCGTCGCGACCCTGCCGTTCGGTGCCCGCGTGGTGACGCGGTGGCGCGGTCAGATCATCGACCGGCGGATCGGGATCGACTGACGCACGCGGAGTCGCCGCGGTACTGGCCCTCGGAGCCCAGGCTGCGTCGCTTGGCACGCGGTTCCTGCTGGCCGAGGAGATGCCGATCCAGGCGGGCTACCGGCGCACGCTGATTGCGCAGGCGAGACGGATTCGCAGCGGTACGCCAACCCTGTACTCGGTCGGGTGGCCCGACTTCCCACCGGGCACTCCGCAACTCGACCACCGACGCGTGGCAGGCCGCGGGCCACCCACCGCTCGCGCAGCGGCGGAGATCGGCGACGTGATCGCGCACTTCGCCTCCGGCGAGGCCATCGTTCGCCCGAGCCAGACGCCACCCCGATGGCCGGGACGACCGGGGACATCGAGGCGCTCTCGAGTGGGCCGGGCAAGGCGTCGCTGGCGGACAGCCACAGCCAGTGGCGGACATCGTGACCGAGCTCACCTCGCGTCTGTAACGGGCGACGCGTAGTCCGGCGATGACGAGTTCGACCATGCGACGTGCGTCGTAGCGGGGGTTGTTGTCCGCGCCGATACAGAGATTGCCGACGCCAAGCAGCAGTTCGTAGGCATCCATGTCGGGGAGAATCTCGCCCGCCGTGGCCGCGGCGTCGAGCAATTGGGCGCACACGGGGACGAGGCGGTCGAGGAAGTAGGCGTGCAGGGTCTCGAAGGCGGCCTTGTCGGACTGCAGTGCCCTGGCCAGGCCGTGCTTGGTGATCAGGAAGTTGACGAAGAGGTTGATCCAGCTGGCCAGGGCGGCGTGCGGGGTGCTGCTGTTCGCCAGCAGTGCCGGGCCGGCCTCAGCGCAGGCCTCGACCTGGTGCCGGTAGACGGCGACGATGAGATCGGCTCGCGTCGGGAAGTGACGATAGATCGTGCCCACGCCGACCCCGGCCTTGCCCGCGATGTCGCGCACAGGCACGTCGACGCCGGACGTAACAAAGGCCGCGGCGGCCGCGTCCAGCAGCGTCTCCTCGTTGCGCCGGGCGTCGGCCCGCTTCCGCGGGACTGGCGACCCTGATCCGCTGTCGATATCGGCCACTGCGCCGCTACCTCCGTCCCGCCGCTTGGCATACGGAACCGTGTTCCGTATACTGGTTAACGGAACTATGTTCCGCTTGCCCAGGATGCCACACCGGGTAAGCCAAGACCAAGCCGCGCATCGGCGGACGCGCTTCGCTGATGGCCGGCCCGCGACGCGTATCCCCCTGCGCAGTGGAAGGACGAACGGACCCATGCCGCAAGCACCCCAGCCTCGTTTCGGGATCGCGACCGCCCCGCAACAGGTCAGCTACCAGGACATCCTGCGAGTCTGGCGTGAGGCGGACACGATCCCGCAGATCGAGCATGCGTGGCTATTCGATCACCTCATGCCGATCGGCGGCGACCCGGGCGGACCGATCTTCGAAGGCTGGACACTGCTCTCGGCCCTCGCCGCGCAGACCCAGCGACTGCGCCTCGGCCTGCTCGTGACCAGCAACCGCTTCCGGCCGCCCGCGATGCTGGCCAAGATCGCCGCGACCGTCGACATCGTCTCGGCCGGACGGCTCGACTTCGGCATCGGCGCAGGCTCGCGGCCCGACATTCCGTGGGCCCGGCGCGAGTATGAAGCAAACGGCCTGCCCTACCATGACTTCGGCCATTCCGTGGGGAGCCTGGCCGAGGCGTGCACGGTGATCCGGCGGTTGTGGACCGAGACCGAACCGTTCGACTTCGGGGGCAGCTACATCCAGCTCACCGGGGCGTTCTGCAACCCCAAACCCGTCCAGCGCCCCTACCCGCCGATCCTCATCGGCGGACGCTCAGCTGCCGTGCTCCGCGTGGTCGCCGAGCAGGCCGATCTGTGGAATATCCCCGGCGGCGACATTGACGACGTGATCGGCCGCAGCGCGCTGCTGGACCGCTACTGCGCCGAGATCGGCCGCGATCCGGCCTCGGTCACCCGGTCGATCCACCTGTCAGTCTCCTACGACGAGCCCAGCCGCACCCGGGCCGCGATCGGCGAAGCAGTCGACGCCGGCTTCGGGCACATCGTCCTCGGACTGCCAGCGCCCTACCCGGCCGGCGTCGGGCAGTGGGTCACCGACGAGCTCATCACCACGCCGGCCTATCCGCTCGCCAGCGCCGAGGCCGGCCCAACTGGCCGCAGCGACGCGGTACACCCGCGCTCAGAACAGGTGGCCGAGCAGGTCTACCTCGCCCTCGGGCCACACCCGCTGCCCGATTGCCTTCACCATCAGTGCATTGGTCTGCGCCGCCGTGGCCAGTCCCAGCGTGGTGTGTTCGTGGATCTTCACCCAGGTGCAGCGATTCCCCGCGCGCGTCCATCCGTTCCGGGTGTAAACGCGGTCGTCGTCGGCGAAGAGGATGACGAAGTCCATCCCGCAGGAGCGCGCGAATCCGGTGACTTCGGTGAGCAGCCTGGCCGCCAGGCCGTGCGACCGCTCGCTCGCCATCACGCACAGGTTGACGACACCAAATGTCCGGACGACTTCGCTGCCTGCCCGGATCACCCGGAGTTCGACGCCCATCTGGCCCACCAGGGCCCCATGGGTCATCGCCAGGTAACGGAAATGAGGTGGGAGCTTGAAGTAGCTCCGGCTGGGATATCCGGGGAAGCACATCTGCAACAGTGCCTGCACCTGCGGCCTGATGTCCGGGCCGATCTCAGCCTCGGCGACGCGGACCAGCGTGGTCGCCTCGCTCACGTCCCGCGCAGGCGCCATGCCCGGACTCTACCGGGCCGACCAGATCGCCTCCGGGTACCCGGCCGGTCAACAGTTATGGTGGCCTGGATGCCACCGGATTATGCGGCGCCCCAGGTGAGAGGAGGCCGGCACCCGCGATGCGGATCCTGACCTGGAACCTGTGGTGGCGCTACGGGCCCTGGGAACAGCGCCGGGAGGCGATCGCCGCCACGCTGGCCGAGGCCCGGCCCGACCTGTGCGGCCTGCAGGAGGTGTGGGCGGCGCCGGGGGAGAACCTGGCCGCCGAGCTGGCCGGTCGGCTGGGGATGCACTGGTGCTGGGCCGAGGCCGCCCAGGGCCGCGAGGGGCTGTCGATCGGCAACGCGATCCTCAGCCGATGGCCGATCGCCGCGCACGCTGAGGCCACCCTGCCGGCTGGCGGGCTGGCCGGTGAGGCCAGGGTGGCGGCGCATGCGCGCATCGAGGCGCCCGGCGGCGCACTGCCCCTGTTCACCACCCACCTGACCTACGGGGTGGGCCGTTCGCAGGTCCGCACGGAGCAGGTCCGCAGCGCTGGCCGCCTTCGTGGCGGAGCACGCCGCGGACTGCGCCTACCCGCCGGTGGTCACCGGCGACCTGAACGCCGAACCAGGGTCGGACGAACTGCGGCTGCTGGGCGGGGTCCTCACCGCCCCGGCCGTGCCGGGCCTGGTGCTCGTGGACGCCTGGCGGTACGCCGATCCCGGCGACCCCGGGTTCACCTGGGATCACCGCAACGGCTACCAGGCCGACACCGTGCTCCCGGATTCGCGGATCGACTACATCCTGTCCGGGCTGCCCCGGCAGGGCCGGGGCAAGGTCCGGTGGGCCGGGCTGGCCGGCACCGCCCCGGTGGACGGCGTCTGGCCGTCGGATCATTTTGCCGTCGTTGCCGACCTGGACCAGGAGACCCGGTGACCGCCGACCCTGGCCGGCCAGGTCCGGGCCATCTGCCTCGCGCTGCCGGAGGTCACCGAGCGACCCAGCCACGGCGCGCCGACCTGGTTCGTCCAGGACAAGAAGGCGTTTGTGACGCTGTGGGCGGAGGGCCACCACGCGAACGACTTTCCGCATCTGTGGTGTGCAGGCCTGCCCGGGGCCCAGCACGAGCTCGTGACGTCCGAGCCCGACCGGTTCTTCCGGCCGCCTTACGTGGGCGGCCGTGGGTGGATCGGCGTCCGGCTCGACGGCGACGTGGACTGGGCCGAGATCGCCGAGCTGTGCCAGGACGCGTACCGGGTCATCGCACCGGCCCGGCTGGCCGCCCTTCTCGACCGCTAGCACGAGCGCCCGCTAGCGCGAGCCCGCGGCACCGGCGACCCCAAGCACGAACGCCCGCCCGGCGCCAGCCTCAGGGGGCTGCTGCCAGCGCCAGTTCAGCTCCCCGCCGGGTGGCGGGCCGGGGAGGGGCGGCCGCGGCGCGGCACCAGGGCGGCGGCCAGGCCGTCGAGGAGCAGAGCGCAGGTAGCGGCGGCGCAGTTCGCTGGTCCGGGCCGGATCGGGGAGGCGGATCGCGGCGCATCCCTCCAGCACCAGCTCGAGGTCGGCGGGCACCACGTCACGCCGCAGACGGCCGGCCGCCTGGGCCCGCTCGGCCAGGCCGGCGGCCAGGGCCCCGGCCCGGCGCGCGTCGTCGTGCATCTCCGGGGTGGGGGTGAAGGTCCCGGCCAGGTGCACGGTGAGCGAGTGCACGTCGGCCTCCACGACCCGCTCCAGGAATCCGGTCAGCGCGCACCAGGCGTCGGGGTCGGCCGCCGCGGCCTCGGCTTCGGCGATGAACCGGCGCAGACCGTCGTGGCAGAGCCGGCGCAGCAGGTCTTCCTTGCTGGGGTAGCGCCGGTAGAGGGCGCTGATCCCGACGCCGGCCTGCTCGGCGACCGCGGCCACCGGGGCCTTCGGATCGTTCAGGAAGACCTCGCGGGCGGCCTCGAGGATCAGCGCGTCGTTGCGCCGCGCCTGCCCCCGGCGCCCAGGCAGGGCGGCGATGGTCTCGTCCGGCATGAACTCACCCTAACACTGGAACGGATCGTTCCGCTCTGCTAAAGTAGGAACGAAGCATTCCGTTCTGAAACGAGGAATCATGAGCGACGCCGCCATCCGCCCTTACCGCGTGGACATCCCGCAGGCCGCCCTGGACGACCTGGCCGGACGACTGCGCCGGACGCAGTGGCCGGACGAGCTGCCCGGCGCGACCGGCAGCTACGGCATGACCTCCGCCCGGGTCCGGGACCTGGCCGGGTACTGGCTGGACGGATTCGACTGGCGGGCGGTCGAGGCCCGGCTGAACTCCTCTCCGCAGTTCGTCACCGGCATCGACGGCGAGGACATCCACTTCCTGCACGTCAGGTCCGCACGGGAGGACGCCACGCCGCTGCTGCTCACCCACGGCTGGCCGGGCTCGGTCCTGGAGTACCTGGACCTGATCGCGCCGCTGACCGAGCCGGAGGACCCGGCCATGCCCGCGTTCCACCTGGTTATCCCGTCGCTGCCCGGGTTCGGGTTCTCTGGGCCGACCCGCAGCGCGGGCTGGGACCGCTTCCGCACGGCCCGGGCCTGGGCGGAACTGATGTCCCGCCTCGGGTACGAGCGCTACGGCGCGGTCGGCAACGATGCGGGCTCGATGATTTCCCCGGAGCTCGGCCGGGTGGACCCGGAGCACGTCATCGGCGTCGACGACCTGGCTGGCCGGCTGAGCCGGACGCAGTGGCCGGACGAGCTGCCCGGGGCCACCGGCAGCTACGGCATGACCACCGCCCGGGTCCGGGACCTGGCCGGGTACTGGCGGGACGAGTTCGACTGGCGGGCCGTCGAGGCCCGGCTGAACTCCCATCCCCAGTTCGTCACGGACATCGACGGGGAGGCCATCCACTTCCTGCACGTCCGGTCCTCCCGCGCGGACGCCACGCCGCTGCTGCTCACCCACGGCTGGCCCGGCTCGGTCCTGGAGTACCTGGACCTGATCGCGCCGCTGGCCGAGCCGGACGACCCGGGCGCGCCCGCGTTCCACCTGGTCATCCCCTCACTGCCGGGGTTCGGGTTCTCCGGCCCGACCCGGGGCCCGGGCTGGGACCGCTACCGGACCGCGCGGGCCTGGGCGGAGCTGATGCGCCGCCTCGGCTACGACCGTTACGGCGCGGCCGGCAACGACGCGGGCTCGATGATCTCCCCCGAAGTGGGCCGGATCGACCCGGGGCACGTCCTCGGGGTGCACGTCACCCAGCTGTTCTCGTTCCCGTCCGGCGACCCGGCCGAGTTCGAGGGACTGAGCGAGGCCGACCAGGCCGCCCTGGGCCACCTGCAGTGGTTCTACGACAGCATGTTCTCCTTCAACACCCTGCACAGCCAGCAGCCGCAGACGCTCGCGTTCGCCCTGGCCGACTCGCCCGCCGGCCTGCTGGCCTGGAACGCCCAGCTGTTCGGGGAGAGCCTGGACCGCGACTTCGTCGTGGCCAACGTGGCGCTCTACTGGCTGACCGGCACCTCGGGGTCGGCGATCCGGTTCTACTACGAGGACGCGCACACCGGCGCGCACCCGGACGGGCCGACCACCGCGCCGACCGGGCTGGCCATGTTCGCGGGGGACTTCCAGTCGATCCGCCGGTTCGCCGAGCGTGACCACCACGGCATCGTCAGCTGGAACTCCTACGACCCCGGCCTGCCCGCCGGCGGCCCGCGCGACGCCGCCGGGCACTATGCGGCGCACCAGGCCACGGATCTGCTGGCCGGGGACATCCGGCAGTTCTACGCCAAGCTGGCCTGACCGGCCAGCTCACCGGGCCAGGACCTAGCGGAAGCGGGCGCCCAGGGCGCGCAGCAGCACGAGCGTGCCCAGGCAGGCGGCGGCCAGCAGGGCGAACGGGACCAGGTCGGAGGTGGCCTGGGCCAGCGCCCCGCTGGCCGCCGCGCCCACCGTCTGGCCGCCGGCCCAGGCCAGGTTGGCCAGCCCGAAGGCCAGGCCCTGGTTCAGGTTCAGCCGGTGCGCGCCGTTGCTGAGCAGGGCCGAGGCCGGGGTGAACAGCGTCCCGTACGACGGCATGCCCACGATCAGCAGCGCGATCAGCACCGCGGCCGGGGCCAGCAACGGCACCAGCAGGCTGACCACCACGGCGGCACACAGCGAGATCTGGATGGGCACCAGCGCGCCGCGCCGGTCGGACAGCCGCCCGGCCAGCGGGGACAGCGCCGACTCGATCGCCGCGGCGGCCAGGAACGTCCCGCCGATGATCAGCGTGGTCGCGCCCAGCTGGGCCAGGCGCAGCGGCACCAGCACGTCCACCACGCCGAACGCCAGTCCGGCCAGCAAGGTCAGCCACATGCCCGCGCCGACCTGGCGGTCGCGCACCGCGGGCAGCGCGGCCCGCAGCCGCTGCGGCTCGGACCGCTTCGGGGCGGGGACCAGGAACGCCACCACCATCAGGCCGACCCCTGCTACCGCGGCCGCGGCGAAGGCCGGTCCCGTGCCCACCTGCCCGGCGACCGCGCCGACCACCGGCCCGAACAGCGCGCCGACCACCGCGGCGGCCAGGCCGGTCCCCAGCAGCTCACCCCGCCGCTCGGCGGGGGCGGCGTCGGCGATCCAGGCCATGGCCGCGGTCCAGGTGCACGCCCCGCCCAGGCCCTGCACGAACCGTGCCGCGTCCAGCACCGGGGCGGCCGTGGCGAAGCCGAAGACCAGCGTGGACACGCTCATCAGGGCCAGGCCGATCAGCGCCACCGACCGGTCGCCGAGGCGCGCGGTGAGCACCCCGCTGGGCAGCGCGCCGACCAGGGTGCCCAGCGGGTAGGCGGCGACCAGGATCCCCGCGCCGGACTTGGAAAGGTGGGCGGAGTGGGTGTAGTGCGGCAGCAGCGGGGTCAGTGCGGTGAAGAAGACCGTGTCCACCAGGACCAGCGCGCAGAGGAAGGCGATCAGCACCCGCAGCCGGGTCGGCAGCTTCGGCCGGGTGAGGACGGGCGGAGCAGAGGTCATGCCCGCGTCACGCCGTGCTCACGCTCTCTACCCGATCTGCCGCGCCAGTGCGGCTGCCGCCGTAGCCCTACCGCGGGGCCGCAGCGCCAGGCTCCGGCGTCCCGGATCCGCCCCCTGAGTCCGGACTGTACCGTCAGTCAGCCTTCGGTGGCCAGTTGATTAAGCCACCGCTGGCTGGCCCGGGTCACCCGCGGCGGGACCGAGAGCTCGTTGAGCAAGTCGGCGGCCGCGGCCATCTCGTGCTCGCGCCGCCGCGCATGCTGGTAGCTTCCCCGTTCCAGCCGGGCCAGCGTGCCGGCGTCCGCCGCCGCGAGTTCAGCGGCGATGTGCTCGCGCAGCCAGTCCTCGCAGCCGGCCGCGCGGGCGGCGTGCAGGGCCTCGATGGCCGCCGCGGCCATCCCCTTGTAGAACACGCTGCGCAGCAGCTTCCGGGTGGCCGCGGCCCCGGCCGGCCCGGCCAGCACGCTCACCGTGGCCCCGCACGCCCCGAGCAGGCGGGCGACGTCCGCCGCGGCCGGCCCCGACACCACCATCGGGGTGTGCAGCCCCCGCCCCGGCACCGGGGCCATCAGGGCGATGTCCGCGAATGGCACCCCGGCCTGGTCTGCGGTCGTGGCCAGGCCCTGCTTGAGACCGGCGGACGCGGTGTTGGCGTCGGCGTACACGGTCTGGCCGGCCAGGCCGGGCAGCGCCTGCTCCAGCGCTTTCTCGGCTTCGTTTGCGGTGGTCAGGCTCAGCACCAGGTCGGCGCCCTGGCAGGCGTCGGCGTCGCTGGCGGCCGCGGTCACGCCGGGTGGCGCAGCCACGGCCGGGTCGTAACCGCGCACCTGCACCCCGGCGGCGGCCAGGTCGCGGGCGATCGTGCCGCCGGCCTCGCCGAGCCCCAGCACCGCGACGGTCAGCGCGGCGGGCGCCATCCCGGCGGTCACCGGGCGGTCCCGGGCACGTCCGCCCCCAGGTCCGCTCCGGCGTCCACCGGAGGCGTCCCGTGGGTGTGGAAGCTGTCGATGGTCTTCAGGCCCCACGCCTGGCCCTTGGCCCGCTCGGCGCGGGACCAGGAGATCGGCCGCCAGTCCGGGGCCAGCACCAGCCGGGCGCCGGCGTTGCACAGCTCGATCCGGTTCCCGCCGGGCTCGTACACGTAGAGGAAGAACGTCTGCTGGATGGCGTGCTTGTGCGGCCCGGTCTCGATGTGGATGCCCGCCTCCAGCATCACGTCCGCGGCCCGGAGGATGTCCTCGCGCTGGTCGGTCGCGAACGCCACGTGGTGCAGCCGGCCCCGGCTGCCCGTCCAGTCGGACGTGTACACCAGGTCGTAGCTCTTGTCCCCGACGTGATACCAGACCGCTGACGGCACCCCATCATCCATAACGATCTGCTCGGTCAGCTCGGCACCGAGCACGCCGGGCAGGAACGCGGTGACCGCCGGGATGTCCGCGGCCAGGTAGTTGACATGGTCGAGCCGCCGCACGTTGGCGCCACGGCCGGGGAACGGCGCGGCCTGGTTCTTCAGCGCGGGACGCTGTCCCTCCGGCGGGTCGTACCAGTCGCTCTCCCAGTAGATCCCGAACTCGTGCCCGTCCGGGTCGGTGAACCGGTAGGTCCGGCCGATGCCCTCCTCGCCGTCGGCCCAGCCGAGGCCGAGCCCGGCCGCCTCGATGGCCTGCACCCGGCGGTCCAGGGCTTCCGGCCCGGCGGCGCGCAGCCAGGTCCGGCCGATGCCCGACTGCGGCGCGTCCACCACGCACACCGTGAACCTCTCGTAGTCGTCCCAGGTGCGCAGGTAGGTGCGGTCTCCGGCCCGGGTCACCTCGGACAGGCCCATCAGCCGGACGAAGAAGTCCACGGTCTCGGCCGGGACCCGGGTCCGGAGTTCCACCGCCGACACGTGGGCGATGTCACGGCAGCGCTGCGGGGACATGGCGCAATTACCTCCTGGCGCTCTGCTGGTTAGCCGTGTGCGGACTGTCTACCGGGGCGCTCTGCGCTGGCACCTGGCCTGCTCCCCGGCGAGGCTGCTGAGCGAGTCGATGACGCTGCTGATGTGGTCGCGCATGGCCGCCTCGGCCGCGGCCGGGTCGCGGGCCACGACGGCGGCCACGATCCGCTCGTGCTGGGCCAGGGACACGGCCGGCCGTCCCGGGATCAGGGCCAGGGCGAACTGGTGCCGGACCAGCTGGGCGCGGAGCCGCTCGATCATGCTGGTCGCGGTGTCGTGCGCGGCGATGGACGCGGATCCGGGCGTGCAGCCGCGCGTTGGCGTCGCTGTAGCGCAGCAGCTCAGCCGCTTCCACGGCCACCCGCATCTCGCGGACGATGTCCTCCAGCTCGGCAGCCTCATCCGGGGTGACCCGCTCCGCGGCCCGGGCCGCGGTGAGCCCCTCCAGCAGCCGCCGGACCTCGGTGATCTCGATCGCCTCGCTGATCGGGATGACCCGCACCCGGGCGCCCCGGTGCCGCTGCACATCCACCAGTCCCTCGCTGGCCAGCACCGGGATCGCGGCGCGGACCGCGAACCGGCTGCACCCGAACCGCTCGCACAGGTCGACCTCGACCAGGCGCTGCCCGGCCGCGAACTCTCCCGCCAGGATCGCGTCGCGCAGCGCGTCCAGTACGGCCCCCTCGTCCGCCACGCTTACCTCTGCCTCTCCTCGTCGTCCGCCCGCACGTACGTCACGCCGAGCCGCTCCAGCACGGGCCGCAGGTCATAGCGGTCCAGGCCCAGCTCACCCCGGGCGAACGCCTCGCCGGGCCTCATCCTCCCGCCTGGCCCGGCGCCGCCCGTCCGCCGCCACCTGGGCGGCCTGCTCCCGGGGAACGCAGACCACGCCGTCGTCGTCGGCGACGATCGCGTCCCCGGGGCGGATCACGGTGCCGCCGATGCTGACCGGCATGTTCACCGCGCCGGCGATCGCCTTGCCGGTGCCCTGGGCGCTGACGAACTGGGACCAGACGGGGAAGGCCGCCGCGGTGATCTCGGCGACGTCCCGGACGCCGGTGGTGGTGACCAGCCCGCGCGCCCCGTGCGCGGCGAGCGAGGTGGTGATCAGCTCACCGACGAACCCGTCGCTGGACGGCGACATGGTGGTGACGATCAGCAGATCCCCGGGACGGGCCTGCTCCACGGCCGCATGCACCATCAGGTTGTCGCCCGGCCCGCAGAGAACCGTAAGGGCGGTCCCGGCGGCGCGGGCACCCGCCCAGGCCGGCCGGAGGAAGGTGCCCAGCAGCCCGGTCTTGCCCGCGGCCTCGTGCACGGTGGCCACGCCGAGTTCGCCCAGCTCGGCCACCACGTCCGCGTCCGCGCGGGGCGGGTTCACGACCACCACCGGTTTCACGTCAGTACCCCGCTCACCTGGGGAAAGACCCGCTGGTAGGCCTCCGCGTAGCGGATCGTGGCCGGTCCGCCGTTCCGCCTGGCCTGCACCCCGCGCCGCTCGGCCAGGTCGGCGTAGTAGCGGACCAGGTGTTCCTGGGACCCCATCGCCGCCATGGCCTGCTGCTTCAGGTCGAACACCGGCGTGATGTCGACCAGCACGTCCGGCCGGAACTCGCACATCTCGGGCTGATGGGGCTCGAACCGGAACACCGGCGGCGCCCCGATCACCGGGTGCGCCGACGGACGGCCCTGCGCCTGGGCCACCATCCGGGCCCGCAGGGTCAGGTCGGCGGCCTGCGGATGGTCGTAGTTGTACGGATCGACCTTGGAGTGGGTGAGGATGACCCCGGGCTGCAGCTCGCGCATCAGGTCGGCCAGTTGCAGCACCAGGTCCTGGGTGTCCGGCAGCGGGTAGTCGCCCTGGTCCAGGAAATGCATGCTGGCCCCCAGCACCTGGCCGGCCGCCTCCGCCTCGGCCCGGCGGATCTCCTTCACCCGGTCCAGCGTCATGCCCGGCTGCTTCCAGGCCCCCGGGGACTCGCCGTGCTCGCCGTAGGACAGGCACACCACGTGGGCCTGGCCGAAGGCCGCGGTGACGACGGCGATGTAACCGGCCGCCCGCCACACGAAGTCGGCCGCGTGGGCGCTGACGACGAGCAGCCGCCCGAACCCGTCCGTGGTGGTCACGCAGCGTCTCCGGCGTCCTTGCGGTCCGCCCCGGCCAGCAGCCGGCTGTTGGACACGATCATGGTGGTGATCTCCTCGTCGGTGAATCCCGCCGCCTGCAGCGCGTCCGCCATCAGCGGCAGCCCGTCCTCTACCGGGGGATTGTGCGGCTGGCCGAGGTCGGTGGTGATGATGGTGTGCTCCGCGCCGGTGGCCCGGATGTTGTCCACCATCCGGGCCCAGTCGTACTTGCCGGTGAACGGGGTGGTGAAACAGCGTTCCAGGAACGCCCCCTGCCCGGCCAGGGCCAGCTGATCCGCCCGGCCCATGTCCTGCTGGGGGAATTCCGGGTGGGTGGCGATGACGTGCCGGACGCCGGCCTCGAACGCGGCCTCGGCCACCACCCGGCTCTCGTAGGCGGACAGGTGCCCGGTGGCCACGACCAGCTGGTGGCGCGCGGCCAGCCGGAGCACCTCCCGGGTGGCCGCCAGCGGCCGGCCGGTCTCGTCGAGGACGTCCACCACCGGCACGGTGACGCCCTGGGCGTCCAGATCGCGCTGCAGGGCCAGCCACATCGGCGGGGTGGCGCCCGGGGGCAGGTCGCCGTGCTTGGCCCGGTGATTGGCCGCGTCCAGGGTGGGCATCCAGAGGATCCGGGCGCCCTCGCGGGCCGCGATCTCGACCGCGATGGGGTTCATCCCGCCCACCGAGGCATTGAGGGTCAGCGCCCCCAGCACCCGGACCTCGCCCCCCAGGGCCTCGTTGAGCACCGCGGCGCGTTCGGCGGTCGGCACGTAGTGCGACTTGAGCGCGAATCCGGCCAGGCCCACGTCCCAGCAGCGGCGGGCCAGCTGGAGGTCGGTGACCCGGCGGCGCATCACGTCCGGCTCCACGTGCACGTGCAGGTCATAGGCGCCGCGCACCAGCCGGCGGCCCCACTCGCTCGGCTTGGTCGAGGTCAGCACGGCGCGGTCACCCGCAGGTCATCATCGCATGGCTACCTGACCGCCTCGATCGCTGCCGGCCGGTCGCTGCGCTGGATATGCCAATTTTGGCGACAATTTTCTCTACAACTTGGTTACCGATAAGGGCCACGAGGTCCGGGGTCAAGAGGTCCGGCGGACGCCGGGATGGGGCGGCCCGGACGGCGGACAGAGCGCCAGCCGGTCAGGCGCTGAGCTGGATCTGGCGGAGGAATTCCGCGTTGGACGCGGTGTCGCGGGTCCGGTCCAGCAGCAGCTCGATCGCCTGCTGCGGGTCGAGGTCGGCGAGGACCCGGCGCAGCTTGGCCGTCACGTCATGCTCCTCCGCCGTCATGAGCAGGTCGTCACGGCGGGTGCTGGACGGGCCTACGTCGATCGCGGGGAAGATGCGCTTCTCGGCGAGTTCGCGGCGCAGCCGCAGTTCCATGTTCCCGGTGCCCTTGAATTCCTCGAAGAACACGTCGTCCATCCGCGACCCGGTCTCCACCAGGGCGGTGCACAGCAGGGTCAGCGACCCGCCGTTCTCGACGTTGCGGGCGGCGCCGAGGAACTTCCGCGGCGGGTACAGGGCGCCGACGGCCACGCCGCCAGCCAGGATGCGGCTGCTGGAGGGCGCGACGATGTTGTAGGCCCGGCCGAGGCGGGTGATGGAGTCGAGCAGCACGACGACGTCGCGGCCCATCTCGACCAGCCGCTTGGCCCGCTCGATGGCGAGCTCGGCGACCTGGATGTGCTCCTCGGCGGGCTGGTCGAAGGTGGAGTAGACGACCTCGCCGTGGACCGAGCGGCGCAGGTCAGTGACTTCCTCGGGGCGCTCGCCGACCAGCACCACCATCAGGTGCACCTCGGGGTGGTTGGCGGCCACCGCGTCCGCGATGGCTTGCAGGACCATGGTCTTGCCGGCTTTCGGCGGCGACACGATGAGGCCGCGCTGCCCCTTGCCGACGGGGGCGACCAGGTCGATGATCCGGCCGGTGCGGGAGGTCCCCGGCCCGGAGCTGTTCTCCAGGCGGAGCCGCTCCTGCGGGTGCAGCGGGGTCAGCCGGGCGAACTCGGGGCGCTGCGCCGCCAGCTGCGGGTCGGTCCCGTTGACGGCGGTCACGCTGTCCAGCAGCGGGTACTTCTCCTGCCGGGCCCGGCCGTTCCGGTTAGCCTGCGCCTGGCCGGCCCGGGGCGGGCGGGCGGTGCCGTCCACCGCGTCGCCCGGGCGCAGGCCGTACTGCTGCACCTGGGCCTGGGAGACCAGGACATCGTCCGGGCCGCGCTGGTAGCCGGCCCGGCGCAGGAAGGCGCGGCCGTCGGTGATGTCCAGGAGGCCCGATACCGGCTCCGGGGGGCCTTCGTAGACCGGGGCCGCGGGAGTCTGCGTCCCGGACCTGGCGGCCTGCCCAGCCGCCGGGGACTGCTTCCGGGGCCGGCGCTGGGATGAGCTTTTCGTGGTCCGCGGCGGCGCCGCGGGCTGGGTGAGGGTTGCGGTCATAAAGAGAGTTCCTTTCGGATGGCGGCCTAATTCAGGCACGCCGGAAAAAGCGCCGGATGGCGCCGCTAAAATGCGATCGTGCGCGGCTGGAAAAGCCGGGAACCCGCGTTCACTATGCTGGAACCGGATTAGCTCGACGTCGGGACCTCAAAACTTGTCCTGGGAAGACGGAGCCGCTAAGAGCCGGGCACGTTCGCCCTGTAGGCGGAATTGACATCGCCTACTGCGACCATACAGCACAACACCACCGGGTGGCCAGATAATCCCGGCTGGCGTTTCCCGCCCGGCTGCACTCAGGCGGGGCTAGATGGGCAGGGGCGCGCTCTGGTATTCAGCGGCCGGGTTGGCCCGGGTGAGCACGTGCCCGACCAGGGTGATCAGCACGTTCTTGACGGATTCCTTGTCCCGCGCGTCGCACAGCACCACGGGTTCCCCCGGATCGAGGTCGAGCGCGATCCGGACGTCGTCCGGATCGTAGTCCGGCGCGTCGTCGAAGCAGTTGACCGCCACCACGAAGGGGGTTTCGTGCTGCTCGAAGTAGTCCACGCAGGCGAAGCAGTCGGCGAGGCGCCGGGTATCCGCCAGCACCACCGCCCCCAGCGCACCGTAGGCCAGCTCGTCCCACATGAACCAGAATCTTTCCTGGCCGGGCGTGCCGAACAGGTACAGGGCCAGGTCGGACCGGAACGTGATCCGGCCGAAGTCCATCGCCACCGTGGTCGTGGTCTTCCCCTGCACACCGCTGATGTCGTCGACGCCGACGCTGCGGTCGCTGAGCGTCTCCTCGGTCCGCAGCGGCCGGATCTCGCTGATCGCGCTGACCAGCGTGGTCTTGCCCGCGCCGAACCCCCCGGCGATGAGGATCTTGGCCGTGGTGGGCGGCACCATGGCATCGGCGGCAGGATCAGAGTGCGTGTAGTCCATCGAGTACGTCCCTCAGTAGACGCTCATTGGTGACTGGTCCCCTCGGCGTGGCGCGGATCCGGATCATCCCGTGCTGGCTCAGATCGCTGAGCAGCACCCGGACCACACCGACCGGGAGATCGAGGTCAGACGCCAGGTCGACCACGGTTATGGGCTCCCGGGACCGGGACAGGATATGCCAGTGCTCGGGGCTCAGCCGCAAGCCGGGCGGCGGAACGGCATCGTCCGCCGCCACGACCACGTCGATCAGTCCCAGGGAAGTCCCGTCCGCGGGCACGGTCCGGCCCTTGGTGACGGCGTAGGGCCGGACCACCGGTCCCGCCTCCCGGTCGAGCCACCGGTCTTTCGGGGCGATCATTCGCGCTCACCCCGTGGCTGGTTCGTGGTCGGGGAACCTCGCCCCGGCCGTGAGGTGCCTGCCCATCCGCCGCACCAGCATAGCCATCTCGTACGCCATGACGCCCACGTTGGCGTCCGCCGAGGCGACCACGGCCAGGCAGGTGCCCTGGCCGGCGGCCATGACGAACAGGAAGGCGGACTCCATCTCGATGATGGTCTGCCGCACCTCCCCGCCCGAGAAATGCCGCCCGGCCCCGCGGGCCAGGCTCTGGACCCCGGCGGCCAGGGCCGACAGGTGATCGCCATCCTCGCGGCTCATGTTCTGTGACGTCGCGACGACGAGCCCATCCCGGGACAGGATGACGGCCTGCCGGACATGCTCGACGCGCCCGGCCAGGTTGTCCAGCAGCCAGCTCAGTTGCCCCGCCGTGCTTTCCTCCGTCATCAGGGAGCCTCCCCGTCCCTCGGGTCCGCCGCCGGGCCCGGCGGGCCGCCTGACCGCACATCCCGGGCGGCCGCCGGGTCCTCCAGATCATCCAGCCGTCCCCGCTGCCATCCCTGCTGCAGCGCGGACATCAGGTCGCGGTTCTCCTCGGGGGAGCGGGCCATGATGTCCGCGCGCCGGGTGAGCGGTGGGACTCGTCCCGTTCTGGGCTCCGGTCCGGAGCTGCGGGGCGAGGTTGGCCTGACGGACGCGCCGGGGCAGGCCGCGGTGGGTCCCGGCGGCCGTTTGCGCCCGGCGGGGCAGTTCCTGGGCCGGCGGGGCGGAGGTCAGTGGCTCGGCGGGAGTGGCGGGCGGGGCCGGTCCCCAGGTGGGGTGCGGCCCCAGGTGGGGTGCGGCCCGGCGGGGGGATCAGGATCGGGCCCGGCTGGCCGCGGGGCGCCGGAGCGCTGGCGGCCGGTCAGGCTGAACACGGAGCCCCGCTTGCCGTTCGCCGCTGGGCCCGCGCCGGCTGGCCCTGTGTCGGCTGGCCCTGTGTCGGCTGGCCCTGGGCCGGCTGGCTCTGGGCCAGGTGCTCCAGTGCTGGCGGGCCACCCTCTGCCGGGGGCCGAAGCCAGGCCCGGCCCGGGGGTATCGCGCGCCGTGGCCACCTCGCCGGCCCGCACGATGATGCTGTGCGGCATCAGGACGATAGCGGTGGTGCCGCCGTACGGGGACTCGCGCAGCGACACCCTGATCCCGTGCCGGGCCGCCAGCTGGCCGACCACGAACAGGCCGAGCCGATCGCTGCTGTCCAGGTCAAACTCGGGCGGGCTGGCCAGCTGCTCGTTGATATCGGCGAGTTCCCCGGCGGACAGGCCGAGCCCGCGGTCCTCGATCTCGACCGCAAAGCCGGTCCCGACCACGTCGGCCCGGACCTCGACCCGGGTAGCGGGCGGGGAGAACGTGGTCGCGTTCTCGATCAGCTCGGCCACCAGGTGGATCACGTCGTTAACGGCGGCGCCGACCACCGCGTCATGCGACTCGCTGGCCACGTCGACCCGGACGTAGTCCTCGACCTCGGCGATCGCGGCGCGCAGCACGTCGACGACGGGCACCGGATCACGCCAGCCACGCCCGGGAGTGGAGCCGGACAGAATGATCAGGCCCTCGGCGTGGCGCCGCATGCGGGTGGTCAGGTGGTCCAGGCGGAACAGATCGGCCAGGACAGCGGGGTCGCCGGTGGCGCGCTCCATGGAGTCGAGCATGCCGAGCTGGCGGTGCAGCAGCGATTGGTTGCGCAGGGAGAGGTTGAGGAAGACCTGGTTGACGCCCTTGCGCAGGTTGGCCTGCCCGACCGCGGCCTGCACCGCGGTCCGCTGCACGGTAGCGAAGGCCTGCGCGACCCGGGCGATCTCGGTAATCGTGCCGGGCGGCGGTGGCGGTGACTCGGCGTCCACGTCCACGTCCTCGCCCTTGCGCAGCCGCTCCACCACGTCGGGAAGCCGCCTGCCCGCCATACGCTGAGCCGTGTCGTGCAATGTGGTCAGCTCGCCGTTGAGGCGGCGGCCGTAACGCAGCAGCACAAACACGGACAGCAGAACGGCGGCGAGGCCAACGCCGGCGGCCAGTGCGGCCTCGAGCACCAGCTGGCTGCTGAGGCGGCTGGCCATGGCGGCCAGCGGCGGGCCGTCCTGCGCCTGCGCGTCCTGCAGGTCGCCCAGGAAGGACCGGGATACCGCCTGCCAGGTCCGGATGTCCACCGGGACCGGGGCCCGGCTGCCGATGCTCCCGGCGATGCGGTTCTCCAGTGCCGCGAATTGGTGATAGAGCGGCGAGTCGTATACGCGCTGCCAGGGGGCGCGCAGCTGCGGGTTGAACTCGCCGAGCGCGCTACTGATGAGCAAGCGCTGGTTCGCCACCGCGTTCGCGAACAGCCGGCGCTCGCTGGTGGTCATCTGGCCGTGCGCGCTTGCCGCCGCGCCTGCCGCCGCCCCCGCCAGGGCGGCCTCACGGCTGGCGTACTCCAGCGCCTGGGCGGCGTCCATGCTGGCGTCCGTCTGCCGGTCCACCGAGAGGTTGCTGTTGACCTGCTCCGACCGCTGAGTAGACGGCGAAGACGGCGTCCAGGATGTTGCTGTAGGCGGTGAACGCGACGGCCGGGCTCAGCGTCTCGGCGTCAACGGAGGCCCGGATCTCCGGCAGCCTGGACAGCAGCCTCGTCACCGCGTCCTCGGCGGCCTGGGCTGAGGCCGGACGCAGGCCCCCGGTCTGCGCCAGCATGCGGCGGTAGGCCGACACGACGGCGTTGGTGCGGTTCCGGCTGGCGTTCAGCACGGTCTCGGTGGGGCGCGGGTCCGTGCTCAGCCACGTGAACGTCTGCTGGCGTTCCTGGGCCACCTGGTTCACCAGCTTGTCGGTGGGCGCGGAGCTCAGCGTGATCAGCCGGTTGTAGTTGTGCTCGTGAAGCGCGTTGCCGAGGGTAATGCTCGCGGCAAAGGCCCACAGCACCACGAGCGAGACCAGCGGCACCACGAGCAGCCCCGCCAGGGTGAACCGCATGGACCGGGTCCGGGATGGCCGCCCGCGGTCAGCCATGGCATCTCTTACGCGTATCCTCGTCGATCGCGCTCTGCACCCTGCGCCTCCCGCGCCGTTGCCCGCTGGCCGGCTCGCGTCCAGGGAAAATGGCTTCGGGGGAGCGTAACACCGCAACTACATCGCTTAGCACGATAAGCAAATATGTCCGCCCGGGCGGGCCAGGGAAGGGCCGGGGGGCGGGCGGCATGGCCCCGTCCCGGCGGGGATGCGAGGCAGCCGTGGGCGGGGCCGCGGAACGGCGGGCGGGGGGTCTGGCATTATTAGTCCCCCCCGCAGCCAGGCCATTGATGTCCGGAGGAGCGCACCGTGCCCATCTCGGAGCAGCGGCGCGGCCGGTCGATCGCCATGACACCGGCCGAGCTCGATGATTTCCTGGCCCAGGCGCATACCTGCCGGGTCGCGTCCCTGGCGCCGGATGGGCCGCATGTTGTGCCGCTCTGGTTCGTCTGGACCGGCGGGGCGATCTGGCTGAGCTCGGTCGTGCGCAGCCAGCGCTGGACCGACCTGGTCCGTGACCCGCGGGTGGCCGTCGTCGTGGACACGGGGGAGGAGTACCAGGAACTGCGCGGCGCGGAAATCAAGGGCACCGCCGTGCCGGTCGGCGAGGTGCCGCGCCACGGGGCGGAGGACGCCCAGCTGGCCGGGCCCGAGATGCTGTTCGCCCGCAAGTACCTGGGCGGCGGCCCGATGGTGCACGACGGGCGGCATGGCTGGCTGCGCGTCACGCCGGCCAAGATCACCAGCTGGGATTTCCGCAAGCTGCCGCCCGAGCGGGCTCAGCCCGGCCGCTGATCCCGGGCCCGCCCATCCGGCACCCATGTCCCGGCCGGCTGGTCCCGCCTGGCTACGCCGGCTGGTCCCGCCTGGCTACGCGAGCGTCTCGTCGACCGGGGTGCGGCCGGGCTGCGGGGTGTTCTGCGAGATCCATGCGTCGATCCGGGCCCACCAGTCGTAGAGCCAGCGCACCTGGGCCTCATGACCGGCTGAGCGCGGTACCTCTTCGGCAGGCACCCGCCACCACCGGGCCTCGATGACGTGGTCCATGGGCAGGCTCCGCCACACATCGGCCACGCTGGCCAGCTGGTCCAGCCCGGCATGCCCGACGAAGATCACGTCGGCGCCGGGGCAGGCGGCGAGGGCCGTGAGGACCCCGCCCGTGCGGGGCGGCAGCAGGTGCGGCATGTCCCGGGCACGGTCGGCCAGATCCGCCCGCCCCTGCCGTTCGAGCCGCTGGATGCCGCGCCGCCACCGGCCCGGCGTCCAGTTGCCGCCCTCGGGGAAGATCACGAGTGCGCCATCCGGGCCCAGGCCCGCGGCCAGCCGGCTGATCTCCTGGGTGTAGATCCTCTCGCCGGTGCGCTGCGGGCGGATGAACACGTTGGGCACCCGGTTGCTGACCACGTCCAGCCCCGGGTCCAGCTGCAGCGCGGCCTTCATGACGATCCGGGGCCGGCGGTGGTAGACCGTGAGCAGGTGATGGACGAGCAGCAGGGAGTCGCCGGGCCCGGCGTGGCGGCTGAGCACGATGACCGGCCGGGCCAGCCGGGCGGCCTGCTCCCCGGCGGTCAGCTCCGGCTCGTGGACCTCGATCCGCAGGCCCAGGGTGCGGACGGCCGCACCGTACAGCCGCCCCAGGTACCACTCCATGAGCGCGTAGTGGCGGCTCTGGTACGGCTCGGTCCGCAGCCGGCCCCCGAAACCGCTGGTGATCCACAGGGCCAGGCACATGAACAGGGCGGCCGTCTCCGCGACCAGCCAGATGAGCGCGAAGCTGAGCAGCCGCAGGGCCCGCAGGCGCCCCAGCCGGGAGCCCCCCGCAGGCGGGCCGGAACCGCCCGGCCGGAAGCCCCGGGCCAGCCCCACCAGCACGGCCAGCAGGGCGAGCGGGGGAAACAGCAGGGCCACCGCGACCGCGATCACGATCAGCAGCGGGGCCAGCACCATCCGGCGCACCAGCCTGGGTGGGACCATGCCGGCTCCTCCCGTCCCCGGTGACCGGGTCAGCCGCCGGCCAGCTTGGCGAGGTAGCTCGCGGACGCGAGATAAGCCTGCTCGATCCGCACCCTGACCTTAGTCCTGTCGCGGTAGCGGAGCTGGGAAAGATCTGGCGGGCGCGGATCACCCCCGGACGGCAGCACGTGGACCGTCACGCCCGCGGGCAGCGCGGACATCTCCTCGTGGAACCGGTGCCTGCGGGCGATCTCGAACGCCACCAGGCCCACCTCCCAGGGACGGCGCGGCACGGTCAGCGGGCGCTCGATCCGCCCCACGTGCAGGACGTAAACCGTGCTGGCGCCCAGGGATACGGCCCGGCCGACCGGGATGGAATCGACCAGCCCGCCGTCGAAGTAGTGCTCGCCGTCTACCTCGACCGGGGGAAGCAGGCCGGGCACCGCGCAGGAGGCCAGCACCGCCGGCACGAGCGGCCCGGTGGAGAACCAGCGGGCCGAGGCCCGCTCGATGCTGGCCGCGACGCAGTGGAACGGCACCTCGAGGTCGGCGAAGTCCTTCCCGGGCAAGACGCCGTCCAGCATGCGCTGGAGGGGCTCGATGGAATGCAGGTGGGTGCCGGACCGGGCCAGCCGGGCCAGCCGCCCCCAGACGCTTTCGCTGAACGCGTGGCGGAGGTCGTCGCCCTGCCACAGGTCGGCGAGCCGCGCGGCCGCCCCGGCCGGGTCCGCCGCCACCAGCGCACCGTTGATCGCGCCGACCGACGTTCCCACCACCACGTCGGGCCGGATGCCCGCCTCGGACAAGGCACGCAGCATGCCGACCTCGTGCGCGCCCAGGATCCCGCCGCCGCCCAGTACGAATGCCGTCTGCACGCGCCCAGCCTCCCCCGCAGCCGGACGGGCAAACCCGGCCGGGTCAACACCCGGGGGGTGGTTTGCGGCCCGGATCTGGGAGCAGGGGACGATGGCCAGACATGTGAGGAGGAATGATGACATCTGGGGGACCCGGGCTGTGCGGTGCCGGAAGCGCCGCGCTGGCCGTGCCATCGCGCTCCTGCGAGCGGACGTTCCCGGCGCGGCCCGAGCAGGTCGGCGTGGCCCGGCGGTTCGTGGGCAGCCTCCTGGCGGGGGCTCCCGTCGCCGACGACACGGTCCTCTGCGTGTCCGAGCTGGCCGGCAACTGCGTCAGCCACTCGGTGAGCGGGTACTCCGGCGGGACTTTCACGGTCCGCGTCGAGCTGCATGACGGCGACTACGTCTGGCTGGAGGTCGCCGATGAGGGCGGCCCGTGGCTCCCGTCCGCGCCGGACGGACGGGTGCACGGCCTGGAGATCGTGCGCCGGCTGGCCAGTGAGTCGGGGGTGGCCGGCAGCGTGTTCACCGGCTGGGAGGCCTGGGCCCGGCTGGACTGGCCCGGCCGCGGCTTCTGACTACGAGCCGTACCGCTGCTCCGCCTCGCGTACCTCCGGCAGCCCGATGAAGTCCAGGAAGTCCCCGAACGCGGGCAGCCCGGCCATGGCCCCCGCCGGGGTGCCTGACCGGGCGATCTCGCCCAGCACCTGGCGCATGCCCGCCGTCGCCGCGAGCAGCGTGCTGATCGGGAAGATGACGATCCGGTAGCCGAGTTCCCGCAGCCGGTCCAGGCCGATCGGCGGGGTCTTCCCGCCTTCCGCCCAGTTGAACAGCAGCGGCACCCCGGGGAACGCCCGGGCCGCCTCGGCGGCCTCGTCCTCCGACACGACGGCCTCGATGAACAGGGCGTCGGCACCCGCCTCCCGGTACATCCGGGCCCGGTCGAGAGCCTGCTCCAGGCCCTCCACCGCCCGTGCGTCGGTGCGGGCGATGATCACGAAGTCCGGGCGGGCCCGGGCCGCCACCGCGGCCCGGATCTTCTGGGCCATCTCGCCCGCCGGGATGACCTGCTTGCCGTCCATGTGGCCGCATTTTTTCGGGGCCACCTGATCCTCGAGGTGGATCGCGGCCACGCCCGCCGCCTCGTAGGCGCCGACCGTCCGGATCACGTTCAGCGGGTTGCCGTACCCGGTGTCCGCGTCGGCGATCACCGGGATGTCGACGCAGTCCGCGATCCGCCGGGCGTTGTCCACCATCTCGGTCATGGTCAGCAGGCCCACGTCCGGGCGCCCGAGCAGTGCCGCCGACGTGCCGAACCCCGTCATGTACACCGCCGGGAAACCGGCCTCCTCGACCAGCCGTGCGGCCAGCGGGTCGAACGCTCCCGGGGCCACGATGGTCTCGCCGGACTCCAGCAGCTCCCGCAACCGGGCCGGCCCCCCGGGCCGCGGGGTCAGCCGGGCGGTCACCGGGCCGCCCGCACCACCGGGGCCGTCCGCACCGGGCGGGCCTCCTGGCGGTGGGCCGCCGGGCCCTCAGCCACCGCTCTTGCGGCGGAACGCGCGCTTGCTCTGCGCCGGGCCGTGGGCGTTCTGCACCTTGCCGCCGTCCCGTGCGGATTGCCGCGCGTTCAGGTCCGCCTGCTTACCCCGCTTGCGGTCCAGCGCCTCGCGGAACTTGCGCTTCGCCTCGTCCTCGGGACTCTCCGGTCCCGACGCGGCCTCAGCCATGCCGACCTCCTGCCTCCGGCGGCCGGGTTACCCGCGGCCGCTCCTACCGTCGCGGCCGCATGCCCCGCAGCCCCATCCAGCGACACCTGAGCGCCCGGGCCAGCCCAGCCGGGCCAGCCCAGGCGAATCGGCCCGGACCAGCACAGCCGCACCAGTTCCGGATCCGGCCCGGCGACGGGTACCTCCCCAGCCTAAGCGGTCCGGAATCGCCCGGCGCCACGATGCCCCCGTGCTCCGACAACCCGGTGCTCCGACAACCCGGTGCTTCGACAACCCGGTGGCACGATGAAGCGGTGGACGGCGACCCTGACCGCCTGGCGCCTTCGCCGGGCACCTGGTCCGCACGCTGACCGGCACCCGGCCGGGCGCCACAAGCGGCAAACCAGTTGCGTGGGCCGCCCGGGGGTGGTGATCTGCGGGGATGGATGACGCCGCTTTGCGCGCCGTGTTCGACGAGCAGGTCCGCCGCCGTACCCGCGCCGACACACGGGGAGCACGCGCCGAGGCGGACGGCCAGGTCGTCCGCCGGGTCGCCGGGGATGGGCACGGCTGGTCCGGCATCACCTGGTCGGACCTGGCCGGCCCGGCCGACGCCGACCGGGCCATCGCCGCGCAGGTCCGGTACTTCGCCCGGCTCAGGCGGCCGTTCGAGTGGAAGCTCTACGACTACGACCAGCCTTCTGATCTGGGCAGCCGGCTGGCGGCGGCCGGGTTCGTGGCCGACGACGACGAGGCGGTCATGGTCGCGGAAGTCTCGGACGTGCCGGCGGACGTCACGCTGCCGCCGGGAGTAGAACTCCGGCCGGTGGCCACCGAGGCCGACGTGGGGCTGCTCATCCAGGTCCACGAACGGGTCTTCGGCCGGGACAAGTCCCGGCTCCACCAGGACTTGCTGGCCCAGCTGCGCGAGACCCCGCAGAGCGTGGCCATGGTGGTGGCCATGGCCGGAGACGAGCCGGTCTCCTCGGCCCGGGCGGACTTCCCGCCGGGCTCGGAGTTCGCCGGGCTGTGGGGCGGCGGGACGCTGCCGGCCTGGCGCGGCCGCGGCATCTACCGCGCCCTGATCGCCTACCGGGCCGGGCTGGCCGCCCGCCGGGGCTACCGCTACCTGACCGTGGACGCGTCGGCCGACAGCGAGCCGATCCTGCGCCGGCTGGACTTCCGGTGCCTGGCCCGGACCACGCCCTACCAGTGGGCCCCCGAGGGAACCGCATGACCACGACGGGGGTGGCCGTGGTGACCGGGGCCGGGTCCGGGCTCGGCCGGGAGATCACCCGGGCGCTGCTGGGCGCGGGCTGGCGGGTGGCCGCCGCGGGCCGGCGGGAGGGTGCGCTGCGTGAGACGGTCACCGGGCCCGGCCTCCCCGCACCGGCCGCGCGCGCCGCCCTGCCGGTGGCAACCGATGTCACCGATGCGGGTTCCGTTGCGGCGCTCTTCGAAACCGTGCGCGGCCGGTGGGGACGCGTCGACCTGCTGGTGAACAACGCGGGGATGTTCGGCCCGGGCGGCGCGGTGGATGAGGTCTCGCTGGAGGACTGGCGGCGGGCGGTCAACACCAACCTCACCGGCGCGTTCCTGTGCGCGCAGCACGCGGTGCGGATGATGAAGGCGCAGGACCCGCGCGGTGGCCGGATCATCAACAACGGGTCCATCTCCGCGCACGTGCCGCGGCCGAAGAGTGTGGCCTACACCGCCACCAAGCACGCGATGACCGGGCTGACCAAGTCGATCTCGCTGGACGGCCGGGAGCACGGGATCGCCTGCGGCCAGATCGACATCGGGAACGCCGCGACCGACATGACCCGGCGGATGGAGCAGGGGGTGCTGCAGGCGGACGGGTCGGTGGCCCCCGAGCCCACGTTCGGCGCGGAGCACGTGGCGGCGGCCGTGCTCTACATGGCCGGCCTGCCGCTGGACGCCAACGTCCAGTTCCTCACGATCACCGCGACGACCATGCCGTTCATCGGCCGCGGCTGAGCCCGGCGGGACAGCTCAGCGGGCCGGGCCAGCCGGGACAGCCCAGCGGGACCGGCCAGCGGACGGGTCAGCGGCCGAAGCGGGCCCGGAGCAGGCGGGGGATGAGGCCCGGCCCGGTCAGCGGCTGGAACCGGTCGGACGCCGACCGCAGGGCCTGGTCCTCGTCGTCGCTGAGGTCGATGTCGGCCGCGGCGACGTTGCTCTCCAGCTGCTCGACGCTGGACGCGCCCGGGATCGCGGTCACGGCCGGACTGCGGATCACCCAGGCCAGGGCGATCTGGGCCGGGGTAGCGGCGTGCGCGTCGGCCACGCCGCGCAGCACGCCGATCAGCTCGCTGGCCCGCTCGATGTTCTCCGGCAGGAACAGCGGGTTCGCGCCGCGGACCCGGTTGGCGGGCAGGTTGTCGCGGTGGTAGCGGCCGGACAGCAGCCCCTGGGCCAGCGGGCTGTAGGCGATGATCACCCGGCCCTCGGCCTCGGCGTAGGGCAGCAGGTCGCGCTCGGGAGCCCGTTCGACCAGGTTGTACTGGACCTGGTTGCTGAGCACCGGGCCGCCCAGCGCCGCCTCGGCGGCCCGCCAGCGATCCAGCGAATAGTTGCTGACCCCCACCTCGCCGACCAGGCCGACCCGCTGCAGGGCCCGCATCCCGCGCATGGCCGGCCCGTCCCGGACCACCGGGTTCTGCTGGTGCATCTGGTACAGGTCCAGGTGGCGGGCGCCGAGCCGGTTCGCGCTGGCCACGGCGCGCTGCTCGACCACCGGGGCGAGCGGCAGCACCGGGAGGATCTTGGTGGCCAGGAACACCGAGTCCAGATCCTCGCCGAGAGCCCGGCCCAGGATCCGCTCGCTGCGCCCATACCCGTAGATCTCGGCGGTATCGAAGAGGGTCACGCCTAGTTGGAGCGCGCGGCGGACGATGGCGTGCGACTCCTGGTCGGCGTACGGATCGCCGTACCCCCACTCCTTCGAGCCGAACTGCCAGGTGCCCAGGCCGATCTTGGAAATCTGCTTGGCGGTGCCGGTGGCCAGATAGCGCATGGTCCTAGTGTCCGCCCTCTGGCCGCGACCCGCGGGCCGAGGGCCGGTTGTCGGTGCCGCGGCTTAGCCTGGGCTGGTGGAAGGCGGGCAGGGGCGAAGTGAGCAGGGGCCGGGCGAGCAGGGGCCAGGGCAGCGCGAGGCGCCGGGGCATCGTTTCGAGGACCTGGTCGATGATCTGGTCGGCTGTCCCGGCGTGACCCCGCCGCGCGGCGGCAGCGGCTTCGGCCGCAGCGCGCTGCGCTGGGAGAAGAAGATCTTCGCGATGCTGGTCCGTGGCCGGCTGGTCGTGAAGCTCCCGGCGGCCCGGGTCAACGCCCTGGTCGCCGGTGGCGACGGCGTGCGCTTCGACGCCAACAAGGGCACGCCGATGAAGGAGTGGTTCAGCCTGGACCCGGAGTCGGAACTGGCCTGGGTGCCGCTGGCCCGTGAGGCGCTGGACTTCGCCCAGGGCGGGCGCTCAGAGTCGGGGTAGTCACGTGGTTGAGACCTGCATGGATCATCGCAGCGTGCCAGGCGCTTCCACCGGAGGGGCAAACGCGAGAGACTCGTCCGTAGGCCGGGGGGCGGCGAAGAGCCAGATGAGCGACGACATAATCATCGGATACGACGGAAGAGCGCGGTGCGCCTGGGCCGGAGCGGGCGACACCGCATTCAGCCGTTACCACGACGAGGTCTGGGGCGCCCGCACGTATAACGAGTCTGGCATGTTCGAGGCACTCACCCTGGGCGTGTTCGAGACCGGGCTGAGCTGGTCGATCGTCTTCGGCAAACGAGACGCCTTCCGAGAAGCGTTCCATAACTTCAACGTGGCCAAGGTCGCCGCGATGACTGACCAGGACGTCGATCGGCTGCTCCAGAACCCATCAATCATCCGCAACCATGCCAAGATCAAGGCCACCGTCGACAACGCGCGAGCGATGATGTCCGCGTCGCCGAGCCTGCCAGCGCTCGCGAAGTCCTACGAGAGTTCGCGCAAAGGCGCGCCGCGATCTATTGCCGGCATCCCCTCGTCCACACCACAGGCGGAGGCGCTTGCCAAGCAACTGAAAGCTCAGGGATATCGCTTCGTAGGCCCCACGAGCGTGTACGCGTTCATGCAGAACGTTGGCATGGTCAACGACCACGTCCGAGGGTGCTTCCGGGCGACCAGCCATGGCCAGGCTCCGGCCGGGGCCCATCGCGAACGCTCGTAACATCGTCACCGCCCCTTCTGTCAGGCCCCGCTCCGGCGCCGGGGGCGTTGACCTGAACGCCATCCGACGGCTGGTCTCGACGGCTCTGCCCAGCTGAGGAGCGCCCCCGCCCCCGCACTGGTCGCCGCGTACTGGACGCGGTCGCGCACTGGCCGCCGTGCGGAAGCGGCCCCGGGAAGTGTCCATGTCGGGGGGCGGCCGTTCGTCCTTACAGTGGAGTCGGCGAACCGCGCCGGCCGGACCTGAGGGAGCAGCTCATGCCTCTGTACGTCGCGCTGACCTACACCCCGGACGTGGACTGGACGGACCCGGAGTTCGCGGGCGAGATGAAGGAGTGGAACGAATTCGGGCAGGGCGCCGCGGCCGTGATCCGGGGCGGGAACGCGCTCTACCCGACCGCCACCGCCACCACCGTGCGGACCCAGGGCGGCAAGGGCGGTGACGTGATCACCACCGACGGCCCGTACGCCGAGACCAAGGAAGCGCTGACCGGCTTCTACCTGCTGGAGTGCGCCGACCTGGACGAGGCGGTCAAGCTGGCCGCGCAGATGCCGGCGGCCTGGAACGGGGCCGTGGAGGTCCGCCCGGTCATCCAGTTCTGACGGTGCACACTGGTCCTGGTCCAGGCCTGGTGACGGCGCGGGCTGATGACGGTGCGGGCTGGTGATGGCGCAGGCGGATGACGCGCTGGCACGGCTGGTCCGCGAGGAGGGGACCGGCGTGCTGGCCACCCTGATCCGGGTGACCGGCCAGGTCGATCTGGCCCAGGACGCGGCGCAGGACGCCATGGTCCGGGCGCTGGAAACCTGGCCCCGCGACGGCGTCCCGGACAACCCGCGCGGCTGGCTCCTGGTCACCGCGAAACGCCGGGCCGTGGACATCATCCGCCGGGAGGCGCGGCGGGCCGGGAAAGAGACGGAGGCGATGATGTTCGCCGACCCGGTTCCCGGCTCCGCCGAGCCTCCCGAGGTCATCCGGGACGACCTGCTCCGGCTGGTGTTCACCTGCTGCCACCCCGCCCTGGCCCTGGAAGCGCAGGTGGCGCTGGCGCTGCGCACGCTGGGCGGGCTGTCCACCGCGGAGGTGGCCCGCAGCCTCCTGGTGCCCGAGCCGACCATGGCCAAGCGGCTGTCCCGGGCCAGGCAGAAGATCGCGCAGGCCCGGATCCCCTACCGGGTCCCGGACCCCGATGAGCTGCCCGGCCGGCTGGCGGGCGTGGCCGCAACCGTCTACCTGATCTTCAACGAGGGGTACGCGGCTGGCGCGGGTGCGGACCTGGTCCGGGTCACGCTGACCGCGGAGGCGATCCGGCTGGCCCGCCTGCTGGCCGGGCTGATGCCGGACGAGCCGACCGTGCTCGGGCTGCTGGCCCTGCTGCTGCTGACCGACGCGCGGCGCGCAGCCCGGGTAGACCCGGCCGGCCGGCCGGTGCTGCTGGCCGGCCAGGACCGGAGTAAATGGGACGCGGAAGCCATCAAGGAAGGGGTGGAGCTGGTCGGCCGCGCGCTGCGGCGGACCCCTGACCATCCCGACCAGTACGTGGTGCAGGCGGCCATCGCCGCCTGCCACGCGCTGGCCCCGGCCTATGCGGCGACCAACTGGGACGCGGTGATCTCCTGGTACGACGTGCTGCCCGGCCTGGCCGGGTCACCCGTGGCCCGGCTCAACCGGGCGGCGGCGGTGGCCGAACGCGACGGTCCCGGGCCGGGGCTGGCCCTGGTGGACGCGATCGACGGACTGACCGGGTACCCGTGGTGGCACGCGACCCGGGCGGAGCTGCTGCAGCGGCTGGGCCGGCCCGCCGAGGCCCGCGCGGCCTACGAGCGGGCACTCGGCCTCGGCATGAACGAGCCCCAGGCCGGGCACCTGCGCGGCCGCATGTCCGGGCTGCCCCCGCGGTAACCGGGTACCCCCGCGCCGGCGTCCCGGTGCCCCTGTCCGCCGGAGCACGGCTTGATCTCGCCGTGATCGGCGCCATTTATCGTGGCAGCGTGGCGGGCTTTCAGCGGGACGAGGTGCCGCGGCGGCGGTTCCCCGCCCTCGATCCCGAGCCGCCGCCCCCACCCTGGTGGCGGCGGCTGCTCGTGCCCGCGTGCGTGCTCGCCGCGGTGGCGGTGGTGGTGACAGCGGTCCGGCTGCTGCCCCCCCTGGTCGCGGGATCCCCGGCCTCCCGGTCACCGGCGGCCGTACGCCCGGGACACCACCCGGCGGGCCCGGCTGTCCGGGCGGCCGGCCGGGTCGTCTTGGTCACCGGGTCCGGAAGCCTCGCCCTCGCGAATCCGGACGGCAGCCACCTGGCCCGGCCGGGCGGCCTCGGGAACGTGGGCGACGCCGTGGCGGCATCGCCGGGCAACCGCTACATTTCGCTGCTCAACGGGCAGGTGATCAGCATCAGCGCTGGTCCCAGGCTGGCCAGCTTCCCGGGAAAGATCCAGCTCAGCAGCAATACCACGGTCACGTTGCCGGATCCCTTCGCTGATCACGGGCGGGCCGTGGTGATGCTGCACGACTACGGGGACCCGACGTTCTCGTCCAGCAACCCCATCTCGGTGATCTCGATCGCCACCGGCCGGTCGGTCTCGCTGGGCAGCGGGGACCAGGTCGCGGGCGACCCGGCCGCGGCCGGGGTGTTCACCACGCTCGCCGGGCCGCTTCCCACGGGCGCCGTGTCGCTCCAGAACAACCCCGACGCCACGGTGGTGCTCCGCGACGCGGGCCGGCCGCCGGTGCTGCTCGCCACGGCCGGCGAACTGAGCCACGACGTGGGGCTCCCGCGCCGCCTGGCGGTGTCGCTCGCCGTGTACCCCAGCCCCAGCGGGGCCTCGGCCGCGGTGACGGTCCGCCCGGCCGGGGGCGGGCCGGACGGGGGCATCGTGATCCTCACCCGGGCCGGCCGGATGGTCGCCGCGCTCCCGGTGCGGCGGGGCGCCGGGCCCGACCTGAGCGCCCCGTTCTGGTCCCCGTCGGCGAAGTCGCTGGCCTACCTGAGCACCAGCCGCAGTGGCGCCGCGCAGCTCAGCATCTGGGCCGCGGGCCGGCCGATCGTGTCCAGCAATCTCCCGGCCTCGGCCGGCCGCTACGGCTCGTGCGTCTGGGCGCCGGATGGCACATCCGTTCTCTGCGCGTCGGCTGGCGGCTCGGAATGGGTGGTCGCCCGCGCGGCCGGGGGCCAGCCCGCGGTCACTCCCGGACCCGGACTGCCCGTTGCGTGGCTGCGGTGATCCGGCCGGCGGCGGTCCTGCGCGGAATGGCGCATCGGGGTGGCACCACCGTGATGATCCTCGCCGTGGCCCTGGTGGCCGTCGCGGCGGCGGCCGCCGGGCCCATCTACTACCAGGCCGCCCGGACCTCCATCCTGCGTGACACGGTGGCCGGAACGGGATTCGCCGGCCGCGGCTTCGAGGCCAACCAGACCGGTGCCGTCCCAGGCCTGCTCGGGCAGCTGCAGCCGGCGGTGCGCAGCCAGCTCGGGCATGCCCTGGGCAGCCTGTCCGGACGCGGGCTGTTCGCGGCGCCGGTCTCCGCGGTCGAGACCACGCTGCCCTACCCGCAGTACCAGACATCGGTCCCGCTGGTCTGGCGGAGCGGCGTGTGCGGCCAGCTGGCGGTCAGCGGCCGCTGTCCCACGGCCCGCGGCCAGGTGCTGGTCAGCCGCCGGATGGCGGTCCTGACCGGCTGGCACCTCGGTCAGCGCGTGCAGTTCGCCGGCTGGCCGGCGTTCACGATCACCGGGCTCTACCGGATGCCGGACCAGGGCCGCGGGTACTGGTTCGGCCGCGGCTCCATCTATTTCTCGGCCATCAGCCCGATCGATGCCCTGTTCACGCCGAGGGTCACGCTGGAGCAGGGCCCAACTCAGCAGCAGGGCACCGTGGTGGTGGATGACCTGCTGGCTCAGTCCCGGCTCACCGGCAGCGAGGTCCCCCAGCTGGCGTCGGCCATGACCGCCTTCAGTTCCTCCGCCGCCCTGCAGCAGCAGCAGGTGCTGGTGACCACCGGCATCCCGGCCACCCTCCAGGCGGTGCAGGCCAGCTGGCGCGCGGTGGAGATCCCGGTGGTACTGATCACCGCGCAGCTGCTGGCCGCCTGCCTGCTGCTGCTCTTCCTGTCCGTCGGCGATGCGATCGACGCGCGCGGCCACGATGTGTCCCTGGCCAAGCTGCGTGGCCGCGGCGGCTGGCAGACGATCATGTTCGGGATGTCCGAGCCCGTGCTGCTGCTCGCGGTGGCGCTGCCGGCCGGCATCCTGGTGGGGTGGGCCGCGACGGCGGCGTTCAGCCGGGTCCTGCTGCGCCCGGGTACCGCGGTCGTGCTGCCCCCGCAGGCGTGGGCCGCGGCCGGCCTGGCCACGGCGGGCGGCCTGCTGGCCGTCGTGCTCGCCGCCCGCCGGACCCTGCGGCGGCCCGTGGTGGAGGAATGGCGCCGGTCCGGCCGCAAACCCGCCGGGCGGGGCTGGATAGCGGACGCGGTCCTGGCGACCGCGGCCGTCGCGGGCCTGCTGGAGCTGGCGGTCAGCGGGCAGATCGGGTCGGCCCGGCACGGCGCCCTGGGCCTGCTCGTCCCGGGGTTGCTGGGCCTGGCCATCGCGGTCATCGCCTCGCGGCTGCTGCCGCTGGCCTGCCGGTCGGCCTTCGCCCGGACCAGCACCGGGGGCGGTATCGGCCTGTTCCTCGCGCTCCGGCATGTCGCCCGGCGCCCGGGCGGAACCCGGACCACGATCGTGCTCGCGACCGCGTTCGCGCTGAGCACGTTCGCGGTCACCGCCTGGGCCGTGGACCGCAACAATGAGCACCTCGTCGCCGCGGCCGAGGTCGGCGCGCCGGTGGTCCTCACGGTCGGTGTCCCGGCGGGCAAGAGCCTGGGGACCATCGTGGACCACGCCGATCCGGGTGGCCGGATGGCCGCCGCGGTAGACCGCTATACCAGCCTGTCCAGCAGCAACTCCGGGCTGACCGTGCTGGCCGTGGACCCGCAGCGGTTCGCCCGGGTCGCGGCGTGGCGTCCCGGGTTCACCACCCGGCCGCCGGCCGAGCTGGCCCGGGAGCTGGCCCCGCGGGCTCCGGCCCCGGTCATCCTCAGCGGCAGCGCGCTGCGGGTCACCGTGGACGTCCACGCCCTGACGCCGCCGGGCTCGGTGCTGTCGGCCGATGTCACCACCGGGGCGTCGCCCGTGATCCTGGGCCCGCTGCCCGCCCGCGGCGCCACCACGCTGACCGCGCCGCTGGTCGGCTGCCCGTGCGTGCTCCAGGATCTCGACCTCACCCCGCCGGTGCACTTCCTGCAGAGCCCGGTGACCGGGTCGGTCACCATCAACGCGGTGCAGGTACGGGGGGCCGCTGGCTGGGTGCCTGCGGCGCCCGGGCTGCTGTCCGCCGCGGCGCGGTGGCGTCCCGGGCACCTCGACAACCCGCCGGACCGGGTGACGGGATCCGCGGCCGGACTGGGCTGGACATTCGCCGGGCACCGGCACCAGGACACCCTGCTGCTCTCCGCGAACCGGCCCTCCCCGCTCCCCGCGGTGGTGTCCAGCGCGATGCTCAGCCACGGCGAGCAGCTCGCGTCCGGGGTGGGGCTCGACGGCAGCCCGCTCGAACTGCGGGTGATCAGCGCCGCGAGCGTGGTGCCGGGTAGCCCGCAAGCCGGCGAGATCGTGGACCGCCGGTACGCCGAGCTCGCGGCCGCAGAGAATTTCCCGGACGCCAGCCAGCAGGTATGGCTCGCCCCCGGGGCCCGGGCCAGCATCGAGCCGCGGCTGAAGGCCGCCGGGCTGCGGGTGCTGTCGGTGAGCACAACCGCGTCGGTGGCCGCGGGCTTCGCCCGGCAAGGACCCGCCCTGGCCAGCGTGCTGTTCCTGGCGGACGCGGCGGCCGCGGCGCTGCTGGCCGCCGGGGCGGCCGTGCTCGGCCTGTACGTCTCCGCGCGCCGGCGCCGCTACGAGTATGCGGCCCTCTCGGCGTCCGGGGTGGCGACCGGCACGCTCCGCCGGGCCGTCCTCACCGAGATGGCCCTGGTGCTCGGGTTCGGCGTCATCATCGGCATCGGCAGCGGGCTGCTCGCCGCGGTCCTGGCCCTGCGCACGGTGCCTGAGTTCCTGGTCACGCCGGCCGCCCCGCTGTCCTACGTTCCGGCTGCGGCGCCGCTGGTCGTGCTGCTCGGCGGGGCGGTCGTGCTGCTCGCGGTCGCCGCGGTCACGGCGAGCGTGCTGCTGATCCGCGGGGTCAGCCTGGACCAGCTCCGGGAGACACCGACATGACCACCCCGGCGGGCAGCAGCGCGGGCGGCGGCTCCGCGGCGGGCGGCAGCTTCGCGGCGGGCGCCGGCCACGGCGCAGATCACGGGGGCCACGGCACGGCCGAGCGTGACGCCAACGGCGCGGTGGTGGTGCGCTGCGAGGGCCTGGTCCAGGTATACGGGGCCCCCGGAGAGGAGATCACCGCGCTGCGCGGGGTGGATCTCGCGGTGGCCGAGGGAGACACCGTGGCGCTGCTCGGCCCGTCGGGAGCCGGGAAATCCACCCTGCTGTGGCTGCTCGCCGGGCTGTTGCGGCCCACCGCCGGCCTGGTCGAGGTGTGCGGGCGGCGCCTGGGTGAGCTGACCGGCCGGTCCGCCGCTGGCATGCGGCTGCGCGACGTCGGTGTCGTGCTCCAGAACCCGGGGCGCAACCTGCTGCACAACGAGACCGCCCTGGGCAACGTGCTGTTCGCCCAGGACCCGACCCGCCGGTCCCGGGCGGTCAAGCGGCGCCGGGCCGTGGGCCTGCTCGATGCCGTGGGCCTGGGGCCAGGCCTGGCGGCCCGCTGGCCGGCTCTCCGGCGGTGAACAGCAACGGCTGGCCCTCGCGGTCGCCCTGGCCAACGGTCCGCGGCTGCTGCTCGCGGACGAGCCGACCAGCCAGCTCGATCACGAAACCGCGGGGACGGTCGTGGACCTGATCCGCGCGGCCAACCAGGACCTCGGCACCACGGTGCTGGTCGTGACCCACGACCCGGACGTGGGCAGCGCGCTCGGCCGGACCGTGACCATCCGCGACGGCCGGGTGGGCGCCGAGGGGCACCAGGGTGAGGACTACCTGGTCGTATCCCGCGACGGCTCGGTCCAGCTGCCCGATGAGATCCTGCAGAGCTCACTGCCACCCGGGTCACTGGCCCGCGCGGTGCCGACCGCGGAGGGCGTGGAACTGCGCCGGGTCGACCTGGAGCGGGGTTCACCTGGCGGCGAGCCCGGCCGGAGGCGGAGCTGAGATGCTCGATGCCCACGGCCTGCGGTACGTCCGGGACGGCCAGACCATCCTGGCCGGGGTGGACGTGACGGTCGACCCAGGGGAGAGCCTGGCGGTGACCGGGCCGTCCGGGTCAGGCAAGTCCAGCCTGCTCGCGGTGCTGGCGGGCCTGGTGCGGCCTGCCGCCGGCGAGGTGAGCCTGAACGGCGCGCCGCTCACCAGGTTCGCCGGGCCGGTCAGCGGCGTGGCCGTGGTGCTACAGGGCTACGGTCTGGTCTCGCTGCTCACGGCCGCGGAGAACATCGAGGTCGCGCTGCGGGCCGGAGGACGGCCCGCCGCCGCCGCCCCGGTGACGGCCCGCGCCGCCCTGGCCCAGCTCGGCCTGGAGGCGCACGCGGACCAGCTGGTCGAGGAGCTGTCCGGCGGCCAGCAGCAGCGCGTCGCCGTGGCCCGGGCACTGGCCCTCAAGCCCAAGCTGCTGATCGCGGACGAGCCGACCGCCGAGCTCGACCCGGCGGCCCGGGCCGTGGTGCTGGCCCGCATCTTCGACGTGGTCACCGTCGGCGGCGCGCTGGTGGTGGCCACGCACGACCCGGAAGTGGCCGAGAGATGCGACCGCATCCTGGACCTCCGCCCCAGCTGAGCCCGGTACCCGGCCAGCCGCCCCGGCTTCAGCCGGCGTTATGGATCGAAAACGCAGGCCTGCGCGGCAGGGTGATCCGGGCCGGAGCGGATGATGGAGCCATGGATACCGCGGATGTGGCCGCCGGAGGGCACGCCGGGTACTCCGGCGCCTGCCCCTTCACCGTGGACAAGCCGGTCATGCGGCAGCGGTGGGAACGGCTGGCGTTCCTGCACTGGCCCTACGACCCGGCCGACGTCCAGCGGCTCCTGCCCGGCGGCCTCACGGTGGACACCTTTGACGGGAACGCGTGGGTCGGCCTGGTCCCGTTCTTCATGCGGGTCCACACGCCGGGAGACCGTGGCGTCCCCTGGGTCTCGAACTTCTGCGAGACCAACGTCCGTACCTACGCCCGGGACCGCGAGGGGCGGGCCGGCATCTGGTTCCTGTCGCTGGATGCCGCGCGCCTCGGGGCGGTCGCGGTGGCCCGGGCCAGCTACCAGCTGCCGTACTTCTGGTCCTCGATGCGGCTGACCGGCCCGCTCGCCGGGCAGGCCCCGGCCGGGCCGGCCGGCCCGGCCGCGGACGAGGAGGTCGCCTACTCCTGCCGGCGCCGGCTGCCGGGCCCGCTCCCGGCGGCCAGCCATGTGCGCGTCCGGGTCGGTGCGCCGTACCAGCCCGCCGAACTCGGGGACCGGGACCACTTCCTGACCGCCCGGTGGGTGCTGTTCAGCGTGCTGGCCGGGCGCCAGTTCTTCGCCCGCGCCGAGCACGCACCGTGGCCGCTGTACCGCGCGGAGCCGGTCAGCGTGAACGACGGCCTGATAACCGCGGCCGGACTGCCCGCCCCCCGCGGCGAACCCCTGGTCCACTACTCGCCCGGGGTTGACGTCCGGATCGGCCGGCCCGAGCGCTACCGCGGGCCGGCCGGGAAGCCGGACTCAGCCTAGGCGGGCTGCCCGTCCACGGTCAGCTCCACCCGGTCCGGGTAGAAGCACATCAGGCCGGCGATCTGGGCGGCCTGCGGGATCGGGGTCTCGTAGCTCCACACCAGGTCGCTGTAGACCTCGCCGCCGACCTCAGCCGACCAGTACGACGCCTCACCCTTGAACGGGCAGGTCGTGTGCAGGTCAGTGGGCCGCAGCAGATCGGTCCGCACGTCCTCGCGCGGCAGGTAGTACCGGGTCGGCAGGCCCGTCTCATCCAGCAGTACCGGCCGGTCGGTCTCGGCGATTTTCTCGCCGCCGAGGGTGACGACGACGTGCGAGGTCGCTTCGTTCGTGGTGATCGTGTGCCCTGTAGCCATACCGGGTGAACCCCCCGGCGCCGGCGTTGATTCCTGCGGCGAGGGCAGCAGGGGCCGGCCCGCGCCACCCATGTCACCCACGCACTTGCCCGCACCGGGGACAATGGCAGCGGGAGGTGCGTGGTGCGGATCGGCATCCTGGGCCCGCTGGAGGTGCGGGACGAGGCCGGGCAGCTCGTGCAGCTGGGCGGCCCGCGGCTGCGTGCGCTGCTGATCCGGCTCGCCCTGGACCCCGGGCGCGCGGTCGCGGCGGACCGGGTGGCCGGGGATTTGTGGCCGGGCGACGGCCCGGGCCAGGCCGGCCCGGCCGACTCCGGCAACGCCCTCCAGGCCCTGGTGTCCCGGCTGCGGCACGCGGCCGGGCCGGGCATCGTCGAGCACCGCGCGGGTGGCTACCGGCTGGCCGTGGACCCGGATGACGTTGACGCGGCCCGGTTCGAACGGCTGGTCGCCAAGGGGCGCACGGCCCTGGCGGCCGGGGATCCCTGCGCCGGCGCGGCGCTGCTGCGCGAGGCCCTGGGCCTGTGGCGCGGCCCCGCGCTGGTGGACGTGGAGGACGCCGCGTTCGCGGCCGGGCCGGTGGCCCGGCTGGAGGAGCTCCGGCTGGCCGCGACCGAGGACCGGATCGAGGCGGACCTGGCCCTCGGCCGGGGCGCGGAACTGGCGCCGGAAGCCGAGGAACTCGCCACCGCCCACCCGCTCCGGGAGCGGCTGCGGGGCCAGCTGATGCGGGTGCTGTACCTGGCCGGGCGGCAGGGTGACGCGCTCGCGGTGTATGAGGACACCCGGCGGCTGCTGGCTGAGCGGCTGGGTGTGGACCCGTCCCCGGCGCTGTCCGCCGTGCACCTGGCCATCCTCCGCGCCGACCCGGCTCTCGGCCAGCCCAGCAGCAACGAGGCCGACCCGGCTCTTCGCCAGCCCAGCAGCAACGGGCCCGCCCCTGCTCCCGGCCAGCCCAGCAACGGGGCCACCCCGGCCCCGTCCACCCTGCCGTCCCCAGGCGGCCAGGACCTGCCCGCACGGACCAGCAACCTGCCCGCGCAGCTGACCAGCTTCGTGGGCCGGGACGAGGAACTGAACCGGGTTAGCAAGCTGCTCGGCGAATCCCGGCTGGTCATCCTGACCGGGCCGGGCGGCACGGGGAAGACCCGCCTGGCCATCGAGGCCGTGGCCCGGCTCGCGGACGAGATGCCCGACGGCATCTGGTTCGTCCCGCTGGCGCCGGTCGGGGACGCGCTGGACGTGCCGCAGGCCGTCTTGTCGGCGATCGGGGCGCCGGAAGCGGTGTGGATGGCGGACGGGGACCCGGTCCGCTCGGTCCTCCCGCCCCTGGACCGGCTGGCCGAGATACTCGCCGCCCAGCAGTTGGTCCTGGTCCTGGACAACTGCGAGCACCTGATTGGCGCGGTGGCCCGGCTGGCCGGCCGGGTGCTGGGCGAGGCGCCCGGCGTGCGCATCCTGGCCACCAGCCGGGAACCGCTCGGCGTGACCGGGGAGACCCTCTGCCCGGTGCCGTCGCTGCCGCTGCCGCCAGACGGCGCCACCCCCGCGGAGGCCCTGGAGTACGGGTCGGTCCGGCTGCTCGCCGAGCGGGCCGCGGCGGTCCGGCCGGGATTCACCGTCGACGAGGTGAGCGCGGAGCCGGTGGTCCGGATCTGCCGGGCACTGGACGGCAACCCGCTGGCCATCGAGCTGGCCGCGGCGCGGATCCGGTCACTGACCCCGGGCCAGGTGGCCAGCAGGCTCGATGACCGGTTCAGCCTGCTGACCGCGGGCAGCCGGACCGCGCTGCCCCGTCACCAGACGCTGCGGGCCATCGTGGACTGGAGCTGGGATCTGCTGGACGACGCCGAGCGCACCGTGCTGCGGCGGCTGTCGGTGTTCAGCGGCGGCGCGACGCCCGCCGCGGCGGAGCCGGTCTGCGGGCCGGGCGACGACCCGGACGGCCTCATCGACGTGATCGCCTCCCTGGTGGACAAGTCGCTGGTCACCGCGACGGGCGAGGCCGAGGTGCGGTACCGGCTGCTGGAGACGGTGCGCGCCTACGCCGCTGAGCGGCTGGCCGAGGCGGGCGAGGAGGAGCAGGTCCGGGCGGCGCACGCCCGCTACTTCCTCGATCTGGCCGAGCAGGGCGAGCCGAAGCTGCGCAGCGCCGACCAGCTCACCTGGCTGGCCCGGCTGTCCGCCGAGCACGACAACTTCGCCGCCGCGCTGCGCTACGTGATCGGCGCCCGCGACGCGCAGGCCGGGCTGCGTTTCATCGCGGCGCTGTCCTGGTTCTGGGTCATGCGGGACTACGAGACCGAGGCCGGGGAGTGGGCGTCCGCGGTCCGCGACATCACGGCCGGCGCCGTGCCGCCCGACCTGGCCGACGCCTACGCCATCTGCCATATCGTGTCCGCGATGACCGCGGCCTCCCAGGCCGAGGACGCCTCTCCCACCTTGCTGCTGGACACGCTGGCCACGGCCGCGTCCGTGGCGGGCCCCAATCCAGGCCACCCGCTGCTGGTGCTCGCCCAGCCCCTGCTGGCCTTCTTCGGCGGGGAACGGGACCGCGCCCTGGCAGAACTGGCTGCCCTCGCGGATCACCGGGACCCGTGGGTGCGCGCCGCCCGGCATGCTCTCGCCGGGCACCTCGTGCTGAACTTCGGCCAGATCGACGACGCGGGCGCTCACCTCACCCAGGGTCACGCCGAATTCCAGGCCATCGGGGACCGCTGGGGGATCATCCTGTGCCTGGCCGGGCTGGGCGAGGTGGAGATGGCCCGGAGCCACCCGGAGGAGGCGCTGCGGATCCTGGCCGAGGCCCGCGGGCTCGCGGCCAGCGGGCTGCACGGCAACTACTCGGACATGATGCTGATCCCGATGGGGCAGGCCCGGGCCAGGACTGGCGACCTCGACGGAGCGCGCGAGGACCTGGAGCGCGGCGTCCGGATCGCGGAACGGATCGGCGAGCACGACGACGGCGCCCGCGGCTACCTGGCGCTGGGGGAACTGGCCCGCCTGACCGGGGACCTGGACCAGGCCCGGCATCAGGTCGAGCGGGCCCGGGAGATAACCGAGCCGAAGCTGCGCCTGCCGGGCATGGGGACCCTCGCGATGACCGCCTACAGCAAGCTGGGCTGCCTGTCCGAGCAGCAGGGCGACCTGGCGGCGGCCGCGCGGTGGCACGCCCAGGCCATCAGCCTGGCCGCCAGCAGCGCGGAGGCCTTCCTGCCCAGCCATCCATCACTGGCCGAGGTGGTCGAGGGGCTCGCCGCGCTCGCCGCCGCGCAGGGGCAGCCGGTCCGCGCGGCCGAGCTCCTCGGGCTCGCGCATGCCCTGCACGGGTTCCGCGACGAGGCGAGCCTCGAAGTGCGCCGCACTACGGCCAGCGGTGACCTCGGCGATCAGTACCGGCGCGTTCGAGGAGGCTTACGGGCGTGGCCGGCAGCTCACCCGCAGCGACGCCCTGGCGCTGGTGCCCTGATCAGGAGGTTCCTGGCCGGGGCGGCGCCAGGGCGCCGGCGGGGCAGGATGGCGGACCCATCCTGGCGGCCGATCCGGCGTGGTCAGACGCGGCGGCGGTACATCCGCATGGCCAGCGGGAAGGCCACCACCACGATGCCGGCCGCCCAGGCCAGCGCGTACATCGCGTGGCTGGCCACCGGGCCGCCCACGGTCAGCCCGCGCACCGCGTCGGCCAGGGAGGTGACCGGGTTGACCTTGACCCAGGCCTGCAGCCAGCCCGGCATGGTCTGCGTGCTGGGCAGCAGGATGCTGCTGCCGAACACCAGCGGCATGATGAAGATGAACGCGATCCCCTGCACGGTCTCCGGGGAGGGTGCGACCAGCCCGATCAGTACCGAGATCCAGCACACGGCCAGGTAGAACACGTAGGCCAGGGCGAACGCGGCCAGCACCGCGAGCACCCCGGTGTGGAAGCGGAACCCGAGCAGCGAGCCGAACCCGGTCAGCACCACCATCACCACGCCGAACCGGGCCGTATCGCCGAGTACCGCGCCGACCAGGGGCGAGGACCGGGCGATCGGGAGGCTCCGGAACCGGTCGAACACGCCCTTGTGAATGTCCTCGCAGAGCGCGGTGCCGAGTCCCATGGTCGCGAACACGGCCATCTGCGCGACCAGGCCGGGGAGCAGCAGTTCCAGATAGGCATGGGTGCTGCCGGCCACCGCGCCCCCGAAAACGAAGAGGAACAGCACCAGGAACACGATCGGCATCAGGACGACGTCGAGCAGCTTCTCCGGGGAGTGCTTGAGCTGGGTCACGTTGCGCCAGGCCAGCGTGAGCGAGTGGGCCAGGGCCTGGCCGGCGCCGATCCGGCGGCGCAGCGGGATCTGCGGCGGGGCCACGGTCTCGGCGGGTATCTGCAGCGTGGTCATGCTGCCCTCCCTTCATCGTCAATCAGTGACTCGTCGGGGCCGTTCTCGGCGTGGTGGCCGGTCAGGGTCAGGAACACCTCGTCCAGGCTCGGCAGCCGGAACGCCAGCTCGGCGGCCATCAGGCCGGCCTCGTCCATCCGGCGGACCACGGCCGGCAGCAGCGCCGGGTTGCTGGCGGGCGCGGTGACCAGGCCGGTCTCCTCGCTGACCTCAGGCGCGGTGCCGGTCACGTCCGCGACGATCGCCGCTACCTGCCCGGTCTCGGACCGGTCCGACGCCCGGACCACCAGGGTCTGGCCGCCGGTCCGCGACTTCAGTTCCGCGGGCGTGCCGTCCGCCACCACCAGGCCGCGGTCCATCACCGCGATCCGGTCGGCCAGCTCGTCGGCCTCTTCCAGGTACTGGGTGGTGAGCAGCACGGTGGCCCCGCCCGCGACCACGCCGCGGATGGTCTCCCACACCTGGCTGCGCGCCCGGGGGTCGAGCCCGGTGGTCGGCTCGTCCAGGAACAGCACCTGGGGCTCCCCGACCAGGCTGGCCGCCAGGTCCAGGCGGCGGCGCATGCCGCCGGAATAGGTCTTGGCCGCCCGGCCCGCGGCGCCGGTCAGGTCGAAACGCTCCAGCAGTTCCGCCGCCCGCGACCGGGCCGTCGCCCGGCCGAAGCCGAGCAGGCGGCCGATCATCACCAAGTTCTCGGTACCGGTCAGCTCGTCGTCCACCGACGCGAACTGGCCGGTCAGCGCGATCAGCTGGCGGACCTGCACGGCGTCGGTGACCACGTCGTACCCGCAGATCCGGGCCTGCCCGGCGTCCGCTTTCAGCAAGGTGGCCAGCACCCGGACCGCCGTGGTCTTGCCGGCGCCATTCGGGCCCAGCAGGGCCAGGACCGTGCCCGGCCCGGCAGCCAGATCAACGCCGCGCAGTGCCTCGGTGCGGCCGAAGCGCTTGGTCAGCCCCCCGGCCTCGATTGTGTTGGTCATGTGCCTTCCCCGTCATAGCCGTTAGGTGAATGTCACTGTCACTGTTACGGATGGCGCTGACAGGTCACGGCCAGTTCACTGACAGGAACCGGCCGGTGCGCTGACAGGATCAGGGGGCGGGCTGACAGAGCCGGGCGGGGCGCTGACGGGAAGGCGGCCCGCGCTCAGCCGGGGGTCAGCAGCCGGACCGGCTCCCCGCGCTGCCAGGCCGCGATGTCCTCGACCGCGTCCTCGTACCAGTGGCTCATGGTGCGCGCGGTCACGTACCCCAGGTGCGGGGTCAGCACCGTCCGCGGTGCGCGCCGGAGCGGGTCGTCGGCAGGCAGTGGCTCGGTGTCGAACACGTCCAGCCCGGCACCCGCGATCCATCCCTCGTTCAGCGCCCGGAGCAGGGCCGCGGAGTCGATGATCGGCCCCCGCGAGGTGTTGACCAGGTAAGCGGTCGGTTTCATGCTGCGCAGCTCCCGCTCGGTGATCAGGCCGCGGGTCCGGTCGGACAGCATGAGATGAACGCTGACCACGTCCGCCGTGGCGAACAGGTCCTCCTTGCTCACCGCCCGCACGCCTGCCTGGTCGGCGACGGCCGGGTCCAGGTTCTGGCTCCAGGCGATCACCTCCATCTGGAAGGCCTGGGCGATGCGGGCCATCTGGTGCCCGATGCGTCCCAGCCCGGCCAGGCCCAGGGTGGAGCCGAGCAGGTCGGTGCCCACGGTGTGCTGCCATCCGCCCTCGCGGACCGAGGCCGCCTCCTCGGGCAGGTGGCGGACCAGGGAGAGGATGAGCGCCCAGGCCAGCTCGGCGGTGTTCGTGGTGCGCGGGCCGCTGGTCCCGGACACGGTCACGCCGTGCTCGGCGGCGGCCTGCAGATCGATCGAGGCGTTGTGCATGCCCGTGGTGATGAGCAGCTTCAGGTCCGGGAGCTTGGCGAGCAGGTCACGGCCGAAACGGGTCCGCTCCCGCATGGCCACGATCACGGCCGCGCCGTCCAGCGCGCGGACCAGTGCGTCGCCCGTCAGATGCTCACGGATGGCCACCCACTCCGCCCCATCCGGACGGCCCGCCAGCGAGTACTGCTCCACCAGCCCCTGGTAATCGTCCAGGGCCACCACGCGTACCGTCATGCCGCCTCCAGCCGGGTCCGTCACAGGATGATCTGCGCCGGGGCCAGGATGCCAGGAGCGGCCCCCTTGCGGTCCCGGGAGCCCCCGTCAGGGCGGCCGTATACTTCGTCTGGGGGCCAGCCCTAAGGCAGCCATGACGATATCGGACGACACCGACCCAGCCGTGTCCTCACCCGCTCCGCGTGACACCGGACGCGAGCGAGTGAGCCGTGCGGCATACGAATTGTTCAGCCGGGACGGGATCCGGGCGGTCGGGGTGGACGCGATCATCGCGCATGCCGGCACCGCCAAGATGACGCTGTACCGGAATTTCCCGTCCAAGAACGATCTCATTATCGACTTCCTGCAGCGGCGTGAACGGTTGTGGACCCGCGAATGGCTGGAGACGGAAAGCCGGCACCGGGGTGAGACGCCGCGCCAGCAGCTTCTGGCGATCTTCGACGTGTTCGGCGAATGGTTTGAGCGGCCCGATTTCGAGGGGTGCTCCTTCCTGAGCACGATGATCGAGGTCAGCGACGAGGAGGACCCGGTCCGCCAGGCGGCCGTCCGCCACCTGTCCAACATCCGGGATTACCTGGAGCGACTGGCCGCCGAGGCGGGCATCGCCGACGCCGACTCCTTCGCGCGGAAATGGCACATCCTCATGAAGGGCAGCATCATGGCCGCTCACGAGGGTGATTCCGGGGCCGCTGGCCGCGCCCGCGAGATGGGCGAACTCGTCCTCAAGGAGTACGGCGTCTAGACCTCGGTCCAGCGAAGCGCGGCCGGCGCGTCGGCCGAACGCAGAACTCGTTCCCCTCAGGATCGTGCATGACGACGAGTAGACCGGGTCCTCCGGATCGTCGCTGCCAGTTCCCGAAGGTGCAGGCGAGGTCGGCGACCTCGCCCGGGCCAGTGCGGATCGGCGCCCGGTGTCGATGACGGCGCCGACCGTCGGGACGCGCTGCAGCCCGAAGGTGTAGGCGTGGTCGGGTCATGCCGCGCCGGACGACGCCGGGCGACGCCGACTCAGGCGGGGCCTGGTCAAGACCCGGGCGGCTCGCTGCCCACCATTGCTCCTCGCTCATCGCGCTGTCCTGCCGGGCGGCGGCCGCCTCGGCGGCCGAGCGCGCGGCGGCCTGGACGAAGCCGAGCAGGAAGGTGAGGGCGGCGTCCATCTCGGCGTCGTCGAGCCCGAGGCCCTCGAACGCCTGAAGTTCGTGCTCGTATTTGGCCATGAGCCCGGGGCCAAGCGGGGGCCGGCTGGTGGAGACCTCGGCGACCCAGGGGTGCCGGCTGAACAGGTCGCGGTTCTCGTGGGCGACGGCAGCCAGGCGCTCGCGCCACGGCATGCCGGACAGGTCGCCGCGCGGCATCTGGCGGTAGACCGTGTCGAGCATCAGGTCGAGTAGTTCGGCCTTGCCGGGCACGTAGGTGTACAGCGACATCGGCACCACGCCGAGGGCGTGAGCGACCGCGCGCATGGTGACTGAGCCCAGGCCGTCGCTGTCGGCGAGGGCGATCGCGGCCGCGGCGACCCGTTCGACGCTCAGGCCCTGGCGCGGTCCGCGCCGGGAGTCCGCAGGGCCGGGCTCGCGCCAGAGCAGATCCAGAGTGCGTGCCGGGTCGCCGCCGCTGCTGTGTTCGGTGGGCATCGGAACATTCTCTCGCATGCTTTCGTTGTACGCAGTACACTGTACTGAGTACAGTGTTGATTGCTGCCCCGATCGCCCAGCCCGAGGAGGCCCTCCTGTGCAGATCACCGCTTCCGCCGTATCCCTCAATGTCGCCGACGTGCCCGCCTCCGCCGCATTCCTGACCAGCCACTTCGGCTTCCGGCAGGACATGGCCGCAGACGGCTTCGCCTCCCTGGCCCGCGAGGACGCCGGGATGCACGTCGCCTTCCTGCGCCGCGGCCTGCCCTTGCTGCCCGAGGACCAGCGCGACACCCATGCCGCGGGCCTGATCCTGGCGTTCGTCGTCGAGGACCTCGAGGGTGAGCTGGCCCGCTTGCGCGGGGAGGGCGTGGAGATCACCATGCCGCTGCGCGAGGAGCCCTGGGGCGAGCGCTCGTTCCAGGTCACCGACCCCAATGGCGTCATCGTCCAGCTCCTCGACTGGAACGCGCCGACCGGCCAGTGACTGAGCGGCCGGGGCAGCGGACCGCCTGCCGTCCCGGCCGCAGGCCAGGACACGGGCTTGTGCGAAGAGCGCGCCGCCCCGCCATCCCGCACCGTACATGGAGGCACGTTGTGACCGAGCGGACCACCAGGCGCTGGCCCGGCCTCAAGCACATCCGGCGGCCCAGGACCCGGCGAGGCTGGCTGATCACTATCGCTGCCAGCGGCGCGATCCTCGCACTCAAGCTCACCCTGGGCCTCGGCGCCCTCGCCCTGGTCGTGCACCTGCTGACGCATTGACCACCCCCGGGCGACCGCTCGCACAGGCCTGGCGGCGGGCTGTTCTCACCCGGCGAGACCCGAGTGGGACGCCGGCGCCGAGCCGATGTCGCCCGCGCAGGACTGAACAAGATCCAGCGGCGGCCAGGTCTGACCCGTAGCCCAGCGTCCGCCATTTGGCGGCCAATCGTCCGTTGGAGTTCGCCAATCGCGTGCTGCGGTGGGGGATTGGCGGGCGGTGGTTTTCGTTGCGGAGATTTTTGCCTTTCCTGTTGACCGCCACTCAGGACAGGTCTACCGTAAACGGCAACTATTAGGAAAGTTTCCTAATAGTTAGGCTCGTCTCCTTGCCCCGACTCAGGGAGGAAGTGTGCCCCTACCCCCGCTCCACCCGCCCGGCCGCCTGGGCCGGGTGCGCTTCGCACGGCGGCCCATGATCGCCGCCATGGGAGCGGCCGCAGCTGGCCTGCTGGCCAGCGGCGCCGCCGCCGCCACGCTGACCGGGACCGCGCAGGCTGCGCCGGCCGCCCAGGCCGCCGCCTCCGCCGCCGCGTTGTCGGCCAACTGGTACGAATCGGCTCCGTATTACAGCACGCTGGACTCGAGCGCGCCGGACGTCGGCACGGTGATGTCCGCGACCGGCCAGAAGGCGTTCGACATGGCCTTCATCCTGGCCAACGGGAGCTCGTGCTCGCCCTCCTGGGACGGGACCGATCCCGGTCTCCTCCGATACCCAGGTCGCCAGCGTCATCAATGAGGTCCGCGCCAACGGCGGTGACGTGATCGTCTCCGCGGGCGGCTACAACGGCACCAAGCTGGGCCAGGTGTGCAGCTCGGCGGCCGCGACCGCCGCCGCGTACCAGCAGGTCATCACGACCTACGGGCTGCACGCGATCGACTTCGACCTGGAGGAGCCGGAGATCGAGAACACGACGGCCATCTCCTACGAGCTCGGCGCGGCGCAGATCCTCCAGCAGAACAATCCCGGGCTGTTCATCTCCATCACGATGCCGTCCACCACCACCGGCGCGAACTACTTCGGGCAGCTGCTGCTGACCGAGGCCAAGAGCCTGGGCTTCACCCCGAACGACTACACCATCATGCCGTTCGACGGTGGGTTCAGTGGCGGATCCTCGCAGGTCACGGCGCTGCAGGACTTCAACGCCCAGTTGATGAGCACGTTTGGCTGGTCCAGCTCGCAGGCCTACGCGCACGAGGGTTTCTCGGGCATGAACGGCCGCACCGACACGGCCGAGTACTTCTACCAGAGCGATTTCCAGACCGTGCTCAACTTCGCGGAGAGTTCCGGGATGAGCCGGTTCACGTTCTGGTCGGTCAACCGGGACCGCGAGTGCAGTCCGCCGGACAACGGCTCACGTCTAGCGAATGCAGCAGCGTGACACAGAACCCGTGGGACTTCACCGCTTATACGGTGGCGTTCGCGAAGAACACGTCGGTGACGTCGACTCCGACACCGACGCCCACGCCGACAACGTCGTCACCTACGCCCACGCCCACTCCGACGTCCAGTTCGGGCGGCTGCTCCGCGGCAGCCTGGGTGTCCAACCAGACGTACGTTTCGGGGGACGTGGTGTCGTACGGCGGGAACAAGTGGACCGCCAACCAGTGGAATTATGACGAGGTCCCGGGTGGCGCATCGGGCGCCTGGAACAACGACGGTCCTTGCTGAGATGTGGCGCCGGGCGGCTCCGTGCGTGCCGCCCGGCGCCACTCCTACTCGTTCCGTCAATCCTCTGGCCCGCATTGATTCGGCTATCGGCTTCCGCCAGCCTTGCGAGTACTCGATAGTCGGTACGGAAATCTCACCTGCGGTGGTAGGCGGCATGCTACTTCATCGAATGATCCGGGACAAGCGGTTCAGGATCAGTCTCGGCAGCGGCTGCTAGCTCAAGATATGTCTTCGGTTGGGCGCTCGTGGTTCCGCGTGGCCATGACTCGTTCGCGAAATCGCTGAGCAACCTCGTCTAGGCTCATTGAGCCGTTGCGCAATGCGTCGATCAGTTCAGTAGACTTCGCTCATCATCAGACCTCCTCTCTTGTACTTGCCTTGCTTCTTGTCGTAGGACTACGATCAACTCCAAGAGCTCGTGGCGCCCGTCCTTCATACCGAATTGTCATAGACGGACCAACTTATCGAACCTCTCCTTCATTAGCTTCAAAGGTTCTCCTGATTCTTGCTTCCCCACTCTGTCATCTGCCTGACTTCTGATTACTTCAGGTGGAATGAACCTGTCCGCCCAAGCCCATGCCGGCTCGGAACTCATCATGACCTTCGCGATGTCGTAGCTTCGAGTTCTCTTAATACTCAGTCTCAACGGGTATATCAACGAAGAACCCTTCGACTGTGGTGTATCCAGATTGGCGAAGATCCGACTACTCTGGCTGCGTCGATTCTTCGTGACGACATAGTGATGTCCCATATCAAGTTTTTGCCATCTGCGTGTGCTCGTACGAGCTAGTTGCTTAGCTATGTGCTGAAGACTCCTCGTGTACAAGATCGGAAGCCTCCATTGGAGATAAGGCCCTCAACTTCGGGTACCAAGTCCCTCGTCGTGCCATCTCCTCTTTGATGTCATCCGGGTTGATCATCAGGTACTTGACCTGTCTATCTCCGGCGTTCTGTGCGAAGGACGGTAGTCTTTCCCGCACCGCCGAGTCCTCCCGCGATAATGGCCTTATGATCGCATGGCACATCCGCTGCTCGCGCATAGATCGTCCTCGGTGATTTCAGTGTGGAGTCTGCCGCCGCTCGCGTGTCCATCTCAACTGGTCCGGGTCAATTGTGTATAGGCACTCTGTGGATAGACCTTCGTCGTGAGCCTTGGCGAGGCGGTCGCGTACTTCGGTTACGTGTTCGGCGTATTCCTGGTCTGTGAGGGGGCGGATCGCTTCGTCGGCGGGCCCTGTCCCGGACGGCCGGTCGGCATCTTTGCTTGACTCTGCGGATTCTGGTGGCACTTGGTCCGATGGCGGATGCTCATCCGCAGAGTCGTCCGATCTCGCCTTGTACTCAAGCTCGGCAGTGTCCTTCTCCGGGGAAGATTCGCCTTGAAGTCTTGTTCCTGGTTCGGCTGTATGTCGATTAGTTCTTTGCGGTTGTGTGATTCGGCGGATCTTCTTCGAGAAATCATCTTGGGGCTAATCAGAGAGGCGTCTTCGTCACGCGCCGGTTCGGTCGATCGATCGTTCTCTTCTCTCTGTCGCTAGGCAGGCTCTCTTCGTGGGATGCGTTCTGGTGTATCGGTGGGGGCGGCGTGTTCTTGGCGGCTGCGGGGTTCGGCGGTGTCCGCCGTGTCTGGGGTGTTGCCGGTGGGGCGGCTCGGGGAGTCGGTGGGAGCGGGGGCGTCGGGGTCGTTGGGGGGTGTCGGTGACTCTGGCCGGCGCTCGCTCTCCGGCTCCTGCTGCTCATCGTGGGATTCCCGTTCTGGCTCGGGTTCCCGATCTGGAGGTTGCCGCTGCTCTGGGGGTGACGGGTGTTCTGGCTCCGGGGTGGGCCGGGGCGCATCTGTTTGGGGGGAGTCCGTTAAGCGGTCGGTTTCGGCGGCGGGGACGGGATCGTCGGGGATCCGGTCAACGTTCATGCCTCACCTTCCGACTCCAGAAGCGGTGATGCCCGCGCCGCCGCGTAGGTAGTCCAGGGGCCAGCGGCAGTCGTGAAGCTGGGTGAGCGCCTCGGACAGGCGCTGGTCCCAGTCCTCGTCACCCGATTTCGCGCCGACCGCCGTCTCCAGGGCGGCCGGCCGCATGGTCCCGAACGCGATCCGCCGCACGTCGGCCGGATTGCGCTGGTCCGCGTCGTACCAGCGCTGGACCACGCCGATCTGGCGGGCGCAGGTCTCGCCGGGGATGTGGCGGCCGGTAGCTGCTTCCCAGTTCGCTGTCTGCGGATGTCGGCTGGAACCTGGGGTCTTGCGGTCCAGGGTTTTCAGATCGTCCAGGATCAGGGCCCAGCGGAAGGCTGGGGCCAGCCATTGGGGCTCGGGGAAGACGCATGCTTGGCCGCCGTCCGTGATCCACCTGCGCAGGGCCGCCGCCACGTGAGAAGCCAGCGCGTCCGGGCTGATGCGCGCCGCGAACGTGCTGGCCCGGGCCGCGACGGCGGCGTCCACGGCATGCGACACCGCGCAGTCGCGGACGCGGGTGTCAGCGGATAGGGCGGCGATCTGGCCAGCCAGTTCGCTGCCAGGGACGGGCGACGGCATGAGCCAGCCGGTCAGGTGCGCCAGCACCGCCACCTCAGCCCACAGGACGAGTCCAGGCTCGCCGGCCAGGACCCGTTGGGCGGCCCGCATGTTGCGCAGCGTGCAGGGACTGGCCAGGCACTCCAGTCCGCACGTCGCCGACCGCGGCGTCACGATGTCGGCGGGGGAGGCGGTGACCGGGGTGGCGGCGGCTTCCCGGGCCGTGCCGTCGGGCATGGCCGCCAGCACGGGGTAATCCATGCCGTCGGTGAACACTGCGGCGTGGCCAGGCGGCAGCGTCACCAGGTACCTGGACTGGGCGTCCGTCACATTCATGGTCGCCCCGACCGTCTCCCGGTCGTCGGCCGCCGGGAGACGATGCACGATCTTGACCGCGGTGTTCTTGACCGCATCGGGGATGATCTTGGCGGGGATCTGCTCCGCGATGATCAGGCCCTCGCCGTAGGCACGGATCTCTGCGAGCAGTCCGGCGAACATCTCCACCGCGTGCGCCGTCGCCCCCGTTCCGCTGCGGTGCTCCTCCGGGCGGCGCAGCAGCCGGTGGGCTTCCTCGAACACCGACACATGGCGCAGCCCGGGGGCGGTGCCCGGACCACTGCCCCGGGCCTGCATCCGCAGGTGCTCGGTCAGCTGGATCAGCACGGTCCCCATCAGGAACGCCTTGTCGCGGTCGTCGCCGACGTCCTCGATCTCGAACACGACATTGCGGCCCATGAGCTTCCCGAAGTCGATCGGGTGACCGCCCTCGAAGAACCGGCCCGTGGTGCCCAGGCGCAGGCTCGAGACCCGGACCGTGATGAACCCGCGCACGTTGTCGGTGATCTCGCGGCCGTAACCGATCTCGGACACGATCCGCTCGGCGGCGGCCTGCAGATCAGCCAGAGTTGGGTACCGGGGGCGGACCCCGGGCGTGACCGGCTCGCCCAGGGCCAGATCCCAGCCTGCCTCCTCGTACACCCTGGTCACCGCGGCCGACAGCACCTGCGGGAACGGCTCGTCGGCGGCGAACGACGCGAGGAACAGGGCCCGGACCAGGTCGGCGTGGGTTTGCAGCGGGAAGCGCCGGCCGTCGGCGTCGGTGGCCGGCGCGAGGGGGTTGATCCCGGCGGCGATCTGGTCGGCGTCGCCGGGGCGGATCCGCACGACCCCGCCGGCCGACCCGTTGAGCCGCACGCTCATCAGCCGGTACTCGGCCTTGGCCGGCTCGACGGCCAGCCACGGGATGCCTGCGCCGGACGCCGCCTCCAGCAGCGCCCGCACCGTCTGGGACTTGCCCGCTCCCGTCGCTCCGCAGACGAACACGTGCCGGTTCAGTGAGGCTGCCGACAGCGAGAGGTTCCCGGCCGGGATGCCGTTACGGTCCAGCACGGTGCCCAGCGGCAGCGGGGACACCAGGCCTTCCTGCCCCGGCGGGGGCTCCGGGGTGACGTCGAATTCCGGGCGCAGCGTCAGCCGCACGCCGGGCACCTCGACCTCGGGCACCCGGGCCAGCGCCGCCAGCAGCGCAGTACTGGCGTGGAAGGGGAACACCGCCGTGGAATCCGTCCGGGCTGGCGTGATGCACGTCGGGCTGGGCGCCGAGGAGTTCGACGATAGGTTCCGTTGCGGAAATGGACGGGGTGAGGGTGTAGGGAAGGCCGGCCAGGTCCACGGAGGCGCAGAACAGGCCGGCGACGCGTGCGGCCGTTTCGGGGGTGGGCGCGCCGGCCAGCACGTGCAGCTGCCAGAGGCCGGAGGACAGGGCCTGGCGTAGCTCGGTGTGGCGCTGTTCGAGGCGCTGGGCCTGGACGGCTTTTTCCGGGTCCCGCTCCGCCATGGCCGCCGCTAACCGCTGCTTGCCGGCCACCTGCCCGGCGTAGTCCGCGATCTCCGGCGGGGCCAGGGGATCGGCGAGGATCAGCCAGCCGAACGGCCCGTCCCAGGCGGCCAGCAGGCACTCCTCGAGCGACGCGCGATCACGATGGATGTCGCTGCCGTCGGCGGCCAGGAGGCCGTCGGCGATCCCGCCGATCCGGGTCCAGCAGGGCAGGGCGTTCATCGCGGCGGCCATGCCGCCCGGCGCGATGGGCTCGCCCTGGGCGCCCGCCGGTAAGGCCAGCGTGATCTCGGTACTGGTGCGAGAGCCTGACCTCGGTCGTCGGCCGGGCGCTGCCGCGCAGGGCCGAGCCGGCCAGCAGAACGTCCACCGGGCCGCCGGCCGCGACGCGGACCCAGCCCAGGGCGATGGGGCCCGCGTCGGTTTGGCGGCTGATGCCTGCGTGGTAGGCGGAGGACAGGGCCGCGACGCGTTGGGGGCGGCCAGGGTCGCGGTCGCTGCCGGGGCGGCCGTCCGGGGTCTCCTCGGGCGAGCGGCGGGGGATCTGGGTCACGCGGCAGGCGTCGAGGTCAGACAGTCGCTGCCACGCCGTCCCCGTCATCGATGTCCCCAGGCTCTTCCGGCCGAGTGTGCTCGGCGCCTTGAACCTCAGGGTAATCAGGTGGTGACCAATTTGGGTGCGGACGTCCCTGATTCGTGTCATTCCACTGACCGAGCGTGGCGCTGCGGCAAAGCCCGCTGGGGGCTGCCTTCGAGTTCGGCGCGGAGCTCGTTCAGGTTGCTGGTGATGAGGGTGTGCGGGCCGGGGCCGGGCTGGATCCGGCGGGCGACGTAGCGGCGCCGGTCAACGGCCAGTTCCACGTCGATCTGGTAGCGGGGGAAGTCGCGTCGGGCGGCCTCCAAGTCGGCCAGCTCGTCGGTGCTGGTGAAGGGGTCTAAGTCCACGGTTTCGTTCTCCTGCCTGCTGGGCGATGACCGTGTGTCACGCGGCCGTCCATCAGAGAGAAGTATAGGAAGCTTCCTAAGCCTATTGGAAGGCTACTGAGCGTTTAGGCTGGTCACGCGACCTTTAGCCTGCTTCCATGAGCAAGGTGCCGCCGTTCAGCCCCACCCCGCTGCGGCTGATGTATGTCCAGGTGGCGGAGCACATCGCGGCCCGGATCGAGGCGGGAGAACTAGAGCCGGGCCAGCGGCTGCCCCCGGAACGGGACGTCGCCGTTGAGTACGGGGTGGCCTACAACACGATCCGGAAGTCGATGGAGATCCTCCGCGAGCGCGGCCTCATCGTGACCATGCACGGGCGCGGCACCTTCGTGAACGAACGCCCTGGCACCGACTGAATCGAGCCGGAATGCGAACGGAGATCGACCGGTGGGATCCCGAGCCGGTCTACGCTCAGCTGGCCGGCATCCTGCGTGGGCAGATCGAGCGCGGGGAACTGGTGCCGCGGCAGCCGCTGCCCTCGGAGACCTACCTGGTTCAGCATTACGGGGTCTCCCGCGGCACGGCCCGCCGCGCGGTGGCGGTACTTCGCGATGAAGGACTGGTGCGGACGATCGCGCAGCGCGGCACTTACGTCGTTCCGCCCGGCGACCGAGGAGCGGCTGGTTAACAGTTCGGATTAGCCCCAATTTTCGGGAGGCGATCCGAACAGATGATGGACAGGGTCGGCGGCCCGGGTGGTTGTGGCTAGCCGGGATCCACGTGAGGGCGGCCTGAGCGGCCGTGCTAACTGGTGCGCTTTAGGCGACGGGGTCGGCGGCGTGGTGGTCGCGGATCGGGACCTTGCTGAGGGCGTCCAGGTAGGTCTCGGCCCAGTAGGCCACGTCATGGTCCATGACCCGGCGGCGCATCGAACGCATCCGGCGCCTGGCTTCCGCCGGGGACACGGTCGCGGCCCGGACGATGGTTTCCTTCAGCCCGTCGATGTCGTGCGGGTTGACGATGAACGCGGCGGTGAGCTCGTCCGCCGCGCCGGTGAACTCGCTCAGCACCAGCGCCCCGGTGTCGTCGAAACGGCTGGCCACGTACTCCTTGGCGACCAGGTTCATCCCGTCCCGCAGCGGGGTCACCAGCATGACGTCGGCGGCCAGGTAGTACGCGACCAGCTCATCCTTCGGATAGGACTGGTGCAGGTAGTGGATCGGCGGGTTGCCGACCTCCCCGTAGTCGCCGTTGATCCGGCCTACCGTCACCTCGACCTCGTCCCGCAGGAGGCGGTAGGACTCAACACGTTCCCGGCTGGGGCTGGCGATCTGGACCAGGACTGTGCCGGGCGGCCCGAGGCGCCCTTCGTCGAGGACTTCGCCGTACGCCTTGAGGCGGTGCAGGATCCCCTTGGTGTAGTCGAGCCGGTCGATGCCGAGCAGCACGACGTCCGGCTTGCCCAGGGCCTCACGGATCGCCTGCGCCCGGGCCTGCACGTCCGGACGCCGGGCGATCTCTTCGATGGCTGCCGAGTCGATCGAGATCGGGAAGGCCCCGGCGCGGACGTCGCGCCCGCTCACGGAGTCGTCCTCCGCGACACGCTGGCGCCGGGTGCCGCTGCTACCCGCGGTACCGGGAGCCGGGTCCTCGGGCGGAGCATCCGGAACCCGGACCAGTGAACCACGGGTGGCCAGGCTGGCCGACCGGCGGCAGGCGCGCAGGAAGTTGGTGGCGTCGCTGTGACGCTGGAACCCGACCAGGTCGGCGCCGAGCAGGCCGCGGACGATCTGCCGCCGCCACGGTAGCTGGGCGAAGATCTCATAACCGGGAAAGGGAATGTGGTTGAAATAGCCGATGCGCACGTCGGCCCGGAGCGCGCGCACCATCCCGGGCACGAGCTGGAGCTGGTAGTCGTGCACCCACACGGTCGCGCCGCGGGCGGCCTGATCGGCGACCACCTCCGCGTACCGGCGGTTCACCCGGACGTACGCATCCCACCAGGGGCGGCGGAACTCCGGCGGGGCGATGACGTCGTGGTAGAGCGGCCACAGCGTGGCGTTGCAGAAGCCCTCGTAGTAGTCGGCGACCTCTTCTTCCGAGAGGCCCACGCTGACCAGGTGCATCCCGTTCGTGTCGAACGGTTCCGGGGCTTCGCCCGCCGCGCCTGGCCAGCCCACCCAGGCCCCTTCGGCGGCGCGCATCACCGGCTCGAGCGCGGTCACCAGGCCGCCGGGGCTCGGCCGCCATTCGGTCTCGCCGTCCGGGCCTTCGGTCTGGTCCACTGGCAGGCGGCTGGCCGCCACCACGAATTTGTAGTCGCCGTACGGAGCCGTAGTCCCATCCTCCCTGCGGCCGGGCCGGTGGTGCGATGGCCCGTACTTCCTGGCCCGTGCTGCCTTGACCCAGTCCGGTCAGGCCCGGCACGGTCCTGACCAAGTCCGGTCAAGCCCGGCGCAGCCTGACCCCAGTATGGGCCTGACCGCAGAGACCTGGCCTGGCGAGGCCGGGCCCATCGGGGCGCACAGTCGTCACGCCAGCAGTTCCCCCGGCTGGCAACGCGAAACAACCCTATCTGGTCCCTCACCGGGAACGATGGCCGCCATCGTCCGCGGTCCGGGGTGAGGGCGAAGCGTCAGTTGCCTCCGCGGCCCCGGCCGGGCAGTTGGTCACGGGGTCCCCCGAGGCCCAGTCGGGTGCCCAGGCGCTCCTGCCGGTTGGTTCCCCCGCACCGGCGGCACCGCCGGTGCGCATAGGTGTAAAAGGATCCGTGCGGCCGGCCGGGAGTGGCTAAACCCCGGCAGGCCGGCAGCGGGTGAAGAAGCAAGAGTGCTTTGTCACGAATTACCGATGCCCGCGCGGACCCGTTCCGCGGTGGCATCTAGTTCGTCGCGCCCGGGAGTGCGCGGCCGGCCCTTGAGCCGGAACCCGTCGCCGGGCGTGCGGGGGATCACGTGCAGGTGCACGTGGAAGACCTCCTGGCCCGCGGCCACGCCGTCCGCGAGGAAGAAGTTGACGCCCTCGCAGGGCACCGCGCTGTTCCGCAGCGCCCGGGCCAGCCGCTGGGCCGCAGCGAACACGCGCATCCCGGCGTCTTCGGCAAGTTCCTCCAGGCTGGCAGCGTGGTCCCGGGGCACGACCAGCAGGTGCCCGGGGGTCATCGGCCGGACATCCATGAAGGCGACCACGCCGTCGTCCTCGTAGACCCGGCTCGCCTCCACCTGCCCGGCGATGATCCGGCAGAACACGCACGCCGGGTCGGTGATGGAGGCCATGCCGATAGTGTGCCGGATCAGTGGCGCGAGGCGCGGCAGGATGACGGGTGCCGCACCGGCCGGTGAGGTCGCGCCGCGTCTGCCGGTGAGGGCGTGCACGTGTCGGCCGGTGAGGGCGCCACACCGGCCGGTCGGAGCGCGCTGCGCCGGCCGGTGAGGGAGTGGCCGGCACGGCCAGGGAAGAGGTCGATTAGGTGGACGGGCGGGCGGTCCTGGTGACCGGGGCCGGGCGGGGGATCGGGGCCGCCGTGGCGCGCGCGTTCGCGGCCCAGGGCGACCGGGTGGCGGTGCACTACGGCCGCTCGGCCGGGCCGGCCGCTGAGGTGCTGGCTGGCCTGCCCGGCGAGGGACACGTGATGCTGCAGGCCGACCTGGCCGACCCCGCCGCGGTACGCCGCCTGGTGGACGGCGCCGCGGAGAGCCTCGGCGGCCTCGACGTGCTGGTGAACAACGCGGGTGTCTACGCCGCGCAGCCGGTCACCGAGGGGACCTACGAGCAGTGGCAGGCGGCCTGGGAGCACACGCTGGCGGTGAACCTCACCAGTGCCGCGAACGCGATCTGGTGCGCGGTCCGGCACATGATCCCGGCCGGCGGCGGCCGGATCATCAACGTCTCCTCCCGCGGCGCCTTCCGCGGTGAGCCCGACCATCCGGCCTATGCCGCGAGCAAGGCCGGCCTGAACGCGCTCGGCCAGTCGCTGGCCCGGGCCCTGGGCCAGCACGGCATCGCGATCAGCACCGTGGCGCCGGGGTTCGTGGACACGGACATGGCCGCCACCATCCTGGCGGGGCCGGGTGGCGACGAGATCCGCGGGCAGAGCCCCTTCGGGCGGGTGGGCACCACCGGGGAGGTCGCCGCCGCCGTCGTGTACCTGGCGTCCGCCGAGGCGGAATGGGCCAGCGGGGCGATCCTCGACCTCAACGGCGCGTCGTACCTGAGAACGTAATTACCCGGGGATCATGCGCCACTCGCAGCTTGTCCATGCTCTTGGCGGGCTCTCCTGGGCGTCCACAGCCAGCCCGCCCCGACGACTCGCGGAAGCCGCCTTCGCGAATGCACCCTTCACGGCATGGGAGTAAGTCGGCTGACCCCGCGGGGAATGGCACGGCGCGGTTGTTGCTGTGAGAGGTGGGCGTCTTCATGTTCCACCGGTAATACCGCGATGAGCTTACGCGTCCTGTGGCAGGTCGGTAATCATACGGATGATCTCCGTGCGGCCGTAACCCTGCTGCTCGGCGAACTCCAGCAGGTTCCTGACCTGGGCGAGGACCGCGCCGCGTTCGGGCGTGCCCGCCACGGAGATGCCACGTCCGCGGCGGAACTCCAGGAGCCCTTCCTCGCGCAAGATGCGCAGGGCGCGAAGGACGGTGTTCTTGTTCACCCGCAGTACCGCTGCCAGGTCCTTAGCTAGCGGCAGGCGCTCGCCCGGGCCGGCCTCGCCATTGGCGATCGCCCGGCGGATCTGCGCCGCAACCTGATCGTGCAGCGGGATCGGCCCTGACCTGTCGATGTTGACATCCAACATAGTGCTAGCCAAAGTAGTTCCATGATGAGTTCAGGGCAAGTGCCCGAGGAAGCCTGGTGATCGCTCCCCCCGGCCGGCGACCCCGCGGCATTACCGAGGCCGAGGTGCTCTTCGCGGAGGCACGCCGACGGCGCCGCCGACGGCGCCTGGCCGGCGGGACGGCTTTCCTGCTGCTGGCCGGATTGGTCGCTGCCGGGGTTGTTGCCGCGTGGCCGCGGCACGGTGCCGTGATACCTGGCGTGTCGGCCGCGGGGCGCGCGCCGGGTGTCACGCTGCCGCCGGCCCGGGTGGCCTGGGTCAACTATGGCGGCCAGCTGCACCTGGGCAACCTCGCGACGCGGGCCCAGCATGTCGTGGCAACTGTCGATGCCTCGCCAGCCGATCCCATGATCCTGGCCGGTGGGCGCCTGTACTGGGCCAGCACCAGCAAGAATCTCGCATCGATCCGGGACTATGACATCGCGACCGGCAGGATCAGGTACCTGGCCCGCGGGGACTCGGTATTCGCATCCGCCAACGGCCGCCATATCTACATTGTGCAGACTCCCACGAGGCTGATCGAGCTGCCCGCCGCCGGCATCGGCCGGCCTCGCCAGCTGACGCTCCCCGCCGGCTGGCACATGTCCGGCGGCCTTGGCAACTGGCCTGTGGCGGGCGGCATCATCGTCTACTCCAGCCCTGCCGGCCAAAGGCGGGACCCCGCTACTCTCGCCGTCTGGACCCCGGAGACCGGGCAGGTGAAGATCATCGGCCGGGACCTTGACATCACCGACACCTACACCCCACGCGATGCCAGCTACAGCCTGCTCGCCTGGACCTCCAATGGCGTACTCGGGATCACCAACACCTCCACCCTGGCCAGCCTGACTGTGCGCAGCCCTCGCCGCTACGGCTTCACCTACGGCGGCCTGTTCTCCAGGGGCGCCTTCTCCCCCGACGGGACGCGCCTGGCGGTGTTCGTGAACACGACCAACCCGCAAGACCCCTACACCACGCCGTACTCCGTGCTGGGCATCGTCAACACCAGGACCGGGGCGCTCCGGCTGGTCCACGCGACCCGGCTGGTGACGACCGAGGACGTGGGCTGGGCCCGGTGGCTGCCCGCCGGTAACCGGCTCATCGCCGGGGCCGAAGCAGGCAGCTACGCAGTGAATGCGGTGACACTTGCCGCCCGGCCATTCTCCTTCTCCGGCTCCCCTCGCCGGGACATCGAGAACAGCGGCGATATCAACTTTTCTGTGACCGTCCTGCCTTATCCGTGACCGATCCGAGCAGACTCCCGCAATGCCAGGACCAGCTGACACGGCCGCACAATCAGCCACGGCTCGCCGCCACCGCGGTGGAGCCCCGGGCCAGCCCCGGCATGAGAACGTTGCGTCGGCTGGCGCGGACCCTGGGCCCTGGCCAACCGGGACGACGGTACATGGCAGGCCTCCGGCAGCCCCCTGCAAAACAGGTAGGGGAACCTAAGAAGATTCAGACAAGCCCCTCCGTAGGTGTGTGGTTATGTCTTGCTGGCTGGTGTCGGCCTCGACCGCAGCGGCGAGGTCATGTCTGTGCTTGCCTCCTACGTCTGGGGTTGCCCCGCTTTAACGGACAGGGTGATCTTGACCCGGTTTAGCGGACAGCGGTCTGGGGAGCCAGCGCCCGGCTGATGGCGGTGGTTTCGAACTTGATCTTGACCCGGTTTAGCGGACTTGCGTGAGGTTGCCCCGCTTTGAGGGACAGGCTGATGGCTTGGTCAGGAGGAACTTCTAGGCGGAGATGCGCAGACGCATGACCCAGCGCCACTTGGCGATGCGGCGGTCGCGGACGAATCCGAACTCTTCGAACAGGCTTTCCGGCCCGGTATGCAGGTAGGCGCCACGTTGCGGGTCACGTCCAGCCACCTGCTCGGGGTAGGCCTCGACCAAGCCTCCGCCAGCATGGGCTATCGCGGCCAGCACCGCGGCAACTCCGGCCCGCGCCACGCCTTCGCGGCGGGACCCGGAGCCGGTGAACAAGCAGCCGATCCGCCAGTCGGGCAGCTCGGCGAGACCCTTTTCATAGGCCTTGGGGTTCTTGATGCTAGCCACCTCGGCCGGTGGCCCGTACTGACACCAGCCCACGCAGCGACCGTCACGGTAGACGAGCATCTGGTGGATGGTGCCGTTGTTCACATGAGTGAGCTTGGCCTCGCGGTTGCCTGCCGCGGTGCTGTCCTTGCTGATTCCCCCGGGATGAAAGCCGATGCACCAGCAGCCACCCCAGACACCGTTGTTCGCCTCAACCAGTGCGGCGAAGTCATCCCAGGTATCGGGCGTGAGCAGACGCGTCGTGTACTGGGTCACAGCCGATGTCACAGTCCTGCTCTCCTGTCTTGCGCTACGGCCTGAGGGGCGGAACCCCGAGTTGCGTGAGCCAGCGCTCGCCGGATCGTTCTTCGCCAGCTGGGCGCGAGTTAAGCGAGTTAATTAGACCGGCCATATCAGACAGAATGGCTTGCCGGCCGGATCGGCGTAGACGCGCCAGTTCGGGCCGGCGCCGTCCAGCCGGGTGGCACCGATGTCGAGGGCCGCCCGTTCCGCCGCGTCCACGTCCTGGACGGTCACGTCGAGGTGGATCTGCTGCGGGTACGCCGGATCCGGCCAGCGCGGCGCGGTGTAGTGCTCCACCTGCTGGAACATCACCGGCTGCGCGCCATCCTCGCCGATCATGGCGACCCCGTCCGCCTCGTACGTCACCGGCTTGCCGAGCAGGTCCGCGTAGAAGTGGCTCAGCGCCTTCGCGTCGGGGCAGTCGATCATGACGTCCATCAGGGTGGTCCGCGGATCGCCGGTGTTGACGCACAGGTCGAACGGGTGGCCGGCCGGGTCGGCCAGTGTGTGCCACCGTTCGCCGCGGCGCAGCAGGCTGGCGCCGAGCTGCTGGGCGCGTTCCGCCGCCGCGTCGATGTCCGGTACCCGGAAGTCGAGGTGGGCCTGCTGCGGACGGTCCTGGTCCGGCCAGTGGGGCGGCACGTGGTCGGTGGCCTGTTGCAGGCCGATCCGCCAGCCGTCACCGGATTCCATCGTGATCCAGTCGTCTTCGTCGTCCTCGGGGACGTGCCGCCAGCCGGCGAGCTGCTCGTAGAACGTGGCCAGGAGGTCGATGTCCGGGGCGTCCAGCGCTACGGCCCGCAGTGAGCCGATCGCCCGCCGGTGCGGTTCGGAGGTCATGCCCCGATCCTGCCGATCCCGGGGGCCGGCCCGCCACCCATGCCCACTACTGTCAGGCGGGCACGCCGTTACCCGGGCACGCCGTTACCCGGGCACGCCGTGGTCACGTCCCCGGTCATCCGTCCCGATGTCGCTGAGGACCAGCCGGGCCAGGCGCAGATGGTGACGCGTCGCCGGGGCGGCCGGATAGTGGCGGACCGACCACTCGACCTGCCGGAGCACCATGTGGGCCAGGTACGCCCGGACGGCCGCCCGGCTGGCCAGGCTGGCCAGCCGGGCCAGGATCGGCCGCCGCAGCTCGCCGGCGTCGTACACGTAGAAGGCCAGCGTGGCCAGGTCGAACGCCCGGTCGCCGTGCACCGGCGGCGGATTGATGTCGACCACGCCGGTAATCGCCCGGCCGTCGCTGAGCAGATTCATGAATTGAAAATCGAAATGTGTGAAATCAACGCCTGCCGGAACGGCCGGGCCGCAGTTCTGGCCGATCCGGCGCAATGCCGCGAGCAACTCCCGGGTGTCCGGCCGGGCCGCCAGAGTCGAATGCAGGCAATAACCATCGCCGCCCGTCACCAGCGTCCTCGTGATGAGGTCCCGGAAGGCCGTCCCGCCGGCCCCCAGGCCCGCCTGCGCGTCATTGAGCCGGAACAGCTCCGGCAGCAGCCTGGACACCGCCGCGTGGTCGGGTGTGCCGCCCGCCCCGCCCAGGACCCGGCCGGGCAGGCGCTCGGTGACCCAGAACGCCGACCCGGCCGCCTGCCCGATGGCCCGCACCCGCGGCGCCGGGTACCCCCGGTCACGCAGGCGGCCCGTGACGCCCTCGAGCGCGTGCAGCGAGTTCACCGCCGCGGCCGCCGGCCCCGGGGCGATCTTCAGCATCCAGGTGGCGCCCCCGCGCTCGCGGGCCCAGAACGCGGCCCCGGACTCCCCGCCCGCCGGCCTGAGCGAGACCAGGTCCAGGCCGGCCTGCTCCCGCGCTGCCCGGATGAGCTCAGGGCTTGCGGGCGGCACCGCACCAGATGGTCACGTCCGGCGGGGCCGGCTCGTCCGGCCCGGGCCGCCACTGCGGCGGCTGGACCACGCCGGGTTCCAGCAGTTCGAGCCCGTCGAAAAACCGGCTCACCTGGTCATGGCCGCGCACCGTGGCTTTCGGCCCCTTCAGGCGCTGGTTCATCTTGCGGGTCATCTCGGCGACCGAGTCCGGCCGGATGTCGGCGGCCGGATGGGACACGACCAGGTAGCTGCCCGCCGGCAGCCCGGCGACCAGTGAGCGGACCACCTCGTGCGGCCCGTCCGCGTCGGGAATGAGATGCAGGACGAGCAGTAACATCAGCGCGACCGGCTGGCCCAGGTCCAGGGTGCGCCCGGCCGCCTTGAGAATGACCGCCGGATCACGCACGTCGGCGTCCACGTAGTCGCAGCTGCCGTCCGGCCCGCTGACCATCATGGCGCGGGCGTGGGCCAGCACGATCGGATCGTTATCGACGTACACGACACGCGCGGCCGGGTCAGCCGACTGCGCGACCTCGTGGGTGCCAGCGGCGGCCGGCAGTCCGGTGCCGATGTCCAGGAACTGCCGGACGCCGCGCTCACCGGCCAGGAAGCGCACCGCGCGGGCCAGGAACGCCCGGTTGGCCCGGACGTCCTCGACGATCCCGGGACTGGCCGCGATCGCTTCCTGCGCGGCCTCCCGGTCGGCGGCGAAGTTGTCTTTCCCGCCCAGCCAATAGTCGTAGACCCGGGCCGAATGCGCGCGGCGCACATCTACCTGGGCGGCCTGGCTGGCCTTATCACGGCCTGAAGCCGACCTTTGCAGCCATTGGCCTGCCACCCAGCACTCCATAACATGTCGCCGCCGCCTGAAGCGCAGCATAACGGGGCCCGCGCCGGCAAATAAGACCCAGGCCGGGCAAAAAGGGGCAAAAGATGGTGCCGTCCCCGCACGGGCGGTGAGCAGGGCCGTACCGCCTGTCGCCCGGCGGCGCGGCGCGGGGCTTGCGGTATACGATCGTGCGAACCAGGTCCGGACGCTGCGGAGCGGCGGCGTGAAACCCGGGCCCGGGGACGCATACGGCCGCTGGCCGGCGGCGCGGGCGGCCACTAACGCGGCCCGCCCGGCCGGGTCAGGCGGCCGGGCCGTGGCAGGATGGCCGCCCTGGAGGACGACCGCAGCGGATGAAGATACCCCGCCCCCTCATCAACGATCCCGGCCTGGTCTCGCTGAAGAGCGCGGCGCGGGCGGCCATCGTGATGCCCGCGGTCTTCGCGTTCGCCGACCAGGTGATCGGCCAGCCGCAGACCGCGCTGTTCGCCGCGTTCGGGTCGTTCGCGATGCTGGTCCTCGCCTCGTTCGGCGGGCCGCCCCGCAGCCGGTTCATCGCCTACCTCTCGCTCGGCCTCAGCGGCGTGGTCCTGGTCACGCTGGGCACCGCGTGCTCTGGCAACGCGTGGCTCGCCGCCGGGGCGATGCTCGTCGTCGGGTTCGTGATCCTGTTCTCGGGAGTGATCAACGGGTATTTCGCGGCCGGGGGAACCGCCGCGGTCCTGGTCTTCGTGCTGTCCGTCGCAGTGCCCGCCCCGGCGTCGGCGATCCCGCCGCGGCTGGCTGGGTGGGGGCTGGCCGCCGGGGTCGGCCTGCTGGCCGTCATGCTGATCTGGCCGCCGCGCGAGCGGGCCACGCTGCGGGCCGACGCGGCCCAGGGCTGCCTGGACCTCGCCGCCGTGGCCGACTCGGTCTGCGGTGACCAGCCCGACGAGGCCGCGAGCCTGGCCGCGGCGCGGAAGTCGGTCAGCGGCCTGCGCGGCCGGCTGACCGCCACCCCGCACCGGCCGACCGGGCCGACCCGCCCCACGGCCGCCCTGGACGGGCTCATCGACGAGCTGAGCTGGCTGTTCCAGTCGTTCGAGATGCTGGCCGGATCCCCGGAGGGCGAGCTGTGCGTGGCCGAGAACACCGCCGCGATGCGCGAGGTCGCGACGGTACTCCGGGCCTGCGCGGCGGAACTGGACGGCCGGCCGGCGCTCTCCGACCGTGACCAGGCCGGGAAGCAGCCGGTCCAGCGGCTCGAGCGGGCCCGCGAGACGGCGGCCCAGCTGCTGGCCCAGCGCGTCGCCGGGCTGCCGCACGTCCCGGACGAGCAGGCCCTGCAAGCCCAGGTGGACCGCGGGTTCCGGGTGTACACGATCTCCTACACCACGCGGCAGATCGCCGCGTACGCGCGCGCGGCGAGCCCGCATCCCCACGGGCCGCCCATCGAAGCGGTGCCCGACCTGGCCGACCTGGCGGCCGCCGCCCGGGCCGCCGCCGTGGACCCGGGCGCCGACGCGCTGACCGGCGAGGTCCTGCCGTCGCACCGCTGGAACGGCTGGATAAGCTCCCGGCTGGCCGGCGCCCACGGCTTCACCGTGACCCACGCCGACTACCGCTCGGTCTGGTTCCGCAACAGCGTCCGCGGCGCGGTCGGCCTGGCCATCGCGGTGTTCATCGCCCAGAGATCCGGTCTCCAGCATTCGTTCTGGGTCGTGCTGGGCACCCTGTCGGTGCTGCGCTCCAACGCGCTGGGCACCGGCCGGTCGGTGATCAGCGCGCTGGCCGGGACGGCGGTGGGCATCGTCGTCGGAGCCGCGATCCTGATCCCGCTGAAGGGTGACGAGACCGTGCTGTGGGCGATCCTCCCGGTCGCGGTGCTGCTGGGCGGCTACGCGCCCCGGGTGATCTCGTTCGCGGCCGGCCAGGCCGCGTTCACCGTGGTCGTCCTGGTCCTGTTCAACATCATCCAGCCCACCGGCTGGAAGGTGGGGATCCTGCGGATCGAGGATGTCGCGGTGGGCTTCGCGATCAGCCTGGGCGTGGGGCTGGTGTTCTGGCCCCGCGGCGCGGCCGCGCTGCTCCGGCAGAACCTGGCCGCGGCCTACTCACGGACCGCGGACTACGTGGCGGCCATGGTCGAGCAGCTCAGCGGGCTGGACGGCGGCGCGAACCCATCGCGGGCCGAGCTGGCCGCGATCACGGCGATCGACCGGCTCGACGACTCCTACCGCCAGTACCTGGCCGAGCGGTCCGCCCAGCGGGTCGACCCGGAGCGGGTCAGCCGCATGGTCGGCGGGGTGGCCAAGGTGCTGCGCGCCGGCGAGTCGCTGGCCGCCCTGAACGCGCTGGCCGACGGCCCTCCCGTACTGGGCCAGGGCCGGGCACGGGCCAGAACGGGCCGGGCCAGAACGGGCCGGGGCCAGGCCAGCCCCAGGGGCAGGACGGGAACGCGCCGCGGACCCAGTTGCCGGTCAGCCCGGCGGGCGCCCCCGAGAACGGGTCCTCCAAACCCTGCGCGGCGAACCTGGAGCAGAACGTGCTGGCCTTGCGGGCCTGGTACGTGACGCTCGGCGACTCCCTGGTCAACGGCACGGCGGTGCCCCCGCCCGAGCAGCGCGACCCGGCGGCCCGCAAGCGCCTGCTGCACTGCACCCGGGAGGCGATCAGCCGCGGCCAGCCCACGGTGTCCCGCAACGCGCTGCTCGTCCTGTGGGCCAGTGAGCACCTGGACATGCTGTGGCGGCTGGAGGGGCGCCTGGGCCGCACCCAGGACTCCGGCCCTGAGGCCGCCGACCGCCCGGCGGAAGCGCCGGCCGCGGCCCCCGCGGAGTAATCCCGGAAGTTCTTTCCGCAACGAAAACCGTCCCGGGCCCGTGCCCCGCCCCCGGCGTGAGATGCCCGGGTCAGCTGGGCCGGACGGTGCGCAGCCGGATCGTGACGTCCAGGCTGCGCAGGCTGGCCAGCATGTTGACGGGGTATTCGGTGCCGATGTCGGTCAGCACGTAGCCGAGCTCGTCCCGGGTGCCCAGCAGCTGGCCCTCGATGTTCGCGCCATGCTCGGCGAGCAGCTGGTTGATGCTGGCCAGCACGCCGGGCACGTTGCGGTGCAGGTGCACCAGGCGGTGCGAACCCGGGGTCTGCGGCAGCGCGACCCGCGGCAGGTTGACGCTCAGCGAGGTGGTGCCGCGGTTGACGTAGTCGTGCAGCTTCCCGGCCACGAACTCGCCGATGTCCTGCTGCGCCTCCTCGGTGGAGCCGCCCACGTGCGGGGTGAGGATCACGTTGGGCAGGCCGCGCAGCTCGGAGTGGAACTCCTCGCCGCGGCTGCGCGGCTCCTGCGGGAACACGTCCACGGCCGCGCCGGCCAGGTGCCCGGACTCGATGTTGCGGCGCAGCGCCGCGTGGTCGACCACGAAACCGCGCGACAGGTTCAGGAACAGGCTGCCCGGCCGCATGGCGGCGAACTCCGCCTCCCCGAACAGGCCGCTGTTCCCGGGCCGGCCGTCCACGTGCAGGGTGACCGCGTCGGAGATCTCCAGCAGCTCTTCCATGGTGCCGCAGCGCCGCGCGTTGCCCAGGGCCAGCTTGTCCGCGGTGTCGTAGAAGTACACGGTCATGCCGAGGCTCTCGGCCAGCACCGAGAGCTGCCCGCCGATGTTGCCGTAGCCGATGATGCCCAGGCGGCGCCCGCGCACCTCGTGGCTGCCCGTCGCGGACTTGTCCCACAGGCCCGCGTGCATCTGCGCGGTCTTGTCGGTGAGCCGCCGGGTCAGCGCGATGATCTCGGCCAGGACCAGCTCGACCACGCTGCGGGTATTCGAGAACGGGGCGTTGAACACCGCGATGCCGCGTTCGGAGGCCGCGGCCAGGTCGATCTGGTTGACGCCGATGCAGAACGCGCCGACCGCCAGCAGGCCGGGCGCGGCGTCCAGGACCCGCGCGGTGACGTTGGTGGCGGACCGGATGCCGAGGATCTGCGCGTCGCCGACCGCGGCGACCAGTTCGTCCTCGGTCAGCGCCCCGGACCGCGTGTCCACCTGGTATCCGGCCTTGCTCAGCCGGGTGGCGGCGTCGGGGTGAATGTTCTCCAGCAGCAGGACACGGCCGTGCCCATCCGAGCGGTCCAGCGTCAACACCCTTCCCGTTTGCCATGGTCAGCGGGGTGTGCGTACCGCCCGCCCGGGCCGGTGCCGTCGCCCGGCCAGCCACTCCAATCAGCCTAATCGGCCCTGGTGGGTGGACCGGTCAGGCCGGGAGGTCAGGCCCGCGGCGGGGAGGCGGCGAGCTCGGCGGACTCGACAGATCGGCGACCACACAGGCGATGTTGTCCGGGCCGCCGCCCGAGTTGGCCAGGCTGATCAGCTCGCGGACCGCCGCCGCGGGCTCGGCCGCGTCGCGCAGGACCTGGTGGATGCCGCTGGCCGGCGCGACCGCGGTCAGCCCGTCCGAGCAGAGCAGGTAGCGGTCCCCGGGCCTGACTTCGTGCAGCGACAGGTCGGGCACGGCCGCCTGGGTGCCGTCCAGGGCCCGCAACAGCAGGGCGCGCTCCGGGTGCGACAGGGCTTCCTCGGCGGTGAGCCGGCCCTGGTCGATGAGCGACTGCACCACCGTGTGGTCGTGGGTGATCTGGAACAGCTCGCCGCCGCGCAGCAGGTAGGCCCGGGTGTCGCCGACGTGGACCAGCGCCAGCTGGGACCCCGACCACAGCATCGCGGTCAGGGTGGTTCCGCTGCCCCGCTGGGCCGGGCCGGCCGCGGCGATGTCCTGCACCGCCGCCTCGGCCTGCTGCACGGCCTGGGCCAGCGCGCTGAGCAGGTCCCCCGGTCCGGCCACCGGTGCCGGTGCGCCGCCGGCCGCCGAGGGCGGGGGCGTCACGACCCGGCGGGGGGTCACGACCGGCCCGGGTTCCGGGCTGGGCGGCCAGGTCTCCAGGGATTTCAGGGCCTCGATGGCGGCGGCGCTGGCCCGGTCCCCGGCGCCGCCCGTCCCGTCCGCGACCGCGAGCAGCCGGCCGCTCGCGTAGGCGGAGTCCTGGTTGACCGGGCGGCTGCGGCCGATGTCGGAGGCGGCGGCGTAGCGGATGGCGAGCGTGGCGCCGGGTGCAGTCATGGCGGTTCCCTTCGCGGCCCATTCCGCGGGGAGCAGCCCCTCCGCGGCCCGCGGCGTCGGAGACAGGTTCCCTCGCGGCCAGGTAGGTGGTCAGGAAGGCGGCCAGGTCACGGCGGCTGGCCAGGTCCGCCTCGGCCTGGGCCCAGAACGCGGCGACCTCGGCGGCCGCCGCGGCCGGGGGCAGGTCGCAGACCACCCGGATCCGGGCCAGCGGCATGCCCAGCCGCCGCAGCCAGGCCACCAGCCGGGCCTGCTCCAGCTGGCCCGGCTCGTACAGCCGGTACCCCGAGACCGGGTCCACCCGGGCCGGTGTGAGCAGGCCGAGCTCGTCGTAGAGCCGGAGGGCCTTGGGGGACAGCCGGGAGGCCCGGGCGAATTCCCCGATCGTCAGCACCGCCACCACCCTTCCGTCCGCCGTTACGCCCCGATGGCCCCTGCCGCACCGCACGCGCATCTGCCCGCCCGCCGTCTGCCCGCCCGCCGTCCTGCCCGCCCGCCGCCCTCACGCCGTGATCATGGGATTACTGTTGCCCTGACCCCAGCGATCCCATGATCATGCACGGGGGAGGCCGGCTGGGCCGTCCCGATTCCCGCCGTCGACGATGCTGGGCCTTCCCCCTGGGGCAAGGTCAACCCGGAGGACCGGGCGGGAAGGTTTTCGTTGCGGAGAATTTGGGTTTGGCTCAGGCTTCGGTGAGGCGGCGGGCCACCGTCGCGGCGTGGCCGGGATCCAGGATGATCGTGTAGTGGTTCGCGCCCGGCACGGTCTCCATGGCCAGCATGGGGGCCTGCGCCGCCCACGACTCGCACAGTTCCGGCGGGAGCATGCCCGGCGGCTGGCCGAACATGCCCGAGGGTGCGGTGAGCAGCCGGGCCGGCCGGGTCAGCCCGCGCAGCGCGGCGCCCAGCCGGTCCCGGCTGCCCAGGAGTTCGCGGCCGTCCGCGCGGGCCGCCTGCTCGGACACCCGGGAGCGCAGCACCCCGTCCTCGCCGGTCAGGTCGTAGCGCAGGTAATCCTCCAGGTAGCCGTTCCAGGCGTCCTTCAGGGCCGGGTGGGCCCGCCAGAAGTCGAAGTACGCCTCGACGCTCGGGTACGTCTCGCGCAGCCGGGCCAGCGCCGGGCCCAGGCTCGCGTCCAGCAGCGCGTCCAGGTCCACGCCGTCCGGGACCGGCAGCGGCAGCCCCCCGTCGACCAGCAGCAGCCCCCCGAACACGTCCGGCTCGCGGTCGGCGGTGAGCAGCGCGACGTAGGCGCCCAGCGAGTGCCCGGCCAGCACCGGCTGCTCCAGTTCCAGGTGGGCCACCGTGGCCAGGACGTCCTCGATGTGTCGGCCGAACCCGTACGGGCCGGGCAGGTGCGCGCTGTGGCCGCGGCCCCGCAGGTCCACCGCGAACAGGGACCACTCGGTGGGCAGGTCGTCGGCCACCGGCTCCCAGCTCATCGCGGACGCGGTGATCCCGTGCAGCGCCACCGCGTGGCGCGGGCCGCGGCCCCAGCGCAGGACCCGCAGGGTGCCGTCCGGCCGGGGAACGCCGAGCTCGGCCGGGTCTGTGCTGCACGGGTTCCTCCTCGCCGTCCCGGGGGACACTGTCCGTCCCGGGTCTGCTGATGTGCTGTGAACGACTGCGTTTCCGGGTCCACGGTACGTGCCGGTTGCGGGAAATTCACGGCCCGGCCCGGCGGCGCTCGCTACCGTGACAGCGCCGGCCCGCCGCGGGGTGAGACCGGCGGGGAGTGGGCGGTCCAGGCCGGGCGGCCCAGGGAGTGGGATCGTGACTGCGCCGTTTGCGACCGCCCTGCTCGGCTGGAAGCCGAGCGGGAAGAACAAGCTCGGCTGGGCTCTGGTGCCGAATTTCGCGGACGTCGACAGCGCCGAGTCGATGCGCATCGCGGCGGGAGTGCTGGATCACCTCGCCGTGACCCGGGGCACCGTCTCCGACGTCCCCAAGGACCCGGGCGGCCCGCTGGAGCAGGCGGTCTGCGATCACCTGGGCTGGGTGCTGCAGCGCAAGGACCCGGAGCGTGGCTGGCGTATCGAGCGGGGCGCGGTGATCACGCGGTTCGACCAGTACGCGCACCTGTCCGAGGTGGACGCGCTCGTCCGGGCGAATCCCCAGCTGCGGGTCACGGTCGGCACGGACTACCTCATCCGGCCGGACGTGACGGTGGCGCTAGCCCGGGTCCGGACCGCGTCCGGGCTCCCCGCGCTGCACGCGGCGGTGTCCTGCAAGTGGACGATCCGCTCGGACCGGGTGCAGAACATCCGGCACGAGTGCCTGCAGATGATCCGGCACCGCCGGGGCCGGCAGCCGCACCTGGTCACGGTCACCGCGGAGCCGCTGCCGACCCGGCTCGCGTCGATCGCCCGCGGCACCGGGGAAGTGGACGCGGTGTACCACATCGCCTACGACGCGATGGCGGCCAGCGTGGCCGGCACCGCGAACTCCGAGCAGGCGGACGCATGGCATGAGGTGACCGGGCAGCGCCGGGTGCTGAGTTATGAGCTGCTGGTGGACACGCTGGCCTCGTGGTGACGGCCGGGTCGTCACGGGACGAAAGTGGCCACGGCGCGGGGGCGGTGACGGCGTGGGTCAAGCGAACTGACGGTGCCTGCGGGCACAATCAGCCGGAGGATGAAGGCTGGAGGAGCGGTTCTGGTGGCACGGTTCTGATGGCGCGGTTCTGGTGGCACGGCAGAAGAGGGGCAGACGGTGGCTGAGCTGACCTCGCTGGAGATCTGCGCCGGGGCCGGCGGGCAGGCCATCGGCCTGGAGCAGGCCGGGTTCACCCACGAGGCCGTGGTCGAGCTGGACGCCGCCGCCTGCGAGACACTGCGCCGCAACCGGGGCGACGCCTGGAAGGTCATCGAGGACGACGTGGCCAACGTGGACGGCCGCGGGTTCGCGGGAGCCGACCTGTTCTCCGGCGGCGTGCCCTGCCCGCCGTTCTCCATCGCCGGCAAGCAGCTCGGCCGGGACGACGAGCGGGACCTGTTCCCGCAGGCGCTGCGGCTGGTCGAGGAGATCGGCCCGCGAGCGGTCCTGCTGGAGAACGTGCGGGGTCTGGCGGCCCGCCGGTTCGACGGCTACCGGACCCAGGTCCTCGAGCGGCTGCACGACCTGGGCTACCAGACCTGGTGGGACGTGGTGCAGGCCAGCCAGCACGGGGTGCCCCAGCTGCGGCCCCGGTTCGTGCTGGTCGGGCTGCGGCAGCCGTGGGCGTCGTGGTTCCGGTGGCCCGAGCCGGCCGCCGGGCCGCCGCCCACGGTGGGCGGCATGCTGGCCGACCTGATGGCCGCGCGCGGCTGGCCGGGGGCGGCGGACTGGGTGGCGGGCGCCCAGGGGATCGCCCCCACCATCGTCGGCGGCAGCAAGAAGCACGGCGGCCCGGACCTGGGTCCCACCCGGGCCCGCGAGGCGTGGAAAGGGCTGGGCGTGGACGGGCTCGGCATCGGCGACGAGGCGCCCGGGCCGTTGTTCCCGGCCGGCCAGCGGCCCAAGCTGACTGTCCGGATGGTGGCCAGGCTGCAGGGCTTCCCGGACACGTGGGAGTTCTCGGGGCGGAAGACCGCTTCGTACCGGCAGGTCGGCAACGCCTTCCCGCCGCCGGTGGCCCGGGCCCTGGGTGAGGCCATCCGGGACGCGCTCACGCACGCCGACCCGGGCCCGGCCGATACTGGCCACCACGCTTACCCGGCCCAGCCGCAGGCGCACTGATCCTGGCGATCGCGCAGCTCATCCGTTAGCCTCGCTACCCCGCCGTCGCGGGCCAGCCCGGCCTGACCGATCACGGTCCGGCCAGCTGCAGGTTCATCACTCTTGTTGAGGCGAGATTGTCTTGATAGCCCCTATCGCGGTCCGCGATGTCGCGGCCGTCGCCGGCGCACTGCTGGTGCTGACCGCGGCGGTGAGCGTGGTCGGCACCGTCATCATCCCCCGCAAAACCGGCAGCCATCTCACCCGGCTCGTCGACCGGGTCGTCGCCGCGGTGTTCCGGCTGATCACCAGGCCGGTGCGGAAATATGAACTGCGCGACCGGCTGGCGGCCGGGCAGGCGGCCGTGATCCTCCTCGTCCAGCTGGCCCTGTGGCTCGGCACCTTCTACATCGGCTTCGCGCTGCTGGTATGGCCGCTGACGGCGGATATCACCACGGCGTTCAGCACCGTGGGGCCCGCGTTGTGGACCTTCGGCTCGGCCGAGGCCCACGGTTTCTACGAGAAGCTGCTGCTGGACACGGCGGCCATGACCGCACTGGTTACCGTCACCCTGCAGATCGCCTACCTGCCGACCCTGTACGCCGCATTCAACCGCCGCGAGACCGAGATCGGGTTGCTGAACTCACGGGCCGGCTCACCATCGTGGGGGCCGGAGCTGCTGGCCCGCACCCATTACGCGCTGGGCTCGGGCACCTCGACGCTGGACACGCTGCCGGAGCTGTACGCCCAGTGGGAACGCTGGGCGTCCGACGTCACCGAAAGCCACGTCACCTACTCGCCGCTGATCTGGTTCCGCTCGGCGGACCCGCTGGCCTCGTGGGTCACCGCGCTGCTCGCCGTGCTGGACTCAGCCGCCCTGTACCTGTCGCTGTGCCCGCAGGCGGCTCCGCAGGTTCCGGCCCGGCTCTGCCTGCGCAGTGGCCTGATGTGCTTCGACCAGATCGCCCGGTCCATGGGTTTCGACGTGCCGGAACACCCCGATGTCGCCGCGGGTATCAGCCTGACCTACGGGGAGTACCTCGAGGCCATCATCCGGCTGGGCGAGGTGAACTTCCCGATCGAGCGCGATCCCGCCGAGGCCTGGCCGCAGTTCGTGGGCTGGCGGGTCAACTATGAGCGGGCCGCCTATGCGATAGCCGCCACCGTGGACGCGGTGCCCGCCTTGTGGTCCGGGCCCCGGCGGCACCCGACGGCACCCATTCCGCCCCTGCGCCCGATGCCCGGGCAGACCGACTCCGCGGCGGCCGGCGAGGGCTCCCGGGCTACACCGCGGTGAAGCCGCCGTCGACGGGGATGATGGCGCCGTGGATGTTGGCGGCGTCGTCGCTGGCCAGGAAGACCACGGTGGCGCCGATCTGGGCCGGGGTGCTGTAGGAGCGGGACGGCAGGGTGGCGATCAGCGGGTCCAGGAAGTCCCGGTGGGCCTGGGTGATGTCGGTGAGGGTGGGGCCGGGGGCGATCGCGTTCACCCGGATGCCCGCCGGGCCGTACTCGGCGGCCAGGGCGCGGGTCAGGCCGTGTATCGCGGACTTCGTGCTGCTGTACAGCGCGGCTTTGGCCATCCCGTTGGTCCCGTTGATCGAGCCCATGTTGATGATCACCCCGCCGCCGCGCTCGGTCATCCCCGGGACCAGGGCCGCGGTGAGCAGGATCGGGGCCTTGACGCTGACCGCGAGGGCGGCGTCGATCATGGCCTCGGTGGTGGCCGTGGTGGCGGTCTGGCCGACCAGGTAGGCGGCGTTGTTGACCAGGATGTCGATGGGGCCGCCGGCGAGTTCGGCGGCGCGGGCCGCCAGCCGGGTGATGGTGGCCCCCCCTTCGGCCAGGTCGGCGGCGAGGAAGTCGGCCGCGCCGCCCGCGGCGATGATCCCGTCGGCCACCCGGGAGCCGCGTTCCGGGTCCCGGCCGTGCACGATCACGTGGGCGCCCGCCGCCGCGAGCGCCTGCGCGACGCCCCGGCCGATGCCGTTGGTGGAGCCGGTGACCAGCGCGGCCCGGCCTTTGAGTACCGCAGTCATATCGGGTCTCTCTGAAGATTGGACTGTATAGTTCAAACAGCAGGAACCCTACGGGCTCAAGAGTGGACCGTCAAGTCCACTCCTGGGCTATGCCAGATTGGAACCTGCTGACGTGAAGGTGGAGGACGGTAGATGGCTGCGACGCTGACCCGGAAGGGGCTGGCCACCCGGCAGCGGATCGTGGCCGGGGCGGCGGAGTTGTTCCGGGCCAGCGGGGTGGCCGGCACGTCGCTGGACGACGTGTGCGAGGCCACCAGCACCAGCAAGAGCCAGCTGTTCCACTACTTCCCGGACGGGCGTACCCAGCTGCTCGCCGCGGTGGCCCGGCATGAGGCGGACCGGGTCCTGGAGGACCAGCAGCCCGCGCTTGACCAGCTGACCTCCTGGGCCGCGTGGCAGGCCTGGCGGGACCGGGTCGTCGAGCGTTACCGGGCCCAGGGCCAGTCCTGTCCCCTGGCCGTGCTCACCTCCCAGCTCGGGCCGGGCTCGCCGGAGCACCAGGAGGTGGTGGTCGGGCTGTTCCGCCGGTGGCAGCAGAAGATCGCCGACGGGATCCGCGGTATGCAGGCCAGCGGCCAGATCGCGGCTTCGGTGGACGCGGACCGGCGGGCGGCCGCGTTGCTGGCCGGTCTCCAGGGCGGAGTGCTGATCATGCTGGCCACCGGGGAGATCGCGCATCTCGAAGTGGCCCTGGACGAGGGGATCGGCGCGTTGCGCGGCACGCAGGGCGCGGCCCAGGATGGGGCCGAGGCAAGTGGCGCGGCCCAGGACGGGGCCGGGGCAGGCGGCGCGGCCCAGGGCGGGAACGGCGGCCCAGCCGCCCCGGGCGGGCGTGGCAGCTCAGCCGCGCGGGACGAGAGCCGGGCGTGAGCGGGCTGCGTTCGCGGATGCGGCGCTTCCTGCAGAAGCCCGGGTCGGCCAGCCTGGACCGCTACGAGGAGCTGCTGCCGGACATCGCCGCGCGGGAGGAGGAGCTGCGGGCCCTCGATGACGCCGCGCTGACCGCGGCGGCGGCCGAGGCCACGGACGACGCCGGGATCTGCGCGCTGGGCCGGGAGGCGGCCCGCCGCGCACTGGGGGAGCGGCCCTTCGACGTCCAGCTGCTCGGCACCGTGGCCCTGCTCTCCGGCCAGGTCGCCGAGATGGCGACCGGGGAGGGCAAGACGCTGTCCGGCGCGCTGGCCGCGGCCGGGTACGTCCGGCGCGGGCACCGGGTCCAGGTCATGTCGGTCAACGACTACCTCGCCCGGCGGGACGCGGAATGGATGGGCCCGGTCTACGACCTGCTCGGGGTCAGCGTCGGCTGGATCACCCAGACGTCCACCCCGGACGAGCGCCGGCGGGCCTACGCCGCGGACGTCTGCTACGGGTCGGCCAGCGAAATCGGATTCGATGTGCTCCGCGACCGGCTGGCCATCAGCGTGGACGACCTGGTCACCGCGGAGCCGGATGTGATCCTCATCGACGAGGCCGACTCGGTCATGGTCGACGAGGCGCTGGTGCCCCTGGTGCTGGCCGGCTCGGCCGGGGCGGCCGATTCCGGGCAGGAGATGGCCGGGATCGCCGGGCGCCTGCTGCCCCGGCTGCACTACGAGGTCGACGACGAGCGCCGCAACGTGTTTCTCACCGACGCTGGGACCCGCGTCGCGGAGCAGGCCCTGGGCGGGATCAACCTCTACGCCGAGGAGAACCTGGGCGTCCTCACCCAGCTCAACGTGGCGCTGCACGCCCAGGCCCTGCTCCAGCGGGACGTGGACTACCTCGTCCGTGACGACCGGATCCAGCTGATCAGCGCCTCCCGCGGCCGGGTGGCCCGGCGGCAGCGCTGGCCCGATGGCCTGCACGCGGCGGTCGAGGCCAAGGAGGGACTGCGGGCCAGCGAGAGCGGCCAGATCCTGGACAGCATCACGATCCAGGCCCTGGTCCGGCGCTATCCGGTGGCCTGCGGGATGACCGGCACCGCGATGGCCGTCGGCGAGCAGCTGCGGGAGTTCTACGGGCTGGAGATCGCGGTCATCCCGCCGAACCTGCCCTGCGTGCGCGAGGACGAGCCGGACCGGCTCTACCTGACCGCACCGGACAAGGAAGACGCCGTCGTCAGCCAGGTGGCCGGGACGCACGCGACCGGCCGGCCGGTCCTGATCGGCACGCTCGACGTCGCTGAATCGGAGCGGCTCGCGGAGCGGATGAGCCAGGCCGGGCTGTCGTGCGTGGTGCTGAACGCCAAGAACGACGCCCAGGAGGCCGCGATCGTGGCCGAGGCCGGCACCCGGGGCGCGATCACGGTCTCCACCCAGATGGCGGGGCGGGGCACCGACATCCGGCTCGGTGGCAGCCAGGGTGCCAGTGCCCACGTTGACGGTGCCCGCGTTGACGGTGCCCAGGAGGGCGGTGCCCACCAGGACGGTGCCGACGTTGACGGTGCCACGAGGACCGTGCCCAGGCGGCCCGGGACGAGGTGGCCGGGCTGGGCGGCCTGCTGGTGATCGGCATGGGCCGGCACGCCAGCAGCCGCCTCGACGATCAGCTCCGCGGCCGGTCCGGGCGCCAGGGCGACCCGGGCGGATCGGTGTTCTTCCTGAGCATGGAGGACGAGCTGATCACCACCTGCGTGCCGGACGCCGAGCCGGTGGCCAGCGACGGGCCGGATGGCCGGGTGACCGACCCGAAGGCAGACTGGACGGTCGGCCACGCCCAGCGGGTCGCCGAAGGGGTGCACCTGCAGATCCACCGTGACACCTGGCGCTACAACACGCTGCTCGAGGACCAGCGGCGCACCGTCCTGCAGCACCGCGACGACCTGCTGCGGACGGACATCGCGCTGCGCACGCTGGCGGAATCCTTCCCGGAGCGGGCCGCAGCCCTGCGCGAGAGCGTCCCGGAGGACGTGCTCACCGAGGCCGCCCGGCAGATCAGCCTGGCCCAGCTCGACCACGCCTGGGCCGAGTACCTGGCCCAGGCGGCTGAGGTGCGGGAAGGCATCAGCCTGCGCGCGCTCGGGCACGGCCCGAACCCGTTCGGCGGGTCACTGAACCCGCTGCAGGAGTACAACCGCGAGATGACCCGGCTGTTCACCCAGTTCCGCGACGACGTCACCGCGCTGACCGGGCACGCCTTCCAGACCGTCACGATCACGGCCGACGGGGCCGACCTGGCCGCCGGCGGCCTGGCCCGGCCCAGCGCCACCTGGACCTACGTGGTGCAGGACAACCCGTTCGGGACCGATTTCGGCCGTGCGGTGAAGTCCATCAGCCGCCTGCTCGGCCGGCACTGATTAGCCGGCACTGACTAGCCGGCACTGATTAGCCGGCAGTGACTAGCTGGCACCGATTAGCTGGCACCGATTAGCCGGCACCGATTAGCCGGCACCGGGCAGCTCCGCGGCCCGGCCGCGGACGTCGTCGAGCAGGCTCGCGACCCGGTCGCTGGTCAGGCCGGGGTTCACGATGCAGGCGCGCAGCGTGAACGCGCCATCCACGGTGGTGCCGGCCAGGAACGCCCGTCCGCCCAGCTGGACGGCCTTCAGCACGGCCTGGTTGTGCCGGTCAAGCCAGTGCGGGTCCAGCCGGCCCGGGTCCATCCCGGCGGGCCGGTGCCGGAAGCAGACCACGCTGAGCCCGCTGGCCAGCAGCTCGAAGTCGGCCGACGCCCGCACCGCGCGCCGCAGTTCCGCCGCCGTGGCCAGGTCGGCGGCGATCAGCCGCCGGTAGCCGTCCCGGCCCAGGTGACGCAGCTGCATCCATACCTTCAGGGCCCGGAACGGGCGCGTCTGCTCGAGCCCGTACTCGGAGAACCAGACCGGGCCGCCCGGCCCGTCCTCGTCGCCGTCGGTCCGCAGGTAGGCGGGCACCAGGCTGAACGTGTCCCGGGCCGCGGCGCCGTCCCGGAGCAGCACCAGCCCGGCGTCCACCGGCGCGTACAGCCATTTATGCGCGTCCACCGCGAGGCTGTCCGCGCGGGCCAGGCCCTCGCGGGCCGCCTCGTACCCGTCCAGCAGCAGGATCGGCGGGGCCCCGTAAGCGCCGTCCACGTGCAGCCACAGGCCGTGCCGGGCGCACACCGCGGCGATCTCGCCGAGGGGGTCGATCGCGCCGGTGTTCGTGGTGCCCGCGGTGGCCACCACCGCGACCGCGAGTTTCCCGGCGGCCTGGTCGGCCCGCACCAGACGCTCGAGATCGTCCGGCCGCATCCGGTGGTCCGGGTCCGAGGGCACCACCCGGATGCAGGCCGAGCCGAGGCCGAGCACCTCGGCGGCCTTGGTGACGCAGCTGTGGCTCTCGGTGCCCGCGTAGAGCACCAGGCGCCCCGCCAGGCCGGCCAGGCCGTCGCGGCGGTCATCCAGGCCCGCCCGCGCCGCGGCCTGGTGCCGGGCCACGGCGAGCGCGGTCAGCGTGGCGGCGGAGCCGCCGCTCACCAGCTGGCCGGAGTACCCGGCGGGCCAGCCGAGCAGCCCGGCGAACCACCGGATCACCTGGTGTTCCAGGTGCACGGCGGCGTGGTTGCCGCCCGCCACGCTGGGGTCCATGGCCGCGGCCAGCGCCTCGGCCAGCACCCCGAGCGGATGCGGGGGAGAGTTGACCCACGCCGCGAAGCCGGGGTGGCCGTTCCCGAACGGGTACGGGGCCACGTGGGCCGCGAACTCGGCCAGCACCGCGCTGGCCGGCTCGCCCTCCTCGGCCCACTCCGCGGCGCGCATGGCCTCGACCAGGCCGCGCGGCGGCGGCCGGTAGGCCGGGCCGTCCGGCAGCCCGGCCAGGTAGTCCGCGACCAGATCGGCTACCTGGTGGGAGACCTGGCGGATCTGCGCCGCGTCCCAGAACGTGGGGGTCCCGCCGGCCGCCGTCCCCGGGCCTGAGGGACCCGGGAGCGGTTCGTTAGGGCCCGGTACGCGCGGGACCGGGGCGGTCATGCCCGCGGGGCTAGCCGGTGCAGCACCTCCGGGACCGGGCCGGGGTGGACCACACCGAGCCGCTGGGTGGCCCGGGTCATCGCCACGTACAGGTCACTCAGGCCGCGCGGGGACTCGCCCAGGATCTGCGCCGGGTCGGCGATCAGCACCGAGTCGAACTCCAGGCCCTTGGCCTGGCTGACCGTCAGCACCACGACCTGCTCGTCCAGGTCCGGGCCGTCCCGGTCGGCCGCGACGCCGGGTTCCGCGCTGTCCGGGCGGGCGCCGTCCGGGCCCGGGCCGCCGGGGCGGTGGCCGTTCGCGCCGGCCCGCAGGGCGGCGGCCACGGCCTCGCTAACCTCGCCGAGCAGGGCCGGCGGGACCAGCACGGCGACGTTGCCGCCCCCGGCCCCGGCCGCCTCGCCGGCCGCGGCGGCCGCCACCTGGTCGGCCAGCTCGTCCTCCTTGACCTCCATCCGCCACGGCGTGGTCCCGGTCTCCCGCACCGACATGGGCATGTCGACGTCCGCGTCGATCTTGGCCAGCACGTCCGAGGCCACGGCCATGATCTCGGCGGGGGTCCGGTAGTTGATGGTCAGCCGGTCCAGCCGCCAGCGGTTGCCCAGGTGCGGGGTCAGCACCTGGTCCCACGACGTCGCGCTGGCCGGGTTCGAGGACTGGGCGATGTCGCCCGCGATCGTCATCGACCGGCTCGGGCAGCGGCGCATCAGCATCCGCCAGGCCATCTCGGACAGTTCCTGCGCCTCATCCACCACGATGTGCCCGAACGCCCAGGTCCGGTCGGCCGCGGCCCGCTCCGCGGTGGTCAGGTAGCTGAGCTCCTCGTGCCGGCCGGCCAGCCGGTCCGCGTTGAGCAGGTCGTAGGCCATCAGGATTTCCGGGTCGTCCTCCAGGTCCCGGGAGACGATGTCCAGCACGCCCTGGGCGTAGGCGACCTGCTGCTGGCGCTCCTGGCGGGCCCGCTTGCGGGCCGCCCGGTCGTCCTCGCCGAGCAGTTCAGCCGCCTCATCGAGCAGCGGCACGTCGGCGGGGGTCCAGCCGCCCTTGGGATCGCGGCGGAGCAGGTCCCGCTCGGCCGCGGGCAGCCGGGGCGCAGCCGCGGCCAGCCGCCGCGGCGACGCGAACAGGTCGTCCAGCAGCCGCTGCGGGGTCAGCACCGGCCACAGCCGGGTGATCGCCGCGCGCACCTGCGGGCTCTCACGCAGCTCGGCGCGGATGTCCTCGGTGTCCGCCGCACCCAGCACGGTGCTGTCGGCGGCCGGGACCTCCTCGCCGAGGATCTCGGCGACCATCTTGTCGGTTTCCCGCAGGCCGGCCGTGAACTTGCTGGTGACCTGGTTGACCAGGGCGTTCATGATCTCCCGGACGAAGATCGGCCGGGCCTGGTTGTGCGGCCGGCGCGACCGCCGGGCGCGTTCGCGGGCCTGCTGCACGGTCTTGCGGTCCAGCCGCAGGACCTCACGCTCGAAGGTGATCTCGAGCGGCTCGGCGGGCAGTTCCTCCCGGTTCCGCACGGCGGCGGCGAGCATCGCGGCCATGGTGGGCCGGCCCTTGATCTCCGCGGTCTCCGGCGTTTCCCCGCGCCGCGCGCTGATCCCCGGGTACAGGTCGCTGATGGTGGACATCAGCACCCCGGTCTCGCCGAGTGAGGGCAGCACGTGGCCGATGTAGCGCAGGAAGGTCGGGTTGGGGCCCACGATCAGCACGCCCCGCCGGGATAGCTGCTCCCGGTAGGTGTAGAGCAGGTAGGCGGCCCGGTGCAGGGCTACCGCGGTCTTGCCGGTGCCCGGCGCGCCCTGGACGACCGTCACGCCGTTGTGCGGCGAGCGGATGATCAGGTCCTGCTCGGCCTGGATGGTTTCCACGATGTCGGCCATCCGGCCGGTCCGGGTGGCCGACAGCGCCGCGATCAGCGCCGCTTCCCCGGTCAGCCCGGCGTGCCCGGCCGCCAGGTCCTGGCCAGCCTCGCCGTCGGGGCCGATGTCGAGGACCTCGTCATCCACCCCGGTCACCTTGCGCTGGCGGGTCCGGATATGCCGGCGCCGCAGCACGCCCTCGGGCGTGAAAGCGGTGGCGATATAGAACGGGCGGGCCGCGGGCGCGCGCCAGTCCACCAGCAGTGCCTCGTAATCGGAGGCGTCATCGAGAATGCCGATCCGGCCGATATAGCGCCGTTCGCCCTCGGCCAGGTCCAGCCGGCCAAAGCACAGCCCGTTCTCGGCCGCGTCGAGCTGGGTGATCCGCTGCGAGTACATCTCGACGAAAGAGTCACGTTCTGACCTGGCGGCCGGCGTCCCTCCGGTTTCCAGCAAGACGTTGGACAACCGGCCTGACGCCCGGTCCCGGAGGTTGTCGAGCCTGCCATAGAGCATGGAGATGTATTCCTGCTCTTGGTCAGTATCTCCGTTTGACAACCGGACTCCCTTTACTTTACAATGCGGCCAATTCGAGCCACATTAAAACCGTCTAGATTAAAACTCTAGGCGGTTTTCCTTTCTTCCCGGCCACGGTGCCTGGTCCCGGACTCAGCCGGCCCCGGCGGCCAGCTCCGGCCGGAGCAGGTCCATCAGCAGGCCGTCGTGGAACTGGCCGTCCGGGCCGCGCTCGTACTGGCGCAGCACGCCGACCGGGCGGAAGCCGACCTTCTCATAGGAGCGGATGGCCCGGTGGTTGGCCGCCGCCGGGTCGATGGTCAGCCGGTGGTGCCCGCGCTGCTCGCACAGGAACCTGGCCAGCAGGGCCACGGCCTCGGTGCCGAAGCCCTGTCCCTGGCCGCGGGCGCTCAGGTAGATGTCTATACCGGCGTGACGGTACATCGGCTCATTCTCCTCGTGGTACTCGACCCCGCCAATGACCTGGCCGGCCGTCTCGATCACGAGCAGCACGCTCTCGTCGTCCCCGCGGAGCTTGGCCGCGACCACGCTGGCCGGCTCGGGGTCACCCCACCAGCAGGCCACCTCCGGCTCGGCCAGGATCGCGCACAGCACCGGCACGTCCCGCTCGTCCCCGGGACGGAGCCGGACCCGCGGTCCGGCCAGTTCGGGCCGCGGCCGGTCTTCACCGTCGGTGGTCGTCATGGGTACGCTCGCTCCTCCCGGATGGTGCCTGGCCTGCCGGCCTGCCCGGCAGTATGCAGGCCGCCGCTGACATCTTCCCCCGGATGGCATGGCTCCGGGGCGGCCGGGGAAGGGCGCAGGTGAGACGGTCTGCCAGGGAGCGTCGGGTCGGGGAGCCAGGTCCAGTGCAGGATCAGCCAGTGCAGGACGAGCCGGCCGGGGATGACCCGGCCCAGGCCGGGCCGGCCGCGGAAGAGCCGGCCGGGGCCCGGGCCGGCCGGCCGGGGATGAGCGGGTGCCGCCCCGGCCCTGGGTCCTGCACGTGGACCTGGACCAGTTCATCGCCGCGGTCGAGGTGCTCCGTCATCCCGAGCTGCGCGGCCGCCCGGTCGTGGTGGGCGGCGACGGCGACCCGGCCAAGCGCGGCGTGGTCAGCACCGCCTCCTACGAGGCGCGCCAGTTCGGGGTGCATTCCGGGCTGCCGCTGCGGACCGCGGCCCGCCGCTGCCCCGAGGCCGTGTTCCTGCCGGTGGACCGGGAGGAGTACGAGGCGGTCTCGGCCACGGTCATGGCGACGCTGCGCGGGTTCGGCGCGGTCACCGAGGTGATGGGCTGGGACGAGGCGTTCGTGGCCGTGGACACCGACGACCCGGAAGCGTTCGCCCGGGAGATCGCGGCCGGGATCCGCGCCGCGACCCAGCTCGACGCCACGCGTCGGGATCGGGCAGAACAAGCTGCAGGCCAAGCTGGCGACCGGGTTCGGCAAGCCCGCCGGGGTGTTCCGGCTGACCCACGAGACCTGGTTCGACGTGCTGGGTGAGCGTCCCACGGACGCGCTGTGGGGGATCGGGGCCAAGACCGCGCGGAAGCTGGCCGCGCTGGGTATCGAGACCGTCCGCGACCTGGCCCTGGCCGACCCCGGGGCGCTGGCCGCGGAGTTCGGCCCGGCGACCGGGCCGTGGCTGGTCCGGCTGGCCCGCGGCCAGGATCACTCGCCGGTGACCAGCGCCCCGTACGTGCCCCGGTCCCGGGGCCGGGAGGTCACCTTCCAGGCCGACCTGGACGACTGGGACCAGGTCCGCGCCGAGGTGGCCCGGCTGGCGGAACGGGTCACCGCCGACGTGGTGGCGGAGGAGCGGCCCGCGGTGCGGGTGGTGGTCAAGGTCCGGTACGCCCCGTTTTTCACCTCGAGTCATTCCCGGTCGCTCCCGGAGCCGACGGCCGACGGGGACGCCATCCGGGAGGCGGCGCTGGCCGCGCTGGAGCGGTTCACCGACCGGCGGCCGGTCCGGCTGCTGGGGGTACGGGCCGAGTTCGCCGACGGAGGCTGACTCCGGGCTGGCGCCCGGGTCTCAGCTCCTCCTGGGACTCTTGGCCGCCAGGATGATCTGCGTGACGTCGTACCGGCTCAGCCCCAGCTTGCGGGCGATCTCGTCGGGGCGCAGGCCCTGCTGGTTGTACAGCACCGCCAGCCGGCGCTGGGACGCGGTGCCCGGCAGCCGGGGCTCGCGGGGGGCGGCCGGGATGGGCCGCGCCCGGGCGGGCCTGGGCGGGGTGGCGCTGGCCGGGGCAGCATCCGCCTGGGCAGCGTCTGCCGGGCGGGCGCCGCCGGGCGCGCGGCCCCCGGCTGGCCGGGGGCGGACTCGGGCTGGCCGAAGGTGCCGCGCCGCTGGTCGTGATACTTGCCCCGGGCCAGGTCGGCCTTGGTGTCCTCGTCGAGCAGCATGTACTGCTCGGCTGACTTGTTGACCCCCACCGCGACCATGTCCAGGCCCTTGAGGTTCTTGGCCTGGCACTCAGGCTTCATGCAGTAGTCGTATTTGATGGCCCGCTCGGGATGCAGGTCATCCCCGCAGGTGATGCACTTCTTGGTGCTCGATTCAGTTCCAGACATACGTTATCTAAAACTTCCCGGGCCACCGTGTTGTTCCGCGGCCGGCGGTAGCGTGGGCCAGGATCGCGGCGGCGCAGGACGGGGAAGATACGTGACCGATGGCGGCCGGGCCAGGCCCGGAACAGAGCGCGAACTGCTTGAGCTGATGCCGTTCGCGGTCACCCTGGGCATCGAGCTCGACGCGGCCTCCGCCAGGGAGGTGCGGGGGCGTCTGGCCTGGTCACCGGAGCGGTGCACGGCCGGGGGCATCATGCATGGCGGCGCGCTGATGGCCCTGGCCGACAGCCTGGGCGGGATCTGCGCGCACCTGAACCTGCCGCCGGGCGCGCGGACCGCCACGATCAGCTCGAGCAGCGTGTTCCTCCGCGGTATCACCGGCGGGGTGGTCACGGCCGTGGCGCGGCCACTGCACGCCGGACGGGCGATGATCGTGGTCCAGACCGACCTGACCGATGACGGCGGCCGCCTCGCGGCCCAGGTCACCCAGACGCAGGCGGTGGCCGCCGGGTAAGACGCTTGCGCGGCTACCCGTCGTCGGGCTGGCGTCCCACGGCGGCCTTGCGCGGGGCCGGCGCGCCATCCGGTGCGGAGCCCTTCGGCGGATCCGGCCGGTCATGCAGGCCGGACAGGATGTCCTCGAGCCGTGACATGAACCGGACGACCGGCTGCCTGACCCGCCGTTCCCGGCGGGCGGCCCGGGCGCGCTTATGCGGGCGGCGCTGGTAGCGCCACCGGGCCCAGGGGGAGCCGGGCCGGGCCAGCCGGATCGCGCCGACGATGAGCAGCGGGAACAGGAACAACCCGAACAGGCCCGTCCATATCTTCCCCTTGAACAGCGTGATCGCGGCCAGGATGAAGGTGACCAGGACGCTGAGGGTGAGGCTGGCGACCGCCTCCCAGGCGCTCGCGTGCCGGTCGGTGGGGCTGGGCACGACCGACGGGACGATCCCCAGCAGCAGCAGGACGGTCAGCCCGGCCGCCACGAAGACGGCGTCCACGGACAGCCGCCCGTCGCTCGTCCAGTACACGTCGCGCAGGTGCAGGATGAGCGCGAACTCGTCGAGGACCAGGGCGGCCCCGAGCCCGAACAGCGCGGCCGCGCCGGACCGCCAGGTCAGCGAGCCGCCCGGGGCCACGATGCCCGTGACCCCGCCGATGAGCATGAACACGACCCCGAACACCATGTGGTGCACATGCAGGTTGCCGGGGGTGACGTTGCCGGGCCACCAGCGGACCTGGGCGCGGATCAGCCGCACCGACAGCCGGATGAACCCGAACCCGGCGACGAACGCGCAGAAGAAGCAGAACAGCGGCAGCCGCCCTGTCTGCTCGATGTTGGTGCTGAACCAGCTGGACATGTTGCCCCCACCAGCCGGGCCGTTGTCGGGTAAGCGCGCACTGCATGGTAGCCAGCCGCGGCGCTCGCACACGCTGCTTTCACCCTGCTCAGCGGGGACGCTTGGTAAACGCGCTCCCCGTGGCCCGCCTCACGGGCCACGGGGAGCGCTGGGCCAGCTGACAGCAGACCAGGTCAGCGTCAGCGCACCGCGTCGGGCGGGGGGACCGGGTGGTCCACCGAGTACCGCTCCACGATGGCGTCCTCGACGCTCTCGCCCATCGCCGCGCCGGCCAGTGCGAGGTTCCCGGCCCGGTCGCCGCGGTACACCACCGCGACCACGATGGCGCCGACCACCAGCCAGCCCAGCACGATGAACGGGGCGAGCGAGACTGGCCAGGCGGGGAGCGGGTTGACCGAGTAGTACACCACGACGGCCAGGGCGATGATCCCGACCGCCGGGATCAGCAGGTGCTTGGCCCAGCTGAACTCGTCCCGGTGCTCACGGCGGTAGAACACGAACAGCCCGATGTTGGACACCACGTAGACGAAGGCCAGCGCGAACGTGAACCAGGTGCCGGTCACGTTGTAGACGTTGGCCACGCCGATGGCCAGCGGCAGGATCAGGCCGAGCAGGATGTTGATGCCGGTCTGGACCAGGATCGCGTTGGTCGGCGTCTTGAACCGGGAATGGATCTTGGTCAGCGCCGTCGGCAGCGCCTTGGCCCGGGCCATGCCGTACAGGAACCGGGTGGACGCGTTCGTGCACGCGATGGAGACCGCGATAGCCGAGTTGAACAGCGCGAACAGGACCACCAGCCAGCCGTCACCCCAGTACTTCTTGCCCAGCACGAAGGAGGGCAGCACCGGGGAGCTGGCGAACGAGGCGAGCCGGCTGGTGCCCCAGCCGGTGATCTGGCCCCAGGACACTACGACCAGGAAGACGCCCAGGATGACGATGGAGCCGATCACCGCGCGGGGGATGTTCCGCCTGGGATTGAGGCTCTCCTCGGCCAGCGGGGCCGCCGCGTCCCAGCCGGTGATGGCGAAGATGGCGAACACCACGCCCAGGAACAGCCCGTGCGCGTTTCCCAGATGCCCGGCCGTGGTCAGCCACTGCAGGTTCAGGCCGCCCGGCCCCGGGCTGGCCAGCCCCCAGATGCCGAGCGCGAGCACGATGACGGCCTCGATGACGCCCAGCACGATGAGCAGCTTCACGGACAGTTCCACACCGCGCCACGCCGTCCAGGCCACCAGCACGATGAGGAAGATCATGAACCACCACCACTCGAACGTGATGTTGTACTCGGCCTTGAGCGTGGACTGCAGCGTGGAGCCCATGAACGACCCCACCTGGGCGATGACCACCGGGTAGAAGAGCAGGTACACCCAGGCGACCAGGAACCCGGCCCGCCCGCCGAGGGACCGGGAGACGAACGTGTAGTAGCTGCCGGTGGAGGACAGGTGCCGGCTGAACTGGGCCAGCACGTACCCGAGCAGCAGGGCGATGATGAACGCGCCCAGGTAGGCGAGCGGAGCGCCCACCCCGGCGTTCGCCACGATGAACGGGACGGTGAACAGTCCCGCGATCGCGGGGGCGATCGAGGTGACGCTCTGCATGAGCACGCCGGGCAGCGAGACCACACCCGCCTTGAGGCGGCTCCCCGGTGGTTCGGTGACGGCCGTTCCCCCACTATCGGGCCCGCCTGATGAATGTGCCATTGCCAATGCCCTCCCAAGCTGTCGAGCCAGTTAGCAACTACGTAGCTAGTGCCTGCGTCTGGGCCTGCGCCCCGGCCTGCGCCTGCTGCGGGCGGACGAACTCCTCGTAGGCCGCCTCGGGTTTCGCGGATCCGTGCACGACGGCCGCGACGGCGCGGATCATCGCTTCGGGGTAATCGCTCTGGAAGATGTTGCGGCCCATGTCCACCCCGGCCGCGCCGGCCTCGATGGCCTGGTAGGCCATGGTCAGCGCGTCCAGTTCGGGCAGCTTTTTCCCGCCCGCCATCACCAGCGGCACCGGGCAGGCGGCCGCGACCGTGTCGAAGTCCTCGGCGCAGTAGTAGGTCTTGACGAAGTGCGCGCCGAGCTCGGCGCAGATCCGGGTGGCCAGCCGCAGGTAGCGCGCGTCCCGGGTCAGCTCCTTGCCGACGGCGGTGACGGCGAGGACCGGGATGCCGTACCGCTGTCCCTGGTCCACCAGGCGGGTCATGTTGTGCACCGACTGGGTCTCGAACTCGCCGCCGATGAAGACCTGGACGGCGACGGCGCAGGCGTTGATCCGGGCCGCGTCCTCCATGCTCACCGCGATCTGCTCGTTGGACAGCTCGCCGAGGATGCTGGGGCCGCCGCTGGCCCGCAGCACGATGGGCGCGCCCGACGCGGGCGGGACCGTGGAGCGGACCATGCCCCGGGTGGTCATCAGCGCGTCGGCGTACGGCAGCAGGGGCAGGATCGACAGGTCCACCCGTTCCAGGCCGGTGGTCGGTCCCTGGAAGTACCCGTGATCGATGGCCAGCATCACGGTCCGGCTGGTGGCCGGCCGGAAGATCCGGGCCAGACGGCTCTGCATACCCCAGTCCAGGCTGCCGCAGCCCTTGAGCGGGAACACGGCGGCGGGGGCGGGCACCGAGGGCTGGAAACGGGCGCCGCTGGTGGCATCGTCGCTGTCGGCCATGGGTGGTGTCTCCTGAGGGGTGGTCGGTTCGGGTATGGGTCGGTTACGGCTCTGGTGCTGGTCCGGCTACGTGGGGGATAGGGGTCGGCTGCGGGTCCGGCTGGGTCGGGTACGGGTGAGCGGCTGGCGTGGGCTCGCCGCTAGGCGCCTGCCGCCCGCCACAGCGGGCTGAGCAGGCCGTCCTCGGAGATGCCGAGCATCCGGGCGTAGATCTCGCGCCAGGCCGGGTAGCCCTCGTCGTAGCGGGCCACGGCGGCGGTGCCCGGCTCGTAGGTGGCGTCCCGGCGGCGCAGCTCCGGGCGCAGTTCGTCGACGCTGGCGAAGCTGCCCGCGCCGACGCCCGCGCACAGCGCCGCGCCCAGGGCGCTGCTCTCGGTGACCACGGGCACGTGCACCGGCACGCCGAGCACGTCGGCCATGATCTGCGGCCACAGGCGTCCCTTGGCCGCGCCGCCGGTGAACGTGGCCTCGCCGAAACGCAGCCCGGTCAGCTCGGTGATGATGTCCCGGTGTCCCCGGGCGACGTAGGCCCCGGCTTCCTCGATGGCCCGGATGCAGGCGCCCCGGCCGCTGGCCGCCGGCTGGCCGAGGTTGAAGCCGGCGAACGCCGGGCTGGCGTGCACCCAGCGCCGCGCGTTCATCAGGTTCGACATGATCGCGACCACCCCGCCGGACCCCGCCGGGACCTGGGCGGCCACCTCTTCCATGACCACGTACGGGTCCACGCCGCGCTGCCGGGCGACGGCGACCTCGGCGTCGCAGAACGCGTCGCGGAACCAGCGCATGCTCATGCCGCAGTAGAAGCCGATCCCCTCCAGCATCCACTCACCCGGCGTGACGTGGCAGAGCGTGCGCAGCCGGGCCTGCGGGTCGACGAGCGGCTCGGGCAGCAGCACGGTGTTCTGCCAGAACGTCCCCGCGACCACGGTGTACTCACCGCCCACCGTGCCCGCCCCGAGCAGCCCCATCTGGGTGTCACCGCCGCCGGCCACCACCGGCGTGCCCGCCCGCAGCCCGGTCTGTTCCGCTGCCGCCGGGGTTACGTGGCCGACCACGGTGCCAGGGTCCACGACCGGGGGGAGCACGTCGGCGGGCAGCCCGCACAGCGCCGGGATGGACGCCGACCAGGTCCGCTGCGCGAGGGTGAACATGCCCGAGCTGGAACCGCAGGACGGCTCGGTGACCTGCGCCCCGGACAGCCGGTAGAGGATCCAGTCGCTGAGCATGCCCAGGCCGCCCGCCGCGTCCAGGATGTCCGGGCGGTGGCGGGCCAGCCAGCGCAGCCGCGCCGGGGTGGTGATGGACACCCAGTCGCCGGCTTCCGCGTAGATCTTCTCGGCGGCGCCCTCCTGGATCAGTTCCGCCGCTTCCTGCGCCGAGCGGCTGTCCACGTTGGGGCAGGCCCAGATCTCGCGGCCGGCCCGGTCGTACAGGACCACGCCCTCGCGCATGCTGGTGGCGGAGACCGCCGCGACGTCGGCGCCGGACGCGCCCGCGTCCCGCAGCGCGTCCAGCACGCAGGCGGCGATGGCGTGCCAGCCGGACTCCACGTCGAAGTCCTGGCCCCCGGGAACGCCGGGCGGCTCCAGGTGGACCCACTCGCGTACCGACACCGCGGCCTGCTGCCCGGTCTCGGTGAACAGCACGGCGCGGCAGCTCCCGGTGCCCGCGTCGATGGCCAGCAGGTAGCGGCTTGTCATGTCATCGCGCTTCCGGCGTGCAGCACCTGGGGGTTCACCACGTCCGCGGGTACCCGCCCGGCCACCAGGCTGGCCACCGCGGCCACCGCGCGGCGTGCGCCCCGGGCCAGCGTCTCCGCCGTGGCCCCGCCGATGTGGGGCGTGACCAGCACGTTCGGCGCGCCCAGCAGCGGGTGGCGGGTGGCGGTGTCCGGGCGCTCCAGCACATCCAGCGCCGCACCGGCGAGCGTCCCGGTCCGCAGCGCCGCGGTCAGCGCGTCCTCGTCGACCAGCGACTCCCGGGCCGTGTTGATGAAGCAGGCGCCCGGGCGCATCTGGGCGAACTGGGCGTGGGAGAACATGTGCCGGTTCTCCGCCGTGGCCCGGGCGTGCAGGGACACGACGGCGGACCGGGCCAGCAGGGTGTCCAGCGGCACCAGGCCGACGCCGTCCGGGGCCTCGGTGACCAGCGGGTCGTAGGCCAGGACCGTGAAGCCGAGTGCCCGCGCCCGCGACGCGACCTCGCGGCCGACCCGGCCCAGGCCGACCAGGCCGAGGGTCACGCTGGCCGCCTCCTGGCCGAAGTACTCGCTGCCCTCGAACACGGACTCCGCGAACGCGCCGCGGCGGAGCAGGTCGTGACTGGCCTGCGGCACCATCCGGATCAGCAGCAGCGCGAACGCGATGGTGAGCTCGGCGACCGCCTCCGCGTTCTTGCCCGGGGTGTTGACCACCGGGATACCGCGGTCGGTCGCCGCGGCCACGTCCACGTTCACCGGGCCGCCGCGGGCGCAGCAGACCAGCCGCAGCCGGCCCGGCGTCGAGGACCTCCGAGCTGACCGGCGCGCCGTGGACGATGAGCACGTCATGCCCGGCCACGGCCCGGGCGATGTCGGCGGGGTCACCGACGTATTCGCGGAGCCGGTGCTCCGACTCGGTGCGCGGCGGCGCGAACCCCACCCCCTCGATCTGCATCGAGGTCACCTCCACCATGTCGCCGAGCCCGGCCAGGGGCTCCGCGTAGGCGGACGAGGGCATGTACGGATCGCCGATCACCAGGACACGCACCGGGTCCGTGCTGCTCACGGGAAGACGTACGTGGGCTCGAGGTCGATCGCGTGCCCACTGCCGGATTCCAGGACAAACTTGAGCATCGGGGACGTGTCCAGGTAGTAGAACTCGATGGACTCCCCGATCCGCCCGCCCATCAGGATCTCCGCGCCCCGCTCCTGCCAGTGCTTCTTGAGCGCCTCGCTGTCCTCGGTGGAGTGCTTCATGCAGGCGATGTGCTGGACGCCCTCGCCGTGGGTGTCCAGGAACTCCTGGTAGATGCTGGGGCCGCTGACCGGCTGGATCAGCTCGAAGCCGAGCCCGTTCACCGACGTCTCGGCGCCGATCATGCGGAATTCCGTCTTCTCACCGCGCACCACGGTGTCGTGCAGCAGCGGCGGCTTGTAGTCGAACACGCTCCACGGGCCCCAGCCGAGGTTCTCGGTGTAGGACCGCAGGGCGGAGTCCATGTCGGCCACGACCACCGCGATCTGGGTGATGGTCATCGGGACCGGGGGCGCCACGATGCGCGCACCGTTACTGCCTGCCATCTGCTACCTCCTGGATCGAGCCCGCAGGCTCGCCTATCTTCCGGGCCGGGCCCGCGGGCCCGGCGTGGAGCAACGCCTGGGTCATGAGTTCGAGGTTCTCGGCCGGGCTCCGCCCCTGGCCAGCAGAGCGGCGCGGGTCGAAGATCGCGCTGCCGCTGACCAGCACGTCGATGTCCCAGCCGGCCATCTCGGCCGCGTTGCCCAGGCTGACCCCGCCGTCCACGCCGACCAGCACGTCGGCGCCGGCCTGCGCGGCCAGCTCGCGGACGGCCGCAACGCGGCGGCGCGTGTTGGCCGCCGGGGCCTGGCCGGACCAGCCCGGGTTGACGGCGAGCACCAGGATGAGGTCGGCCAGCTCGAGGACCGGCTCGACCGCCTGGACCGGAGTGCCCGGGTTGATCGCGACGCCGCGCAGGAAGGACCGCGGCTCCCCGGCCAGCTGCGTCATCTCCTGCAGCGTGCGGTGCAGGTGCCGGGTGGCCTCGGCGTGCACGGTGATGACCGACGCCCCGGCCGCCGCGATGTCGGGCACCAGCCTGCGTGGCTCCTCGACCATCAGGTGCGCGTCCACCGGCAGGCCGGCCGAGGCGACCGCGGCCACGAACGCCGGGCCCACCGTGAGCTGCGGGCAGAACGCGCCGTCCATCACGTCCACGTGCGCCCACGCCGTCGTGCCGCGGAGGATCTCCAGCTCCGCGCCCAGCCGGGTCAGGTCGGCGGTGATCACTCCGGCGCTCAGCCGGGGAACGGTCACGACGGTCCGCCTCCCTTCAGCCAGTTCTCGCGGCTCGGCTCGTTTTCACGCAGCCGCGCGGAGCATTCGCTCAATGGGTGCGCATCTGCTCGCGTGGAAGAAGTATCGGCCTGTATCGGATCCTTGGCAAGGCCCTGACCGGGAATTCGCTGGTGCGAGGCCGGGGTCCGCCCGGCCGGGGACCGTGCAGGCATGGCCCGGGTGATCCCGGGCCGATGGCCACGCCAGCCCCGCTCAGCCCTGCTGCAGCTGCAGCAGGCGCAGCGCGACGAGCTCGTTGGTCACCAGGACGTCGAGGAACCCGCCGCGCAGCGCCCCGAGGATGGCCTCCGCCTTATGCAGGCCCCCGGCCACGCCGACGACCTTCGGGATGGAGGCCAGGTCGGACAGTTCGATGCCGATCCGCCGTTCGTGGATGGGCAGGTTCACCACCCGTCCGTCGGCGTCGAAGAACTGGCCGAGAATGTCGCCCACCACACCGCGGTCGTGCAGCAGGCGCACGTCGTCGGCGGCCAGGTACCCCATCTGCACGATGGTCGCGTCGGCGGCGGGCGTGCCCACCCCGACGATGGCCTGGTCCACGCCGCACGCCTGGGTCAGCACCTGCTGGATGGCCGGCTCGGCCTTGAGCGCCGCGGCCAGCCTCGGCGTGGACGCCACGATCGGGGTCGGGATGATGGTGGCGGTGGTGGCCTCTGGCTCGGTGCCGCTTTCGCCCTTGGACGACAGGATGGTCTGCAGGTAGCCGTCCACGCCGCCGGTCAGGGTGACCATGTGCACCGGGCCCACGGCGCCGAAGTTGACTGAGGCGATGACCCGGGACACGGTCTCGCCCCAGCCGACGCCCAGGGTGCCGCCCGGGCGCAGGTGGGTACTCATGAACTGCGCCCCGCCCAGCCCCAGCCTCGCATTGAGCAGGTGATGGTCGGCGGGCTCCTTGTCGTGGTCCGGGACCACCAGCGCCTCAGTCAGGCTGAACGTGCGCCGGAGCTCGCTGCTGACCTCGAACGCGTCGAGGTGATCCGCGTTCAGGTTGATCGACACCAGGCCCACCTTGCGGGCCCGGTCGAGCATGCGCCCGACCGACGCCCGGGACACCGACAGCCGCCGGGCGATCTCATCCTGGGTCAGCTCGTCCTTGTAGTAAAACCAGGCCACCCGGAGCAGCAGCTCCTCCGCCCCCGACCTGCTCTCAACTGCGCTCACCGGAAACCCCTGTTCACAGCAATGGCCTACTCACGGTCGATCACCTGGCCCCCATCCAGCGGGATGACCGCTCCGGTCAGGAACGACGCCGCCGGGCTCAGCAACAGCAGTATCCAGAGCGCGACCTCCTCCGGTGTGCCGATCCGGCCGAGCGGCACCTGGCCGCCGAGCCAGCGGTAGGCCTCGTCAAGGTCGTCCGCCCACGTCGCGTGGATAGGCGTGTCGATGGGACCGGGCGCGATGCCGTTCACCCGCACGCCGAGCGGGGCCAGTTCGCCAGCCAGGGTGCGGGTCAGGTAGTCCAGGGCCGACTTGGTCATCGCGTACACCGACTGGCCGACCCGGTGCAGGGTGCCCGACGATGAGCTGATGTTCACCACGGCCCGCACGCGCGACTCGCGGAGGGCGGGCAGTGCGGCCTGGATGAGGAAGAACGGCGCCCGGATGTTGGTGGCGACGTGCTCGTCGAAGCCGGCCACGTCCCAGTCACCCAGTGGTTTGTGCCGCACCACGGCGGCGTTGTTGACGAGTCCGTCGATCTGGCCGTAGTGATCCAGGCAGGCCGCCGTGATGCGCTGCGGGCTGGCTGGGTCGGCCAGGTCGGCGGGCACGCACAGGGCGTCACCGCCGGCGGACTGGATCTTCCCGGCTACCTCGTCCAGCGGGCCCGCACGCCGGCCGACCAGGGCCACCCGGGCACCCGCGGCGCCAAGCTGGCGGGCCGCCGCGGCGCCGATGCCACTGCCCGCGCCAGTCACGATGATGACTGCGCCCGCCAGGCCTGGGTCAGCCAGGATTTGTCCGGCGGGACCCGGCAACGCTGCCATAGGGACTCCCAGGGAGACGGGGCGCACCGTCGGCGCCAGCTTGAGCGTATGTCAATTCGCTGAGCGTTCGCTCATGGCCGCTCCGGCCGTTTCCCCGGCACCGGGGGCGCTGAACGGCACGTCAGCCAGCGCCACCGAGTCGCCGACTGCCAGCACTGTGTCTGGTGGCAGATGTCATGGCGCGGCCGGCCCCAGGCAGCGGATCACCCGGACCGGTTCGCGTCCGGCCCGGATCCGGACCGGCAGGCTGGCGGGCAGGGCGAAGGTCTGGCCCCGGCGGATGGGCTGGCGGCCGAAATCGCCCTCGGCCCACCCGTCACCGGCGGCCACGACCGCGATCGAGAAGCGCCCGTCGCTGACCTCGATCTCCCCGGGAACCTCGAGCGCGGTGGCATCGAAGAACGGCAGCACGTCGTCATGGAACAGGCGCACCTCGCGCGACCCGTGGCTGGTGCGCAGCACGCGCGGCTGCTGGCGGGCCCGGGCCAGGGTGTCCGCCCGGCCGTCCGCGGTGTAGTCGATCATGTCCAGGGCCAGGTCCCAGCCCAGGCCCATGGTGGCCCCGTCGTCGTCGGCGCCGGACGTTTCCGGGATCACGATGTGATCGCTCGGCTCCTGCACCTCGATGAACGAGATCCGCGGCCCCAGGTAGTGGGGCACGCCCGCATGTGCGACGTAGACCTCGCCCGGGTGCACCTCGGTGCGGTGCAGGGTGGCGCGGAGGCCGGCCACCTCATGGCGCCGGGCCGCGCCGGCGAACCACGCCCGCGAGGTGCCAGGGACAAAGCCGATGCCCGCGTAGGCCGGCTCACGGCCGTCACCCGGCGTGTCGAGCAGGATCCACGCCTCGGTCTTGCCGAACCGCGAGCCGAGATGCTGCCGCGCCCATTCCCGCGTCGGGTGCGCATGCAGCGGCACCTGTCCGGCGGGCGACAGCAGCTTGACCAGGACGCCGGTGATGGGTCCCCAGCGGTCGGCGAACCGTGCGCCGACCATCTCCTCGGGCAGCGCCTCGACCAGTTCCCGGAGCGTCACCGCTCCGCCGCCGGGCACGGGGACCAGGCTCAGGCCCTGCGGCCGGCCGTCCGGGTCGTCGTTGCCGGCCTGGGTGCACGAGCCGACCCAGTCTTCGGACCAGTTGTCGTCCTGGCCCGCGGGCAGGCCGCGGAACGTCCTGGTCAGCGAGCCGCCCTGGTAAAAGCGGTAGAGCGGGTGGTAGGCCAGCGGCAGCGGCCGCCTGACCGCCTCGCGCAGCTGGCTGGCCCGGTCCGTCATCGCGCCCCGGTCCGTCATCGCGCCCCGGCCCGCAGTTCCGCGTCTGCGGCGGAGCGGCCGTCCGCCGGCGACGTCGCGGGGATCTGGCCGGGCGCCCCGGCGGCCAGCGCGGCCTGGACCTCGAACCGGCGCTCCATGACTCGCGTCCTCCAGGGCGGCTCAGAAGATGGCGATCGGATTCCACGGCGACCCGGTCGCGCCGGGCAGCCACAGCGGCAGGCCGACCACCATGAACTCGTCGCGTCCCTCCTCCGCGCAGGCCCGGGCCAGGTCCTCGAGCTGGAGGCTGTCCGAGGCGAACATGCCCATCGCGGTGATCTGCAGGGGGTGGATCGGGTACAGGATGCCCTCGACGTTGCTGGGCACGGTCTCCCCGTCGCCGTCCGGGAGGAACGCCGCGATCCGCCGCTCGTGCATCCACGGGATCGTGTCCACGTGCAGGCCGGCCTTGCCTTCCCCGGCGGGCGGGTAGTCGTTGTTCCACGCGCCGAGTTCGAGCCGGCGCCGGTGATGGCCGGTGCGGAAGACCAGGATGTCGCCCTCGCCGACCCGGACGCCCTGGGCCTGCTCGGCCGCCTCCAGCTCGGCCCGGGTCACCGCCTCGCCCGGCTCCAGCCACCTGACCCCGCGCAGCCGGGGGATATCGAGCAGGACACCCCGGCCGACCAGCCCGTTGCCGTACGCCGTGACGTCGAGCGCGGTGGCACCCCGGGTCGTCATCACCTCCAGCGCGGGACGGCCGTTATAGACCTGGCCCCGGTAGGCGATGTGGCACAGCGCGTCCATGTGGGTGTGGCAGTCACCGTGGAAGGCCAGGCCCAGGTAGTCGGTGGCGAACGTGAGGCTGCCCGAGCCGATGTCGATGTCGTGCCCCTGGACCACGTGATGGGTGACGGGGCTGGGGTTGTCCGGCCCGGCCACGGTGTTCATCGGGATCGACATCGTCACCTGCCGCCCCGACCGGACCAGGGCGGCCGCGGCGCGCACCTGGTCCGGCGTCAGGTAGTTGAGCGTCCCGCGCTCGTCGGCGGGACCCCAGCGGCCCCAGTTCTTCACCGACTCGAAGATCTCCTCGAACTCGGCCAGGGTCACCGGCGCGGGCCGGGTCAGGGTGGTCACGGAGTCGCTCACCGCCTGTCTGCTCGGTCACTGTCTGCTCGGCGCTGTCTGCTGGTCGCTGTCGCCTGAATCGCTGTGTGCTGGACCGGGTGGCGGGAGCAGCCGCGACACCCGGCCCTCGAACCCGCTGAGCGCGGCCGCCCCGTGCAGCGCGCCGATCTCCAGGTCGTACTGGCGCGTGTCACCCGGCGCGAGCCACTGCAGCTCGCCGCGCTCCCGGGCGTCCGCGCGGCCCGCGTCCCGGTTGGTGCTCGGCTCCAGGCCGAGCGCGTAGGTGCCCTCGCCCAGCATCCGCCACACCGTGTGGTGCGGCAGCTGGCTGATCCGGAACACCTGGTAGACACCCAGCCCCCGGGCCCGGTTCAGCAACCCCACCGGGACGGTCCCGTCCGGCTCGGCGACGAGCTCGTGCTCGAAGCACGCCTCCGTGGCCCCCGGGACCGGGGCCGACATGACCTGGTACCCGCCGACCGGCACGCCGTAGTCCGTGCTGGTCCGCAGGCTCGGCACGACGAGCTCGGCTCCCTCGTCCAGCACCGGGAAGCCGGCGTTGCAGTGGTAGAGGAACATGTGCGACGTCGGCGTGTGCCCGGTGTTCTCGACCTCGTCGTGCAGGGTGAACCGCGATTCACCGACCCGGGCCTCAATCCGCCGCCGGAGCACGAGCTGCTCGCCGAACACCGCGGACTGCAGGACCTCGCCTTCCGCCCACAGCACGCACTCGTCGCCGTCCCACCGCTCGCCGTACCCGGTCAGCCGGGCAGGCAGGCCGCCGGCCCGGCCGTGCAGGCCGTAGCGGACCGACGGCTGGATGTGCGGCTGGTTAAAGTGCGCGGCGGTGTCGTCGGCCGGCCCCAGGGTGTGGTCGAGCCCGCAGGTGACGACCATCCCGCCGCCCCAGGCGCGGAACCAGCCCCACTCGTCCGGCTCGTAGTACCACGGCCCGGTGACCCCGGCCCCGGACAGCCAGCTGAGCGGCTGGCCGGACAGCTCGCAGCGGCCCACGTCGAAGCAGCGGTCGACCAGCACCTCGAACGCGAACCCGGTGCCGGTCCGGAATTCCAGCACCCGGACCCCGCGGCCCAGCCCGTCGCCGAGCGTGACCAGCCGCACGCCCGCGACCTGCTCCAGGCGCCCGACGCGGCGCAGCAGCCCGGCCCGCGGGTAGCCCGTGCCGAACAGCTCAGGCATGTCGTTAGCCATCCTCACCAGGGAGAAAACCCAAGCTCTCCTAATTGTGGGCAAATGTCAAGGTGCTGAGCTTTCGCTCAGGTGGGCTGGGCGCGGCGCGGCCGGAGGGTGGGCGGTACGGGGCGGGAGGTGGTGTGCCCGCCGGAGGGCAGGCGCCGTTGCCCGGCCCCGGGCCCCGGCGCATGATGGATCGGTACGGCCGGGCGGGGGCGCCGGCCGGCACCGGGGGAAATATGCAGCGGCAGGCCTGCCGCGCGCTGGCGGCGCTCGGGGTTCTCGCGGCCGTGGTGCTCACGCTGGGCGCGGGGAGCGCTGTGGCGCGCGCCGTTCCCGCGCGGGCCCGGATGGCCGCCCCGGCCCGGGCCGCCCGGCCGACCCGAACCGCCCCGCCGGCCCGGACCGTGGTCACGTTCACCTGGGGCGGGGGCCTCGGGGACCAGATGGGCGCGCTGCCGCTCTTCCGGCGTTACCGCATGCACGCCACCTTCTACGTGCCCTCCGGCCTGGTCTGCCAGCCCGGGACCGGCCCCGGCTGCCAGCATCAGCCGTACCTCACGCTGGCCGAGGTCCGCCAGATCGCCGGGGACGGCAACGAGATCGGCGGCCTGTCCGTGCAGCACGTCCCGCTCACCGGGATGCCCGCCGCGGAGGCCCGGCGGGAGATCTGCGACGACCGGCTCAACCTGACCCGCTGGGGGTTCCGCGTCACCGACTTCGCCTACCCGTTCGCGCAGGTCACGCCGGCTCTCGAACGCCTCGCGCAGCGCTGCGGCTACAACTCCGGGCTGGGCACCGGGCAGCTGCGCGGGGCCGGGCTGTGCCCGCACTGCGCCTGGGCGGAGACCATCCCGCCCCGCGACCCGTATCTGCTGCGCGCGCCCATCGAGGTGTCCTCGGTCGGCACCGCCTGGTCACCGGCCACGTTCGAGAAGATCGTCACCGGCGCCCAGCAGCACGGCGGCGGCTGGATCATCTTCACCATCCATGACGTCTGCGCCCAGGCCTGCGCGCTGGGCGTGACCCGGCCCGAGCTGGGCAGCGTGCTCGGCTGGCTGTCCCGGCAGGCGGGCCGCGGGGTGAGCGTGCGCACGGTCCGCCAGGTGATCGGCGGCCCGGTCCGGCGGGCGGTGGCCGCGCCCGGCCCGCCGCCGATCCCGGCGCCGGGGGTGGTCAACTCCCGCCTGACCGCGGTCGCCGCGGGCGGTGTCCCGGCCTGCTTCCAGGCCGGCCACTACGGCTCCAACCACGCCACCTTCCGCTACCGCCGCCGGGCAGGCCCGGGTGGGGCGGGGGCTGAGATCATTTCCCTTACCCAGCGAAGATCCGGCACGGCCCAGCTCGCGCCCGCGATGGATCTGGGCACGTGCGCGCCGGAGGTCACGGCGGGACGCAGCTACCGGATGGGTGCCTGGTACCAGTCGAGCGGGCCGGTGGTGTTCAACGCGTACTACCGGACGCTGGCCGGGACCTGGACGTTCTGGGCCACCAGCCCGCCGATGCCCGCGTCCCGGGACTGGACGCCGGGGAGCTGGATGCCGCCCCCCGTCCCGTCCGGGGCGACCGCGGTCAGCTTCGGGCTGGCCTTGCGGTCGGACGGCACGCTGGCCACGACCCGGTACAGCCTGGCGCCCGCCCGCTACACCAGCGCCCGGCTGATCGCGTTCGGCGTCCTGATCGCGGCCGTGCTGGTCACGGCGGTCGCCTTCCGCAGGTTGCGCCGCCCCGGCGCGGGCCGCAGCTGACCTGGGCTGCGGGTAAATAAGGGTTGGCGCAGGACCGGCTGAGGCCCGACACTGGTCCTATGCGTGGTCGCCTGGGTGCCGTGCTGGACGGAGCAGGCTGGTCAGTAGGCCTGGCCGCCGCGCTGTTCGTGTTTGCCCTGCTCTTCGTGGCGCTGGACTTCCAGTCACCCGAGATTGTCCTCTGGACGGGCCACCACGTGGTCGCTACCGAGCAAGGCGGCCTGGCGACGTTCCGGTGGCACGGCCAGGCCTACACGGTCGATGTGCCCGGATTTGGGTCCGGCAACAAGGTGGACATCTATTTCAACCCCGGCGATCCTTCCGGTGCCATGGCCGACAATGTGCCTGACCGGGTGTTCTCGGGGCTGATGGTTGGCGTGCCGGTGATCGCCGGGGTGGCCGTGCTCGTGGCCGGCCTGACCCGGAAGCGGCGGTGGGCACGCCGCCAGAGCCGCGGGGCCGCGTCGTACGGGGATGGCCTGGATCCGGAATTCGTCGCCAGGCAGTTGAAGGCGTATCGGGGCGACCGGCAGTGAGCCTCGGCCAGGCAGCGAGTGGACCGAGCCGTCCTACCTGGCGCCAGCGGCCTCGTCGCGGGTGAAGCGGAACACGGTCTCATAGCTCCGCTCGTCGCCGTGGGCCAGCCAGATCATCGAGCCATCCTCGCGGGCGGCCGCGTCGCCCGCCACGTGATGCGTTGACGGCTCCAGCCCGACCGCGTAGCTGCCCTCGCGCAGGTTCAGCCACTCGAAGAAGGCGGGGAACGCGGCCGGGTCGTAGTCCAGCTCGAACGCCCGGCCCCGGGCCGGGTTGGCCACCCGGACCCGCTGCCGCCCATCCGGGTCCGGGGTCAGCACGTGCTCGTACACCTGCTCGGCGAACCCGGGCTGCGGTCCCGGGAAGACCAGGTGCGAGACCCCCTGCTCAGCCACGCTGTCGCTGCGCCACAAGGTCTGCGCGACGGGGGCGTCGAACGTGCTTCCCTCGTCCAGCAGCGGCCAGCCCACGTTGACGTGGTACAGGAACATGTGCGGGGTCAGGTCGAAGCCCGCGTTGCGGACCACGTCGGTGAGCCGGATCTCGGTGCCGCCCAGGTCGGCCTCGATCCGCCGGTGCAGCACCAGGTTCTCCGCGAAGATCGCCGCCTGGTGGACCTCGCCCTCCGCCCAGAGCACGCAGCGGCCGGAGTCCCACCGCTCGCCGTAGCCGGTGAGCCGGGCGGGGATGTTGGCCACCCGGCCGTGCAGCCCGTGCCGGACATTCTGCCGGGGCGGGTAGTGGTATTCCTTCGAGCCGACCTCGCCGCCGAACAGGGTGTGGTCGAGCCCCGCCGTGACCACCAGCCCGGACATGCTCCGGAGCCAGGACAGCCCGTCCTCGTCGTAGTTCTCGTGCAGCCCGGGATGGCGGAACCCGGTCGCGGACCGCCAGCCCACGGACAGGTCGTCGAATTCGGCCAGGCCGATGTCCATGGCCCGGTCGACCAGCACGTCGAAGCGCAGCCCCCCGCCGGTGCGGAACTCCAGCACCCGGATCCCGCGCTCGCTGCCGTCGTCGAGGACCACGGCCCGCACCCCGCCGGCCGCCGCGAGGTCGCCGGTGACCCGTTCCAGGACCGGCCGCCCGGGTACCGGCCGCCCGCCGGGCATGCTTGCGGTTGTCACGACATCACCCATCCACCGTTGACTTCGATCGTCTGGCCGGTCACGAACGAGGCGTCCGGGCCGGCCAGGAAGGAGACCACCGCGGCCAGCTCGTCCGGCGTGCCGCGGCGCTTCAGCGACTGCTGATCCAGCACGTGCTGGTTGTACGCTGCCGGGTCATCGTAGATCTGCTCGGCCGCGGTCGGGAACGCGCCGGGGGACACCGCGTTGACCCGGATGCCGGACGGCCCGAGCTCGCGGGCCAGGGCGCGGGTCAGCGCGGCCGCCGCCCCCTTGGTCGCCACGTAGGACGCGAGGCTGGCCCACCCGCCGTGCATGGTGATGGACGCGATATTGATGATCGCGCCCGCCCCGGCGGCCTGCATCTGCCGGGCCGCGGACTGCGCGCAGAGCCAGTAGCCGCGCTGGTTGACCGCCTGCACGTTGTCGTACTCCTGGACGGCGATGTCCAGGAACGGCGTGGTGGGATAGATCGCCGCGTTGTTGACCAGGACGGCCGCCGGTCCCGGCCCGGCTGCCACCGCGTCGAAGAACCCGGTCACCGCGGCCGCGTCGCGCAGGTCCACCGGCGCGGCGTAGGCCTGGCCGCCCTCCGCCTCGACCGCCTGGCGGGTCTGGTCCAGGCCGGGGGCGTCGACGTCGGTCACCGCGACCACGTGCCCGTCGGCCGCGAGCCGCCGGGCTATGGCCCGGCCGAGCGAGCCGCCCGCCCCGGTCACCACCGCCACGGTTCCGCGGGTCTGCTTCACGAGGGCCTGCCTTCCGCGCGGGGCCCGTCCCAGGCCGCCGCGAACAGTTCGTTGACCCGCCGGACCAGCCCGGCGTGCGGCTCACCGGCCAGCAGCCCCTCACGCAGCACGGCCGAGGCCGCGGCCTGGAACTCCGGGTAGCCCGGGAACCGCGGCCGGACCCACGCCTGCTCCACGGTGGCCAGCGTGGCGCGGTAGAACCCGCCGCCCGCGGCGTCGGCTCCGGGGTGCTCCCACGCCTGCCGGGCCGAGCTCTGCCCGCCCAGCTCGGCGTAGAGCCCGACCTGCACCTGGTCCGAGAGCAGGGTCCTGATCAGGGCCGCGGCCGCGCCGAGCTCGACGGCGGACCGGGTGATGGCCAGCCCGGTGCCGCCGAGCACGCTGCCGATCCCGCCCGGGCCCGCCGGGGCGCCGAACGCCGCCAGCCGGGATGACCCGGGCTCGCCCGCCAGCGGGCGCTGGTAGGTCACGTACCCGTAGACCAGCGGGCAGTAGGCCGGCCCGCCGCTGCTCGCCATCGCGTCGAGCACGCCGATCGGGTTGCACTGGGACAGCTCCCGGTCGGCGCAGGCCAGCAGGTCCGCCATGACCGCGAGCGCGGCCGTGCCCGCCACTTCGCTCACAAACGGTCCGTCCGCGCCCGCTGACTCCGTCCCCGCCGGCCCTGGCCTGGCTGATGCCGCCGCCGGGGGCGATCCGGCCGCCACGCAGATCGCGCTGAACATCAGCAGCGCGTGCGGCCCGCCCAGGCACAGCGTGGTCTGGTAGTCGCGGGCCGCCTGGCGGGCCTGCTCCCAGCTGGCCGGGCGCGCGTCCATCAGGTCCGGCCGGGCCACCGCGACCTGCGCGGCGGCGTCCAGCGGCAGCGCCCACGGCCGGCCGTCCAGGACGTAGCTGTCGTACGACGCGCCCACCGACCCCGTCCGCCAGGCGGCCAGCTCCTGCTCGCCGAACAGCTCGTCCAGCGGCAGCAGGGCGCCGTCCCTGACTGCCTCGCCCAGCCCCGGATGATCCACGACCAGCAGGTCGAAGTCCCCGGCCAGGGTGCGCAGCGGCCGGGACTCGAACCCCTCCAGCGGCTGCCGCCGCCAGCGGACCGACACGTCCGGTTCCAGGGTCCCGGCCAGCGCGTCCAGCACCAGGTAGCCGCGCGGGTGATCCCAGGTCAGCCCGGTCAGCCGGACCGTCATGGGAGGTCACCGGGCGCGGTGACCACGCCGGCCGCGGCCAGCCGGTCCACCGACTCGCCGTCGTAGCCCAGCTCGGCCAGGATCTCCCGGGTCTGCTCCCCGGTCAGCGGCGCGCCGCGGTACACCTCCGGCGGGGTGGCGCTGAACCGGTACGGGAAGCCGGGCGTGGTGACCCGGCCCTCGGTCGGGTGGTCGTAGCTGACCAGTGAGCCGTTGTGCCGCACCTGCGGGTCGGCCAGCACGTCCGCGTAGTCGTAGACCGGGCCGGCCCAGATGCCGCGCGCGTCGAACTCGGCCAGCCACTCGGCCGTGCCGCGCTCCGGCAGCCGGGCCCGGACCAGGGCGGTGATCTCGTCGCGCCGGGTGTGCCCGTCCACGTCGTCGTCCAGCCCGGCGAACTCGGGGATGCCGAGCACCTCACCGAGCTGGGCCAGCGGCGGGAAGGCCAGGGCCAGGTAGCCGTCGGCGGTCGCGAACGTGCCGTACGGCGCCCGGATGTAGGTGTGCCCGTGCACCTCACGGCCGCGGTGCTGGGGGATGCCGCCCACCGTGTAGATCGACAGCTCCTGGGCCTGCACCGCGATCGCGGAGTCCAGCATGTTGACCGTGACCAGCTGCCCCTCCCCGGTGCGCTCGCGGTGGAGCAGGCCGGCCAGGGCACCCTCGAACGCCCCGTACCCGGTGATCGCGTCCACCGCGTACGTGCCCGCGGGCGCGGGCGGGTCCGAGGCCCGGCCCACGTTGAGCATCGCCCCGCTCATCGCCTGGAGCAGCATGTCCTGGCCGGGCCGGTTCACGTACGGGCCGCTCTCGCCGTATCCGGAGATCGACACGTACACGATGTCCGGGCGCACGGCGCGGATGGACTCGTAGTCCATGCCCAGCCGCTCGGCCACCCCCGGGCGGTAGTTCTGCAGGAACACCTCGCTGCGCCGGGCCAGCTCCAGCACGATGTCCCGGCCCTCGGGCGACTTCAGGTTGACGGCCAGGCTGCGCTTGTTCCGGTTGAGCGACAGGAACGACGCGTTGATCTGGTGGCCTTCCGCGCCCCCGGCCGGGGTGTGCCGCTGCCACTCGCCGCTGACCGGCTCGACCTTGACCACGTCCGCGCCCAGGTCGCCCAGGCGCATCGCGGCCAGGGGGCCGGCCATGGCGATGGTCAGGTCGATGACCCGGTAGCCGGACAGGATGCCCATCTGCTCTCCTTAGCGGGACGGGAACATGCGCGGGCCGCGAACACGTCACGTCGGCCGGGACGTGCGCGGTCCGGACTGCGCCGGGAACACTTATCTGGCCCGGAACACTTATCTGGCCTGGAACACGGGCGGCCTGCGCTCGGCGAAGGCGGCCCGGCCCTCGGCGGCGTCCTCGGTGGCGAAGCAGACCGTCTGGAGCTGGCGCTCGTAGTCGATGGCCCGGCCGAGCGGCATCTCGAACGCGGCCCGCAGGTTCCGCTTCGCGGTCTCCGCCGCGATCGGGGCCCGGCTGGCGATGGTGGCCGCCAGCTCCCGCGCCCGGCCGGGGAGGTCCTCCGCGGGCAGGACCTCGCTGACCAGGCCCCAGCGCAGCGCGGTCGCGGTGTCGACCGGGTCGCCGGTGAGCAGCATGACCGCGGCGTTGCCCGGGCCGATGCTGTGCGCGAGCAGCGCGGACATCCCGCCGCCGCCGATCCAGCCCAGCTTGATCTCCGGGGCGGCGAACGTGGCCGGCTCGGCGGCCAGCCGGATGTCGCAGCCCAGGGCCAGTTCCAGGCCGCCGCCGAGCGCGTACCCGTTGACCGCGGCGATGACCGGCTTGCGCAGCGCCCGGATCGCGTCGCAGTAGTCGGGCCGGTTCCCGAACTGCCACGGGGTCGCGTAGTCGTCCAGCCCGGCGATGTCGCTCCCGGCGCAGAACGCCCGCCCGGTGCCGGTCAGGACGACCGCGCGCACCTCCGGGTCGCCGTTCAGCCGGGCCACGTGGCCGGCCAGCGCCTCGGTCATCGGCGGGGTGAACGCGTTGAGCTTGGCGGGCCGGTCGATGGTGAGCATGGCCACGTGGCCGCTCACGTCCAGCCGCACCTCACCGGGGACGGGGGTCATGGCGTTCGCGCTCCTTCGGCGTGCTGCTCGCGGGGAGGGCCCCCGCCCTGCTCGCGGGGGGCGTCCCCGCCCTGCTCGCGGATGAGGTCCGCGCGGGCGCCCTCGACGATCTCGCGCATCGCCTCCTCCGCCTTGCGGTGGTGGCCGCGCTGGATGGCCTCGGCCACCCGCTGATGCGCAGGCAGCGTCTCGCGGTTGTGCGCGACCGAGTGGGTGTGCAGCGGGCGGATCGCGCCGAGGGCCACGCTGACCACGTCGTGGATGTAGAGCAGCAGGTCGTTGTGGCAGGCCGCGAACACGGCCCGGTGGAAGGCCAGGTCGGCCGCGATGAACTCGCCCGGCTCCTCGACCGTGGCCCACAGCGCGCTCACCGACGCGGCGATCACCCCGCGCTGGGCCGCGCTGGCCGACTCCGCGGCCAGCCGGGCCGCGCCCGGCTCCAGCGCGACCCGCAGGTCGGCCAGGGCCCGGATGTCCGCCGGGCCGGCGTCCTCGGAGTACCGCCAGCGCAGCACGTCCGGGTCGAGCAGGTTCCACGATTCGCGCGGCCGGACCCGGGTCCCGGCGCTGGTGCGGCTCTCCAGCAGTCCCTTGCCGGCCAGCACCTTGACCCCCTCGCGCAGCGCCGAGCGGCCCACCTCGAACCGGCTGACCAGCTCGTCCTCGGTAGGCACCGGGCTGCCCGGGCCGAGCTCACCGCGCACGATGGCCGCCCCCAGCGCGTGCACCACCTGGGCGTGCCGGGCCTGGCCGGGATAGGCGGCGGTCACGGGCGGCGCTCCGTTCCTGAGTCGGGTGTTCCTGCCGGGCGTTCCTGGATCCGTGTTCCTGCCCGGGTGTCCGGGCCGGGCGTTCCTGGCCAGGTCATCGAGTCCGTCCTGGTCCGCATGCTGGCGTCAGGGGACTGACCAGGACGACGTTACGGTTCCGCCCGGCAAGCGTCAACATCTTCATCAGATGAAGTTCCTCGTTAGTCTGATGAACCGTTGACGCGGCCGGCCCTCCGCCGTACGCTGCCCGGAGGGCGGCCCGGGCCGGGCTGCCGGACCGGGCGGAGGGAGACCCGTGCAGCTGATCAGGTACCGCGCGGGCGGCGGCGCCCCGCAGGTCGGGGTGCTCGATGGCGACCGGGTCCGGCCGCTGCCGGGGGTGGCGACCATGGCCGACCTGCTGGCCCGGCCGCTCACCTGGATCCGCGGCGCCTGCGAAACGGTGCTGGGCGGCGGGACCCTGGACCCGGGTGACACCGCCGGAACGCCCCAGGTTTCCGGGGCCGCGCAGGCGGCCAGCGGGGCCGGGGGGACCGGGCCGGATGAGGTCCCGTTGCGGAGAATTACCGTGCTGGCCCCGGTGGACGGGGGTACCGAGGTGTGGGCCGCCGGGGTGACCTACGAACGCAGCATGCACGCCCGGGTCGAGGAGAGCGAGGATTCGGCCGACATCTACGACAAGGTGTACACCGCGCCGCGGCCCGAGCTGTTCTTCAAGTCCGCCGCGTGGCGGGTGGCCGGTCCCGGGCACCGGGTCAGCGTCCGCGCCGATTCGCAGGTCGACGTGCCCGAGCCGGAGCTCGCCGCCGTGCTGAACGCCGACGGCGACGTGGTCGGCTACACGATCTGCAACGACATGAGCTCCCGGTCGATCGAGGGGGAGAACCCGCTCTACCTGCCGCAGGCCAAGATCTACCTGGGCGGCTGCGCGGCCGGCCCGGGCATCCGGCCCGCCTGGGAGGTCGCCGACCCGTACGGGCTGACCATCGAGATGACCATCCGGCGGGACGGCGGCGTGGCCTGGACCGGCCAGGCCAGCACGGCCGGGCTGCGCCGGACCGTGACCGAGCTGGCGGCGTTCCTGTTCCGCGAGGACGAGTTCCCGGCGGGCGTGCTGCTGTCCACCGGGACGTCCCTGGTCCCGGACCTGCCGTTCACGCTGCAGGCGGGCGACGAGATCCGCATCTCGATCTCGGAGATCGGCGAGCTGGTCAACCACGTGGTCCGGGGCAAGGCCGCCCTCCGCGCCTGACCCGCCGATGCTCACGCACCGGGTCCGGGGGAGCGTGGCACGGTCCGGGGGAGCGCGGCCGGGCCCGGCACCGCGCGGGCTCACCGGCCCCGCCCGCTGACGTCCGCCGCGATACGCGAGCGTTTGCTCATGCTGTTAACATCTGCTCAACTCAGAGAAGGCAGTGTTCCCGCATCGGCCTGCCGCCCGGGCTCCCCGGCGGCACCGGATCCCCGTGGAACCCGGTCGCGATCTTCTAGGGGGCAGTGATGGAACGGCGCTTCGAGGGCAAGGTCGCGCTGGTCACCGGCGCGGCGACCGGGATCGGGCAGGCCGCCGCGGTGCGGCTGGCCACCGAGGGCGCGCTGGTGGCGGTGAACCACCGGCCGGAGCAGGACCCGGCCGGGACGCTCGGGCAGATCGCCGAGGCCGGCGGCCAGGGGTTCGGCATGGCCGCCGACATGCGCGACCCGGCGCAGGTCCGGGCGATGGTCGCCGAGGTGGCCAGCCGGGGCGGCCGGCTCGACTGCCTGGTCTCCAACGCGGCCGTCAACCCGTTCATGGCCTGGGACGAGACGAGCGTCGACGATTTCAACCTGCTGTTCGAGACCAACGTGCGGGGCACCTGGGTGGCCTGCACCGAGGCGGCCAAGCAGATGATCCGGGAAGGGCACGGCGGGGCGATCTGCTGCGTCAGCTCGATCTCGGCCCACGTCGGCGCGCCCGGGCAGACCGCGTACTGCGGCACCAAGGGCGCCATCAGCATGCTGGCCAAGGCGCTCGGCCGCGACCTGGGCGAGCATGGCATCCGGGTCAACGCGGTGGAGCCGGGCTGGGTCAAGACCGACATGAGCGCCCCGCTGCTCGCGGACCCGGAGGCGCTGCGTTACTACACCGAACGGGTCGCGCTGCACCGCGGCGCCGAGCCCGCGGAACTGGCCGCCGCCATCGCCTGGCTGCTGTCGCCCGACGCCAGCTACGTCACCTCGGCCACGCTGCTGGTCGACGGGGGCTTCATCGTGAACGCCGAGCTGTGAGGAGATCGCCGGTGCCGGATCCAGCGCAGATCCTGCGGGAGTCCTACGACCAGGTCAGGCGGGACTACGGCGCGGCCATCGGGCAGCGCCGGGCGGACCTGGTCACGCCCGCCCTGGTCCTGGACCTCGACGCGGCGCAGCGCAACATCGACCACATGGCCAGCGAGCTCAAGCAGATCGGGCGCCGTGATCCGCCCGCACTACAAGGCGCACAAGAACCCGGACATCGCCCGCCGCCAGGTGGCGGCGGGCGCGGCCGGGCTGTCCATGGCCACCGTGTGGGAGGCCGTGGTGCTCGCCGCGGCCGGGTTCGACGACCTCTTCGTGGTCAACACCGTGGCGCATCCGGCCAAGCTCCGGGCGCTGGCCGAACTGGCCCGCGATCACCGGGTCCTGGTCGCGGTGGACGAGGCGGACAACGCCGCGGCCCTCTCGGCGGCGGCCACCGCGGCCGGGTCCACGCTCGGCATCATGATCGAGGTGGATACCGGGATGGACCGCTGCGGGGTGGATTCCGCGGCGGACTGCCTGGCCCTGGCCCGGCAGGTGACCGGCCTGCCCGGGCTGCGCCTGGAGGGGATCACCGGCTACGAGGGGCACTGCTCGCTGACCCGGGACAACGACCTGCGGCACGAGCGGCAGCGGCTGGCGATGACGTTCTTCACCGGCGTGGCGGCGCTGCTGGAAGCGGACGGCATCCCGTGCCCGATCCGGTCGGCGGGCGGGATCGCGACCTGGAACTGGACCGCGGCCTTCCCCGGCATCACCGAGATCCAGGCCGGGACCTACGTGGTCATGGACAACTTCCACGGCGTGATGGTGCCGGACTTCGAGCACTCGCTCACCATCCAGGCCACCGTGATCAGCCGGCAGAGCGGCAAGGTCATCGTGGACGCGGGCAACAAGTCGGTCGCCGACCCGGCCGACGTGACGATCGACGGGCATGACCTCCCGGTGTTCCGGTTCGACGAGGAGCACGGCATCTTCGACGCGGCCGGCGGCTCCCCGCTGCAGGTCGGCGACCCGGTGGCGCTGGTGCCGGGGTACTCGCCGAGCACCGTCAACTGGTACGACGCCTACCACGTGGTGGAGGACGGCGTGGTGGTGGACATCTGGCCGGTCATCCCGCGCGGCCCCGGCCATCACGGCCTGGCGCTGAGCCGGATGGCCTGACCTCCGGTAACAGATCGGGTGGCTGGGACCTTGCCAAGATCCAGCAGCTAGGTCGATACTCCTGTGAACGGATGACCGATCCGTGAGCGATTGCTCTGCACTCAAGTGATCCTGTTCCCGGTAGGTGGCAGGAAGGAGTCTCACGGTGGCTGTCGAGGCTGGTCAGTCAGGTACAAGTAAGGGCACCGTCGCCGTCCGAACTGCAGGCGAACGCCGTCGGCCTCCCCGGCATCCTGATGCAGGGGATCGCGACGATCGGGCCATCGTTCGCGATCCTCGCGTCGTTCGTGTTCATCGTGGGCTACGCCGGGATCATGACGCCCTGGGCGTTCCTGTTCGGCGGCATCCTGCTGGGCCTGCAGGCCCTGTCGGCGGCCCAGCTGGCCAAGGTGTTCCCGTCCGCGGGCGGCTGGTACACCTGGATCGCCCGGGCCCTCCACCCGCGGGCCGGGTTCTTCGCCGGGGTGCTGTTCTCCATCTGGCTGCCGCCGGTGGCCACGCTCACCATGTCGTACCTGGCCAAGACGGTGCTGGAGCCGAGGATCAAGTCCGAATGGGGCGTGGACATCCCGTGGTGGATCTGGGTGGTCGCTCGGGGTGGCGCTGGTCATCTTCTTCGCCTACCGGGGCATCGCCATCTCCGAGAAGGCGCTGATCATCACCGGCGGCATCGAGATCGTGATCATGGTGGCGCTGGCCTTCACCGGGCTGGCCTCCCCCGGCCCGGGCGGGTTCAGCTGGGCGCCGCTCAACCCCGGTCACTTCGGCCTGGCCGGCAACCTGTTCCTCGGCGTGGTGTTCTCGATCTTCGCGTTCAGCGGCTGGGAGTCCACCGGCCCGCTGGCTGAGGAGAGCAGGAACCCCAAGCGCAACGTGCCGATCGGGCTGGTCGGCTCGGTCGCCGTCCTGACCGTCTACTTCGTGTTCGTGACCTGGGGTTACCTGGTCGGTATCGGCACCAGCAAGGTGGGCAGCATCCCCACCGCCACCGCCTGCCCGGTCGCCACCATGGCCCAGCGGGTCTGGGGCGGCGCCTGGGTGCTGCTGCTGTTCGCGCTGCTGAACTCGGCCATCGCGCTGTCCATCGCGTGCTTCAACGGCGGGACCCGGACCTGGTATGCGATGGGCCGCTCCGGTGTGCTGCCCAAGATGGTCGGCAAGGTCAACGCGAAGCGGAAGACCCCCGACAACGCGATCGCCCTGCAGGTGGGCGTGCAGGTCATCGCGTTCGCGTGCGTGCTGATCTGGGGCGCGGCGAACGTGTTCTTCTCCTGGGCGAACGCGATCACCATCGGCCTGGTGTTGATGTACGTGCTGTGCAACATCGGGGTGGTCAAGTACTACCTCACCGAGGGCCGCGCCCAGTTCAACCCGCTGCTGCACATAGTCGTCCCGGTGGTCGCCACGGCCGCCGGCATCCTGGTCGTCTGGAAGTCCTACTTCTCCCCGTTCACCAGCACCGGGCCGGTGTTCTGCGGCCTGATGACCTTCATCGTCGTCCTCGCGCTCACCGTGGTCATCCTGATCTACCTCAAGGTGGCCGGCAAAGAGGACTGGATGCGCCGGGCGCAGCTGGTGTTCGAGCAGACCGGCGGCCACTAGGCAGGCCGGCGGTGGTCGCTGGGCAGGCCCGGCGGATCGTGCCGCATCAGCCGACCCCGGCACCGGTTCATGATCCTGGGCAATCAGTGCTGCTATTTCGCAGTAACTGCCCAGGATCATGAACGGCGTCTACGGCTCCAGGTGCGCCGTGTCGTTGTAGGTGCGCAGGACCCAGCGCTGCGGGGTGATGACCAGCCGGGAGATCGACGCGTTGTCCGCGCCGAGGAACGCGAACGGCCGCGACCCGGTGGCCATGGCCAGCACCACCGCGATCACGCCGCCGTGCACGACGACCGCGACCCGCTGGTCCGGATGGGCCGCCGCGATCTGCCGGATGGCGCCCCCGGTCCGGGCGGCGAACATCTCGGCGGGCTCGGCGCCGGGGATCACGTCCCACCGTTCCTCGGCCCACATCCGCTCGGCGACCGGGTGATTGTCCGCGACCATCTTGCGGAACAGGCCCGCTTCCCACTCGCCCAGGTTGACCTCGCGCAGGTCCGGCTCGACCTGCGGGGTGAGGCCGAGCTTTTCCGCCAGCGGCGCCGCCGTCTGCGCGGTGCGGCGCAGCGACGTCACGTAGATGGCGTCGATGTGGGTCGTGGCCAGCCGCTCGGCCAGCCGTTCCGCCTGCTCGCGGCCGTTTTCCGCCAGCTCCGGGTCGGCGTGGCCGTCCACCAGCGGGAACGGCTTGCCCAGGTACGCGGCCGCGGACTCGCCGTGCCGGATCAGCAGGATCTCGGTCGCGCCGGGCGGCAGCCGGAACCGGGTCTGCCGGTACGCGGTCTCACCCGGATGCGGGTCGTGGCCGGGGCTGGGCGCGGGCTGGTTCTCAAGGCTCACCACAGCCGCAGGGTAGCCCGCCCGCCGGTGTTCCCGGCGACCAGGCGGGGCACTTCGCGACCGGGTCCGGTGAGATCCCGCTATTGTGCGATGCGGCCGGTGCGGCTCGCCGCCAGGGCGCCCCTGGCATCCGGGACCGTGGCCGCCATCCCGTGCCGGGCGGTTCCCGGGCCGGGCCGCGGCCGGGGAGGGCAGATGGCTCCTGCAGAGTACGACTTCATCATCGTCGGCGGAGGCTCAGCCGGCAGCGCCCTGGCCAACCGGCTGTCCGCTGACCCGGGCACCCGGGTCCTGGTCCTGGAAGCCGGCCGGCCGGACTACCCGTGGGACGTGTACATCCACATGCCGGCCGCGCTGACCTTCCCGATCGGCAACCGGTTCTACGACTGGGGCTACGAATCCGAGCCCGAGCCGGACCTGAACGGCCGCCGTGTCTACCACGCCCGCGGCAAGGTCCTCGGCGGGTCCAGCAGCATCAACGGGATGATCTTCCAGCGGGGCAACCCGCTGGACTACGAGCGCTGGGCCGCGGATCCGGGCATGGCGGACTGGGACTACGCGCACTGCCTGCCGTACTTCAAGAAGATGGAGACCTGCCTGGCCGGCGCGGACGAGTACCGCGGCGGCAGCGGCCCGCTGGTGCTGGAGCGCGGCCCGGCCACCGGCCCGCTGTTCCAGGCGTTCTTCGCCGCGGTGCAGCAGGCCGGGTACCCGATCACCGATGACGTGAACGGCTACCGGCAGGAAGGCTTCGCGGCCTTCGACCGCAACATCCATCACGGCCGCAGGCTCAGCGCCGCCCGGGCCTACCTGCATCCGGTGATGCGCCGGCCCAACCTCGACGTGACCTGCCGGGCGTTCGTCACCAAGATCCTCTTCGAGGGGCAGCGGGCGGTCGGCGTCGAGTACCGCGAGGGCGGGGTGCTTCCCGGCGCGGGCCGCGGGAGCGGCGGCCCGGCCCGGCTGGCCCGCGGCGCCGAGATCATCCTGTGCGGCGGCGCGATCAACACCCCGCAGCTGCTGCAGCTGTCCGGCGTGGGCCCGGCCGGGCTGCTGGACGGGCTGGGTGTCCACGTGGTCGCCGACCTGCCCGGCGTGGGCGAGAACCTGCAGGACCACCTCGAGGTGTACGTGCAGTACGGGTCGAAGCAGCCGGTGTCGGTGGCGCCCGCCCTCAAGCTGCGCAACCGGCCCATGGTCGGCGCGAAGTGGCTGTTCCTGCGCAGCGGCCCGGGCGCCACCAACCACTTCGAGGGCGGCGGGTTCATCCGCAGCAACGACACGGTGGCCTACCCCAACCTCATGTACCACTTCCTGCCGATCGCGATCCGCTACGACGGCTCGTCCCCGGCGGGCGGGCACGGCTACCAGGTCCACGTCGGCCCGATGTACTCCGACTCGCGCGGCTCGGTCCGGATCACCTCGCGCGACCCCGCCGTCCATCCGGCGCTGCGGTTCAACTACCTGTCCACCCCGACCGACCGCCAGGAGTGGGCCGAGGCCATCCGGGTCACCCGGGACATCCTGAACCAGCCCGCGTTCGACGAGTACAACGCGGGTGAGCTGTCCCCGGGGCCGGAGGTCGCGACCGGGGAGCAGATCCTCGACTGGGTCCGCCGCGACGCCGAGACCGCGCTGCACCCGTCCTGCACGGCCAAGATGGGCACCGGCGCCGACGCGGTCACCGACCCGGCGTCGCTGCGGGTGCACGGGCTGGACGGGTTGCGGGTCGTGGACGCCTCGGTGATGCCGTACATCACCAACGGGAACATCTACGCTCCGGTCATGATGACCGCCGAGAAGGCCGCCGACCTGATCCTCGGCAACACCCCGCTGCCCCCCGAGCCCGTGCCCTTCTACCGTCACCAGCCCCAGCAGCCCGTGACCGGCCCCGGATGACCGACCCGAGAGACCCCCGGGGGCTGGCCGCGGACGCGCCGCTGCTGGACGGGTGGCTGCGGTTCACCGCCCAGGCGTCGGCCGGTGAGCTCACCCCGATGAGCGTGCCCGGCCACAAACAGCGCCGCGATCTCACCGGCGACGTGACCGCGGGGGACGCGCCGCTGTACGGCGGGGTGGACACGATCAAGCACGCCGACGAACTGCTGGCCGACGCGGAAGGGCGGGCCGCGCGGCTGTGGGGCGCGGACTGGTGCCGGTTCTCGGTGGCCGGCTCGACCCACGGCAACCAGGCCCTCGCGCTGGCCGCGGGCGAGCCGGGCCGGCCGATCGTGGTCACCCGGGCGCTGCACCGCTCGCTGCTGCTCGGCCTGGTGCTGGCCGGACTGGACCCGGTGTGGGTGCTGCCCGGGGTGGACCCGGCCACCGGGCTGCCCGGCCCGGTCCCGGTCGCCGCGGTCCGCGACGCGCTGGCCCGCCACCCGGACGCGTGCGCGGTGTTCCTCGGCGACCCGTCCTACGTCGGCACCACCGGCGACCTGGCCGGGCACGCGGCCGCCGCGCACCAGGCCGGGGTGCCGCTGCTGGTCGACGCGGCCTGGGCCGCGCACCTCGGTTTCCACCCGGGGCTGCCGCCGCACGCGCTGGCCGCCGGGGCCGACGCCATGGTGACCAGCGCGCACAAGGTGCTGCCCGCGTACACCCAGGGCGCGCTGGTCCTGGCCCGCACCGGTGCCGGGCGGCTGGGCTCTGCTGGCCTGGACCGGGCCCGCCTGCACCCTGCTCGCCTTGATCGGGCGTTCGAGGCGACGCACACGACCAGCCCGGCCGGCGCGATCATGGCCAGCATCGACGCGGCCCGGGCGCTGCTGGCCCGGGACGGCGAGGACCTGTGCGGCCGGCTGCTGCGCGTCGTCGCGGCGGCCAGGGACCGGCTGCGCCAGGTGCCCGGCCTGGACGTCCTGGACGGCCCGGGAGTCGAGCCCGCCAAGCTGGTCGTCCTGCTCGCCGGGACCGGGGCGCACGGGATCGCGGTGGAGAACGACCTCATCGCGGCGGGCATGCCGGTGGAGATGGCCGACCGGGACACGATCATCCCGATCGTCACGCTGGCCGACGACGACGACGCGGTGGCCCGCTTCACCACCACCCTCGCGGGCATCATCGAGGCGCACCGCGGGCCGCCCCGGCAGCCGGTGCCGGCCGCGTCGTGGACCGTCATTCCCGAGATGGCGATGCCGCCACGTGAAGCATTTTTCCGCCCTAACGAAACCCGCTCGGCCGCCGCGGCCGTGGGCCGGGTGAGCGGCGAACTGGTGGCGCCCTATCCACCGGGCGTGCCGGTGCTGGCGCCGGGTGAGGTGATCACGGCGGAGGCGCTCGAGGCGCTGCGCGCGGCGCAGGCCGACGGCGGCCGGATCGCCTACGCGGCCGATCCGACCCTGGCCACGTTCCAGGTCATCGCCCGGTCGTAGCGGCCCGCTACCGGTAACAACCTTTACTGGCCCATTGTGGGCGGAGCCACCGCGGCCCTAGCCTGGGCCGATGGATCTTCGGCGTGGGTGGGCAGGCGGACGAGGATACGGGCGGCGGGCGGCCCGGGCCGGGGCGTGCGCGGTGGCGCTCAGCCTGGCGGCGGCGCTCTGCGGGGCCGCCGGGACGGCCGGCGCCTCCACCGGGGCAGCAGCCGGGGCAGCGGGTGCCTCCGCCGGGGCAGCAGCCGGGACGGCTGGTGCCTCCGCCGGGGCGGCCGCGGCGCCGGTGCGCGGCGCCGCGCCCGCGGGATCGCAGGTCGCGAAGATCTGCGCCGAGCCCTCGTCGGGGGCCGTGCTGGCCACCGGGTCGCACCGCACGCCGGCCGGCGCGCCGGCCGCGGCGGTCCGGGTGGACCAGGTCGGCTACCCGTCCGGCGCGGCCAAGCTGGCCGAGATCATGACCAAGGCCAGGCCCTCGGGCGGTCTTCCCGGTGGTGGGCTGCACTGGGTCGTGGTCCGGGCCGGGTCCTGCACGGTCGCCGCCTCCGGGAAGACCCGCCAGGATCTGGGCTCGTGGAGCAAGCGCTACGGCTGGGTGTGGGCGGCCCGGTTCACCGGCGTCCGGGCGCCGGGCCGGTACCGGGTCGGGATCCTGGGCGACGCGGCCGCGGCCTCGCCGTGGTTCACGATCGGCGCGGCCGCGCAGCTTTACGCGCGGCCACTGGCCAACGCGCTCTACTTCTACGAGAACGAGCGGGACGGCCCGGACTTCATCCACACCGCGCTGCGCAGCGCGCCCGGCCACCTCAACGACCTCAGCGCGATGACCTACCGCAGCCCGCCGGTCAACGAGAACGGCAACTTCAAGGGCAGCCTGGCCAAGTACGCGACCGGGGTGCGGATCAACGCGTCCGGCGGCTGGTTCGACGCCGGGGACTACCTGCACTTCGTGGAGACGACCAGCTACGCCGAGGCCATCCTGCTGCAGGGCATCGCCTCGTTCCCAGATCAGATGGGCGCGGCGCAGATGGGCTCCGGGGCGGGCGCGGCATCCTCCGGCACGGGATCGTCCGGCACGGACTTCACCGGCGAGGCCCGGTTCGGGCTGGACTTCCTGCAGCGGATGTGGCACCAGCGGACCAGGACGCTGTACTACCAGGTCGGCACCGGCGAGGCGAACAACTACTACACCGGCGACCACGACATCTGGCGGCTGCCCCAGGCCGACGACCACTACCAGGGCTCGAACCCCCACGACGTCTACATCCGGCACCCGCCGGTGTTCCGGGCCGGGAAGCCCGGCGCCCCGATCAGCCCGAACCTGGCCGGCCGGCTGGCTGCCGACTTCGCGCTCTGCTACCAGGTGTTCCGGCACTCCGACCCGGGCTACGCGGCGAACTGCCTGCGCGAGGCCGAGACCGTGTACGCGCAGGCGGGCACGCACTGGAAGGGGCAGTTGCTCACCGCGCTGCCCTGGGACTTCTACCCGGAGACCAGCTGGCGGGACGACATGATGCTCGGCGCGACCGAACTGGCCCGCGCCCTCCAGGAGGCCGGCCATCCGGCCGCCCTGCCGGCCAGCCTCCCGGTCCGGTCCTCCGCCACCTACCTGCGGGACGCGGCCGGCTGGGCCAGCGCCTGGGTGCACAGCAAGCAGGCCCTGTCCGACACGCTCAACCTGTATGACGTGAGCGCGCTGGCCGACTACGAGCTCGACCTGGCCCTGGCCCGTCAGCCGGCGGCGGGGCCTGGCCATCACCCGCGCCCAGCTGCTGGCCAACCTCCGCGGGCAGATCCAGAAGGGGATCGCCACGGCGGCCAGGAAAGGACCCGTTCGGCTTCGGGTTCGCCTGGGACCAGTGGGACACCACCACGCACGGCGCCGGGCTGACCGTGATGGCCGACGAGTACGACGCGCTGGCCGGCCGGCCCGTGTACGCGGCCTGGGGGCAGCGCTGGCTCGACGACATCCTGGGCAGCAACGCGTGGGGTGTCTCGCTGATCGTCGGGGACGGGACCGTGTACCCGGACTGCATGCAGCACCAGGTCGCGAACCTGGCCGGGTCGCTGGACGGGCAGCCGCCGGTCCTGGCCGGGGCGACTGTGGAGGGGCCGAACTCCTTCGCGGCCACGGGCACCGTGCCGCACATGCGGCTCTGCGCGGCCAACGCCCCCGGCGATGTTCCCTACGGCGCCTACAACGGGGAGAAGGCCGTGTTCGCCGACAACGTGCAGTCCTACTCCACCGTGGAGCCCGCCATCGACCTGGCCGCGCTGACCCCGCTGGCGTTTTCCTGGCAGCAGCATGTGGCCGGGTCCGGCGTGCGGTAGCCGCGCCAGCGTGCAGCACACCCGCGCACCGTCCCGATCTGATCCGACCGCCCCGGGGCCGGGTCCGGGGCCGGCTCCCCGAGCCGGGGAGGCGCCGCCGTGGGATAGCTTGGGGGCCGGCGAACGGAGACCGGATGAGGTGGCGCGGCACGGCGGATGACGCTCCGGTTGCGCCTGCCCGGCGGCGGATCGGGGTGCTGGTCGCGGTGGCGGCCCTGGTGTACGCGGCCGACGTGATCAGCAAGGTGATCGTCGTCGCGACGCTCAGGGAGAACGCGCCGGTCCGGGTGATCGGCTCGCTGCTCCAGCTGGACTATCTCCGCAATCCCGGGGCCGCCTTCTCACTCGGCGCGGACGGGTACACGGTCGTGTTCACGCTGATCGCGGCGGCGGTGATCGTCGCGATCCTGCGGATGGCCCGGACCCTGGCCAGCCGCCCCTGGGCGGTCGCGCTGGGCCTGCTGCTCGGCGGGGCGCTCGGTAACCTGACCGACCGGATCGCCCGCAGCCCGGGCCCGCTGCGCGGCTGGGTGGTGGACTGGATCCAGCTGCCGCACTGGCCGGTGTTCAACCTGGCCGACTCGGCGATCTGCTGTGGCGGCGCGCTGATGGTCCTGCTCACGGTCATGGGCCTGCACCCGGACGGCCAGTCCGACCGCAGGTCCCGTGGTGCTGATAACCGTGGTGCTGATAACCGTGATGGCGGATCCCGTGGCGGCGGATCCCGCGGCGCGGCGCCCGGGACCGAAGCTATCCACTGAGCCTTCTCCGCCGAGCCCTGCCCGCCGAGCCCTGCCCGCTGAGCCCTGCCGGAGCCGGCGCCGGGACGGAAGCTGCCCGCCGGGCTCTGCCGCTGAGGTCTATCCGCGGAGCCGGGGCCCCGGGTAGAGGATCGTCTTCGGCTCGGTGAACGCCTCCATCGCGAACCGCCCGCCGACCCGGCCGCGCCCGCTCACCGAGCCGGACCGGCCGCCGAACGGCAGGTGGGACTCCCACAGGTTGGTGGAGGCGTTGACGTTGACCCAGCCGGCCCGGGCCTGCTCGGCGAAGGCCAGGCCCCGCTCCAGATCGCCGGTGAACACCGCCGCGGTCAGCCCGAACGGTGAGGAGTTGGTCAGCTCCAGGGCCTGCGCGGCGGACGTCACCTCGACGATCGGCACCACGGGGCCGAAGGTCTCCTCGGTGGCGATCAGCATGTCGGCCGTCACCCCGTCCAGCACGGTCGGCTCCGCGTACAGCGGGGTGGGGAAGCCGGGAGCGCGCCGCCCGCCGTGGCGCAGCTTGGCGCCGCGATCGACCGCGTCGGCCACGTGCCGGTCGAACTTGGCCGCGGTGGCCTCGTTGTTCAGCGGGCCCATCGTGGTCTGCGGATCGAACGGGTCGCCCAGCCGGACCCGCTCCGCGGTGGCCGCGACCACCCGCTCGGTGAACTCGGCGCGCACTGCGGCGTGCACCAGGAACCGCTCACCGGCCGTGCAGCTCTGGCCCGCGCACAGGTACGCGGCCTCCAGTGCGGCGTCGGCGGCCAGGTCCAGGTCGGCGTCCTCGAGGATCACCATCGGGCCGTTACCGCCCAGTTCGAGCAGCTGCGTCTTGCCCGCCGCGCGGGCCGCGACCAGGCCGCCGGTGGCCACCGACCCGATGAAGCCCACGGCGGCCACGTCCGGGTGGCCGGCCAGCGCATCCCCGGCCACCGGCCCCGGACCGGGCAGGAAGCTGAACACGCCGGGCGGCGTGCCCTCTGCCGCGATGATCCCGGCCAGCACGGCGCAGCAGGCGCTGGTGCTCGGGGCGGGCACCCAGACCACGGCGTTGCCGGCCGCCAGCGCGGGCGCGAAGAGTTCCGCACCCATGGTGTACGGCCAGTTCCAGGGGCTGATCACGCCGACCACGCCCAGCGGCACCCGCGCGGTGATCACCCGGCGCCCGGCCGATGTGGACGGGGGGAACGCCCCGTCCAGCCGCCGCACGTCGGCGGCGGCCATCTGGAAGTACCCGGCCAGCTCGTCGACCTCGTCGTAGGCCTCGGCCAGCAGCGGCTTGCCCTGGTCCAGGGTGAGCACCCGGGCCAGGTCGTCCCGCCGCCCGAGGATGGCCGCGGCGACCCGCTCGCACCAGTCAGCCCGCTCGAATGGTGACCGGGCCGCCCAGTCCGGCCAGGCCCGGGCCGCCGCCCGCACCGCGTCGTCCACGTCCGCGGGCCCGGCCACCGCGACCGAGGCAAAGGTCTCACCAGTCGCTGGGCTGGTCGCCGCGTCCGGGGCCGTGCGTCCCGCGCGCCACTCGCCGCCGATACAGAGCAGGTACTCGTCCACGTAATCTCTCCCGACCGGCCGCCAGTAGTTCTTCTCCATCCGGGCTCCGCCCGGCCTGACCTCCGCCTCAGCCTGCCGCTCAGCAGCCCGCGCAGAGCCGTCCCAGCTCGTGCAGCTTGCCGGGCGGCATCCGGAAGGCCGGTCCCGAGATCGATACCGCCGCCACGCACCCTCCGCCCGGGCCGAGCACCGGGGCTGCCACCGCGACCAGCCCCTCCTCCAGCTCCGCGACCGCCGTGGCGAAGCCGTCCCGGCGGATACCGGCCAGTTCCCGGGCCAGCCCGTCCCGCGTGGTGATCGTGTGCTCCGTGTAGCGCTCCAGGCGGCCCGGGGCCGGGATCGCGCCGAAAGCGAGCAGCACCTTGCCGTTGGCCACCGCGTGCGGCCGGGTGCGCCGCCCGACCCAGCCGCCCGAGGAGCTGAGAATGTAGGTGCTCGGCACCTCGGCCACGTTCAGCACGTCGGGCCCGGCTGGCACCGCGAGGTTGATGGTCTCGCCGGTCAGCTGGGAGAGCTTTTCCATGGCAGGCTGCATGGTGGCCACGATGTCGGCGCTGCGCAGGGCCACGGTGCCCAGCCGGATGATCTCGACGCCGAGGCGGTACCGCCGGCCGGACCGGGCCAGGAAACCGCTCCGTTCCAGGGTGGCGGCCAGCCGCGAGGCGGTGGACTTGTGCACGCCCAGCGCCGCGGCGATCTCTGTCACACTGAGTTCCGGGCGGCTGTCCTCGAAGCTGGCGAGCAGCGTCAGCACGCGCTCGGCTGACTGGTAGGTTGCTCCGGCCGCAACCAGGCTCTCGCTCACGCAACCAGAATGGCCAATTTGCCCGTTCTGCGTCAACTGCCGCCGCGGACGGCCCGTGGCATACTCTCTCTCGAGTTTTACCGAAATTGCGCTGGGCAGCCCGTTATTTCCCGGCGGGTGCCCCCGAGGACGAGAGCAGGCCCGGGCATGGCCGACCCCGAAGACGAGCCAACCGTCGGATCCGTCCATGATCCGCTGCCGGAGGCCCTGGGACTGGCCCAGGCCGCCGCCGAGGCCGGGCTGGGCCTGAAGCTCCTGGGCGGCCTGGCCGTCCGGGTGCTCTGCCCGGATTTCCCGCCCCGGCTGCGCCGCGGCCAGGACATGGACTTCGCCTGCCTGGGCAAGGGCCGCAAGGACGTGGCGGCCTGGCTCGCCGACCAGGGCTGCGTGCCGGACCGCCGGTTCAACAACCTCAACGGCGACCGGCAGATGTACTTCAACGCCCCCTCCGGCCGGCCCGTCAACGTGATGGTGGACCGGCTGACCATGTGCCACACGCTGGACTTCCGGCCGTCGTTCGGCCGGCTGCCGTTCACCGTGGACTCGGTGGACGTGCTGCTGTCCAAGCTGCAGATCGTCGAGCTGAACGAGAAGGATGCGCGGGACACCGTCCACCTGCTGGCCGGGCTCCCGGTCGGTGAGGGTGCCCCGCCGGCGATCGACACCGGGCGGTTCAGCAAGGTGCTGGCCGCGGACTGGGGCTGGTGGCGGACGGTGACCGGGAACCTGGCCAAGCTGCCCGCGCTGCTGGCCGAGAACCCCGGGCTGACCCCGCCGGCGCCGCGGTACGACCCGCTCACCCAGGCCCGGCAGCTGCTGGACATCGCCGAGGCAGCCCCCAAGGGGGTCAAGTGGAAGCTGCGGGCCAACGTCGGCGACCGGGTCCGCTGGTACGAGCTTCCCGAGGAAGTGGCGCACTAGCAGCGGGCTGTCCCGGGATGCGGCCTAAATTCGCATCTTCCTGCTTGACGCCGGTTTCGGCGCAGTGCTAGACGTTGCACAGGACGCACGGGCGTTGTGCACCGCGCCGGTGAACGTTGCATGGCGTGAGCCAGGAAGGCGTGGTCTTTGCGATGAGGGTTTTCTTTGCCACCGACATCCACGGCTCGGAGGTGTGCTGGCGCAAGTTCCTGAATGCGGCGGCGTTCTACAAGGCTGACCTGGTCGTCCTGGGCGGCGACGTCACCGGCAAGATCATGGTGCCGGTCGTCGCGCACAACGGCTACTGGCAGGCCGTGGTCCGTGGCGAAACCATCCGCATGGAGACCAGGGCCGAACTCGAAGAGGTACAGAAGAAGATCCGCAACGCCGGGCATTACCCGGCCCTGGTCAGCCCCGATGAACTTCAGGCCCTGAGCGACGAAGAGGGCGCGGTGGACCGGCGGTTCAGTACCGAGATGACCCACTCCCTGGACCGCTGGCTGGACATGGCCGACGGGAAACTCGGGGGTGGCAATATCCCGTGCATTCTGAACGGCGGCAACGACGACATCTGGGAGATCGACGACATCATCGAGGCCTCACCGAGCGTCACCTTCGGCGAGGCCAAATCCCTCGACCTCGACGGCTTCCACCTGGTCTCGATGGGCTGGACCAACCCGACCCCGTGGGACACATTCCGCGAGGCTCCCGAGGAACAGCTCAAGGAAAAGATAGACGCGGTAGTCAGCCAGATCCCGGACATGGAACGGGCCATCTTTAATTTCCACGCCCCGCCCTACGGGACCGGGCTCGATGAGGCGCCGGCCCTGGATGAGACGCTCCGGCCGACCCACGGCGGGGCGGTCATGAAGCCCGTTGGGTCGACCGCTGTGCGCGACGCGATTAACAACTACCAGCCCATGCTCTCGGTGCACGGGCACATCCACGAGAGCCGCGGCATCAAACGCATGGGCCGGACGCTGGCCATCAATCCGGGCAGTGTTTACGGCGACGGCGTCCTGCAGGGCGCCGTGCTCGAGCTGAACGCCAAGAAGGGGAAGGTCACTAAGTACCTTCTGGTAAATGGCTGAAACCGGCTGGCTTGTCAGTGCCTGAGCAATAGGCTTGCCCCGCCACCACCCCAAAAGGCCCCCAACCGGGAGATCAGCATGGCAACTGACGCAATTGGCGGCGAGACGCCAACCCTGTTCCTACGCAAAGCCACCGGGCTGGTCCGTGGCTGGTCCGTCCGGGACTCGATCATCTACGCCTGCCTGGCGACCAACTTCGTCACGCTGGGCCTCTACGAATTCACCTTCGCGGGGCCCGCCTTCCCCAAGGGCCAGTTCATCACCGCGGTCCTGATCTCGGGTGTCTGGGTCTCGTTCCTGGTCATCGCCTACGCCGGGCTGGTCGTCACCATCCCCCGGGCGGGCGGCGACTACGTCTGGCAGAGCCGGATCCTGGGCGGCGGCATCGGCTTTGTCCTGGCCGCCACCGGCTGGTGGTTCATCCTCTGGCTCTGGGCGCCCATCTACGGCAACATCCTCTCGGTCCAGCTGTTCCAGCCGCTCTGGGCCACGCTGAAATGGACCTGGCCCGCGGGCGGCGCCGCGTGGTTCGGCACCAAGAACGGGATTTTCATCGTCACGCTCATCACGATCGCCCTGGCCGGCGTGCTGGTCTCGCTCGGGATGGCCGGGTACGCCAAGGTCCAGAGGTGGTTCTTCCTCGGCGGCATGGTCGGTTTCGCCGTCGTTGTCGTGCTGCTCCTGGTCAACTCGCACGCCAGCTTCGTGAGCTCGTTCAACCTCGAAGGCCAGAAGCTCTTCGGCGTGCACAACGCCTACGCGGCGACCAACCACGCCGCGGCCAAGGCGGGCTACACCACGTCGCCGTTCGGCTTTGGCCCGCTGGGGCCGACGATGCTGCTCGTGCCGGCCTTCATGTTCTTCCTCCTGTGGCCGAACTGGGGGACCACCCTCTATGGGGAGGTCCGCGGGGCGAGTGACTTCCGGCGAGTATTCACCGGCATGTTCGTCGGCCTGTGGATGACGGTCATCCTGACCGTGATCTTCCTGCTGCTGATCATGAAGACCGTGGGCTGGGACTTCTACCAGAACCTCAACTCGCTGGACTACAACCTGACGCCGACCTTCGGCATCTGGCCCTACCCGTTCATGTTCGCGGGCTGGCTGGTGCACAACACGGCGTTCCAGGTCGTGCTGATCCTCGTGCTGAGCCTGTGGTTCTTCGCCTGGGTCGGCACCCTGTTCCTGTCCTCGACCCGGGTCATCTTCGCGGCCGCGTTCGACCGGGTGCTCCCGGAC
>CAVQNH010000010.1:0-189362 GCA_963713815.1 uncultured Actinomycetes bacterium
GCGCACCACACGGTGGAGGACACCGCGCTCGCGCTCGGCCAGGCGCTGCGTGACGCGCTCGGCGACAAGTCCGGTATCTGCCGCTTCGGGATGCCGCCGTCCCGCTGGACGAGACGCTGGCCCGGGCCGCGATCGACCTGTCCGGGCGGCCCTACCTGGTACACGCCGAGCCGGATGGCATGGCCCCGCTGATCGGGACCTACGACACCACGCTGACCAGGCATTTCTTCGAATCCGTGACCTCTACGGCCGCCATATGCCTGCACCTGGAGGTGACCGGGCGCAACCCGCACCACCTGGTCGAGGCCCAGTTCAAGGCGGTAGCCCGCGCCCCGCGGGCCGCCGCGGCCCCTGACCCGCGGGCGCCCGGGATCCCCAGCACCAAGGGTGTCCTGTGAGGGCCGTCCGGTTTGGTCACCGGACCGCGCGAACGCCCCAAGAGACAACGCCCCAGGAGACAACGCCCCAGGAGACACGGTGAGCGGACGGCCCCGGGTCGCGGTCCTGGACTACGGGTTGGGCAACATCCGCTCCGCCCAGCGGGCCCTGCGACTGGCCGGCGCCGACACCGAGGTGACCACCGACTTCGATACCGCGCTCAGCGCGGACGGCCTCGTGGTCCCGGGGGTGGGCGCGTTCGCCGCCTGCATGGCCGGGATCCGCGCGGTGCGCGGCGACCAGATCATCGACCGGCGGCTGGCCGGATCCCGCCCGGTGCTCGGCATCTGCGTCGGCATGCAGGTGATGTTCAGCGAGGGTGTCGAGCATGGCCTGCACACCGAAGGCTGCGGCCAGTGGCCCGGCACCGTGCAACGGCTGCACGCGCCGGTGCTCCCGCACATGGGGTGGAATACCGTCGAGGCCGGCGCCGGGTCACGGCTGCTGGCCGGCCTTGACCCCGGCACGCGGTTTTACTTCGTGCACTCTTACGCGGCCCTGGACCTGCCCATGCCGGCCTCCGCGTGGATGACGCCGCCGCTGACCAGCTGGGCGACACACGGGGAGCCCTTCATCGCGGTGGTGGAGAACGGCCCTCTGTGCGCGACCCAGTTTCACCCCGAGAAATCCGGCGACGCGGGTGCCGCGTTGCTGGCCAACTGGCTGGAGATGGTGCGATGACCTCCCGCGCTTCGGGCAACGGTGCCCCGGAAAACGGTGCCCGGGGAAACCGTGCTTCGGAGGACCGTGCTTCGGCGGGCCATGCCTCGGTGCCGGGCGGCGGGCTGACCCTGCTGCCCGCCGTGGACGTGGCCGGGGGCAAGGCGGTCCGGCTGGTCCAGGGGGCGGCCGGGACCGAGACCGACTACGGCGAGCCGCTTCAGGCCGCACTGGCCTGGCAGGCGGCCGGTGCGCAATGGCTGCACCTGGTGGACCTGGACGCCGCGTTCGGCCGCGGGTCCAACGCCGAGCTGCTGGCCTCGGTGGTGGGCCGGCTCGACATCGCGGTGGAACTGTCCGGGGGCATCCGCGACGACGCTTCGCTGGCCACCGCCCTGGCCACCGGCTGCGCCCGGGTCAACGTGGGTACCGCAGCGCTGGAGAACCCGGACTGGGTCCGGGCGGCCATCGCCAGGCACGGCGACCAGATCGCGGTGGGCCTGGACGTCCGCGGCACCCGGCTCGCGGCCCGGGGGTGGACCCGCGAGGGCGGCGAGCTGGATGAGGCGCTGGAGCGGCTGGACGCCGACGGCTGCGCCCGGTACGTGGTCACCGACATCAAGAAAGACGGCATGCTGTCGGGGCCGAACCTGGACCTGCTGCGGCACGTCTGCTCCCGGACCGCGCGGCCGGTGATCGCCAGCGGTGGCGTGTCCAGCCTGGCCGACCTGGAGGCCATCGCCGCCCTGGTCCCGGACGGGGTGGAGGGCGCGATCGTGGGCAAGGCGCTGTACGCCGGGGCGTTCACGCTGGAGGAAGCGCTCGAGGCGGTGGCGGCATGACCCGGCGGGTCTTCACCGGCACGGAGTGGGAACCGGTCGTCGGGTACAGCCGCGCGGTCGCGGCCGGGGACTTCGTCTTCCTGTCCGGCTGCACTTCGGTCGAGGGTGCGGAGTTCGTGCACGAGGGTGACGCGTACGCGCAGACCGCGCAGGCACTGCGAAACGTGGCGGCCGGACTGGAGCCGCTGGGCCTGGGCCTGGCCGACGTGGTGAGCACCCGGATCCTGGTCACCGACATCTCCCTTTGGCAGGAGTACGGCCGGGCGCACCGGGACGCGTTCGGCGACACGATGCCCGCCGCCACCATGATCGAGATTGCCGGGCTGGTCGACCCCCGGATGCTGGTCGAGGTGGAGGCGGTCGCCTACCGTCCCGGGATCGGCACCTGATGCCCCCGCGAGCCCGGGGGGTCCCGGTTTCCGCCCCGCACGTCCTCCCGCGTCCCGCCCGCACGCCCCGCGCCCGGTCCTGCTTGCGGCGGGAGTGGTCTGCCGAAGCTGGTGGGACAGGCGGGGCTGGATGGGCTGCGGGGTGGGGAACGCCATGACGGTGGCGGTGCGGGTAATTCCCTGCCTGGATGTGGACGCGGGGCGCGTGGTGAAGGGGGTCAACTTCCGCGACCTGCGCGACGCGGGTGACCCGGTGGAACTCGCCGCCGCCTACGACGCGGAAGGCGCCGACGAACTGGTGTTCCTGGACATCACCGCGTCCAGCGGCGGCCGGGACACCATGATCGACGTGGTGGGCCGGACCGCCGACCAGGTGTTCATCCCGCTCACCGTGGGCGGCGGGGTGCGCAGCGTCGCGGACGTGGACCGGCTGCTCCGGGCCGGGGCGGACAAGGTGTCGCTGAACACCGCGGCCATCGCCCGCCCCGAACTGCTCGCGGAGGCCGCCCAGCGGTTCGGCTCGCAGTGCGTGGTGCTGTCCGTGGACGCCCGCCGCGTGGCTGATGGGGCCGCTCGTTTCGAGGTGACCACGCACGGTGGGCGCCGGGGTACCGGGATCGACGCGGTCGAGTGGGCGGCCCGCGGCGCGGAGCTGGGTGTCGGCGAGATCCTGCTCAACTCCATGGACGCCGACGGCACCAAGGCGGGCTTCGACCTGGAACTCATCCTCGCGGTGCGCGCGGTCGTGGACGTGCCCGTCATCGCCAGCGGCGGGGCGGGGGAGCTGGCCCACTTCGCCCCCGCGGTCGGGGCCGGGGCAGACGCCGTGCTGGCGGCCAGCGTGTTCCACTTTGGCCAGTTGCGGATCAGCGAGGTCAAGGACGCGCTGCGCGGCGCGGGCTACCCGGTCAGGTAGCAACCGCCCGCCGGGTCCCGGGCAAACGAGATCCTCAGCCCGAGATCTCAGCCCGGGGTGCTCAGGCGCCGAGATCTCAGCCTGGGGTGCTCAGCCCGGGGTGCTCAGCCCGGGGTCCTCATTCCACGGGCGCGTCCAGACCGGCCGCCAGGGCGGCCCCCACGATGCCGGCGTCGTTCTGCATCGCGGCGGGCACCACCGTGGCCCGCAACGAGGTCAGCAGGGGCAGGAACTTGTCCGCCTTGCGGCTGATCCCCCCGCCGATGATGATCAGGTCCGGCGCGGTCAGCGCCTCCACGTGACGCAGGTACTCGTCCACCCGCCCGGCCCACTTGCCCCAGCTGAGGTCGTGCAGTTCCTTGGCCCGCTCGGAGGCCCGCTTCTCGGCGTCCCGGCCGCGGATCTCGATGTGGCCGAACTCGGTGTTCGGGACCAGGATCCCGTCCCGGAACAGGGCGCTGCCGATCCCGGTGCCGAACGTGAGCATCAGCACTGTGCCCTGATGCCCGGCGCCCGCGCCGAACTTCATCTCAGCCAGCCCGGCCGCGTCGGCGTCATTGATCAGCGAGATGGGGACACCCGCCGCTTTAGTGAACAGGGCCCGGGTGTCCAGCCCGACCCATGCGGGGTCCAGGTTGGCGGCCGTCATCGTCACCCCGTTCACCACCACGCCGGGAAACGTGAGGCCCACCGGCCCGGTCCAGTCGAAGTTCTTCACGTGCTGGGCCACGACGGCCGCGACCGCGTCGGGCTGAGCCGGGTGGGGCGTCTCCACCTTGACCCGCTCGGTGAGCAGCGTCCCCTTGGTCGTGTCCACCGGCGCGGCCTTGATCCCGGTGCCGCCGATGTCGATGCCGAGTACCTGCACTTCACAGCCCTCCGTTCGCCTTCGAACCCCCCCGGCGCGGCGGGACCGCAGCGAGAGACCAACTCCATGGTGTGCCATCGGCTGCCCGGGTAGTACCCGGACAGCCTGGATTATGGCCCGTCGGGGGATGTTTTCGTGCGTTGGGCAGCCTGGCGCCGGGTGTTCAGCCCCGCGTCACCGCGTCCCGTTTGACTAGGGGCTCTGGCTGGGGAGGCCGCGCGGATGTCGGTGGTAGTCGTGGGCGGGGGCGTGCTGGGCTTCATGCACGCGCTGGAGGCGCGCCGGCATGGCCACGCGGTGACCCATCTCGAACGTGAGCCCGGCTCCCGGGGCGCGAGCGTCCGCAACTTCGGCCTGATCTGGGTGAGCGGCCGCGCGGGCGGCCCCGAGCTGGACCTGGCCCGCCGGGCCCGGGCCCGGTGGGCGGAGATCGCCGGGGAGGTGCCGGGCACCGGCTTCCGCCCGAACGGTTCCCTGACGCTGGCCCGGGACGACGCGGAACTGGGGCTGCTCAAGGAGGCCGCGGCCCGGCCGGACGCGGGCCTGCGCGACTACGAACTACTCGACCCGGCGGCCGTCCGGGCGGTGAACCCGGCGCTGCGCGGCGAGTTCACCGGCGGACTGCTCTGCCGGGCGGACGCGGCCGTGGAACCCCGCCGGGTGCCCCTGGCGCTGCGCGCTCACCTGCTGGATGGCGCGCCGGGGCAGCCCCCGTACGAGTGGCTGCCCGGCCGGGAAGCCGTCGAGATGGCCCCGCACGCGGTGCGCGACCACACCGGCGCCTGGCACCGCGCCGACCTGGTTGTGCTCTGCCCCGGCGCGGCCCATACCGGGATCGCCGGCCCGCACCTGGCCGCGTTCCCGGACCCGCCGGTCCGCCGGGTCCGGCTGCAGATGATGCAGACTGCGCCGCTCGACGACGAGCTGACCACCTCGGTGGCGGACGGGGACTCGATGCGCTACTACCCGGCCTTCGACCTGCCGGGCCGCCAGCGGCTGGCCCCGCAGGACCCGGAGGCCGCCCGGGTCAGCGCGCAGCTGCTGCTGGTCCAGCGGCTGGACGGCGGCCTCACGATCGGCGACACGCACGAGTACACCGAGCCGTTCGGGTTCGACGTCGAGGAGGATGCCTATGAGCACCTGCTCGCCGTGGCCGCGCGGCTGCTCGGCACCGTGATACCGCCGGTCCGGCGCCGCTGGGCCGGGGTGTACAGCCAGGTCACCGGCACCGAGCTCTATCACCGCTCTGAGGTGGCGCCGGGGGTGGTGCTGGTCACCGGGCCGGGCGGCCGTGGCATGACGTGTGCGCCGGCCATCGCGGAGGACACGTTCGGCTGACCGCCGGCCGCCTGAGTCCCGGGAGGGATCCAATGACCAGCATCACGATCGCGTGCCTGGATATGGCGGGCACCACGGTCGCCGACGACGGCAGCGTGATGGCCGCGTTCACCGCGGCCCTCGACCGGTTCGGCCCGGCGCCGGGCAGCGCAGCGCACGACCAGGCGATGCGGACCGTGCACGCCACCATGGGCCAGTCGAAGATCGAGGTGTTCCGCGAGATCCTCGGCGACGAGGCCACCGCCCAGCACGCCAACGACGCGTTCGAGGACGCATACGCCGCGGAAGTGGCCGCCGGGCGGGTCACCGCCCTGCCCGGGGCGACCGAGGTGATCACCGCGCTGTGCGACGCGGGCATCCAGGTCTGCCTGCTCACCGGGTTCTCCCCGGCTACCCGGGACGCGGTCATCGACCGGCTCGACTGGCAGCCGCTGATCGACCTCGCCCTGTCCCCGGCCGATGCGGGACGCGGCCGGCCCTGGCCCGACCTGCCGCTCACCGCGCTGCTACGGCTGGGCGGCGGGGCGGTCAGTGAGCTCGCCGTGGTCGGAGACACGCCCAGCGATATCGAGTCGGGCCGCCGCGCCGGGGCGGGCGTGGTCGCGGGCGTGCTCACCGGGGGGACGACCCGGGACGAGTTCGAGGCCGCCAAGGCCCCGCACGTCCTGGACACCATCGCCGACCTGCTCCCGCTGGCCGGCGTAACCGCCCCCCGGCACTGACCGCGCCGGCCCGGCCGGGCGGGCCGGGAAGACCGCCCCGGGCGGCCGGTCGGAATCCGGCTAGCGCTCGGCGACCATGACCGGCGCCCCGGCCAGACTGACATCTACCGGGTCGCCCGGGGCGATCCCGGCCGCCTCGGTGCTCTGCTGGTCCACCTGCACGACCACGTCCCCGGACAGCCGGACGCTGACCCGGGTCAGCTGGCCGAGGAAGGTCCGGCCGACCACGATCCCGTTCCCGGTCGGGCTGGCCGCGATGCGCAGTCCCTCGGGCCGGACCAGTACGTCCACGGCGCTACCCGGCCGCTGCCGGTGGGGCGTCAGGTCCGCGGCGAGCCCGGACGCGCCCAGCAACTCCAGCAGGTCGGCCGGGATCCGGTTCATGACCCCCACGAATTCCGCAACGAACGGCGTGGCGGGCCGGTCATACAGCTCGTCCGGGGTAGCGATCTGCTCCAGCCTGCCATCGTGCATCACGCCCACCCGGTCCGCCATGGACAGGGCTTCCTCCTGGTCGTGCGTGACGAACAGCGTGGTCGTGCCGAGCCGCTGCTGGAGGGATCGGATCTGCTCACGCAGCTGGAGCCGCACCTTGGCGTCCAGCGCGGACAGCGGCTCGTCGAGCAGCAGGACCCGGGGCTCGATGGCCAGCGCCCGGGCCAGGGCTACCCGCTGCTGCTGGCCGCCGGACAGCTGATGCGGGTACTGCTTGGCCTGGGCGGCCAGGCCGACCATGTCGAGCAGGTCGGCGGCCCGGCGCTGCCGTTCGGCCGAGCCCAGCCTGCGCATCCGCAGCCCGAAACTCACGTTGTCCAGCGCGGACATGTTGGGGAACAGGCTGTAGCTCTGGAACACCATGCCCATATCCCGCTTGGCCGCGGGCACCGGGGACACGTCCTGGCCGTCTACCTCGACCGTGCCCGAGTCGGCGGTCTCGAAGCCGGCCACGATGCGCAGCGCGGTCGTCTTCCCGCACCCGGAGGGGCCGAGCAGCGCCACCAGCTCCCCGGGAGCAAGCCGCAGGGTCAGCCCGTCCAGGGCGCGGGTCGTGCCGAACGACCGGGACAGGTTCCGCAGGTCGACGGTGGCTCCGGAGGTGCTGCGCGAGGCCCCATCCGAGTGGCTGCCGGTCGCCTGGCCCGCGTTCGTCGTCATCAGGATCCCCCCGGGTTTGTGTTCTGGCGGCTTACTGAGAAGAGCGAGACCTCGGCGCCGCCCTTCTTTCGTGATCCGCGGCCGCCGATCATCGTGATCGCCAGCAGGAAGATCCAGGTCACGAACAGCGCCAGCAGCGAGGCCGCGACCGAGATCGGCCCGCTGGTCTGGTCGAACGCGACGATCCACACCGGGAACGTCTGGTACAGGTCCAGGCTGGCCATGGTGAACTCACCGAGCACCAGGGCCACGGTCAGGACGGTGGCCGAGAGCATCGCGGTGCGCAGGTTGGGCAGCATGACCCGCCACAGTGTCGAGCGCCAGCCCGCGCCCAGCGACTGGGCCGCCTCGACCAGCGTGTTCAGGTCGAGAGCGCGCAGTCCCGCGTCGAACGCCCGGTACGCGAACGGCATCGCGAGCACCACGTAGATCAGCCCGAGCAGATACGGCGTGCTCTTCAGGAACCCGGGCGCTATCTCCAGCACGCCCACGATCAGGACCACCGGCGGGATCACGATGGGCAGGATCGTGACTCCCTCCATCAGCCGGCGCAGCCGGGGCAGCCGCAGGTGCACGTACACCGTGGTGGGCAGCATGAGCGCGATAGTGAGAACCGTGGTGATGACGGCCAGCTTGACCGACAGCTCGAAGGCCGCGGAGAAGCCTTCCTGGTGGACGACCTGCGGGAAGGTGGAGAAGCCGGTGAACCGCAGCGCGGCGATCAGCGGGATGACGAAGTAGGAGCCGACCAGGACGAGGATCGCCCAGCGCCACACCGGGAACTGCCGTATCCCGCGCCGGGGCCGGCGGGCCGGGGGCGTGGCGCCCTCCACGAGGGTGGTGCCGGTTACCGCAGCCATTGCGCTGACCTCCGCTGCAGAACGGCATAGGCGGTCATCACGATCGCGATGACGACGATCATGCCGAGCCCGAGGGCCTTGCCGACGTTCTGCTGGCCAGCCAGCACGTTGCCGTTCAGGAACGAGCCGATCTGGATAGCAGTCAGCGGAACGCTCCCGCTGGTCAGCGCCTCGGCCGTGGCGTAGGCAGAGAACGCGCTGCCGAACAGCAGCAGCACGCAGCCCAGGAAGGCCGGCAGCAGCACGGGGCCGCCCACGTAGCGCCAGTACTGCCAGGCCCCCGCGCCCAGGTTGTTCGCCGCCTCCCGCCAGGCGGGGCGGAGCCCTTCCAGGGCGGGCAGGATGACCAGCACCATGAGCGGGATCTGGAAGTACATGTAGACGACCACGATCCCGCTGAACGTGTACAGGTTGAACCCGTTCGTGTACGGGTTGAGGCCGATGTCGGTCAGCCACTGGGTGACCATGCCGGTCGAGCCGAGCGTCGCGATGAACAGGAACGCCAGCGGAACCCCGCCGAAGTTGGCGAACACGCCGGACGCGGTGATCACGCACCGGCGCAGCACGGCGCCGCGCCTCGCCGTGAAGATGGCGTAGGCGACCAGGAAGCCGACGATGCCCGGCACGATCGAGGTGATCACCGCGACCCCGAGCGTGGTCCCGAAACCGTGCAGGTAGATACCGGATGCGGCGGTCTTGATGTTGGACAGCGTGAAGTCGCCGGTCGTCGAGTCCTGGAAGGCGCCCACCGCGATCGCCACCGCGGGCAGGACGAGCCCCAGGACCACGTAGATCGTGAAGGGCAGGATGCCGAGCAGCGTCCGTGCGCTGCGCAGCCGGGCCCCCAGGGGCCGGCCCGGCCGGGCCCCGGACCCGCCAGGGGTGTCCGGGGCCACGACCGTGTCAGTCTGCTGTGCCATCGGCTAACCGGTCACGCTGGACCATTGCTGCGCGACCTTCGCCTCGGCGGCAGACTCCTGCGCCTGGGTGGGGAAGTTCAGCCCGCCCGCCGGGGCCGCCGGGAGCGCCGCGTCGGCCGACTTGTCCACGGTGCCCTTGGTGACGAGTGTCTGCAGCTCGATCGGCCGCGCCTTGCCCTGCAGCCAGAGGTTCTGCCCGGTGGTCGAGTACAGGTACTCCTCCCAGAGCCTGGCGCAAGCCGGGTTGGGGGCCGTCTTGCTGATCGCCTGGCTGTAGTAGGCGGCGTAGTGCGCGTCGGTCGGGATCACGATCTTGAACGTGGGGACCACGCTCGAGATCTCGGAGGCGAGCAGATAATCCCACCAGATCACGATCGGGGTCTGCCCGCTCTGCACGGTGGTCGGCCCCGCCGTGACCGGCACGAAGTTCCCGACCGAATGCAGCTTCTTGAAGTACTGGATGCCGGGCTCGATGTTGGCCAGCGACCCCCCGTTCGCCAGCGAGGACGCATAGACCGCCGAGAAGGCCGCGCTGGCCTGGGTCGGGTTGCCGTTGATGGCGACCTGGTTCTTGTAGATGGGCTTGAGCAGATCCTTGAACGACGCGGGCGCGACCTTCACCTTGGCCGAGTCGTAGCCGATGGCGACGTAGCCGCCGTAGTCGTCGTACCAGGTGGAGTCGGACGCCTTGGTGTTGGCCGGGATGGCGCTCCACGTGGCCACCTTGTACGGGGCGAGCAGGCCTGCCTGGTCCGCCTTGATCGCGAACGAGGTGCCCATATCCAGCACGTCGGGGGCGCGACTCTGCCCCTTCAGCTGCTGCATCGCGTTGATCTCGTCCTGGCTGGAGCCATCGGGGTTGGCGTCGTTGATCTTGATGCCATATTTGGCGGTGAAGTCCTTCATGATGCTGCCGTAGTTGGCCCAGTTCGCCGGGAGGGTGATGACGTTCAGCGTCCCCTCCTTCTTGCAGGCGGCGACCAGGCCATTCATTCCGCCGAACGCGGCGGCGGACGTGGCTGTCGCAGCGTTGGTGGTGCTGCCCGAACTGGAGGAACTGCCTGAACTACCGCTGTTCGAGCTACTGCCGCATCCCGCAGCGAACATCAGGCCGCTGACCGCGATGGCCGCAGCCGCGACTGTCTTACTCCTGGGCACTTAGTCCCCCTCCGACCTGCGAGCGCGCCGGCCCGCATCTGCGCCCCGATGGCGCAGACGGGGGAATCGTCGCGGTAGCACCTGACGAGGAGATGGCCGGATCGTGACGCACTGCGGCTTTTCCCGTGAAGGGTGCAGGCATGGCGCGCGAACAATTGGTGCCGCGGGCCGTAGGTCACGGCTGGGACACGGTGCCGTGACCCGCAGGTCACGGCGGGAGGGCGGTCCCGTGACCCGCAGGTCACAGGCGGGACACGCCTCTGAGCCTGCGCACGCGGCGCCGGGACGCGGCGCCGCGGGGAATCAGAGTCCCCAGCGGGCACCCTTCAGCGTGCGGACCGCCGCCTCGGTGCCGTCCAGGCGCACCTGCGCGGCGTCCCGCCGGCCCGCGGTCCAGAGGGCGAGTTCCCCGGGGGCGCCGGTGACCGTTACTACCGGGGTGCGGGCCTTGGCCGTGATCCGGACCCGGCTCTGGCCCGGGTCGGTGGTGATGTCGTCGCGGACCAGTTCCACTCCGACCGGGGCCTTGCGCAGGATGAACCGGGCCATTCCCAGCCGCCCCCACAGGGCCTCCGACAGTTCCGGGGTGACCTTCCGCTCCGCCCAGCCCGGGCGGCCGCGCCGGATGTCCTCGTGATGCACGAAGAACTCGACGAGGTTGGCCCGCTCATCCACGCCCGGCAGCCGGAACGGTGACATCCGGGGCGGCCCGTTGCGGATGGCGCCGATCAGGCCATCGAACGACTCCCGTTCGGCCAGCCCGCGCTGCACCCGCCGGGTGTACCCGGCGAGCGGGCCGATCATGATGCCCGCCCCCGCATCCGGCCGGCGTTCCCTCAGCACCAGGTGGGCGGCCAGGTCGAGGGTGGTCCACCCGTCGCATAGCGTGGGCGCGGACGGGCCAGTCTGCTCCAGCAGCGCGCACAGAGCCAGGCGCTCATCCCGGGCGAGAGTCATCCCGCGATGGTAGCCATACGGCCCGGCCAGCGGAATGGGCCCGTGCAATGAGCGCCGTGCAATTAGGCCCGTGCAATAGGCCAGTGCAAATAAGCCAGCGGAACAGGCAGAGCGGAACGGCCAGGAGAAGCCGGGCGCGGGGAACCTGAGAGGATCGGGCTATGAACACGCAAGCGAGCGCGGTCACCGGCCCCCGGTCCCCCTCCGCGCTGGACCCCGAGATCGCCGCGCGGCTGAAGCGCGACGCGGCCGGCCTGGTCCCGGCCGTGGCCCAGCAGTACGACACCGGCGAGGTCCTCATGGTCGGCTGGATGGACGACGAGGCGCTGCACCGCACCCTGACCACCGGCCGGTGCACCTACTGGTCCCGCAGCCGCCAGGAGTACTGGGTAAAAGGAGAGACGTCCGGTCACGTGCAGCAGGTGAAAGCGGTCGCGCTCGACTGTGACGGGGACACCGTGCTGGTGAAGGTGGACCAGAGCGGCGGGGCCTGCCACACGGGCGACCGGACCTGCTTCGACGCGGACCCGCTGCCGGCCACGGTGGTGGGATGACTGGTAGCGGGATGACTGGCAGTGGGATGACAACTCCAGGGCCGGTGGCGGAGCGGCTGGGCACCCGCCGCCCGGCCGCGGCTGCCCGGCGTGAGTACCTGCTCACGCTGCTGGCGGGCGCGGTGGGCGCCGCGGTCGTGCTGCTCGCGGCCCGCCAGGGCTGGGCCCGGGTGGTGACCGTCGAGCCACGCCCGCTCCCCACGTCCCGGATCGCGGTCCGCGGCCAGGACCTGGTGCCCGCGGCGGGCGCGCTGGGGCTGGCCGCGCTGGCCGGCCTGGCCGCGGTGCTGGCCACCCGCAGGCTCGCCCGCCGGGTCGTGGGCGGGCTGCTCGCCCTGTTCGGCGTGGCCATCGTCGTGTCCGTAAGCCTGCCGGTGACCGCGGCGCAGGTGCGCAGCGCCGCGGCCGGTGCGACCGCCCAGGCCAGTTCGGTGCCGGGCGGGAGCACGATCGGCAGCGGCACGACCCCCGGTACGGGCGGCTCTGGCGTAGGTGGCCTCACCCTGGCCAGCCATGTGGAGATGGCCGCGTTCCCGTGGCGCTGGGCCGTGCTGTGCGGCGGGCTCCTGGTGGTCGCGGCCGGGCTGATGGTGGCCTGGCGCGGTGCCCGCTGGCCGGTCATGTCCAGCCGCTACGAGCAGCCGGCCAGCCGCAAGCCGTCCACCACGGCGGACCCGGCCAGCCTGTGGGAATCGCTGAGCCAGGGCCTCGACCCCACCGACTCCGGCCCCCCTGACTCCGGTACCAACGCCACCGGCACCAGTTCCGCCGGGCCGGGAACCGCGTCAGCGGGTTCCGGGACTACCCCGGGCGGTCACGGGAGCCGGCCGTCAGGGCGCCCCGGGTTAGGCTGAAGAGTACGCCAGCCGGCGGCCAGGGAGGTGAGGGCAGCTCCGTCGCCCCTCCAGATCAGCCCTGCGCCCTGACCCGTGGGCGGGGAAACCAGGGCCCGGGCCGGTGCGGCCCGGAGGGGGCCCGCATCCGGAGAGAAACAGCCTCGCTACGATCGGGGCGCAAGGAACTCAACCCGAGGGGACTGCGAACCGCGTGAGCGTGCTCAACGAGATCCTTGACGGGGTACGTGCCGACCTCGCTGCCCGGCAGCGGGAGGTCACGCTCGATCAGCTCAAGGACATGGCCGGGCAGGCACCGTCGCCGAAGGACGCGATGGCGGTGCTCAAGGGCGAGGACGTGGCGGTCATCGCCGAGGTGAAGCGGGCCAGCCCGTCCAAGGGGGCGATGGCGGCGATCGCTGACCCCGCGGCGCTGGCCGTGGACTACGAGGCCGGCGGCGCGAGCGTGATCAGCGTGCTGACCGAGCAGCGCCGGTTCGCGGGCAGCCTCGCCGACCTGGCCGCGGTCCGGGCGGCGGTGCAGGTTCCCGTGCTGCGCAAGGACTTCGTGGTCAGCTCCTACCAGCTCTGGGAGGCCCGGGCCTACGGGGCGGACATGGTCCTGCTCATCGTGGCCGCACTCGAGCAGAACGCGCTGGTCTCGCTGGTGGAGCGGGCCGTGTCCATCGGGCTGATCCCGCTCGTCGAGGTGCACGCGGACGAGGAACTCGAGCGGGCCCGGGACGCCGGCGCGAAAATCATCGGGGTGAACGCACGCGACCTGGCCACCCTCGAGGTGGACCGCAGCGTGTTCGCCCGGCTGGCCCCGCAGATCCCGGACGGCATCGTGAAGGTCGCCGAGTCAGGCATCCGCGGTCCGCATGACCTGCTCGCCTACGCGGCGTCCGGCGCGGACGCCGTGCTGGTGGGGGAGAGCCTGGTCACCGGCAAGGACCCGCGGTCGGCCGTGGCTGACCTGGTCACCGCCGGGTCGCACCCGGCGCTGCGGGGTGACCGCGGATGACCAGCCCCGTGACCACCCGCGACGATCAGGGGCAGCCGCCCGGCGCGGGCCGGGACGCCGGCCACTTCGGCCCCTACGGCGGCCGGTTCGCCCCCGAGGCGCTGATGTCCGCGCTGGAAGAACTGGCGGCCGAGTACGCGGCGGCCCAGGCGGACCCGGCCTTCCAGGCCGAGCTGGCTGAGCTGCTCCACGGCTACGCCGGGCGGCCCACGCTGGTGACCGAGGTGCCGCAGTTCGCGGCCCGGGCCGGGGACTGCCGGATCCTGCTCAAGCGCGAGGACATGGCGCACACCGGCTCGCACAAGATCAACAATGTGCTCGGCCAGGCCCTGCTGACCAAGCGGATGGGCAAGAAGCGGGTCATCGCCGAGACCGGCGCCGGCCAGCACGGGGTGGCCACCGCCACCGCCTGCGCGCTGCTCGGCCTGGACTGCGTGGTCTACATGGGGGAGGAAGACACCCAGCGGCAGGCCCTGAACGTGGCGCGGATGCGGATGCTCGGCGCCGAGGTGGTCCCGGTGGCCACCGGCAGCCGCACCCTCAAGGACGCCATCAACGAGGCGTTCCGCGACTGGGTGACCACGGTCGAGACCAGCCACTACTGCATCGGCTCGGTGATGGGCCCCGACCCGTTCCCGACCATGGTGCGTGACTTCCAGCGGATCATCGGGGTGGAAGCCAGGGAACAGGTCCTGGCCCTGACCGGGCGGCTGCCGGACGCGGTCATCGCCTGCGTGGGCGGCGGCTCCAATGCCATCGGGGCTTTCCACGCGTTCATCCCCGACGAGTCCGTGCGGCTGATCGGCTGCGAGGCCGGCGGGGACAGCCCGGACAGCGGCCACAACGCGGCCACCCTGGTGGCCGGCTCCGCCGGGGTGATCCACGGCATGCGCACCTACCTGCTCCAGGACGCCGACGGGCAGACCCTGCCCACCCACTCGGTCTCCGCCGGGCTGGATTACCCCGGGGTCGGCCCGGAGCATTCCTGGCTGCACGACACCGGCCGGGCCAGCTACCGGGCCATCTCAGACTCCCAGGCCATGGATGCGTTCTCGCTGCTGTGCCGGACCGAGGGCATCATCCCGGCGATCGAGTCGGCCCACGCCCTGGCCGGCGCGCTCCAGCTCGGCGGCGAACTCGACCCAGGAGCCCTGCTGCTGGTCAACCTGTCCGGCCGGGGCGACAAGGACGTGGACATCGCCGCCCGCTGGTTCGGCCACCTCGAAGAAGGCCATGTGACTCGAACACGGGGAGAACGCCCGATGAGCGCAGCTCATATCGCTGGCGAGGCGGGGCGCGCCGAAGGCGTGTCCCCTCCGAGCCAGCGATCCGCGGGCATCGGGGGGTCCGGGGGGTCGTCCCCCCGGGCTAGCACGGTGAGCGTCGCGTTCGAGAAGGCGGCCGCGGGCGGCCGGGCCGCCCTGGTCGGCTACCTTCCCGCCGGGTTCCCGTCGGTGGCCGGCGCGGCCGAGGCCGCGGTGGCGATCGCGCAGGCGGGCGCGGACGTGATCGAGATCGGCCTGCCGTACTCCGACCCGCTGATGGACGGACCGGTCATCCAGGAGGCCACGCAGCGCGCGCTGGCCGGCGGCACCCACGTGACCGACGTGCTGCGCACCGTCGAGACGGTGGCGGCCGCGGGGGTGCCCACGCTGGTCATGACGTACTGGAATCCGGTGGACCACTACGGCGTCGCGGCTTTCGCCCGGGACCTCGCCGCGGCCGGCGGGGCCGGGCTGATCACCCCGGACCTGCCGCCTGAGGAGGCCGGTGACTGGCTGGAGGCCGCGGAGGCGTGCGGCCTGGACCGGGTCTTCCTGGTCGCGCCCAGCTCGTCGGACGCCCGGATCGAGCGGATCACCGCCGACTGCCGCGGATTCGTTTACGCCGCTTCGCTGATGGGCACCACCGGGGCCCGGGACAGCGTCGGTGCCGCGGCCGCGGGGCTGGTCAGCCGGGTCCGTGAGGCCACCAGCCTGCCGGTCGCCGTGGGCCTCGGCGTGCGCGACGGGGTGCAGGCCGCGGAGGTGGCCGGCTTCGCCGACGGGGTGATCGTCGGGTCGGCGTTCGTGCAGCGGCTGCTCGCCGCACCGGATGCCCAGGCCGGGCTGGACTCCGTCCGTGACCTGGCCGCCGAGCTCGCCGCCGGGGTCCGCGCCCCGGTCAGCTAGGCAGGCCAGGCTGGTGAGGGCCCGGCTCGTGAAGGCCGGGCCGGCGGCGGCCCGCTGGCGGCCACGCCTGGAAGTGCCGCGGTGTGTTCCGGGTGAGGAGTTTTCCGGTGGCTGCGAGGAACCGGTAATACAACCACTCAATTACCAGCAGGTGCACTAGCCTCACGTGGCGTGGCATCCCCCGGCACAACGGTCGCTTTCCTGCCCAGCCCGGGTCCCGGGACCTGGCACCTCGGGCTGCTGCCCGTCCGGGGTTACGCGCTGTGCATCGTGCTCGGCATCCTCGTCGGGGTCCGCGTGGCGAACCGCAGGTACCTGCGGCTCGGCGGCCGCCCGGGCGTGATCCTCGACGTGGCCACCTGGGCGGTCCCGGCCGGCCTGATCGGCGCCCGCCTCTACAGCGTGATCACCGACTACGAGCTGTACTTCAAGCCGGGCCGGGACTGGATCGACATCTTCCGGGTCTGGGACGGCGGGATCGGCATGCCCGGGGCAGTGGTCGCGGGCGTTCTCGGGGCCTGGCTCGCCTGCCGCCGCGCCGGGGTGAGGTTCGGGCCGGTCGCCGGGGCCGCAGCCCCCGCCATCGCGTTCGGGCAGGCCATCGGGCGCTGGGGTAACTGGTTCAACCAGGAACTGTACGGCCGCCCGTCCAGCCTGCCCTGGGCGGTGAAGATCGACCCGGCCCACCGCGTGATCCCCTACGAGAACTACGCCACCTTCCAGCCCGCGTTCCTCTACGAGTCCCTGTGGGACCTGGCCCTCGGAGTGGCGCTCATCTGGGCGGCCCGCCGCTTCCGGCTGCCGGGCGACCGCCTCCTCGCGCTGTACGCGGCGGGCTACGCGACCGGCAGCTTCGCGGTCCAGTCGCTGCGCATCGACTTCGCCCACCACCTGATCGGCCTGCGGACGGACCAGTGGGCGATGATCGCCATCTGGATCGCCGCGGTCGGCTACCTGATCATGACCAAGGGCAGGCGCGGACCCGAAGTGCTCACCCGGCGGGCCCCTCTGTCATCCCCCGGACGGACGGCGTTTGCCGGCCGGGATGCCCGGGCACATCCAGGGGGCAATCCTCGCGAAGCGGATGTTTCCAGCGAGTCAGGTGTTTCGCGAACAACACGAAGCGGGGATGATTGCACTGGTGGCGTAATCTCCGTGTAACCTACGAGCGGTAGCTCGAGGAGCCAGCGATACCCCCTTCCCGGGGTCCTGGCAGGGCCAATGTCGTCCCGACCGCATGCGAGAAAGCGAATTCGGACGAGACGACAGGAGTTCGGATGGCACCTGCCGCTTCAGTGGACGCCGTGGGGCTCTACGATCCCAGCTTCGAGCATGATGCGTGCGGCGTCGGCTTCGTGGCCGACCTGGCCGGGCTGCCCAGCCACGACACCGTAGCCAAGGCCCTGACCGTGCTGCGCAACCTGGAGCATCGCGGCGCCCAGGGCAGCGATCCGGACACCGGTGACGGGGCCGGGATCCTGACCCAGATCCCTGATGCGTTCTTCCGCGCGGTGTGTGGCTTCGAGCTCCCGGCCCCCGGTGGCTACGCGGCCGGCATGGTGTTCCTGCCCGCTGACGATCAGGGCAGCGCCGCGGCCGCGATGGTGGTGGAGCGGCTCGCCGCCGAGGAAGGCCTGACCACTCTCGGCTGGCGCGACGTCCCCTATGACCCGGAGTACTGCGGACGTGGTGCCAGGGACGTGCTACCTACGCTGCGGCAGGTTTTCGTTGCGGCGGATGGTGAAAGCGGTATCGCGCTGGACCGTCGCGCGTACTGCCTGCGCAAGCGGGTGGAACACGAGACCGACTGCTACGTCGTCTCGCTGTCCTCGCGGACCATCGGCTACAAGGGAATGCTGACCGCGGTGCAGCTGGCGCCGTTCTACCCGGACCTGGCCGACCCGCGGTACGTCTCGTCGCTGGCCCTGGTCCACTCGCGCTTTTCCACCAACACCTTCCCGTCCTGGCCGCTGGCCCACCCGTACCGCTACATCGCGCACAACGGGGAAATCAACACGGTCCGGGGGAACCGGAACTGGATGCGGGCCCGCGAGGCCATGCTGGCCAGCGACCTGTTCCCGCGGTCCGCGGACGGCCGGGGCATGGAGCGGCTGCTGCCGATCCTGGATGAGACCGGCAGCGACTCGGCCAGCTTCGACGAGTGCCTGGAACTGCTGCACCTCGGCGGCCGGTCCCTGCCGCACGCCATGCTGATGATGATTCCCGAGCCGTGGGAGAACCACGACGAGATGGATCCGGCCCGGCGCGCCTTCTACCGGTTCCATTCCACCCTGATGGAGCCCTGGGACGGCCCGGCCTGCGTGGCGTTCACCGACGGGACCGTGATCGGGGCCGTACTCGACCGCAACGGGCTGCGCCCGGGCCGGTACTGGGTGACCCGCGACGGGCTCGTGGTACTGGCCAGCGAGGTCGGCGTGCTCGACATCGACCCGGCCGATGTGGTCCGCAAGGGCCGCCTCCAGCCTGGCCGGGTCTTCCTGGCCGACACTGGCCGGCGGCGCATCCTGGAAGACGCGGACGTGAAGTCCGCGCTGGCCAGCGAGCACCCGTACGAGGACTGGCTGCACGCCGGCCTGCTGCACCTCGATGACCTGCCCGACCGGGCCGGGGACCTGCCCGCCACCGCGGAGCTCATCACCGCGCAGCGGCTGTTCGGCTACACCGAGGAAGAGCTGCGGGTGCTGCTCGCCCCGATGGCCCGGACCGGGGCCGAGCCGATCGGCTCGATGGGCACCGACACGCCGGTCGCCGTGCTGTCCGACCGCCCCCGGCTGCTGTTCGACTACTTCTCCCAGCTGTTCGCGCAGGTCACCAACCCGCCGCTGGACGCGATCCGGGAGGAGCTGGTGACCTCACTGGAGTCCTCCACCGGCCCGGAAGGCAACCTGTTCGAGCCGGGCCCGGCCTCCTGCCGCCAGATCGTGCTGCCGTACCCGGTCATCGGGGCCAACGAGCTGAACAAGATCATCCACATCAACGACGACGGCGACCTGCCCGGGTTCGCCTCGTACGTGGTGGACGGCCGGTACCGGGTCGCGGGCGGCGGGCCCGCGCTGCGCGACCGGCTCGACGAGATCTGCGCCGAGGTGTCGGCCGCGATCGGCCGCGGCGCGCACATCATCGTGCTGTCCGACCGCCGCGGCGGCGAGCCGGTCTCGGCCAGCCCGGGGGGACCGCCTCCCGCCGCCGGCCTGGCGCCGATCCCGTCGCTGCTGCTCACCGCGACCGTGCACCATCACCTGATCCGGCAGCGGACCCGGACCCGGGCCGGGCTCGTCGTGGAGGCCGGTGACGCCCGCGAGTGCCATCACATCGCGCTGCTCATCGGCTACGGCGCCGCCGCGGTGAACCCTTACCTGGCCGTGGAGACGGTGCAGGACATGGTCCGGCGTGGCCTCCTGGACGGGGTCACCGCCAAGAAGGCCGCGGAGAACCTGGTCAAGGCCCTGGGCAAGGGCCTGCTGAAGATCATGTCCAAGATGGGTGTCTCCACCGTGGCCTCCTATACCGGAGCGCAGATCTTCGAGGCCATCGGGCTGGGCGAGGAGATCGTCAGCACCTGCTTTACCGGGACCACATCCCGGCTCGGCGGCGTCGGCTTCGACGTGCTGGCCGCCGAGACGGCGGCCCGGCACGGCCGGGCCTTCCCGCCCCGCGGCGCCGGCCCGGATCACCGGCGGCTGGAGACCGGGGGCGACTACCAGTGGCGCCGCGAGGGCGAGCCGCACCTGTTCAACCCGGAGACCGTGTTCAAGCTGCAGCACGCGACCCGGAGCCGCCGCTACGAGATCTTCAAGCAGTACACCCGGCTGGTCGACGACCAGTCCACCCGGCTCATGACGCTGCGCGGCCTGCTGCGCATCCGCGGCGTCGATGACCCCACTGACCCGCGTGGGCTGGGCGCAGCGTCGCTCCCGGCCCGCGCGCCTCGACCGCCCGACGTGGACGCCGGACAGGGCGGGCTGCACCCGACCGGGCCGCACCCCATCGGGAAGCCGCGGGCCGCGGCTGCGCCGCCCGGGGGCGACGTGGCCACAGCCGGCTCGCCCGCCGCCGGGCCATCTGGGCCGTCCCGGGCCGCCCCGCGCGGCCCGATCCCCATCGACGAGGTCGAGCCGGTGTCGGCCATCGTGCGCCGGTTCTCCACCGGCGCGATGTCCTACGGCTCCATCTCGGCCGAGGCCCACCAGACCCTGGCCATCGCGATGAACCGGCTGGGCGGCCGGTCCAACACCGGCGAGGGCGGCGAGGACGCCGAGCGCTTCGTGCCGGACGCCAACGGCGACCTGCGCCGCTCCGCGGTCAAGCAGGTGGCCAGCGGCCGGTTCGGGGTGACCAGCGAGTACCTGGTCAACGCCGACGACCTGCAGATCAAGATGGCGCAGGGAGCCAAGCCGGGGGAGGGCGGCCAGCTGCCCGGGCACAAGGTGTACCCGTGGATCGCCAAGACCCGGTACTCCACCCCGGGGGTCGGCCTGATCTCGCCGCCACCCCACCATGACATCTACTCCATCGAGGACCTGGCCCAGCTGATCCACGACCTGAAGAACGCCAACCCGCGGGCCCGGGTGCACGTCAAGCTGGTCGCCGAGGTCGGCGTGGGCACCGTCGCGGCCGGCGTGTCCAAGGCGCACGCCGACGTGGTGCTGATCTCCGGGCACGACGGGGGGACCGGCGCCGCCCCGCTGACCAGCCTCAAGCACGCGGGCGCGCCGTGGGAGCTGGGCCTGGCCGAGACCCAGCAGACCCTGCTCCGGGCCCGGCTGCGGGACCGGATCGTGGTCCAGGCCGACGGCCAGCTGAAGACCGGCCGGGACGTGATCATCGCCGCGCTCCTCGGCGCCGAGGAGTTCGGCTTCGCCAGCGCCCCGCTGGTCGTCTCGGGCTGCATCATGATGCGGGTCTGCCACCTGGACACCTGTCCCGTCGGCGTGGCCACCCAGAACCCCGAGCTGCGCCAGCGGTTCACCGGGAAACCGGAGTTCGTGGTCAACTTCTTCGAGTTCATCGCGCAGGAGGTGCGCGAGTACCTGGCCGCGCTGGGCTTCCGCACGCTGGAGGAGGCGGTCGGCCGGACCGACCTGCTGGACAGCGAGCGGGCCGTGGGGCACTGGAAGGCGGCGGGGCTGGACCTCACGCCGATCCTGCACATGCCCGCGCTGCCGGAGGGCGCGGCCACCCGCAACACCACCACCCAGGATCACGGCATCGACCGGGCCCTGGACAACACGCTGATCCAGCTGGCCGAGGGTGCGCTCCAGGACGCGAAGCCGGTCACCCTGGACCTGCCGGTCCGCAACGTCAACCGGACCGTGGGGACCATGCTCGGCTACGAGGTGACCCGGCGGTGGGGCGGCAAGGGCCTGCCCGACGACACCATCCTGGTCCGGTTCCGCGGCTCGGCCGGCCAGTCCTTCGGCGCCTTCCTGCCCCGCGGGATCACCCTGCGCCTGGCCGGGGACGCCAACGACTACCTGGGCAAGGGCCTGTCCGGCGGCCGGATCATCGTGGCCCCGGACCCGGACGCGAGCTTCCCCGCCGAGGAGCAGATCATCGCGGGCAACGTGATCGGCTACGGCGCCACCGCGGGCCAGATGTTCCTCAGCGGCGTCGTGGGCGAGCGGTTCTGCGTGCGGAACTCCGGCGCCACCGCGGTGGCCGAGGGCACTGGTGACCACGGCTGTGAGTACATGACCGGCGGGGTCGTGGCCGTGCTCGGCCCGGTCGGCCGCAACTTCGCGGCCGGCATGTCCGGCGGCCTCGCCTACCTGCTCGACCCGGATCCGGTCCGGGTCAACACGGACATGGCCGACCTGGAGGACCTGGACGACGACGACGCGACCCGGCTGCGTGACCTGGTCGGGCAGCACCTGGCCGAGACCGGGTCGGAGCTCGCCGCGAGGCTGCTGGCCGACTGGGACGCTTCGCTGGCCCGGTTCGGCAAGGTCATGCCGAAGGACTACAAGCGGGTCCTCGACGCGGCCCGGCTGGCCGAGCGTGAGGGCCGCGACGTCAACCAGGCCGTGATGGCCGCGGCGCACGGCTGAGGGGGGTTACGCAATGGCTGACCCTAAGGGGTTCCTGACCACGCCCCGCGAGACGCCCGTCCGCCGGCCGGTGGACGTGCGGATCCGTGACTGGCGGGAGGTGTACACGGACTTCCCGCCCGTGGCCCTGGAGTCGCAGGCCGGACGCTGCATGGACTGCGGCATCCCGTTCTGCCACCAGGGCTGCCCGCTGGGCAACCTGATCCCGGAGTGGAACGACCTGGTCTGGCGGCATGACTGGCGGGAGGCCGCGGACCGCCTCCACGCGACCAACAACTTCCCTGAGTTCACCGGCCGGCTCTGCCCGGCGCCGTGCGAGAGCGCGTGCGTGCTCGGCATCAACGCGGACCCGGTCACCATCAAGCAGGTCGAGGTGGAGATCATCGACCGGGCCTGGTCCGAGGGCTGGGTCCGGCCGCTGCCGCCGAGCGCCGAGGCGGTCGCGGCCGGCCGCCGCGTGGCGGTGATCGGCTCCGGCCCGTCCGGGCTGGCCGCGGCCCAGCAGCTCACCCGGGCCGGCCACGCGGTCACCGTGTTCGAGCGGGCCGACGCCCCCGGCGGCCTGCTGCGCTACGGGATCCCCGAGTTCAAGATGGAAAAGCGCCACCTGGACCGCCGGCTGTGGCAGATGCAGGCCGAGGGGACCAGGTTCCGCTGCGGCGTCACGGCGGGCCGGGACATCACGGCCGCACAGCTGCGCGGCGAGTTCGACGCGATCGTGCTGGCCGGCGGGGCCACCGTGGCCCGGGGGCTGCCCGTCCCCGGCGCCGACCTGGCCGGGGTGCACCAGGCCATGGAATTCCTGCCGCTGGCCAACCGCGCCGTCGTCGCGTCGCAGTCCCGGACCGGCGGGGGCCCGGTGCCCGACCCGCCCATCAGTGCGCGGGGCAAGAACGTGATCATCATCGGCGGCGGTGACACCGGGGCCGACTGCCTCGGCACCGCTCACCGGCAGGGGGCCGCGTCGGTCACCCAGCTGGAGATCCTGCCGCGGCCCACGGAAAACCGTCCCGACAACCAGCCGTGGCCGACGTACCCGATGATCTACCGGGTGTCGAGTGCGCACGAAGAAGGCGGGGAGCGGGTCTACGCCGTCTCCACGCAGGAGTTCGCGGGCGACGACGCCGGCCGGGTGCGCGGGCTGCGCCTGGTCGAGGTGGAGATGGCCGACGGCAGGTTCAGCCCGGTCGAGGGCACCGAGCGGGAACTGCCCTGCGAGCTGGTCCTGCTGGCCATGGGCTTCACCGGGGCCGACCGGGCCGGGCTGCTGACCGACCTCGGCGTCGAGTTCGACGCGCGGGGCAACGTGGCCCGGGACGGCGCGTACGCCACCTCGGTGCCCGGGGTGTTCGTGGCCGGGGACATGGGGCGCGGTCAGTCACTGATCGTCTGGGCCATCGCCGAGGGCCGGTCGGCCGCGGCGGCCGTGGATAAGTACCTGGAGGGCGACAGCCAGCTGCCCGTCGCCATCCCGCCCACGGCGCGCTCCCTTACCTGACGCCGGCCTCCGGCCTGGCTTGCCGGGCGCCGCGTCCCAGGCCGTGGCGGCGCCTCGCTGATCTCCCGACCTCGTCGGCGCTGTGACGGTCCCGGAGATCACCGTCGGGACCAGCGCCGGGTGATCGCTGCCAGATCGCGACGCCCCCGGACGGCGGCCGTGTTGCTGTTTCGTGACGTCGGATGACTGTTCGGTGAATCTTGCGTGGTGGGTCTCGGCGGCCAGAACGCTGGCCCCTAGAGTGGTATAGACCAATTCGGGTGCTTGGCCTGGAAGGCGAGGTGCCCCGTCCGGAAGGCGATAAGCATGAGCCGCCGAGCGAAGATCGTCTGCACTCTGGGTCCCGCGTCCTCCAGCCCCGAGCGGCTCGCCGAACTCGTCGCGGCCGGGATCGACGTGGCCCGGCTGAACATGAGTCATGGCACCCAGGCCGGCCACCTCGCCGCCTACCAGTGTGTCCGCGCGGCGTCCGACGCCGCCGGGCACAGCGTGGGGGTCCTCATCGACCTGCAGGGCCCGAAGATCCGGCTGGGCACGTTCGCAGCCGGGCCGGTCCGGCTGCTGGCCGGCCAGGACTTCACCGTCACCGTGCACGAGGTGCCGGGGGACCAGCACGAAGTGGGCACGACCTACCCGGGCCTGGCCGATGACGTGCGGGCGGGCGACCGGGTCCTGGTGGACGACGGCCGGGTCGTCCTGGAGGTGCTCGACGTGGCCGGGGGCCGGGTCCGCACCCGGGTCGTCGTGGGCGGCGTCGTCTCCGATCACAAGGGCCTCAACCTGCCTGGCGTCAAGGTCAGCGTGCCCGCCCTGACCGCCAAGGACGAGGCGGATCTGCGCTGGGCACTCGGCCTGCAGGCCGACATGATCGCGCTGTCCTTCGTCCAGGGCCCCGAGGATGCGGTCCCGGCGCGCCGGATCATGGACGAGGTAGGGGTCCGGCTCCCGCTGATCGCGAAGATCGAGAAGCCCCAGGCCATCGAGACGCTGGCGGAGGTGATCGAGGCCTTCGACGGGGTAATGGTGGCCCGCGGTGATCTCGGGGTGGAACTTCCGCTGGAGCAGGTGCCGATGACGCAGAAGCGGATCGTCGAGCAGGCCTGGGCCCGGGCCAAGCCGGTGATCGTGGCGACCCAGATGCTGGAGTCGATGATCTCCGCTCCGCGGCCGACCCGGGCCGAGGCGTCCGACGTCGCCAACGCCGTGCTGGACGGTGCGGATGCGCTGATGCTGTCGGCCGAGACCAGCGTCGGTGAGTACCCGGTCCCGGCGGTGGCGACGATGGCCCGGATCATCCGCGAGGCCGAGCGGGAACCCCTGGCTGCCTCGGCCGCCCTGGCCCAGGAGCCGGTCAGCACTGGCGGCGCCATCGCCCGGGCCGCCGCCGAAGTCGGTGAGGCCGTCGGGGCCAAGGCCCTGGTGGCCTTCACGATCACCGGCGAGACCGCCCGTCGGCTGGCGCGGTACCGTTCGCCCATTCCGCTGCTGGCCTTCACCCCGCAGCCCAGCACCCGCAGCCAGCTGGCGCTGAGCTGGGGCGTGGAGACGTTCATCGTGCCGCCCGCCCGCCACACCGACGCCATGGTGCGCCAGGTCGAGGAGGCCCTGCTGCACATCGGGCGTTGTGATAAAGGCGACAAGGTGGTGATCGTGGCGGGCAGCCCGCCAGGCACCCCGGGCCGGACCAACGCGCTGCGGGTGCACCGCATCGGTGACGCCGCGGCCCTCGGGGCGGGTCTCGGGTGAGGGGAACGATGCAGGTGACCTGGGGTGCCCCGGGTGGGATTCGAACCCACACTGCATGGTTTTTGAGACCATGGACTCTGCCTGTTGGTCTACCGGGGCGCCGCCGCCAGACAGTGCGCGACTGGCTCGGCCGAACGTCAATCTACCTGGTACCGGTACGATCATGAGCGTGAGTCAGACCCCATTGCGCGTTTTGATCGCCGAAGATGAGGCGTTGATCCGGCTTGACCTCAAGGAGATGCTTGAGGAAGAGGGCTATTCGGTGGTCGGTGAGGCCGCCGATGGCCAGCAGGCCGTCGATCTCGCCGTCAATCTCCGGCCGGACCTGGTGATCCTCGATGTGAAGATGCCGGTCCTGGACGGGATATCGGCCGCCGAGCAGGTGGCCGCCGACCAGATCGCGCCGGTGGTCATCCTGACCGCCTTCTCCCAGCGTGAGCTCGTCGAGCGGGCCCGCGACGCGGGGGCCATGGCCTATCTGGTGAAGCCGTTCACCAAGGCTGATCTCGTGCCCGCGATCGAGATCGCGGTCAGCCGCTTCCAGGAGGTCGCGGCGCTGGCCGGCGAGGTCGGCACGCTCAAGGAGCGGCTCGAGGTGCGCAAGCTCCTCGACCGGGCCAAGGGCAAGCTGCAGACCGAGCAGGGGATGTCTGAGCCGGACGCGTTCCGCTGGATCCAGAAGACGTCGATGGACCAGCGGCTGGCCATGCGGACCGTGGCGGAGCGGATCCTCGAGGGGGCCATGACCCCAGGCGCCGCCGTCGGCAACGCGGGCGCCAGCAGCGCCGCGGGCGGCACCGAGACGGCGGGTGGCGCCAAGCCGGGTTCCGGGGCCTGAGCCCTCCGGGCTGGGCACTCCGCGGGCTGAAGCCTGCGTCCGGGCCGGGCTGACGCGTGCGTCCGGGCCGGGCTGAAATCTGCGCCCGGAGACGCTCCGGGCCGGACCACGCTGGGTTTCCGCGGACGCTGGGTCGTTCCCCGGGATCGAGCCCGGGGAACTTTTGGTGCCGTGTCGGCCTTCCCCGGGCCGACACGTTCTCTACTCAGCTCCCCGGGCTCTCACCACCACGGTAGCGAGGTCTCCCCGCGCGGCGCAAAGGGGCGGACATTCCCTGGCCGGTTTGTGATAAACGCCGGGTCACGTGGGGTTTCCCGTAAGCACAGGGACTGGCCTGGTCATCTTCCCGCCGCTGTGACGTGGCCGGGATCATGGCCGCCGGGCGGGATCTGGTCACGGAGCAGGCACGTTAGCCGGGCCGAGCAGACCCGGCGGCCCCGGTCATCGCTGATCGCGATCTCGTACGTGGCGGTGGTGCGGCCGCCGTGCACCCGGGTGGCTACCCCGGTGACTACGCCTTCCGCGACGGCGCGATGATGAGTGGCGCTGATCTCGATCCCGACCGCGAACCGTCCCGGGCCGGCCTGCAGCGCCGCGCCGAGCGAGCCCAGGCTTTCGGCTAGCACGCAGGAGGCACCGCCGTGCAGCAGGCCGTAGGGCTGGATGTTGCCGTCTACCGGCATGGTGCCGGTGACCTGCTCCGGACTGGCCGCGGTCACGGTGATGCCCATCCGGCCGGGCAGGGTGCCCTCACTGAGCCGGGCGAAGCCCTTCAGGATCTCCGCCGCGCCGTCCCCGCCGGCCCGCGCCACGCTGTCCTCCTGCGACGCGCTGTCCTCCCGCGCCGCGCCGTCGCCCGCCCACGTCGCGCCGTCCTCGCCCACCCGCGCCTCGCCGTCCCGATCCACCCGCGCCTCCGGAGTAGTCAACCCGGCGCCTGCCGCGCCGTAGGGGAAGCGTAGGCCGGCCCCGCCCGCCCCGCGCTCCCGGCCCGCTGGCCGCGCTCCGGCCCGCTGGCCGCGCGCCGGCCCCGGCCCGCCCCGCAGCGCGCGGCCCGCTGGCCGCGCGCCGGGACCCGCCGTTCACCACACTCCGCGGTTCACGCGCCCGGGCCACTGGGTACGCCGGGGCTCACGGGAAGGTAGTGGCTCAAGTGACCAAAGTCGCCTATACGTGGTTTGGGAGGCAGTACCGGACTTGCCCGGCCTGCCAGATCACCATCGAGTCACATAGCGGGAAAAGATCGGATCTTCTCTCCCGAAACGCTGGCGTTATCCGTAGGTGAGCGTTAACAATGCCCCGGGGGCTGTCTGTGCCAGTCTCCGGGAACCCAACGAAGGGAATCTCCATGCGTCCAGTATTAAGAGGGAAGATCAGCACAAGAGGGCTGCGAATCGGCGCGGCGGCCGGCCTCGCAGTCGCGACCGTAGCGTCGCTGGCGGCCATGCGTTCGGCTCCGGTCACCCCCGCGGGCGGCGGCTGCTCGCCGAGCGTATCCAGGCAGTTCTTCGGCAAGACCATCGAGCCCTACACCGGCAAGAACACCGCGGTGTACCGCTACACGCTGACCAACTGCCGCGGCATGCGGGTCAGGGTCCTGAGCTTCGGCGGGATCATCCAGTCGATTGACGTCCCGTCCGCTCGCGGCCGCGAGGCTGACGTGGTGCTGGGCTTCAAGACGCTGGCTGACTACGTGAAGTTTGACAGCCCGCCGGTGACCGCCAACGGCGGCCCGTACTTCGGCGAGACGATCGGCCGGTACGGCAACCGGATCGCCAAGGGCACGTTCAAGCTGAACGGCACGACCTACACGCTGCCGATCAACAACGGCGTCAACAGCCTGCACGGCGGCCTGGTCGGTTTCGGCAACCACGTCTGGGCCTCGAAGGCGGTCCACGCGCCCGGCGCGGCCGGCGTGCAGCTGACGCTGGTCAGCCCCAACGGTGACTCCAGCGGTGCCGCCGGATCCCCGGGCTGCGTCGCCGCCTGCACCGGCTACCCGGCGCAGCTCACCGTGGTGGTCACGTTCACGCTGAACAACCGGGGCCAGATCGGCATCCACTACAAGGCCACCAACAACGACAAGAAGCTGTCCACGGTGCTCAACCTCACCAACCACAGCTACTTCAACCTGGCGGGCGAGGCTTCTGCGGCGGGCTCGGCCTACCGGCAGTTCGTCCAGATCAACGCCAACAACTACTCACCCACTGACAACACGCAGATCCCGCTCCCGCTGCCCCACGGGGTCCCGGTCGCGGGCACGCCGTTCGACTTCCGTGCGCCGCACACGATCGGCTCGCGGATCAGCGACGTGAGTGCGAATGACAACGTTCCGGCCAGTTTCGCGTCGGCCACCGGGGGCCTGAGCCAGCTGCTCATCGCCCAGGGTTACGACCACAACTGGATCCTGAACCCGCAGAGCGCCAGGACCACCGGTCCGGACGGCCTCAACCTGGCCGCCCGTGCCTTCGACCCGTCGAGCGGCCGGCTGCTGACCGTCTGGACTGACCAGCCCGGCGTGCAGTTCTACAGCGGCAACTTCCTCAACGGCACGCTGGTAGGCATCAGCGGCCACACCTACCGGCAGGGCGCGGGGTACACGTTCGAGACCCAGCACTTCCCGGACTCGCCCAACCAGCCGGCCTTCCCGTCCACCACTCTCGGCGCCTGGGAAGACCTTCAACTCAACAACGATTTTCGCGTTCCACTCGTGAAATACGGGCTGGTGGCCTGCGGCGCGCGGTAACGGCGCGGCAGGCCAGCAGCTTCGTCGCGGCCCGGCGGCCGCCGCCTTCCCGGCGGCCGCCGGGCCGTGCCATGTCCGCCCGCCGGTGTCGGTACCAGCTACTAGACTTCCTGCGTGGCGACGAAGGCGACCCAGGCACCCGCATCCGCACCCGAACCAGCGGCTCGGCGGGAGCGGTTGCTGTTGCTCGACGGGCACTCCCTGGCCTACCGCGCGTTCTTCGCGCTGCCGCCCGAGAACTTCTCGACCACCACCGGGCAGCCGACCAACGCGGTCTACGGCTTCACCGCCATGCTCATCAACGTGCTCCGGGACGAGCAGCCGACCCATGTGGCGGTGGCCTTCGACCGCAGCGAGCCGACCTTCCGGCACGAGCAGTACGTGGAGTACAAGGCGAACCGGCGGGAAACCCCGGCGGACTTCCGCAGCCAGCTCAGCCTGATCTTCGAGGTGCTGGACGCACTCGGCATCCCGCGGCTGTCGGTGGCCGGCTACGAGGCCGACGACATCATCGCCACGCTGACCGTGGCGGCCACCGAGGCCGGCATGGACGTGCTCATCGTCAGCGGTGACCGGGACAACCTGCAGCTGGTCAACGACCACGTCACGGTGCTGATGACCCGGCGCGGCATCAGCGACATGACCCGGTTCACCCCGGAGGAGGTCGAGGCGAAGTACGGCCTGACCCCGGCCCAGTACCCGGACTTCGCCGCGCTGCGCGGAGACCCGAGCGACAACCTGCCGAACATCCCCGGGGTGGGGGAGAAGACCGCGGCCCGGTGGGTCGCCGAGTTCGGCTCGCTCAGCCAGCTGGTGGACCGGGTCGACGAGGTCAAGGGCAAGGCCGGCGACCGGCTGCGCGAGCACCTCGGCGACGTGCTCCGCAACCGGCAGCTGACCGAGCTGGCCCGGGACGTCCCGCTCGAGGCGGGCCCGGCCGACCTGCGGCCGGTGCCCTGGGACCGCGACCAGATCCACCAGCTCTTCGACACGCTCCAGTTCCGCGTCCTGCGCGACCGCCTGTACACCACGCTCCCTAACGGAATTATCGGCGCGCCCACCGCGGCCGGCGCTGAGGGATCCGGGCCGGCCGAGGGCTTCGACGTCGAGGTGTCGGTGCCCGGTCCTGACGAGCTGGCCGCCTGGCTGGAGGAGCATGCCACCGGGACCGGCCGGGCGGGCGTCGCGGTCCACGGCACCTGGGGCCGCGGCACCGGCACCATGGACGGGCTCGCGCTGGCCGCCGGGGACGGGGCCGGGGTGTTCGCGGACCCGGTCACGCTGACCGAGGACGACGAACGGGCCCTGGCCGCCTGGCTCGCCGACCCGGACCAGCCCAAGGCGCTGCACGACGCCAAGGGGCCGATTCACGCGCTGGCCGCCCGGGGCCTCGAGCTGGCCGGCCTCACCACCGACACGGCGCTGGCCGCCTACCTCGCCCTGCCCGGGCAGCGCTCGTTCGACCTGGCCGACCTGGCCCTGCGGTACCTGGGCAAGGAGCTGCGGGACGGCGGGACCACCACCGGCCAGCTCACCCTGGACCTGTCCGCCGGGGAAGACGGCGAGGACGACGGTGAGGCCGAGGCCGCGGTGGCGCTGGTGCTGCGGGCCCGGGCCACCGCGGAGCTGGCCGACGCCCTGGACGCCGACCTGGAGCAGCGCGGTGCCGCGCAGCTCCTCGCCGACGTGGAACTGCCGCTGGTCGGCGTGCTGGCCCGGATGGAGCGGGCCGGGATCGCGGCGGACACCAGTCACTTCGCAGACATGTCCGCCAGCCTGGGCGGCGAGGTGAAGGCGGCCGAGCAGGCGGCGTTCGGGATCATCGGGCACGAGTTCAACCTCGGCTCGCCCAAGCAGCTCCAGGAAGTCCTGTTCACCGAGCTGGGCCTGCCCAAGACCAAGCGGATCAAGACCGGCTACACCACGGATTCCGAGGCGCTCACCGGCCTGCTGGCGCAGACCGGCCATCCGGTGCTCGAGTACCTGCTCCGGCACCGGGACGTGGCCCGGCTCAAGAGCATCGTGGACTCGCTGATCCCGATGGCGGACGAGGACGGCCGGATCCACACCACGTACAACCAGATGATCGCGGCCACCGGGCGGCTCTCCTCGACCGACCCGAACCTGCAGAACATCCCGATCCGGACCGAGGAAGGCCGCCGGATCCGGCAGGGGTTCGTGGTCGGCAGCGGCTACGAGACGCTGCTCACCGCCGACTACAGCCAGATCGAGCTGCGCATCATGGCCGACCTGTCCGGCGACACCGCGCTGGAGGAGGCGTTCACCTCCGGCCACGACTTCCACGCCGAGACGGCGTCCCGGGTTTTCCGCGTGCCGGCCGCCGAGGTCACCGTCGAGATGCGCAGCCGGATCAAGGCGATGAACTACGGGCTGGCCTACGGCCTGTCTGCTTACGGGCTGTCCCAGCAGCTGCACATCACCCCGGACGAGGCCCGGGCCCTGATGGATGAGTACTTCGAGCAGTTCGGCGGGATCCGGGACTACCTGTACGCGGTGGTGGACCAGGCCCGCAAGGACGGCTACACCGAGACCGTGCTCGGCCGCCGGCGCTACCTGCCCGACCTGACCTCCGACAACCGGCAGCGCCGGGAGATGGCCGAGCGGATGGCACTCAACGCTCCCATCCAGGGCTCCGCCGCCGACGTCATCAAGGTGGCCATGCTCCGCGTCGACCAGGCTCTCCGGGAGGAAGGCCTGCGGTCGCGGATGCTGCTCCAGGTGCACGACGAGCTCGTTTTCGAGGTCGCTCCCGGTGAGCTCGACACGCTCCGCGACCTGGTCACGCGCACCATGCGCGGTGCCTTCCAGCTGCGCGTGCCGCTGGAGGTATCGTTCGGCACCGGCCGCAGCTGGGCCGAAGCCGGGCACTGAGTTGCCCGGGGGGCGACCCCCCCGGAGCCCCCCACTTGCCCGCTCCTGTGGGCACGTCGTCTGCGGCGGCTGCCGGGTTGATCGCCGGCTCGGCGAGACACGGCTGCGCCGCGCCTCCCCTCGCCGGCGAGCTGCCCGCGCCGCGCCTCCGCTCCCCGGCGGGCCCCCCGCGCCGCGCCTCCGCGTCCCGGGCGGGCTCTCCCGAGGGGGGCATGCGCCGCGCCTCCGCGTCCCCGGCGAGCTGTCCGAGGGGGCGGCCCCGCGCTGCGCCTCCCCTTCCGAGGAGCGCGCCCCGCGCAGCGCTTTCCCTCTTCCGGCGGGCTGTCCCGAGGGGGCCCTGCGGCGTGCTTTCCCTCACTCCGGTGGGCTGTCCCGAGGGGGCAGCCTGCGCCGCGCCCTACGTCGCCGGGCGCGGCGCGCTCAAATTGAGACCGGGACTAAAAGGCCGTGAAACCGCGTTGAAAGGTACTGCGCACAGGGCTGAATCAGCGGTAACGATCATGCGGCGATCGGGGTCTCCGATTGACCGAGTGGCCTAGCTCTCATATCCTGAGCGCTGCGCCGTGTTCTGGTGCAGTCCGCCGTGGCCAGGCAAAGTTACGGGCGGCCGTGAGGCCCCTCCGTTGCTCGCCCGGTCGGCCAGCCAAATCCAGTGCACCCTGTGGGCCCACCTGACGGGCTCTCGGTATGGCGCGTCCCCAAACTATTCTGTCCGCCGGAGCCAACCAACACATGACGAGCAGCACGCAGGCCAGCCCGACCCCCAAGGTGGCGGTCAACGACATCGGGTCGCAGGAAGCCTTCCTCGCCGCGATCGACGAGACCATCAAGTATTTCAACGACGGCGACATTGTCGAGGGCACCGTCGTCAAGGTCGACCGAGACGAGGTCTTGCTCGACATCGGCTACAAGACGGAAGGGGTCATCCCCTCCCGTGAGCTGTCGATCAAGCACGATGTGGACCCGCACGACGTGGTCAAGGTCACCGACCACATCGAGGCCCTCGTCCTCCAGAAGGAGGACAAGGAAGGGCGCCTCATCCTGTCCAAGAAGCGTGCTCAGTACGAGCGCGCCTGGGGCACGATCGAGAAGATCAAGGATGACGACGGTGTGGTCACCGGCACCGTGATCGAGGTCGTCAAGGGCGGCCTGATCCTCGACATCGGCCTGCGCGGGTTCCTGCCTGCCTCGCTGGTGGAGATGCGCCGGGTCCGTGACCTGCAGCCCTACGTGGGCCGGGAGATCGAAGCCAAGATCATCGAGCTGGACAAGAACCGCAACAACGTGGTGCTGTCCCGCCGGGCGTGGCTGGAGCAGACCCAGTCCGAGGTGCGCCAGAACTTCCTGAACACCTTGCAGCGGGGCCAGATCCGCAAGGGCGTGGTGTCCTCCATCGTCAACTTCGGCGCTTTCGTCGATCTCGGCGGCGTGGACGGCCTGGTGCACGTGTCCGAGCTGTCCTGGAAGCACATCGACCACCCGGGTGAGGTAGTCGAGGTCGGCCAGGAGGTCACGGTCGAGGTGCTGGACGTGGACATGGACCGGGAGCGCGTCTCCCTGTCGCTGAAGTCCACCCAGGAAGACCCGTGGCAGCAGTTCGCCCGGACCCACCAGATCGGCCAGGTCGTGCCGGGCCGGGTCACCAAGCTCGTGCCGTTCGGCGCGTTCGTGCGGGTCGAGGAGGGCATCGAGGGCCTGGTGCACATCTCCGAGCTGGCGGACCGCCACGTCGAGATCCCCGAGCAGGTCGTGCAGGTCGGCGACGAGATCTTCGTCAAGATCATCGACATCGACCTGGACCGGCGGCGGATCAGCCTGTCGCTCAAGCAGGCCAATGAGGGCACAGCCGGCGAGGCGGTCGGCGATGACTTCGACCCGACGCTGTACGGCATGCCCGCGACCTACGACGACCAGGGCAACTACGTCTATCCCGACGGCTTCGACTCGGAGTCCGGTGAGTGGCTCGAGGGCTACGACACCCAGCGCGAGGAGTGGGAGCGGCAGTACGCGCAGGCGCGGTCCCGGTTCGAGGCGCACCGCCGCCAGATCGCCGAGGCCCGCAAGGCCGAGAGCGGCGACGCCGAGGACGGCGTGGACGCGGCCGCCAGCACGCACACGTCGGGTACCCCGGAGCGGGACAGCTCTCCCGGTGGCGCACTCGCTTCCGACGAGGCCCTGGCCGCACTCCGCGACAAGCTGTCCGGGGGCCAGAGCTAACTCACTGGTCCCGGCACCGATCCATGATCGTCCCTGGTTTCCTGAGGCCGCGGCCGGCGGCCGGGCGATCATGGATCGGTGGTCAGCAGCATGCTTAAAGTCGGCCTGACCGGGGGTATCGGCACCGGCAAGAGCGAGGTCTCGCGGCGGCTGGCCGGGTACGGCGCGCTGATCATCGACGCTGACCTCGTGGCCCGGGAGGTAGTCGAGCCGCACACCCCCGGCCTGGCCCAGGTGGTCGGCGTGTTCGGCACCGGAATCCTGGCCGCGGACGGCACCCTGGACCGGCACCGGCTGGGTGAGATCGTCTTCTACGACGCCGAACTGCGCGCGAAGCTCAACGCGATCGTCCATCCGCTGGTCGGAGAGCGCATGCGGGAGCTGGAGCAAGGTGCTGATCCCGGCGCCATCGTGGTCGAGGCTGTCCCGCTGATCGCGGAGAACCACATGGCCGAATTCTTCGACCTCGTCGTCGTCGTGGACGTCCCGCCGAGGCTCCAGGAAGACCGGCTGGTCCGGGACCGGGGGATGACCCGTGAGCAGATCGCGGCGCGGGTAGCCGCCCAGGCCAGCCGGGAGGACCGGCTGGCCATCGCGGACATCGTGCTGGACAATTCCGGGTCCCTGGCCGAACTCGACCGTGAGGTCGGCGACCTGTGGGCCGAACTCTGCCGCCGGGCGAACGCCGCACAGGAATCCTGACCGCCGTCCGTTCTGTCAGACCCCGGAAATACAGTGGAGGCTGAGGGAGTTTAGCGACGGGGATTCTAGGCGCCGGGAGGAGGCAGTATCGTGCGGCCAGTAAGTGACCTGCAGCGGCGGGTGGCGCCGTTCGAGGTGGTCACGGACATGGTTCCGTCCGGTGACCAGCCGAGGGCCATCGCCGAGATGGAGCGCCGGGTGACCAGCGGCGACCGGGACACGGTCCTGCTGGGCGCGACCGGCACCGGGAAGACCGCCACCGTGGCCTGGCTGGCCGAGCGGGTGCAGCGGCCGGTCCTGGTCATGCTGCCGAACAAGACGCTCGCCGCCCAGTTCGCGAACGAGCTGCGTGAGATGCTCCCGCACAACGCGGTCGAGTACTTCGTCTCCTACTACGACTACTACCAGCCTGAGGCGTACATCGCGCAGACCGACACCTACATCGAGAAGGACTCGTCGATCAACGACGAGGTGGAGCGGCTGCGGCACTCGGCGACCAACTCGCTGCTCACCCGCCGGGACACGATCGTGGTGGCCTCGGTCTCCTGCATCTACGGGCTGGGCACGCCCCAGGAGTACGTGGACCGCATGGTCCCGCTCCGGGTTGGCGACACCATCGAGCGCGACACCCTGCTCCGGCGGCTGGTCGGCATGCAGTACGCGCGCAACGACCTGTCTTTCACCCGGGGCACCTTCCGGGTCCGCGGCGACACCATCGAGATCATCCCGGTCTACGAGGAACTGGCCATCCGGATCGAGATGTTCGGCGACGAAGTCGAGCGCCTGATGACGCTGCATCCGCTGACCGGCGAGGTGATCAGCGAGGATGAGGAGCTGTACATCTTCCCCGCGTCGCACTACGTGGCGGGCCCGCAGCGCATGGAGCGGGCCATCGCGGGCATCGAGGCCGAGCTGGAAGAGCGGCTGGCAGAGCTGGAGAAGGCGGGCAAGCTGCTGGAGGCGCAGCGGCTGCGGATGCGCACCACCTACGACATCGAGATGCTGCGCCAGGTGGGCAGCTGCTCGGGCATCGAGAACTACTCGCGGCACATCGACGGCCGCGAGGCCGGCAGCCCGCCGAACACCCTCCTCGACTACTTCCCCGAGGACTTCCTCCTGGTCATCGACGAGTCGCACAACACCGTCCCGCAGATCGGGGCGATGTACGAGGGTGACGTGTCCCGGAAGCGGGCCCTGGTCGAGCACGGGTTCCGGCTGCCCAGCGCGATCGACAACCGGCCGCTCACCTGGGACGAGTTCACTGAGCGGATCGGCCAGACCGTCTACCTGTCCGCCACGCCCGGCCCCTACGAGCTGCAGCGCGTGGGCGGTGACGTGGTCGAGCAGGTGATCCGGCCGACCGGCCTGATCGACCCGCAGGTCATCGTCAAGCCGACCAAGGGCCAGATCGATGACCTGGTGGACGAGATCAGGACGCGGGCCGAGCGGTCAGAACGGGTCCTGGTCACCACGCTGACCAAGAAGATGGCCGAGGACCTGACCGACTACCTGCTGGAAATCGGCATCCGGGCTCGCTACCTGCACAGCGAGGTGGACACGCTGCGCCGGGTGGAGCTGCTCCGGGAGCTCCGCGTCGGCGAGTACGACGTGCTGGTGGGGATCAACCTGCTCCGTGAGGGGCTGGACCTGCCCGAGGTGTCGCTGGTGTCCATCCTGGACGCCGACAAGGAGGGCTTCCTGCGCTCGGGCACGTCGCTGATCCAGACCATCGGCCGGGCCGCGCGGAACGTGTCCGGCCAGGTCCACATGTACGCCGACCAGGTCACCCCGTCCATGAAGCGGGCCATCGACGAAACCGACCGGCGGCGGGCCAAGCAGGTCGCCTACAACACCGAGCACGGCATCGACCCCACCCCGCTGCGCAAGCGGATCGCGGACATCCTCGATCAGCTGGTCCGGGAGGACGCGGACACCGAGAAGCTGATCGGCGGAAGCGGGCGCCAGCAGAGCCGGGGCAAGACCCCGGTGCCGGGCCTGTCCTCGCGGGTGCGCGCCTCGGCCAGCGGCGCGGGCGAGGGTGAGGGCGGCGGGGCCGCCCGGGGCGACCTGATCGCGCTGATCTCCCAGCTGACCGAGCAGATGCACACGGCTGCGGCCGAGTTGCAGTTCGAGGTGGCGGCCCGGATCCGGGACGAGATCAGGGAACTGAAGCACGAACTGCGGGGGATGCAGGCGGCCGGCGTCTGATCGGGCGACGAAGCGGCTTCCCCGGGCCGGGACAGGCCAGCTGCCCGGCCCTCGGGCCGGGCGAGGGGGCCGGGCCACGGATCGTGGCGTGTTCTTACCGAGCGGAACCGCTGGCGCCTCCCGCACGTCCAAGGGTTTGTAGTTCAGGGCACTGAGCGGTCCAGGCCGCCGCTCAGTGCCCTGGACACACTCATTTCCGGCCTGGTCCCTGGCGGCATAACAGGAACGGAGATCACCATGGGCGTGCCTGTTACCCTTTCCGGCCGTCTCACCCGCGCCGGGGTGCTCATCGCGGCGGCCGCTGGCGCCGCGACCGTGGTGGCCGGCTGCGGCAGCCAGATGGTGACCGCGTCCAGTGCGACCAAGTCGGCCAGCCCCAGCACCGCCAGCCCGAGCGGCATCATCCCGGGAGGCCCCAGGAGCTCGGGCGGCTCGGACCTGTGCGCGAAGCAGGCGTCGGTGACCCGGCTGGTAGTCAGCCGGGTGAGCGCCCTGCCCCAGAATCACCTGCACTTCGCCTTTCCCGCCGGGACGACCGTGCGGAGCCCCGCGCAAGCGCGTGCGGTGGCCGCGGCGGTCTGCGGGCTTCCGGCCATGCCGCATGGCCCGATGAGCTGCCCGGCCGACTGGGGCCTCAGTTACCGGCTCAGTTTCGCCGCTGGCACCAGGAGCTTTCCCGTGGTGACCGCTGCGGCCGGTGGCTGCGCCGCGGTGACCGGGGCCGGCCCGGTGCGCTGGACGGTCCGCTCGCCCGGATTCTGGACGGTCCTCGCGCATGCCTTGGGGGTCAGCGCAGCGTCCGCGCTGCGGGGCAGCGGCCCGGCCCCGGCTGCATGCCAGCCCGACCATGCCACCCCCCAGCCCGGCCCGGTAAGCCACCGGCCTGGCCGCCCCGCCTGCGCTGGTAGGTTCGCAGAGCCTGACACCAGCCGGAAGGGTGAGCATGAACTGGGTGCTATTCGACTACGGCGGGGTGATCTGTGAACCGCAGACCGAGGCAGACCGGGCCCGGCTGGCCCGTGCCTCCGGTGGCCCGGCCGCGGACTTCCAGGCGGCCTACTGGCGGTACCGGCTGGACTATGACCGGGCCGCGCTGGACGTCACCGCCTACTGGCAGCGGGTGGCAGCGGACCTGGGCCGTTCCTACACCCACGCGGAGATCGCCGAGCTGAGCAGGCTGGACACCGCGTCCTGGCTGACCCTGCAGCCCGGCACCGTGGAACTGATCACCGCGCTGGCCGCGGCGGGCCAGCGGCTCGCGCTGCTGTCCAACGCGCCCGCCGATGTGGCCGAGGCCGTCCAGGAGCTGCCGCTGGCCAGTCACTTCGAGCACCTGGTGTTCAGCTGCGCGCTCAAGTCCGCCAAGCCCGACCCGGAGTGCTTCCGGGCCACGCTCGCGCTGCTCGGCGCGGAACCCGGGGACGTCGTCTTCCTGGACGACCGGCCCGAGAACGTGGCCGGGGCGGCCGCCCTGGGTATCACGAGCATTCAGTTCACCGACGCCCCGGCCGCCCGCGCCGGCCTGGCCCGGCACGGCATCACGGCGGGGTGATCCCCGCGTAGTGTCGTAGTCGTGTTGGTCAGCCTGGTGGCCGGGGTCACGGCCGCCTTGTGCTACGGGATCGCCTCGGTCATGCAGGCCGTGGCGGTCCGCGCGGCGAGCCGCCGGCCCCCGGACGGCGGCCCGGCCGGCACCGCGCTCGGCAGTGTGGATCCCGGCCTGGTCGTCCGGATGCTCCGTCAGTGGCGGTTCGTGGCCAGCCTGGGCCTCGACCTGATCGGCTTCCTGGCCCAGCTGGTGGCGCTGCGGCGGCTGCCGCTGTTTGCCGTGCAGGCGATGGTGGCGGGCAGCCTGGCCGTGACCGCGGTCCTGGCCGCCTGGCTTATCAACGTGCAGCTGGCCTGGCGGGAATGGCTGGCCGTGGCCGGTGTCGTGGTCGGCGTGGGCCTCTTGGGCGTCGCGGCCGGGGCCGAGGGAGCGAAGGCGGTCAGCGGGCCGTTCAAGCTGGCCCTCATCGTGGCCGTGGCGGCTGTGGCCGTGGCCGGCGTCCTGGCCGCCCGGCTCCCCCGCGCGGCCCGCACCCCCGTGCTGGGCGCCGTGGCCGGGCTGGGCTACGGGGTGGTCGCCGTGGCCGCGCGGATCCTGCCGGGATACTCCCTGGCGGAACTGGCCCGCGACCCGGCCGCGTACGCGGCCGTCGCGGGCGGCGTGGTGTCCTTCATGATCTACGCCGCCGCGCTGGACAACGGCAGCGTCACCGTGGCCACCGCCGCGGTCGTCCTGGCCGAGACCGCGCCACCCGCCCTCGTCGGGATCCTGTTCCTTGGTGACCACACCCGGCCCGGGCTGGCGCCGGTCGCGTGGGTGGCCTTCGTGCTGGCGGTCACCTCCGCGGTTCTCCTGGCCCGGTTCGGGGAGGCCGGAGAGAACGCCGGCGGGGGCCCGCAGACCGCCGGCGAAGACCCCCGCGGCGGCCTGACGCCGGACCAGGACGGCGAGCCGAGCTCCTCCACGGTGCTATAACGGCTGTGGGCTGACGGCTGTGCTAACGGCCGTCAGCTGATCTACGGTAGGGCTGAGCAGGGCTGCGGGGTCCCTTGCGTGTCTGGGCACCAGTTGGTATACGAGGGCTGATATCCTGATGGTCCGTGGACCGGCGGGATTCCCGCATCACACCGACCACGGGAGCCTTCTGTTGGCTGCGCCGCATACTTCACGGCAATCTTCGACACGACATCTCTTCGTCACCGGGGGAGTTGCTTCAAGCCTCGGCAAGGGGCTTACCGCCTCCAGCCTGGGACGGCTGCTCAAGCTCCGTGGCCTCAATGTCACGATGCAGAAGCTTGATCCCTACCTGAACGTCGATCCCGGCACCATGAACCCGTTCCAGCACGGTGAGGTGTTCGTCACCGACGACGGGACCGAGACCGACCTGGACGTTGGCCACTACGAGCGGTTCCTCGACACGCGGCTGCGTGGCTCGGCCAACGTCACCACCGGGCAGATCTACTCCAGCGTGATCGCCAAGGAGCGCCGCGGCGACTACCTGGGCGACACCGTGCAGGTCATCCCGCACATCACCAACGAGATCAAGTCCCGCATCGTCGAGATGGGCGGCCCGGGCATCGACGTGGTCATCACCGAGGTGGGCGGCACCGTGGGCGACATCGAGTCGCAGCCCTTCCTGGAGGCCATCCGGCAGATCAGGCACGAGATCGGCCGGGATCGCTGCTTCTTCCTTCACGTATCGCTACTGCCTTACATCGGGCCATCCGGCGAGCTGAAGACCAAGCCCACCCAGCACTCCGTGGCCGCGCTGCGCAGCATCGGCATCCAGCCCGACGCGATCGTGTGCCGCAGCGACCGGCCCATCAGCGACGGGCTGAAGCGGAAGATCAGCCTCATGTGTGACGTGGACGAGGAGGCCGTCGTCTCCGCGGTCGACGCTCCCTCCATCTACGACATCCCCAAGGTCCTGCACACCGAGGGGCTCGACGCCTACGTGGTACGGCGGCTCGGCCTGCCGTTCCGCGACGTGGACTGGAGTGACTGGGACGACCTGCTGCGCCGGGTGCACCGGCCCGCGCACAGCGTCACGATCGCGCTGGTGGGCAAGTACGTTGACCTGCCCGACGCCTACCTGTCGCCCGCCGAGGCGCTGCGGGCGGGCGGCTTCGCCAACGACGCCCGGGTCAACATCCGGTGGGTCACCAGCGACGACTGCCAGACACCGGAAGGCGCGGCGCGCCAGCTCGCGGACGTGGACGGGGTACTGGTCCCGGGTGGCTTCGGGGTCCGGGGCATCGAGGGGAAGCTCGGCGCGATCCGGTACGCCCGCGAGAACGGGATCCCGCTGCTGGGATTGTGCCTCGGGCTGCAGTGCGCCGCCATCGAGGTCGCGCGGGACGTGGCCGGGCTGCCCGACGCCAACAGCAGCGAGTTCGACCCGGATACGCCCGACCCGGTCATCGCCACCATGGCCGACCAGGAGGACGTGGTCGCGGGCGAGCGCGACATGGGCGGCACGATGCGGCTGGGGCTGTTCCCGGCCGTGCTGTCCGAGGGGTCCCTGATCCGCGAGCTCTACGGGACGGACCTGGTCGAAGAACGCCACCGGCACCGCTACGAGGTCAACAACGCCTACCGGCCGGTCCTGGAACAAGCCGGGCTGCTCTGCTCGGGCCTGTCGCCCGATGGCCGCCTGGTCGAGTTCGTCGAGCTGGACCGGGAAGTTCACCCGTTCTTCGTCGCCACCCAGGCGCATCCCGAGTTCCTGTCCCGGCCCACCCGGGCCCATCCGCTGTTCGCGGGCCTGGTCGCCGCGGCGCGCGAGCGGGCCAAGTCGCTCAGCCGGGGCGGCCCGGCCCTCAGCCACCCGGCTGCGGCCAGCGCATGACCCGCGAGGAAGCCACTTCCACAGCGGCCGCGCCGGAAGGCACGGTTTCGCTGAGGGACACGCCGGAGCGCTGGCCGGTGGTCTCCTCGGCCGTGCAGGCCCGCGGCCCGATCGTGACCCTGCGCAGCGACCGGGTGCAGATGCCCGATCACGAGGTGGCGGAGCGGCAGGTGGTGGAGCATCCCGGGGCGGTCGCGATCGTCGCCCTGGACCAGGCAGGCCGGGTCCTGATGATCCGCCAGTACCGGCACCCGGTCGCCCACCGGCTCTGGGAACTGCCTGCGGGCCTGCGGGACGTGAGCGGGGAACCACCTCAGGTCACCGCGGAGCGGGAACTGCTGGAGGAGACCGGGTACCGGGCCCGCGACTGGCAGATCCTGATCGACTTCTACTCCTCACCGGGCATCAGCACCGAGTGGATCCGCGTCTTCCTGGCCCGGGACCTGGTCGCGGTCCCGGCGGCGCAGCGCGACTTCGTGCCCCGGCACGAGGAAACCCAGCTGCAGCTCGGCTGGGTGGGGCTGGACGAGGCGCTGCAGGCATTTGCTGGCGGGTGACCTGCACAATGGGGTCGCCGCGGTGGGTATCTTGTCCGCGTATGCCGCGCGGAGCAGCGGGTTCGCCGGCTTGCGGCCTGCGGACGCTGCGGCCGGCTGAGCGGTGCGAGACTCAGGGCATCCGGCAATGGGGCCGGGTGCGGAGTTACAAGGAGAGGCTTGCAGCCATGAGGGTAGGCGTTCCCAAAGAGGTCAAGAATCATGAATACCGGGTGGCGATCACTCCGGCCGGTGTCCTTGAGCTGACCCGGAGCGGCCACGAGGTATTCATCGAGCGTGACGCGGGAGCCGGGTCCTCCATCCCGGACGAGGACTTCGTGACCGCGGGCGCCGCCATCCTGCCTACGGCAGACGACGTGTGGCAGACCGGCGACCTGATCCTCAAAGTCAAGGAGCCGGTGGCCGAGGAGTACCACCGGATGCGCAAGGGGCAGGTGCTGTTCACCTACCTGCACCTCGCCGCGTCGCGGCCCTGCACCGACGCGCTGCTCGACTCGGGTATCACCGCCATCGCCTACGAGACCGTCCAGCTGGCCGACCGGTCCCTGCCACTGCTCGCCCCCATGTCCGAGGTGGCGGGCCGGATGGCTCCCCAGGTCGGGGCGCATCACCTGCAGCGTGATGGTGGCGGCCGGGGCGTGCTCATGGGCGGGGTATCCGGCGTCTACGCGGCCAAGGTGGTGGTGCTCGGCGCGGGGGTCTCCGGCATGAACGCGGCGGCCATCGCCCTGGGCATGCAGGCCGAGGTCCTGCTGGTGGACAAGAACGTGGCCCGGCTGCGCTCGGCGGACGCCATCTACCAGGGGCATTGCCAGACCGTCGCGTCCAACACCTACGAGATCGAGCGGGCCGTCATCGACGCCGACCTGGTCATCGGGGCCGTGCTGGTGCCGGGCGCGAAAGCGCCCGAGCTGGTCTCCGACGAGCTGGTGTCCCGGATGAAGCCCGGCTCGGTGCTGGTGGACATCGCCATCGACCAGGGCGGCTGTTTCGCGGGCTCCCGCCCGACCACGCACGCCGACCCCACCTACCGGGTGCACGACTCGCTGTACTACTGCGTGGCGAATATGCCCGGCGCCGTGCCGCACACCTCGACCTACGCGCTGACCAACGTCACCCTGCCCTACGTGGTCGAGCTGGCCAACCGGGGCTGGCGCGACGCGCTGCGCGCCGACCCCGCGCTCGCGCTCGGGCTGCACACCCACGAGGGCAGCCTGACCTGCGCCCCGGTCGCGGACGCGCACGGCCTGCCATCCGTGCCCGCCAGCGAGGTCCTCAGCTGACCACGGCCGGACCCGCCACCGTCAACGCCACAGTCAGCCGGTATCTCGATCACCTCACGGTCGAGCGCGGGCTGGCCCTGCACACGCTGGACGCTTACCGGCGCGACCTGCTCCGCTACCAGGCCACGCTGGCCGGCCGGGGGCGGACGGTGATCGGTGAGGTCACCACCGACGACGTGGCGGCGTTCCTGGCCGGGCTGCGGGAAGGGGACGACGAGCACTCACCGCTCGCGGCCAGTTCCGCGGGCCGGGCCGTGGTCGCGGTCCGCGGGCTGCACGCGTTCGCCGCTGCCGAGGGGCTGGCCGGATCCGACCCGGCCAGCCTGGTCCACCCGCCGGTGAGCCCGCGGAAACTGCCCCGCGCGATCGGGGTGCCGGAGGTGGAGCGGCTGATCGCCGCCGCGGGGGCCAGTTCAGCAGGTACAAGTGCCGTGGGCAGCGGTGCCCCGGGCACCAGGGCTGCGGGAACTGCTGACGCTGGTGACGCGCTGCGCCCGCTGCGGGACCGGGCCCTGCTGGAACTGCTGTACGGGACCGGGGCCAGGATCTCCGAGGCCGTCGGACTCGACGTCGATGACCTTGGCTTCCTCGCGGCGGACGCCCCCGCGACCGCGGCCGGGCCCGCCCTGGCCAGCACCGGGCCGCAGCCGCCCCCCGCCACCGTCCGGCTGGCCGGCAAGGGCGGCCGGGACCGGGTCGTCCCGGTCGGCCGGTACGCCCGTGAGGCCCTGGACGCCTACCTGATCCGGGCCCGGCCCACGCTGGCCGCTGCGGCCCGCCGGGCGTCGGCCAGCCCGGCGGTGTTCCTGAACGCCAGGGGCGGGCGGCTGACCCGCCAGGGCGCCTGGGGAGTGCTCAAGGCCGCTGCGGACCGGGCCGGCCTGGACGGGGTCTCCCCGCATACGCTGCGGCATTCCTACGCCACGCACCTGCTCGACGGGGGCGCGGACGTGCGGGTCGTGCAGGAGCTGCTCGGGCACGCCTCCGTGACCACCACGCAGATCTACACCATGGTGACCGTGGACAAGCTCCGCGAGGTGTACTCCGCCGCCCATCCCCGCGCCCTCGGCTAGCCGCTATTCCCTGGGTTAGTCGTGGCTGGCGGGTGGCTGGCCCGGGGTCGGCGTGTCCTCAGTTGAACCCCGCACCGCCACTCGCGCAGACCCTCCGGGCCTGCGCTCCTTAGCCGGATTGAGTAACGCTCCGGTGAGTCGGCTTGCCGGCGGCCAGGGCAGGCCCTAGAGTCCGGGTTCCAGCGGGGGTTTTTGCCCAGTCCGCCGGGGAGGTGCAGCAGTTGGTAGCAGGGGCGCACTTGATTCACGCTGAACCAGGCTCCATCGGGCCCACGGGGCGACCCGTGCCCGCCTTCCCTGATCCGGAGCCGCTGCTCCAGCACGGCCCCGCGCGCATTGTCGCGGTCTGTAACCAGAAGGGCGGGGTGGGTAAGACCACCACCACCATCAACCTGGGTGCGGCGCTGGCCGAGAACGGGCGCCGGGTGCTCCTGGTCAACTTCGACCCGCAGGGCGCGCTGTCCGTGGGCCTGGGCATCCAGCCGCACGAGCTCGATTACACGATCTACAACCTGCTGATGGAACGCAGGCTGCAGGCGACCGACGTGGTGTTCAAGACCTCGGTAGACGGCATGGACCTGGTGCCCAGCAACATCGACCTGTCCGGGGCCGAAGTTCAGCTGGTGCACGAGGTCGGCCGGGAGTTCGTGCTGGGCGGGGTGCTGGAGCCGCTGCTGCCCGAGTACGACGTCGTCCTCATCGACTGCCAGCCGTCGCTGGGCCTGCTCACCGTGAACGCCCTGGCCTGCGCGGCCGGGGTCCTCGTCCCGCTGGAGTGCGAGTACTTCGCCTTGCGCGGGGTGGCCCTGCTGCTGGAGACCATCGACAAGGTCTCGAGCCGGCTCAACCCGCGGCTCGGCATCGACGGCCTGCTGGCCACCATGTACGACTCCCGGACCCTGCATTCCCGTGAGGTCCTCGCCGAGGTGGTCAAGGGGTTCGGGGACAAGGTCTTCCACACGGTGATCAACCGCACCGTGCGGTTCCCCGACGCCACGGTGGCTGGCGAGCCGATCACCAGCTTCGATTCCTCGTCCACCGGGGCGAGTTCCTACCGGGAGCTGGCCCGGGAGGTACTGGATCGTTGGCACCAGTGAGGCAAGCCCAGCGAGCAGGCACAGTGTGCGAGCCCAGTGAGGCAAACAGGGTGGGGCAAGCAGAGTGAAACGGGAACGGGGAGGCGGATGGGGCGCGGGTCCCGTCCGCGGCGGGTAAGCCTGCCGGGCGTCGCCGAGCTGCTGCGGCCGGCCTCGCCGGGCCCGTCCGCACCAGGCCCGTCCACCGGGGATGGCCGCCAGGCCAGCGGGCGTGAGACCCACCCGCACAAGATCACGGTGTACCTGTCCGGTGCCGAGCTTCTCGACCTCGAGCGGGCCCGTCTGGCCCTGCTCGGTTACGGGATCGCCGTGGATCGTGGCAGGCTGGTGCGTGAGGCCATCGCCGTGCTGCTGGCCGACCTGGATGCCGAAGGCGAGGCGAGCCTGCTGGCCGGGCGATTGCGGGACACGACGTGAGGTGGCGGGCTGCCGGTGATGGGTGCGGTGACAGCTGAGCCCGGTGGTGAGGCAGCGCAGGGTGCCGGCCCGGCCGGGTTCGAGGTGCACCTCGACGTGTTCGAGGGCCCGTTCGACCTGCTGCTCGGCCTGATCTCCAAGCACAAGCTGGATATCACCGAGGTCGCCCTCTCCCAGGTAACGGACGAGTTCATCGCCTACATCCGGGCCCTGGCCGACGGCTGGGACCTGGACCAGGCCAGCTATTTCCTGCTGGTGGCCGCGACCCTCCTCGACCTGAAGGCGGCGCGCCTGCTGCCCAGCGGGGAGGTCGAGGACGAGGAAGACCTGGCCCTGCTGGAGGCCCGGGACCTGCTGTTCGCGCGGTTGCTGCAGTACCGGGCCTATAAGGAGGTTGCGGCGGTGTTCGCGGGCCGGATGTCGGTCCAGGGGCGCCGGTTCGCCCGGCGGGTGCCGATGGAGCCGCAGTTCGCCGAGATGCTCCCGGAGGTCCTGCTCGGCCTGGGCCCCGTCGAGTTCGCCGCGATCGCCGCCCGGGCCCTGACCCCGCGCCCGGTGCCTGAGGTGTCCACCGAGCACCTGCACGCGCCGGCGACTACCGTCCGCGAGCAGCTCGACATCATCGCGGCCCGGCTCCGCCGGCTCGGCCGGGCGACGTTCCGGCGCCTGTCCGCGGACTGCTCGGGGACCTATGAGATCGTGGCCCGGTTCCTGGCCCTGCTCGAGCTCTACCGGGAAGGTAACGTCACGTTCGACCAGGTGACCCCGCTCGGGGAGCTGTACGTGACCTGGGTCGAGGGAACGGAGCCTGCCGCGGTGGCCGGGGCGGGCGCCGACGCCGAGGAGGAAGACGCGTGAGCATGGAGGACGAGGCCGTCCCGGTGGGCGACGACGGCGCAGCGCTGCCGGGGAACGGGGAACTGCCCCCGGGCGGCGAGCGCGGCCTGCGGGACGACATCGTGGCGGCCGGCCCGCACCCGCTGGACGAAGCGGCTGGCGGGGCCGCGGCGGACGGGGACGCGGCGGACGGGGACGCGGCGGACGGCGACGCTGGCCCGGCCGAGGGCGCGGCTGGTCCCGGCTTGCGGGCCAGCCTCGAGGCGATCCTGCTGGTGGTGGACGAACCGGTACCGGAGATCGTCATCGCCCAGGTCCTCGAGCGCCCCCGCGAGGAAGTCGCGGCGGCCCTGCGCGACCTCGCCTCCTCCTACGACGCCGAGCAGCGCGGCTTCGACCTGCGCGAGGTGGCCGGCGGCTGGCGGTACTACACCCGGGCCGAGTGCGCACCGGTGGTGGAACGGTTCGTCCGGGACGGCCAGGAGGTCCGGCTGACCCAGGCCGCCCTGGAAACCCTGGCCGTGGTGGCTTACCGGCAGCCCGTGAACCGGGCCCGGGTGTCGGCCGTCCGCGGGGTCAACTGCGACAGCGTGCTGCGCACGCTCACCCTGCGCGGACTGGTCGAGGAGGCGGGCACCGAGTCTGAGACCGGGGCTATCCTCTACCGCACCACCGGGTACTTCCTGGAGCGGCTCGGCCTGGCCAGCCTGGCCGAGCTCCCGGATCTCGCCCCCTTCCTGCCCGAGCACGTCGAGGACGTCGAGGATGCGGTCGATGAGCGCCAGGGGACCTGATTCTGCGGGCCCGGGGGAGCGGCCTCCACGAGCCCCCCGGGATTCGACGGCCGGGCGAGGCTCCGCGGGCCCGGGGGGGCGACCCCCGGGCCCTCCCGGGATTCGCCGGTCCGGCGAGGCTCTGCTGCCGCGGGGGGGCGACCCCCCGCACCCCCCCGAGAACCTGCCTCCGGCACGTCTCCCCTCTCCGGCGAGGACCCGGACGACTTCGACCTGGACGACGACGACCGGGACAGCCTCATCGACGTGCCGGGCGGGGTGCGGCTGCAGAAAGTGCTCGCCGCGGCGGGCGTGGGCAGCCGGCGGCACTGCGAGGAACTGATCGGCGAGGGCCGGGTTGAGGTCAACGGCGAGACCGTGCGCCGGTTCGGCGCCCGGGTCGACCCGGAGCACCAGGTCATCCGGGTGGACGGGATGCGCATCCCGTCCCGCCAGGACCTGGTCTACCTGGCGCTGAACAAGCCTGCCGGGGTCCTCACGACCATGTCGGATGACCGGGGGAGGCCCACGATCGCCGACTTCCTGGAGGGCTACCCGGAGCGGCTGTACCACGTGGGCCGGCTCGACTACGACACCGAGGGCCTCATGCTGCTGATGAACGACGGCGAGCTAGCCCACCGGCTGGCCCATCCCAGTTACGGGGTGCTGAAGACCTACCTGGCCGACGTGCCCGGCCCGCTGCCCCGCGACGTCGGGCGGCGGCTGCTCACCGGCGTCGAGCTCGACGACGGGGTGGCGACCGCGGACAAGTTCCGGGTCGTCGAGCAGGCCGGGTCCCGGGCCCTCGTGGAGCTCACCCTGCATGAGGGGCGCAAGCACATCGTGCGGCGGATGCTGGCCGAGGTCGGCCACCCGGTCAGCCGGCTGGTCCGCACCCACGTCGGGCCGGTCGCGCTGGGGTCGCAGCGGCCGGGCACCACCCGCCCGCTGACCACCCGTGAGATAGGTGAGCTGTACGCGGCCGTCGGTCTGTAACCTGGCGGGTAACAGCGGGCCAGGGAGGAAGTCCTCGGACCTGACGGCGTGAAGGAGCAGGCTGGTGGCGGTCAGGGCGATCCGCGGGGCGGTCCAGGTGGACGCGAACGAGCGGGCGGCGATCCTCGAGGGCACGACGGAGCTCGTGACCGAGGTCATGGCGCGTAACAGCCTGGCCACCGATGACGTCATCAGCGTGGTGTTCACCGCCACCCCCGACCTCACCGCCGAGTTCCCGGCCCTGGCCGCCCGCAAGATCGGTTTCCAGGACGTGCCGCTGCTGTGCGGTACCGAGATCCCGGTGCCGCACGCGCTGCCCCGCGTGGTGCGGCTGATGATGCACGTCGAGACCAGCAGGCCACGCTCGGCCATCCAGCACGTCTACCTGCGCGGGGCGGCGGCCCTGCGGCTGGACATCGCCCAGTGAGCGCACCTGCCGGGCGCGAACCAGCCGGACGCGAACCCGCCGACCTGACCCAGGCGGCCACAGCACCAGCACCGGCCCGCGTCATCGTGATCGGGACCGGGCTGATCGGGACCTCGGTCGCGCTCGCGCTGCGGCCCCGGGGCGTCGCCGTGTGGCTCGCCGACTCCCACCCCGCGGCGGCCCGGCTGGCCGCCGACATCGGGGCGGGCACGGTACTTCCCGGTGACGTGCCCGCGGGACCGCCGCCCGGCGGCCCGGCCGACGTGGCCGTGCTCGCCGTGCCGCCGCAGGCCGTGGCGCCGACCCTGGCCCGGGCCCAGGCGGCCGGCCTGGCCCGCTGGTACACCGACGTGGCCAGCGTGAAGACGCTGCCGGTCCGGCAGGCCCAGGCGGCCGGCTGTGACATGACCTCGTTCGTGCCCGGGCACCCGCTGTCCGGCCGGGAGCGGTCCGGGCCGGCCGCGGCCCGCGCGGACCTGTTCCTGGGCCGCCCCTGGGTCATCTGCCCCGACCCGCCGGCCTCCGCCGCGGGCCTGCGGGCAATCGCCGCCCTGGCCAGGACCTGCGGAGCCGAGCCGGCCGAGGTCACCGCGGCCGAGCATGACCGGTGGGTGGCCCTGGTCTCCCACGCGCCCCACGTGCTCTCCGCGGCCATGGCCGCCCGGCTGGCCGACGCCAGCGACGGGGCGCTGTCCCTCGCGGGCCAGGGGCTGCGCGACGTGACCCGGATCGCGGCTGGTGACACCGGGCTGTGGACCCAGATCCTGTCGGCCAACGCGGTCCCGGTGGCCGACGTGCTCGCCGCGGTGGCGGCGGACCTCGCCGCGGTCGCCGAGGCCCTGGCGGACACCGGGCCGTACCCCGGTACCGGCGCCGGCCCGGGAACCAGCTCCGCCGGGCCCGAGGGAGGACCGGACCTGAAGGTCCTCGCCGCCCTGCTGGAGCAGGGCGGGGCCGGGGTGGCCAGGATCCCGGGCAAGCGGGGCGCGCCCGCCCGGGCCGAGGCGGCTGTCCAGGTGGTCATCCCCGACCGGCCCGGCGAACTCGCGCGGCTGTTCCAGGCGGCGGGTGAGGCGGGGGTCAACATCGAGGACATCGGCATCGAGCATTCCCCCGGCCTGCCGGTCGGCGTGGCCGAGCTGACGGTCCATCCGGAGGCCGTCGGGCGGCTGACCGAGGCGCTCGCGGCCAATGGATGGCCCGTGCGCCGGTAGCATCGCCCTCGTGACCGACTGCCTCATCATTGCCGTGGACGGCCCCGCGGGGTCCGGCAAATCCAGCGCCGCCCGCGGTGTCGCCCGCGGCCTCCGCCTGCGCTACCTGGACACCGGGGCGATGTACCGCGCCCTGACCTGGTGGATGCTCTCCCGCGGTGTGCCGGTGAGTGACCCCGGGGCGGTCGCCAGCCACGCGCAGCAGCCGGTCATCGAGGTGAGCACCGACCCCGGCCGCCCGGCCGTCAGCGTGGACGGCACCGACGTGACCGCCCAGATCCGCGGCCGCGAGGTGTCCAACGCGGTCAGCGCGGTGGCCTCGGTCCCCGAGGTGCGCGCCCGCCTGGTCGCCATGCAGCAGGGCATTATCGCCCGGACCTGCGCCGAGAGCGCCGGGATCGTGGCCGAGGGCCGGGACATCGGCACCGTCGTCGCCCCGGACGCGCCGGTCAAGGTGTACCTGACCGCGAGCGAGAGCATCCGCGCGGAGCGGCGCAGCGCCGACCTGGCCGCCGACCCGGCGGTCACCGTGGCGCTGACCCAGGCCGAGCAGCAGCGCCGGGACCGGGCGGACGCGGCCCAGATGGCGAAGGCGCCGGACGCCGTGCTGATCGACTCCAGCACCCTGAACCTCGATGAGGTCATCAGCGTGATCGAGGGCCTGGCCCGGGAGCGGGCCGATGCGGCGTGGTCCCGGTGACCGGGAACGCGCCCAACGGTGGCGGGGACTACGGCAGCGCGGATTACAGCGGCGAGGACTACTGGGCCGACGCCGGCGACCTGGTGGACGGCGATGACACCCAGCCCGATGTCCGGGTCCCCGTGCTCGCGGTGGTCGGCCGGCCCAACGTCGGGAAGTCCACCCTGGTCAACCGCATCCTCGGCAGCAGGCAGGCGGTCGTCCAGGACGTTCCCGGGGTCACCCGGGACCGGGTGACCTACGACGCCTCCTGGCGCGGCCGCGCGTTCACGGTCGTGGACACCGGCGGCTGGGAACCGTTCCCGGGCGCCGAGGAAGGCCAGAATCGCCGCGAGCTGGCCGAGCAGGTCACCGCGCAGGCCCGGGTGGCCGTGGAGGCCGCCGACGCGGTGCTCTTCGTGCTGGACGCCATAGTCGGGGTCACCGACGCGGACGACGCCGTCGCCGCCGTGCTCCGGCGGGCCGGCAAACCGGTTGTCGTTGCGGCCAACAAGGTGGACGACACCATCGCGGAACCTGCCGCGACGGCCCTGTGGTCGCTCGGCCTGGGCGAGCCTCAGCCGGTCAGCGCGCTGCACGGGCGGGGCAGCGGTGACCTGCTGGACGCGATACTCGATGCGCTGCCGGAGACTCCGCGCGAGCGGATCGGCGAGACCGGCGGGCCCCGCCGGGTAGCCCTCATCGGCCGGCCCAACGTGGGCAAGTCCAGCCTGCTGAACAAGCTGGCCGGGCAGACCCGGGTGCTGGTGGACGAGGTGGCCGGGACCACCCGCGACCCGGTGGACGAGCTGATCGACCTGGGCGGCACCACCTGGCGGTTCGTGGACACCGCCGGGATCCGGCGCCGGGCTAACCAGAATCAGGGGGCCGATTTCTACGCGGCGCTGCGCACCGCCGGTGCCCTGGAGCGGGCCGAGGTGGCCGTGGTCCTGGTGGACGCGAGCGAGCCGCTGACCGAGCAGGACCTGCGGATCATCTCGATGGTGATCGACGCGGGGCGGTCCCTGGTCATCGCCTACAACAAATGGGACCTGGTGGACGAGGACCGGCGGGAGCAGCTGGACCGGGAGATCGACCGGCAGCTGCACACCGCGCGCTGGGCACCGCGGGTCAACATCTCGGCCAGGACCGGGCGGCACGTGGAGCGGCTGGTCCCCGCGATCGAGCAGGCCCTGGAGAGCTGGGAGACCCGGGTGCCCACCGGGCGGCTGAACGCCTGGGTGAACGAGGTGACCGCGGCCACCCCGCCGCCGGCCCGCGGCGGCAGGCAGCCCCGGATCATGTTCGCGACCCAGGCGGGCATCCGGCCGCCGCACTTCGTGCTGTTCACCACGGGGTTCCTGGAGGCGGGCTACCGCCGCTTCCTCGAGCGCCGGCTGCGTGAGGAGTTCGGGTTCGAGGGCAGCCCGATCCGGGTGTCGCTGCGGCTGCGGGAGAGGCGCGCGGGCGCGGGCCGGGGCGGCGGGACCTCCCGCCGCGAGGCCCGGTCCCGCCGGGAAGGCTGAACCGGCCGCCCTCCCCCCGGGGGCCGCGCAGTGCACGTTTGGGGAGGGCGGCCGGTGTCTCACGGCCGGCGCTTCGCGCCGGGAATCAGCAGGTCAGCCGGAACCAGACCGTGGTGCCGACCTCGTCGCGGGTGTAGCCCCAGTTCTCGGCGAGCTGCTCGACCAGGAACAGGCCATGCCCGTCGGGTTCGTAGACCTCGGCCTTGACCACCGGGGTGCTGAGCGACGAGCCGTTGTCCACGACCTCCACCCGGACCGCTCCGGGCAGGCCGAGGACCACCACGGTGACTGCACCGCCGGGCTGGCCCGAGTCGCTGTGCAGCACCGCGTTGGTGACGAGCTCAGAGCACAGTAAAACGGCCACGTCGGTGCAGGGATGCGTCGTGCCCAGAGTCCTGGACACGAACGCCCGCGCCTCCGCGACGTTCCTGGTCCGGCCAGCGATGCTCAGGCTGCCCACGATGACCGGCCCGGGGGCGGCCGCCGCAGTTCCCTGCGGCATGTCCGTAGCTACTGTCCGCGAGCTGCCGGTGCGTGTCCCCCCGGCCGCCGTGGAAGCGGTGGCTCCCATCCCTGCTGCGCTCCTTCCCGGGCCGCGCGCGCGTTCCCCCCCTTACGCGGCCAGCGGGCCGCCCAAGCAGGGGCGCCCCGCCGCCAGGGTCCGCGATGGTAGCCGGTCAGATACGGCGTGTCAGATCCATGATGGAGTGGGCGTGCATCTCACGCAAGTGCGTAGCACAAATATGGCAGACGAAATTTCAGATGAGATCTCATCCCTTTCGCAAGTCCGGTATCGTTACTTGACGTACCGGAAGAGTTCTGTCCATCCCGCCCTTGACCTGGGACGGGATCGTGCCGGACCGGCCTTCGAGGAGGCGAGATGCCCGTGTCGATCGGTCCCACGGTGCGGCGGCGGCGGCTCGGCTCCGAGTTAAGACGCCTGCGCGAGGCGCACTCGTTCAAACTCGAAGAGGCCGCGGACCAGCTGGGCCTGGCGGCGTCCACGCTGTCCCGCATCGAGACCGGCAAGGCGCCCACCCGGACCGCCTACCTGATGACCATGTTCGAGATGTACGGCGTCGAGGACCCGGGGCAGCGTCAGGTGCTCATCGAGATGGCCCGGGAAGGCCACCGCAAGGGCTGGTGGGCCGTGTACGACGATGTGCTCCCGACCGGGTTCGACGTCTACGTCGGCCTCGAAGCGGAGGCGTCCGCGCTGCGGGTGTTCGAGGACCAGGTGGTCCACGGCCTGCTGCAGACGGAAGGCTACGCCCGCACGGTGATGACCTCGGTCCGCCGGTGGCAGGACACCCGGCAGATCGACCGGTCGGTGGAGCTGCGGATGGGGCGGCAGCGGGTGCTGGCCGGGTCGGACCCGCTGAAGCTGTGGTGCATCCTCAACGAGCCCGTCATCTCCCGGATGATCGGCGGGCCGGAGGTCATGCGCGAGCAGCTGGCCCGGCTGCTCGAGGCCAGCCAGCAGCCGAACGTGACGCTGCAGGTGCTGCCGCTGTCCAGCGGCGTGCACCCGGCCCTGAACGGCCCATTCTGCATCCTTGAGTTTCCTGAGCGCGGTGATCAGGACGTGGTCTACACGGAGGGCGTCGCCGGCCACGCTTATCTGGAAAGAGACGCCGAGGTGCGCTCCTGCGCGGACGTTTTCGATCTGCTCCGGGCGGCAGCGTTGTCACCAGCCGATACAGTCAAATTCATCGAACGAATGGCTGGCGACATCACCTGAGGAATGTTCCTACCTCCATAGAAGGGATAGTGGGGATGACCCCGGAATTCACCAATGCCCGCTGGTTCAAGAGCAGCGCCTCGAGCGTCACGGGCTGCGTGGAAATCGCGCACTTGCCTAATGGCCTGGTAGCGCTGCGCGATTCCAAAGATGTCAGCAAGGCGCCGCACGTGTTCAACCGCCGCGAGTGGACGGCGTTCCTGACCGGCGTCCGGAACGGCGAGTTCGACCTCCCGGCCCGCTAGCCATACCCCGCCGGCCCGAGACGGCCGGCGATCCGCCCGGGGGGGTAGCGGCGCCCCCCTTCTCCCGGCCAGGTAAGCGCCCGGAGAAGGGGGGCACCCGCTCGCGGCTCAGGCCGTCTGGTTCAGGTCGGACAGGATGCCGGTGATGAGGTTGACCGAGTCCGACGGGGACGCGCTCACGATGCTGAGCCGTTCCATGGCCAGGAGGTAGCGCTCCACCTCGGCCCGCTTGTCCACGTAGGTGGCGCTGGTCAGCTGCTCCGCGTACACCATGTCGGGCATGTCGGCGTCGGCGAAGCGCAGGATGCTGAACGAGCCCGGCGCCGCATAGCTGGTCACGGGAAACGGGGTCACCTGCAGGGTCAGGGACGCCTGCCGGGATGCGTCCCGCAGGTACTCCAGCTGGCCGCGGAGCACCCCGGGTCCTCCGAGCGGGCGCCGGAGCGCCACCTCGTCGATGATCGCCCAGAGGCGGATGCCGCCGGCCGCGAAGCGGCGCTGCCGTTCCTTCAGCAGGACGACCAGGCGCTCTGCCTCGTCGAGCGCGTAGTCACCCAGGGCCAGGACGGCGGACGCGTAATCCTCGGTCTGCAGCAGGCCCGGCACGAACTGGGCATCGTAGGTGCGGATCGAGTGGGCCGATTCCTCCAGCCCCATGTAGGCCTGGAACCAGGCGGGCAGCACGTCGTGGTAGCGATGCCACCAGCCCGGCTGGTTCGCGCGGCTGGCCAGCAGCAGCATCTGCTCCCGCTCGGCCTTGTCGGTTATCCCGTACAGGGTGAGCAGGTCGGCGATGTCGATCTCGCGGACCGCGTTCCGGCCGAGCTCGATACGGCTGATCTTCGATTCCGAGCCCCGGATGGCCTGCGCGGCTTCATGGGCGCTGATTCCCCGGGACTCGCGCAGGCGGCGCAGCTGGGCCCCCAGCAGCAGGCGCAGGACTGTCGGGCCGCCGACCGCATCTGCCATCGACCCACTTCCTCTCCGGGAACGGCTGCCATACAGCATGCACCTGCGTAGTCCAGGTGGGCGCGGGCATTACCGCAACGTGCCGCGCCTATATGCGGGGGAGAAGTACGCGGGGATTCACCTTTTCGCTGACCCGGCCACTGTATCGCCTGAGCCATTGGCTGGCACCCCTACGGCGGCGCCGGGCCGGGGGCCGGGGCCGGGAACCGGCCGGTAACCTGAACCGGGCCAGATGGGCCCGGGAAACCTATGAAGGCAGGGTCATGCGGTACAGGTCCTTGGGCAGCAGCGGGCTGCTCGTCTCGGTGGCCGGCCTCGGCTGCAACAACTTCGGCGGCCGGATCGACGTGCAGCAGACCCGGGCGGTCGTCGACGCGGCGATCGACGCGGGCATCACGCTGTTCGACACGGCCGACATCTACGGCAACGCCGGCGGCTCCGAGGAGATGCTCGGCGAGGTGCTCGGCGCCCGGCGCGACCAGATCGTGCTGGCCACCAAGTTCGGCCACCAGCGGGTGGATATGGGATACGGGCCGGCCGCCGGGGCCAAGGGCGGCCGGGCGTACATCCGGCGGGCCGTCGAGCAGTCGCTGCGCCGGCTCCGCACCGACTACATAGACCTGTACCAGCTGCACACGCCCGACCCGGTCACGCCGATCGGCGAGACCCTGCACGCGCTGGGCGAACTGGTCGCCGAGGGCAAGGTCCGCTACCTCGGCCACTCCAACCTCCCGGGCTGGCAGATCGCCGACGCCGCGCACGTGGCCCGGGAGGCCGGCACGGAGGCGTTCATCTCGGCGCAGAACCACTGGTCGCTGCTGGAGCGGCAGGCCGAGGCCGAGGTGGTGCCCGCGGCCATCCACGCCGGCGTCGGGGTGCTGCCGTACTACCCGCTCGCCAACGGGCTGCTCACCGGCAAGGTCCGGCGCGGCCAGGCCCCGCCGCCCGGCAGCAGGCTGGCCAGCCGGCAGAGCTACATCACCGAGCCCAAGCTCGACCGGGTCGAAGCGCTCGCCGGGTGGGCCGCCGGCCACGGGGTCAGCCTGCTCGACGTGGCCATCGGCGGGCTGGCCGCCCAGCCGGGCTGCGCGTCGGTGATCGCCGGGGCGACCTCACCGGATCAGGTCAAGGCGAACGCCGCGGCGGCGGACTGGATCCCGCCGCAGGACGCGCTGGACGAGCTGAACAAGATCGTGCCCCCGCCCGAGCCGGAGTCCTGAGCCACCCGGGTCAGTTCTTGCGGACCGCCCGGTCGTAGAGGTCCCGGACCGGCTGCCCGAACCGGGCCGAGTAGGAGACCGACGGCGTGTCCCCGCCCTGCTCGTAGCCGCCGATGACGCCCACTACCCAGCCCTCGCCCGTGGCCGGGTGCACGTTGGCCAGGAACGGGCCGCCGCTGGTCCCGTCGGTGTACCCGCCGCAGTCGAACTCCATCTGCCGCGTGCCGAACGCCCGGGTCCGGGCGGTGCAGGTGACCGGCCGCTCCCGGCCGTCCGGGTAGCCGATGACCTGGACCAGCTGGGCGGCTTTCCAGCCGGTGGCCAGGTTCTCCCCGCCGGTCAGCTCCTGGACCGGCTTGGCGGCCCCGGGCTGGCTGACGACCAGGAAGGCCACGTCGTCGTTGGGGTTCTGGGAGTTGGCCCAGGCCGCGTCCACGAATACCCGGGTGACCGTCCAGCTGCCGAACGGTTCCTGGTGCCGGTGATACCGCGGGACGAAGGCCACCTGGCCCGGCTGCCTGCCCTGCAGGCAGTGCGCCGCGGTGATCACCAGGTCCTTGACTGCGCTGTTCACCACGCTCGCCGTGCAGAAGTGCTGGCCGAGGCGGCCGCCGCTCACGGTGAACAGGGTCCCCACCGCGGGGGTCCCGTTGTAGAAACGGCCGTGCAGCAGGGCGGGAGGGATGGCCGGGGCCCCGCGGGGGAGTTCCTTGACCGCCGCGGCGAGCCGGCCTGCCAGCCGCTCCGCGCCGTGGGCGCTCGGTGAGGTGGCTACGATCCCCAGGGTGACCATGGCGGCCAGCCCCGCACCCCATGCAGCCGGCCGCGCCCGGAGCAGCATGCGGGTCCGGGACACCGGGCGGGACGGCCGGGCTTTACCGGCGTACCGCCGCATTCTCCCCCTCACCTAGCCTCCCACCTGGGCGCATGCGTCACTCTGGACAACCAGGCCCCTCCACTTCATTGTGCGGGTGGCAGGCCGGGAGAGCCATAGGCGGCACCCGGGAAAGATACTGAAAAATTGCTGGCATGCGACTACGCATAGTGACTGACCGTCTGCCGGGATGCGGTGATCACCCGGGTTCGGAGCGGCGTAGGATCGCGTCAGCGTAAATCCCGCCGCCATGGCGGTTGTGTCACCCCTCTGGGATCAGGAGTGGCAGGTAAAAGCCAGCAGGGGTGAACGAAGGAGCCACGTGTCATGTCCGGGATGGGCTCGACCCTCCAGCTGAACAACCCCACGGTGGTCGCGGCTTTCCAGTCCGCGCTCATCCACCAGGGGATCATCGCGCTCCTCATCTTCTTTCTCCTCGCCATGCTCTGGGTCAGCGTCCGGGAGTGGGTGCCCGGGTCGCGGACCTCGTTCCGGCCGGCGGCCGGGGACCTGGCGGAGCCGCGCGGCCGGCAGGTCCTGCGGATCGGGTTCGGCGTGCTGTGGATCCTGGACGGCCTGCTCCAGGCGCAGCCCGCCATGCCGCTGGGGCTGGCCACCAACGTGACGCAGCCGTCGGCGGCCGGGGCCCCCGGCTGGGTGCGCGGCCTGGTGGATTTTGCCGCGAAAGGGTGGACGTATCACCCGGTCAGCGCGGCCGCCGCGGCGGTCTGGATCCAGGTCGGTATCGGTATCTGGCTGCTCACGGCCGCCCGCGGTCCCTGGTCCCGGCTCGGCGGGCTGGCCAGCGTGGGCTGGGGCCTGGCGGTGTGGGTCTTCGGTGAGGCGTTCGGCGGCATCTTCGCCCCCGGGCTGAGCTGGCTTTTCGGTGCCCCGGGAGCCGCGTTCCTGTACGCCGTGGCCGGGGGGCTGATCGCGCTGCCCGACCGGGCCTGGGCCGGGCAGCGGCTCGGCCGGGTCGTGCTGGCCGTCACCGGCGTGTTCCTGGCCGGGATGGCCCTGGTCCAGGCGTGGCCGGGCAACGGATTCTGGTCGGGCACCGTCGGCCGCCAGCCCGGCAACCTGGCCAGCATGGTGGCGGGCATGGCGCAGACCTCGCAGCCCCGGTTCCTGTCGTCCTGGGTGAGCGCGTTCGGGACGTTCGCCGCCGCGCACGGGTTCGCGGTCAACCTGGTTGTGGTCATCGTGCTGGCCGCTACCGGCCTGGCCCTGGCCAGCGGGCAGCGCGCGGTGCTGCGGCCTGCGCTCGGCCTCCTGCTGGTGTTCTGCGCCGCGGTCTGGGTGCTGGTCCAGGACCTGGGCGTGTTCGGCGGGCTCGGCACCGACCCCAACAGCATGATCCCGTTCGCCCTGGTGGCGGCGGGTGGTTACCTCGCCGTGGCCTACGCTCCCGCCGCTGCGCCCGCTGCGGCTGCGTCCCCGGCCGCGGCTGCGTCCCCGGCCGATGCGCCAGCCCCGGCCGATGCGCCAGCCCCGGCGGACGCGCCGGTCGCGGCTGAGGCGCCCGGGCCGGCTGTCCCGGCCGCGCCGGGTGAGCCGGTTACTCCCGCGGGGGAGCAGCAGGGCTGGCGCGGCCGGGTCCGGCCGCGCCGCCTGGCCTCCCTGTTCGGCAACACCAGCCCGCGGACCCTGGGCGCCATCGGCGCGCTGGGGGTCGCCGCCATCGGCGTCATCCCGCTGGCGACCGCGTCGGCCAGCGCGAGCGCCTCGCCGATCCTGGCCCAGGCGATCGACGGGTCGAGCGCGCCGCTGAACTTCAGGGCCCCCGCGTTCACGCTGACCAATCAGCATGGCCGCACGGTCAGCCTGGCCAGCCTGCACGGGAAAGTGGTCCTGCTGACCTTCCTCGATCCGGTGTGCACGTCGGACTGCCCGCTGATCGCCCAGGAGTTCCGGCAGGCGGACCAGCTGCTCGGCGGCCGGTCCCGGCAGGTGGAGCTGGTCGCGGTGGTCACCAACCCCGTCTACACGCTGCCCGAGTACACCGCGGCCTTCGACCGCCAGGAGCACATGAACACCCTGGCGAACTGGCAGTACCTGACCGGCCGCGCCGATCAGCTCAAGAAGGTATGGCGGCAGTACGGGATCGCCGCCCAGATCCTCCCGGCGGGCGGGATGATCGGGCACAGCGACATCGCCTACGTCATCGACCGGTCCGGCCGGACCCGCACCGAGCTGAACTTCGATCCCGGCCCGGGCACGTCCAGCACCCAGGCGTCGTTCGCCAGTGAACTCTCCAGCGCGGCGCAGCAGACCCTGGGTTCCTCGTGATCACCCGCCCGCGGCGCGCCGCACCCGCGGCTGTCCGGGGCCCGGCTGTCCTGGGGGCTGCCCTCCTGGCGGCCGGCGTCCTGGCTGGCTGCGGCAGCATAGCCGCAGGCCACACCGCCCCGGCCGCCCCGGACGTGCACCTGTCGCTGGCCACCTCGGCCGGCTACCCCGCCGGCAACTGGGCGGTGCTGGTCATGGGCGGCTCCGCCGCCGAGCACAACAACTTCTGGCAGGTGTTCGTCCGCCCGGGCCGGGCCGACGGGTGGAAACTGGCGACCCCGCTGGGCGTGGCCAGCAACGGCGGGATCGCCGTCGCGGCCGAAGGCGGCCCCGCCCTGGCCGCCGCGATCCGGCCGAGCCAGGACCTGTCCTTCTCGCCGCTGGCCAGCAGCAGCGACAACGGGGCGAAGTGGACCCAGTCCGGCCTGCTGGACGCCCGGCTCGCGGCCGGCCCGGACGCGCTGGCGGCGGCGCCCGGCGGCGGGCTGATCGCGCTGACCAGGACGGGTGATGTGGAGCTCCGGGCCCACCCGGGGGCGGCCTGGACCAGGCTGGCCAGCGAGCACGCGGTGGCCGCGGCCGGGGGCCGGGGCTGCCGGCCGGCCCAGCTCACCTCGGTCGCCTACAGCCCGTCGGGCGTCCCGCTGGTGGCCGGGGCGTGCACCCGCGCGGGGCAGGCCGGGATCTTCCGGCTGGCCGGCGGCCGCTGGTCCGCCGTCGGCCCGGCCCTCCCCGCGGCACTCGCCCGGCAGGACGTCGAGGTGCTCCAGATGGCCTCGGCGGGCCACGCCGTCGCGGCGCTGCTGGTCGCGGGCCGCGGCCCGGCCACCCGGCTCCTCGGGGCGTGGTCGAACCAGGACGGTACGTCGTGGACGCTGTCCCGGCCGTACCAGCCCGGCGCGGCGCGCCCGCTGTCGGCCGCGTTCGCCGGAGGCTCGCTGGGCGTGGTGCTGTCCGGAGGCCGGGCGGTGTCGGTCAGCGGGCCCGGGGCCGCCTGGCGGACCCTGCCCGCGCTGCCCGCCGCCGCGTCGTCGGCCCCGGATGGCGGGGTCACCCTGGCCGCCGCCCCGGGTGGCGGCTTCCAGGCCCTGAGCGCCCACGGCGGCCAGCTGTCCGTCTGGGCCCTGTCGTCCGGCGGCTCGTCGTGGAACCGGTCCCAGGTCATCAACGTGTCCATTCCCTACGGCTCGTCCGGATGAGGTGATGCCGTGAGTTACCTGGTCGGCCATTGGTCCTTCGACCCGTTCGTGATCGTGGTCGCGGTCCTGGTGGCCTGGCACGAGATCGGGCTGGCCCGGCTGGCCCGGCGGTCCCGGCCGGAGCGGACCCGGCAGCGGCGGCTCCGCTCGCTCTGGTTCTACGCCGGCCTCGCGGTCCTGCTCCTCGCGGTCGTATCACCCCTCGACTACTGGGCCGACGACTACTTCTTCGTGCACATGCTCCAGCACCTGCTGCTCATGTTCGCCGCGCCCACGCTGGTCGTGGCCGGGGCTCCCTGGCAGCCGCTGCTCGCCGGGCTGCCCGGCACGGCCGGCCGGACCGCGACCGCCGCGGTGCTGCGGGACCGCTGGTCACGCCCGCTCCGGGCGGTCGCCGGCTTCCTGCTGCGCCCGTGGGTCTCGGTCATCCTGTTCTCGGCCGTGATGCTGGCCTGGCACATCCCGGCGCTGTTCGACCTCGCGGCGCGCAATCAGGCCGTGCACATCTGGGTCATGCACGCGAGCTTCTTCCTGGCCGGCGTGCTGTTCTGGCTGCAGTTCATCCCGTCGCCACCGTTCCAGCGCCGGATGCCGCTGGTCTCCCAGGCCGCCGCCCTGATCGCGACCAACGTGGTCATGTGGATGCTGGCCATGGCGATGAGCATCTTCTCCCAGGGCGCCTGGTACTCGGTGTACAAGCACGTGCCGGGAGTCACCCTGCCGCCGTACGCGGACCAGGAGATCGGGGCCGCGATCCTGTGGGTCTGCGGCGATTTCTGGGCCATTCCCGCGCTCATCTACGTGGTCCGCCGCCTGGTCAACGAGGACGGCGGCGTCAGCTCGGCGCTCGATGAGATCCTGCACCGCGGGGCCTCGGGCAGCGGCTGGGCCTCAGCCAGCCGCCGGGTCCCGCCCGGCTCAACCGCGCCGCTGCAGCCGCCGGCCGGGCCCCCGTCCTGACCGGCCCTCGTCCTGCACGGGCTGGCTGCCGGGCTGGCTGCACGGGGCTGAGGGCGCCCGGGGGTCACCCGCCGTGCTTCTCCAGGTAGTCCAGGTAGACCGGGCGCAGTGCATCCGCGACGCCCGGGTCCAGGTGGCCGAAGGCGTCATCGAGCACGGCGGACAGCTGGGTCTCGTCTGCCGCGGTCTCGTCGATGTGCCCGGCGACGGCCTCGCCCTCCGGGATCTCCCGCAGCAGCTGCCACAGGAACCCGATATCCAGATGCCGCACGGCCCGGCGGACCGCGCGATCGTGAAGTTCCTGGGAGGAGAGGGCCTCGAGGGCATCCCGGTCAGTCATGGGACGAACCCTACCGGGCGCCGCGGGGCGGCCGGGGCACGGTCACCAGCCGTGGTGGCGCCCGGGCCGGCCGCTGCCAGGCCAGCCGTGGCCCGCGCCGCCCCGGCCGGGCCAGGAACCGTTCGGCCAGCCGCTCGGGAGCCAGCCGCCCAGCCATCCGCCGGGCCACCCCTGGTGGCGGCGCGGCCCGGACGCCGCCGGGCCGGTCCCGGCGCCGGCGTCCTGCCCCGCACCGGCGTCCTGCGCGGCGGCGGAACCCTGGGCCGCCCGAGGCCGGGGGCGGCCGGAATCGGTGAACGTGGACCGGGCCGGCGTGCTGGTCGTGCCCCGGGCGGTGAACACGATCACCTCGGTGCTGCCCGCGGCGATGGCCTGGCCAGCCAGCGGAGCCGCCATGACCAGGGCGTCGCCGGCCGAGCGGTTCGCGGCGTCCAGCACCTGATAATCCGTGTCGCCGGGCAGGACGACCCTGATCCGCCAGCCCGTCAGCGGAACCGGCCCATTATTGACAATAACGATCTGTCCGCGGATGTCCTGCTGGCCGTCCTGGGTGATTCCGTAGCCCACCCCGACGGCGTGGTCCGCGGACACGGCCCGCCCGGCCGACGACGCGGCCGCCGCGAACGAGACGGGCTCCGGTGCTGGCCCGGCCCGGTGGGGCGCGGCGGCCTCCGGCGCCGTCGCCGCCGATGAGGGCAGCGGGGAGGATGGCGGTGCGGGGGCGCGCCGGGTGACCGTGGGCGTGGCCGTCGCGGGCGTCCGGCCTGACACCGGCCCGCTGCCTGGCCCGGCCGCGCTGGTCCGCACCGACGCGGGCAGGGCCGCGGTGCAGGGCACCAGCCCGCAGTCCTGGGCCGGGCGGGCGGAGCCGCCGGAGAAGGCCAGCGCCAGGCCGCCGCCGGCCATGGCCGCGATGGTGGCGGTCAGGCCGGCCGCCGTGACCCAGGGGTGCCGGGCCACGCTGTCCGCTACGCGGCCTGGGCCGGGACGGCCGGCCCCGCTAGCCACGGCAGGTCACCGGCTGGTTCCGGACATCCACGTTCGAGGCAGGCGTACCCGTGACACGGCGATGTCCCCCATCCTCATGCGTCCCCTGGCTAACCCATGCCGCCGGGCCAATTTAGCAATGCCGCTGAGGCCTTTGATGACAAACACACCAGTATGGGACAGCTTTAGAGCAAATAAGGGGTAAGCCGCCACGCACCGTGACGGAGAGGATTGGCGCCGCCCCTGTGGCGCCAGTCCCCTCCGTCACCGGCCGGGCCGATGTCCGGAATTGCGCTGGCTCAGGAGTTCCCCGCGGGCATGGCCTCGTTCGGCGCGACGAGCTTGAAGTGGACGCCGGTCGGGTCGGCCGCCTCGGCCAGCCGGCCGTAGGGGGTGTCCTCGGCGGGCCTGATGACCGAGCCGCCGAGGCGGGTGACCTCGGCCAGGCTGGCGTCGGCGTCGTCGGTGCCGAAGTAGACCGACCAGCGGGCCGGCGCCCCCTCGGGCAGGAACGCGGACGCGTCCATGATCCCGGCCAGCTGGTCCGGGCCGTGCTGCATGATCGTGTACCGGAACTCGGGCGTGTCACCCACGGTCTGCGTGTCCCACCCGAATACGTCGCGGTAGAAGGCGACGCTGGCCGGGTAGTCCCGGGTGAACAGCTCGAACCAGGCCGGCGTCCCGGCCTCGCCGAAGACTCCGAAGCCCTTGTGCAGGCCGGGCTGCCACAGGCCGATCGCGGCCCCGCCCGCGTCGGCGACCATCCCCATGGTGCCGAGGTCGGCGACCGCCATGGCGGGCAGCAGGATCTGGCCGCCGTGGGCGGTCGCGGCCTCCAGCGTCTTCTGCGCGTCATCGGTGGCCAGGTAGACCGACCAGGTCTCCGGCGCTTCCACGCCGGCCTGCCTGGGCATGCCCCCCGCGACCAGGACGCCATCCTTGGAGAAATTGAAGTAACCGCCGAACTGCTCCTGCGGTTCGGTGGAGGTCCAGCCGAACAGCTGGCCGTAGAAGTCCCGGCTGCGTCCGGCGTCGGAGGTCAGCAGGTCGACCCAGCAGGGCGCCCCGGCCGGGGCGGTGTCTCGTGCGGGCATTGGTGGCTCCTTCGCGAATGCCTGGGCAGTGTCACTAGCTTGGACGTCGCGGCGGGGCCGGAGTCACCGGCCGGAGAGCAGGCGCCAGACTGGCTGGCCCGGGCGCGCCGGGTGCGTACCCTCATAAGCGTGTATCTCCCCGCCCACTTCACCGCGTCCGAGACCGCCGACGTCGCCGCCTTCGTGGCCGCCGCGGCCACTGCCGACCTGGTCACGTTCGATGGCACCAAGCCCGTCGCCAGCCTCATCCCGGTCATCTGGGACCAGGAGACGGCCGGGCACGGCCGGCTGCTCGGTCATCTCGCCCTGGCCAATCCGCAGTGGCAGTCGGTGGCCCCCGGGTCCAGCGCGCTGGCCATCGTGCGCGGGCCGCAGGCCTACATCTCCCCGTCCTGGTACCCGAGCAAGGCGCGGCACGGGCGGGTGGTGCCCACCTGGAATTACGTCACGGTTCACTTCACCGGGCCGCTGACCGTGCACCGTGACCCGGAATGGCTGCGCGATGTGGTGACCCGGCTGACCCGGCGGCACGAGGCCGGCCGGTCCGCGCCCTGGGCGGTGACCGACGCCCCGCCGGACTACATCAACGGCCAGCTCCGCGGGATCGTGGGGGTGGAGCTGACCATCGCCTCGGTAGAGGCCAAGTACAAGCTGAGCCAGAACCGCAGTGCCGAGGACCAGGCCGCGGTGGCCGAAGCGCTGGCCGACGAGCCCGGCCCCGGCCCCGCCGGCGTCGCCGCCCTCATGGTGTCTGAGGAGTCCTGGACGCTGACGCCGGCGAGGGGAGGCGCGCCGCAGGCGTGTCCTCGCCGAGCCGGCGATTAACCCGGCTGCCGCAGCAGCCGACGTGCATACGGAAGCGGGCAAGTGGGGGGTCCGGGGGGGTCGCCCCCCCGGGCTAGCACAGCCTCCGGCGCACCTCCCCTCGCCGGCCTCTACCAGCGGTCGTGGACCTGGGCGCGGATGCGGCGGTCGTACAGGTCGGCGATGGCCGCGAGATCGGCGTCGCTGAACGGGGGCAGCCCGGCCGCGGCCGCGTTCTGCTCGGCCTGCTCCGGGTTGCGGGCACCGGGGATGACGGTCGACACGCCGGGCTGCTGGATGACCCAGCGCAGCGCGGCCTGGGCCGGGGTGGCGCCGGCCGGCGCCAGGGCGGCGAACTCCCGGGCGGCGTCCACGCCGGTGTCGAAGTCCACGCCGGAGAACGTCTCCCCGGCGTCGAAGGCCTCGCCGTGCCGGTTGAAGGTGCGGTGGTCGTCCGCGGCGAACGTGGTCTCATGGGTGTACCGGCCGGACAGCAGGCCCGAGGCGAGCGGGACGCGGGCGATGATGCCCACCCCGGCGGCGCGGGCGGCGGGCAGCACCTCGTCCAGGGGCTTGCGCCGGAACGCGTTGAGGATGATCTGGACGGTGGCGGTGCCGGGCCGGGCGATCGCGGCGAGGGCCTCGGCGCAGGTCTCGACGCTCACCCCGTACGCGGCGATGCGCTCCTCGGCGACCAGCGTGTCGAGCGCGTCGTAGACCGCATCGAAGGAGAAGACCGGGGTCGGCGGGCAGTGCAGCTGCACCAGGTCGAGCCGGTCCATCCCGAGGTTGGCCCGGGAGCGGTCGGTCCAGGCGCGGAAGTTGTCGAGGGTGAAGAACGCGGGGTCCTGCGCCACCCGGCGGCCCATCTTGGTGGCCACCGTGACCTCCGCGCCCGGGTTGCCCGCCAGGAACTGGCCGATGATCCGCTCGCTGCGCCCATCCCCGTACACGTCAGCGGTGTCCAGGAACGTGGTCCCGGTCCCGGCGGCCGTCTCCAGCACGGCCAGCGCATCCTTCTCGGCCACGTCGCCCCAGTCAGCGCCCAGTTGCCACGTGCCCAGCCCGACGACCGAGACGGCCCTGCCTGTCCTGCCCAGAATGCGCATCTCCATAGGGGCTGAGTGTAGTGAGGATGCTGCCCTCACGGCCCGGATGGCCCGGCCCGGATGGCTCAGCTGGGCCGGCAGTTATGCGGCGGGGCAGCCGTCCGCGTCCCTGGGCGAGCTGGCCGCCTGGGCCAGGATCGCGGCGCTGATCCCGTCCAGCTGCTTGATCTGTTCCGCGCTCAGCGCGTCGAACAGCACCCGGCGCACCTGCTCGACGTGGCCGGGCGCGGCCTTGGCGAGCGCGGCGAAGCCCTCGTCGGTGAGCATGGCGATCTGGCCGCGGCGGTCGGTCGGGCAGTCCATCCGGCGGACCCAGCCGCGTTCCTCCAGCCGGGCCACGGCGTGCGACACGCGGCTCTTGCTGGACGAGGACGCCTCGGCGAGCTGCGTCATCCGCAGCGAGCGGTCCGGCGCCTCGGACAGCCGGACCAGGATCTCGTAGTAGGCGAGCGGCATCCCGGAATCCCGTTGCAGCTGGACGTCGACGGCGGCGAGGAGCCACTGCCAGGCCTGGATCGACTCCCGCCAGGTGTGCTGCTCGTCGGTGCTCAGCCAGCGCGTTCCCGGATCGTTCATGAGAACAGCATACCTGGAATAGTTGAACGCTTGACAATGCTAGACTAGGCGTGGTAATCGTTGAGGGTTCAAATATGACCCTCTTCACTATGAACGACAGGAGTATTCCTCATGACGGCTAGCAGCGACGCAGGCACCATCCCCGGTTACGTCGCAGGTACCTGGGAGATCGACCCGATCCACTCTGAGGTTGGCTTCACCGCCCGGCACATGATGGTCAGCAAGGTCCGTGGCCGGTTCACGACCTTCTCCGGCGAGCTCGTCACCGGCGAGAAGCTGCTGGACTCGTCGGTCACCGCCACCATCGACCTGACCTCGATCAACACCGGCCAGGAGCAGCGTGACCAGCACATCCGGTCCGCCGACTTCTTCGAGGTCGACAAGTACACCACGATGACCTACCGCTCCACCGGCCTGCGGGCCGAGGGTGACCACTACATCCTGGACGGGGAACTGACCCTCAAGGACGTCACCAAGGAGGTCCCGCTGACGCTGGAGCTCAACGGCTTCGGGCCGGACCCCTACGGCGGCACGCGGGCCGGCTTCACCGCCACCACGGAGATCAACCGGCGCGACTTCGGCGTGAACTTCAGCGCGCCGATGGAGACCGGCGGCGTGGTCGTGAGCGACAAGATCAACGTCCAGCTGGAGATCGAGGCCGTCCTCAAGGCCTGACCAGCAGCGCACGGCAGCGCTGGCCGGCCCCGGCCGGGCGCACCGTACCCAGCCACCCGCGCGGGCGGGGACGCAGTCGCGTCCCCGCCCGCGCGCGTCTGGGCGGGTCCCCCGCCACCCCGCGCGCCGGGCGCGCTATAAGGGTGGTATCGGTGATGGCCGGATGACCCGGCGCCAGAGTAGAGGTGGCCAGAGTGAGGGATACGCGGTGAAAGCGGTTATCTATGACCGCACCGGCCCGGCGGCTGAGGTGCTGCGGGTGGTGGATATCGAGCGGCCGGAACCGGGTCCGGGCGAGGTCCGGGTCCGGGTGCACGTCTCGGGAGTCAACCCCACCGACGTCAAGAACCGCGGCGGCGCGACCCCGCGGCCCATCGACGGATTCCAGATCCCCCATCAGGACGGCGCCGGGGTAATCGACGCGGTCGGCCCGGGCGGGCCCGAGGACCGGATCGGCCAGCGGGTATGGCTGTACCTGGCCGCCGCCGGGCGCCGCTGGGGGACGGCCGCCGAATGGACGGTGGTCCCGGAGAACCGCGCCGTGCCGCTCCCGGACGGCGTCTCCTGGGAACTCGGGGCCAGCCTCGGCGTGCCCGCCCTGACCGCGCACCACCTGGTGTTCGCGGACGGGCCGGTCAAGGACGCCACGGTCCTGGTGGCCGGCGGGGCCGGGGCGGTCGGGCATTTCTCCATCGAGTTCGCCGCGTGGGGCGGGGCGGCCCGGGTGGCCTCGACCGTCAGCACCCCGGTCAAGGCCGAGCTGGCCCGGGAGGCCGGCGCCGGCCACGTCGTGTACTACACCGACCCCGATGCGGCCGGCCTGATCACCTCCGCGGTCGGGAAGGTGGACCGCATCGTCGAGGTAGCGCTCGGCGCGAACCTCCAGCTGGACCTGGCCATCTCCCGGCCGGGCACCGTGGTGGCCTGCTACGCGGCCGAACCCCAGGACCCGGTGCTGCCCGTCCGGGCCTGCATGAGCGCCTGCGTCGTGCTCCGGTTCATGCTGCTGTACAGCATGCCCCAGGCCGTCCTGGACCAGGGGGCCGCCGACATCGGCACCGCGCTGCGGGCCGGCGCGCTGACCGAGCTGCCGGAGCACCAGTTCGGCCTGGAGGAGATCGTCACGGCGCACGAGGCCGTGGAGCACGGGACGACAGGCAAGGTCCTGGTCTTCCCGGGCTGACCGGGGCGCGGTCCCGGCCGCACGCGGCCGGGACCGCCCGGCCCGGCGCACCCGATGATGCGCCGGGCCGGGCCGCCTGCGTTACTGCTGGCCAGCCGGGCTCACCCGATCGACCGCAGGCCGGTGATGAACGCCCGCCCGGCCGGGGTGCCGATCCCGGTCATGTTGTCGTAGCCCGGCAGCGTCACCTGCCCGGTGTAGCCGAACATCTGCGTGCTCTGGTCATCGAAGATGAGCAGTCCCCACAGCCCGCAGTCCCGCACGTCACAGACCACGCCGCGGTCCACGGCCGGGGTAGCGCCGGTCACCGGCAGCGCGTCGTGCAGCGCGCCGGTGCCGGCCAGCTGGTAGAGCGCCGGGTCGGCGAACCCGAACGCCGCTGCCTGGCCCTGCTGGGCCGCGGTGACCATCCCGGCGACCAGGGGGGACGACTCGCTGGTGCCGCCGACCGGGAACTGGCTGTAGGTCGGTGGCTTGCCGCTCTTGTTGTGGAAGGTGAGGTAGCCCACCGCGATCCCGGTGAACGGGTCGGCGTTGGCGCTGATGTCGGGCACCGAGCGGACCACACCGCCCCGGTTGCCCGGGGCCGTGGTCAGCGCCGCGGGCACCACACCGTCCTGGTAGGACGGCTCCGTCCAGATCAGGCTGGGCCCGCCACCGCCGGCGCCGTTCTCGCCCACGAAGGTCCACGAGTGGCCGGACAGGAGCAGGTCCAGCCCGTCGGACCAGCCGGTCTCGAATAGCCGGGTGCCGCCCTTGCCGATGCCGAGCGTGGTGCCGCCGACCGAGATGGCGTCGGGATCGCTGGCCGGCTCGTACACGCCGGAGCCGTCACCGGACGCGAAGTACATCCCGACCCCTTCGGCCGCGGCCTGGACCAGGATGGCGTGCTCGATGTTGGTGATGAACGCCGCCTGCTCCTCGTCCCCGCTGCCCCAGGAGTTGGAGGCCACCGTGGCCAGCGGGTGGCCGCCGGTGCCGAGGACCGCGAGGTCGGCGTTGAACAGGCCCTGCAGCCCGAAGTCACCCTGGTTGCAGCTGTCGCCGCCGACCACCAGCTGGTTCGCCCCCGGGGCCATGTCGTACGACGCCTCCACGTCGAGCTGTTCCTCGATGTCGAACGGATCCCCGCACGCGCTGCCCTGGCCCAGCGACAGCTCCGTGTACCGGCGGGCGGCCGGGGCGGGCACGCCGTTCTTCCTGGCGTAGTCCTTGAGCGTCAGGAACATGTCCGGGGTCAGGCCGAGTTCGATCAGGGCGACGGTCTGGCCGCTGCCGGTCGCCGCGGCGGTGGCCCCGTACGCCTTCCGCAGCTGCGTTCCGCTGTAGCCGCAGATGTAGGTCGGGAACGATGTCCGGCCGAACTGCTTCGGCAGGCCGGCCGCGACCCGTTCCCCGTAGTAGTACGAGCAGCCGACCTGCTTGATCCTGGCCCGCGCTGAGGGCCGGGGCGTGGTCTTGCCGCGGACGGTGGCGCTCGGCCGCTGCAGCGGCAGCTGGGGAGCGGCGTTGTCCAGGCCGGACACGCCGAGGATGCTGCCGGACAGGGCGGAGGGCACGGAGATCGCGGTGCTGTTCGCCCGGAGCTGGTACGGGCCCGCGTTGACCGATGATGTGGCCCGGTACAGCCGGAGCGTGGTCCGGAACGCGGCGTCGATGACCGAGGCCTTCCCGGTGGCCCGCACGTAGGAGCGCAGCGGGCTGACCTTGACCCCGGTAAAGCCGGCCGAGCGCAGCCAGGATTCGACCTTGGCCGCCTGGCCCGCTGCCGCGCCGAACCGGGCCGCGTACGCGGCCGGGCTCAGGTACTGGCGGAACGAGGTGCTGCCGGGCGTGCTCACCGCGCTGGCGAAGCGTTCCGCCGCCGCCACCTGCGGCCGGAGCCACACCTGGACCGAGAGCTTCTGGCCCCCGGCGACGGTGCCCGTCACCTGGGTGTGGCTGGTGAACGGGACGGCGCTGCCCTGGATCCGGGCTGCCGCCGGGGTGCTTGAGGCGCTCGCTAACCCGCTCGCGCCCGCGGCCGTGGTACCGATGATCGCCGCCATCACGCCGGTGGTGGCGATGAGCGACCTGGTTCTGGACATGGTTCCCCTGTCTGTGCTGTGGTTGACGCCCCGTCGGGTGGCCAGGCCTGGCCATTCCCGGCCTGTTTATACCCACAGGAAACCTTCAGGAAAGGTGGAGGTGCCGAATTGTGACCATTTTGCGGGAATGGCGGCCGGCGGGCAGGCGGGTCCCCGGGCGGGCGCGGCCGGCCCGGGCCGGCGCTGACGTGGCCCGGGTGGCGACGTGGGTGGCGACGTGGGACGGGGGCGGCGGCCGTGACCAGGGATGAACTGCTCGCGCACTGCCTGGCCAAGGCCGGGGCCTGGGAGGACGAGCCCTGGGAAGGCGACGTCGTGGCCAAGGTCGGGGGCAAGATCTTCGCGTTCCTCGGCGCCGGGGGCCCGGCGGGCCAGCCGGCCACGATCGGGCTCAAGTGCGGCGCGACCAGAGAGGCGGCCGACGAATGGCTGCTGCGCTATCCGGGCGATGCGTCGGTCATGGCCTATATCGGCCGGTTTGGCTGGAACAGCCTGCGCACCGGCGGAGCGATCCCGGACGACGAGCTCCTGGAGGCGGTGGACGCTTCCTACCGGGCGGTGCTGGCCAGGCTGCCCAGGAAGGACCGCCCTGGCTCAGCGGAGCCCGAGGGCCCCGGCTAGCTCCCGGTAGCCCTCGTCCGGGCCGGCGCCGGGCGGGGTGAGCAGCTGGATGCTCACGTGGTCCGCCCCGGCGTCGAGGTGCTCGGTGAGGCGCGCCGCCACCTGGGCGGCGCTGCCGTGGGCGACCAGCGCGTCGATCAGGGCGTCGCTCCCGCCACCGCTCAGGTCGGCGTCCGTCCAGCCCAGGCGGCGCAGGTTGGCGGTGTAGTTGGCCAGCCCCAGGTAGGGCTGCTGCACCCGGGAACGGCCTATCGCCCGGGCCTGCCCGGCGTCCGGGCTGACGACGACCTTCTGCTCGGGGGCCAGCAGCGGGCCCGGGCCGAGGATCTTCCGGGCCTGCCTGGTGTAGTCGGGTGTCACCAGGTAGGGGTGGGCGCCCGCGGTGCGCTCGGCGGCCAGCCGCAGCACTTTCGGCCCGAGCGCGGCCAGGACCAGGCTGCCCGCCGGGACCCCGTCGGCCAGCAGGGTGTCCACGTAACGGGAAAGCGTGTCGTAGGGCTGGGCGTACTGCTGGGTCACCTCGGGGTGGCCCGCCCCCACGCCGAGCAGGAACCGTCCCGCAAACCGGTCCTCGACCCGCCGGAACGACGCGGCGACCTGGTGCGGCTCGTACTGCCACATGTTCACGATGCCGGTGGCCACGATGAGGGTGGTCGTCGCGGCCAGGAACTCCTCGGCGGCGGCCAGGTCCCCGGTGGCCGAGCCCAGCCAGAGGGCGCCGAACCCGAGTTCCTCGATGCTGACCGCCAGTTCCGGCGTGACCTGGCCCTCGCCCCGCCAGATGCCGAACCGTCCGAGCTGGTCGCGCGCCTGCTGAGTCATCCGGTCCGCTCCCTCGACGCCGCGCCGGTATCTCCCCGGCTTCACCGGGGCAACCGCCTCCGGCCGGCGGGTGTTCCCGGCGGCCGTAGCCGGGTACTGCCGCAATGGGTACCATGTGCGTAGAGTAATCAGTTGATTACACAATGAGAGGAGCGCTCGCTTATGGGGTTGTCCCGAGCGACCTCACAGGCGGCCGCGCAGCCAGACGCCCGCACCTCAGCGTCGGCGCTGCTGGAGTTCGCGATCAACCAGGCCGTGACCCATGAAGGCGCGGCGCCCGACGTGGGCCTGCCCGAACTGCTGCGGCGGTGCGCGGCGGGGTTCGGCGGCCGGGCCGCTTTCGCGCTCCGGCTCCCGGCCCCGGCAGAACCTGCGGTGGTCGCCGCCTACCCGCCCGCGGCGGTGGATCCTGGCCTGATGGCGCAGCTCAGCGCGCTGCTGGCCGCCCACGCCGAGGTGGCCTCGGCCGGGGGCTGCGTGCAGGGACAAGTGGCCTGGCCCGGCCTGGGACCAGCCAGGAATCACGACGGGGTGCTGATCGCCGTGGCCCGGCTGCCGGGCGCTTCACCCCCGTGTGCCCTGATCCTCGTGGGGCAGCGGTGCCAGTGGACCGCCGAGTCGCAGGCCACCGCGCGGGCGCTGGCCACCGTGATCGCCTCCCGGATCCGCCGGGTCGAGGACAGCCGGGAAATCGCGGAACGGCGGGCAGTCACCGACGCGCTGATCAACGCGGCACCGGACGCCGTGGTGATCGCCGATGAGGCCCGCCGGATCGTCGCGTTCAACCAGGCGGCGGAGGAACTGCACGGCCGGAGCAGTGCGCAGACTCTCGGCCGCCGCCTGGATGAAGTGCTCGTCCCGGAGCGCAACCGCGCCGCGTTCGTGGACGCGACCACGGAGTTCCTGCGCACCCAGGACCCCGGGGAATTCGCGGCCCGGATGCGCCTGCCCGTGCTGCGCGCTGACGGCACCGAGCGAACCGTGGAGCTGACCCGGCTGCCGCTGGTGGTCGGCGGCCAGACGTACTTCTGCAGCTTCGCGCGCGACGTGACCGAGCTGGAGCAGGCCAACGCGGCGCTGGCGGCGAGCGAGGCCCGGGTACGGCTGCTGTCCCAGCTGGCCCCGGTGGGTATCGCCCGCACCGACGACACGGGAGCGTGCGCGTACGTCAACGAGCGCTGGTGCGCGCTGAACGGCCAGCCGGCCGGGGACATCCTCGGCACCTCGTGGCTGGAAGCGGTGCATCCCGGCGACGCCGCGCGGGTCCGGCAGGAGTGGGCCCGCGCCGTGGCGGCCGGTTCGGAGCTGCGCACCGACTTCCGCCTGCGGCAGCACACCGGCCAGCCGCTGTGGGTGCACGCCGCCGTCACCGCCCTGGCCGATCAGCCGGACCTGTCCCGCGGGTTCATGGTCGCCCTCACCAACGTGACCGCCCGCAAGCGGGCCGAGCAGGAACGGGACCGCCTGCTGGCCGCCGAGCAGGCCGCGGTGCGCGACCTCACCAACCAGACCGAGCGGCTGAACAGCCTGCTCGCGGCGGCCATCCCCGGCGTCCTGGTGCTGGATGAGCACGGCGTGATCGTCCAGGTCAACCAGAGCCTGTGCGACCTGCTCGGGATAGCGGACCCGCCGGCGTCACTCACCGGGACCCGGGCCGGGCGGCTCGGTGAGGCGGTCGGGCGCACCTTTGCCCGGCCCGACGAGGTGCTGGCCCAGGTTTCGCGTTACTACGCCAGCCGGGAGCGGGTCGAGGGGCTCCGGTTCGACTGCTCCGACGGCCGCATCCTGGAGTGCGACTACTGGCCCGTCTTCGCCGGCGGCCAGGACCGGGGCGGCCTGGTCCTGCTCTGGGACATGTCCGAGCGCGCCGCACGGGAACAGGAGCGCGACCGGCGGCTGGAGGCCGAGCTGGCCTCGCGGCACGCGGCCGAGGACGCGCGGCGCCAGCTGTCCGAGCAGAACGACGAGCTGCGCGAGTCCGACGAGCTCAAGACCCGGTTCCTGGCCACCGTGTCCCACGAGCTGCGCTCCCCGCTGACGTCGATCGTGTCCTACGCCGACCTGATCCGGGACGAGGGCGGGCTGAATCCGACGGCGGCCCGCTTCCTGGACGTCATCGCGCGTAACGCCGAGCGGATCACCAAGCTGGTGGGCGATCTGCTGCTGCTGAGCCGGATCGAGGCCGGCATGATCCCGCTGGACCTGGCGCCGGTCTCCGTCGCCGAGGTCGTGGCCGAGGCGGTCCAGACGGCCGCGCCGGCGGCGGCGCACAAAGGCGTCGCGCTGGACGGCGCGGTCCCGGACGGGCCGCCGCTGCTGGCCGACCGGACCCGGCTGGTCCAGGTGATCGACAACCTGATCGCCAACGCGGTCAAGTTCACCGACGAGGGCGGCCAGGTCCGGGTGTCCGCGGCCGCGGGCGGCCAGGAGTGGCAGATCGAGGTCACCGATTCCGGGATCGGCATTCCCCCCGGCGACCTGGGCCGCCTGTTCGACCGTTTCTTCCGCGCCTCCAACGCCACCTCGGCCGGCCGTCCCGGGTCCGGCCTGGGCCTGTCCATCGTGAAGGAGGTCGCCGAGTTGCACGGCGGCCGGGTGGAGGTGACCAGCACCCTGGGGGCCGGCACCACCATCCACCTCTTTCTGCCGTCCACGGCGGGTGCCCGGCCAGGTGCGCGCCCGGCCGCAGAGCCCAGCGCCCAGCCTGGCGCCCAGCCCGCCGCAGAGCCCGCCGCCCAGTCAGGCGCCCAGTCAGGGATCCAGCCAGTCGCGGCGCCCGTGCGGGCCAGCCCAGCGCCCGCGGACGGTGGTACCGATGTGCCCGCCGAAGAATAACTACATATAGTGATCGGACGACTACCAATCGGCATCGGGGGACAGATGGACCTGAACGCGCAGGCACCGGGCGTGACCCGGTGAGCAGCGCCGGCCAGCCGGACCCGCCCGGCCGGATCCTGGTGGTCGAGGACGACCCCGAAGCGGCCGCTTACGTCCTGCACGTGCTCCGCAACCGCGGCGGCTTCGACGTCACCCACATCGCGGACCCGGCGGCCGCGCTGGTCCGGGCGCGGGCGGAACGCTGGGATCTGGTGCTGACCGACGTGGAGATGCCCGGGATGACCGGGATCGAGCTGCTGGAGGCGGTCCGGGAGATCGCCCCGCAGCTGCCGGTGGCGGTGTACACCGCGCACCCGTCGGTGGATTACGCGGTCCGGGCGCTGCGCAACAAGGCCGACGAGTTCCTGGAGAAGCCGGTCCGCCCGGACAAGCTGGTCGACATCGTGGCCGCCCTGGTCGCCAAGGGGCGGGCGGCCCGCGAGGCCGCCCGGCAGAGCGTGCTGGCCATCGGCGCGCACCCGGACGACGTGGAGATCGGCGCGGCCGGCACCCTGGCCATGCACCGGCGGCTGGGGCACGAGGTGTCGATCCTGACCCTGAGCCGCGGCGCCCGCGGCGGCACCGAGGACACCCGGGCCAGCGAGTCCCGGAAGGCGGCGGAAGTCATCGGCGCGACCCTCTACCACGAGGACCTGCAGGACACCAGCATCCGGGAGGGAGACCCGACGATCGGCGTGATCTCCGGCATCGTCGCGACCGTGCGGCCGACCGTGATCTACACCCACTCCCTGCACGATGTGCACCAGGATCACCGGAACACGCACCAGGCGGCGCTGGTCGCCGTGCGCCAGGTGGGCCGGGTCTACTGCTTCCAGTCGCCGTCGGCCACCGTGGACTTCCGGCCCACCCGTTTCGTCGCCATCGACGATCAGCTGGCCCGCAAGCTCGAGGCCATCGACGCGTTCGCCTCCCAGGTCGAGATCCGGGCCTACCTGGAGCCCGACCTGATCGAGTCCACCGCGCGCTACTGGTCCCGGTACTGCGAAGGGCGCTACGCCGAGCCGTTCGAGGTGATCAGGGAGGCGGCGGTGGCCGGGCAGCACGAGCTGACTCCGGCCAAGGGCATCGTGCGCGGCGAGAACGGTGCCTGGGCCGCCGCGCCGGATCGGCGCACCCGGCCCCGGCCCGATGATCAAGTACCTAATCAGGCACCAGAGCCAGCACCACCGCAGACCGCGGAACGTATCAGGGGGGTACCGGATGGCGCGAGATGACCTGAGCCACAAGCAGATCCGGGTGCTGGTCACCGGGGTGGGGGGACCCGCCGCGGTGTCTGTCATCAAATCGCTGAAACTCGATCCCACCGTGCAGCTGCTGGCCGCGGACATGGATCCGTGGGCAGCCGGCCTCTACCTGGTGCCGGCCGACGCGCGGACACTCATCCCGGCGGGCCTGGACCCTAACTTCGCGTCGGCCGTGCTGGCCCGCTGCGTCGCGCTCGGCGTGCACGTCCTCATCCCGACCGTGGACGCCGAGATGCGCCCGCTGGCCCGGGCCCGCGCCGAGTACGCCGCGGCCGGGATCGAGCTCATGCTGGCCCCGGAGCGGGCGCTGGACCTGACGCTGGACAAACTGGCCCTGGCCCGGTGCTGCGAAGGCCAGGTCCGGGTGCCGCGCACCGAGCGCTTCGACGACGCGGTCGACCCCGGGTCGTGGGACTACCCGGTCATCCTCAAGCCGCGCACCGGCAGCGGCTCGCGGGATATCTCCGTGGTGGCCTCCGCCCGGGAACTGGCCGGCCTGGAGCGGTCCGAGGAGTTCATCGTCCAGGAGTACCTCCCGGGCGAGGAGTACTCGATCGACGTGCTCTCCGACACCCGCAGCCACGTGATCGCCGCCGTGCCCCGGATCCGCGCCCGGGTGGACTCGGGCGTCTCCGTGGCCGGGCGCACCGTTCACGACCCGGAGCTGGAGCACTTCGGGATCACGGTGGCCAGCGTCACCGGCCTCACCTACATCTCCAACGTGCAGTGCCGCCGGGACGTGGCCGGCCGCGCGTCCCTGCTCGAGGTGAACCCGCGGGCTCCCGGGGCACTCCCGCTCACCATGGCCAGCGGCGTGAACATGCCCCGGCTGGCCCTGGACGCGCTGCGCGGCCTGCCGGTGCCCGACCACGTGGACTTCCAGGAGGTGGCCATGGTCCGCTTCCTCGAGGAGCGGTTCATGGACCTGAGCGAAGTGCAGAAGGTCGCCGCGTGACTATGCCCTCCGGCCTGGTCGCCCTCGATGAGGACCACCACGTCCACTCGACCTTCTCCGACGACGCGGTCAGCACCGTGGCCGACAACGTCCGCGCGGCCCGGGACCGGGGCCTGCGGGTCGTCTGCCTGGCCGACCACGTGCGCCAGGGCTCTCCCTGGGTGCCGGACTTCGTGGCCGCGGTCCGCGAGGTCCGGCCCGTCCCGGGCCTCGAGGTGCTGGCCGGGGTGGAAGCCAAGATCCTCAACCGGGCCGGGGAACTCGACCTGCCCGCATCGCTCCGCGGGGTGGACCGGGTGCTGATCGCCGACCACCAGTACCCCGGCGACCACGGCCCGGTCCCGCCGCAGGACATGCGGGACGCCCTCGAGCGCCGCCAGTGCTCAGCGGCGGACGTCCTCGACGGCCTCATCGCCGCGACCCTGGGGGCCCTGCAGCGGACCGCCCTGCCGCAGCTCGCCCACCTGTTCAGCCTGCTGCCCAAGATGGGCCTGGACGAGGCGGACGTGCCCGGCCCGGCCCTGGACCACCTGGCCCAGGGCTGCTACCGGGCCGGGGCGCGGGTGGAGGTCAACGAGAAGTGGGCCTGCCCGTCCCCGCGGACGATCCGGGCCCTGGCCGCGGCCGGGGTGCCCCTGGTGGCCAGCACCGACAGCCACGACTGCGCCACTATCGGCCGTTACCAGCGGGTGCGGGGCATCCTGGACAGCGCGCTGCGCCGAGCGGTACCGGGATGACGGACTTCCTGCTGGCCATCAAGTCCCTGCTGGTCGCCTTCGTGATCCTCGGAGCGGTTCCGCTGCTGGTGGCCAACTACCAGTTCCTCCTGGTCGGCGTGCACTTCCGGCGGCTGCACTACGGGAAATGCCGGCCCGTATTTCCCGCGGACCGCGATCCTCATCCCGGCGTGGAACGAGGCAGCGGTCATCGGCACCTCGATCGACCGCCTCATGCTGCTCGATTATCCGCGCGAACGCCTGCGGATCTATGTCGTGGACGACGCCAGCACCGATGCCACCCCCGACGTCGTCCTGGCCAAGGCGGCGCAGTACCCGGGGAATGTCATGCACCTGCGCCGCGACAAGGGCGGTGAGGGCAAAGCCGCCACCCTGAACCACGGCCTGGCCGAGATCCTGGCCGACGACTGGATGCAGGCCATCCTGATCATGGACTCCGACGTCATCTACGAGCGCAGCTCGCTGCGCCGGATGACCCGGCACCTGGCCGACCCTGAGGTCGGCTCGGTCACCGCCTACATCAAGGAGGGCAGCCGGCCGGGCAACTACATGACCAGGTTCATCGGCTACGAGTACATCACCGCCCAGGCGGCGGCACGGCGGAGCCAGGAGGTGCTCGGCGTGATCGCCTGCCTGGCCGGAGGCGCGCAGCTGCACTCGCGGGCCAACGTCGAGGCGATCGGCGGCCGGGTGGACACGACCACGCTCGCCGAGGACACGGTGACCACGTTCGAGACCCAGAAGGGCGGACGGAAGGTCATCTTCGAGCCGCACGCCACCGTATGGGCGGAGGAGCCGGGCAGCATCGTCGCGCTGTGGAAGCAGCGGCTGCGCTGGGCCCGGGGCAACGTCCAGGTCACCCGGCGGTTCAAGAGCGTCTGGTTCCGGCGGCAGCCCAATAACCGGCTGGGCAGCTTCAGCTTCGGCCTGCTCTGGTTCTGCCTGCTGCTGCTGCCGGTGTTCATGCTGCTGGCCTCGGGATCCCTGATCATCCTGTTCTTCATCGACTACCAGCTCGCCTGGACCGCCTTCCACGTGCTGTGGCTGACCAACGTGATCACGTACGTCTTCATCACGTCCTACACGCTGGTCATCGACCCCGGCATCGGCCGGCACACCTGGAGGCAGGCAGTCCTGTTCCCGGGCCTGATCAACGTGACCATCCTGGTCGCCGCCATCCTGCCCGGCCCGGTGAGCTGGCTCGGCCACGAGCTCGCCACCGCCGCCGGCGTCGGGGTCACCCCGGGCTGGGTCCGCGGTATCGAGCTGTTCACCTACATCTGGCTCTCGGCCTGCATGGGCGTGGCCTTCCTGGGCAAGGTCGCCGAATCCCGCCGGCTCGGCCGCTTCCTGGGCCCGCTGTTCGTGTACATCGGCGGGTACGGGCCCTTGCTGTGCGCGATCACCACCGCCGCCTACATCAAGGAACTCCGGCACGCCGAGGCCACCTGGGACAAGACCGAGAAGACGGGGAAAATGGTGGTCCCGACGTGAGCGGGCCCCCGCCGGCCGCGGCCGGGCCGGTCACCGCGGAGCAGGTCCAGGTGTTCGAGGATGAGGTCAGCGACGCGATCCGCTACGAGCGCGGCCTGGCCATCAAGTGCGTGGCGTGCATCCTGCTCGTCGCCGTCATCCTGGCCCTCCGGGTGTACTTTTTCGGCTAACCGGCCGGGTCGCTGACCTGGGTGCCTGAGCTGGGCGCCTGACCAGCCGGTCCGGCTGTGCTGACCGCAGCGCACCCGCCACCCGTGTGTGAAGGCCGCCGCGGCGGGCACTTGGCGGCCATGTCGGTCCACACCTTCGACCGCCGGCCTCCCCACCGGCCCGGGCGCCGCAGCCTCACCCCGCTGCTCGCGGTAACCGGCGCCGCGCTGGTCTTCACGATCCTGCTCCTCCTGGTCCGCCTGCAGTGGCGCCCCCTGGAGTCCGTCGACCACGGCGCCGCGGCCCGGATCAACGGGCTCGTCGCCGGGCATCCCGCCCTGATCTCGGTGATCAAGGCGGTCACGTTCCTGGGCAGTGACGGCGTGCTGTGGACGATCATCGGGGTGTCCGCGGTCTTCCTGGCCTTCCGGCGCCGCTGGCGGCTGGTCGGCTACCTGCTGGTCACCGGCGCCGGCGCGCTGGTCATGGACCCGATCCTGAAGGACCTGGTCGGCCGGCTGCGCCCGGTGGTGGCCCACCCGATCGCGCATGGCGGCGGGAACAGCTTCCCCAGCGGCCACTCGCTCGGGTCGATCGTCTGTTACGGCGCGGTCTTCCTGGTCTTCCTGCCCGCCGCCCGCGGCCGCTGGCGGACCGTGTTCACCGCCGTGATCGTCACCCTCGTCGCGCTGATCGGGATCAGCCGCATCCTGCTCGGCGTGCACTACCTGTCCGACGTGCTCGGCGGCTGGACGCTGGGCATCACCTGGCTCGGCCTCACCGCGTTCGCGTTCGAACTGACCCGGCGGGCCGAAGGCCAGCCGATCACCGATCCCCTGGCCGAGGGACTGGAACCCGAGGCCCGCACCGATCTCGACCCCGTCCCCAGCAAACCAGCCCAGCCGGAGGCCCCCGTGCGGAAAAGCACTGCGACCAAGACCGTGAAAAGATCCGCCGCCCGCGACCGCGCCCGAATCGCCGCTGGCGTCGTGGTGGCCTGGGTGCTGATCCTCGGCGTCATCGTCGGCTTCGGCGAGCTGGTCGTGAAGTACAGCCACGACAAGTGGCTGGGGGACACCGCGATCCCGCGCTGGTTCGCCGCGCACCGCACCCCGACCCTGAACACGTGGAGCAACGACGTCAGCGTGGCCTGCGCCACGACCGGGATCCTCATCGTGGCCGTCGCCGCGTGCGTGATCTTCCTGGCCGTCACCCGGCACTGGCGGCCGGTCGTCTTCATCGCGGTCGTGATGTTCGGCGAGCTGGCCGCGTTCCTCGCCGCCGCCGCGGTGGTCAAGCGCCCCCGGCCCTACGTGTCTCACCTCGACCACCACCTGCCCACCTCGGCCTACCCGTCCGGGCACGTGGCCGCGACCACCTGCCTGTACGTCGCGATCGCCATCCTGGTCATGGGGCACACCAAGGGCTGGTGGCGGTGGCTGTTCGTGGCCCTGGCCATCGTGATGCCGGTGGCCATCGCGCTGTCCCGGATGTACCGCGGCGAGCATCACCCCACCGACGTGCTCGGCAGCCTGATCTTCACCGCCCTGTGGCTGACCGCGACCACCGTGCTGATCAAGCCGAACGCCGAGCTGCCCAGCCGCTCACCCAGCGCGGTCGGCGTGAAGCTCCGGTCGCTGGCCGGGCGGCCGGTTTCACGGGCGCCCGACCGGGCAGCGGCACGGTAGCAACCACTGAGGAGGTGTTCCATGACCCATCCCGAGGACGCCCGGCGCGTCGAGATCAAGGACGGCGATCAGACGGTCGCCGCGGCCGAGGTCTCCCAGCATGACGGCGGGACCACCCGCGCGTCGCTGCACGCCTCGTCCGGGCACGTGCCCCCGGGCCGCCGGGCCGACCTGGTGGACGCGGTCGTGGACCTGCCCGAGGTCCAGGCGAGCAGCCGCCTGGAGGCCACCATCCCGCTCGGTGACGGCGAGACCCTGGACCGGATCCGGGAGCGGACCGAGGAGACGACCAGCCGGGCAGCGGGGTCCACCGCGCTGGTGGACGCCAGCCTGCCGGGCGGCCAGGGACCGCCGCAACGAAGACCAGGCTGGCCAGCCCGGCCGTCCGGACGCCGGTGACCCGCCCGCGGACGGGGAAACACCGGGAGCGTAAGCCCGGGTGACCGTCAGGATCGGGACTTCGGGGTGGAGTTACGCCCACTGGGAGCCGGAACTGTACCCGCCCGGGCTGCCGGCCACGGACCGGCTGGCCTGCTACGCGGCCTCGTTCGGCACGGCCGAGCTGAACAGCAGCTTCTACCGGTGGCCCCGGCCCGATACGTTCCGTTATTGGAGAAAAAGATTGCCCGCGGGGTTCTGCCTGTCGGTCAAGGCGCCGCGGGGCCTGACCCACGGCCGGAAACTGTACGGCCCGGAAACCTGGCTGCAGCGGATGGGCGCGGGCTGGCATGAGCTGGGCGATAAACGGGCCGTGCTGCTGGCCCAGCTCGGCCCGGCCCAGGCGCGTGACGACGCGCGGCTGGCCTATTTCCTGCGGCTGGTCCCGGAATGGATGCGGGTGGCGGTCGAGTTCCGCCATTCCAGCTGGCATTGCGAGGAGGTGTTCGCCCTGCTGGAGGCGCACCGGGCCGCCTATTGCGTGATCAGCGGCGCGCACCTGCCGTGCGTTCTGCGGGCGACCGCGGATTTCACGTACGTGCGGCTGCACGGCCCTGATCACCAGCACCTGTACGCGGGTTCCTATAGTGAGGCTGATCTGTCCTGGTGGGCGGACCGTATCCGGGAATGGGACGCGTCCGGGCGTGACGTTTTCGCCTACTTCAACAACGACGGCGATGCGAATGCCGTGCGCGATGCCCGCGCCTTGCGGCGGCTCCTCGGCCAGCAGCCGGCCAGGTGAATGATACCGAGCATGCCCCCGGGAACATTAACCGGGCCGGTAGCATTTAATATTTGTGACCCTCACCGACCTTCTCCCGGCTGACGCTGCGCCCGACGCGGTCTTCGACGCGTTCGCGGGCTGGGCCAAGGAGCAGGGCCTGGCCCTCTACCCGCACCAGGAAGAGGCCCTCATCGAGGTGGTGTCCGGGGCCAACGTCATCCTGTCCACCCCGACCGGCTCGGGCAAGAGCCTGGTCGCCACCGGCGCGCACTTCGCGGCGCTGGCGGACGGGCGCCGGTCCTTCTACACCGCGCCGATCAAGGCCCTGGTGTCGGAGAAGTTCTTCGCCCTGTGCGCCGCCTTCGGCCCGGCCCAGGTGGGCATGATGACCGGCGACGCCAGCGTCAACGCGACCGCGCCGATCATCTGCTGCACCGCCGAGGTGCTGGCCAGCATCGCGCTGCGGGACGGCGCCGATGCGGACGTCGGGCAGGTCGTGATGGACGAGTTCCACTTCTACGCCGACCCCGACCGGGGCTGGGCCTGGCAGGTGCCGATCATCGAGCTGCCGCGGGTGCAGTTCGTGCTGATGTCGGCGACCCTGGGCGACGTCACCCGGTTCGAGTCCGACCTGACCCGGCGCACCGGGCGGCCCACCGCCGTCGTCGAGTCCGCCGAGCGCCCGGTCCCGCTCACCTACTCCTACGTGACCACGCCGCTGCACGAGACCCTGGAGGAGCTGCTCAGCACCCACCAGGCCCCCATCTACGTGGTGCACTTCACCCAGGCCGCGGCGCTGGAACAGGCCCAGGCGCTGATGAGCGTGAACGTCTGCTCCCGCGCGGAGAAGGACGAGATCGCCGCGCTGATCGGCGGCTTCCGGTTCACCGCCGGCTTCGGGAAGACCCTGTCCCGGCTGGTCCGGCACGGCATCGGCGTCCATCACGCCGGGATGCTGCCCAAGTACCGCCGGCTGGTGGAGACCCTGGCCCAGGCCGGGCTGCTGAAGGTCATCTGCGGGACCGACACCCTGGGCGTGGGCATCAACGTGCCGATCCGCACGGTCCTGTTCACCGCCATGTCCAAGTACGACGGGTCCAAGACACGCCTGCTCCAGGCGCGTGAGTTCCACCAGATCGCCGGCCGGGCCGGCCGGGCCGGGTTCGACACCACCGGCCGCGTCGTGGTGCAGGCCCCCGAGCACGTGGTGGAGAACGAGCGGCTGCTGGCCAAGGCCGGAGACGACCCGAAGAAGCGGCGCAAGGTGGTCCGCAAGAAGCCGCCCGAGGGGTTCATCGCGTGGGGGCAGCCCACCTACGAGCGGCTGGTCGCCGCCGACCCCGAGCCGCTGACGTCCAGCTTCCAGGTCACCCACGCCATGCTGCTGAACGTGATCAGCCGGCCGGGCGACGCGTTCACCGCCATGCGGCACCTGCTGACCGACAACCACGAGGACCGGGGCGCCCAGCGCCGCCACATCCACCAGGCCATCGCCATCTACCGGGCGCTGCTGGCCGGGGGAGTGGTGGAACGGCTGGACGAGCCGGACCCCGACGGGCGCCAGGTCCGGCTCACCGTGGACCTCCAGTTCGACTTCGCGCTGAACCAGCCGCTGTCCCCGCTGGCCCTGGCCGCGATCGACCTGCTGGACCGCGAGTCGCCGTCCTACCCGCTGGACGTGGTGTCGATCATCGAGGCCACCCTGGACAACCCGCGCACGGTGCTGTCCGCCCAGCTGTTCAAGGCCCGCGGTGAGGCCGTCGCGCAGATGAAGGCCGACGGCATCGACTACGACACCCGGATGGACCTGCTGGACTCGGTCACCTACCCGAAGCCGCTGGACGAGCTGCTCGAGGCCGCGTACGACATGTACCGGCGCGGGCACCCGTGGGTGGCGGACTACGCCCTGGCCCCGAAGTCCGTGGTGCGCGACATGTACGAGCGGGCCATGACCTTCGTGGAGTACGTCGGGTTCTACGGCCTGTCGCGCTCGGAGGGCCTGGTGCTGCGCTACCTGGCCGACGCGTACAAGGCGCTCCGCAACACCGTCCCGGCCGAGGCCAAGACCGAGGAGCTCACCGACCTCATCGAGTGGCTCGGCGAGCTGGTCCGCCAGGTCGACTCCAGCCTGCTCGACGAGTGGGAGCAGCTCCGCGACCCGTCCGGCACGCTGGTCGCCCAGGCGGAGACGGGGCCGCCCCCCGTCACCCGTAACGTCCGCGCGTTCCGGGTCCTGGTCCGCAACGCCCTGTTCCGCCGGGTCGAGCTGGCCGCGCTCGGCCACTACGAGGAACTGGGCGAGCTGGACTCCGGCGACGGCTGGGACGCCGCGGCGTGGGAGGCGGCGATCGAGCCGTACTTCGACGTGCACGACGAGATCGGCACCGGGCCGGACGCCCGCGGTCCCGCCCTGCTCATCCTCGACGAGGGCGCGCGGGCCTGGACGCTGCGGCAGATCTTCGACGACCCGGCCGGCGACCACGACTGGGGCATCTCCGCCGAGGTCGACCTGGCCGCCTCCGAAGAGGCCGGCCACGCCGTGCTCCGCGTCACCGACGTGGGCCAGCTCTAGCGCTCACCATCCCCGAACGCCGAGGCCATCCCGTGCACCGCGGCATCGATCAGCCGCCCGAGGTCGGTGTCCGCGCCGGCCAGCCACTGCTCGCAGGCCGCCACGAACAGGCCCTGGAACGCGTAGCCCAGGGTGACCGGCAGCAGTGAGTCGGGCGGCTGCCCGGTCCGCCCGGCCACGAACTCCGCGATCACCTGCCGCCAGGCGGCGTAGCGCAGCGTGGAGTGGGCCTGTAACGCGGGCACCCGCAGGATCAGCTCCAGCCGGCGCCGGTGCCAGTCCTCCTGGCCGGGCGGGATCTGGTTGAACGTGATCAGGCCCAGCCGGATGGCCTCGGTCACCGGGGTCTGCGGCGGGCAGCCCGCCAGGCGCCCCCGCATCTGCTCGAGCCGTTCCTCGAAACCGCCCCACGGCACATCGTTCTTCGAGGCGAAGTAGCGGAAAAACGTGCGCCGCCCGATCCCCGCGGCCCGCGCGATGTCCCCGACGGTGGTCCCTTCGAAGCCCTGCCGGTCGAACAGCTCGAACGCCACCTGCTCAAGCTCAGCGCGGGTGGTCATCCGCCGGCGGCCGACGGGCGCGGGAGAACCTTCCCCCGGCATCTGCCATCACCCCATTTCGTGGCGCAGCGATCAGCCGCCCGCTCACGACTTCCCCGTTGCTCTCGGTCCCCGTGACGCGGGCCGCACCCCAAGCACACGTTTGCAGCCCGCGTGATGAGCATCCCACGACCGGCTGCGGGATGCGGCCAATCGGGCGCAGTGACGGCGACACGCGGACGGGACCGGGATCACCGAGGATGTCCCAACGGTCCGGCATCATGGCGAGCGTCACGATCCCACCGATGTCCCACCGATCCGCCGGCCCGGCCGGCTGCTCATTCAGCACGGTCATCCGGCACGGCCATTCCGCACGACCATTCAGCACTGGGAGTCCACGGCGGTGCGATGCGACTGATCCACACCTCGGACTGGCACCTGGGGCGCACGCTGCACGGCGAGAACCTGCTGCCCTACCAGGAGCGGTTCTTGTGCTGGCTGCTCGACGAGGCGGTCCGGCACCAGGCCGGGGCCGTGGTGGTGGCGGGAGATATCTACGACCGGGCGGTGCCCCCGCTCGACGCCGTCCGGCTGCTCGACGCGGCCCTGCTGCGCTTCGCGCAGGCCCGCATCCCGGTCATCCTGACCAGCGGCAACCATGATTCCGCCGTCCGGCTGGGCTTCGGTGCCGGGCTCAGTGAGTCGGCGGGGATCCACCTGCGCACCTCGGTGGCGGACCTGGCCCGGCCGGTGCTGCTGGCCGACGAGCACGGCCCGGTGGCCGTCTACGGCGTCCCCTACCTGCTGCCCGACGCGGTCATGGCGGACCTCGGTGTCGAATCCCGGACCCACGAGGCGGTCCTGGCCGAGGCGGCCCGGCGGATCAGGGCCGACGCCGCCGCCCGCGGCATCGGCCGCACCGTGGTCGCCGCGCACGCCTTCGTGACCGGCGGGCAGCCCGCCGAATCCGAGCGCGACATCCGGATCGGCGGCGTCGCCGACGTGCCCGCGGGCGTGTTCGCGGGGTTCAGCTACGTGGCCCTCGGCCATCTGCACGGCGCGCAGCGGGCCGGGCCGCCGGGGGCGGCCGCCGGGGAGGGCCCGGTGGCACCGGGCCCGGTGGCACCAGGCCCCGTCACTCACGGCACCGTGATCCGGTACTCGGGCTCGCCGCTGGCGTTCTCGTTCTCCGAGAAGGACCACCGCAAGTCCGTCACGCTGGCCGATATCGACGCCGCCGGCCAGGTGCACATCACCGCACTGCCCACGCCCGTGCCCCGGCCGCTGCGCGAGGTCCGCGGCACGCTGGATGGCCTCCTGGCCCGGGCTGACGAGCACCGCTGGCAGCACCGGGCGGAATCAGATCTCGCGGACCTGGCCGGCGCCTGGGTCAAGGTGACCCTGACCGACACGGTGCGGCCGTCCGCGCCGATGGAACGGCTGCGCGAGAAGTGGCCGCACACCCTGGTCCTGGACTTCGCGCCGGAGGGCCAGCTGACCGGCTCCGACACCGACCTGGAGCGGCTGGCCGCGACGACTGACCCGGTCGAGATCTGCGGCCTGTTCGTGGAGTTCACCAGCGGCGGCCCGGCCGACGACACGCACCGCGCGGTGCTCCGCGCGGCCGTCGAGGCGGCGCAGCGCGCCGAGTCGGCCGCCTGATGCGCCTGCACCGGCTGGAACTGGCCGCGTTCGGCCCCTACGCCCGCGCGCAGCGGATCGACTTCGGCCGGCTGTCCAGCAGCGGCCTGTTCCTGCTGGAAGGGCCGACGGGGTCAGGCAAGACGATGATCCTGGACGCCATCACGTTCGCCCTGTACGGCGGGCTGGCCGGGGACGAGTCCGCCGAGGACCGGCTGCGCTCGCATTTCGCCGCGCCGGACGCCGAGCCGTCGGTCACCCTGGAGTTCTCGGTGCGCGGTGTCCGGCACCAGGTCACCCGGGTGCCCGAGCACCGGCGGCCGAAGCGGCGCGGGGACGGCTTCACCACCGAGCCGGCCCACGTGCACCTGCAGCGCCACGAGGGCGGCGGGTGGGTCAGCCTGTCGGCCAACAAGGCCGAGGCCGGGGACATGGTCACCGAGCTCATCGGCCTCAACCGGGCCCAGTTCACCCAGGTCATGCTGCTGCCTCAGGGCCAGTTCGCGAAGTTCCTGCAGGCTGCGGACGACGAGCGGCGGGGGCTGCTCAGCAGGCTGTTCGGCACCCAGCTCTACGACCGCATCACGGCCGAGCTGGACCGGCGCCGCGCGGCCGCGGTCAAGCAGCAGGGCGAGGCCGGGGAAGCCATCCGCACCGCGGTGTCGGCCGCGGTCGAGGCCGCGGGCCTGGACGCCGCGGCGCGGGCCGGCCTGCTGGAGCTGCCCGGCCCGGACCGGGCCACCCGCCTGAAGCAGGTGGCCGCGGATCTTGCGGAGGACCTGGCGGTCAGGGCCGCGGGCCTGGAGGTGGCGGTGGCCGATACCGCCGCCCGGCAGGCCGCCTGCGAGCGGGAGCAGCAGCAGGCCCGCCTCATGCGCAGGCTGACCGAGGCGCTGCGGCGGCTCGGCGAGCACGAGGCGTCCCGGCCCGGGCACGACCAGCGGGCCGCGCGGCTGGCCGCGGCCCGGCGCGCGGAGCCGGTGCGGCCCCTGCTCGACGCCTGGCAGGAGGCCCAGCGGGCGGCCCTGGAGACCCGCACCGGCCTGCTCCGGCTGGTCCCTGACCCGGACGGCACCATGCTCGCGGGCGGCGGCGCCGCCCAGGCCTTCGTCCGGGCTGAGGCGGCCGAGCGGGACGCCGCGTCCCTGCAGCATCTCGCCGACGCCGAGGCGGGCCTGCCCGGCCGGGTCGCCGCCCTGCGGGCGGCGCAGCAGGCGGTCGCCGGCGCGGCCAGCCTGGTCGCCGCCCTGGACGCGGCCCGTGCGGGCCTGCCGGGGCAGATCGCCGCCGTGGAGGATCAGCTGGCCGCGGCCCGTCTCCTGGCGGCCGGCCTCGGCGCCGCCCGCGAGCAGCAGGCAGGCCTGCGCCGCCGCGCCGCCGCCGCCGCCGACCTGGCCAGCCTGGCACCCCAGCTGGCCGGCCAGAACGCCGGGCTGCTCGACGCCGTCGACACGCACCAGGCGCTGACCGAGGCCCACCTGCAGCTGATGGCGGCCCGGCTGGACGGCATGGCCGCGGAGCTGGCCGCGCGGCTCGCCGACGGGGCCGCGTGCCCGGTCTGCGGCTCCACCGCCCACCCCGCCCCGGCCCAGGCGTCCGGCCGCCTGGTGTCCGACCAGGACCTGGCCGTGGCCGCGGCGCGGCGGGACGCCGCGGAAGCCGCGCGCGCCCGGCTGACCCGGGAGCGCGACGACCTGGCCGCCGCGGTCGCCGCCCGTGCCGCGGTGGCCGACGGCGGCACCGTGGATGGCCTGGCCGCCGAGATCGCCGCCGTGGATGGCCTGGTCGCCGGGGCGGAGCAGGCCGCGGCCGACGCCGGTCATCTCGAGGCCGACCTGGCCGGCCGCCGCGCGCAGCAGCAGCGGGTGGCGCAGGAACTGCAGGACGCGGCGGCCGCGCTGGCCACCGCCGAGGCGCAGGCCACCGCGGCCGGTAACGAGCTGGGCCAGCTCCAGGACGAGCTGGCCGGGGCCGCCCAGGGACACTCATCGGTGGCCCAGCGGCAGGCGGCCCTGCTCCGGGCCGCGGACACCAACCGCTCCCTGGCCGCCGCGCTGGACCAGCTGGCCGCCGCGCTGGCCGACGAGCGGCGGGCCGGGGAGCGCGCCGAGCGGGAGGCCACGGCCCGGGACTTCGCCACGGCGGACCACGCCAGCGCGGCGCTGCTCACCCCGGAGGACCAGGCGGCCCTCGAGGATCAGGTGACCGGGTGGGCCACCGGCCTGGCCGCGCTGCGGGGCGGGGCGGCCGCCGACGAGCTGGCCGGCCTGGATCCCGGGCAGGCTGGCGCGGTGCACGCGGCGGCGCAGGCCGCCGCGGGCGCCCTGGCCAGGGCCCAGGAGGCCGAGCAGGAGGTCCGCACCGCGCACGACACGGCGCACGCCCGGATCGGGCGGCTGGAGCAGCGGCTCGCCGAGGTGCAGCAGGCCCAGGACGTCTTCGACCAGCTGCAGGAGGACACCTCGGCCGTGATCCGGCTGGCCGGCCTGGCCAAGGGCATGGACGGGCACCGCCGGATGGCGCTGACCACCTACGTGCTCCGGCAGTGGTTCGGGCAGGTCGTGGCGGCGGCCAACGTCCGGCTCGGCGCGATGTCGTCCGGCCGGTACGAGCTCCGGCGGACCGACGAGAGCGGGGCCAGGCGGGAGCGGACCGGGCTGACCCTCGCCGTGATCGACCGGCACACCGGCGCGGAGCGCAGCCCGCGGTCGCTGTCCGGCGGCGAGACGTTCTACACCTCGCTGGCGCTGGCCCTGGGGCTCGCCGACGTGGTCAAGGCCGAGGCCGGCGGGGTGGACCTGGACACCCTGTTCATCGACGAGGGGTTCGGCACCCTCGACACCGAGACCCTGGACCAGGTGATGGCGGTCATCGACGAGCTGCGTGACCGCGGCCGCGTGGTGGGCATCGTGAGCCATGTGGCCGACCTGAAGGACCGGGTCGCCGAGCGGCTCGAAGTCCGGCGCCTGGCGGACGGCTCATCCACGGTCCGGGTCATCGCCTAACCAGAACCACCCGGACCAGGCTTGCGGCCAGGCATTATGCTGGTCCCGCACCGGCCGGGGGCCGGCCGCGTCACGGGGTCAGCCCAGCACCGGAACGCCGGGCCAGAGACCCGGCGTCAGGAACACAGTGCTGGTAAACAGCACCGGTAACACAGCACCGGTAACACAGGGCCGGTAATACAGCACCGGTGATACAGGGGGACGTTGCTTGTGAAGAAGGTCGGCATCGCGGCGCTGGCAGCGGTCGTGCTCGCGTTCCTGGCGGCCGGGACGGCCGCCGCGCTCACCACCCGGAACGCGGGGAACGCGGCCACGGGCCGGCTTCCGGTGGCCTACAACGGGCAGGACGGCTGGAGTCACGGGGCGGTGCGGCTGCCCACGATCTACGTGGGCGGCCCGGACACGTTCGTGCGGGTCCAGCACTGGTCGCACTGGACGGGCAGCTCCGCGTTCGCCTGGGGCACCCTGTGGGCGGACAACTGCCAGCCGAACTGCGCGGCCGGCCATTACGTCAAGTATCCCGCCGAGGTGAGCCTGTCCCGGGTGGCGGCGCACCAGGGAGGGAGTTACTTCTCCCGGATGAGGCTGCGCTACTTCCACAACAGTGCCCGCGATTACGGATTCCGCTGGGGCACCTACCAGGGCGCGACTGTCCCGCTGTGGATCGGCGGCCCGGCCTGACCGCCCTGTTCCGCCCGTTCCGCGGGCCGGCCTGACCGGTCCCGGCCGCGCCTGCCGGGCTGACCGGCCTGGTCGCGCTGGCCGGGCTGGCCAGCCTGACCGTCGCGGCTGACCACGCGCCTCAGCCACCTGTCTCTCGGCCAGACCATGGGATGGTCAACGCCTGCCCGAATTGCGCCGTCCCGGTACTACCCGCCGGTATGCTCCCGGTCGCACCGCCGGGCTATCGGCTGGCGAGGGCGGGCGCGCTGGAGGCGTGTCCCGGCCGGGCCAGCGATCCCCGGGTTCCGGGGAGTCGTGCCCCGGGCCAGCACTGCCGGGAAGGCTTCAGGACAGGAGTCACCATGCGGAGCACAGGCCGGCCGCTGAGCCGCCCGGCCAGGGCCAGCCTGGCCAGGGCCGGGTACATCGCCGCCACGGTGGCGGCCGTGGCGGTGGTCGTGGCCAGCCTGGGCGCCTATGCGATCTACCGGAGGCTGGACGGCAACGTCAGCGTGGTCAAGGTCAGCGGCCTGAGCCACCGCTCGGTGTACGGCGCGCAGAACATCCTGGTGCTCGGCTCGCAGACCAGAGAAGGCCAGCGGGCCGGTGACCTGGGCAGCAACCCCGCCCTGAATACCAGCAACTCGGACAACCTCCTGCTGGTCCACCTCGACCCGACGCACACCCACGCGACCGTCCTGTCCATCCCGCGCGACACCATGGTCTACGAGCCTGGCTGCAAGGCCCGGCGCAGCGTCGGGACCGGCATCCTGGGGCCCTACCAGTCCGCCATCATCGACGGGGCGATGAACATCGGCGGCCCGTCCTGCGCGGTCAGCACGGTCCGGGACCTGACCGGCATCACGCTCGACCACTTCGTCATGTTCAACTTCAACTCCTTCCGGGCGATGGTGGACACGATCGGCGGGGTGGAGGTCTGCGTCCCGCGCAGCGGCTACCACGATCCCTATAGCGGCCTGAACCTCAGCGGCGGGAAGCACCTGCTCACCTACAACCAGGCCCTGGCCTACGTGCGCACCCGGCACGGCGTCCAGGCCGAGGGGGATGCCGGCGGCGACCTGCCGCGGATCGAACTCCAGCAGGCGTTCATGTCGTCGGTCATCCAGAAGGTCAACAGCCAGGGCATCCTGAGCAACTCGGTGCAGTTGCTCAAGATCGCGGATGTGGCCACCCGGGCGCTGACCGTGGACCAGGGACTCGATTCGGTCAGCAAGCTGCTGGGCCTGGCCAAGAGCCTCACCGGCCTGCACGCGAACAACGTGACCTTGCTGACCATGCCGACGATCATCGATCCCGCCGACGTCAACCGGCTGCTGCCCGAGGAGCCGGCCGACGACGTCATTTTCCAGATGGTCCTCGACGGCCAGACCTGGCATCACCGGCTGCCCACGCTGCCTGACCGCCAGGTGCAGGTGCGCGTGCTCAACGCCACCGGTATCCCCGGGCTGGCTGCCCGGACCGCCCGGCGGCTGACCCGGCTCGGTTTTCACGTGACCGGCACCGGGGACGCGGCCGCCACTGCCGCCACCACCGTGACCTACTCGGGCACGGCGCAGGCGGACAGCGCGTACACGCTGATGACCGGGCTCAAGTCGGCCCCGGCCGCGCAGAACCTGCTGGCTGAGCCGGCCCCGCAGACCGGCCGGCCGGGAGCGGTCACGCTGGTCCTCGGCAGTGATTTCGCGGGCGTGAACGCGCCCGCCCCGGCGCACCCGGCCAGCGGAACCGGGAAGGGCAAGGCGGCGGGCGGCGGGACGGGCAGCGCCAGCCCCGCCGCCCAGACCACCGTGCAGAGCCGCAACGCCGGGGCCAGCATCTGCTCCGGCCTGCCCCAGGCGAACCCCAACCCCGGCGTCCCCTAAGCCGCCCGGGCCCCGGCGCTCCCTGAGCGTCCAGACCGCTCACCGCTCCTGGTCACACCGCTCCTGGTCACGCCTGACACACCGCTCCTGGTCACAGAGTGGAGCTGCCCGCCCGTTCCCGAAGGGCCCGGTCAGCGGAACTGCCGGTGCGGGGCAGGCGGGGTCACGGCCAGCTGCGCCTGGGCCCGGCCCAGCGACGGGTGGCTGGCGCTGATCCTCACCAGGCCCGTCCGGCCGGGCCGGGAGCGGATGAAACAGCCGCCCACCCCGCCGTACTCGGCGAACGGGAACGGGTTGTCGCCGATCAGCGTCGCGGGACCGGCGATCGCCAGCGTGACCTCGCCGGTCACGTGCGGGCGCTGGTTCCCGTAGGCGTCCAGGGCCCGGAATGAGATCCGGGTGGCGTCCGTCCCGTCGGCCTCGATCGCGCGGTCCTCGGCGGCCAGCCACAGGCGGTCGCGGGTGGTGTCGGCCGACATCGCGGCCGACGCCACCCGCTGGCCGCCGAGGAAGCCGTCGATGCGCAGCTCAGGCAGGCCGGAGCCGTCCACGGTCAGGTCAGCGAAGGCCGGGGGATAGGCCAGGCTGGCGAAGGCCCCCCGGTCCGGGAGGGCCGTCGCGATGTGCCTGGCGTCGGCGTAGATCTCCAGCCGGTCGCAGTTCGTGGCGATCATGGCCCCCGGGCCCGGGCCGCCAGGGGGCGAGCCGGTCCCGAAGTCCCAGAAGAAAACCGGCAGGATGACCGGGCGGATCCGGGGGTCGACCTGCGAGCGGTAGAAAGCGGCCCCGGGCTTGGGCACCCGGAAGACGTCGGTCACCCCGGGGGTCTTCAGCCCGGCCCAGATCCGCGGCCCGCCGTTCAGTGACGCGTAGTCGATGGCCGCCCAGCCCAGCAGTCCCGCGTACCGGGGATTGCCCCGGGCGATGTCGTGGACCTGGGCGTGCATGAGAGCCTGCACGGCGAGCACCTCCCCGGAGTCGGTCCAGCGGTACCGCGGCGCGCCGTCCAGCGCGCCTACCGCCTCACTGACCAGGTAGGGCACCCCCGGCAGCGGCGGCCGCAGCCGGGCGCGGCCGTGGCGCGCGTAGTAGTCGTCGTAGCCGAACACGTCTTCGGCCCAGCCCGCGGTGGAATGGCGGAGCATGGCCCCGGTGGTCTGCCGGGTGCCGTCGAGGTCGCGGGCCAGCCGGCGGGTCCGCGCGTACAGGCCGGGGTAGTCCGCGGTCTCGTTGAGCCGGGTGCCCCAGACGATCACCGACGGCCGGTTGCGGTCGCGGAGCACCAGGTCACGCGTGTTCGCCTCGACCAGGTCGTGCCAGGCGGCATCCCCCACGTACTGCCAGCCCGGTGGCTCGGCCCAGACCATCAGGCCGATCTCGTCGCACGCGTCGAGGAAGTGCGGCGACTGCGGGTAGTGCGAGCAGCGCACCATCTCGCAGTTGAGCTCGTACCTGAGCAGCTCGGCGTCCCGGCGCTGCAGCCGCCCGCACGCCGCCATCCCGGTGTACGGGAACAGCTGGTGGCGGTTCAGGCCGAAGATCGTCCGCCGGTGCCCGTTCAGGTAGAAGCCGTCCGGGCGGAACACGGCCTCGCGGAATCCGATCCTGGTCACGACGCTGTGCGCGGCGGCGTCACCCGGTGACACCGTCGTGCGGATCGTGTACAGCTTGGGCGTGTCCGGCGACCAGAGCGTGACGTCACCCAGGCCGGTGAGGCGCAGGCTGGCCACCGCGGTGCCCGCCGCGGTCAGCGCGACCGACGTGCCGGTGGCGGCCAGCGTGCGGCTTCCGTCCAGCAGTTCCGCGGTGACCCGCACCGGCCCCGCCAGTTTGCGGCTATCGGGCGCGGCCCCGTGGACTGCCGCCCCGTCGAGCGCGGCCTGGATGTGCACGGCCCGGCGGGCGGAGAGCACGTTGACCGGCTTGGCGAATACGTCGGACACGAACACGCCCGGCACCACCCGCAGCGTGGCGTCCCGGTAGATACCGCCAGGCTCCAGGTAATCGATCGCCCGGGCGCCGCCCGGGGCGCCGTCGGGCGGTACCGGCAGCCACCGGGCGTCCACGATGACCGCCAGCACGTTCCGGCCCGTGACGAGGCCCCCGGTCAGCTCGGTGGACCAGGGTAAGTAACCGCCCTGGTGGGAGCTGACCACCTGGCCGTTGAGCAGCACTGTCGCGTTGACCATCACCCCGTCGAAGTTGACGAACACGCGGTCGCCCGGGGGTCCGGGCCGGTCGAAGTGCTTGCGGTAGATCCACACCTGCTCCCAGCGGGCCGGATCCCAGTCGCCCCAGGACAGCTGCGTGACGGTGTGCGGCAGGGTGACCGGGGTGAAGCCGCTGTCGTCATACCCTGGCCCGGCGGACCCGGGGCGGTAGCCGCCGCCGAACAGCCAGCCCTGGTTGAAGTCGTAGGTCCAGGAGGTGGGCGGCGCGACCGGCCGGTCAGCGGCGTGACCCGCCATCGGCGCGGGCCCCCCGGAGCCGGCGCAGGAGGCCAGGGCCGCTGCCGCGCCGCCGAGCAGCGCGGTACGCAGCACAGCCCGGCGGGGCGTGGCGCCCGGCCGCATGGCGCCACGGCCGTCCGGGCTATCCCCGGGCGGCCCCGAGTTCGCCTCCATTAGGGCAGAAATTACTACACCACCTGATCCGGCCGGAAGGCCGGAACAGTCGCGGCCGTGAGCGCCGGCCGGCCCGGGACCGGCGCGCCGCGCCGTGGGGGAGCCCGGGGCGGGTTTGACGTCTCCGTATATCCGTGTGATCATACGGACGTACGGAGGTGAGGACATGACACCGCGAGATCATGACCATCCGGTCAGCGAGCCGGGCGTGGCCGCGGCCCAGGCGGGTGCCCTGTCGGAGGGCGACGCCGGGCGGCTGGCCGGGCTGCTCGGGCTGCTGGCCGACCCGGTGCGGTCGCGGATCCTGTTCGCCCTGGTCGCCGCCGGTGAGCTGTGCGTCGGGGACCTGGCCCTGGCCCTCGAGGTGACCGAGGACCAGGTGTCCTACGCGGTGAAGATGCTGCGCCTGGCCGGGCTGGTCAGCTTCCGCAAGGACGGCCGGGTCGTCTACTACCGGCTGAGCGACGGCTTCCCGCACCCGCTGCTGGACCACTGCCTGCGCCAGCTGCTGACCATCGCCGCCCCGGAGGCCGACGATGCGCGCGCTTGACGCGATCGGCCACGCGCTGGCCGTGACCGGCTCGATGACCTGGCAGATCACCTGGTCGCTGCTGCTGGGCTTCGCGCTGTCCGCCGTGGTCCAGGCGCTGGTGCGCCGGTCCACCGTGATCCGGCTGCTCGGCGACGACCGGCCGGCCACGCTGGCCCGGGCCACCGCGCTGGGCGCCGCCTCCTCATCCTGTTCCTACGCGGCCGTGGCGCTGGCCCGGTCCCTGTTCCGCAAGGGTGCCAGCTTCACCGCCGCGATGGTGTTCGAGATCGCCAGTACCAACCTGGTCATCGAGCTGGGGATCATCCTGGCCCTGCTGATCTCGTGGCAGTTCACCCTGGCCGAATTCGTCGGCGGCCCGATCATGATCGTCCTGCTCGCGGTGGCCTTCCGCCTGTTCGTCCGGCAGCAGCTGATCGACGAGGCGCGGCGGCAGGCGGACCGGGGCCTCGCCGGGTCCATGGAAGGCCACGCGGCCATGGACATGAGCATCACCGCCACCGGCAGCTTCTGGCGGCGGCTGTTCAGCCGGGAGGGCTACACCTCGGTCAGCCACATCTTCGTCATGGAGTGGGCCGCGGTGCTGCGCGACGTGGTCATCGGGCTGCTGATCGCCGGGGCGGTGGGGGCCTGGGTTCCGGACAGCTTCTGGCAGCACCTGTTCCTGACCGGGGATCCGCTGGCCGCCCGGCTCTGGGGGCCGATCATCGGCCCGGTGATCTCCCTGCTCAGCTTCGTCTGCTCGATCGGCAACGTGCCGCTGGCCGCGGTGCTCTGGAACGGGGGAATCAGCTTCGGGGGCGTGATCGCGTTCATCTTCGCCGACCTGATCATCATCCCGATCCTGCTCATCTACCGGAAGTACTACGGCACCCGGATGATGCTCGTCCTGGCCGGCCTGTTCTACGCCACCATGGTGCTGGCCAGTTACGTGGTCGAGTTCGTGTTCAGCGGGCTGGGCCTGGTCCCCTCGTCCCGCACGGCGAAGGTCGGGGAGACCGGGGTCACGTGGAACTACACCACGTACCTGAACATCGTCTTCATCATCGTGGCCGCGGCGCTGGTGGTGCGCTTCTTCCGGTCCGGGGGCATGTCCATGCTCAGGATGATGGGCGGCGGCCCGGAGGCGGCCGGTGAGGAGCAGGACGCCCAGGGCGGCCACGCCGGGCACGGCGGCCACGCCGGGCACGGCGGCCACGCCGGGCACGGGGGCCACGCCGCGCCACCACGGCGTGACGGACTTGTGACCGCCGATGAACGAGATTCCCAGCGCGGCGCGGCCTTAAGCGGCTTTCCTTGACTGTTCATCACTATAAGTGATGAACTTCAACTGAAAGTAATCAGAAAACGAGGGGGGCAGTGCCCATGTCTGGTGCGCGGATCCTGCTCGTTGAAGACGACGATCTGAACCAGAGGCTGGTCCGGACGGTGCTGGCCCGGAGCGGCGACCCGGCCGTGCGGGGCGCCTGCCTGGTCGAGGCGGCCAGCCTGGCGGAGGCGCGCGCGGCCCTGGCCAGCGGCGCGGTCGATGTCGTGCTGCTCGACATGAACCTGCCCGACGGTAATGGCCTGTCGCTGGCCGCCGAGGTACGGCACGCCGGGTCCGGCGGCCCAGCCCTGGTGGGGCTGACCGGTGCCGCGCCGGACCAGAGGGACGCGGCGCTGGCCGCCGGCTGCACCGCGATCCTGGGCAAGCCCTACGAGGCGGCCCAGCTGTGCGCGCTCGTCTCCGCTGCCCTCTCCAACTAGACGCGAGGGTCTCGTATGTCTTCTCACTCGGGTGACGAAACACGTCAGCCCGGTCCGGCAGGAGCTATGCCGGCCGGCCAGGCGCCAGATTTCCGCATCCTCTTCGAGGCGGTCCCCGGAGCGTGCTGCGTGCTGGATCCCGGCCTGGTGATCATCGCGGCCAGCGACGCCTACCTGCGGGACACCAGGACGAGCCGGGCCGCTATCATCGGCCGGCCCATCACCGAGGTCTTTCCCGACCGCCCCGATCCGAGTGGCATCGCCACCCTGCGCGCCTCCCTGGACATCGTCCGGTCTGACCAGGTGACGGACACGATCGCGGTGGACCGCTACGACATTCCGGCGGCCGGGCCGGGGGGCGATCCCGATGCCCGGTACTGGAGCTTGGTGAATGTGCCGGTCCCTGGCCCGGGACACCCGCTCGCCTACATCATCCACTGGCTGGACGACGTGACCGACTACGTCCGGAGCATCCAGGATCAGGCCGGCGGCGGGCAGCCGGCCGGCGCCCAGCAGGGCCGCGTCCAGCGGATCGAGGCGGACCTGGTGGCCCTGTCGCAGGACCTGCAGCAGGGCAACCGGACCCTGCGGGAAGCCAACGAGTCGCTGCGCGGCGCCTACAACGCCAAGAAGGACTTCCTCGACCGGCTCAGCCACGAGTTCCGGACCCCGCTGAACACCATCCTCGGATTCGGCGAGCTGCTCGGCCGGGACGGGCTCAGTGCGGAGCACCGGGAGTGGATCACCATGACGGTGCAGGCCAGCCGGCACCTGGTGCAGCTCATGGACGAGGCGGGCGACCTGGCCCAGATCGAGGACCGGACCCTGACCCTGTCGATGGAGGCGGTGCCCGTCCACGGACTCATCGCTGACGTGATCGAGATGGTCCGGCCGCTGGCGCTGGCCGAGGGCGTGCAGATCGACCCGCCGCCGCGTCCCGCCGTGAGCCAGTACATCCGCGCGGACGACCAGCGGTTCCGCCAGATCATGCTCAACCTGCTGTCCAATGCGGTCAAGTACAACTATCCCGGCGGGCGCGTGACCATCGCCGTGGACGATCAGCCCGGGGACCAGCTCCGGGTCAGCGTGACCGATACCGGCCGCGGCATCGCCGGCCGCGATGTCGGCCGGCTGTTCCTGCCCTTCGAGCGGCTCGACGCGGCCCAGGCCGGCGTCGAGGGCGCCGGCCTGGGCCTGGCGCTGTCCCGCGACCTCATCGAGGCCATGGGGGGCACCACCGGGGTCACCAGCACCCAGGGGGAGGGCAGCACGTTCTGGATCGAGCTGCCCGCCACTGAGCCGGTGGCCGTCTCCCAGCTGGCTCTCGATCGTGATGTGATCGTCAGCAGCCGGGCCTACCCCACGGGGAAGACCGTCCTGTACGTGGAGGACATGGTGGAGAACTTCCGGCTGGTCGAGCAGATCCTCAGGCAGCGGCCGTCGGTCACCCTGCTGCCCGCGATGCTGGCCGACGTCGCGCTTGACCTGGCCCGCCAGCACTGCCCCGACATGATCCTGCTCGACCTGCGGCTGCCGGACATGCCGGGGGAGGAAGTGCTGCACCGGCTGCGCGCCGACGCCCGGACCCGGGACATCCCCGTGGTCATCCTCAGCGCGGACGCAACCCGGCAGCGCATCGACCAGCTCCGCGCGGACGGCGTGGTGGACTACCTCACCAAGCCCATCGACGTGCGCAGCCTGCTGCAGACCGTGGACAGCGCCCTGGGGGAGGCGCGGCCCGGGCCGGGCACTGCGGTCGGCGAAACGCGGCAGCCTGTCCCCGCCCGGCGCACCTTCAACGCGCACAATTACCGGTGAGCGCCGGCGCCGCGGCTAGCCCGGGGGCCGGGCGGGCGGCAGGCCGCGGCGCAGCACTTCCAGGAGATCGTCCAGGACGTCGTCGGGGACCTGCCCGCCTGCCGTCCAGTCCGCCCAGCGCATCCCGACGAAGTTGCCGATCCCGGTGTAGATGAACGCGATGACCTCGGGATCGTAGTGGGCGTCCACCTCGCCGCTGAGCTGCGCCTGGCGGACCCCCCGGGCGTAGCCGCGGGCCAGGTGCTCGTAGTACTCGCGGAACAGCCCGGGCGCCACGAACTCTGACTCCCGCACGATGCGGTCCATCCAGGGGCGCTGGGACAGCATGTCGAAGAAGGCGCGGAACGAGGCCCGCTCGATGTCCCGGTGCCCGGGGCCGGCCTGCTTGATGGCTTCCCTCATGGCGGTCCGCAGGTCCGCATTGAGCTGCCGGACCACGGCCGCGAAGATCTCCGCCTTCGAGCTGAAGTGCGCGTAGAAGCTCCCGGTGGCCATACCCGCCCGGGCGCAGATGTCGGCCACCGTGGTCCGCTGGTAGCTGCGTTCCCCGAAGAGCCGCTCCGCGGCCGCGAGCAGCCGCTGTGCCGGCGGCTGCCCGCGGTCATCGGGCAGCCGCCGGCTCGTCGCGACCCCCACGCCTCCTACCCCCGTCCGGGACCCATGACCGGGCCCTGCCGTACCGGGAGCCCGTGCGTATGCTAGGGCATCCCACTGGACGGGGCCGTGGCCTGCGTCCCGCTATAGGTGGTCACCGCCCCGGTCGAGGACGTGTCCGTGACCTGGACCGGACCCTCCTTGACGATCACGCCGTTCTTGATGATGCCGATGAAGGCACCCGTCATCCCGGCGTGATCGGAGGCAGAGTAGGCGTAAGGTGCCACGGCTGGCCCTTGCGGCAGCCCGGCCTGGATCGCCTTGACCAGGTCGTCCCGGGTCGGGTTCTTGCCCGCCTTGAGCATGGCCTGGACGAAGGTGTACCCGACCGCCTCGCCGAACGCCACGTTGCCGTCGAAGGGCAGCTTGGGCAGGTACTTGTCGTGGATCTTCTTGAACAGCGCGACCCAGCTGTTGCTGGTGTCGCCCAGGGAGGGCAGGTACCCGTCGGTGATGATGCCCTGGGTCAGCTGGTTGCCCGACACCGTGGCGCCGCCCTGCTTGGCGTAGGCCTCCAGCAGCCCGGCCAGGGTGATCGGATCGGAGCCCACGTCGCTGACCACGAGGGTCGGGTTGAAGCTGAGCTTGAGGCTGTTCAGCTTGAGCAGTGCGGTGAAGGCCGGGACGCTAAAGGACACGACTACCTTGGCCCCCGACGCCTTGAGCGCGGCCACCTGCGGCCCGACGTTGATGTTGGTCGGGTCGTAGCTCTGCCTGCTGACCACGTCCGCGTGCGGGATCTCGTCGTCGAGGCCCTTGACGCCGTCCTTGCCGAACTCGTCGTCCTGGTAGAAGTAGCCGATCTTCTGCCCGGCGAAGTGCTGCTTGATGTAGGTGCCGAGGATCTTGCCCTCGCGCACGTAGTCCAGCTGCCAGCCGAAGGTCTCCGGCCAGGTGGACGGGGCATTCCAGCATTCACAGCCGGAGGCCACGAACACGTCCGGCACCTTCGATGAATTAAGGTACGGGGCCACGGCCAGGTGCGTCGGGGTGCCCAGCCCGTCGAAGATGGCGTACACGTTGTCCTGCAGGACGAGCTGCTTCACCACCGACACCGTGTTGGTCGGGTCGTACTTGTCATCCAGGTACTTGTAGACGATCTTGCGGCCGTAGATCCCGCCGTGGGCGTTGACGTACTGGAAGTAGGCGTTCGACGCGGGCGCGATCTCGTCGTAGCCCGGCGCGGCCACGCCGGTCAGCGGCTGGTGGCTGCCGATGGTGATGGTGGTGGCGGTGATGCCCGGGGCCGACGCGGTCAGCGCGCCGCTTGTGCTCCCCGACCCTGATCCGCTGCCGCCCGAACTGCAGGCACTGACCACCAGGGCCAGGGCGGCCACGGCGGCGAGGGCGGGCAGGCCTGCCCGCTGGGATCTTTTCATAGTGAGCCTTCTTCCTGGTGTTCGCCGGCTGGAACATGAAGCTGGGGAGCTGGGGCGCGCCGCCAGGGGAGGCCGCGCGCGGGCAGGCGGGCGGCCAGGGGCCGGCCCAGCCGGCGCAGGCCACCCTGGATGCCGTTGGGAAAGGCGAGCATGACGACGATGAGCACGACGCCGTAGGCCGCGACCGGGATGTTGGACCCGGCCGAGCTGGACAGGCCGTGGCTGCTGGCCGTGTCGGTGACGTAGGTCGGGACCAGGACCAGCACGAGGCTGCCCCACACCGCGCCGGGCAAGGTACCCAGGCCGCCCAGCACCGCGCCGGTGAGCAGGGCGATGGACAGCGTCAGGGTGAACGCGTCGGGCGAGATGATCGACGTGGTCACGGCGAGCAGCGCGCCCGCCAGCCCGGCGCAGGCCGCGCTGACCACGAAGGCCAGCACCCGGAGCCGGGCCACGTTCAGGCCGGCCAGGGCGGCCGCTACCTCGTCATCCCCGGCGGCCCGCCAGGACCGCCCGACCCGGCTACGGGCCAGGTTGGCCAGCAGCACCAGGACGATCAGCGCGCAGCCGCAGGTCAGCCAGGCCTGCCAGCGGGTGACCGGGAAGGCCGAGCCCAGGAAGCCGGGGCTGGTGACCACCACGGTCAGGCCCTGGTCGCCGCCGAGCACGCCAAACCGCAGGGCCAGGGACGGCAGGGCCACGGCGAGCATGAGCGTCGCGCCCGCCAGGTAGGGCCCGCGCAGCCGCGCCGCGGCCACGCCGACCACCGCGCCGCCGGCCGCTGCCGCGACCGCACTCGCCACCAGCACCACGGCGAGGTTCCAGTGCAGGTGCAGGAGCAGCAGCGCGGCGGCGTACGCGCCGATGGCCATGAAGGCTCCGTTGCCCAGCGAAATCTGCCCGCTCAGCCCGAGCAGTACGGTGAGCCCGGCCACCGCCACCACGTAGCAGGCGACCTCCGCCATCTGGTAGTCGCGGAACGGGGTGATCGTGACGCTGATGATCACGAGGAGCACGCCGACGACGACCGCCGCGGCCAGGTGCCGGACCAGGGTCATCTCACACCTGCCGGGTGGCGGCCGGGGAGAACAGGCCGGACGGGCGGACCATGAGGACCAGGACCAGCGCGGCCAGCCCGAACAGGTTCACCAGGTCCGAGCCCAGGTAGCCGCCGACGTAGCTCAGCGCGACCCCGAGGATGAGCCCGCCCGCCACCGCGCCGGCCGGGCTGTCCAGGCCACCGATGACCGCGGCGGTGAAACCCAGCACGAAGATGGAGTCCATGCTGTTCGGGTACAGGAAGGTGGACGGCGAGACCAGCACGCCGGCCAGCGCGCCGATCAGCCCGGCGAGCGCCCAGCCCAGGGTCAGCATCCGGCCCACCCGGACCCCGAGCAGCCGGGCCACCGGCGGGCTGAAGGCGGCCGCGCGCATCTGCAAGCCCGGCGGAGGTGTACCGGAATCCGGCTCCCAGCAGCAGCGCGGCGACCAGCACCGCGAGGGCCACGAACACGTCATTGGCCGAGATGCCGAGCGCGACCGACCCGATGTGCAGGCCGTCGATCGAGAACGCGGCGGGGAAAGACCGGAACTGCCCGCCGTAGATGATGCCCGCCAGCCCCTCCAGGAAGACGAGCAGGCCGATCGTGATGATGATCGCGTTCAGCGGCGGCTTGTTCTCGACCGGCCGGATGACCAGCCGCTCGATCACCGCGCCGAGTACCAGCCCGGCCGCCAGCGCCACGGCGAAGCCGGCCCAGTAGGAGCCGGTGTGGTTGATGACCAGCAGCGCGACGTACGTGGTGAACATCGCCATGCCGCCCTGGGCGTAGTTGAGGATCCGGGTCGCCCGCCAGATCAGCACCAGGGACAGGGCGATCGCGGCGTAGATCATGCCGACGCTGATCCCGCCGAGTGTCAGCTGGCCAAACTCTTCCACCGGCCGCCTCCTAGAAGCCCAGGTAGTGCTTGCGGAGCCCGACGTCGGCGGCCAGCGTGACGGCGTCCGCCGCCATGACGACCTTGCCGAGGTTGAGCACGATCCCCTGGTCGGCGATGCTCAGCGCGCCGCGTGCGTTCTGCTCGACCAGCAGCACCGTGAGGCCGCTCTCGCGCAGTCCGGCGGTCAGCTCCATGACCTGGGAGACGATCTTCGGTGCCAGCCCGAGCGACGGCTCATCCAGCAGCAGCACCCGCGGCCGGGACATCAGGGCCCGCGCGATGACCAGCATCTGCCGCTCGCCGCCGGACAGGGTCCCGGCCGCCCGGTTCCGGGCCCCGGCGAGAACCGGGAACCGCTGGTAGGCCTCGGCCAGCGCCCCGGCCCGGGTAGCCCGCCCGGACCGCCAGAACGCGCCGAGCCGGAGGTTCTCCTGGACGGTCAGCTCGGCGATGACGCCCTGCCCCTCGGGCACGTGCGCCACCCCGCCGCGGGCCATGTCCTCGGCGCTGCGGCCGGTCATGTCCTGCCCGCCGACCAGCACCCGGCCCCGGCGCGGCCGGATCACCCCGCTGATGGCGCGCAGCAGCGTCGTCTTGCCCGCCCCGTTCGCGCCGAGCACGGCGGTAATGGTGGCCGGGCGGACGGTGACCGAGACGCTCTGCAGGGCGAGCACGCCGCCGTAGCCCGCCACCACCTCCTCGACCGCCAGCGCGGTCGGCTCACTCACCGCGGTCCTCCACCCCGAGATAGGCGGTGGTGACCGCGGGGTCGGCCTGCACCTCGTCCGGCGTGCCCCGGGCGATGACCCGGCCGAAGTCGAGCACCACCACCGTGTCGCACACCGCCATCACCAGGTCCATCCGGTGCTCGACCAGCACCACTGACGTTTCCGAGGACAAGCCGGAGATGAGCTCGCCGAGCCCGCCGATCTCGGTCTCGGACAGGCCGCCGGCCGGCTCGTCGAGGAGCAGCAGGCGCGGCTGGCCGGCCAGGGCCCGGGCCAGGGCCACCCGCTTGCGCAGGCCGTAGGCCAGCTGATCGGGCCGGGCCTCGGCCAGGTCGGCCGCGCCGACCCGGTCCAGCGCGTCCCGCGCCCGGGCGCGGAGCCTGCGCTCGTCCCGGTCACTGGCGGGCAGCCCGCCCAGCGCGGACCAGAACCCGGCGCGGGCCTGGCCCTGCGCGCCGACCATGACGTTCTCCAGCACGGACAGGTGGCGGAACAGCCCCACGCCCTGGAGCGTCCGGGTGATGCCCAGCCTGGCCAGCTGGTGCGGGCGGAGCCGGCCCAGCTCGGAACGGCCGAAGGTCAGCCGGCCCTGGTCCGGGCGGACGAACCCGCACAGCACGTTCAGCAGCGTGGTCTTCCCGGCCCCGTTCGGGCCGATGATGCCGGTGACCTGGCGGCCCGGTGCGGTGAATGAGACGTTGTCCAGTGCGGTCAGGCCGCCGAAGCGCACGGTCACCCCCTGGGCCTCCAGCAGGCCGTCCGGGTCCGGGTCTGGCCCGGGGCGCATGGCGGCGGGCGCCCGGTCCCCGGGGCGCGCTGCAGCCGGGTCAGGCGCTGCAGGAGATGAATCATCATTCACCGAGAAGACCCTGCTCAGATAGGCAACATTGGCATCTGATGAATCGTGGTTCACTGATTGAAAAGCAGGCCCCGGAGGACCGGCAAGACCCGGGTCGTCACTTGACGCCGATTCGTGACCCAACCGAGATCCGGCCCCCGGCACCGGACGCCGGCCCGGCCCCGGCACCGGCGCCGGCCCGGCGCCTGGGCCCGGGGGCAGGAGGCTCGCAGCGATCGCCGGCGGACTGGTCACCGGCGCCGCGTCCGGGCCGGCCCGGCTCCGCCCCCGGCTGCCCCCGTCCGGGCAGGCGGCCGCGGTGGCCAGATCAGTGACGCCGCGTGCTGGCCCGGTGACTTCCTGACAGCGCTGCCGTGTCCCGGTGTGACGGCGGCCACATCTTCGCTGAACTGGGAGATCTGTAAGCAAACCTGCTGGATCTTTACGGCGAGTATTGATGGGCCGGACCGGCCGGATACTCGCATACTGGGCAGATGAGTTCCTTAAGGGGAGGGGACGCCATCCGGCGTGCGGCCGGGCGGCTCAGGGACACCCTGACCGAGCCTGGCCTGGGCCAGGCGATGGCGGCGTATTTCGATCCGGCCGAGGGTTTCGCGGGCATGAGCTTCTGCACCCTGGGCCAGAACCCGCCGGGCGCGGTGACCGCCGACGACCTGCTGGCCGTGTCGCTGCTGGACATCGCCTGGCGGCCGGACGCCGTCCGGCAACTGCTCGGCACCGAGGCCGGGCGGGTCTGCGGGCTGCTCGGCGCCATCCCGGCCGGGGTCGACCTGTGGGCCGCCTCCGACGCGGAGGTCGCCACGGTGGACCCGCTGTGGGACGCCTTACTGGAGATGCCGGGCGTCGGCACGGCCACGGCGTCGAAGCTGCTCGCCCGTAAACGGCCGCGGCTCTGCCCCGCCACCGACAAGGTGGTGATCCGCGCGGCGGACCTGCCCGGCCGGACCTGGGACGTGCTGCGCTGCCTGCTCCAGGACGCGCAGGCGCGGGCGGCCCTCGAGGCACTGCGCCCGCCGGACGCTGCCGGGGCCAGCGTGCTGCGTCTCCTGGACGTGGCCATCTGGATCACCCACAGCCCGGCCCGTGAGGCGCAGCGGGCCCGGCTGGCCGGCCGCGGCCGCGCGGCCTGAGCCTGCGGCCTGGACCCGCACGGCGTGAGCCGTGCGGGCCCGGGCGGCCGGGGCGGTCAGCCGCCGTAGTCCTGGACCAGCTTGTCCATGATCGCGTCCAGCCTGGTGTCCACCCGCTGGCGGTCGGGATCGGCGTCGTACCAGTCCACGATCTCGCGGGCGCCCTGCTCGAACGGGATGACCGCCCGGTAGCCGGGCACCACGCTGCGCAGCTTCGAGTTGTCGAAGACCAGCGAGTGGGCCTTGTCGCCGAGCAGGCTCGCGCCCCATTGCGGGTCCGCGCCGGCGATCACGGCCGACGGGACGTGCACGATGTCGGCCGGGGCGCCCACCGCGGCCGCCAGGGCCCTGGTGATCTGATCCCAGGTCAGCACGTCGTCGGAGGTGATGTGGAACGAGTCGCCGATGGTGCGGGGGTGGCCGAGCAGGGGCACGAAACCCTGCGCGAAATCCCGGTGGTGAGTCAGCGTCCACAGCGACGTGCCGTCCCCGTGCACGACCACCGGCTTGCCCTGGCGGATCCGGCCCAGGGCAGTCCAGCCCCCGTCCAGGGGCACCACGGTCGCGTCGTAGGTGTGCGAGGGGCGCACGATCGTGGCCGGGAAGCCTTCCTCCCGGTACGCCCGGACCAGCAGGTCCTCACAGGCGATCTTGTCCCGGGAGTAGGCCCAGAACGGGTTGCGCAGCGGGGTGGACTCCACGATCGGCAGCCGGGCGGGCGGCGTCTGGTACGCCGACGCGGAGCTGATGAACACGTACTGCCCGGCCTGGCCGCGGAAGGTGTCGATGTCGGCCTGGACGTGCTCGGGGGTGAACGCGACCCAGTCCACCACCGCGTCGAACTCGCGGTGCCCCAGCAGCTCGCGGACCTGGCCGGGGTCCCGGGCGTCCCCGTGCAGCACCCGGGCCGCCGCGGGCAGCGGGCGGGCCCTCGTCTGCCCCCGGGTGATGACGGACAGGTCGATGCCGGCATCCACCGCCAGCCGGGCACACGCCGAGCTGATCACACCAGTTCCGCCGAGGAAAAGGACCCTGAGGCTGCTCACCGTGCCAGCCTAACGGGAGCCCGCCGGACAATTTGAGAGCGGAAAATAGCGGGCCCGCGGGTCACGCCTCAGCTGACCCGGGTGGGCCGGGTCTCCTCGCGCGGATCCGGGGCGGGCGGGCCGGCCTGCGGCGCGCCGCCGTGCGCCCGGGCGCCGGGGCGGCGCCAGGACACCTCGAAGAGCGCACCGCCCAGGGATGACTCGCCGATCCGCCAGTGGCCGCCGGTCGACCGCACGATCGAGTCCGCGATGGCCAGTCCCAGCCCGGCCCCGCCACCCTGCTCCGTGGCCCCGGGCCCGGGAACACGGTGGAACCGGTCGAACAGCCGGTGCCGTTCCGCGGCCGGGATACCCGGCCCGCTGTCTTCCACCGTCAGGCTGACCCGGTTGCCGCGCGTGGCCACGCCGAGCCGCACGCGCCCGCCCGGCCCGGCGTAGCGGCACGCGTTGTCGACCAGCACCCCGGTGAGCCGGTCGATCCATTCCGGCGGCGCGCTGATCCACGCGGCCTGCTCCGGCGGTTCGGTCACCGAGATGTCCAGCGACTGAGAGTGCGCGACCGCCCGGAAGCGGTCGGCGCACTGCCCGGCGATCGTGCCCAGGTCGAGCGGCTCGGCCCCCGGCGGCGGTGGCTGCGAGTCGAAGCGGGCCAGCCAGAGCAGGTCCTCGACGATCCGCCGCAGGCGCTGGCTCTCGCCCTCGATCCGCACCAGCGCCGCCTGGTAGTCCGCGGCGGCTCGCGCGGGGCGCTCAGCGCGATGCCGATCTCCGCGCTGATCACGCTCAGCGGGGTACGGAGCTCGTGCGAGGCATCCGCGGTGAACTCGAGCTGGCGGCGCCGGGACTGCTCCACCGGGGACAGCGCGCGGAGGCCGATGATCAGCGATCCGGCGAACATGGCCAGCAGCAGCACCGGGCCGACCAGTGCCTCGCCGCCGCGCAGCACGTTCATCGTGTGCTGCTGCTCGGCCAGGCTCTGCCCGGCCACCAGCCACGAGCCGCCCTGGCGGACCTGGGCCAGCCGGAAGGTGCTCGCGCCCAGCGGGACCGTGGCCGGCCCGCCGCCCGCCGGGGCACGGCCCGCCGGCAGCACGGGCGCGCCCGCGGTCAGCGCGACCGGGGCATGCCCGGGCCGGACCCGCCACAGGAACACGGGCGCCTCGTCGACGTCGTCATCGTCGTCGGGATGCGGCCTGCGGCCCGCCTCCGGCTGCCCGCGGCCGCCCGCCTGGCCCGTGCCTGCCTGGCCCGTGCCTGCCTGGCCCGTGCCCGGCCGGCTGGAGCCGTCCCCGGTGCCGGCCAGGCGCTGGCGCAGCCGGGTATCGACCGAGGCCACCAGCCGCGCCGAGACCGCCCGGTCCAGGATGGCCACGCATCCCGCGTACACCACGCCGACCAGCAGGGTCGCGGCCAGCGCGACTCGCGCCGCGTGCCCCACCTGAGGGGGCAGCGCCACGCGCGGACGGGGCAGGCGCCAGCTCACCGGCCCAGTATCCGGTATCCGACGGCGCGCACCGACTCGATGCGCACCTGGCCGCCTGCGAGCTTGGACCGCAGCCGCGCCATGTGCACGTCGATCGTGTTGGAGCCCAGGGCGTCCGCGTCGTTCTCCCAGACGTTCTGCGCGATCGACCGCCGGTCCACCACGGCGGGGGAGCGGCGCATGAGCATCTCCAGGATGCTGCGCTCGGTCGCGGTGAGCGCGGGGCGCTGCGCGCCGATCCGCACCTCCTGGGTTGCCGGGTCGTAGACCACGTCGCCGACCACCAGCTCGGGCGGCTGCGCGGTCCGGGGCCGCCGCTGCAGCGCGCGCAGCCGGGCCAGCAGCTCGCTGAAATCGAAGGGCTTGACCAGGTAGTCGTCGGCCCCCTCGTCCAGGCCGGTCACCCGGTCCCGGGGCGTGTCCCGGGCGGTCAGCATCAGGACCGGGTTGGACCGGGCGTCCCGGCGCATCCACTGCAGCACCTCGAGGCCGGAGACCCCGGGCATCCGCCAGTCGAGGACCACCACCTCGTAGTCGTAGCCGCGCAGGTACTCGATGGCCGCCCGGCCGTCGGGCACCGCGTCGACGGTGTAGCCGCTCTCGCGCAGCCCGCGGCTCAGCGTCTCCCGCAGGCCACGGTCATCCTCGGCCACCAGCACGCGCATCGGGGGACGCCTGCCTCAGCGGGGCAGCCGGCGCCAGAGCGGCCGGGGCAGCAGCTGGAAGACGGCTGCCACCGGCGCCAGCGCGGGCGGCACCCAGACCACGCCGCCGGGAGACGTCCCGCCCGCCCGGCGGAGCCGCGCGGCCACGGCCGCGCCGACCGCCGCGGGCGTGGTGGACAGGGGCGCCGGGGGCATCCCCGCCGTCATCCGGCCGATCACGAAGCCGGGCCGGACCAGCAGCACGCGCACCCCCGTGCCGTGCAGCGAGTCGGCCAGGCCGCGGCCGAAGGCGTCCAGGCCGGACTTGGCCGCCCCGTACACGAAGTTGGCCTTGCGCGGGCGGATCGCGGCGATCGAGGACAGCACCACGATGGTGCCGTGGCCCTGGGCGCGCATCCGCCCGGCCGCCGCGAGCAGCGTGCTGACGTGGCCGGTGAAGTTGGTCTCGACCAGCAGCCCGGCGGCCAGCGGATCACGGTCCAGGGTCTGCTGCGCGGTCAGGATGCCGGCCGCGGAGATGACCAGGTCCACATCGCCCCCGGCGAACGCCTCATCGATGAGGGCCGGGTGGGTGTCCAGCGCGGTGGCGTCGAAGCGCAGCGTGCGCACCCTGGTGCCGAGTTCCTTGCCCGCCGCGGCCATCCGCTGCTCGTCCCGGCCCGCCAGCAGCACCTCGGTGTCCGGGGACAGGTGCAGTGCGGCCAGGATCTCCAGGCCGATCTCACTGGTCCCGCCGAGCAGCAGCACCCTGGACGGGCTGCCCGCCGCACCTCGCTCATCCGGCATGACGCCTCCCGCTCGTGGTCGCGCATGATGTCTCAGGAGCCCGCCGCAGGCCCAGCCGCTGCCCCAGATCGGACCGGAACACCCCGGACGGATCGAGCCGTGACGCTGCCGCCCGCCACCGCGGCAGCCCGGGGTACATCGCGGCGCAGGCGCTGCTGCGCAGCCTGCTGTCCCCGGCCAGGTATACCCGGCCGCCGGCCGCGGCGACCCGCAGGTCCAGGTCGTCCAGCATGGGCCCGATCCGGCGGTTGCCGGCCGGCATGGCGATGGCGACTGACCAGCCGGCCATCGGGAAGGACAGGTAGCCCCCGGTGCCCGGGCCGAACCGCTTCAGGGTGCCCAGGAACGGGGCGCAGCGGCGCTGCTGCGCCGCCTCCAGGATCTGGGCGATGACGCCGGGGGCGGCCTCGGGCACCACGCACTGGTACTCCACGAAACCGCGCGGGCCCAGCGCGCGGTTCCAGCCGTCGAGCGCGTCGAGCCGGTGGAAGAAGGTGGCCAGGTCGGTGAGCTCGCTGTCTTCCTGTGCCGCGCTGCGGAAGTGCAGCCCGTTGAACTCCCGGGCCGACCAGGCGGTGACCGGGCAGACGGGCAGCCGGGGCGCCCGGTGGGCCCGTCCCGGCCGGTAGGCCAGGCCCCCGGGCTCGGCGGCCGGATCCGGGTCGGCGAGATGGTCGCCGACCGCGACGACCCCCCGCCCGAAGGACCTGCCGGTCGCGGTGGTGTCGATCCACGCGACGCTGTAGCGGTCCCGGCTCTCGTCCAGCGCGGTGAGCAAGGCGTCCAGATCGGGCCGCCGCCGGGTGCTGGCCAGCATCTGCGCGCTGCGGATCCGCACCAGCCGGAGGGTGGCGCCGAGGATGATCCCGGTCAGGCCCATCCCGCCGACGGTGGCCCGGAACCCGTCCGGGTCCCCGCCGGGAGTGAGCCGGCGGACCTCCCCGGTCCCGTCGAGCAGCTCGATCTCCTCGATCCAGCGGCCCAGGCTGCCGTCGCTGCGCTGGTTCTTGCCGTGCACGTCGGCGGCCACCGCGCCGCCGACGGTGAGATGGCGGGTGCCCGGCAGGACCGGCAGCAGCAGGCCTTCCGGGACGATCCGGGTGAGCAGGTCGGCGAAGGAGGTGGACGCCGAGGCCCGGACCGTGGCCGCGTCCGCGTCCAGGTCGATGCGCGGGGCGGTCACCGGGTCCAGCACCACCCCGCCCGCGTTCTGGGCCGCGTCCCCGTAGCTGCGCCCCGCGCCGCGGGCCAGCACGCCGCCCGCCGGCCGGTCCGCCACCAGCGCCCGGAGCTGCTCGCCGGGCAGCGGCCCGACCACCCGGGCGCGCGACGGCGTGGTGCGGCCCCACCCGGTCAGCAGCCGCCCGGACTCCCGCTGGGCGACGGCGGCCACTACAGCCCGCCCGCGAATAGCGCCAGCCAGCCCAGCTCGCAGCAGATCATCAGCCGGTCCCGGGCGATCAGGTCCTCGACCGGCTTGGCCGGCTGGTAGGCGGTCAGCCAGTCGAAGCGCAGCAGCGCCGCGGCCAGCGGCAGCACGCTGAGCAGGTGCAGGGTGCGGGTCCAGCCGCCGTGCTGGCCGTAGGCCCACAGCAGGTAGGCGGCGATCATGACGCCGGCGGCGATGCGCTGGCTCAGCCGCAGCAGCGCCGGGGTGTACCAGCGCATCACCGGCCGGTGGACGGCGGCGTCCGGGCCGAGCAGGGCGAGCTCGGTGTAGCGCTTGGCGATGGCGACCAGCAGCGCGCCCAGGCTGCACACGACCAGGAACCAGCCAGACGGCGCGACCCGGGTCGCGGACGCGCCGCCGAGCGCGCGCAGCACGAAGCCCGCGGCGACGAAGGCCAGCTCGACCACGGGGATGTGCTTGAGCACGAACGTGTACATGAGGGAGAAGGCCACGTACACCCCGACCAGCACGGCCAGCGTCGGCTCACGGAGGTACAGGCACACGGCCTCGGCGGCCAGCAGCCCGAGGACCGCCAGCACCACCGCGTGCGCGCGGGGGAGCCGGCCCGACGCCACCGCCCGGTTCCGCTTGACCGGGTGCAGCCGGTCCCGGTCCGCGTCCACCACGTCGTTGACGAAGTACACGGCGGCCGCGGCCACGGTGAACACGACCGCGGCGACCAGCGCGTACCCCAGGCCGTCGTCCCGGCCCAGTGAGGCCGCCGCCAGCGGCGCCGCGAGAACCAGCAGGTTCTTGGGCCACTGCCGGGGCCGGGAGGTCTGCACGACGGCAGCCAGCCAGCGCACCGGGAGGGGGGACCGCGCGAGGACGGCGGAGCCGCCGGACGGACGGCCGCCCGCCCGCGCGCCGGACGTCACCGCGCGTACACAGCCGTGAAGTCGCGGCTGGCCAGGCCGTAGTAGCGGTCCGGGGGCTGGATCTGGTCCGGGAGCAGGTTGACCGGGGCCGGGTTCGCCGGGTGATGTTTCGGCAGGTAGTACATGTACGACATCCAGTCCGGGTTGATGTCCAGCTCCATCCCGGTCACCGCACCCGCCCGCTTGAGCAGCTGGGCCAGTTCCCGCACGTTCAGCGACGGGCCGTAGACGAAGACGACCCGGCCGTCCTTCGTCATGCCGATCCCGGACCGCCAGACGTAGTAACCGCCACCGAGGGTGGCGCCCCAGGTGGTGTTGACGTTGTAGTCCACCGAGCCGGGGATCTTGCCGTGCGCCACGATCAGGTGCAGGTTCTGCCGGACACCCACGACGTCAGGCGTCATCCGCACGGAACCCCCCCAGTTCCCGATCGCGATCCGCCCGTCCCGGTAATAGACGACCGACGCGACGCCCTTGGTGAGCACCCCGGCGGTGGCGCCGTTCAGGTAGAACCCGCCCCCGGACGTGGAGATCTTGAAGCCCCCGTTGAAGGTGGCCAGCAATCCCTGGCGCTTGCCGGGCGGGATATCTGGCGCAGCCTTCCAGTGACCAGGCCCTGGGTCCTCCGCCCCCGGGTGCAGCTGGAAACGCACCAGGTTCTGGTTCATCGAGACGATGCCCGCCACATATGACGTGTAAACGCTGCTCGCGCGCATGTAGGTGCCGAAGACGGCGGGCTCCCCCTTGGCCGTGCCGAGCACCCGCCACTTGCCTTCCCCGCGCACCGGATGGGCCACCAGGGGCGTCAGCGGCGCCGGGGCGGCGTAGCCGGGCTCGGCCGTGGCGTGCCCGGTGGGCTTGGGCGCGGTCACCGGCCCCGCACTCGGCCCGGTCAGCGCGAACGAGGGCTTCCCGCCGACCTTGGGCGGCTGGTAGGAGACCCATTCCCCGAACGTGACCACCGGGCCGAGGTAGTGGTCCCGGGCCCACTCCGCCAGGCGCTCGGACGTCGTGCCGCCACCGGGATAGGTCAGGGCGTGCCCCACCGACCAGCCCAGCCAGATGACCAGCACGGCCAGCAGGGCCACCACGACCTGGAACCATCGCCGCGCACGCAGCCTGCGGAACCAGCCGCGGCGGGAACGGCCTCGTCCGGAACGGCGTGAGCCGCGGCCGCCATGGCCTGGTCTGTCCTGGCCCGGGCCGCCCGGACCCGGATCGTCCGGGTCCGGGCCACCCGGGCCTGGCCTGGTACCGGGCCTGCCGACCTCGGAGTCACGCCGGAATGACGCCGGTCTAGGCACCCACGTTCTCCCTCCGGACGGTGTTCAGCTTGCGAGATAACCGCAGCCAGGAAGCACGCTCTGGTCGCTCTGATTCTGAGAGCAGGGCCCCGCCCGTATCCGGGCCTGCGCGTGGAGCTGCGTCGGCCGTGCCTGGCGATGAGCGTTCCCGTGCGGGCTGAGCCCAAACGACAGGTCTACTCGCGAATCATGAAGACTGCGTTACGGTCGCGGCGCCGGCTATGGCCTGGTGGGCGACCCAGCGGGTCTGCTGAGAGGCCCCCGGGGGCCACCCTGGAGTAGCCGAGCGCCCCAGGCCCGGCGCCGTGGCACACTAGCGCGTGTCGGTTGTTGAGCCAGCCGGGGTCCCGGCTGGCTCCTGCCCGTGTTCAGCGCTCCGCCGGGTCGCCCCGGCGATGTGCCGGGGGGACGCGCACCGCATGGAGAGTCAAGGCAGCTGGCCGGAGGATCAGGCCAGGACGACCGTGGTCAGCCTGCCCGGCGAGATCAGTTACTACACCGCCCCGCAGGTCCACGACGAGTTGCTGGCGGCCCTCGAGCCCGGGGTCAGCACCGTCATCCTCGACCTGACCCTGACCACGTTTTTCGACAGCGCCGGTCTCGCCGAGATCACCGTCGCCCGGGAACTGGCCACCGCGTACCACATCGACCTGCGGGTGGTCGTGCCCCCGTCCAGCCCGCTGGCCGGCTTCTTCGGCTCGAGCGGCCTCGACCGGGTGCTGGCGATCTACCCCACCCTGCGCGGGGCGCTGACCGCGCCCCGCACATCCAGGCCGGGTACGTCCAGGCCGGGTACGTCCGGGGCGGACGCGTCCGGGGCGGGCACGCGCTCCGCGTTACCGCCGTCCGTCCCCGGCGCCTGGGTCGCCGGTGGCGTCACCTGGAGCCGGTCGAACTGACGCCGGCATCAGCGGGCACCAGGACGAGCCTCCAGCGGGACCGGGCCGGCCGGGCTCGGCAGGTCCCCGCCGGGCTTGGCCGCCCTCGCCGGGCCCGGCGGCTTTCAGCCGGCTTCCCAGCCGCGCGGCCCGCTACTCGTGGCGCTGCCTGAGCCAGTCCAGGGACGCCTGGGCGACCTCGCGCCACCCGTGATCGATCGTGAGCGAGTGGCCCCGGTCCGGGAACTCCCGGAAGTCCGTGATGGCCGGGGACTTGTGGTAGAGCTTCCGGGTGGCCGTGGTGATCGCCGCCGGGACCGTGTGGTCGTGGCCCCCGGCGATCAGCAGCAGCGGGCCGCGGTCCTTGTTGCGGGTGTCGACGGCAGCCGGCGAGGTGCGGCTGAAGTTGGCCAGGGCGTCCTCGAACAAGGGCTTGCCCGGTGAGGGTATGGCCCAGCGGTCGAACAGCCCGGAGGACTCCTCCGCGCTCAGCTGATTCCCGAAGCCGTAGCGGAACTGGCTCGGGGTCAGCGACACGGCCTTCTCCCGGTTGGCGGGCTTGCGCAAGGCGATCGAGGCCACCCGCAGCGCCGACGGGGGCAGGTAATACACGCCCTTGATCGGTGCCGCGTCGATGGCCACGCCCGCGGCGGCCAGGTTCTGCCCGAGCAGCCGCTGGACGATCAGGCCGCCGAAGGAATGCCCGATCACGATGGGCGGGGCGCTCAGCCCCCGGATCACCTCGGCGTAGTGCTCGACTACGTCATCGATGCCCTTCCCGGCCACCTGCTCCGGGTGGCTCCGCGTCTCCTCGACGGTGTCGGCGTCGCCCGGCCAGCCGGGTGCGACCGGCGCGTAGCCGGCTTCCTGGAAGAACTCCACCCACGGGCCCCACGACGTGGCGTGCAGCCAGAGACCGTGCACGAAGACAACGGGGGTTTCTGCAGGTTCCATCTCGTGCCCTTCCACCGGCGCGGCCGCGCGCCGCGCGTCCCCGGGTAGGTACCCGCTTTGCCCCAGGGTGCACCTTGGCCCGGTAGGCCCCGTCTGCCTGGCCAGGCCTCACCCGTCGCCGATCCGCTCGCCGCTGGCCGCGTCGAACAGGTGCACGTGGCCGGGGTCCGCGCCGGCCCTGATCAGCTCGCCGGGCTGCGGGCGTACCGGCCCGGCCGCGATGATGACATTGCTGCCCGGGTCACCAGCGAGCTGCCCGTAGATATACGCGTCATCCCCGGCGTCCTCAACCAGGGCGACCTTCAGCTCCAGCTCGCCGTCGCCGGCCGACAGGTGCTGCGGCCTGATCCCGGCGACGACCCGCTCCTGGCCCTGGACCGCCCGCCGCTGCGCGTCGCCCAGCCGCAGGCTGGCCCCGGCCAGCCTGATCCCGTCCTGCTCCACCATGGCGTCGAACAGGTTCATGGCCGGCGACCCGATGAACGAGGCGACGAACGCGTTGGCGGGCCGGTCGTACAGCTCGGCCGGGGTGGCGAACTGCTGCAGCCGCCCGTCGCGCAGCACCGCCACCCGCTCGCCCATCGCCATGGCCTCCGCCTGGTCGTGGGTGACATACACGGTGGTCACCTGCAGACGCTGCTGGAGCTCGGTGATCTGGGTCTGGGTCTGCGCGCGCAGCGCGGCGTCCAGGTTGGAGAGCGGCTCGTCCAGGCAGAACACCTTGGGCTGGCGGACGATGGCCCGGCCCAGGGCGACCCGCTGGCGCTGTCCGCCGGACAGGTTCCGCGGTGTGCGGTCCAGCAGGGGTTCCAGATCGAGCAAGCGGGCGGCCTCGCGGACCCGGCGGGCCGACTCCTCCTCGCCGATGCCGCGCATCCGGAGCGCAAAGCCCATGTTCTCGCCCACCGTCTTGCTCGGGTAGAGCGCGTAGTTCTGGAAGACGATCGCGACGTCACGGTCCCGGGACGGGACGCCGGCCATGTCCTGGCCGCCGATGAGGATCGTGCCCTCGTCGACCTCCTCCAGGCCGGCCAGCATCCGCAGGGCGGTGGTGGTGCCGCAACCCGGCGGGCCGGCCATGACCACGAACTCGCCGTCGCCGATGGCCAGGGTCAGCGCGTCCACCGCAGGCCGCCCGGCTCCGGGGTAGACGCGCGTCGCGTTCTCGTACCTGACCTCAGCCATGATCGTCTCCTAGAACGCCCCTCAGACCGCCGCTAATCCTCTGCCCGCCCACCGCCCGCCTACCCCCAGCCGCCGCCACCTGCCGGTCGTCCGTCCCCCCAGCCCCTAAGCTCCGGCCAGCCCCACACCCTGAACGTGATCATGACTTAGGCGTCGTGGCAACGGCACCTAAGTCATGATCATGAAACTGCGCCGGAGGTTATCCCGCCTGCGCCCCGGCTGACGCCGCGGCCACCGCGCTGTCCGGGCGGGGCGCCGCGTCCTGCGGCTGGGGGAGGGCCACGGGCTCCGGCCGCCTGCGGGCCGGCAGCGCGAACGCGACGCCGATCGCGGCGGCCAGGGCCACCACCGCGGACACCCGCATGCCGGTGGCCATGGCCGTGGTGAACGCGGTGTGCGCCGCGGCGGTCAGCTGCGCGCCGGAGGTGCCGCCCACGTGCCGGCCCACAGCGTCCGCCGCGGCGACCGAGCTGGTGGCCAGGTGGCTCACCGGCTGCGGCAGGTGCGCAGTGGCCAGTGCGGTGCCGAGCTTCGTGCGGTAGACGTTCTCGGCCAGGCTGCCGACGACCGCGATGCCCAGGGCGCCGCCGACCTCGCGGATGGTGTCGTTGACCGCGCTGCCCGCCCCGGCCTGGTGCGCCGGGACCGTGGTCATGATGGTGGTGCTGGCCGGGGCCATCACCAGGCCCATGCCCGCGCCCATGATGGCCACGGCGATGGCCAGCGGCGGGTAGCTGGTGTGCACGCCGGCCGTGGACAGGTCGAGCAGGCCTGCTCCCATCAGCGCCATGCCGGCCGGGATGACCACCCGGCTGCCGAGCCGCCCGGCCAGGACCGTGGACACCGGCGACACGGCGGCCATGGCGATCGCGAAAGGCAGCGCGCGCACCCCGGCAGACAGCGGGCTGTACCCGTGCACCAGCTGGAGGTACTGGGTCAGCACGAACAGGCTGCCGAACAGGGCGAAGAAGATCACGGTCACCGACGCAGCCGCGGCCGAGAAGGCGCGGACCGCGAACACCCGCAGGTCGATGAGCGGGTTGGGGATGTGCAGCTCCCACCAGGTGAACAGGCCCAGCATCGCCGCTCCGGCGGCTAGTTCGGCCAGCGTGACCCATCCGGTCCAGCCGCGGGTGGGTGCCTCGATGATGGCGTCCACGATGAGGAACAGCGCGCCCGCGATCATGAGGGTGCCGGTGAAGTCGAGACGGCCGCGGCCCGGCTCGGCGGTCTCCGGGACGGTCAGCAGCACACCGGCCAGCGCCAGCGCGACGAGCGGGATGTTGATGAGGAACACGCTGCCCCACCAGAAGTGCGACAGCAGCAGGCCGCCCAGGGTGGGGCCGATCACGATGCCCACGCCGGCCACCGCCGACCAGGCCGCGATGGCCTGCGGGCGCTCCCGGGGCGGGAACACGGAGTTCAGGATGGACAGCGTGGCCGGCATCACGAACGCCGCGCCCAGGCCCATCACGACCCGCGCCGCGATCAGCATGCCGGTGCCGGACGCGAATGCCGCCGCCGCGCTGCCGAGCGCGAACACGGCCAGCCCGCCGACCAGCGAGGTGCGCCGGCCGTAGCGGTCACCCAGCGCGCCGGCCGGGATCAGCAGCGCCGCGAAGCACAGCGTGTAGGCGTCCGCGATCCACTGCAGCGAGCTGGTCCCGGCGTGCAGCACCCGGGCCAGCGTCGGGAGAGCGGTGTTGAGGATGGTGTTGTCGATGACGACCACCAGGAGGCTGAGGCAGAGCACGAGCAGGATCTGCCGCCGCCTCGGGTGCCCCTGCGGCCACCGCCCGGCGGCGGGCGGGGCGGTGGCCGGCTGGATCGGGCTGGCCGGGTGCGGACTGGCCATCGGAGGCTCCTTACAGCTGCTTGCTTACGATCGTTGACTTACATTCGTTCACTTACACTCGTAAGCATAGACAGATGAGCTAACAGATGTAAAGTAGGAATCGTGAACACCGCACCTGATCTGGTCCCGCCGGCCTCTGGCCCGGCGCCCGACCCGGCACGCCGGCGGCAGCGCAACGCCCGCGGCCAGGGAGCACGGCTGACGGAGGACATCGTGACCGGGGCGCTCGCGCTGATCGAGCGGTCCGGCTCGGACGAGGCGGTCACGCTGCGCGCGGTGGCCCGGGAGGTCGGCATCTCCGCGCCGTCGATCTACCCCCACTTCGCGGACCGCGACGCCATCGTGATGGCCGTGATCCTCCGCGTCTTCGACGAGCTGGCCGGGGCCATCGAGCAGGGCTCGGCGTCGGCCCGCCAGGATCCGGTGGAACGCCTGGTCGCCGGCTGCGAGGCCTACGTCGGCTACGGGCTTGCCCATCCCGCCCGGTACGGCGTGCTGTTCTCCGGGCCGCACGGGACGCCGCAGGATTACTGCGCGCCGGTGCCGCTGGGCCCGGAAGGTCCACCCGGTCCTGGAGTTCGGCGCCGAGGCGTTCGCCCTGCTCGTCCGCGGCATCGAGGAGTGCGCTGAGGCGGGAGCGTCGGCGAGCACTGACGTGGTGGCCGACTCGACCGCGGTGTGGGTGGCCCTGCATGGCGCGGTTACGCTGCGCAACTCGCTGCCCGGTTTCCCGTGGCCCGAGCCGGAGACCTTCGTCCGGCACCTCGTACTCTCACTCGCCCGGATCACCGGCCACCCGGGCGGCGGCTGAGCGGACCCGGCCGGCACCCGGCCCGGGCTGCCCGGCGCCCAGGTGTGCCGGAACGCTCAGCGTCCGGTGACGCCGTCGAGAGCCTCCCGGAGCAGGTCGGCGTGCCCGTTGTGCCGCGCGTACTCGCCGATCAGGTGCACGTACATCATCCGTACCGAGAACGTGTCGCCGTGTCCGGTGTCCAGTGTGTCGTCGAAGTCCAGGCCGGCCGCGGCCGCGTCGGCCTGGCGCCATTCCTCCCGCAGCCGGGCGATGTCCGCCTCGGCCTCCGCCGCGGCGGCGTCGTTGAAATCGGCGTCCTTCCCCCGGGCCGGGTCGTACATGGGCGGGACCGGCTGGCCGGCCGCGCGCTGCCGGAACCAGATCCGCTCGACCTTGGCCAGGTGCCGGATCAGGCCCAGCAGCGACAGGTTCGAGGAACGGATGGGCCGGCTGGCCAGCTGTTCTCCGGTCAGCCCGGCACAGATGTTCAGCAGCGTGGATCGCTGATAGTTCAGGTAGCCCTCGAGGATCGGCCGGTCATCGCCGGTCATCGGCCCGTCGACCGGGCTGGGTGTCGGTACGGTCCAGGTCATCGCCCTAGCCTGCCAGGAACGCCCTTCGCGGACGAATCGGGGGCGGCGCTGTCGAGAGAATTCTCTTGACAAGATTCTCTCGAGAGATGATTATTGAGATATGCCTCTCGACGACGACGACGACGCCGCCCCGGAACGCCCTCCCAGCCCCCTGGATGACGTCTTCAAATCCCTGGGTGACGTGGGCAAGTCCCTGGGTGATGTCGGCAAGTCCCTCGATGACGTGGGCAAGTCCCTGGATGACGTCCGCCAGCTCACCGACTCGCAGACGCTGCGGGCCCTGACCCACCCGGTCCGCATCGCGCTCATCGAGGCCCTCCTGCTGGGCGGCGCGATGACAGCCACGGAGGTCGGCGAGCGGATCAGCGAGTCGGCCACCACCTGCTCGTTCCACCTGCGCCAGCTGGCCAAGTACGGCTTCGTGGAGGAGGCGGGCGGGGGTAAGGGCCGGTCCCGGCCGTGGCGGCTGACCGCGACCGGGATGCAGTTCAGCTCGGTGCACGCTGACCCGGAAACCGAGATGGCCGCGGTCGCCCTGGTCCGCATGCTCCGCGACCGCCAGTTCGCGCGCTACCAGACCTGGCTGGAGACGAACCAGAACTTCCCGCGCGAATGGCGGGACGCGGCGGGGAGCAGCGAGAGCATCATCTACCTCACCCCCGCCGAACTCGACGAGCTCAGCGAGGAAGTGCTGGCTCTGGTGCTGCCCCGGTTCCGCGAGCGGCTCACCGATCCCGCCCGCCGGCCGCCGGACGCGGTGCCGGTGGAGATCCTCATGCTGACCTACCCGATCAGCCTGCCCCCGCCCGGTGACGTCCCGCCCGATGAGGCGGCCGGCGATGATCCGGCCGGGCGGCGAACCGTCTTAACCAGTGCACGCCTCCCCGGAGGCGAACGAACCCGAACCCTTAGCGACGTGAGGTGACTTAGCCATGCATCCGTACCTGATGGAACAGCAGATCAAGGCACGCAACGAAAACCTGCACCGCGAACTCGCCCGCCCCCGGCCGGAGCGTGTGCGGCGCGGGACGCGGCCACGGCCGTCCCTGCGTCATGACCTGGGCTGGATGCTGGTCGGCGTGGGGCTGCGGATGGCCCTCGGCCGGTCCGGCGCTGCGCGGTGGCCCGGCCTCCCGCGGGGACAGTGGCCCCGCAGTCACGCACGGATGACGACATCCGCGGGTTCGAGGCGCATCAGATCGTCCCGGTTCCAGCTGCGGTCCAGCTCGGTCGCGAGACGGTGCGCATGGCGGAGGCGGGCCCGGTCCAGCTCGTTGCGGACGCTGCGGGCGTTGGCGAAGCGGGGCCGGCCCATCTGGTCGGTGAGGTACTCCCTGAACGCCGCCTCAGCGTCCGCCGAGAGGTAGTAGTTCGACCGCTGCATCATCCGCCGTCCGATGTGCACCAGTTCATCGAGTTCGAAGGCGGCGAAGTCGAGGTGATGAGCGATCCGTGAGCTCATCCCGGGATTTGACCCGAAGAAGTCGTCCATCCGGTCCTTGTAGCCGGCCAGGATGACCACGAGCTTGTCGCGCTCGTTCTCCATGACCTGGAGCAGGATGTCCACCACTTCCTGGCCGTAGTCTTTCGAATCCCCCGGCCGGAAGAGGTAGTACGCCTCGTCGATGAACAGCACCCCGCCCATCGCGGCGTCCAGGACCCGCTTGGTCTTCGGCGCGGTCTGCCCGACGTACTCGGCGACCAGGTCGTCCCGCATGGCGTGGACCAGATGGCCCTGTTCCAGGTAACCGAGCCGGTGCAGAAGTTCCGCCATCCGCAGGGCAACGGTGGTCTTCCCGGTCCCGGGTGGCCCGGTGAAGCACATGTGCAGGTTGGGCCGGGGCGCGGACAGGCCGAACTTGTTCCGGGCCCGGTCAACCAGGAGGAGCGCCGCGATCTCCTGTACTTTCCGCTTCACCGGCACCAGCCCGATCAGGTCCCGGTCGAGGGCATCGAAGACGTCGTCGATGTCGGCCGCGCGCCGCTCGGCCGCGAAGGTGACCGTTGCGTCCGCTGGGAGCAGTTCCGGCTCGTCGCGGTCCCTGCTGCGCCGGGCCGGTCGGCCAGGTGGCACGCGCGGTGGCCCGGAGCGCACTGGCGTCGGGGCTTGGTTCGCCGTCACCGGGGTGGCCTTACTGAGAGACAGCAATGCATGGAACACCATCACCGTCAGGATGACGAAGATCGCACAGCATACGACACTGATGGTCAGCGTCGAGACGTCGTGTGCGCTCATGTACCACTGCCAGACACGACGCCTCCTCCCCCAGCGCTCTCCACCGACGGTACCCGAGCACCGGCCCGCGGCCGGCTGACTACGGTCGTGGCCCGGGTCTGCCTGAACATGCTGGAGTCCCGCCGGGCCCGGCGGGAGGAGCCGGCTGGGGCGCTGCCGCCCGAGCCGGCCGAGCTTCACGCGAGCCTCCGGCCGGCCAGCCAGGCCGGCCCGGAGGACGAGGCGCTGCTGGCTGATTCGGTCGGTGCCGCGCTGATGGTGGTGCTGGACACGCTGACTCCCGCCGAGCGGCTCGCGCTCGTCTTGCACGACGTCTTCGGTGTGTCGTTCGGCGAGGTCAGCGCCATCATTGACCGTTCCCCGGTGGCGGCGCGGCAGCTTGCCAGCCGGGCCCGGCGCCGGGTGCAGGGAGCGGCCGCGGCATCTGATGCCGCGCGGTCCCGGAAGCGGGAAATGGTCGCCGCCTTCCTGGCTGCCGCCCGGGGCGGGGATTTCGGCGCCCTGCTCGCGCTGCTCGATCCGGGCGCCGTGCTCGTGGCCGACCCAGCGGTAGTGCAGATGGGCGCGGCCGCCGAGGTCCGCGGTGCCGACGCGGTGGGGGCTACCTTGGCGGGATGGGCCAAGGGAGCCCGGCTCGCTCTGGGCTGACGGCGTTCCGGCGGCCGTGTGGGCGCCCGGCGGCCGACCGAAGGTTGTCTTCACGTTCACCATCAGCGACGGGAAGATTACCGGTATTGCCCTGGACGGCGATCCGGACCGGCTCCGCGACCTCGACATCGTCTTTCTCAGCGCCAGTGGCAAGGAGCGGTGATGATCCGCGCCGCCGCCCCCCGCCGAGGCTGGTGGCCGGGTACTGGCGGCCGACATCGAGGACTGGTCCGGCTGGGCGTATAGCTGGTTTCGGTCCGGGTACCACGGTCCAGAAGAATACGTTCGGAATGGTCGACCGTACGGCTGCTGTCGTCATGCCCTAACGCCGCTTGTCCCTCGTGCTTCATCATCAGAATGGTTAGGGAGATTTGTTGAGCGGACTGCGGCCCGGGAATCGGCACGTAATGCTGCTGTGGGCGGCAAGTGCGGGAAACGCAGGTGCCTCCTGGATCATGCTGGTAGCTGTTTTCGTATACGTGCTCCACCATTTCTCGGTTTCTTCACTCGCGATTGTGGAACTCGTCGGCACACTGCCTGCCCTGTTGTGCATGCCGTTCGCCGGCGCGATTACCGATCGCCACGATGTCCGCAGGCTGGCGCTGGGCTCCATGACGGTTCAGGCGCTTAGCCTGCTGGGCGTGCTGGTGATGCTGAGGGTCGGCCTGTGGGGGATCGCAGCCTGCTACGGCTTGCAGGGAGCCGCCGGCGCGGTATGGCCCCCAGCGCGGCAGCGGTGGCTGTATGCGCTAGTCCGCGAGGACCGCAGTCGCGCCGCGGCCAACGCCGCGATTGGCTCAGTGAGCGGCGTCATGACAATCGCTGGCGCGGCGCTGGGCGGGGTCTTGTCGGCGTGGAGCACAAGCGCTGCGCTCTCAGCAGCTGCGGGGCTCCAGCTCGCGGCGACCGTGCCCCTGCTGGCCCTCGCACGGCCGGCATTCCAGCAGGGTGCGCAGGCAGGCGGTGCTCTCCGGTCTCTGCGTGCCGACCTGGCTGAGGGCTTTACCGCACTGCGGGCTCTGCCCCTGGCGAGGTCAGTGATCTGGGTAGGCATCTCCTGGGGCCTCATCGGCGGTGCCTACAACGTCTTGCTTATCCGCCTATGTCACGAACGATTTGCACGGCGGCGGATTGCTGCTCGGTGTGTTTTACGCTGTGGATGGCGCCGCGGTGATCCTGGGCTCTGTGCTGGCGGTCCGCCTCAGACGGGGCTCGCATCTGGCTGCTTACGCGCTGGCTTATGTGCTGCAGGGTGCCGCGTGGGGCGCCATGTTCCTGGGGGCTCAGCCCGCGTGGGGCGCGGCACTGCTGGCGATCATGCGCACCGCCAGTGGCGTGATCATCGCCCTTGACACGACGATCCTGCTGGCTACCGTGCCTGAGCGCCTGAGAGGCAGGATCACCAGCTTGCACATGACTACCTATGGCGCGGCGTCCAGGGTGGCGCTGGCGGCCTTCGCCGGATTGCTCGCGGTGACCGCGGTCACGACCGTAGGCGTAGTCGCTGGCGCAGCCTCCGTCATTGTCGGGGCCGCATGGTGGGCGCTGAACGGGCGGCGCGCCCGTCCTCTCTATATGAGCGCGACATCCGCAGCCGAGGTCCGCGGACAATCCCGATACCGTGTCCAGCTAAACCGCAGGCGGAACGTGACTGGTTCGAGAGACGTGACTGGTTAACGTACTGGACCGGCCCGCGCCGGCTGGGACATCGGGCGCCTCGGGTCCGAGCCTGAGCAGGGCTTGAGCCTCGCCGGATACCGGCTGCCAGATGGTCGGACGACTTTACGGAGACAGCCGTCTGGATCGGTGAAGTAATCGCCCGGCAGCTAGGCCCGGTTCGTTCGTCGGTCACATTCCTCCGTCGGCGCCTGTCATACCAGGTAGCGGCGAGAGCCCGACGGCGTGATAGGCGAGGCCTCGCGGCGTACTTGATCGAAGACGACACCATGGAGGACCCACGATGCAAGCACGGATAAAGAATCCGGCCATGATCATCCCGGAGGCTATGCAGGCCATCCAGGCGCTGGGGGCCAGTTTTCACAACAAAGGCGTGCCTGAGGAGACGCTGGCACTGGTTCACCTGCGGGCCAGCCAGATCAACGGCTGCAGCTCGTGCGTTCAGGCTGGCGCTACAGGGGCCAGGAAGGCGGGCGAGAGCGAGGATCGGCTAGCCACGGTAGCCGCCTGGCGGGAGGCGCCGTATTTCACCGACGCCGAGCGCGCGGCGCTGGCCCTGACCGAAGCCGTCACCCGGCTGGCCGACCGCCCGGACCCGGTGCCGGACGAAATCTGGGACGAGGCCGCCCGGTACTACGACGAGGAAGAACTCGCCGCACTGCTGCTGTCGATCGCCACGACCAACGTCTTCAATCGGCTCAACGCCCCCACCAGGCAGATAGCCGGCGCCTGGGGCTAGGGAGGGAGGACGGGGAGCATGCGGGGCGGCGGCGCGGCCAGCGCGCCGCCGCACTCCGGCGTCCGTGGCTTCGCGGACCCCTCAGCGTGCGGGCGGACAGTGGGTCAGGAAGCCGGCCGGTGGATCAGCGGGCGGGGCCGCAGGGCCAGGTTGGCCCAGATCCGCTGGGACACGCCCTGGATCGTGCTGATCCCGTAGTCGAACCCGGCGGTGCCCGGCCCCGCGGGGTCGTCGGTCGTGAGCACGGCCAGCGCGTAGTCCCGGCCCTTGCCCTTGACCCAGCCGATGCTGTTGACCTGCCAGGGGCATGAGTCATCCTGCTTGGCGCAGGTGGGGAGGAACTTCCAGCCGTTCTTGAGGGCCACGGTGACGGCCGGATCCGGGGTGGCGTAGTCGGGGGCGTCGCAGGTGGTGCCCCAGGGACCGCAGGTGATGCCCCAGCGCTGGGTAGGCTCCACGCTCTCCATCAGGTGCAGCCCGTATGCCCGGGCGTCTGGGGCCAGGGTCCGGTTGCGGTAGGCGAGTTTGCGGACGATCGCGACCTGGTCCGCGGCCGTGGTCGTGGTGTTGCCCCACCCGTAGTACGTCGGCGTCTCACAGCCGACCTGCGTGTGGTGGGTCGGGATGAGCGTGTTGAACAGGGTGAGCGTGGTACAGCCGCCGGAGAAGTAGAACAGCGAGGTCGCGGCCACGTTGTCGCTCATCGTGATCATGTTCTGCAGCAGGTACTTGATGGAATACGGCATGTTGTCCGGGACAGTGCCGGGCCGGGACTGGTAGCGCCACAGCCACAAGGACATGATGTCGGCCTTCACGATGCTGGCCGTGTACTGCGTGTCCCGGCCGTCCGAGAGCAGGTACGTCCGGCCGGTGAGCTTGTTGAACAACGCCACCTGCACGACACCATGCCGGGTGCGCAGGTAGCGCGCGACCCCGTGCAGCGGCCCGGCCAGCCGGGTGGTGCTGGCCACGTCCCTGACCGGGAGCGCTCCGGCCAGCGGCAGCGCGCCTGCCTCCTGCCCGGCAGCCCCGGCCGGCCGCGCTGTGGCGTGGCGGGCGCCGGCCCGCAGAGCCGCCGCGCTGGCCTGCGGCGGATGGCCCGGGCTCCCGCCGGCCAGCAGGCCGGCGCCGGCCAGGGCCGCCACGCCCAGCGTCAGGAAGGAAAGCCGTACTACCCGTGAGGATCTGACTGCCTGCACCATGTCCCCCTCTGGCATCACAGGCACCGTCATTCTGCGCTGGAACGTATCAGCGACAGCGTGAAGTAGTCCCGTAACTGCGTTCCGTCAGCGCGTCGCTGCGGCGGCACCCGCCAGGACCCCCGCCGCGCCCGCGCGTCCTGGCCGGATGCCGTCCGTCCGCCCGCGGCCGGCGTAGGGTCTGGTTCATGGCGCTGGCCGGACGGAAGGTCCTCCTCCTCGCGGCGGACCTGTTCGAGGACATGGAGCTGCTCTACCCGCTGTACCGCCTGCGGGAAGAGGACATCACGGTGACCGTGGCGGGCCTCGATAACCACCCGATCATGGGCAAGAAGGGGCACGGCCCGGTGCTCGTGGACACCGTCGTGGACCAGCTCACCGCGCAGGAGTTCGACGGGCTGGTCATCCCGGGCGGGTACGCGCCGGACAAGCTGCGGCGTTCCGCGGCCGTGCTCGGCCTGGTGCGGGACTTCGACGAGGCGGGCAAGCCGGTCGCGTTCATCTGCCACGCCGGCTGGGTGCCGATCTCCGCCAGGATCCTCAAGGGCCGCCGGGCGACCAGCGTGGCGGCGATCCGCGACGACATGATCAACGCGGGGACGGACTGGGTGGACGAGGCCACCGTGGTGGACGGCAACCTCATCTCCGCCCGCACCCCGGATGATCTCGGCCCGTGGATGAAGGCGCTGCTCCTGGCGCTCGACAGCGCCGGGTAGCGTCCCTCTACCGGCCGCGGAGCCAGCGTGGCTTGCGCTTCTCCAGGAACGCCCGCGTCCATTCCCGGGCGTCCGGCAGCTGGCTGGTCGAGGCCATGACCTCGACGGCGTAGGCGTAGGCCTTCGGCTGGTCCAGGTCGATCTGGGCGTACAGCGCCTGCTTGCCGATGCCCTTGCTCTCCGCCGACCCCCGGGTCACCCGCTCGAGCAGGTCCTGGACCGCGGAGTCGAGCTGCCCGGCGGGCACGACCTGGTTGACCAGGCCCCAGTCGAGCGCGGTCCGCGCGTCGATCACGTCGCCGGACATGGCCAGCTCCATGGCCCGCTTCCGGCCCACGTTCCGGGCCACGGCCACCATGGGCGTGTGGCAGAACCAGCCGCCCTTGCCGCCGGGCGTGGCGAACCCGGCGTCCTCACTCGCCACGGCGAGGTCGGCGCTGGCGACCAGCTGGCAGCCGGCCGCCGTGGCCAGCCCGTGGACCCGGGCCACGACCGGCTGGGGCACCTGCTGCATCAGCGTCATCAGCTCGGTGCAGGTGCCCAGCAGCTTGCGGATCGCCGGAAGGTCGGTCTCGGCCACCTCGGCGAGATCGTGCCCGGAGCTGAACACCGGGCCGTGGCCGGCCAGCACCACGCCCACGGCATCGCTGTCCCCGACGTCGCGGAACGCGGCGATCAGCTCGCGCATGTGCGCCATGGACAGGGCGTTGCGCCGCTGCGGCCGGTTCATCGTGATGGTGGCGAAGTCCCCGGACCGCTCCACCAGGATGTGCTCGTACCCCATGCCCATCGCCTCCTGACCGCAGCCTACGTCCACGGCGTGAAGCCGCCCATAGGGCCACGTAGCAGTCGCTAGACCGGGGCGATCGATTCGACCGAAGGAAAATAGGTGCGGAAGCGACTGTCATCTCGCGTCAGAAGGCGGCAGATGAACTCCGGTCCGGCGCCCGGGTCAGGGCGGAGCCGGCCCGCGGCCGGGGACGGTCCTGGCTAGCGATTGACTGGGAGCAGCGACGGGAGCACCAGCCGGTGGCGGTCCCGGATACCAAGGAGCAGGAAGCCATGAAGCGCAGGATCCTCGGCGGCACGGGCATGTCGGTCAGCGAGTTCGCGCTCGGGGCGATGATGTTCGGGGCCATGGGCAACACCGACCATGATGAATCGGTCCGCATGATCCACGCGGCGCTGGACGCCGGGATCAACTTCGTGGACACCGCGGACGTGTACTCCGGCGGCGAGTCGGAGGAGATCGTCGGCCGCGCCCTCAAGGGCCGCCGCGACGAGGTCGTGCTCGCGACGAAGTTCGCGATGCCCATGGGCCCGGACGACAACCAGCGCGGCGGCTCACCCCGGTGGATCAAGCGCGCCGTGGAAGGCAGCCTGCGGCGGCTCGGGACCAGCTACATCGACCTCTACCAGATGCACCGGCCCGACTACCGCACGGACATCGGGGAGACCCTGGCCGCGCTCTCCGACCTCGTCCGCGAGGGCAAGGTGCGCTTCATCGGGTCCTCGACGTTCCCGGCCGAGCTGATCGTCGAGGCGCAGTGGGCCGCGGAGCAGGGCGGTCACCATCGCTTCCGTTCCGAGCAGCCGCGCTACTCCATCCTGACCAGGATCATCGAGGGTCATGTGCTGCCCACCGCGCAGCGCTACGGCATGGGCGTGCTGACCTACGGCCCGCTCAGCAGCGGCTGGCTGTCCGGGCGGGCCGACCCGACCCAGGGCCACCGGGTGGCGACGGCCCCCCAGGCGTTCGACCTGGCCATCCCGGCCAATCAGGTCCGGCAGGAAGCCGTCCGGCAGCTGACCAAGCTGGCCGCCGACGCCGGCCTGCCGCTCACCCACCTGGCCACGGCGTTCGTCCGGTCCCACCCGGTGGTCACCTCGGTGCTGATCGGCCCCCGGACGCCGGGCCAGCTCGACGATCTGCTGGCCGGTGCCGATGTCGAGCTGAGCGAGGACGTGCTGGACCGGATCGATGAGATCGTGCCGCCGGGCACCGAGATCAATCCGGCCGACAACTACCTGGCCGCGCCCCCCGCGCTGGGCGACAAGCGGCTGCGCCGGCGCTGACCGGGCCGGGCCCGGCTGCCCGGACCCGGTCAGCCGCGCACCCGGAAGTAGCCGACCGCGCCCAGGTAGGCGACCCCGCCGACCGCGCCGATGAGGGCGAAGGGCGCGCCGTCGTGACCGCGGGCCACCTCGATCACGAAGCCGGCCAGCACGGCCAGGATCATGATCACCGCGGTCACGGCCGTGGCCCGCAGGTCGATCCCGGCCAGCCGCTCGTCGCGGTGGTCGAGCAGCCCCCGGACCGTCTCGCTCCGCCGGCCTACAAGCGCGATCCCCACGCTGAACGCGACCATCACGCCCAGGGCGATCAGCCCGTAGCCCGGATGCCCGCCGAGCGAGAACGCGATGAGATAGATGAGCCCGCATGCCACCCCGACGGCCGGCGTGACCCAGTAGACGCGGCTGTTCTTAGTCGTGATCTGCATGGAAGATCTCCTCGACTGCGGTTCCGAAGAAGCGGGCGATGGCGATGGCCAGGGGGAGGGACGGGGTGTAGCGCCCGGTCTCGATCGAGTTGATCGTCTGCCGCGAGACGGCCAGCTCGCGGGCCAGCTCCGCCTGGGCGAGTCCCTTGGCGGTGCGGCGCTCCCGCACGTCGTTCCTCACGGGCCGCCCGCGGGCCGGGTGCCCGGCCTGATGTAAAGTCTGCTTGTCATGCGCTCAGGATCGCCCGCCGGGACGGTGATGTCAAGCGTGCTTGTCATGGCGAGAGGGTGCCGGGCTCGTTAACTCCACATTGCGGACGTAACGGTTCCATGTCGGAACCTCGCGTGACCGGGCCAGGAGTGGTTCACTGTTCAAACGAGATCTGAGATCCTATTTACCTGCCGATCGGGGAGTCGATGGCCGGTACGAGTGGTTCGCCCTCAGCCAAGGGTGTTCCCCTGCAGGAAGACGCGGACACGGGCGCGTCTGGTCCAGGCATGCCCGTCCCCGGCCCGGGGGCGCCAGGTGCCGCCCCGGCTGCCCCGGTGACCAGCGGCATCGGCCTGCGGCTGTCCGGTGTGGCCCGGAATTTCGGGCCGCTGGTCGCGGTGTCCGGGGTCGATCTGGAGGTCCCCCTGCACAGCCGCCTGTCCATCGTCGGACCCAGCGGCTGCGGGAAATCTACCCTGCTCGCGCTGATCTGCGGCCTGGACGAGCCCACCGAGGGCACGATCGACGTGCTGGGCGCCACCACGTCGGCCGACCGGCTGCGCCGCTGCGCCTGGATGCCCCAGCGTGACCTGCTGCTGCCCTGGCGGGATGTACTGGGCAACGCCGCGCTGGCCCTGGAGAACCAGGGTGTCCGCCGGCGCACCGCCCGCCAGCGGGTCGGGCACCTGGTCGAGCGGTTCGGGCTGGCCGGGTTCGAGGAGAAGCTGCCGCACCAGCTGTCCGGCGGCATGCGGCAGCGGGTGTCCTTCCTGCGCACCCTGGTGGCGGGCAAGGAGGTCCTGCTCCTCGACGAGCCGTTCGGCGCCCTCGACTCGATTACCCGTGCCGACCTGCAGGAATGGCTGCGCACCGCGCTCGACACCGAGCCGAGGACGACGGTGCTGGTCACTCACGACGTGGAGGAGGCCCTGCTGATCGGCGAGCGGGTCGTGGTCATGTCCGCCCGGCCAGGCCGGATCCGCGCGCAGTTCGAGGTGCACCTGCCCCACGCGGGCAGCCGCCGCGAGCTGATCCGGCACCCGGAGTTCGCCGAACTCCGGGACGAGATCCTCTCCCTGCTCGAGGCAGTTACATGAGCACTACAGTCACCCGCCCGGACGAATCGGAAGTGACCGCCCCGGCGAAGTCGGGGCGCACGTCCGCGGGCATCCGCCGGGCGCTCCCCGCGGCCGCCATCCTGATCGCGATCGGCCTCATCTGGGAGGCCGTCAGCCACTGGTTCGGCGTCCCCAACTACGTGCTGCCCTCCCTGGACAGCATCTGGTCCACCGGGGTCTCCTCCTGGTCCGGCACGCTGGCCAGTGCGACCTGGGTGACGACCGAGGAAGTCGTGCTGGGCTTCCTGCTGTCGATCGTGATCGCGCTGGTGATCGCGTTCGCGCTGCACATGTCGCGCGTGGTCCGCAATGCCATCTACCCGCTGCTGATCGGCTCCCAGGCCGTCCCGGTGGTGGTGATCGCGCCGGTGCTGGCCATCATCTTCGGCTACACCATCACCCCGAAGCTGATCGTGGTCACGCTGATCTGCTTCTTCCCCATCGTGGTGAACACCATCGATGGCCTGGCGTCGGTGGACCCGGAGCTGCTGCGGGTGATGCGCACCCTGGACGGCAACCGGTGGGCCACGCTGCGCCGGGTGGAGGCGCCGGCCGCGCTGCCCTCGATCTTCTCCGGGCTGCGGATCGCGGCCACGTATGCTCCGATAGGCGCGGTGTTCGGCGAGTACGCCGGCTCGCAGAACGGCCTGGGCTACGTGATGATCCAGGCCATCCCGCAGCTGGAGACCGCCCTCGTCTTCGCCGCGATTTTCATCCTCACCGCCGAGGCCATCCTGTTGTTCATCACCGTCTCGGTACTCGAGCGGATCATTTGCCCATGGGCACGAGAAGGGAAACGGTGACTTCCATGACCGCAGTGCGCAGAGGCCGCAGACGCGGTGCGCTGATCGTCGGGGCGGCGGCAGTGATGTCGGCCGTGGTGGCGTGCGGGTCCTCGTCGTCGTCCGGCTCGGCTTCTGGCGGCAGTAGCAGCGGCAGCGGCAGCAAGGCCACGACCAACCTGAACGTGCTGCTGGACTGGTTCCCGAACCCCGATCACATCGCGCTGTACCTGGCCCAGAAGGACGGCGACTTCACCAAGCAGCACCTCAACGTGACCTTCCAGTCGCCGTCCAACAGCACCGACGCGCTGAAGCTGGTCAGCCTGGGCCAGGTGCCGCTGGCCATCTCCTATGAGCCGGAGACGATTGTCGCGGCCACGGACAACCTGAACGTCGCGGCGGTCGCGGCGATGATCCCGACCCCGCTGAACTCGCTGATCATTTCCGGTAAGAGCGGGGTCACCAGCCCGGCCGGGCTGAAGGGCAAGACCGTCGGCACCGACGGGGACCCGACCTCGGCGCAGATGCTCAAGGCCGTGCTGAAGAAGTACAACATGTCGCTGAGCCAGATCAAGCTGGTCACGGTCAACGAGGGCCTGGTCCCGGCCATGGTGTCCAACAAGGTGGCCGCGATCATCAGCGGCTACCGGAACGTCGAGGCCATCCAGCTCGCGTCGCTCGGGCTGAAGCCCAAGGTCTACCCGGTGAACACCCAGGGGGTGCCCAACTACGACGAGCTGGTCATCATCGCCAACAAGTCCAAGCTGGCCAGCGACCCCGCTTACCGCACGACGGTCAAGGAGTTCCTGGCCGGGCTGGGCCAGGGCGCCGCGGCCGCGCAGGCCAGCCCGGCCGCCGCGCTGGCCGCGCTGTCCCCGGTGGCCAAGGGCTACAGCCCGGCCCTGCTCAAGCAGATGGTCTACGCGACCGCGCCGCTGCTGAAGAACCCGGCCGGGTTCGGATCGATGAGCGTGAGCCAGTGGCAGAGCTTCGCCAACTGGATGAAGAGCGACGGGCTCCTCACCAAGTCGGTCCAGGCGTCCTCGGTGGTGAACACCTCGCTGGTGCCGAAGAGCTGACCCGGGAAACGGCCTGGGTCAGGCCATAAGGGTGAGATAGAATCTCAGATCTTAGATCGTTAGTGCGGACCTCGCCGCCCGGTGGCAACCCCACCGGGCGGCGGCGTCCCGCCATGGAGGCGGTTATGACCAGCGCGCCCCTCGACGGTGTCGAGCATCGCCAGCTCAAGGACTCGGTGTACCTGAAGCTCCGGCAGGAGATCGTGTCCGCCAGGCTGCCGCCGGGGTACCTGCTCCGCGAGGCCGAGCTGGCCGCCCGGTTCGGGGTGAGCAAGACCCCGCTCCGTGAGGCGTTCGTGCGGCTGGAGAAGGACGGTTTCGTCGAGATCGCCCCGTACCGCAGCGCGGTCGTCGCGGGGTACAGCCGCCAGGACCTGCGCGAGATCTACGAGGTGCGGGAGCTGCTGGAGGGACTGTGCGCGCGGGAGGCCGCGCTGAACATCGCGACCGAGGACCTGGCCGCGCTGTCCGGCATCGTCCGGGACAGCGCCACGGCTTTCGAGGCCGGTGACACCGACCGGCTCGCGGCGCTGCTGGACGAGTTCGACGTGGTCCTCTACGCCCAGTCGAAGAACAGCAGGATCACCGCGATGCTGAACAACATCCGCGATCACGTCATCCGGATCGGCCGCCTGACCGTGGCCATCCCGGGCCGGATGGGCACGTCGGTGCGGGAGCACCAGGGCATCTACGAGGCCATCGTCCAGCGGGACGGGCAGCGGGCCGAGACCCTGATGCGCCAGCACATCCTCTCGGTCATGGCCGACCAGCTGGCCAACGTGGACCCGGAATCGGTCGCGGGCCGCGCGTGAGCAGCCACGCGGACGTCCTCATCATCGGGGCCGGCGCGGCCCGCCTGTTCTGCGCCCTCGGCCTGAAGGATTCGGCCTCGGTCACCGTGGTCGAGGCCGGGCCGGACCCGGGCACCCCGCCGCCGCGCTGGATGCTCTATGACTACCTGCTGCCCGACGAGTGCTACTTCCACTACACCGACGCCGACACCGGGCTGGACCTGCCCCAGGGCCGTGGCACCGGGGGCGGGTCCACGGTCAACTCGGCCGCGGCCCTGCGCGGCCAGCCGTGGGACTTCGACGGCTGGGACGTGCCCGGCTGGTCCTGGCCGGACTGCCTGGACGGGTTCCGGGCCATCGAGTCCGACCAGCAGTTCGCCGGCGCGAGCTACCACGGCGCGGACGGTCCCATCCCGGTCACCCGGCTGGCCCCCGGGCCGCTCGACGAGGCGCTCATCGAGCTGTGCGCCCAGCGCGGCTACCCGGCCGCCCCGGACCACAACGCGCCGGGCGCCCTCGGCATCGGGGTATGGCCGACCAACCGCCGGGACGAGGGCCGGTGGGGGACCCACGCCGGCGTCCTGCCGCTCATCCGCCCGGCCGTGGACGTGCGCACCGGGACCCAGGTCAGCAGGCTTCTCTTCGACGGGACCCGGTGCGTGGGGGCCGAGGTTCTCGGCCCGGAGGGGCAGCAGCGCCTCTACGCCGATCGTGTGGTGGTGTGCGCCGGGGCGTTCGGGTCCTCGTTGCTGCTCATGAACTCCGGCATCGGCCCGGAGGCGATGCTGCGGCGGGCCGGCATCGGGCTGGTGTCGCCCCGGGACGGGGTGGGCGCGAACCTCCAGGACCATCCCTGGTGCCTGCTGGACGTGGACGTGACCGACGTGGCGGCGATCGAGGCCCGGCCGGTCAGCGGGGCGCTGCTGCGCTACGAGCTGCCCGGGGACCACGTCGAGGCCGAGATCTTCCCGTGGCAGACCCGGCCGTACGCCCCGTCCGTGCCGGCCACCCAGGTCTCGTTCACCGCGGCGCTGATGTCGCCGCTCAGCCGGGGCCAGCTCACCCTGACCCCGGACGGCGGGGCCGAGGTCCGGGTCCGCCACCTGGCGGACGCGCAGGATGCGGCGCGGATGGCGGAGATCGTCACCACCACCGCGGAGCTCGTTCGACGAGCTGGCCGCCCGCGGCCTGGTTCGGCTGCCGGACGCCCCGTGGTGGCGGGCGGGCGACCTGGCGGGGGCGGCCCGGCGGGTGGCGGGGACGTACAACCACCACTGCGGGACGTGCCGGATGGGCGACCCGTCCGACCCCGGCAGCGTGGTCGGCCCCGGGCTGGATGTGCTCGGGGTCTCGGGGCTGTTCGTGGCCGACTCGTCGATCCTGCCGGTCATCCCGCGGGCCAACACCAACCTCACGTCGATGATGGTCGGCCAGCGCGCCGCCCGGCTCCTCCTCACCCCGGACGGCGCCCCCGCCAGCGCCCCGGCAGGTTCATGATCAACTCTTCGTGATCAACCGATTGGTGCTGCCCGGGCAGCACCAATCGGTTGATCACGAAGCGTGGACGGGGCAGCTGGGGCTGGTGTGACCAGCGGGGCAGGCGGCGCTGGACGGCGGGGGTGCGGCCAACGCGAGCGGTGCCGACGCAGTGGGTGCCCTCCCCAAGCCGCGCATCTCACACAAACAACGAGAGTCTCCATCCGCCCCACAGTCGTGATCACGAAACCAGCGCCGCCGGTGCGAGGGGCTGGTGTGACTAGTGGGGCTGGAGCCTGCTCCAGCAGCACCAGTCGGTTGATCACGAGGGGGATCGATGCGGGCGGTGGTCCAGGGGGTGGCGGAACTACGGTGCGCCGCTACCCGCGCGGCTACGCCGCGCTCGGCCCGCAGGGCCGGCCGGGGGGCTCTGTTAGCCGGGCTGGCCCCCCGGACCAGCAAACGCCATGTCCCAGAAGGCCAGCTCGTAACGGGTGGAGCGGTCGAACACCCCGGCCAGGGACGTCATCAGGGCCTCGTCGGCCGCGTCGGCGTGCTGGTCGAGCAGGGCCGTGCTGGCCTGCACCAGCTCGTCGTAGCCGTCCCCGGCGAACATGCCGATCCAGTCGGCGTAGACGGGATCGGCGGGCAGCGCCCTGGCCAGGCGGGTCGCGAGCTCGCCGTAGCTCCACTGGCACGGCAGGACCGCGGCCAGCCCGGCCGGCAGGTCATGCCGCCCGGCCGTGTCGAGCAGGTGCCGGGTGTAGGCGTACGTGGTCGGCGCCATCACGGCCGGGGGATCAGGGCGGCCCGGGCCGCCGGGCGCGGACGGGCCGCCCAGCCGGGCCAGGAACGCGTAGTTGGCGGGCAGTTCGGTGTCCACGATCTGGCCGAGGAACCTGGTCAGCACCGTGACGGCGGCCAGGTCCGGGGCCCGGCCGATGATCAGCGCGATGGCCCGCGCGTAGTCCTCCAGGTACAGCACGTTCTGCTCGAAGTAGTAGCGGAACGTCTCGTGTGGCAGGGAGCCCGCGCCGATCTCGGCCACCATCGGGTGGCTGACCGCCGCCGCCCAGCTGGCCGCGCCGCGCTCGCGCAGCACCGCCGAGGCCGGGGAGCCCGTGCTCCCAGGACCCGTGCTCCCAGGACCCGTGCTCGCAGGACCCGTGCTCGCAGGACCCTCGACTGCTCAGGACCCGCGCTCGCAGGACCCGTGCTCATATGCCCGTGCTCATCAGGCGACTCCCACTGGTGCGGCGGCCGAGACATGAGATATCAGACTCTGGATCATCTCTCTTAGTCAAGGCCTGCGCGCCTCCGGCGCCGCCCGCCACGGTCGGCTGGGATCGTGAAACAGGATGGTTACGCGGGTGGCATTGACTGGCCCGAGTTCCGCTCCTAGCCTCAGATCTGAGATCTCATCTAGGAGGCATGATGGCCGAGGCCGTGAACAGCCAGGATGGCGCTGGGCCGGTCACGGTGGACACGGTGGTGGCGGGCGGCTGGCTGCTCACCATGAACCCGCAGCGGGAGATGTACCGCTCCGGCGCGGTGGCCATCGACGGCGGGGTGATCGTCGAGGTCGGCCAGCGCGCGGACCTGCTCACCCGGTACACGCCCCGGCGGCTCATCGACGCCCCGGACGGCGTGATCACTCCCGGCCTGGTGAACGGGCACCGGCACCTGCTGTGCTGCGCGAAGGGCGCGATGCCGGAGGGCGGCCAGACCCTCGACGCGCTGCGCCAGTTCATCTACCCGTCCTTCGCCGCCCTGACCGAGCAGGACATGTACGTGCACGCGCAGCACTCCGCCGCGGAGATGATCCGCTTCGGTACCACCCTGTTCGAGGAGCCGGGCTGCAACCACCTGGACGCCGTCCTCGAGGCGCTGGCCTCCTCCGGGATCCGGGCCCGGACCGGCCCGTGGACCTGGGACCAGGCCGGCCCGACGGGCGATAAAGACCTGCCCGACTGGCTGCGGATGGACGCGAAGACGGCGCTGCGCCGGCTGGCCGACGGGATCGAGCAGGTCCGCAAGTTCGGCCATCCGCGGATCAGGGACGCGGTGACGATCGAGGGCGTGGGCACCTGCTCTGACGAGCTCAACCGGGGCGCCGCCGAGCTGGCCCGGGACGCGGAATCCCTGTTCGTGCTGCACAAGTTGACCAGCGAGCGCGAGGTCGAGCTGGAGCTGGCCACGTTCGGGCACCGCCCGGTCGAGCACATGCACGAGATCGGCGCGCTCAACGAGCGCACCCTGCTCAACCACATGACCAGCCTGGACGACCGGGACGTGGGCTTCGTGCGGGACTCGGGCGCGCGCATCTCGCAGAACCCGAGCTCCGCGCTGAAGCTGGCCAAGGGCACCACGCAGACCGGGAAATGGCCGGAGCTGCTGGCGGCCGGGGTGCCCATGGCCCTGGGCACCGACGCCGAGAACGTCTCCAACCACCAGGACATCTGCCGCTCGATGCAGCTGGCCGCGCTGCTGCCCCGGGACGCCCGGCGCGACCCCCGGGCGGTCACCGCCGAGCAGGCCGTGGAGATGGCCACGATCAGCGGCGCGACCGCGCTGTGGATGCACGACGAGACCGGCTCGCTGGAGCCCGGCAAGCAGGCCGACCTGGTCGTGTTCGACACCGCCGACTTCGACTGGCGGCCGCTGCACAACCCGGTGGCCAACCTGGTCTACGGCGTGACCGGGCACTCGGTGGACACCGTCCTGGTCGGCGGCGACGTGCTGCTCGACCACAAGAAGCTGACCCGCGTGGACGAGGACGAGCTCCGCGGGCAGGTCGAGCAGATCAACCGCCGCGTCCTCCGCGAGATCGGCATCGACCCGGCACCCCAGTGGCCGGTCCTGTGACCCGTTGATGATCATGGGATCACTGGGGCCAGGACCCGACAGCGATCCCATGATCACGACCCACAGCCGGGGCTCCGGGGGCCCGGGCTCAGCAGGGGAGGGCCCGGGGAAGGACCGCGGTGCATTGTGTGCGCCCCACCGCACACAATGCACCGCACTAATTCGGCGGGGTGGTGGGGCCAGGATGTCGCCAGCGGGCTGGCCCCTCTTCATCAGTGCGGTGCGTTGTGCGCCACCGGCGGCGCAGGATGCACCACGTTGATGTCATGCGGCCTCGCGGATGCCGCTGGCTTTGGTCGCGGCGCGGGGGAGTCAGGCGGGGAGGAGGCCGAGCATGCGGGCGTAGTTGTCGCCCAGGATGCCGTCCAGCTTGGCCTGGGGGATGGGGGCGCAGCCCACCCGCTCCGCGTGGGAGTTCACGTCCAGCAGCTTGGCCCGCAGCTTGACCGGGTCGTACAGGAACCCCGGGTAGTCGGTGCCGAAGAACAGCTTCTCCAGCGGCACGAACGACGCCTCGGCGTGGACCAGGAACCGCAGCAGCTCCTCCGTGGTCACGCTGGCGATGTGGTAGCTCAGCTCGGCGTAGAAGTTCGGGTGCTTGGTCAGCATGAACATCGCCTCGTCCACCCACGGCAGGCCGCAGTGCGCGATGGTGAGCCGCAGGTCCCGGAAGTGCCGTCCGGCCGCGTCCAGCAGCGCCGGGCGGGCGTACTCCATCCGGGCGTCGATCCGGGTCGAGCCGGCCTGGTGCACCATGACGGGGATGCCCAGTTCCTCCGCCTTGGCGAACACCGGGAACGCGATCACCGGGTCGGCGGGGGACCAGTCCTGGTACATCGGGTACAGCTTGAGGCCGGTCAGGCCCAGGTCGCGCACGGCCCGCTCCAGCTCCCGCACCGCCGCCGCCGGGCCGCGGTAGGCCGGGTTGACCGACGCGTAGCCGATGAACGTGTCTGGCCGGGCCGCGGCGATCGCGGCGATGTAGTCGTTGCACTTCTCCGGGGTCGGCGGGCCCGGCACCCCGGTGATGCCGTACGTGTCCACCGTGCCGATCAGCTCGCCGTCCAGGAACTGGGGCGACACGGCCAGGATGACGATCTTGTCGAAGCCGGGGTGGTCGCGGACCGACTCGTCCGGCCCGATGACCGGGAAGCCCTTGCGGCTGTACCCGCTGGCCTCCCACTCCTCCTCGGTCGGCGGCCGGTGCGAGGGCAGCAGCCCCAGGCTCCGGTAGATGCACAGCGAACCCTCACGCCCGTACTCGGTGGTGAACTCCGCGTCCTCGGCGAGGCTCAGGATGTGCGTGTGCGCGTCGATCTGCATCAGGAACGGATCTTCTCCAGCGTGCGCAGGAACCCCGCGTTGGCTTCGGCCAGGATCTGCGGCTCGTCCATGGTGAGCAGTTCCCGGCCGCGCATCAGGATCTGGCCGTCCACGATCGTGGTGTCCACCGCGCTGCCGTTGGCCGAGAACACCAGGTGGGAGTAGATGTGCGCCTTGTCCCCCGGCATCAGGGGGGTGAACATCGGGTTGGCCGTGTCGACCAGGATGACGTCGGCTTTGCAGCCGGGGGTGAGCTGGCCCGTGTCGTGGTGCAGCGCCGCGGACCCGTTGCGGGTGGCCATCCGGACCACGGCCGGGGCCTGCATCAGGCTGGCGTCCACCCGCTGGGCCCGGTGCATCAGCGAGGCGAACTTCATCACCTCGAACGCGTCCCGGCTGTTGTTGCACTCGGCCGCGTCGTGGCCCAGGCCCACGTTGATCCCGGCGGCGAGCATCTCCGGCAGCCGGGCGATCCCGTTGCCGAGCTTGGCGTTCGAGCTGGGGTTGTGCGAGATCTGGGTGCCGGTCTCGCGCATCAGCGCGATCTCGGTGTCGGACAGCCACACGCAGTGGGCGGCCACGCAGTCCGCGCCGAGCAGCCCGGCGTCGTAGGCCACCTCGGTGGGCCGGCGGCCAAAACGTTCCACGGCGTTCTCCACCTCGGTCAGCGACTCGTTCAGGTGGATGTGGATGCCGGTGCCCAGCTCGTCGGCCAGGGCGCGGGCGTCGCGGAGCAGTTCGGGGGAGGCCAGCGGCAGCCATTCGATGCCGACGTACACCTCGATCCGGCCATCGCCGAGGCCGTGCACGGCGTCGTAGGCGTCCTTGTTGTCCTGCAGGGTGTCCAGGTTGTGCTCGGGCAGCGCGACATCGTTGGACAGCACGGCCCGGATGCCGATGTCGTGCGCGGCCCGGCCCAGGTCGGGCAGCCGCCGGTACATGTCGTTGACCGTGGTCACCCCGCACTTGATCGACTCGAGGTAGCTCGCGGCCGCGGACCAGTAGGCCGCGTCGGCGTCCAGGGTGCGGATGAACGGGTACCAGCAGGCGTCCAGGTACTCCCACAGCGGCAGGTGATCGCTGAAGCCCTTGGCGATGGCCGTGTGGTAGTGCAGGTCGACCAGGCCGGGCATGATGATCTTGCCCGCCGCGTCGATGACCTGGTCGCCGTCGCCTGGTGTCCCGGTGTACGGGCCCTCGCCGACGGCGGCGATCCGGTCGCCGTCCAGCACCACGTGCCCGCCGAAGTGCACGTCGTCGGCGTCATTGATGGTCAGCACCGTGCCGCCGGTGATGATGATCTTGCTCATGCCGTGCTCCTGTGGGTCCGTGCTCAGTGCTGCTGGGATCAGGGGTCAGTTCCGGTAGTCGATGGCCGCGACGATGCGCTGCAGGGCCAGGTTGGCCTGGGCCAGGACGGCCGCCTCGTCCACGGTCGTGACTTCCCGGCCGCGCATGAGGATCCTGCCGTCCACGATCGTGGTGTCCACCGCGCTGCCGTCCGCCGCGAACACCAGGTGGGAGTACAGCTGGGCCGGGTCGCCCGGCAGTTGCGGGGTGAACATCGCGCTGCGGGTGTCGACCAGGATCACGTCGGCCTTCTTGCCCGCGGACAGCTCCCCGGTCTCGTGGCCCAGCGCGGCCGCGCCGTTCCGGGTGGCCATCCGCACCACGTCCGGGGCCTGCAGCAGGCTGGCGTCGCCCCGCGAGGCCCGGTGCACCAGCGACGCGAACTTCATGACGTCGAACAGGTCGCAGCTGTTGCTGGACTCCGCGGCGTCATGACCGAGGCCCACGTTCAGCCCGGCCGCGAGCATCTCCGGCAGCCGGGCGATCCCGTTGCCGAGCTTGGCGTTCGAGCTGGGGTTGTGCGAGATGTGCGTGCCGGTCTCCCGCATCAGCCCGATCTCATGATCGGTGAGCCACACGCAGTGCGCGGCCACGCAGTCCGGGCCGAGCAGCCCGGCGTCGTAGGCCACCTCGGTGGGCCGCCGGCCGAACCGCTGCTTGCTGTTCTCCACCTCGCCGAGAGACTCGTTGAGGTGGACGTGGATGCCGGTGCCCAGCTCGTCGGCCAGGGCGCGGGCGTCGCGGAGCAGCCCGGGGGAGGCCAGCGGCAGCCACTCGATGCCCACGTAGACCTCGATCCGCCCGCCGCCCAGGCCGTGCACCGCGTCGTAGGCGTCCTTGTTGTCCTGCAGGCTGTCCAGGTCATGCTCGGGCAGGGCCACGTCGTTGGACAGCACGGCCCGGATGCCGATCTCCTCGGCGGCCCGGCCCAGCGCGCCGAGCTGGCGGTACATGTCGTTGACCGTGGTCACGCCGCACTTGATGGACTCCAGGTAGCTGTTGAGCGCGGCCCAGTACGCGGTCTCCGGGTCCAGCGCCCGGATCGACGGGTACCAGAACTGCTCCAGCGACTCCAGCAGCGGCAGGTGATCGCAGAAGCCCTTGCCGATCGCCGTGTGGTAGTGCAGGTCCACCATCCCCGGCATGACGACCATGCCCGACCCGTCGATGACCTCGGCGCCCGCGGGGATCTCGCCGGGATAGGCGCCCTCGCCGACCGCGGTGATCCGGTCCCCGTCGATGACCACGTGACCCGGGAAGTGCACGGTGCCGGCGTCGTCCACGGTGAGCACGGTGCCGCCCTGGATGATGATCATGCGGGTCCCTTCCTGGCTAGGCGTGCGCGCACACGTTTCACGCCATCGCCGCCTCGGCCGCCACGCAGTCCGCAAACGCTCTTATCGTGGCCATCCGGTCCGCACCGAGCGGGAACACGGTCACCGAATCCACGCCCAGCCCGGCCAGGTCACGCAGGTGCTGGCGGGCCTCGGCCCGGCCGCCGGCCAGCGCCATCCGCTTGACGAACCCGACCGGCAGGGCCTCCGCGGCCCGGGCCGCCTCCTGGAACTCGCCGCCGGCGTAGCTGGCCCGGACCTGGTCGATGGTCTCCTGCGGCAGGCCGGCCAGCCGGCAGTGCACCGGCGCGGTCTGCGGGAACCAGGCGGCGATGGTCCGGGCCGCGGCGATGGCCGCCTCCTCGTCCTCGTCGATGGCCCCGTAGGCGAACACCGTCACCGGCGGCCGCTCACTGAGGCCGGCCGCCTCGGCGCCGCGGTCGATGTGCTCCAGCGCGAACATGATCCCCTCCGGGTGCAGCCCGGCCAGCAGGATGACCCCGTCCGCGACCCGCCCGGCGAGTTCGAGCGTGCGCGGGCCGGTGGCGGACACCCACACCGGGATCGGGGTGTCCGTCCCCGGCGGGAAGCGGTAGTGCGCGTTGTGCAGTGCGAACCCGGGCTCGTCAGCCTCGACGGTCGCGCCGCTCCACAGCGCGCGGATGGCCGCGATCGAGGCCTCCAGCGTGGCCAGCCTGGCCGGCTTATAGCCGAGCGACAGCAGCGGCCGGTCACCCGCGCCGATGCCCAGGATGGCCCGCCCGCCGGAGATGTCGGCCAGGGTGGCCGCGGCCACCGCGGTAACCGCGGGGTGGCGGGTCACCGGGTTGGTGACCGCGGTGCCGATCATCATCCGGGACGTCTGCCGGGCCGCGAGGGTGAGATAGGCCCAGCAGTTGCGGGAGTGCAGCGAGGAGTCGGTCAGCCAGAGGTTGTCGTAGCCGAGGGTCTCGATCTCGGTGACCATTTCCTCGAAGTCGGCGGGGGAGTCCACGCCCTGCAGGGTCACTCCGGTGCGCACCGTGTTCACCACTCCTGTTCGTCCAGTCGGGCGACCGTGGCCGCCAGGGCCGCCAGGCCGGCCGCCACCGGGTCGGCGTCGATCCACTCCTGCTCGGTGTGGGTCCCCTCGCCGGTGGTGATGCCGAGGGTCAGCGCCGGGATGCCGCGCGGGTAGGCGGCGTTGGCGTCGGTGCTGGCCGCGGTGAGCCGGGGCGTGATCCCCGCCTCCCGCAGTACCTGTGCGGCCAGGGTAGCCAGCGGGTGATCCGGGTCCAGCTGGCCGGCGGGCCGTTCGCCGATCGTGTGCACCGAGACGGCGAGCGGCACGGCCGGGTCGTCCAGCACGGCCCGGGCCGCCGCGCGCAGCGCGTCCAGCGCCGCAGGGTCGCCGCTGCGCAGGTCGACCAGGAACTCGGCTCTTTGGGCGCGCGAGTTGACCGACTCGCCGCCCTCGATCAGCCCCACGTTCACGGTGGTCTTGGGCTGGGTCAGGGCGGGCTGGGCGGGGTCGGGCTGGCCGGGGCTCCGGGTCGGGCTGGCCGGGGTCGGGCTGGCCGGGCTCCGGGCGGCCCAGGCTGGCGAGCGCGGTGATCAGGCAGGCCGCCTCGTGTACCGCGCTGGGCTGGCCGGCCTCCTCCCAGGCGTGCCCGCCCGGGCCGGTGACCGTGACCCGCCACCGGGTCGAGCCGACCCCGGTCACGTTCACCCGGCCCAGGTAGTTGCCTTCCAGGGCGATGAGCGCGCGGACCGGGCCGGGCGGGTCGTCGAGCAGGGCCCGGACGCCGGCCAGGTTGCCGAGGCCTTCCTCGCCGGTGGTGGCCACGATCCACACCGGGTGCCGGAGGTCGCCGGGCAGCAGCGCGTCCAGGGCGCCGAGCGCGCAGACCGCGACCGTGTTGTCGCCCACCCCGGGTCCGCTGAGCCGGCCACCGTGGCGCACCACGGCGTGGGTGATCTCGGGCCCGAACACCGTGTCCAGGTGCGCGCACAGCAGGACCGCGGGCCGCCCCGGGTCCCCGGCGCGGAGCCGGGCCCGGACGTTGCCCGCGCCGTCAACGGTGACAGCGTCCAGCCCGTCGGCCGACCACCAGTCGCGGATCACCGCGGCGCGCTGCTGTTCGTGCCGGGGCGGCGCCGGGATGCCGCACAGCGCGATGGTCCGGTCCAGGACCTGCCGGGCCAGTTCGCCCGTGCCTGGCTGGCCCGTGCCTGGCTGGCCGGCCTGGCTGGCGCCTGGCTGGCCGGTGCCGTGGCTCCGGGCGGGCGGGGCTCATCCGGCCACGATCCCGCGGGCGGCCAGGTCGGTGATGTCCGCCGGGTCGAGCCCGGCTTCGCGGAGGATCTCGGTGGTGTGCTGGCCGAGGGCGGGCGCGCCGCGTGAGTAGCCGAGGGTGCCGTTGGCGGAAGGACCGGAGCTGGCGGGGCCGACACCGGCGGCGGAGGGGCCCTCGGCGGAGGGACTGGAGCTGGGGGGCCGATACCGGCGGCGGGAGACCGTGGCGGAGGGACCGGCCCCGGCGGCGGAGGGGCCGGCGGGGCCGGCGGGCTCGTCAGGGTGGGACGCTACCGACAGCGGCGGACGGACCGTTTGATAGCCGTAGCCGTCCGGGGTACGGGCGGCGTGGCGGATCTGGAGCGCCTCAGCCTGCGCCGAGGTCAGCGCGGCGGCGGGCGGGAGGACGGGGGAGGCGGGGATCCCGGCGCCGTCCAGGGCCTGCTGCCAGTGCGCGGCGGTCTCGCGGGTGAGGACCCGCTCGATCTCGGCGGTCAGCTCGGCGCGGTGCCGCAGCCGGTCCGCGTTGGTGGCGAAGCGGGGGTCCGCGGGCCAGTCCGGCCGGCCGAGCACGTCGCACAGTTTGAGCCAGAGCGGCTCGCTGCCCGCCCCGGCCAGCGCGAGGGACCCGTCCCGGCAGCGGAACACGCCGTAGGGGGCGAACTGGGGGGAGTCGTTGCCGAGCAGGCCGGGCGAGGTGCCGGTCTCCAGGATGTCCGCGGCGTAGCTGGTGAAGCAGCTCAGCGCGAACTCCAGCAGGGACGAGCTCACCGTGCGGCCGAGCCCGTCGGCGGTCCGGGCGAACAGCGCCGCCATGATGGCGGTGGCCGCGCTCATCCCGGCCCCGATGTCCAGCACCGGCGCGCCGACCTTGACCGGGCCGCCCGCCTCGTTGCCGGTGACGGCCATGATCCCGCTGGCCGCCTGGAGGATCAGGTCGAAGCCGCCGCGGGCCGCGTCCGGGCCGGCCTGGCCGAACCCGGAGATCGAGGCGTACACCAGGCGGGGGTTCAGGGCATGCAGCCGGTCCGGGCCGAGTCCGGCCCGCTCCAGGGAGCCGGGGCGGGCGTTCTCGACGAAGACGTCGCTGGCCTGGGCGAGCGTGCGGACCAGGCCGGTCCCGTCGGGGGCGCGGAGGTCGACCGCGATGCTCCGCTTGCCGGTGTTCAGCGAGGCGAACAGGCCGCTCAGGCTGCCCACCTGGACCGCGCCCTGGGCCCGGTAGGGGTCGCCGCCCGGCAGCCCCTCCACCTTGATCACGTCCGCGCCGAGCGCGTCCAGCACCATCGTGCAGTAAGCGCCGGACACGAAGCGGGTCAGGTCGAGCACCCGGATCCCGGCCAGTGGTTTCGCCGCGGGCGGCGTCACCATGGGGCCGGTTCCCGGTGCTCGCCGAACTCGGCCCGGAGCACGCCGGCGATCTCGCCCACGGTGCAGCCCGCCCGGGCCGCGTCGAGGAAGGCGGGCATGGTGTTGGCGCCCGCCGTGACCGCCTCCTTGACCTGGGCGAGCGCGCGGGCGGCCCGCGCAGCGTCCCGCCCGGCCAGCCGGCTGGCCAGCCGGGCCCGCTGGCCGTCCGCGGCGGCGGAGTCCACCTCGAACAGCCGCGGCGGGCGGTCCTCGCCGCCGCCGGTGAACTGGTTGACCCCGACCTTGACCCGCGCCCCGGACTGCACCTCCAGCTCGGTGCGGTACGCGGCCTCGGCGATCCAGCGCTGCGGCACACCCTGCTCGAGCAGGCGGACGTAACCGCCGCCGTCGTCCACCTCCTGGACCAGGGCCAGGGCCCGGGTCTGCAGCTCGCTGGTCAGCGACTCCACGAAGTACGAACCCGCCAGCGGGTCGACCGTCCGGGTCACCCCGGATTCGTGGGCGATGATCTGCTGGGTGCGCAGCGCGAGCCGGACCGACTCCTCGGTGGGGATCTCCAGCGCCTCGTCGTAGCCCATCACGTGGATGGACTGGGCGCCGCCCAGCACCGCGGCCAGGCACTGCAGGGTCGAGCGGACCACGTTGTTGAGCGGCTGCTGGGCGGTCAGCGTGGCCCCCGAGCAGCCGGAGAAGAACCGCAGCCGGCCCGAGTGCGGGTTAGTGGCGCCGAAGCGTTTCGTGGCTATCTCATGCCACAGGGCGCGGGCCGCGCGGACCTTGGCCGCCTCCTCGAACAGGTCCAGCTGGCTGGAGAAGTGGAACGACAGCCGCGGCGCGAACGAGTCGAAGGCCAGGCCCCGGGCCGTGAAGTGCTCGGCGTAGGCGATGGCGGAGGCCATGGTCAGCCCGATCTCCTGCACGGCGTCGCAGCCCGCCTCCCGGGCGTGGTACCCGGTGATCGAGATGGGGTTGAAGCGCGGCAGTTCCCGGGCGCAGTACTCCACCACGTCGCCGGCCAGCTGGAGCGAGGGCTGGGGCGGGAACACGTAGAGCTTGCGGGCCAGGAATTCCTTGAGGATGTCGTTCTGCAGCGTGCCGGCCAGCCGGGCCGGGTCTGCGCCCTGCCGCTCCGCGGCCACGATGTAGAAGGCCAGGATGATCGGCGCGGTCGCGTTGATGGTGAAGTTGACCGACAGGTCCTCCAGCGGCAGGCCGTCGAACACGGCGGCCATGTCGTCGGCGGTGTCGATGGCCACGCCCACCCGGCCGACCTCGTTGCTGGCCAGCTCGTGCGAGGAGTCGTAGCCCAGCTGGGTCGGCAGGTCGAAGGCGACCGACAGCGCCGTCTGGCCCTGGCTGAGCAGGTACCGGAAGCGTTCGTTGGTGTCCTCGGCCGAGCCGAACCCGGCGTACTGCCGCATGGTCCACAGCCGCTCGCGGTACATCGATTGGTAGGGGCCGCGGATGTACGGCGGCTCGCCCGGGTCGCCCAGCGGCGGGCCGGGTTCCTCCGGCGGCCCGTACCAGGGGTTGACCGGGATGCCGGAATCGGTGGTGATCACTCGGTGCCGCCGTCCAGGGCTCCGTGGTTGAGGGCTCCGTGGTTGGGGCCCGTGGTTGAGGTCCCCGTGGTTGAGGGACATGACGCCCGCGACGACGTCGTTGATCGGTGTGCCCACGCCGTAGACGGCCCGCACCCCGAGGCCGGTGAGGGCCGGGACGTCCTGGGCCGGGATCGTGCCCCCGACCACCAGCGGGATGTCGTCCACCCCGGCCGCGTGCTGGGCCTCGCGGATCTGGCGGGCCAGCGCGATGTGCACGCCGGACAGGACCGAGATCCCGATCACGTCGGCGTCCTCAGCCCGGGCCGCGGCGACGATCTGGCCGGGGGTCTGGCGCAGCCCCAGGTAGATGACCTCGGCGCCGGCGTCGCGCAGCGCCATCGCGACGACCTTGACGCCGCGGTCATGGCCGTCCAGTCCCGGCTTCGCCAGCACCACCCTCATGCGCCTTCCGATCCGGCTGGCTTCTTCCCGGCCGCAGGCGTCGCCAGCACCCTCATGCCGGTCAGTCCCCGGACCGGGCGAGCGCGAGGGCGGCGAAGCTGGCGTAGACCTGGGTGGCCTCGATGATGTCGGCCACGCTCAGGTGCTCGTCCGGGCAGTACACCGGCTCGCCGCCGGGCCCGAAGATGACCGTCGGCACCTTCGCGCCGAAGCTGGCCGTGTCGCCCAGCCAGCCCGCCACCTGGAGCACCGGCTCGGCCGCCCGCCGGGACGGCCCAGCTGAGGACGGGACTGAAGCAGCCGGGGCCGCCGTGGCCTCGGGGGTCGTGGCGGGGGAGGGCTCGGGTGGCAGGGCGCGGACCGCGCGGACCGCGTCGCGCATGTGCCGGACCACCTCATCGTCCGGTCCGGCCAGGTAACCGTCCTTGACGTCGGCCAGCACGACCTCGGCCAGCAACCGCGGGTCGCGCTCCCGCGCCCGGTCCAGGCAGCGGTCCACCTCGGCCCGCACGTCCGCCACGCTGACGCCGGGCTGCGGACGGCAGTCCACCCGGATCACGCACTCGTCGGGGATCATGGACGGGCCGCCGGGCGGCAGGCCGCCGTAGACGCGGCCGGGGACCACGAACGTCTCCGGCCCGAACAGGTCACGGACCCAGTCCTCCAGCTCCGGCATGAAGCGGGAGGCCTCCAGCTCGAGGATGGCGTGCGCGGCCAGCGCGTTGGCGTTGACGGCGAGTGGCTTGTGGCAGGTGTGCGCCGACTTCCCCAGCAGGGTGACGTCGAAGTAGTACCGGCCGCGGTGGCCGAGGAAAATCTCGTTGTCGGAGAGTTCGCCGAGCACCGCCATGTCGGCCGGGTACCCGTCGAAGTAGGCGATGGAGCCGAGCTGGTCGCCCATGTGATCGGCGACCGCGGCCATCGCCACCGTCCCGGCCAGCTCTGCGCCGCTGTCCCGCAGCGCTTCCATGGCGACGATCTGGCAGGCCAGCGCGGCCTTCATGTCCATGATCCCGTGGCCGTAGATGCTCCCCCCGAGCAGCTCACCCGAGAACGGCGAGGTGGCGGTCCAGCCGTGCGACACCGGCTTGGTGTCCAGGTGCCCGGTCAGCACGACCCGGGGGCCGGTCCCGAAGGACAGCTCACCCAGCGCGTTTGGCCGGCCGGGCAGCACCGGCTGGAGGGTGGCCGCCTCGAACCCGGACTCCGCCATCACCGACTGCAGGAAGCCGGCCAGCTCGCCTTCCTCGCCGAGCACGCTCGGAATGCGGCACACCTGCTGGACCAGTTCGATGAGCCGGTGCGTGTCCACCGCGGCGGAGACGCGGGCGCTGAGCTGTTCCGGAGTCGGCACGTACATCCCCACTCGTTAGCGTGAAAATAAGATCTCAGATCTTATACGTGGCCAAGTTTAGGCTCGGGCCCGCACCCCTGGCAAGTAGCTCGGCCTGGCCCGTTGACCTCCTCCAGTACCCTCCGGCAGCCCCGGCCGGGCTGGGCGCCGGCGCCTCCGGGCGGCATCCGGGCCGGTGACGGCGCAAGACTCCGGAGGAAGGCCAAGATATAAGATCTGCGTCCTCCTCGCTGGTCGAGCCGGCGGCAAAATGCGCTTTTTACCGAGAGCAACATCGCATTCATCTGACCCGGGCCAGGGGCGGGGCCCGCAGCCCAGCTGAGGCCCTTGACGCTCTCCGAGCACGTGTGCTTCAGTGCAGATCTCAGATCTCATAGGTCTGACCCTGCCGTCTCTTCATACCGGGAGCTCGCACGTGGCCGCCCTGGAGCCTCTTGACCAGTTCCTGCAACGCCCGCGTGGGCTGGTGATCGGCGGGACCGAGGGCCCGGCGGCCTCCGGTCAGTGGTTCGACGTGCAGAACCCCGCGACCGGAGAGCGCCTCGCCACGGTGGCCAACTCCGGGCCGGCGGATGTGGACGCCGCGGTCGAGGCGGCGCGGGCGGCGCTGGGCCCATGGTCAGCGGTGGCCCCGGACCGCCGGGCCGAGCTGCTGTGGGAACTCGGCCGCCGGATCGAGGCCATGGCCGCGGAGTTCGCCCGGCTGGAGGCGCTCGACAACGGCAAGCCGACCAGCGAGTCCCTCGCGGTGGACGTGCCGCTGTGTGCCGGGCTGTTCCGGTACTACGCCGGCTGGGCCACCAAGATCGAGGGCGAGACCATCACCCCGGCCAGCGGCGCCGCGTTCCACGTCTATACCCGGCGGGAGCCGGTCGGCGTGGTCGCGGCGATCATCCCGTGGAACTTCCCGCTGCTGATGTGCGGCTACAAGCTGGGCCCGGCGCTGGCCGCCGGGAACACGGTGGTGCTCAAGCCGGCCGAGCAGACCCCGCTGTCCGCGCTCCGGCTGGCCCAGCTGATCGAGGACGTCGGGTTCCCGCCCGGCGTAGTCAACGTGATCCCCGGGTTCGGGACGACGGCCGGGGCCCCGCTGGCCGCCCATCCGGGCGTGGATAAGGTCACGTTCACCGGCGAGACCAGCACCGGCCAGAAGATCCTCGACGCGGCCAAGGGCAACATGAAGCGGCTCTCGCTGGAGCTGGGCGGGAAGTCGCCGAGCCTGGTCTTCGCGGACGCGGACCTGGATGCGGCCGTGGAGGGCACGTTCGGCGCCGTCTACTTCAACCAGGGGCAGTGCTGCATCGCCGGCGCCCGGGTCTACGTGCAGAACTCCGTGCACGACGAGTTCCTGGACCGGCTGGCCGCCAAGGTCCGCGCGGTCCGGCTCGGCGACGGCCTCGACCCGCGGACGACGATGGGCCCGCTGGTCAGCGCCGAGCAGCGGGACCGGGTGCTCTCCCTGGTCGGTTCCGGCCTGGACGACGGCGCCACCGCGCTGGTGGGCGGCACCCCGGTGACCGACCCGGCCCTGGACGGCGGCTTCTACGTGACCCCGACCATCCTGACCGGGGTCACCCCCGACATGCGGGTGATGCGCGAGGAGATCTTCGGGCCGGTGGCCATGGTGTCCTCCTTCGCCACCGAGGAAGAGGCGGTCGCGGCCGCGAACGACACCGCGTTCGGCCTCGCCTCGGGCGTGTGGACCCGGGACATCAAGCGCGGGCACCGGGTGGCCGCCGCGATCCGGGCGGGGGTCGTGTGGGTCAACACCTACGGATGGTTCGACGTCGCGGTGCCCTACGGCGGTTTCAGGATGAGCGGGTTCGGCAAGGAACTCGGCCGCGAGGCCCTGGATGCCTACCTGCAGACCAAGACGGTGTGGATCGACCTGTCGTGAGCGAAAACCACTCCGCGGTGAGGGGAGCAGCATGACTTCGGCACAGACGAGCGCGGCGCAGGCACTAGGGGGAGCGGACCGGCCGGGCTGGACCGGCCAGTTGTGGGAAGGGATCGCCGGCACCTACGCGGCGATCCTGGAGCATCCGTTCATCCAGGGGCTGACGTCGGGGGACCTGGCGCCCGAGGCCTTCTACTACTACCTCGCGCAGGACGAGCACTACGTGTATGAGTTCGTCCGGGCCGTCGGGCTGATCGGGGTGAAGGCGCCGACGGCCGACGTGGCCCGGGTGCTCACCAGGCACGCGGCCAACGGCCTGGCCGCCGAGTCCTCGCTGCACCAGGAACTGGTCGCCGACCTGGGCGGTGACCCGGCCGCGCTGGCCCAGATCCAGCCGGGCCCGACCACCCAGGCCTACGCGAACTACGTGCTCGCCTCGGTGTTCCGGGGCGGGTACGCGGAAGGCCTGGCCGCCGTGCTGCCGTGCCTGTGGATCTATGGCCGGGTCGGCCAGCATCTGCACGAGCACGGCTCGCCGAACCCGGTCTACCAGCGCTGGATCGACACCTACGCCGGACCCGAGTACGCCGGTGAGGTGGCCGAGGTCCTCGACCTCGCCGACCAGGCGGGCCGCGACCTGCCCGCCGGGCAGGAGGCCCGGGCCCGGGATCATTTCGAGACCGGCGCCCGTTACGAGTGGATGTTCTGGGACGCGGCCTGGCGCCGCGAAACCTGGCCCGTCTAAGCAGCCGCCCGGAGTCAAGCCCGACTCGGAGGCGCTTCCAGGCGTGCCGCGATCTCGCGGTAACGCTGAACCGGCACCAGATGCACACCATCGAAAGCGCCGCTATCACGCAGCCGGGCAATCTGCTCACACGCGGCACCCACACCCGCAACCGGGTCAGCAGCAACCCGCTCAACCAGCGACCCCGGAATCTCAATATCCGGAATCGACGCCGCCAGCCGCCGCGCCATGCCCGCACTGGCCAGGACCATCACTCCGGCGTACACCGGAACATCCACCGGATTCGCATCCCGCCACCGCAGCTGTTCCTCCACCGAATAACTCACCTGCGTGAACACGAAATCAGCGGCCCGCTTCCACGCCGGCAACGGCCGCAGCGCCGCCGCCACACCCACCCGCCACGGCGGCGATCCGGCGAACACGCCATCCTGCGCGCACCCCCGAGCCTCCTCGATCATCGACCGCACCGTCAGTTCACTCGTCCGCCCACCCGAACCCGGCTTATCGCCGTAGACGAACAAGAACTCACTCACCCCGTACGCAGCCGCAGTAAGCAGATCACGCCGGAACCCCAGCAGATTACGGTCCCGCGAGTTCAGGCACGCGATACTCCGCCCGCCCATCGCACCGACCTCGTGCGCCACCGCAATACTCGACACCGTCGCCCGCCCAATGTGATTGTCCGGGATCAGGAACGCATCAGCCACCGGGCTCAGCACCCCGATCTGATGACGCACATGCTTAAGATCCGGCCGAGTCGGAGGCTCGATCTCACACACGACCTCAAACGGGCGAACGCTCATACCGCAACGCTAGACCGTGAGCCCCAGCCCAGTCCCGACTGCACAACAACCGCCATACAGATGATGGATCATGGCATCGCGGCCCTGCCGGGCGTTTGCCGAGTGGCGCGGCGGGTCAGTGCGCGGTCAAGGACACGCCTTGGGCGGTGAAGCGGGCTTCGACGATGGCGGCCAGTTCCTGGGGAACCGGGTCAAGCGAGGGCGCATCGGGTTCCTCACCACCCCGGCTGGCTGCTCGCGCCATCGCATGGCCGCCAGTAAAGCCAGATTGCGTGTTGCCGCCGCCGAGGAGCCCGGCGTCGGCTATGTGCTCCACGCCGCGCAGCGACCCCCCGAACGCGGCGGCGTAGTCGTGGCCTTTCGCTATGGCGGCCTGGACAGCGGCGGCGCGCACGCCTGGCCAGGCCGGATTGTCCCAGTCAACATGCCAGGTGACGTCATGCACGGTGACCGCTTCGCGAGCGGCCAGGACCCCGCCGAGCGCGTCCAGCAGGCCGAAGGCCCGGACGCCGATCATGACCGCCACCGCCGCGGTCATCTGGCCAGTCGGCTGGTATTGCCCGGTGGTCTCATCGTGAGCGCGCTCCGCGTACGTCGTCACCGACTGCGCCGACCAGGTCAGCGGCCGCCGTCCGGTGCCGGCGTCAAGCGCCACCCCGCCCCGCGCCGCAAGATCGGCAGTGAGGCTGTCCAAGCCCGCGGCAACTGCCCGTACCGCTTCCGCCTTCGACCCCCGCGACGACGCGATCGTGGCAGCCACCAGGGCATAGTCGGGCGGCACCATCCGCCGCGCCTCACCCCGGACCGACACCAACAGCCCTGCCGGATCGCTCACTGGCCCCTCCTGCCCTAATCGCCACCGGTTGCCGGTTCATTGTCAGCGTAGGGCGGCCCCCAACCTCAGCGCGAGACGAAACTGGCACCGCGCTGGCCCACGCGCAGGCCGACGTGATCTATGCGGCCACCTGCGTCCAGCAAGGAACCCGCCGTTTCTAGGGCGCATTCGACGATCTGTGTCATCACTGCGAAATAGGTAGCAGTCAGGTCGCGCGGGTCAGCCTGCCCAGGTCACGTCGGTCAGCGTGACAGTCTGGTGAGCGTCGTTGATCACGTATGTAACAAGGCCTGCCACGCCGAAGCCGGCGCGGCGGACATACGGGTCGCTCGTGGGGAACGTCCGCATCGGATCATCCGGGTACTCGACCACTCTTGCCATGGCCTCGATCAGGGCATCGAACGCTTTCGCCGGAAAGTCGCCGAGCTGCGTCAGGACCCGCTGACTTAACTCAGCCCGGTAGGTCACCCTGTCCGAGCCCGCGCCGCCGCCAGGCGCTCCGGCCAGGCCGGGACGATCTCCTCTGCTGGCCTTGTCTGCGCCGTGCCGTTCCGCACCGCCGCGAGTTCTTCGTAGTAGCCGACCCGGCTGGTCGCGATGACCGTCAGCCTCCAGGCGTGCAGGAGCCGTTGTAGCTGCCGGTAGCCGGCCGGGTCATGCGCGGCGTCTACGGCTCCGTGGTACTGGCGGAGAAACTCGGCCTGTTCCTGCTCGGGGAGGTCACGAAGAATCATTTCAGGGTCGTTAGGATCCTCAACCTGAGCCGGCTCGGCGGACATGCGACCCAAGTTACACCCGGACCCGGACGCTGGCGGGCTCACGCAGGCCTGCCGGAGTGGCCTATCACCACGCTGACCGGCCACCTGCGGGCTGGGGTTCATGATTCCTGGTCAATTTCTGACTCATATATATAGCGCCCCATAATTGACCGCGATCATGACGGAGCGGTCCGGAACCCCTGCCCTGACTGCGGGACGATGGGGGTATGGGGCTACTGGACTGGGACCACAACGCCTACTACCACCGGCTGCTCATGCGGCAGCTGCCTACCCCGTGCACGCGGGTCCTTGATGTCGGATGCGGCGCCGGGGCGTTCGCCGCCGAACTGGCCACCCGTGCCGGGCATGTCGATGCGCTCGACCGGTCGCCTGAGATGATCGAAGCGGCCAGGCAGATCACGCCGGCCAATGTCACCTGCATCCTCGGTGACGTCATGCGCGACCCGCTCCCGGCTGAACATTACGACGCGATCGTCTCGGTCACCGCGTTGCATCACATGCCGCTCGACGATGCGCTGCGGCGCCTGTCCCGCGCCTTACGACCCGGCGGCGTTCTCGCCGCCGTGGCCCTGCCCCGGCAGGACCTTGCGCGGGAGCTGCCTGCCGAGCTGCTCGCCGCGGCCGGTCACCGGGTATTCGGCGCTGCCTTCGCCGTCCTCAGGGCATCAGGCCGGGACGATTGGTACCGGCTGGCCCCCAGTCACGCGGCGATGCCCAAGGTTCTTGATCCGCCGCTGACGACCCGCGAGGTCCGCCAGCATGCGACCACGACACTTCCCGGCGCCCAGGTAAGGCGGCTCATCTTCTGGCGCTACCTCCTGCTCTGGAAGCGCCCGCCCGAGACTCACACCGGCGAGTCCTACCGCTTGACGTAAAACCCCTTGCCGACTACGGCTACGAGGAGTCCTTCATCGACCAGGGCGTGGAGGGCGCGCTCGGATGTCTTGTGGCTGACCTCGAATTCCTGGGCGAGGGACCTCGCTGAGGGGACCCTCCCGGTATACGTCCGGGACCTGATCCCCTCGCGCAGCACATCGGCCAGCTGCTCCCAGAGTGGGATGGGACTGTCCAGGTCAAGAGCCACGTCCTCACTCTAGGTAACAGGTTTATGGTGGTGATTCTCAGGGTTACCACCTCATAAGAGGTGGACATAGGTGGGAGGAGGTGGAAGGCTCGGGTTCAGGCCCCGGCCGGATGAGCAGCCCGCAGAACATACCCCTGGCCGGGGCCGCACCACACCACCTCGAGGAGGAGCAGGTGTTAGAGGAACGCCGGCAGCCTTACACGCCTCAGCAGATCCGGCTGATGTTCCCGGTGCTGACCGAGGTGGAATGCCTGATGGTGGCCGACGTCGAGGAACGGTTCCCGCGCTGGCATGTCTGGCCGCATGTGGATTACCCGCAGACCCATCTCTGGCTGGCGCGCCGGAATTCGACGTCCATGAACGTCCTGGTGACGTCGAGGCTGGCGGACATGCCGGGGGAGATCACGAACTGGATCAACGAGAACTCCTGCTCGTGGCCGGTGCTGCCGTGACGCGGTTCTCGTTCATCTGTCCCGAGCCGGGTGACCTGGCCTGGCTGCAATCCCGGTGGCGGCAGGAGTGGGACCTCGGGTGGGACGACGAATACGTTGCCGTGAGCAAGGATGGCGGCACCACGGTCTTCGCGCCGACCGCTGACGCCATGAACCAGGCCCTGAAGGTCGACCGCGGGATCAGGCTGCTGAGGGAGATGACCCGGCCGAGGCGGCCGGGCCGGGCAGACCGTTTGCGTTAGAGCGTGCTCTAACGTCTAGGGTCACAAGGGTGACCGGCTGGACCACTCGGGAGACGGCGGAGAAGTGCGGGCTGTCCCAGCACACGCTGCGCTGGTATGAGCGCATTGGCCTGCTGGACCGGGTCGCCCGGACCGCCGACGGCCGCCGCCGCTACAGCGATCGCGACCTGGACTGGATTCTGCTGCTGAGCAGGCTCCGGGCCACCGGGATGCCGGTGCGCGACATGCTCCGCTACGCGGAGCTGGTCCGGTCGGGGGCACAGGAGCAGGAGCGGCTGGCCCTGCTGGAAGGGCACCGCGAGCACGTCCGCCAGGCTTTGCGGCAGCAGCAGGAGTGCCTGGAACTGCTCGATCACAAGATCGCGACCTACGAGAGCTGCGTCCTCGCAGCGAATTCAGGAACAGGACAGGAGTAACGTGCGCAACGTTTCACTGGGTGGCCTGACCGTCTCGGCCCAGGGCCTGGGCTGCATGGGCATGAGCGAGTGGTACGGCCAGGCGGACTGGGACGAGTCGATCGCGACCATCCACCGCGCGCTCGACCTCGGCGTGACCTTCATCGACACGGCCGACGCCTACGGCGCGGGCCACAACGAGGTGCTCGTCGGCCGGGCCATCCACGACCGCCGCGACGAAGTGCAGCTCGCGACGAAGTTCGGTATCGACCGCTCGGGCGGGGACGACAAGCGCGTCATCCGCGGAGAACGCGGCTATGTCAAGCGGGCCTGCGAGTCATCGCTGACCCGGCTGGGCGTGGACGTGATCGACCTGTATTACCTGCACCGCCCGCCGCAGACCGCGGAGATCGAGGAGACCGTCGGCGCCATGGCCGAGCTGGTCGCCGAGGGCAAGGTCCGCTACCTGGGCCTGTCCGAGGTGGATAACGCGCTGCTGCGCCGGGCGTACGCGGTGCACCCCATCGCGGCGGTGCAGAGCGAGTACTCGCTGTGGGCCCGGGACCCGGAGACCACCGTCCTGGAGGCACTGCGCGAGCTGGGCGTGGGCCTGGTGCCGTACTCGCCGCTGGGCCGCGGCTTCCTGACCGGCACCGTCGACATGGCGACCCTGGACGCGAAGGACTTCCGCACCCGCAACCCGCGCTTCACCGGGGAGGCCGGGCAGGCGAACCAGGCCATCGCGGACGCGGTCCGCGGCGTGGCCGAGGCCAAGGGCGTGGCCCCGGCGCAGGTGGCGCTGGCCTGGGTGTACGCGCAGCAGGAGCGGCTCGGGGTGCCGGTCGCGCCGATTCCCGGCACCAAGCGGGTGAAGTGGCTGGAGCAGAACGTCGCCGCGCTGGACATCACGCTCAGCGACAGCGAGCTGGCCGTGCTGGACCCGCTGGGCGGGCAGGTCGTCGGCGCCCGCTACTGACGGGCCCGCGCGCCGCTAGCGCTGGCCGCCGGGCGCAGGCTCACGTGCCCGGCGGCCCGGCGCCCCGGGAGCTCACGCGCCCGGTGGATCGCCGACCCGGAGCACGAGCATGGTGAGGTCGTCGAGCAGCACCCCGGCGCAGAAGTCCAGCACCAGCCGGCGCATGCCGGAGATGATGTCCGCGGGCGGCTTCCCCGCCAGCGTGGACAGGCCGTCCGCGAGACTGCCCTCGAAGTAGGCCTGCTCCGGGCTGCGGGCGTCGGTCAGCCCGTCGGTGCAGAAGAACAGGACGTCGCCGGTGGCCAGCTCCAGCTCGTGGGTCACCGGCTCGGCGTCGGGGAAGATCCCGAGCGGCAGCCCGCCGCCCGCGAGGACCTGGGCGCGCCCGTCCGGCCGGACCAGCACCGGGCCGGGATGCCCCGCGCTGCCCAGCACGGCTTTCAGGCTGCGGCCGCTCCAGCTGAGGTGGGTGGTGCTGGCGGTCACGAACCGGCTGCCGAACTCCTCGGCCAGCATGATCTCGTTGGCGTCGCGGAGGACCTTGGCCGGGTCGGCATTCCAGTGCGCGAGGACCCGGATCGCGTGCCGGGCCACGGCGGTGACCGAGGCGGCGTCCTCGCCTTTCCCGCACACGTCGCCGATGGCCACGCCCCAGCCGGCCGGCGTCGGGTGCACGTCGTAGAAGTCGCCGCCGACCGCCCGGCCCCGGGTCGGGGCCATGTGCGCGGACGCGATCTCGACCCCCGGCACGGCCCGCAGGACCGGCGGGATGAGGCTGGCCTGGAGCGCCTCGGCGGTCTCGGTACGGCTGCGCAGCATCCCCCGCACCGTCATGGCCAGCGCCAGCTGCTCGGCGATCTCCTCCACCAGGCCCACGTCGGCCAGGCTGAAGTAGCCCCGGGCCGGGTCCCGGGCCAGGGTGAGCACGCCGTGCGTCTGCTCGCTGTCCGCCAGTGGCACGCTGAGCACCGACGAGCTGCCCAGCAGGGCCAGCAGCGGCACCCCGCCGGGACCCGCGCCGAGGATGTCGTTGTCCTCGGCGTGCGTCACCAGCAGCGTGCTGCCCGACTCGCGGACCTGCGCGGGCAGCGACCCCGGCTCCGGGTTCACCGCCGCCACCGCCTGGGTCAGCGGACCGGACTCGTGCTTGTCCGGCCCGGTGACGAAGTGGCGCCGGAGCAGCCCGCTCCGGTCCATGTCCACGATGACCCACGCCCCGAGCGCCTCGGACAGCAGCCGGGCGCAGCGCTGGAGGGTGACGGACTCGCTGAACGTGACGTTCTCCAGCAGCAGCCGGCTGGCCGTGGTGGCCAGGTCCAGCCGCCGGGTCATCACGGTCACCACCGGATCGGGCGGAGCCTGCCCGGCCAGGGAAAAGGGCCCAGCGCCGGCCGCCGGGCTCCCGGGGCCGTCCGCGGGCCGTTCCCGGGCCGCGACGAGCAGCCAGTCGTCCCCGCCGCGCACGCTGACCGGCCGCACATCCAGCACGCAGCTGATCCGTCCCCTGGCCGTCAGCAGCTGGCAGTCCAGCTGCCGGCCGCCCCCGGTGCGGGCGGCCGCGGCGAGCAGCGACCGGACCGCGGGGCGCCCGGCCGGTTCGACGAGCGCACTGAACGGCTTCCCGGTCGGGTAGCCGCGGGCCGCCCCGAGCAGCGCGCTCGCGGCCGGGTTGGCGCGGCGCACGGTGCCGTCCTGGCCGAGCACGAACAGGGGTGCGGGCACCTCCTGGAACACTGCGTGCAGCAGGCGGCGCTCGGCGTGCACGGAGCCCGCCGCCCGCTCATCCTTGCCCGCGGCGGGCGGCTGGGACTGAGCCGTGCCCAGCGCGTCGATCGCGCCGTCCAGCTCGGCCAGGGCCGCGTCGAGCAGCGGCCGCAGGTCCGCGCCGGGCATCGTGGCGGTCTGCTGCAGGGCCTCGTGGCGGGCACGCAGCTCCGCCACGCCGTCGCCCGGCGGCTGGCGGTCAGGGACATCTGGCACGGTGCGAACCCAATCTGAGCGGGTGACCAACCACGTTAACGCCTGGCCCGGGGTGACTCGCCGGGCCGCCCGGACCGGCGCGCCTGCCCGGACCGGCCCGCTTCCCCGGAACGCTTCGCCTGCCCGGACCGGGGCGCAGTCCGCCGGCACCGGGGTACCTGCCCCGGCCGTCCGGCCCGGGCGCCGATGATCGTGGCGGCCACCTCCGTGGTCCGCATGTTGTTCCGCTGCGACACCTGGCGCATCCGGTCCAGGGCCTCGTCGGCGGTGCAGCCGAGCGCGTGCATGAGGATTCCCTTGGCCTGGTTGACCAGGGAGCGGGAGTCCGCGGCGTCGCGCAGCTGGACCGCCGTGCGCTGCGCCTCGTCGTAATCGGAGACCGCGGCCAGGGCGGCCCCGCCGAACGCCACCAGCAGCTCGGCCAGCGGGATCTGCGCGGTGTCCATCACCCCCGGGCCGCGCCGCGAACAGGGACAGGGTGAAGGAATCCGGGGCACCGAGGTGGGGGAGCGTGAACGAGGACCGCACCCCCAGGCTGAGGGCGGCCGCCGAGTACTCCGGCCACTGCTCGTCGGCCAGGGTGTCGTCGCACCGGACCGGGTCCCCGCTGGCCAGCGCGTCCAGGATCGGCCCGCGCCCGGCGCGGAGCTGAACCCAGATCAGCGCGGGCGGCTCCGGGTGACTCGATGTCACCACGGCCGGGCTCACCGTCGCGCCACAGCGCCACCGTGGCCGCCGCGCAGCCGTTCACCTGCTGCACCGCGAGCCGGGCCAGCCGGGCCAGCGAGCTGGGTTCGGACGACGCAGTCGTCGCCAGCAGGTTGGCCGCGCCGACCGCCAGATCCGAGCCGACCATCTTCCCCCTTCCGCCAGGTGCATGCTAACCGGCAACGGGGGCTAGTCGGCGGCGGTGGACTCCCCAGCGGGGTCAGCGGCCGCGCCGTCGCCGGCCGCCTGGCCGCCTGCGGCTTGCTCCTCGGCCGCGATGGCCAGCTCGGCCGTGTCGTAGAGCGGCAGCCGGTCAGCCAGCCCGGTGATCCACAGGCTCTTCGTGTACCGGTAGCGCGCCCCGGCCAGGATCAGGGTCCCGCCCTCGGCGTTGAGCTTCTTCCAGTGCCCCACGATCACCGCGAGTGCGCTGGTGTCCATGAAGTTGACCTCGGCCAGGTCCAGGATTATCCGCTTGCTCACCGCGCGGGCCTGCTTCAGGCAGTCGTCGAAACGGCCGCTGCTCACGATGTCGAGATCACCACGGATGGTGACCACCGTGACGCTGCCGTGTTGCTCCGCTGACAGCCAGAGCCCCTCGCGTCCTTCCACGCTGCTCCCCCTGCGAACTCAGGTTAGGACTGGGAAGGTACACCTGCGATCGTAACCCGGCGCCATGCTTCTGCACATGAGCCGCATACCCGAGATTTGCCAGGGCAGTGAGGAGCGCGTGCAGGGTAGTCTTCGCGGGAGCAACGCGGCCCGGCTCACCGGTGCCGCGGGACAATATGCCGGCCTGGCCGCCCCCCGCCATCCGCGGCCATCCGCTGAAGCGCGCTAGGCGGCTGGGCATGGGGGTGGATGTGGCCGAGGCGGTGGCCGCCGGCGATGGCTTCCTGCACCGCGCCCTCCTCTACCGCGGTGCCGCCGAATTGGGCGGCAAGGGCCTGTGGCTGGTGAACCAGGTCTGCGGCCTGGTCGAAATGCGCAGTGCCACGGACGGCACGACAATCTGCCTGCACATGAAGCTGCGGTAGGTTGCGGAGATGCCGGTGATTGGGCTCATCGCGGTGACCGGGGGAGGACGCGCCAACGCCGAAAGGCTGGCCGCGGCCTGGCCCGGGCAGACCCGCAGTTACGACCTCCCGGCCCGGCAGGCGCTGGCCCGGGCCTGGGCCCAGTGCGACGGGGTGGTGTGCTTTCTCGCGGTCGGCGCCACGGTGCGGCTGATCGCCCCGCTGCTGAACAGCAAGTGGACCGACCCGGCGGTCGTGTGCGTGGACGAACCAGGGCGCCGGGCGGTCGCGGTCGTCGGCGGGCACGCGGCAGGCGCGAACGCGCTGGCCACCCGGGTCGCCGAGGTGTTCGGGGCGGACGCCGTCATCACGACGGCCACCGACGCGGTGAGCCTGCCCGGGCTGGACACGCTGGGCTGGCCGACCGAGGGTGCCATCGGCACGGTCAGCCGGGCCCTGCTGGACGGTGAGCGGGTCCGGCTCGAATCGGCGGAGACCTGGCCGCTGCCGCCCCTCCCGGCCAGCGTGGGCAACACCGGGGAGTACCGGATCCTGATCAGCGACCAGGTCGCGGCGGGTGATTCGCGGACCGCGGTGCTGCGGCCGCCGTCGCTGGTGGTCGGGGCGCACCTGGCCGGGCTGGCAGCCGGCTACGAGGTGGCCGCGGACGAGGTACTGCGGCTGGCGGACCGGGCGCTGGGCGAGGCCGGGCTGTCCGCGGCCAGCGTGGCCACCCTGGCCGCGACGAGCGAGGACGGGACCACGGGGCCGGGGATCGCCGCGGCGGCCCGGAAACGTGGCTGGCTGCTGGTGAACTACCCGGCTGAGCAGCTGGTCAGGCCGGGAGGGGGAGGCGGGGGCGTGGCCGCCCCGGCCAGGCTGAGCGCGGCCGAGGCGGCGGCGCTGGCCGGCGCCGCGGATCTGGTGGTACCCGAGCGCGGGTCCGGGAACGCGAGCGTGGCGATCGCCCGGATCCGGCCCCGCGGCCGGCTGGCCCTGATCGGCGCGGGACCTGGTCCCCGCGACCTGCTCACGCCGCGGGCGACCAGCGAGCTGCGCCGGGCCTCGGTGGTCGCCGGGCCCGGGGCCGTCCTGGAGCAGGTGGCTGACCTGCTCCGGACCGGGACCCGGGTGATCCGTGCCGAGCCGGGGGAAGAGGAGGGACGGGGCCGGGAGGCGGTCCAGCAGGCCCGGCGGGGTTACGCGGCCGCGGTGGTGTTCGCGGCCGATCCCGGCCTGCACCCGCTGGCCAGCCTGCTCGAGGAGCTCGCCGGGGATGAGGCCGACGTGCTGCGGGTCCCGGGCATCGTCCCCAGCTGACCCCGCGACCTCGCCGCGCGTGTCCGCCCCGCCAGCCGCGTTAGTTGCCCTCGGCGTTCTGCGCGGGCGGGTCGTCGCCGACGATGATGCCGCCGCCCCGCCGCCAGCTCAGGTAGCGCGACGACAAGTTGATCAGCGCGGTGATCCGGTTCCGGCCGCCCAGCAGCGTGATCAGGTGCAGCGCCAGCCAGGCCAGCCAGGCGATGGTGCCGCGGAACCGTATCCCGTGGTTGAGCTCGACCACGGCCGAGCGGCTGCCGATCGTGGCCATCGTGCCCTTGTCGTGGTACCGGAACGGGACAGTGTCCTGCCCGGCCTCCAGCCGCCGGATCTGGACCGCCGCGTGCCGGCCCATCTGCAGGGCCGGCTGGGCGAGCTGGGGCACGGGGTGGTCGCCGGTGAGCGCGATGTCGCCGATCGCGAAGATCCGGTCCTGGCCCTCCACCCGCAGGTCCGGCCGGACCAGCAGGCGGCCGCCCTTGCCCTGCGGCAGGCCCCACTTGCCGGCCTCGGGCGGCCCGGCCACGCCGGCCGCCCAGGCGGTCAGGTCGCTGGGCAGCTCCTGCCCGTCGGCCAGGATGAGCCGGTCGGCGGTGATCTCCTTGATGGTCGCGTTCAGGTGCAGGTCCACGCCGCGCTTGACCAGCTGCTCGCGGGCGTACTCCTGGAGCGGCGGCACGTACGGCGTCAGCAGCACCGGGGCCTGCTCGACCAGCCGGATGTGCACGCACTGGGGGTCGATGTCCGGGTAGGAGGAAGGCAGCCCGATGTTCCGGAACTCGGCCAGCGTGCCCGCCAGTTCCACCCCGGTGGCCCCGCCGCCCACGATGGTGACGGTGACGTCCTTCCGGACGCCCTCGAGGCTGAGCCGCTCCAGGCCGGCCAGGATGCGCGCCCGCATGGTCGCCGCATCGTGCAGCGTGTACAGCGCGTGGCTGTATTCGGCCGCCCCGGTGATGCCGAAGAAGCCGGCGGTCACCCCGGTGGCCAGGATGAGGTAGTCGTACTCGAGCTGCCCGCCGTCGGCGAACTCGGCGATCCGGCCGTCGGTGTCCACGTGGGCCAGGTCCCCGTGCCGGAACCGGGCCCCGTACTTGTGCGCGAAGCCGCGCAGCGGGTAGGCCACGTCGCTCGGGGCCAGCCCCGCGGTGGCCACCTGGTACAGCAGCGGCTGGAAGGTGCTGTAGATGTGCCGGTCCGCGAGGGTCACCCGCATCCCGCCGCGGGCCAGCCTGCTCACCGTGGCCAGGCCGGCGAATCCAGCCCCGACCACCAGGACCCGCGCCCCGTCATTGGCGGATTTCACGGCATTTGCCCTACCCGCCACGCGAACGCCCAACCGGCGCCGGTCATCCGGTGATCGCCCCGGCCGCACTGGCCACCACGTCACGCAGGTTCCCGGTCCGGGCGAGCACGTCGCGCTGGAACGACGCGCCGCTGCCGCGCCGCAGCACGTCCGTGAGCAGCCCGGTCACCGTGCCGAGATCACCCGCGTCGGCCAGCGCGTCGCGCACGTGCGCGAGCAGCAGGGCGGTCACCGCTGCGGTCCCGCCTGGCCGGCCGGTGCGCGGGTTGACCAGCTGGCCGTCCAGGCCGGACCGGCTGGCCCGCCAGGCCGCGAGCCGGAGCAGTTCGGCGCGCATCCGCAGCGGCGCCGCGTCCTGCTGCCAGGCCCGGGCCTCCGTCTCGACCAGGGCCCGCACCAGCGCGGCGATCAGCACCGCGTCCTCGTGGCGCAGGCACACGTCGGCGATGCGGACCTCGACCGTCGGGTAGTGCTCGGACAGCCGCGCGTCGAAGTAGACCATGCCCGTGTCCAGCAGCGTCCCGGTCCGCACCATCTGCTCCACGGTGGCCTGGTAGGCCTCCGCGGACCCGAACCACTCGGTGGGGCCCGAGCACGGCCAGCGGCCCCACGCCTGGTACCGGAAGCTCGCGTAGGAACTGTCCAGTCCCTGCCAGAACGGGGAGTTGGCGCTCAGCGCCAGCAGCACGGCCAGCCACGGCTGGATCCGGTCCAGCACGGCCACGCCCTCCTCGGCCGAATCGACCTGGACGTGCACGTGGCAGCCGCAGGTGAGCTGCTCCTGCGCCGTCAGCCCGAAGGCTTCGGCCATCCGCTGGTAGCGCGGCTGGCCGACGGTCTCGGGCTCGACCGGGACCGGCGAGGTGCCCAGCGCCGCGATCTGCACGCCCACCCGGCCGGCGGCGTCCGCGGCCGCGGCGCGGGCCCGGCGCAGCTCGCCCTCCAGGTCCTCCAGCGTGCCGCACGGCCGGGTGCTGGTCTCCACCTGCTGGAGCTGGAGTTCGTACTCGAGGTCCTGTACCTCCGGGCCACCATGCCCGTTCCCCGGACTCCCGTTCCCGGCACTGCCGCCTCCCCGGGCGCCCGCCGCCGCGCCCGCCGCCAGCACGGCAGCCGCGACCGCACGGGGGCGGCCGGTGTCCGGCTCCACCAGCAGGAGCTCCTCTTCCACGCCTACGCTGCGCACGCCCATCCGCCCAGCATGCCCGCTGAACCGGGAGAGCGCGTCAACGGAAACGTGGATGTAATACAGAAACGGATCATTGGGAGCATGGGGTATTACGCGGCCGGCAACCGCATGCACGGGGCTCCGCCCACCGGTTACCTGCCGATCGAGGAGCACGGCATCGTCGGCGACCTGAGGACCGTGGCCCTGGTCGGCACCGACGGCACCGTGGACTGGTACTGCCCCTCCCGGTTCGACGCACCCTCGCTGTTCGGCGCGCTGCTGGACGCCAGCAAGGGCGGGTACTTCTCACTGTCCAGCCACGTGACCACGCACCCGAAGCAGATGTACCTGCCGGACACCAACATGCTGCTCACCCGGTTCCACGGCGCCGAGGCGGTCGGCGAGGTCATCGACTTCATGGTCCCGGAGACCAGCAGCACCCGGAAAGCGCGTGACCTGCTCGTCCGCCAGGCGCGGGCGGTCCGCGGCCGGGCCACGTTCGAGCTGGCCTGCCACCCGGCGTTCGACTACGGCCGGGCCCCGCACGCGGTCGAGGTGGTGGCTGGCGTCGGCGCGGTGTTCGAGTCCCCGGCGGGGCACTGCGTGCTGCGCACCACGGTCCCGCTGAAGATCGAGGAATCCGGCGTGGCCGCCACGTTCACCCTGGACGAGGGCGAGTCCGTGGACGTCCAGCTGGAGTGGCGCGGCGAGGCCCGGCCGCTGGCTGCGGGGGAGACCGCCGACTTGTTCACGCTGACCTCGGACTTCTGGCAGAACTGGGTCAGCCAGTCCCGGTACCGCGGCCGCTGGCGAGAGACCGTGCAGCGGTCCGCGCTGGCCCTCAAGCTGCTCGTCTACCACCCCACCGGCGCGCTGGTCGCCGCGCCCACCACGTCGCTGCCGGAGGAACTGGGCGGCGGCCGGAACTGGGACTACCGCTACAGCTGGCTGCGGGATGCCGCGTTCACCGTGTACGCGCTGATGACCCTCGGATTCCTGGAGGAAGCAGCGTCGTTCATGGAGTGGGTGCAGGCCCGCTGCGAGTCCGCCACCCGCGAACGCGACGTCATGATCATGTACGCGGTGGACGGCGGCGAGGAGATCCCGGAAACCGGCCTGGACCACCTGGAGGGCTACCGGGGCTCCCGGCCCGTCCGGATCGGCAACAACGCCGTGCACCAGCGGCAGATCGACGTGTACGGCGAGCTGATGGACTCGGTCTACCTCTACAACCGCGAGGTGCCGATCTCCTACGACCTGTGGGTCGGGCTGTCCAAGCGGCTCGACTGGCTGGCCAGGCACTGGCAGGAACCCGACGAGGGGGTGTGGGAGATCCGCGGCCCCCGGCAGCGCTTCACCTACTCGGCGCTGATGACCTGGGTGGCTTTTGACCGGGCGGGCCGCCTGGCCCGCGACCGGGGCCTGCCCGCCCCGGTCGAACGCTGGCGCAAGCTCGCCGCGTCAGCGCACCGGTTCGTCCAGGACTCCTGCTGGGACCGCGAACTGCAGGCCTACGTGATGCACCCGGGCAGCCGGCTGCTGGACGCCTCGGTGCTGGTCATGCCGCTGGTGAAGTTCGCCGGCCCGACGGATCCGCGCTTCCTGTCCACCCTGGACCGGATCGGCGCGGAACTCACCTCCGACAGCCTGGTCTACCGCTACGCGATCACCGGCCACGACGGCCTGGACGGCGGCGAGGGCACGTTCAATCTCTGCTCGTTCTGGTACGTGGAGGCGCTGACCCGGGCCGGGCGGGTGAAGGAAGCCCGGACGATCTTCGAGAAGATGCTCACCTACTCCAACCACCTCGGGCTGTACGCGGAGCAGATCGGCGCGTCCGGCGAGGCGCTCGGCAACTTCCCGCAGGCCTTCACCCACCTGGCCCTGATCAGTGCGGCCGTCAACCTGGACCGCGCGCTGGACCGCCGCTGACCGTTCCGGCCGTCCGCGGGCTGCGGCCCGCGCACCCTGCCGCGCCCCGCCTCCCGCACCTGGCAATTCTCCGCAACGAAAACCGTCCCGCCCCACTCACCAGCGCCCGGGACACCTTCCAAGTGCGGATGTTCCCTCCCTTTTCGGGCGTGCTGACCACGTAGTTGCTTCCCGTTTCGGGTACTTTTGCCGACCGGGGGGCAGGTATCTGCCGAATGGGCGCTCCGTGCCGGACGCCTGGTTTCCGGCACACGGGAGAGGCTCGGGATGCTCATGAGGCGCGTCTGCGTCAGGTCTTGGTGTGCCGCCGGAGCCGGCCTGCTCATGGCCGGCCTGCTGGCGGCGTGCACCTCATCTGGCCAGCCGGCCCAGTCCGCGCACGCCCACCGGCCCAAGAGCAAGACGACGTCGGTCAAGGAGGTCACGGGCGGCCCGACCGGCCGGTACGTGGTTCCCCCGGGTATCCACAAGATCAAGCACGTGATCATCATCATGCAGGAGAACCGCTCGTTCGACAGTTATTTCGGCACCTACCCGGGCGCGGACGGCATCCCGATGAAGAACGGGAAGCCCACCGTCTGCGTGCCGAGCCCTGGCGGCGGCTGCACCCGGCCCTACCACGACCGGGTGGACCGCAACGGCGGCGGCCCGCACGGTGAGGACAACGCGGTGGCCGACGTGAACGGCGGCCAGATGAACGGGTTCATCAAGCAGCGGGACGCGGCCCGGGCGAGCTGCCTGATCCCCGACGACCCGGCCTGCGCCGGGACCGGGACCCCGGACGTGATGGGCTACCACACCGCGGCCGAGATCCCCAACTACTGGAAGTACGCCCAGAACTACGTGCTCCAGGACCACATGTTCGAGCCGGTGAAGTCGTGGTCGCTGCCGGACCACCTGTACATGGTCTCGGCGTGGTCGGCCAAGTGCAAGAACCGCTCGCCGATGAGCTGCGTCAACGACATCGTCGGGCCCTACGGCGTCGACAAGTTCCAGAAGGCCGTGGACCGCGAGCTGGCCAAGGGCAAGACCTCAATCGACCTGGCCTGGACGGACATCACCTGGCTGCTGTACGCGCACCACATCAGCTGGCGGTACTACGTGCAGGCGGGCGTGCAGCCCGACTGCGACGACGACTCGGCCGAGACCTGCGCGGCGGTCAAGCAGAACGTGCAGACGCCCGGGATCTGGAACCCGCTGCCGCTGTTCGGCGACGTCCAGGCCGACCACCAGCTGAACAACATCCAGTCGACGCGGGCCTACGTGCACGCGGCCAAGACGGGAACCCTGCCCGCGGTCAGCTGGATCGTCCCGTCCGGCCCGAACAGCGATCACCCGCCGGCCAGCGTCCACCGCGGACAGGCGTACGTCACGGCGCTCATCAACGCCGCGATGCGCGGCCCGGACTGGAACTCGACCGCGATCTTCCTGTCCTGGGACGACTGGGGCGGCTTCTACGACAACGTGGTCCCGCCGTCCGTGGACCAGAACGGTTACGGCCTGCGGGTGCCCAGCCTGGTCATCTCCCCGTACGCCCGGAAGGGGTACATCGACCACCAGACGCTGAGCAGCGACGCCTACCTGAAGTTCATCGAGGACGACTTCCTGAGCGGCTCCCGGCTCAATCCGTTCGACCGACGGCCGGCCGGATCCCCGGCCCGATGTCCGGGAGATCGCGCCGATCCTCGGCAACCTGGTCCAGGACTTCAACTTCAGCCAGGCCCCGCGGGCGCCGATGCTGCTGCCCACCAACCCGCGGACCGACTCGCCCACCATTCCGGCCTACTTCGTCGGCCGGTCCGCCTGCCGCGGCTGCACCAAGGTCATCTCCGGTGACCCCAACGCAGCCGGTGCCCAGGTGCCCCAGCAGATCCCCACGACCAAGTAGGAAGCGCCCCGGTACATTCAGGCGGGTGACGATCAGGAAGGCCACCGACCAGGACTGGCCGCGCATTTACCCCATTTACGCCGCGGTCATGGCCGAGGGCCGGACCTATCCCTTTCCCGAACAGCAGACGCTCGACGAGGCACGCTCCTGGTGGATGGAAGAGCCGCCCGGCCAGACCGTGGTCGCCGTTACCGGCGATGACACCATCACCGGTTCCGCGAAGATGGGACCGAACCGGCCCGGGCGCGGAGCCCACATCGCCACCGCCTCGTTCATCGTTGACCCTGACCGCCAGGGCCAGGGGATAGGCCGCGCCCTGGGTGAGTACTTCCTCAGCTGGGCGCGGGCCGGGCAATTCCATGGCGCCCAGTTCAACGCGGTCGTGGACGTCAACCACCCGGCCGTCCACCTCTGGCAATCGCTGGGGTTCGGCATCATCGGCACCGTCCCCGAGGCCTTCGACCACCCCGACCACGGCCTGGTCGGCCTCCACGTCATGTACCAGAAACTCTGACCCGGCACGCGCCGGGTCCCCTCGAAGTGAAAGAGCCTACGATAGCGAGCACGCACACCGTGTTCGCGCCCTCTCTGGCGTCATGGGCGTGACCGCCGGAAGGCAACCTGGTACGCCATCGTCATCGTTCGTGGTGATCACGGGAGGCAGCTTCGATGGCCGGGCTAGAGAACGAGATGGCAGCAGACAGCGGCCGTGGCCGCCTGCGGGCGTCCGACGCCGACCGCGAGCACGTGGTCGGCACGCTCAAGGCCGCATACGTGCACGGCTTGGTGACCAAGGATGAGTTCGACTCGAGGGTCAGCCAGACGTTCGCTTCGCGCACCTACGCCGAACTGGCCCTGATTACCGCCGACCTCCCTGCCGGGCTGGCCGCAGCGCCGCCTGCACCAAGGCCCGGACCGGCACAGGCCAATCCTCCGGCCCGCGCGAACCTGACGCCGGGCGAACGCGCGATCATGGCCACGGGCCTGCTTGCGGCACTGGCACTCGTAGTGGCCCTCCTGGCCGGGGGTGCGGCGGGGGGATTGCTGGCCCTGGGGGGACTCGGCAGCGCTTTCGTGTCCGCGTTCCTCATCGGGGCCCAGGTGCGCAGCTCACGGCGCAACAGGCACTCCGGCGATCACCTGCCTCCGCAGCGGACGACTCACAGCGGTCCGGGAACTGGCCGCCAGGCGGCATCTGCTCCCGCGCCAGAACAGCTCCCGAACCCCGGCCAGCCCCGGCGGCGCAGCGGCGCTGACGCTGCCCTGCGCCATTCTCTGAACCCGCAGTTGTCCGGCTAAATGGCCGTGTCCGTGAGCGGAGCCGGGTCCGTCAACGCGGTTGCTGCCTGGTTTCTGCCCTGATCCAGGTGAGCCGGGGCTTTGGCGTGCGTGGTCTGGGGGCCTGGAGGGCGCCCCCGGGGGAGGGGTGTCACCCCGGCGACACCAATCAGTAGATCATCAGCTCATCGCGCTGGCGGCGCAGGAAGTCCTGCTCGGCTGCGTTGCCGGTGCGGGCCAGGGCCGCGTCGTACGCGGCGGCCGCCTCGGCGTCCCGGCCCAGCCGCCGGAGCAGGTCGGCGCGGATCGCGTGGAACACGTGATAGCCGGCCAGGCCCGGGCCGGCACCCCCGGCGGCCGCCTCGCCGAGCCCGTCCACGAGGGCGAGCGCGGTGGCCGGCCCCTCGACCTCGGCTACCGCGACCGCGCGGTTCAGGGCCACCACCGGGCTCGGCGCCACGGCCAGCAGCTGGTCGTAGAGCTGGAGGATCTGCCCCCAGTCCGTGGCGGCTGCCGCGCCCGGGCCGGCCGCATCCCGGCCCGCGTCATCCCCGCGCGCCTCGTCCGGGCCTGCCGCATCCCCGTGCGCGGCGTGCAGGCCGTGCCCATCCCCGCGCGCCGCGTCCCGTGTGCCGTGTCCCGGTATGCGGTGTCACTGTGCACCGCGCTGATGGCCGCCTGGATCTGGTACGGGCCCGGCTGCCCGCGGCGCAGGCACTGCCGGACGAGCCCCTGGCCCTCGGCGATGAGCCCGCGGTCCCAGCGGGTCCGGTCCTGGTCGGCCAGCAGGACCAGGCTCCCGTCGGGGCCGGTCCGGGCGGCCCGCCGGGACTCGGTCAGCAGCATCAGCGCGAGCAACCCCAGGACTTCCGCCTCGTCTGGCATCAGCGTGGCCAGCAGCCGCCCGAGCCGGATCGCCTCGGCGGACAGGCCAGGCCGGGTCAGGTGGTCGCCGGTGCTGGCGGTGTAGCCCTCGTTGAAGATCAGGTACACCACGGCCAGCACGGCGGCCAGCCGGTCAGGCAGGTCGGCCTCGCCCGGCACCCGGTACGGGATCCGCGCGTCACGGATCTTGCCCTTGGCCCGGACCAGCCGCTGGGCCATGGCCGGCTCGGGGACCAGGAACGCGTGCGCGATTTCCGTGGTGGTGAGCCCGCCGAGCAGCCGCAGCGTCAGCGCGACCTGGGCGGCCTGGCTGAGCGCGGGATGACAGCAGGTGAACAGCAGCCGGAGCCGGTCGTCACGCACGGGACCCTCCTCGCCGGGGCCGGTGCCCGGTTCCTGGCTGGCGTGCAGCAGCGCGGCCTGGGCGTGCCGGTCAGACCGGGACGCCTCCCGGCGCAGCCGGTCGATGGCCTGGTTCCGGGCGGTGGTGATGATCCAGCCCGCCGGGCTGGGCGGCAGCCCGTCCACGGGCCAGCGCGCCACAGCGCGGGCGAAGGCGTCCTGGACCGCGTCCTCGGCGGTGTCGATGTCGCCGAACACGCGGACCAGGACTGACACCGCCCGCCCGTACTCCTCGCGGAACACCCGCCCGATGTCCGGGCCGGGCACGGTCACGGGCACGGGCGCCTCAGCTTCCGTCGCTGCTCCGCGGATCTTCCTGGCTGCTGCGCAGATCTTCCTGGCTGCTGCGCAGTGGCCACACCTCACACGGCAGGGTGCTGATCTCGGCGATCTGCCGGCCCCAGTCCAGCGCGGCGTCCAGGTCGGGCACGCTGATCACGGTGAACCCGCCCATGTGCTCCTTGCCCTCGGCGAACGGGCCATCGGTCACGACCACGTCGCCGCGGCGGGAGCGGACCACGGTGGCCGTGCTGGCGGGATGCAGCCCGCCGGTGAACACCCACGCCCCAGCGGCCTGCAGGTCCTGCCGCCAGGCCGCGATCTTTTCCATCATCGGTCCCAGCACCTCGGGCGGCGGCGGGTCACCATCGGGCTGGTACATAGTGAGCAGGTACTGCGGCATCGGTTCCTCCTCGGCCAGGGGCCGGCGGCGGCCGGCTTCTCACCGTCTACACGATCAGGACCCCCGGAAATCGACATGCGCCCGTCATGGACTTTCGTTAGTAAGCGAAAATAGGAGCCTATGCGGACGGATCGGTGGGCCGTCTGCGTCTGATCTGGGGGTACGCATGCGGGAGCCGCTTCGGGTGGCGGTCGCTCAGCCGCTGTGCGTGCCGTACGACGTGGGCCAGAACGCGGTGGCGCACGCCGCCGCGGTGCGGGCCGCCGCGGCCCGGGTGGTGGTCTTCCCGGAACTGTCGCTGACCGGATACGAGCTGGAGGCACCCGCGCTCACGGCCCAGGACCCGCGGCTGATCCCGCTCGCCGAGGCATGTGCCGAGGCGGGGTCGGTGGCGCTGGCCGGAGCGCCGGTGCCGGGTGAGACGGGGCGGCCGCACATCGCGGTACTGGCCGTGGACGGGGCCGGGATCACCGTGGCCTACCGCAAGCTGTGGCTCGGCTCGGCCGAGGCAGAGCGGTTCGGCCCGGGCGACAAGCCCGCCGTGCTGGACGTGGACGGCTGGCGGCTCGGCCTGGCCATCTGCAAGGACGTCAGCGTCCCGCAGCATCAGGCGGACACCGCCGCGCTGGGCATCGACGCGTACGTGGCCGGCACCGTGATGTCCGCGGACGAGCGGGCCCTCCAGGACGCGCGGGCCAGCCGGATCGCGGCCAGCCTCGGGACGTGGGTCGCGATCGCGAGCTTCGCGGGGGCGACCGGCGGCGGCTACACCGAGTGCGCGGGCCGCTCCGGTCTCTGGTCGCCGGACGGGAACCCGGTCGCCCAGGCGGGCGAGGGGCCCGGCGAGATCGCGATCGCGCAGCTCACCTGATCAGCACCGGGTCCGGTCACGATCGATGATCCCGTCATCACGCTGCGCGTAACGAGATGGCAATACGGTTAACACGGGATGGCAAACAGCTGACAAAGCACGGAATCACGACTCCGGCCTCTCGACACACGGAATTCGGGCCGAGACGCTATGGCCGTGAACGATCTGCTCCTGGCCCTCGTGGTCGTAACCGCGCTGTGTTTCGACTTCACCAACGGCTTCCACGACACCGGCAACGCGATGGCTACCTCGATCGCCACGGGAGCGCTCCCCCCGCGCGTGGCGGTCGCCCTCTCCGGCGTGCTCAACCTCGTCGGGGCGTTCCTCTCGCTGGCCGTCGCGGCCACGATCGCCAGCGGCCTGGTTGACACCGGAGTGGTCACGCTGCAGGTGGTGGCCGCCGGCCTGGCGGGCGGGATCACCTGGAACCTGCTGACCTGGTACTTCGGAATCCCGTCGAGCTCGTCGCACGCGCTCATCGGCGGAGTGATCGGCGCGACGCTCGCCGCGGCCGGCGGTCACGCGGTCCAGTGGCACGACCTGGTCTCCAAGGTCATCATCCCGGCCGGCGTGTCGCCGATCATCGCCGCTCTCGTCGCGGGTTCCGGCACCTGGGTGCTCTACCGGATCAGCCGCAACATGACTGAGCGGGCCCGTGGTCACGGCTTCCGGATCGGCCAGATCGGGTCGGCGTCCATGGTGTCCCTCGCGCACGGCACGAACGACGCGCAGAAGACCATGGGCGTCATCACGCTGGCCCTGATCGTGAACAAGTCGATCCCCGGCAACGCCACCACGCCGTTCTGGGTGGTCCTCACCTGCGGCCTGGCCATCAGCCTCGGCACCTACCTCGGTGGCTGGCGGGTGATCCGGACCCTGGGCAAGGGGCTGGTCGAGATCGAGGCGCCGCAGGGCATGGCGGCCGAGTCCGCGTCGGCCGCCGTCATCCTGCTGTCCAGCAGCTTCGGCTACTCGCTGTCCACCACGCACGTGGCCACCGGGTCGATCATCGGCACCGGGCTGGGCAAGAAGGGCGCGGAGGTCCGCTGGAACGTGGCCGGGCGGATGGCCACGGCCTGGCTGTTCACCCTGCCGTGCGCCGCGGTCGTGGGGGCCGGCGCCGAGTTCCTGGCCAAGGCCATCCACGGCAGCCCGGGTGTGATCGTGGTCCTCATCATCCTGGCCGCGATCGCGGGCACGATCTACTGGCGGTCCCGCAAGAACAAGGTGGACCACAACAACGTGAACGACGACTGGACCGGGTCGGTCGCCCCGGCCGAGCCCGAGACCGCGGCAGCGGCCTGAGCGACGGAGAGAACACCATGTCTGCCTGGATCAACTTCGCAGCGCTCTGGAAGATCCTCGTGTTCGGCCTGCTCGCCGGCGCGGGACTCCCGGCCCTCTTCGCGATCGGCATGGTCGCGCTGTCCAAGGGCCCCAAGGCCCAGACCGCCGGAGGTGACTCCGACGTCGTGGTCGGCGGGAACCCGGTGGGCCTGGTGGCCGCGGCGTTCTGCTTCCTGGTCGTGCTGGCCGCCATCGGCTGGGGTATCTACGAGATCTACCAGATCGGCCACCCGGCCCCGAAGTAAGCGCCAGAGCACGTACCGCCGACGAGACGCTCACCCTGGCCTGCGGCCCCCCATCGAGAGGCTTTGAGCACATGGCGCTGCCACCCTTCCTGAGCTCGATCATCGACTGGTTGCGCGCGGGATACCCCGAAGGCGTTCCCGATGTGGACTACATCCCGCTGTTCGCGCTGCTGGGCAGTCAGCTGACCGACACCGAGGTCGGCGAGATCGCCGATGCGCTGGCCAGCGAGAGCGACCCGGAGTCGGCGGCGGCGATCCGCAAGGCCATCGGGGACGTCACCCACGAGAAGGTGCTCGACTCCGATATCGCCCGGGTCAGGGCCAGGCTGGCGGGCGGAGGCTGGCCGCTGGCCAAGCCGCATCACCTGTGAGTGTGGCCCCGAGCACGGTGAGCCCTCGACCGGGGGCTGCTGCCTAACCCCAGGGGCAGGCGCACGGTGAAGGTGCTGCCGTGCGCCTCGTCGCTGCGCACGGTGATGGTGCCCCCGTGGGCTTCGACGATGGCCTGGGAGATCGTGAGCCCCAGGCCGCTGCCCGGGATCACCCGCCGGGTGGCCGCCTCGGTGCGGAAGAACCGCTCGAAGATCCGCTCCCGGTCGGCGGCCCGGATGCCGATGCCGGTGTCGGCCACGCTGAGCACCGCCTCCCCGCCCTCCACGGCCAGCGTGACCCCGACCTTCCCGCCTTCCGGGGTGAACTTCACCGCGTTGGAGATGAGGTTGCCGAGCAGCTGGGCGATGCGGGTCGGGTCCACGGCGACGCGGGGGACAAAGCCCGCGGACAGGTCCAGGACGATGTGCCTGCGCTGCGCGTGCGGCCGCGCCTCCTCCACCGCCTCGACGGCCAGCCCGGCCAGGTCCGTGTCGTGGAGATCCAGCATCAGCTGGCCCGACTGCATCTGCGACAGGAACAGCAGGTCGCCCACCAGGCGCAGCAGGCGCTCCGCGTTGCGCTCGATGACTTCGGCGAAGTGATCAGTGTCCAGCCCGCTCGCCCGCTCGTCCCGCAGCAGCTGGATGTAACCGATGATCGAGGTCAGCGGGGTCCGCAGCTCATGCGAGACCAGCGCCACGAACTCGTCCTTCAGCCGGTCCAGCTCACGCAGCCGCTCGTTCTGGGCGCTCAGCTCCCCGGCCTGGCGGGCCAGCGCGTGCTCCGCCGTGATCTGGGGGGTGATGTCCCGGCTGATCCCGAACGTGCCGATGATCTCGCCGCGGTCGTCGCGGAGCGGGATCTTCGTGGTCGAGACCCACGCGTCCGGCCGGCCCTGGTAGGTCTCGCGTTCCACCCGCCCCACGAGCGGCTCGCCAGCCCGGATGATCTCCTGCTCGTCCGCGAACGCCGCCGAGGCGTGGGCCTTGGTGAACACGTCGAAGTCCGTTTTGCCGGTCAGCTCCTCCGCGGTCCGGCCCGGCGTGTAAGCCTCGATCCAGCCCTGGCTGACGAACAGGAACCGGCTCATCAGGTCCTTGAAGTAGACACGTTCCTTGGAGGTGGACAGCAGGTTGCTCATGCAGATGAGCTTGAGCTCACGCAGCGACTCGCTGCCCGGCGGCTCAGTGCCGGGCGCGTCGCTGCCGGGTGCCTCGGTGCCGGGCGGCTCAGTGGCCGGCGACTGGCTGCCCGGCGGCCCCGGTGGTTGCGGCGTGATCCTGGCTATGGTGATCCCCCGAGCGACTGGCGAGTGGACACGGGCCGCCGCGGCGCGTCCTGCTCGTCCCGTGCGCCCCGTTTCGCGGCACGACGGCAACTGGCCCCCGCGTTCTGGTATATCCGCAGGTCGATGGCCCTAAACAGGATGATGGGAGCGCGACATGGCTTATACGGCCGCCGCCTGGCTCGGCTTCGGCGAGGCCCTGGCCGCCGTGGCCGGGGCACTGACCGGGCTGCTGTTCGTGGCGGTCTCGATCAAGAGCGAGCTGCTCGCCCGGTCGCGCAGCCTCGCCTCCCGCGCCGCGCAGACCCTGGTCCTGTTCATGATCTCGGTGCTGACCGGGCTGCTGCTCGTGGCCCCGCAGCCGCGCCTGGCGCTGGGGTCCGAGCTGCTGGCCCTGGCCGCGATCTCGGGGCTCATCCTCGTGGTCCTGGACCGGCGGGCCGGCCGCTACGGCGGGGAAGCGGGCCATGACCCCGCGGATAAGGGCCGCGCCTCGGGCGACAGGCTGGCGGGCTACCTCCAGCAGTACTCGCCCAACCTGGTCACCACGGTGCTCGTCGCCGTGGCCGCGGTGACCCTGATGCTGAAGGCGGGCGGCGGCCTGTACTGGCTCATCCCCGCCATGACGGCCAGCCTGGTGGGCGGCGTGACCAGCGCCTGGCTGTTCCTGGTCAAGCTGACCGGCTGACGGCCGCCGGGTTCATCAACCTCGCCGGCCTGGCTGTCGTCTTAGGGGTGACGCCACAAACCAGGAGGGCACGTGGATAAACGGCAGGCGCGGGCGTTCGAGGCGTTCGCCGCCGAGTCGGGCGCTGAGCTGCTCCGCATCGCGACGCTGCTCACCTCCGATCCGCACATCGCCGAGGATGTCTACCAGGAGACCCTGCAGCGGCTGGCCGCGCGCTGGTCGCGGGTGGACAACCCCCGGGCATTCTGCCGGCGGGTGATGCACAACATCGTCATCGACCAGTCGCGGGCCGCCGCCCGGCGGCCCCGGGAAACGCGGCTCTTCCCGGCCAGCGAGAGCACCGACCCGCGGTCTTCCGACCCGCACGACGCGGTGGAACTGCGGCCCGCGCTGTTCGGGGCGCTGGACACCCTCACCGCCCAGCAGCGCGCCATCGTCGTGCTGCGGTACTTCGACGACCGCAGCGAGGCCGAGGTGGCCAAGCTGCTCGGCGTCTCGGCCGGGACGGTCAAGAGCACCGCCTCGCGGGCGATGGCCCAGTTGCGGGTGCACCCCGGGCTGACCGCCATTTTCGCGACTACTGACAGCCCGGCCTGACCAGCCGCAGCGTGAAAGGACTCTGATGCCCAGTACCGACGAAGACATCCTCCGGGCCGTGATGCGCCGCTGCACTGAGGAGGTGCACGCCCCGGCGTCGATCGCCGCGCAGGTGGTGAGCCGCCAGCGCCGCCGGGAGCGCCGCGGCCGGATCCTGACCCTGACCGCGACGACGGCCGCCCTCGGCACCGCCGCGGGGGTGGTGGCCCTGGTCCCGCGCCAGGCGGCACCGGACCCGGGCGCCCACCCGGCCCGGCCCGCCATCACCCTGACGGCGGCGCAGCGGACCCTCTACCGGCTCAGCTCGCTCGCGGCGGCCGCGTGCCGCCGGGCCAGGGCCGGTACGTCGTCATGCGCGAGATCCAGGACAACTACCAGCGGACCAGCGTCATCGACAGCCGCACCGGAGACGTGTGGACGTTCCAGAAGGGGGCCGGCGTCCCGGCGGAACTGCCGGTCGCCAGGCACGATTCCCCGACCCAGGCCCAGTTCGCGGCCATGCCCACGGATCCGGCCGCGCTGCGGGCCCTGCTCATCTCCCAGTACGACCAGCAGCAGAAGCAGGCCGACGCGGCCATGGCCGCCCAGCTGAAGCAGAAGGACAAAATCCTCCGGGGCCAGCACCGGCCCGCCATCAAGCCGCTCAGGCTGACCGCCGACGACAAGGTCTTCGAGCAGGCCGGCCTCCTGCTGTGGAACCCGCTGGTTCCCCCCGCGCTGCGGTCCGCCGTGTTCAGGGTGCTGGCCGCCACCCCGGGGGTCCAGGTGAACAGCCACGCCCGGGACGACCGGGGGCGCCCGGCCGTGGAGATCAGCTGGTTCGACCGCGTCACCAGTGACACCCTGGCCACGTTCGAGGATCCGTCCACCACGCGGATGCTCGAGCAGACGGACACCAGTACGCCCGCCGGCGTCAACGGCCACAGCACCTACACCGGGCGGGACCTGTACCTGTCCATCACCAGGGCCGGTTCTGTGCCCGCCAATCCCTACCGCTGACGCGGAGCAGGGGTTCCCCGCCGCGAGGGTCAGGCTGGCGTGCGCACCGTCCCGGGGGCGGGCACGCCGATGGGGCTGGGGTACGGGACGACCCTGGCGCAGGCCCGCGCGATCGGGGTGAGGACCCCGGCCAGGTCAGCCACGGCGGACGGGCCGAGGCGGGCCCACGGCCGGGCCGCGGCCTGGTCGGTGGCCTGTTCCACGGCCGCGTGGGCGGCCCGGCCCGCGGGGGTGAGCGCGCCGTCCGGGCCGGTCCAGCCCCGGGCGGCCAGCCGCGCCCGGGCGGCGTCCCACTGCTCGTCGGTCCAGCCCCGGATGGGCTGCAGGTCCTCGCGCCGCATGTCCAGGCCGCAGCGCAGCACGAGGACCTCGCACCCGTCGATGTCCGCGGTGGCCACGGCGGCGAAGTGACCGTCACCGCGGTGCTCGCGCAGCACGGTGGCGGCCTGCCACAGCCGGCCGGCCGGGTCCTGCGGTAGCGGCAGCGCGGCGTTGGCCGCCGCCAGGACCCGGCCGGCGCAGTCCAGTTCGCCGGCCGCCCGGCTGAGCAGGTCCGCGGCCGTGTTCACCTCGGAGTCCAGCCCGGTGAGCAGGGGCCGCAGCGCGCTGACCGCCCCGGCCAGGCGGGCCCGCAGCGCGTCAGCGGGCGAGATCAGCTCCCAGATCCCGGGGACGGCCCGGGCGACCATGGCGGGGGAGAAGCTGAAGAACGAGGCCCCGACGACCGCCGCGCCTGCCGGGCCCAGCGGGGCGGACCGGCCCGCGAAGTAGCCCCGCCAGAACCCGCGCAGGCCCGCGTCCTCGGTCGCCGCGCGCGCCTCGGGCGCGAAGTAGGTCACCGCGTGAACCGGCTCGAACAGGGTCCACATCGAGCGGGCCACGGCGGCGTCACGGGTGGCGGGGTCAGTCACAGTCAGGTCACTGTATCCCTGATCCCGGTCCCGGCGGGGACGGCGGCGTCGCGGGCCACCCGGCTGCGGCAGGAGCTTGCGCCGGCCACGCCGCTCGCCGCCGCCGGGTGGTGTACTGGCGGTGTGGTCGTGCCCCTGGTCTTCCAGCACGGTGCCGCCGAGACGGTGTTTACCGTCACGGTCGTGGTCTGGGCGGCGTTCGAGTTCGTGATGCGGGTGCGCCAGCGCTTCCTGTCCCGCGGCCCGGCGACCGTTGATCGCAGCGCCTTCATCTTGCTGCCCGCCATGGCGGGCTCCGTCGTGCTGGCTGAGGTGCTGGGCCGCCACGGTGGCCTGCCCTGGCCGGGCGGCCTGGTCTGGCCGTTCGCGGCCGGCCTGGTCCTGATCGTGGCCGGTCTCGGGCTGCGCGTCTGGTCGATCATCACCCTGGGGCGTTTCTTCCAGTACTTCATCAAGGTCCAGCCGGGGCACCGGGTGGTGACGAGCGGGCCGTACCGGTTCGTGCGCCATCCCTCCTACACCGGGATCGCACTCGTGCTGGCGGGGATCGCGCTGGCCTGCGACGACGTGTGGGGCCTGCTGGCCGTGGCCGTCCTGGGCGGGCTGGGCCTGGCGGTGCGGATCCGCGCGGAGGAGCGGCAGCTGACCGATTCGCTGGGGGAGGAGTACCAGCGCTTCGCCGCCAGTCATAAGCGGCTGGTGCCCGGGGTGTGGTGAAGGCCCGGGAGAGCGGCGGTCGCGCCGGGCTGCCGTGAGTCCGGGCTGCCGCCACGCTGGGCGTGTGGCAGAATTCGACGCCCGGGTGAGCCAACCGTGAGCGTGAGATGAGCGGAATCGTAGTGAGCGGCGGGATGCAGGAGATCGTCATCGACCCGCCGCTTCCGCCCGTGTCAGCCCGCATCGGCGGGGCCGTGGCCCTGGGGTGGCAGGTGGCGCAGCTCTTTCACTCACCCGTGCACCGGGGGCCCGCCTGTGACCCCGGCCGGGGGGATCACCTGCCCGGGCGGTCCGATTTCCCGGGCGCCAGCCAGTCGGTATGGCTGGGCGAGCAGGTCCAGTCGCAGGTGCAGCAGCTGATGGCCAGCCCGCCGCAGGTGCTGATGGAGGCCCTGGCCGGTGCGCTGGCGGCGCTGACCAACCCTGACCGCAGCCGGGACGCCACCTTAGACGCGGTTTTCACGCTGCACTGCCGTCTCCTGGAATCACTGACCGTCTCCGACGTCTTGCTCGGCAAGGCGTACGGCCTGGGCCGCGCGATCGCGGAAACGTCCCTTCTCCCGGGCAACGCGATCACGGACGAGCACCGGGCGGCCCAGTTCCGCGCCATGTTCGAGGCCGGGCGGCTGATCACGATCAAGGACTGGCTGGCGGACCTGAAAACGCTCCTGCCTGGCCACACCGCCTACGCGGTGAGCCGGAGCCTGCACGACTGGCAGCGGTGGGTGGCCGCGGCCCCGGACACGGCCGACTGGGCGGCGGCGCGGTCGGCGGTCCGGGTCCAGGGCAGGCTCTGGCGCGAACTGCTCACCGGCGAGAAAGCCGCCCGGGACATCCTGTCCCTCTCCGATTACCTGGCCGCGGCCAGGCGGGGAACCATGGAACTGATCTGGCGTTTCTGGTGGGTCATCGCCGCCGCCGCGATCCTGACCGGCGGCGTCATCTACGCGGGCTCGTCTCTGCACGGCCTTCCCGACCTGGTCCGGGTGGTGGGCAGCATCGCCTGGCTGGCGGGCGCGGCCGGCCTGCTCGCGAAGGGGGCCACCGCCGTGCTCGGCCAGGGTCTCACCCGCGCGGAGGGCTGGCTGTGGCAGACCGAACTGGACGGCTCGGTAGCGCTGGCCGCCACCTGCCTGCCCCCCGGCGCGCGGAAGTCCGCGGCGGGCGGGGCCTCGATGGGACGGCTGGTCCCTGACGTGAACCAGGCCGCGCTGAAACGCCGCGATCAGCTCCGGTCTGAGGCGGAAGAGGACCCGCCGCACTGAGGCAGGGCGGCTTCCCCGGAAGATCGCACCGCCAGTTCGTGCCGGTACCCGGTGACTGGAACTGGGCCGCGTGGGTTTGATCTTGGCGGGCGGTGGGAGACAGTGTGCTCATGGACTCTGCTGCGCCCGATCTCCCGGTCGACCCCCTCGATGTGCTCCGGCAGCGGCGCAGCGCGAAGTGGCAGACCTACCCGGCCGACGTGCTGCCGCTGACCGTGGCCGAGATGGACTTTCCGCTCGCCGCACCGGTCGCGGACGCACTGCGCGAGGCCGTCGAGCGGTCCGATGCCGGATACGCGGCCGCCGTACCCGAGCTGGGCCGGGCCATCGCCGGATTCGCCGGCCGCCGGTGGAACTGGGACATCGACCCCACCGCGGTGACAGCAGTGACCGACGTCGGGGTCGGGGTGGTCGAGCTGCTCCGGGTGCTGACCCGCCCCGGCGACGCCGTGGTGATCAGCCCGCCTGTGTACCCTCCCTTTTTCGACTGGATCCCGGAGGCGGGAGCCCGCCTCCTGGAGGTGCCCCTGCGCCGTGGCCCCGGCGGCTGGCGGCTTGACCTGGCCGCGCTGGAGGTGGCGTTCGCCACGCACCCGGCCGCCTACGTGCTGTGCAACCCGCACAACCCGGTAGGACGGGCGCATGCCGCCGACGAGCTGGCCGCGCTGGTCCGGCTCGCGCAGATGTACCGGGTCACCATCGTCAGCGACGAAATCCACGGCCCGCTGGCGCTGCCCGGCGCGGCGTTCACCCCGCTGCTGGCCGTGCCCGGTGCCGCCGGGATCGCCGTCAGCGTGCTGTCGGCCAGCAAGGCGTGGAACCTGGCCGGCCTGAAGTGCGCCGCGGTGGTCACCGCCTCGCCCGCCATGGCCGCGGTCGTGGACCGTTTCCCCGCCGACATCCGGTGGCGCATCGGCCACTTCGGCGTGATCGCGGCGGTGGCCGCGTTCACGGCCGGCGAGCCGTGGCTGGACCAGCTCCTGGTCACCCTGGACCGGCGGCGGGACCTCCTCGCGACGCTGCTGCGTGAGCGTCTCCCCGAAGTCAGCTGGCATCCGCCCGAAGCGACCTTCCTGGCCTGGCTGGACTGCACCGCCCTCGGCGCAGACAACCAGGCTCGCGACCGGTTCCTCGACGTCGGCCGGGTCGCGCTCGAACCAGGACTCCGGTTCGGTGCCATCGGCAGCGGCTACGCCCGGCTCAACTTCGCCACCAGCGCCGGCCTTCTGGACCAGGCCACCAGCCGGATGGCGGAGTCCGTCCGGTGACGCCGCGGGATCGCGGTTCGTCGCTGACCCGCGGTTCAGGGCACCGCACTCTCCGCCGCATAGGAGAGCAGCAGTTCGCTCATGCTGGCCTGCCTTACAGGCCGCCGGCGACGCGGAGCACCGCGCCGGTTACGTATGAGGCTTCCGGCCCGAGCAGCCAGGCGATGGCCGGGGCAATCTCGCCGGGTTCACCGGCCCGGCCCAGCGGTATGTTCCTGGCCACGCGGTCAGGGCGGCCGGGGTCTCCGGCTGCCGCATGGATGGCGGTGCGGATTGTCCCGGGAGCCACCGCGTTGACGCGGATCTGGTCAGCGGCGAGTTCCTTGGCCAGGCCGACGGTGAGGGCCTCGACCGCCGCCTTGGCCGCCGCGTAGTGGACGTACTCGTGCGGGGAGCCGAGGGTGGCTGCGGCGGAGGAGATGTTGACGATGGCCCCGCCTCGTCCGCCGCGGTGTACCGACATGACCTTGCTGGCCTGCCGGGCGCAGAGGATCACGCCGAGGAAGTTCACCTCGATGACCCGCCGTATCACCTCGACGGGAGTGTCGGCGAGATCACCGACGTGAGCGGTGGCTCCGGCGTTGTTCACCAGGCCAGTCACCATTCCAAGCTGGCTGGCGGTGATGGAGAACAATCGTTCTACGTCGTCCTGGCAGGTGATATCGGCCTTGGCCAGGACGCACCGGGCGCCGGCGGCCTGCGCCTGGGCGGCGGTCTCCTGGGCGGCGCTGTCGTCTTGCCGGTAAGCGAGGGTGAGGTCATGGCCGGCCTGGGCCAGCCGGACAGCGGTCGCTGCCCCGATACCGCGGCTGCCCCCGGTGACGATCGTGATGGGCCGGTCACCATGTTCCATTTTTGCGCTACCTCCGCTGTCAGGCCGGTCGGTTGAATGGGACGGTTACCGTGATGGTGTCGGGGAACCAGTGGGCTCCGCCGGCGTGCTGGGGCGCCCCGCATATCGTCTGCAGGTACCTCATCGGCGGGCCGAAGCCGTCGAGCGTGTCGCTGGCCGGGAATCCGTAGCTGTCCCGGATGACGTAGGAGAGGGTCCCGGCGTATCGCCCGTTCTCGCGGCGGCCGTTTCCGGTTACGCTCAGGCCCTGCGTGCCGCGAAATGCCCAGTACAGGTCGCTGGTCCTGGACTGAAATGCCACCGCCGGCAGCTGCCCGGCGGAGAGCCGCAGCCGGGTCCGGCCCGCCTTCAGCTGGCGGAGGATCGCGTCCTGGACTTCGTTATTCACGGCCCGGAAGGCGCTGCTCGCCAGCACCTTCTTTGAGATCAGTGACCCGGTCCGGTAATTGACCTGCGTGCCCTTCCCGTTCAGGAAATGCCTCAGCAGGCGAGCCGAGGCCGGGAAGCCGGCCAGAGCGAACCCATCGGCCACCCTGACCCCCAGAGCCTGGTCGGCCGCGAGCGTAGCGCCGTCGCACCCTGCCTTCGGCGTGTGCGGGTGCGTGTCCTGGCTTCCATTGGGCAGCACGGGGTGGACCCCCGCGACGGTGAAGGCAACTGCGGCATCGGCGGAGGGACCCGGAGTGGGCGGGGGAGACCCGCCCGCCGGAGCCCCGGCAGAACATCCCGGCAGCACCGCGACGACCAACCAGGACGCGGCCGAGATGACCAACTCCTTGGCCGGCATCCGGTGGGAGCGTCGCACAATCCGAGCATCCCATGGCCGTCCGCGTGCTGATCACCGGCAGCCTCCAGCGCGCCCGCTACGGCGGCGTGGCTCTGCCGGACCGCTGAAGACCGGGGCCGGACCGCTGAAGACGGGGCTGGGCCGCTGAGGACCGGGCGCGTCGCTGGCGGCCAGGCCCAGCGACCGCATGGCCTTGCGGTAGGCGACCGCCACCGCGTCGAACTTCAGATGCAGCTCAGCGGCCAGGTCGAAGGGCACCCGCTCCGGGCGCTGTGACTCGACCACCCGCTGGTCCTGGCCGAAGATTGTGTCCTCGAACTGCCGGATGACATCGGCAGGCTGGTCCAGGTTGTAGTTGCGCCCGATCAGGACATACCCCGCGCAGCGGTCCGCCGCGATGGGCTGCGACGCGAAGAAGTAGACCATCGCGCGCTCGCCGCCCCAGCCCAGCCGCAGCGCGATCGTGTACGGCAGGTGCAGTTCGTAGGTGCTGCGCCGCTCCGGGGGGCCGGCCTGCTCGTTGCCGAAGACCGGGAAGTCATCGCTGTTCGGCGCCTCCGGCCGGACGATCGAGTAGTGCAGCACATGTCCCTCGGTGCGGACGTCGTAGCGCGGAACCACCGGCCGGTCCGGATCACCCAGCAGTCCCGGGTGGACCCACGGGAAGTGCCCGAAGTCGGTGAAGTTCTCCACCTGCCGCGCGGCATCGCACTCCCAGCGGTACGGCCCGGCGGTGACCACCGTCCAGGTCCCGTCCTCGAGTTCCGGCACCGGGGGAAGCGGCCAGCGCGGCTCTTCCAGGGCCACCCACACCAGGCCGTAGCGTTCCTGGCAGCTGAACGCCCCGATCCGCGCCTTGGCGGGCACCCGGGCCGGATTTTCCAGCTGCGGGATGGCAACGCAACGCCCGTCCGCTCCATAACGCCAGCCGTGATAGGCGCAGACGAGCTCATCTCCGCTGATCCACCCGAGGGACAGGGCCGTGCCGCGGTGTATGCACAGATCCGAATGGGCCCGGGGCTGACCGTCAGCGCCGCGCCACACCACCAGCGGCTCGCCCAGGAGATCAGCATGAAGTCGGCTGGTCGGCGAGGTCGTGGCTGAACGCGACAGGATGCCAGCAGGCCCGCAACGCCCGCCCGTCAGCAAAGGCCGCCGGTGCGCTCACTGTTCCGCCTCCAGTTCCCGGAGATCCTCGATGAAGCGGGCGGCGTCAATCGTGCCGACCCCGGTGACGAGGTTGTACCCGGCCCTGGCCTGGTAGCCGGGGACCGTGATGTTCTTGCCATTCTGGATGAAGCTGACCGTGTTGCTGCCCTGAGTCACGCTGACGATGCCGGGCGCCCGGGCCTGCTCCAGGTGGTAGAGCAGCGGGTTGATCAGGCCGAGCCGGGTGTGCAGGGCCTGGTCGGCGATCGCGACCAGGCCGGCGAAGTACGGGGTGGCCACGCTGGTTCCCGCGGCCGGTCGCCAGGACCCCGGGGCCCCGGTGAAGGACTCGAAGGTGAGGCTCGCGCCGCTGAACGAGGCGCTGAGCGCCACATCCGGGATGCCGCGACGGTTCCCGACGACCGCGCGCACCGGATCCTGGTAGGCGGGCCGGGTGAAGATCGCCGACCTGCCGCCGCCGCCCGCCCAGGGCAGGGCCCCGGCGTACCTGGCCACGACCGCGCGGCCGCTCTCGTTCCAGGCGGAGTCGGGGGAGATCCGGCGGCCCTGGGCGGTCAGCCGCAGCCGGGTGCCGCCGACGGCGGTGACCAGGGGGTCCGAGGCCGGCCAGTCGACGACCGGGTGGGTGCGGAACATGCCGCCGGCCTTGGTGGGCCCGGTGACCCCGAAGTCGTTCGTGGCGGCCAGCACGGTGACGTGGTGCCGGCGAGCGCTGAGGTAGGCGTAGCGCAGCCTCGCCACGGCGGCCCGGCTCGGGAAGTTCTGCTCCGGGATGCCGAAGCTCTGGCTGATCACGTCGCCCAGGCCGTGGGCGACCACGTAGTTCTCCGCGGCCACGAACTGCGGGAAGCCGCCGCCGGTGAGGGTCTCGGCGGCGGGCGTCTCGACCAGCAGGATGCTGGCCCCGGGCGCGATGGCGTGGGCGGCCTCCACGTCGCTGGTCGTCTCACTGGCCGCGTCCACCATGTCCGGGTCCGCCGCGTTGTAGCGCGGCACGCGGCCCACGGGCTGCAGCACCCGGAACGACGGCGGCCCGGGCAGGCCGCACGCGGTGTCGAACACCCGCAAGTCGTGACGGATCGTGGGGGACCCGAAGGAGTCCACGACGACGATCGTGCGGCCCCGGCCGTCCAGCCCCCGGGCGTACAGCGACGGCAGGTCGTAAGCCCGCTGGATCTGGGCCGGCGAGTAGCAGGCCAGCCCGTACGTCCGCAGGCACCAGGCGGACGAGGGCGGCGCGGGCCCGGCGATCCCGGCGGGCCTGGGGCGTGCTGGCGTGGCCGCCGTGGGTGGTGGCGAGGTGGCGCTGATCAGCGATCGTGGCGGGTCGCCGACGGTAAGGACGTGGCCGTCACCAGCGGTCAGGACCGTGCCGAGCAGCGCAGACATGGCGGCGGCCGTTATCGGGAGAATTTTGTTCCTGTCGCCCGCGCGGACCTTAAGCCGGTGCACGTTCTGAGCCAGGCGGCACGCGAGCGCGCGGGCGCGGGCTGATCCTCTGCGTCGAGTCGGCAGCAGGCGGCGAAACACGGACAAACTCTGCCAGACCGCCCGGTCCGGCCTGGCCGTTTCCGCTCCGCTTCTCTGGCACGTCTAGTCCCAGTAGTCACAGGAGGTCGTTATTGGGCGGGCCGTGGCAAAAATCACTCAGAGTCACTTGCCGATCCTGGCCAATGAGCAGATCGGCGCAGATCAGGGGCCCTATTCTGCCCGGCTTTTGGTGAGGCGAAACCCATCCTTGAGCCCTGAACTGGGCAACTTCTGTTTGGCGCGGTCGAAAATCCGGGTTAGCGTGGCCGACGCATCATCCGCCGATCACTGAATGGAGTCGACATGACTACGGAAGGTATGCGCGTAGTCATCGGCCGGTAGATCGGGCGGCCCCGGCCAAGCGTGTTGCAGCACGCGGCCGGGGCCTTTGCATGGCAACGAACCTCGGAGGTAAGCAAGCCATGTCATTTCTCAGTATCGCAGGTACCGGAGCCGCGAAGACCATGATCGCGGTCACGGTTTCGCTGCATCCAGGGGCCGGCCACCACGCCACCCAGCACACCACTGTGCGCCCTGGTGACTCACTCAGCTCGATCAGCCAGCGTGAGTTCGGCAGCTCGTCCAGCTGGCCCGCCCTCTGGTGGGCTAACCGGAACAAGGTGCACAACCCGTCCGTGATCCAGGCCGGAGAGCGGCTCGTCGTCCCGGGCTCCCACAAGGTCAAGCCCTGGCTGACCCGCGCCGCCCTCGCGGCGATCCCGGCGGCGGCTCCCGCGCCGGCCCCCGTGGCGGCGCAGGCTGCGCCGGTCAGCGACGGGCTCGGCCACCAGCACGGCCCCGGTGCAGCAGGCCACGGCCTCGTACAGCGGCTCGGGCGGCTTCCAGAGTTGCGTGATCCAGCGCGAGAGCGGCGGGAACGCCTCGGCGGTCAACGGATCCAGCGGCGCGGGCGGCCTGTACGGCTTCCTGCCGTCCACCTGGCAGTCGCTCGGCCACTCCGGGCTCCCGGAGAACGCGTCCGTGGCTGAGCAGAACGCCGCGTTCGCCCAGGAGTACGCGCAGTCCGGCGGCTCCGCCTGGTCGGCCTACGACGGCTGCTGAGCACCCCTGAGCTGAGCCCCGGCCCGTCGTGACGGGCCGGGGCTCACTCCCTTTCCGTGCGGGGCGGCCCGGCGCACTGAGTCCAGATCACCGGTGTCGTGCCTGGCGGGAATGCTGGTTCAGCCGGCCGGGGGCGTCAGGCCAGCAGCCAGGTGGCGGCCAGTTCCAGTACCTCGGCGCGGCTGCGGGAACCGTGATCCGCGGCCATGAAGTGATTGCCGATCAGCAGGGAGAACGCGAGCATGGAGCGCGCCTCGATCTCGGCTTCGCCGGAGCAGAAGGTGCCGAACAGCTCGCGCAGGTAGCCCATGCGCCGGTTGTCCACGCGGCGGAGGCGCCCGGCGACGGCCGGGTCGTGCCGGGACCAGGCGCGGACGGCGAGGTCGACCGGGAGCAGGTCGTCGCTGAAGGTCAGCGCGCCGGCCCGCCGCAGTTTGGCCCGCGCGTCACCGCCCCGGCGCTCGACGCGCTCGATCACCTCGTCGGTGGCCGCCCGCTCCCAGGTGTCGAGCATCTCGGCGAGCAGTGCGCCGCGGTCCTCGAAGTGCCAGTAGAAGCCGCCGCGGGTGACGCCGAGCGATTTGGCGAGCGGCTCGATCCGGACGGCGTCCGGGCCGCCGGCGGCCAGTGCCTGCAGGGCCTCCTCGATCCACCGTTGGCGCGGCGTGCGGGTCGGTGCGGCCATCGCGGTCCTTCGCTCGGGGGGCGGCGTTGACATTACTGCGGGCACTGTTAGCCTTCATCCATACAGTACTGTATGGATGAAGGGCCTATTCTGATGCGGCTTCCTGACCTCGAATACACGTCCAGGCCCTGGCGGATTCACGAGCTCGCCCCCGATTTCCGGGTCGAGGACGTGTGGGCGCTGCCCGTCACCGGCGGCCGGGACGACTTCCCCCGGCTCGTCGCCCAGCTGGCCGCGGCGGATCCCTCGCGGGGTACCTCGCGCATGTCCCGGATGCTCTGGACGGCCCGCGGGCAGATCGGCCAGGCGCTGGGATGGGACGGCCCGGAAGCCGGACTCGGCTCGCGGGTGCGGACGCTCCGCGAACGGCTGCCCTCCGACCTGCGGAACGCCCCCGGCCCTGAATTCGCGGCGCTCCCGTTCACGCCGCTGTATCTCCTGGCCGACGAATTCGCCGCTGAGATCGCCAACCGCACCGTCCACGCGGTCATGCACGTCGGCTGGGTCCCCGGCGGGGATGGTGCCTACCGGGGACAGCTGGCCGTCCTGGTGAAGCCGAACGGCATGCTCGGGGCCGGCTACCTGGCCGCGATAAGACCGTTTCGGCATCTGATCGTCTACCCGCGGATGATGCGGGACCTGGCGCGGCGGTGGCGGGCTGGCGCCGCGGGGCAGGCGCGTCAGGTCGGCTTGCCGCCTGCTGCGCGGGCGCTCAGCACGCTGTCCCGGATCGACTACGAGGACGCGTTTTTCGTCCGCTCGGCCCCGGGCATGGACCGCACGGGTGAGCAGTGGGCCCGGATGGTCCTGGAAGGCGCGCCGCAGAGGGTACGGGCCGGGCTGCTGCGCGGCTGGTGCCTGCTCGGCCTCAGGCTCGGGTCACCGTGGTCGCGCCGCCGCATACTGGGCTGGCAGATCCGGCGGAGCAGCCCCGATTTCGTCCTGCTGGCGGCCGGGTCGCGGATCGGCCTGCCAGCTGAGCTGCTCTTCAAGCGTGAGCCGGACGGGCTGCTGTTCGCGACGTTCGTGCAGCAGCGCAATTCCCTGGTCCGCGCGATCTGGGCCAGGGTCGTGCCGGTGCACCAGCGGACGGTGAGGTCCCTGCTGGTGCACGCGGCCGGCCCGGATCCCGGCCCGGGCGGGAACGCCGGACGCGCCTGAC
>CAVQNH010000011.1:0-59782 GCA_963713815.1 uncultured Actinomycetes bacterium
CGGCGCTACCGGCTCGACTACGGGGTTGAGGGCCACCGCAGCTGCCGGACGAACTTCACCGAGGCGCTGGAGCCGTGGGGGATCGCGGAGTGGCAGATCCCCGATCCGTTCAACTTCTTCCAGAACGCCCCCATCCACCCGGACCGGACGTTCGGCAACGAGATCCCGACCGGGAAGGCGGGGGACAAGCTGGTGCTGCGGACGCTGATGGACTCGATCGTGTCGGTCTCCGCCTGCCCGCAGGACCTCAATCCGTGCAACGGGTTCCACCCGAGCCCGCTCATGATCCGCATCCTCGACCCGTCGCGAGATCCCTGATGAGGCGGATCCGGCTGGCCGGGCAGCTGGCGGAGCCCATCAGCCACTACACCGACGGGGTCGAGGCGGGCGGCTTCCTCTACGTCTCGGGCATGCTCCCGCTCGACGCCAACGGCAACCTCGTGGGCGCCGGCGACGTGGTCAGGCAGGCGGAACAGGTGCTTGGCAACGTGGGCGCCGTCCTGCGGGCCGCCGGTGCCACCTTCGACGACGTCGTGCGGGTCGGCGTGTACCTGCTGAACGTGGCCGACCGGCCGGCCGTCAACACGGTGCGCCGCTGCTACTTCGGCGACGCCCGGCCGGCGAGCACGCTGGTGGAGGTCAGTGCGCTTGCCATCCCCGATGCATTGGTAGAAATCGAGGCCGTCGCCCTGCTGCCTCGCCGGGACGCCTAATAACCCTGACGCGCGCTGCGGTGCTGGCGGCTCATCATCCGGAGGTGCGTTATGAGACTTGCCGTAACAGCACTGGGGGCGGCGCTCGCCCTACTGTCCGTCGCTGCCTGCGGTTCCTCGGGCGGCGGCAGCTCCTCGGCCTCGATGCTGGTGGTGGGGGAGTTCAACCCCTTCACCGGGCCGGACGCGGCATTCGGGCCGGAGATGAACGGCGGCTGCGTTCCGGCCATCCGGCTGATCAACGCCGACGGCGGGGTGCTCGGCCATCACATGAGCTGTGTCCAGGAGGACACTCGGGGCGACCCGGCCGACGCGGTGCCGGCCGCGCAGAAAATGATGGCGACCGAGACATCGCTGGTCGGCGTGCTGGGGCCCAGCTCCGATGAGGCGTTGGCCACCGTCCCGCTGCTGAACACCGGGCACGTGCCGATGTTCGTCAACACCGGCCAGGCCGCCTTTGACCACACCACGGATGCCTACTTCTGGCGGATCACGCCCGCCGACGACGTCAAGGGCTACGCGATGGCGCTCTGGGCGCACAAGGCGGGCTACACCCGCGCGGCCGCGGTATTCGGCAACGACGCGGGCGCCCAGTCGGACGTGCCGACGCTGGTCCGTGCCTTCACCAAGATCGGCGGGACCATCGTGTACAACAAGCCCTTCGCGCTCGACCAAAGCTCCTATCGGAGCGAGGTCGAGAGCATCATCGCCGCTCATCCGCAGGTGATCTTCACCGAGGTGGACCCGCAGACCGGGGCGACCTTCCTGTCCGAGCTGCAGCAGCTGCACGGGCTGCTGCCGGTGATCGGCACCGAGGTGAGCCTGCAGGCGCCGTGGCTCAAGGCCGTTAACGGCGCGATCGGCGCGGGGTCGATGGCCAAGTACTTCGAGGGCATGCAGCCGTATGCGCCGCCGAGCGGGCCAGCCTGGCAGACCTACAACAAGGCCGTGCTCGGGTCAGGGTCGCAGGTGCCCAAGCCCAGCCAGTGGAGCAGCGACCCGTACTCGATGACCTACTACGACGGGGTCAACGTGATGGCCCTGGCCATGCTCGCGGCCAAGAGCACCAACCCGGCGGTCTTCAACAAGGACGTCATGAAGGTCACCGAGCCAGCAGCCGGCAAAACGGTCGTGACCAGCTACGCCGCCGGGAAGGCCGCGCTGGCGGCAGGCAAGCAGATCCAGTACGTCGGCGCGGGCGGCCCCATCGTGTTCAACCACTGGCACAACTCGACCGGGGCGTTCGAGGCCGCGCGGTACGTGAAGGGGAATCCCGTGGTGGTCGGCTCGGTATCGGCGGCGCAGATAGCGGCGCTCAGCCGGTGACCGGGGCATGAGGGCCGGCGGCGGCAGCCAGGCACGGACGGGACGGCGGCCATGAACACACTGGTGCCCGCGATCGGGTTCGGCATCGTCACCGCCTCCATCCTCGCGGTAGCCGGCGTCGGGTTCACCCTGCAGTTCGGGGTGACCAACATCCTCAACCTCGCTTACGGCGACATCATGACCGCCGCCGCGTTCGTCGCCTACCTCGTCACCAGTGCCGGCCTCAGCGTGTGGCTGGCACTGGTGGCGGGCGCGGCGTTCGGGTCCGTCTTCTCCGTGCTGCTGAACCGGTACATCTACACCCCGTTCGTCCGGCGCGGGACACGGCTGTTCGGCATGATCATCGTGACCATCGCGGCCAGCCTCATCCTGCAGAACAGCCTGCTCGCCATCTTCGGCGCCAACTTCTTCGGCCTGCACATGCCCCGGCCCACCTCGGTGCACATCGCCGGAATGGTGTTCACCACCGTTCAGCTCGCCATCATCGGGATCGCGGTCGCGGCGATGCTCGTCATCCACGTGTTGCTCCGCTACACCAAGCTCGGCAAGGCGATGCGCGCCACCGCCACCGATCCAGACCTCGCCCGCAACTGCGGCATCGCCACCGACCGGGTCATCGACATCGCGTGGGCCATCTCAGGCGCGCTGTGCGGCCTGGCCGGCGTCATCCTGGTGCTGAACGTGACCGCGTTCACCAACACGACCGGCTCGGAGTTCCTGATCCCGATCGTGGCCGTCGCGGTGCTCGGCGGAATCGGCCAGCCCTATGGAGCCATGCTGGGCGCCTTGGTCATCGGGATCGCCAGTGAGGTCGCAGCGGCCATCTTCAACCCCGAGTACAAGGACGTCGTCGCCTTCGTGATCCTGGTGATCGTGCTCCTTGCCCGGCCGCAGGGCATCCTGTCGGAGGTCGCCACCCGCAAGGAGGTCGCGGCGTGAGCGTCGCCTGGCAGTTCTACATCTCGACGGTGCTGATCTACCTCGGCGTCAACGTGATCGCGTGCTGGGGGCTGAACCTGCAGTTCGGCGTGGCCGGGCTGGTCAACTTCGCCTACATCATCTTCCAGGCCGCCGGCGCCTACACCGCGGCGGTGCTCACCATCGGGCCCGCCAAGCCCGCCAGCCAGGGCGGGTTCCAGGAGTACGTGGGCGGCGCCCACTGGCCTTTCCCGTTGCCGATCCTGGCGGCCGGGCTGGTCGGCGGCCTGCTCGCGGCGCTGGTCGGTGGCATCACCGTCCGGCGGCTGCGCAGTGACTACGAGGCGATGGTCATGCTCGTGGTGTCGCTGATCGCGACCAGCCTGGCCACCAACCAGGTCGGTCTGGTGAACGGGCCGAACGGGCTGGCCCTGGTGCCCAAGCCGCTGGCCACGCTGGTCAACCTCTCGCCGATCGGCTACCAGTGGCTGTTCGTGGGTATCACGGCCGCGATCTGCGTCTGCGTGTACTGGCTCGTGCATATCGTGACGAGCTCGCCGCTCGGGCGCGCGCTGCGCGCGGTCCGCGACAACGAGCAGGCGGCGGCGGCGCTGGGCAAAAACGTCACCGGGCTGCGCATGCTCGCGTTCATCCTGGGCGGCGTGATCGCCGGCATCAGCGGCGCCGTCCTGGTCGAGTTCATCTCCGCCTGGTCCCCCGGTTCATGGCTGTACGCGGAAACCTTCGTGTACTTCACGGCCGTCATCGTGGGCGGGTTGGGCAACAACCTGGGCGTCATGGTCGGCGCGCTGCTCGTCCCCGTCGCCTTCCTCGAGGCCACCCGGTTCCTGCCCCAGTTCGGCCCGCCAGGGCTCATCGACGCCCTGCAGTGGATCGTCGTCGGGACGCTCGCCCTCATCTTCTTGTGGTTCTGGCCTCGTGGGGTGATTCCTGAGCGGCGGCGGCGCTTCCCGGCGGCCGCCAAGGAAGAGGTGCCCGTGAGGACCGGCGAATGAGCGAGCCCGCCGGCCCGGTACTGACCGTTAAGGATCTGCATCGCGAGTTCGGCGGCGTGCACGCGGTGAACGGCGCGTCCTTTACCGTCCCGCCCGGCCGGATCACCGGCCTGATCGGGCCCAACGGCGCCGGGAAGTCGACCGTCCTCAACATCATCGCCGGCGCGCTCAAGCCGAGTGCTGGGACGGTTTCCTACCAGGGGCAGGACATTACCGGGCTGCCGTCCTACCGGGTGGCGCGGTGCGGCATCATTCGCACTTTTCAGATGTCCAGCGAGTTCGCCGCGCTGACTGTGCTGGAGAACCTGCTGATCGCGGCGCCTGGCCAGCGGGGCGAGACGTTGTGGCAGGCGGCACTCGGCAAGCGGTACTGGCGGCCGCAGGAGCGGGCAACAGTGGAGCGCGCCCGGCAGCTGCTGGCCCGCTTCGACATGTCCGCCAAGGAGGAAGAGTACGCCGGGAACCTCAGCGGCGGCCAGAAACGCCTGCTGGAGCTGATGCGCGGCCTGATGGCCAATCCCGCGCTGCTGCTGCTCGACGAGCCGATGGCCGGGGTGAACCCGTCCCTGGCCAGGAGAATCGAGCAGCACCTGGTCAACTTGGTCGGTGAGGGACTCACGATGCTGATGATCGAGCACGAGCTGGCCGTGGTGGAGCGGCTGTGCGACCCGGTCGTCGTGATGGCCCAGGGACGGGTGATCTCGCAGGGAACGATGGCCGACATCCGTTCCGATCAAGAGGTGCTGGATGCCTACCTCATCGGGTAATGCACCGGGCGGGCAGGAGCGGCCCCCGGCGGTCCTGCGGCTCACCGACGTCGCGGCCGGATACGGTGGCGCCGCGATCGTCTCGGGCGTGAGCATCAGCGTCGGACCGGGGGAAGTGGTGTCCATCATCGGGCCCAACGGCGCCGGCAAGTCCACCCTGCTCAAGGCCGTGACAGGCCGCCTCCCGGTAATGACGGGCACAGTCACTTTCAATGAACGGAACATAACGAACTGGCGTGGGCATCTCCTCGCCCGGATGGGACTGGGGTTCGTCCCGCAGACCAAGGATGTGTTCGACACCCTGACCGTGACCGAGAACCTGGAGATGGGCGGCTACCTGCTCTCGAAACCGCAGCTGGCGGCCAGGATGGACAAGGTGCTATCGACGTTCCCGGCGCTGGCGGACATGAGGTCGCGGACGGCGAGCAAGCTCAGCGGCGGCGAACGGAAGATGCTCGCGGTAGCGCGGGTCCTGATGCTGGAGCCGGCCGTTCTCGTCCTCGACGAGCCGACCTCCAACTTGTCGCCGGAACTTTCCCGATCGGTGCTGCGGGACCAGGTCCGCCACCTGGCCGATTCGGGGACGGCCGTGCTGCTGGTCGAGCAGAAGGCGTTCGAGGCGCTGGGGGTGTCCGACTGGGCCTACATTCTGGTCGCGGGACGCGTCGAGATCGCGGGCCCGGCCAGCGAGATTCGCGGCCGACCCGACATCCGCGAGGTCTTTCTCGGCCAATCCGCTGCCGCGCAGTCCCCGCCGGGGCCGTCCGCGCACGGTCCCAATTCCTCGCCGCGCCCAACGTAGGATCGGAAAGCCATGACCGAGCGGGCACGGGCTAAGTACGTCAGCAAGAGTGACATGGTCGCCGACGTGCTCAGGGAACTCATCACCGACCGCCAGCTGTCCCCGGGCACGCCACTGCGGCAGCGCGATCTCGCCGAACAGTTCGACGTGAGCTACACGCCGGTGCGCGAGGCGCTCCGGCGGCTCGAGTCGGAGGGCCTCGTGGTCACCGACGTGCACCGGGGGGCCACCGTCGCGCACACCGAGTCGGAGGAGCTTGAGGAGAACTACCGGATCCTGGCCGCCCTGGAGGCGCTGGCCGGCAGCCTCGCGGTGGCCAAGATGACCGACGGCGACCTGGCTGAGATCGAGGCCCTCTACCGGGAGGTCGCCGCCTGCCGACCGGATGATGAACGGCTGGCGGAACTCAACCGGCAGTTCCACTTCGGGGTCTACGAGTGCGCGCGCTCGCCGATGCTTCTTCTCCTCATGAGGCTGCTGTGGCGGTCCTTCCCGGACGGTCCGCAGGCCGGCCGACCGCACCAGGAATCGGTCCAGCAGCACGCGGAGCTCGTGAGCGCGCTCAAGGAACGGGATGAGGAACGGGTCGCCGCCATAATCCGGAACCACATCCTCGGCAGCATCAAGTACCTGTCGCAGCGATGACCGGCTGGGGATCGGCGGCCTTTCGCAGGGCTACCTTTCGGGGGAGCACGCTGGCGCTCAACGCTGCCCCCAGGGGACGAACCGGTCGGCGGTGCCGACCGCGTTGAGTGCCGTGACAGCCTCGGCGGGCAGCTCGACGCCGGCCGCGGCCGCGTTCTCCCGCAGTTGGGCGGCACTTGACGTGCCGGGGATGAGCAGGATCGTCGGCGAGCGGAAGGTCTGCGATGCCGTCATGACAGCGCATCAGGCGCGCGGGATCGCACGACGTACCGGTCGCCGCTATCGTGGATTCGGCGACCGTCCGCGCCCAACCTCCGGCGACCCGCCCCAGCTGGGTCACCCGACGGAGGCAAAGGGAGGCCCGCCTCTCGGCCGGGGCTGATTAGTCGATCGTGCGCCCACCGAAGTGATCGCTGGGGGATCCGCGGACGGGTCGCGGGAGACGATCATGACCAAGCAGGCGGGATTCAAGCGGCGAGTGCGCGCCCGGATGGCCAAGACCGGCGAGTCGTACGCGACCGCCCGCAGCAGGCTCCTCACCGAGCACCCGGGCACGACACCGGACGACTCCCCGCTCGACTGGATGCCCGGGACGCTCCACATCAGTAACGGCGACGCCACCGACGTGCCGGGGACCGGGCTCGCACGTCGCGTGGTCTACTGGCGCGACATCTTGCACGAGGGACCTGTTCCTGAGGTCGGTCGGGCCGAACTGCGCCAGATCAGGGCCGAATATCTCACCGGCCACGACAGCGCGGGGCGCGCCGGGGCAACGCGCCAGTTCACTGAGCGAGACCAGGCCCTGGAGGCCAGCCGGGACGGGGAGTACGTGCTGTGGTTCGAGGCGGACTTGTATGACCAGCTGCAGATCACCGAAATCATTGCCCGCCTGGCGGATCTGGGTGTTCCCGCCAGGCGCATCACCCTGATCTGCATAGGCGAGCATGCGGGCATCGCCCGCTTCGGCGGCCTTGGGGAGCTGACCGCCGGGCAACTGCGCGAGTTGCCGCACACGAACGCATGCGCGCGGCTGACCCCGTCGGCGCTCGAACTGGCTACCCGCGCGTGGGCGGCCTTCCGCGCGCCCAGCCCCGAGGGCCTGCGCGCCATCGCCGCCGCGCGGCTGGGCGAGCTGCGGTTCCTGGGTGAGGCGTTCGACCGGCTCAGCCGGGAGTACCCGGCAACGCGGGACGGCCTGTCGCTGACCGAACGGCGACTGCTGGCCGCCGTCGCCGACGGCGCGCCCGACGCCGGGACGGCCTTCCTGCGGGCCCAGGCGCGGGAGACGCGGCCGTACATGGGAGACACCACGTGCTTTCGCCGGATGGACCCGATGGCGGAGGGGCCGCACCCGCTGCTCCGCCTCGACCCGCCGAGCCGCCCCGTTGAGCGGGCAACGGGCGTACGCCTGACTGACACCGGGGCGCGGGTGCTGGCCGGCGAGGGCGACCAGATCGCCCTCAACGGCATCGACCGGTGGATCGGCGGCGCGCACCTGCAAGGCCACCACGTCCCGTGGCGCTGGGACGACGGCACTGAAGCCATCGTCCACCTCCCCGACAAGACATAGAAGCCCGGCTGGCCTTGACGGGGCAACCTCGGTGAGGTCTGAGTGGCGGCAGAACCGCGTTGAACTCCCATGTTCTTGACCTGCGCAAACACGAGACGCCCAGAACTGTCCTATGGCATGTCTGAAGTTCAGGGCCTGATCATTTGTGTCCGAGGGGCGACTGCAGCCAAAAACCAATGCGTGCTGGCCGGTGTTTTCGCAGTTCGGGGCCGGTCGTGATTGGGGACGTGGACCGGTGGATTCGGTGGACCACAATCGCCTGTGTCGGATTGCTGGCGCTGATCGCGGGGACAGTCTCCTTCAGACCCACTGGTGCCACAGCAGGGAGTGCCAAGAACGGCTGCCGCCGTCGCCTGCGCTGAGCAGGTCCATGGCCGGCCTGAAGAAGAGGCTATTCCTCTATGGCCCCGCCCACCGTGCGCAGATGCTCGCGAAAGCTCAGGGAGGGCGTGTTCTCGCGCTTCGCAAGGTAGGCGTGGAACTGTACCTGGGTGCGTAGTGAGGCACCTGCCCGGATCCGTTCGGCCTGGCGCCGCTCGGTATCGCGGATCGTCTCGGCCAGCGTGAAGATCTCCTCGGCCTGCAGGCTGGGTAGGAAGAGCACGCCATCATCGTCGCCGAGAACCAGATCCTCGCGACTCACTGCCCAGTCTCCGACGACGGCGGACTCCAGCGCGTCATGCGCGCGGGCGTCGAGCCGGAGGGGGTCAGTGGGGGATCGCTCCCAGGCTGAAGACCGGCAGCCCGATCGCCCGTATGTCAGCGGTGTCGCGATGCAGCCCCAAGATCACCATCCCTTCCACACCGGCTGCCTGAGCCTCCAGAGCCACCAGGTCACCGACGCACGCTTCATCCAGCCGCCCGCCGTTGTCGACTACCAGGACGTCGCCCGGTGCTGCCATTTCGAAGGCCTCCAGGAAGGCCTCGACGCTGCCAGCATGCCTGGCAGGACAGACACGCCCGGCCAGGCGTCTGCCAGGCACCACAGCACGCAAGAGCGCAGAAGCGCAACGCACCGGGACTCGGGCGCGTATACAAGCGTCGGCCACGTGGGCTGTGGTGAGGGCTGCGAACCGGTGCTGCAACATTTGGTGGTCCATGACGATGTTTCTTCCCTGAGGTGGCCGCGGGCCTGACGATAGATTGACCCCGGCGTGTCAGCGAATACATCGACGATCACGTACGCCAGTGACATTCCATCTCCGTACTATTCATCTGGCTGTGGCAGGCGGAGTCCATATCGGCCGAGCTGACGGCTTGCGGCGGAGGGCATTGCGCCTGCAAGAGCGGGTCGGGTATCCGGTCGCCGAGTCGCAGCAAGCCGGCTCCGGTCAGTGCTACCGCCAGGGCGCCGCCCCACCAGACGGCGTCGGGTGACGTTGCGAGCAGCGCGCCGCCGACCGCGGGGCCGAGGGCCACGCCTGCGGTGAAGCTGAGGCCGTAGAGCGACATGTAGCGGCCGAGCAGATGCGGCGGTGCGAGGTCGGCGACGATTGTGCCGGTCACGATGAACTGCGCGCACTCACCGATCGCGATCACGATCGCGACCCCGGCCAGGACGGTGGTAGCGGTGAGCGTCGAGCTCGTGAGCGTTGCGAGCAGGACCGCGAGCAGGCCGATTGCAAAGAGCGCGCTGGTCGCGGCAAGAGCATGTGTGCGGCGCATCCGCCTGACGACCCGTGTGGCTGGAATCTGCGCGACGACGATGAAGAAGGTGTTAATGAAGAAGACGACGCCGATCTCGCCCGGCCCGACAGGCGTGTGCGCCTCCGCAAACGGCGCGAGGATGTTGGAAAAGAACGCGCCGCCGGTCATCACGAGCACGATGTTGGCGGCGATCAGGATGAGGAAGAGCCGATCGCGAGCAACTGCCCGGAAGCCTGTTCCCCTGTCGCTCGCCGACGCAGCATTCGCGAGGCGAGGATTCGGGATCCCCACGAGCACAACCAGCGCGAAGACAGCGAAGGTGACGCCGTCGAAGAGGTAGAGCGCCTGGAACGCGCGGAGGTCATTGGCGGCAGCGACGATGAAGCCCGCAACCGTCGCGCCGCTGCCAAGACCGAAGTTGCCTGCGACCCGGCGGAGCGCGATCGAGGAGGCGCGCTGCTCCGCTGAGACCAGGGTCAGGCTCAGAACCTGGTTCGCGGTGTTCGCGACGCCGAACCCGGCGCCGCCGACGGCCGAGCAGACGAAGGCCTGCCAGGGACGGTCGACGAATGCGAAGCCCGCGTAGCCCAGTGCGCTCGCGAGATTGCCGGTGATCAGGATCGGCTTCGCACGGAAACGATCGAGCAGCGCACCCGACAGGGGCGTTACGACCGCCGCCGTGCCCATGACGGCCGCCAGCACCAGCCCCGCAGTCGCCGTTGGGAAGCCGCGGGCCTGGTGCAGGTAGATGATCTCGAAGGGAAGGATCAGTCCAGTGCCGAAGTAGTTGACCGCGGTCCCAGCCTGAAGAACGATGACAGGCCCCGGCAGGCCTGTCCGCCAGCCGGCGAACACACGAGCGAGCGTCCTGCTCAGTTGCTTCCTGCGGTTGGCTGGTTTCCCGTGCGTGCCTGAGACTCGCACGTTCATCAGCGCCCGCGGCGGCGGTGATCGAGAACGGCGGACGCCACGCGCCCGGCCGATGCGGACGATTCCATCGTCAACCTTCCAGGGTCGTTTCCAGCTGCTGCGGCACGATCGGGTGGGCGGATCGTCCGGGCGGTCGGTAGTGCATACACCGCGGCACTGGGAAACTGGGCGCCCGCGAGCCGCCCAGTTCGCGCCGTGGGCGGTGTATATACCGGCGGAGGTACGACGTGGTGCGGAAGGAAGGAGCGCAGGATGGTGACAGCCGATCTGCTCTCACGGGCGCGGGCAGGGGATGGCGAGGCGTTCCGGGAGCTGGCCGGGTCCCACCGGCGGGAGCTGCAGGTGCACTGCTACCGGATGCTCGGATCCTTCGCCGACGCCGAGGACGCCGTCCAGGAGACGATGCTGGCCGCCTGGCAAGGCATCGGCGGGTACACCGAGGAACGCGCGTCGCTGCGCACCTGGCTGTACAAGATCGCCACCAACCGGTGCCTCAACGCGCGCCGCGCAGCGAGCAGGCGCCCGGCCAGGGAGTGGGACGTGTCGCAGTTCGAACCGCCCGTGCCGACGCCGCGCGACGAGGCCGTCTGGCTGCAGCCGTTTCCTGACGCCCTCCTCGAGGGCGCCGTCGACGTGCCGCCCGGGCCGGAGGCCCGCTACGAGCAGAGCGAAGCCATCTCGCTGGCCTTCGTGACCGCCCTGCAGCTGCTGCCGCCGCGCCAGGTGGCCGTCCTCATCTTGCGCGACGTCCTCGGATTCCACGCCAGCGAGGTGGCCGGCATGCTGGAGGTGACCGTCCAATCGGTCAACAGCGCCCTCAAACGAGCCCGCGCTAGCCTGCAGCGCCGGCAGCAGCCGGCCGCCGGCCACCAGCCGCCGCCCGCCGCTGGCTCGCGCACCGAGGACGCGATCGTGGCCATGTTCGCCCGCGCGTGGGAGTCGGCCGACCTCGACGCGCTGGTGGCCCTGCTGACCAACGACGTCTTCATCGCGATGCCTCCGGAGCCCTTCGGATACGAGGGCCGAGAACTCGTGGCCCGCTACTGGGCCCGCCAGTTCGCCGCGGGCCGCAGGTTCGACCTTGTGCCGGCCCGAGCCAACGGCCAGCCCGCGTTCGGGGCATATCTGCGCGGCCCGGCCGGAATCCGCCACGCGGCCGGCTTCTACGTGCTCACCCTGGCCGGCGGCCAGATCTGCGGCATGACCCGCTTCGAGGCCAGCGTGCTGCCGTGGTTCGGGCTACCGCGCTCACTCCCCAGCCGATAGCCAGCACCGGGCCATGGAGAGGCTTCTGCGTGTGGCAATCAACACGTGGTGGGAGGACGACCCGGCGCAGCGGTACTGGATGCAGATCACAGACCGTGATCACCTGGCCGGGGTGCTGCAAGCCCGAGGCTCATGCCTCTGACATGGGGTTATGACCTCGTGAGCCAGGTACAGCCTGGCGATCGTGTTCTGCACTGGCAGACACGCGCGCCGCGTGGGCAGGTGGGGTGGTCGGAAGTCGAGCTCATCAGCCTGATCGGCGAGCTGTCCACGCGTGCGGGTCCGGTGAGCTCGGGGTCCAGGGTCATGCGCTGGCCGTTGACCTGGATGGTGGCCGAGCGTGCTGCGCGTAGGGTCTGGACGAGTTTCTTTGCTGACGCCGGCCTGGTGGTGCAGGTAGCGGCTGACGGCGAGGGCGGCGAACACAACGGTCAGGTGCGCCTCGATCGCCTCCCGCCCGTGGTGGAACACCGGCCGGGCCCGCAGGTCTGACTTGGTCATCCGGGACGAGGCTTCGACCTGCCATAGGTCGTGTCCGAAGTTAGAGCCGCTGGTGCTGAGCAGCGAAGAGGGGCAGGTTCTGCAGGGATGGGAGCGGCGGCGCAAGACGTCGCAGGCCCTAGCGTTGCGGTCGCGGATCGTCCTGGCCAGCGCGGACGGTGCATCGGTCACCGCGGTGGCCGCTGACCTGGGTGTCTCGCGGGACACCGTCCGCAAATGGCGGGGACGCTTCATGGTGTCACGGCTGGAGGGCTTGCCGGATGAGCCGCGGCCGGGCGCGCCGCGGACGATCACTGATGAGCAGGTCGAGCTGGTGATCACCAAGACCCTGGAAGAGCGCGGACCCGGTGAGGATACGCACTGGTCGACGCGTCCGATGGCTGCGGCCACCCGGATGACCCAGTCGGCGGTCTCCCGGATCTGGCGGGCGTTCGGCCTCAAGCCCCACCTCGTCGAAACGTGGAAGTTACCGGCGGATCCGCAGTTCATTGAGAAGGTCCGCGACGTCGTCGGGTTGTATCTCGATCCGCCGGAAAAGGCCCTTGTCCTGGCTGTTGATGAGAAGTCGCAGATCCAGGCCCTGGCTCGGACCGCGCCCTGCCTGCCGATCATGCCCACGACTCCGGCCGGATGACCCATGACTATGTGCGCCACGGCACGACCAGCGTGTTCGCCGCGCTGGATATCGCCAGCGGCCCGGTGATCGCCCAGCATTACCGGCGCCCCCGCCACCAGGAGTTCCTGCGGTTCCTCAAGCTCATCGACGCCGCAGTGCCGGACGGGGCTGGACCTGCACCTGGTTTGTGACAACTACGCCACCCACAAGACCGAGGCAGCGAAGAAGTGGCTGCTGCGCCACCCGCGGTTCCATCTGCACTTCACCCCGACCAGCTCGTCGTGGATGAACCTGGCGGACCGCTGATTCGCCGAGCTGACCAACCGCAAGCTCCGCCGCTCCGCGCACCGCGACGTCACTGAACTGGAAGCCGACATCCGCAAGTGGATCAACGCCTGGAACAAAGACCCGAAACCGTTCGTGTGGACCAAGGCGGCCGATGAGATTCTCGATACCCTCGCTGCCTACTGCCGACGAATCAGCGACTCAGGACACTAGTAGCTGGCGGGCTGGGCCGGATTTGCTGCGTGATTTCTGTCAGGCCGGGGTCTGGCTACCTGCTGATCTCCGGGCGCGTGTGACCCAGGCGGAGGCGAAACCTATGACCAGCACGGCGAGTGCGAACCACGGCGCGAGGACTGTGGGACTCGTAACCTTGTAGAACGATCCGAAGATGGCGCCCGCGGTGATCAAGATGGCGAGGACTGCCGATAGCACGAGCCACAGCCGACGCGGCGAGTGGGCGAAGCTGCGCAGGGAGCCTATCGCCATTAGCAGGTAGACCACTACCAAGGCGAAGCCGCCGAAGGTCGAGCCCCAGGAAAACAGGGCGTCATAGTGGGGAGTTTCCGGCAGGGCGAACAGCCCCTTCCAGAACACGTCGGCGAGCAGTGCCACGGCGCAGAAGCCGGTCACGAAGACCGTGGCGCCGAGCGGCGAGCTACGGCGCTTGGACACCACGGCAAGTGGTCCCGGGAGCCTGCCGTCCTCGGCCATCGCGAAAATCCCGCGAGTAGCTGAGACGCCGCAGCCGATCCCGACCGCCAGCATGTCGAATAGAACGACAAGCTCGAGCAAGCGGTCGATCCAGGTGCCGCCATACCCGCCGGCCGATTTCGAGGCACCAAGCGCGAACAGCGGCGCTGACGCGGCGGCGCCCAGGGTCTTTAGGCTGTAGTGGAAGCCGGCCACTTCGACGTAGGTGGCCAGGACGAAGAAGATCGTGGCGATCCCGGCAGTAGACATGACCGCTGCACGGATATGCCTCTGCGGGTTGGGGGTCTCTTCAGCCAGATTCGCGGAGGACTCGAAGCCGGTGAAGAGCAGGATCCCGTACAACACACCGAAGAAAATCCCGGGCCAGCCATCGGCGGCAGACGATGGCCGGAATGGCGTGAAGCTGTTAGCCGATCCCAGCTTCACGATGACGGAAATGAAGAAGACCGTCACCACGATGATGGAGATCAGCGCTAGCGTGAGCTGGACGCGGGTGGAGATCCGGACGCCGAAGTACAGGACCAGGGCGACGATGGCCAGGAATATGAGGCTCCAGGCCCAGCCGGGCAGCGGGTTAACGCTGAATTCCGAGGCGATGGTTGACTGCAGGTAGCCGCCGAGGATCAGCAGCAAGGCGGCGGTTAGCATGGTGACGCCCGCGTAGTACAGCCAGCCGGCTGCCGTCCCGATGCGCTCACCGAGCCCTCGGGTCACATATTCGTACAGCGATCCGGCAGTGCGGACCTCCTTGGCGTAACTCGACACGATCCAGCCGATCGCGAAGACTCCGATCCCGGCGATCAGCACCGATAGCGGGGAGGCGATGCCACCTCCCTTACCGGTGACGCTGGCCACTCCAACCACGAGTGGTATCACGAAGGCCGAAGTGAAGACCGGGCCCATAAACCCGACGGACTGCGCTATCACATCAGGGAACGACAATACCTTGGCGCCAAGGCGGCCGCTTTCCGGCTGGGGCTTTTCTATGACTTCTACCATTTCACTTCTTTCCTCTTTGCGGGGGTCGTGCAGGTGATCTCTGCTCGCGATTACGGGAAGACTCAAGACGGCATTACGATGAAATCTGGCTGTGCCCGCGTCATCTCGGCCTGGCACCCGTGCCAGGCCGAGATTTAACCTTGCCTGTACTGTCACCCAGCCCTCGGTCCAAAGGCCGTCCTCCGCGCTCGCGTAGACTTCGTTCACCAACTTCGTCAGCGCGGAAATCAGGTAGCTGTCCTCGGCTGCCTCCGGGGCAGCGCACTGATTTTGAATTCCTGTGTAGCAGCCGGGTCCTTGGAACTCGGCATGTCCTATAGCCCCTTATCTATCTTGCAAGCCCAGCTTGGCCCGGGTCGGGCAGCCCGGACCCGGCCTTCGGCTAGGCAGGATTACGCCACATGGGGTACAGGCTCGGGCCACCCGGCATGTCGGTCGTCCGATCAAGCCGCTTATAGCCCAGGCGCTCGTAAAGCCTTGCGCTGTCGCAATTGCTGGCCTCCAGATAGGTGGGCAGGCCCTGGCTGTCTAGTGCAGCCAGGCGATCGCGGAGCAACGCCGTCCCGATGCCCTGGCCGAAAAACTGTGGCCGGACGGCGATAAAGGGCAGGTAGAAATGGTTCGCGTGGTCTGGATGATTGGCGGTGGAACGCTCGTCGAAAGCCGCGATCCGCTTGGCGTAATCCGCTCCGAGGATCGGCTCATAAATTTCACCCAGCCCTGGCTGATCCTCATGATTAGCAGTCACGGGTAGCCACAATGCGGTTCCTGACCGATCTTCGGTTGTATATATTTCACCGCCTTCTAGCGCCATTTGAACAATAGGGCCGAAGAACTCCGGATGCAGCCGTTCCCGGGCATCGTCATCTGGGAATAGCCATCGGCTGACAGGGTCGTTCTGGAAGCCGGTGGACAATATCGTAATGATTGCGTCCGCGTCCGTTTCGTCGGCACGAACGATTTTTGCGGGATGTGACTGCATGCTTTCTCCACCTGTTAAAACGAAGTTCTGCCGACATGGCCGCCAGTTTGTTCCATGCGCCATGCATGATGCGAGGTGGTCTGGTGCGGGCCATTCTGGGCATCGCGGCTGATGCTGAAATATGCTTGCCTCCGTTGCAGGGGCAACTCGCGGAATGGCTCCGCGAACGTCACGCCCGCCATGCCGCACGGACGGTTGAGATATGACATCCACGCTAGGTTCGGCGCGGGCCGGTGCGCATCCGCAAGTGCTGATAGTCGTCGCCCGGTGGCGGATAGTGCCTTGATAGCCGGCCACGCCGGGACGGCCGCCGCGGTACGCGGATCGGCCTTGGGAATCAGCCCTCCGGCGTGACCAGCGGTGCTGCGCCTTGGCGGGCGGGAAGCGCGGGAGCGAGCTGGTTGCGGGAGCTGATGCCGAGCTTGGTGAAGACTTTCCGCAGGTGGTAGGCGACGGTGGCGGGGCTGATAAACAGCTGCGCGGCGATCTGCGGGTTGGAGGCGCCGTCGCCGGCCAGACGGGCGATCAGCGCTTCTTGCGCGGTCAGGGTATCGGGCGTCTCGGTAGTCTGCTGCCGGGCGTGCCCGCCGGCCGCCCGCAGCTCGGTGCGCGCCCGTTCGGCGAACGCCGCGGCGCCGATCGAGTCGAAGAGCTCATACGCGCGGCCGAGCTGATCGCGGCCGTCGCGCCTGCGCCGCTGGCGGCGCAGCCACTCGCCGTACAGCAGGCGGGCGCGGCCCAGGTCTACCCGCAGGCCAGCGCGGCCGAAGCGGTCGATCGCCTCGCGGTAGAGGCTCTCGGCGGCGTCCCCGTCGCTGACCAGCGCCCGGGAGCGGGCCTCGGCCCCCAGCGCCCAGTCGGTCCCGCAGGCGCGGGCCATGCCGTAGAGCCGCTGCAGGGCGCCGGCCGCGCGCTCGGGTACCCCGCTGCGCACCGCCGCCTCCACCAGCTCGACAAGGGCCCAGCTCGCGAACCTAACCGCTGGGGAGTCCTCGCTGGACCGCTGCGCCGCGGCCAGCGCCTGCTCATAGCGGCCCAGGCTGTTGCCTAGCACCGCGGCCGCCCACTGCACGGAACTCAGCCCTCCACCCTCACCCCGGCGCCCTACGTCGTCGGTGGCGGCCTGGATCAGCTGAGTGGCTTGCGCTTCCTGGCCGCGGAAGACGGCCAGGGCCAGAGTGCCGTACGGCGCGATGCTGATCCCGGTCGCCTCGGCTACCGACTCGGCCTGCGCCGCCAGCGAGGCGGCCTCGGTGAACTCGCCGGCGAACAGGTGCACTCCCGCGCGCGTGCTAACGGCGATGGGGAGCGCGATCAGCGCACCAGCGTCACGGGCGAGCGTGACCTGGCGGCCGGACAGCACGTCCCAGCTGGCGTAGTCCCACACAAGCCCCGCCGCATAAGAGGCCAGCCAGAGCCAGCGCAGTCCCTCCTCGGTGGACAGATCCGTGCCGCGGAAGGCGCTCACCGCCTGGCGGAGCACCGGCGCCCCCGCCGGGTAGCCTTCCGTGACCAGTAACGCCAGGCCATCCAGCAGCAGATCGGGCCCGCGCATCGGCCCCGGCGGCGGCGGCGCCATCCGTGCCGCCTCGGCGATCTCGCGCATCCCGCCGCCCAGAGCCAGGCGGCCGGCGAATGTCGCGGCGGACAGCGCGTCCAGGTACGTCTCGCGCGCCAGCCCCATATCGAGCGGCTCGAATTCCCGGGCCGCCTTGAGCAGCAGCGGGGGCGCGTCACTGCCGCGGCTTGACACGAACGCGATCTGGCCGCGCAGCAGGTCCGCCCGGGCCCGCCGGAACTGATCCGGCGGCCCGGCCTCCCCGGTGGCCAGCAGTCCCAGGGCCGCGTCGAACGCGCCGGCCTGGTATTTGGCCTGCGCCGCGGCCAGCGCCCGATCGGCGCGGCGCGCCGGGTCCAGGGTCAGCGCAGCCGAGCGCTCCCAGAAGGCGGCCGCCGCGGCCAGCCCGCCGCGCGCCTGGGCCCGGCTCGCCGACCGTTCCAGCTCCGAGGCGACCTCCGCATCAGGTCCCAGCGTGGCCTGCGCGCGGTGCCAGGCCCGGCGATCGGGGTCGGCCTGCAGATCGGTCGCGCCGGCCAGCGCCTGGTGCGCGGCCCGCCGCTCGGCCGGCGACGCGGCCCGGTACACCGCCGACCGCACCAGCGGATGCCGGAACATCACCCGCTCCCCGATGGTCAGCAACCCGGCATCCGCTGCGGGCGCAACAGCCTCGGCTCCGATCCCGAGCCGCTCCGCCGCCCGCCACACCAGCAGCGGCTCCCCGGCCGGCTCCGCCGCCGCGACCAGCATCAGCCGGCGCGTGGCGGCCGGCAGCACCGCCAGCCGCCCCCGGAAACTCTCCTCGATCCGCCCCGCCGACCCCGGCCCACCGGCCAGACCGGGCCCACCGGCCAGACCGGGCCCGCGCCGCGGCAGCTCAAGCAACGCCAGCGGATTGCCCCGCGCCTCCGCGACGATACGGTCCCGCACCCGCTCATCCAACGGCCCCCCGATCACCGAGCCGAGCAGCTCCCGCGCAGCAATATCACCCAGGCCCCGGACTAGCAGCTCCGGCAGCCCCCGGAACTCCTCACCCGGCTCATGGGTGGCGAACACCAGCGCGACCGGCTCGGCCAGCAGCCGCCGCGCCACAAACGCCAGCACGAGCGCCGAGGCCCTGTCCAGCCACTGCGCGTCATCGACCACGCACAACAGCGGCTGCCGCTCCGCCACCGCCGACAACAAGCTCAGCGCGGCCAGCCCCACCAGGAACCGGTCCGGCGCTGCCCCCGTATTCAGGCCGAACGCGACGCCCAGCGCCGCACGCTGCGGATCCGGCAAGCCCCCCAGCTGATCCAGCATCGGCGCGCACAACTGCTGCAAGGCCGCGAACGCCAGCTCCATCTCCGACTCGACCCCGGCCACCCGCACCACCCGCAGGCCAGCCGCCGACTCGACCGCCCAGTCCAGCAGCGCGGTCTTGCCGACCCCCGGCTCCCCGCTCATCACGAGCACACCGCTCCGCCCAGCCCGCGCCGCCTCCAGCAGCCGACTGAGCGCCGCGCGTTCCGGGAGACGATCTAACAGCATCACAGGGCCTCACGTGGAACCGCCGGCGCGGATAACGCCACCCGCCCGTTTCACGCTACAGGCCGCCCGCGCGCGGCGCCAGCACCGGCCGCCGGCACCCGCCAGTGACTCGGCAGCAAAGGATCTGCTGGTCCGAGGTGACGCCCAGCAAAGCCGATTCCGGCCGCGCCGCCGTCCGGACGATCTTCGCTCCTCCCTGTCGCCGCGGGGACGCCGACCCGGCGGCGGCAGACGCCAGCAGCTTTCCGCCGGACGGCTGGCGCGGGGACGCCAGGCCGCCGCCAGGTAACGCCGGCGGTGATGACCACCGATCGCACGGTGAACGTGCCGCCCTCAAAGAGCCGCAGCCGGCCGGAGTACGCCGCAGTGCGCCGCAGCACGTTCAGCGCGACGACATCCACGAGGCCTTCCTCACCCACGCGCCGACGGCCACGACGCGCCGTCGGTCGTCATCGGAAAGGACGCCGGTAACACTCACGCACGCCAGAACAAGGAAAGTGAAGACCGCCTAGGGAAAACGGCAAGAGAGCACCCGCCGCACCGGAGGCTGAGCGCGGGTGACGATTGAGCATGCCCGTGAACGGCCGCTTATGGGGATCTAACGTGTCCGAGGGGGGACTTGAACCCCCATGCCCCTTTCGAGGCACTAGCACCTCAAGCTAGCGCGTCTGCCTATTCCGCCACCCGGACGTATGCCAGACCACGGTATCGCCCCGGGTCGGCCGCCTCACGATAGCAAATCCTGCCGCGTCCGGCGAAGCAGCCGCCCGCCCGTCCCACCAGCCTCCCAGCGGATGCGTCCGCACGGGAAGCCCCATCGCGCGACGGTGACGGAAGGTGCTCGGCCGCACACGTGCCCCGACGCACGGGATGGTGCTCCGTCACCCACGAGGGGCAGCCATCCCACCACCTCGACCCAGCCAGGTGCGACGATGGGGTGATGACGCAGACTCCAGCCTCCTCGGGCCACAACGACATCACCGCTCAGGACGAGGTCGCCAGCCTGTGCAGCGACCTGATCAGGATCAATACGTCCAACCGGGGCGACAACTCCGGTCCCGGCGAGCGCCAGGCGGCCGAGCACGTCGCCACGCTCCTCGCCGAGGTCGGCCTCGAGCCGACCATCCTGGAGTCCGCGCCCGGCCGGGCCAGCGTGGTCACCCGCATCACCGGCGAGGACCAGAGCAGGCCGGCCCTGCTCCTGCACGGCCACCTCGACGTCGTCCCTGCGGATGCGGCGGACTGGCAGGTTGACCCGTTCTCGGGCCACATCGGCACCGCAGGCACCAGCGGCACCAGCACCGGCGGCACCAGCGACCGAGGAAGACTGCGTCTGGGGCCGCGGCGCCGTCGACATGAAGGACATGGACGCGATGATCCTCGCCGTCGTCCGCCAACGCCTGCGTGAGGGCCGCCGTCCGTCCCGCGATGTGGTCCTGGCCTTCCTGGCCGACGAGGAAGCGGGTGGTTCGTACGGTGCCCGCTACCTGGTGGACAACCACGCCGGCCTCTTCGAGGGCGTCACCGAGGCGGTCGGCGAGGTCGGCGGGTTCAGCGTCACCCTCGGCGGCCAGCGCCTCTACCTGATCCAGACGGCCGAGAAGGGCATCTCCTGGCTCCGGCTGACCGCGCGCGGCACCGCCGGGCACGGCTCGATGCTCCAGCCCGACAACGCGGTCACCGAGCTGGCCGAGACCGTGGCGCGGATGGGCCGCCACGAATGGCCGGTCCGGCTCACCCCGTCGGTCGAGGCCTTCCTGGCCGAGGCGTGCACCGCGCTCGGCATTGAGTACGGCCCGGAGGCCTACCACCAGGTCATCGACAAGATCGGCTCGCTGTCCCGGATCACCGGCGCGACACTGCACAACACCCTCAACCCCAGCGTGCTCAAGGCCGGATACAAGGTCAACGTCGTCCCGCAGGTCGCCACGGCCGAGGTGGACGGGCGCTTCCTCCCGGGGTACGAGGAGGAGTTCTTCGCCGAGCTGGACAGCCTGCTCGGCCCGGCCGTGACGCGCGAGTTCATCCACCACGACATCGCCGTGGAGACCACGTTCGACGGTGACCTGTGCGACGCGATGACGGCGTCGCTGCTGGCCGAGGATCCGGGCGCGAAGGTCGTGCCCTACTGCCTGTCGGGCGGGACCGACGCGAAGTCGTTCACCCGGCTCGGCATCCGCTGCTTTGGGTTCGCCCCGCTGCGGCTCCCGGCGGACCTGGACTTCTCCGGCATGTTCCACGGGGTGGACGAGCGCGTGCCGGTGACCGCCCTCCAGTTCGGCACCCGCGTCCTGGACAGCTTCCTCGACCGCTGCTGACCAGCCCGACCCTGCGGACCCAACTCAGCGGCTCACCAGCCCGCCCCGCGGACCCAACTGCCGCGGCTGACCAGCCCGGCGCGGGCCCCCAATGGCCAACGGCCCCCGCCGCGCGCCGCCCGGAGCACTTTTCGCCGAATCGCCATACGAGCACACTCGGTAGTGTTATCGTGACGCATTGTGTGAGGCTGTCCATCCCGGGGGGGAGCAGGACACCCGGCAAAACCCTGCCTGGGCAGCCCGCACAGCACCGGTGACGGCGAGGATAGTCGCCCCGCTGATTCGGAGCCGGAGAACGACCGGGGGCCGCGCGTGAAAACTTGCGAAAACGCGGGTAAGGCGCGACGCGGCCGGGCACTGCCGGCGCCCGGACCTGCGGAAGATCGCTGTAACCGGCGTGGCTGCCCCGCCCAGGCGGCCACGGCCAGCGGAAGCTGCCCCCCGCAGTGCCCCCTGGCCGTGGCCGCCGCCGCTGCCCGGCCGCCGCCGCTCCCTGCGGACTGCCATTCCCGCAGGCGGCGGGGCCGCAGAGGCCAAGCGGTGGTCAAAAGGTCAGTACGGGGCGTATGATCGGCCGCCGCAGGGTGACCCTCCTGCTGCCGTCCGCATACAGGCGGAGTCTGGCCAGTTCCCACTCGCCGTACTCGGCGTGGTCCGTTAGCAGGCGCCGGGCGGCGTCTCGTGACGTTCCTCGCGGCAGGTACAGCACGAGGTAGGTGTACTCGGCCATCACCTCTTATTGTGCGCAGAGTTGGCGGTGGTTCAATCGGCAGTGGGGAAAAATTCGCCGACCCGGCTGTCCGGGCCACAGGGGATGGGTAGCCACTGGGGATGGGTAAGGGAACACCCACGCCGCCTCTGGGAGTTGAGAGAGCAGAGCCGGATTCGGTCCCACGGTTGACAGCAAGGTTCAGCAGACTGAGGGTTGGCAGGCTGAAGGTTCCAGAAGCAAGATCAAGCAACAGACAAGACCGGGCCGGGCACAGGCTCCGGACTAGAAGGTGAATGCGTGGCAGCAAGGACACCTCCCGCCGCGAAGCGAGCGAGGGGCAAGGGCAACGTCGCGAACGACGGCGAGGGCACTCGCCTGGTAATCGTCGAGTCGCCCGCCAAGGCGCGGACCATCGCTGGCTACCTCGGCAAGGGGTACGTGGTGGAGTCCAGCATCGGGCACATCCGTGACATGCCGGATAAGGCTGCCGAGATCCCGGAGAAGTACCGCAAGGAGCCGTGGGCCCGCCTCGGAGTCAACGTCGATGATGATTTCGGCGCGCTGTACGTGGTGCACACCGACAAGAAGTCCCAGGTCTCGAAGCTCAAGTCGCTGCTGAAGGACGCCGACGAGCTCTACCTCGCCACTGATGAGGACCGCGAGGGCGAGGCCATCGCGTGGCACCTCCTGGAGGAGCTCAAGCCCAAGGTGCCGACCCGGCGGATGGTCTTCCACGAGATCACGCCGGAAGCGATCGCGCACGCGGTGGACAATCCCCGCGAACTGAACACCGGCCTCGTCAACGCCTACCAGACCCGGCGGGTGCTGGACCGGCTGTACGGCTACGAGGTCTCGCCGGTGCTGTGGAAGAAGGTCATGCCCCGGCTGTCCGCCGGGCGGGTCCAGTCCGTGGCCACCCGGCTGGTGGTCGCCCGGGAACGGGAGCGGATCGCGTTCCGCGCCGCCCGGTACTGGGACCTGCAGGCCGTCTTCGCCCGGGCCGACGGCTCGGGCGACGAGGGTGCGGCCTCGTTCCCGGCCGGGCTGGTGGCGGTAGACGGGCGCCGGGTGGCGCAGGGCCGCGACTTCGCGCCGTCGGGGGAGCTCCGCAACTCCGACGTGCTGTATCTCGAGGGCACCTCTACTACCAGCGATAACGGTCAGTCCGTCCCGGCCGGGGTCGTCCACCGGCTGTCCGCCGCCGAACTGGCGGACCGGCTCCGGGGCGCCGACTTCTCGGTCAAGTCGGTCGAGCGCAAGCCGTACCGCCGCTCGCCGTACGCGCCGTTCCGCACCACCACCCTCCAGCAGGAGGCGTCGCGCAAGCTCGGCTTCTCGGCCAAGTACACGATGTCGGTGGCCCAGCGGCTGTACGAGAACGGCCACATCACTTATATGCGGACCGACTCGACCACGCTGTCGCAGACCGCGATCGACGCCGCCCGGCGCCAGGCCCGGGAACTGTACGGCGCGGAGTACGTGCCGGACGCGCCGCGCGTCTACACCAGCAAGGTGAAGAACGCGCAGGAAGCGCACGAGGCCATCCGCCCCGCCGGTGACTCGTTCCGCACGCCGGCCCAGTCCCGGCTGTCCGGCGACGAGCTGCGGGTCTACGAGCTGATCTGGAAGCGCACCGTCGCCTCGCAGATGAAGGACGCCACCGGGGAGTCCGTCTCCGTGCGCGTGTCCGGCCGTTCCTCCGCTGGTGAGGAAGCCGAGTTCGGCGCGTCCGGGAAGATCATCGCCTTCCACGGCTTCCTCAAGGCCTACGTGGAGGACGCCGACGACGACGCCGACCGGGACGACCGGGAGCGCCGCCTGCCGCCGCTGTCCGAGGGCGACGCGCTGAACGCGCTGGAGCTGGCCGCGTCCGAGCACGCCACCCGGCCGCCGGCCCGCTACACCGAGGCCACGCTGGTCAAGGACCTGGAGGACCGGGAGATCGGCCGGCCCTCGACGTACGCGAACATCCTGGGCACGATCCTGGACCGCGGGTACGTGTTCAAGAAGGGCACCGCGCTGGTGCCCTCGTTCCTCGCCTTCGCCGTGATCACCCTGCTGGAGCGGCACTTCTCGCAGCTGGTGGACTACGACTTCACCGCGCGGATGGAAGACGCCCTCGACGCGATCGCCCGCGGCGAGGCGGCCCGGGTGCCCTGGCTCCGCCGGTTCTACTTCGGCGCCGAGGGCGAGGAAGGCCTCAAGGAACTGGTCAGCGACCTGGGCGACATCGACGCGCGGGACGTCAGCTCGTTCCCGCTGGCCGGCACCGACATCACCGTGCGGGTCGGCCGGTACGGGCCGTACCTGGAGCGCGGCGACCAGCGGGTCAACGTGCCCGAGGGCACCGCGCCCGACGAGCTCACCCCGGAGCGGGCCGAGGAGCTGTTCGCGCAGCCCAGCGGCGACTTCCCGCTCGGCACCGACCCGGGCACCGGGCGGGAGATCGTGGCCAAGGCGGGCCGGTTCGGCCCGTACGTGACCGAGGTGCTGCCCGAAGGGGACAGCAGCAAGCCGCGCACCGCGTCGCTGCTGAAGTCGATGGCGCTGGACACGGTCACGCTGGAGGACGCGCTCCGGCTGCTCACGCTGCCGCGCACGATCGGCGAGCTGGACGGCGAGCCGATCACCGTCCAGAACGGCCGGTACGGGCCGTACGTCAAGAAGGGCACGGACAGCCGCTCGCTGGAGAGCGAGGAGCAGCTGTTCACGCTCACCCTGGCCGAGGCCAAGGAACTGTTCGCGCAGCCCAAGGCCCGCGGCCGGGGCCGGGCGGCCGCCGCGCCGCCCCTGCGTGAGCTGGGCGCCGACCCGGCCAGCCAGCGTCCCATGGTCATCAAGGAGGGCCGCTGGGGCGCGTACGTGACCGACGGGGAGACCAACGCCTCCCTGCGCCAGGGCGACGCGGTCGAGTCGATCACCCCGCAGCGTGCGGCGGAACTGCTGGCCGAGCGGCGGATGGCCGCCCCCTCGGCTCCGCGGCGCCGGGCCCCGGCGAAGAAGCCGGCGGCCAAGAAGCCGGCCGCGAAGAAGGCGGCCCCGAAGAAGCCCAGCCGGGCCTAGCCCGGGTCCGGCCCGGTACCGGGTGGCCCTGGAAGGCCGCACCTGCCGGACATTTCGCGAGCTTGCGGGCCACGCGAGCCCCTCTGGTGTGGATACCCTGACCCAGTGAACTTCCGATCCCCGTCGCGCGACCGGCGCAGCAACGTCCTGTCCATCAGGCCGTTCCGGCGCCTGTGGATCGCGACCTCGCTGTCCAGCCTGGGGGATTGGCTGAGCCTGGTCGCGCTCGCCTCGCTCGCGTCGGCGCTGGCCGGCAGCGGCGCCGCCGCGCAGTACAGCGCCGTGGGCGGGGTGTGGCTGTCCTCGCTGCTGCCGGCCCTGGTGCTCGGCCCGCTGGCCGGCGCCGTCGCGGACCGGCTGGACCGCCGGATCAACATGATCGTCGGCGACGTGCTCCGCGCGGCGCTGTACCTGACTATCCCGCTGGACCTGTCGATCCACTTCGTTAACCCGCTGACCTGGGTCTACGTGGTGCAGTTCCTGGCCTCCTGCGTCTCGCTGTTCTGGACACCGGCCAAGGACGCCTCGATACCGAACCTGGTGCCCCCGGACCGGCTGGAAGAGGCCAACCAGTACAGCCTGTTCACCACGTTCGGTACTGCCCCGATCGCCGGGATCGTGTTCAGCCTGCTGTCCCTGGTCAGCCGGGCGCTCGAGGGCCTGTCCCACTACTTCACCACCAACCCGGTGAACCTGGCGCTGTACTTCAACGCGGTGACGTTCGTGGTGTCCGCGCTGACCATCTACGCGCTGCGGGAGATTCCCAAGCGGCAGTTCAGCTCGCATATCTCGGCGCCCGCGGTGGCCAGGATCATCTGGGAGGGCTGGCGGTTCATCGGCCGCACCCCGGTGGTACGGGGCCTGGTCATCGGCATGGTCGGGGCGTTCGCGGCCGGCGGCGTGGTGGTCGGGCTGGGCCAGCCGTACATCACGCACACCCTGCACGGGGGCAACGCGGGCTGGGGCGTCGTGTTCGCCGCAATCTTCGTGGGCCTGGCCGGCGGGATGTTCCTCGGCCTGCGCATCCTCAGCGGGTTCAGCCGGCGGCGGCTGTTCGGGCTGAGCATTGTCAGCGCGGCGATCCCGCTCGCGCTCATCGCGCTGATCCCGAACCTGGTCGTCACCGTTCTGCTGGTGGTCCTGCTGGGCGCCTGCGCCGGCGTTGCGTACGTGACCGGCTACACGATCGTCGGGCGCGAGGTGGACGACGACACCCGGGGCCGCACGTTCGCGTTCCTCAACTCCGCCATCCGGGTCATCCTGTTCACGGTGATCGCGGTGGCCCCGTTCGTGGCCGCCGGTTTCACCGCGGTCGTCCGCGGCGTGTCCGGCACCGGGAATCTGCGGATCGGCCACGTCAGCTACGAGGGGATCGGCTACAACTGCGTGATGCTGCTGGCCGCGGCGATCGCGGTGTGGCTCGGCGTGGTCTCCTACCGGCAGATGGACGACCGCAAGGGCGTCCCGCTGCGCGACGACCTGGCGTCCGTGGTCCGGGGCGAGGAGTTCCAGCCGATGCCCGGCCACGTCAACGGCCACGAGGCAGCCCCCGTCCGGCACGGCGTGTTCATCGCGCTGGAGGGCGGTGAGGGGGCCGGCAAGACCACGCAGGCCCGGCTGCTCGCGATCTGGCTGCGCGACCAGGGCTACGACGTCGTCACCACCCGCGAGCCCGGCGCGACCAAGATCGGCATGCGGCTGCGCGCGGTGCTGCTGGATACCGCGCACACCGGCCTGTCGGCCCGGGCCGAGACCCTGCTCTACGCGGCGGACCGGGCCGAGCATGTGTCCGCGGTGATCCTCCCCGCGCTGGAGCGCGGCGCGGTCGTGGTCACCGACCGCTACGTGGACTCGTCCCTGGCCTACCAGGGCGCCGGGCGGAACCAGTCCACCGACGAGGTGGCGCAGGCTGAACCAGTGGGCGACCGGCGGGCTGATGCCCGAGCTGACCGTGCTGCTCGACATGCCGCCCGCCAACGGCCTGGGCCGCCGGGCCCGGTCGGCCGACCGGCTCGAGGCCGAGCCGCTGGACTTCCACGAGCGGGTCCGGCGCGGCTTCCTGGCGCTGGCCAGCGCGGACCCCGACCGCTACCTGGTGCTCGACGCGTCACAGTCACCGGAGGACATCAGCCGCGCGATCCAGGAGCGGGTCCGTGACATGCTGCCGGACCCGATCCCGCCGATGGCCGAGGCCAACACGGGCAGTTTCCCGGCTATCGTCGATTGAGCCGGACAGTTTGAGAGCAAAAGAATTGAACGGGGCGGCGGACGTGGACGGGGACACGGCGGTGGGCGGCGCGCCGGTGTTCGGCGACCTGGTCGGCCAGGAGCGCGTGGTCGCCCAGCTGGACGAGGCGGCGGGCGTCGCGGCCCGGCTGCTGCGCGGCGAGCGGGTCCTGGGCATGACGCACGCCTGGCTGCTCACCGGGCCGCCGGGGTCGGGCCGGTCGGTGGCGGCGCGCGCGTTCGCGGCCGCGCTGCTGTGCCCCTACGGAGGCTGCGGGCAGTGCCCGAGCTGCCACCAGGTGCGGGCGGGCACTCATCCCGACCTGCTGCTGGTCAGGCCGGAGGGGCTGTCCTACGGGGTCAAGCAGACCCGCGACCTGGTGCTGCGCGCCGCGCGCGCGCCGTCCGGCGGCCGCTGGCAGGTGGTGGTCTTCGAGGACGCCGACCGGGCTACCGAGCAGGCCGCCAACGCCCTGCTCAAGGCGATCGAGGAACCGTCGCCGCGGACGGTCTGGCTGCTCTGCGCCCCCTCCGCGGAGGAGCTCGTCACGACGATCCGGTCCCGCTGCCGGCTGGTCACGCTGCGCACCCCATCGCCGGAGGCCGTGGCCGAGGTGCTCGCCCGCCGTGACGGGGTGGACCCGGCCCGGGCCCTGGCCGCCGCCCGCGCGGCCCAGGGCCACGTGGGCCGGGCGCGGCGGCTGGCCACCGACCCCGAGGCGGCGCAGCGCCGCGCCGACGTGCTCCGCATCCCGGCCCGGATCACCAGCCTGGGCACGGCGCTGAGCCAGGCCGCGGGACTGGTGAAGGCGGCCGAGCAGGAGGCGGCCTCGGTCACCGAGGAGCTGAACACCCCGGAGCGGGAGGCGCTGCGCAAGGCGTTCGGCGAAGGCTCCACCGGCAAGGGCGTGGCCAAGGCGGTGCGCGGCTCGGCGGGCGCCATGAAGGAGCTGGAGGACCGGCAGAAGTCCCGGGCCACCCGGATGAAGCGGGACGCGCTCGACCGCGCGCTGCTCGACCTGGCCGCCTTCTACCGCGACGTGCTGGTCGTCCAGCTGGGCGCCGACGTGGACCTGTCCAGCGCCGGGCACGAAGAGGAACTGCGGCGGCTGGCCGCGGCCAGCGCCCCGGAATCCACCGTCCGCCGGATGGAGGCCATCATGGCCTGCCGGGAGCGCCTGGAGCTCAACGTCGCCCCCCTCCTGGCCGTCGAGGAACTAACCCTCGCCCTCCTCTCCGCCTAACCCCCCCCGGCGCCGCGGCGCCTGCGGCGCCGCCCCCCGGCCAGACCACTTCATGATCGTGGTGCCTTTGGCGTCGCCGGCGGCGCAGGATGCACCACGTTAACGCTGCGGCCAGTCGTTGAGTGAGCAGGAGGGGCCGCAGGGGCGCGGGGTGCCGCGCCAGCCGCGCTGGCGGAGCACCGCGGCTACCTCGGCTGCAACGTGGCAGGGGCGCTGGGTCACGTCGGCCCAGTTGTAGCGCAGGGTGTGGATCCCGTCGACGATGGAGGCGTTGTCCCGGTGCTTGTCACGCCAGCGGGCCTCCAGCGGGTGGGCTATCACGCCGTCTGTTTCCACTCCGACCCCGAACTCCGTATAGAGCGCGTCCTTGTACTCGGTGCGCCGGCCTCGGACAATCCGAACCTGCCGCTGGGGCCGGGGCAGGCGGTGCGGCCGCTCGACCCGGCGGATGTACCGGATTTCAAGCGAGAAGTCGGGAATGCGCCCTCCTGGGAGATGTCGTCCAGCCCGGCCATTAGCGCCGCACGCCAGCGCACCCGCGTCCGGCCGTTCAGGGCCGTCCGCAGGCCGGTCGGCCGTGGTCAGTCGGGCCCGCAGGCGCGGGCCAGCCAGGCCAGCGCGATCGTCCAGGTCCTTACTGACCGCGGCAAGGTCGAGCGTGGTCTCCTCGATCCGGGTCCGTGGCGGGGCCAGAGCCGGATGCCGGGCCGCGTCGGCACGCCGGGAGCGATGGATCACCACCCCCGGGATCGGATGAATATGGCGCTGTGCCGAGACGGTCACGTGAATCAAGGCACTCGGCTGACACGTCAGCCTGCTCAGCTCGGCTGCGGTCCAATGACTGAGTACGGCATCCGGCCCGGCCCGGCGCAGTGCCGCCCACAGAATGGCCTCACGATCCGGCTGACCAGTGAAGGTGACGTAGACACCCTGGTGCATTCGCTGCCAATGGCCCCGGCGCAATCGCGGAACTCACGGTTCCGGGCCAATGCCAAGTTCCAGCTGGGCCCGGGACAGCACGCCGTGCTGAAGAGACAGCAGTTCGCGGCAATCCTCTGGTAATTCGCGTGGCATGCCTCCAGCGTGCCCGGCATACCTGGCCTGCCGCCACGCGACTTCGTCGCCTGTGGATAACCCCTCCATGGCCTTAGCGTGGTGCATAGAGCGCCGCCGGCGACGCACGAATGCACCACGATGATGGAATCACGGGACTGGCAGGCAACGGAATGGTGGCTCGCGCGTGCAACTAGGTATGAGCTACCAGATCTGGGAGGCCGGCGAAGTGGGACCGGGTGCCTCTTCCGTGGCTGACTCCGGGGCCAGCGTGACCGCGCTGTTCCGGGAGCACCACGCGGAACTGGTCCGGCTGGCCGTGCTGATGACCGGGGACCGGGCCTCCGCCGAGGACATCGTCCAGGACGTGTTCGCCCGGCTATGTGCCCGGGATCAGCTACCTGACTCCGGCGGCGCGGTCGCGTACGTCCGGGCCGCCGTGCTCAACGGATGCCGCAGCGCGCTGCGGCGCCGGGCCGTCGCGCGCCGCTTCGGGGGCGCGCGCGACGCCACGGCCGCGCACGTCACCCAGCGGTCCGCGGAGAGTGAGGCGCTGCTGGCCGAAGACCGCCGGGAGGTGGTGGCCGCGCTGGCCGGGCTGTCCCGGCGGCGCCGCGAGGTGCTGGTGCTCCGCTACTGGCTGGGGCTGCCAGAAGCCGAGATCGCCGCCGTGCTCGGGATCAGCACCGGCACCGTCAAGTCAACCGCCGCGCGGGGGATCGCCGCCCTGGCGCGCCAGCTCGGGGAGCCAGCATGACCAGGACTGAAGACCGGCTGACCGACGCGCTCACCGCCGCGGCCCGCGCCGTCCCGGAGGACACGCTCCGCCCGCTCGTTGCCCCGCCCGCCCGCCGCCGGCGGCCCGCCTGGATCACTCCGGTCGCGGCCGCCCTGGGCATCGTTCTCGTCGTCGGCCTCGCGCTGGCGGCCGGGACGCGGCTGTCCGGATCACGGCCGCCCGGCGGCCCGGCCGGCGCCCAGACCCCGGTGCCTCGCTACTACGTGGTCGAGGGTGAGCAGGGCGGCGCTCCGGTGGTCCGCTCGACGGCCACCGGCCAGGTCACGGCCACGGTCCCGGTCCCGAAGGCGGCCAACGTCGGCGTGTTCGACGTCCTGGCCAGCACCCGGGGCGGGGTGTTCTTCGTGGCGGCGGCCGCGCCGGGCACCGAGGGACAGCGCCTGTACCGATTCCGGCTGACCAGCTCAGGCCAGGTCAGCGGCTTCGCCCCGGTGCCCGGCGGCGCCATTGGGCGCCACTACTGGGCCGCGGACGCCCTGGCCGTCTCACCGGACGGATCACGGGTCGCTGTCTCCGTCGGCTACACCTGGACCGGCTCCTCCACGACGTGCGGCGGTGCAGGCCAGCAGGCCTGCCCCCAGGGAACCCCGCAGCCTGACTACATCGAGGTCATCAACCTGAAGACGGGAGCCAGGAGTTTCTGGCGGGGCGGGAACGGGGCCGCGTACAGCGTGGCCAGCCTGTCCTGGACCACCCACGGCCAGCTCGTCTACCTCGGGCAGACATGTGCCGACCAGAAACTCAGCAGCGAGACGTGCACCAAGTACGGACGGACGGCGGCGGTCCGTGCGCTCAATCCGGCTGCGGGCGGTGGCCGCCTGGGCATCGGCCCCGTCCTGCTCCGTCAGTCCGCGCAATTTCCCTACATCGTCCAGGCGCTGATCAGCCCGGATGGCCGGACGATCACCGCCGTCGTGCTGACCGGCCGGATGACCAGCTCGCACGGCGAAAGCGACCTGGTCCCCCCGAACCTGTCCGTGATCCAGCTGTCGAGGGCCACCGGGCAGCTGCACGTGCTCTACCAGCGGCATCTGGGGGACATTTCCGGGTCGACCTTCGCGCCCGACGTCCTGCAGCTCAGCCAGGACGCCGCGGGCCAGCACTGGATGCTCAACGGCGGCGTGTGCACCGGCCACTGCCCGGGGGGATTCAACGGCTGGCTGCGCGGCGGGCACCTGGTGCCGCTGGCGCCGGTGAACGGCCAGGAGGGCGACCAGGCCTGGTGAACGGCGCGGCGCCGGCCCCGCCCAGCGGAGGATGCCGCCGCCCAGCCCGGAGCCGGGCGGGGCGGCACCCGGCGAGGCGGGCTGAAGGTCAGCGGCACAGGGGGGTGTCGCAGTCCTCCTCCACCTCACGGGCCATCCCGGTGATGAGGTCCGCCGCCTCCGGGTCCAGCGCCGCATCCATCGCCACGGCCGGGGCCTCGGCTCCCTCCGGCGACGGGGACGCGCACCGGGGCGGCACGGGCAGGCACCGGAACCGGCGCCGGCCGGGGCGCCGAGCGGGCGGACCGCAACCCGGTGATCGCCGCCACCGCCCCGAGCGCCGACACCACGGTGATCAGGGCCAGGGCGGGCCGGTAAGCCGCCAGGGTCGCCTGCGGCGAGGTGACCCGGCTGGCCCCGCCCGCCTCCACCACCGCGGTCACGACCGCCAGCACGATCGCGCCGCCGACCTGGAACGAGGTCTGGAACAGGCTGGCCGCCAGGCCCTGCTCCGCATCGGCCACACCGTCGGTCGCGGCCAGGCTGAGCGAGGAGAATCCCAGCCCGAACGCGACGCCGATCAGCGCCACCGCCGGGAGGATCACCGTGGGGTAGTCCGGCTGGACGCCGACCCGGAGGAACACCGCGTAACCGACCACCAGGCTGGCGAACGCGACCACGGAGACCCGCGCGGTCCCGAACCGGCCGATGATCGCGCTCATCCGGGTGGACAGCACGGCCACGACCACGCCGGCCGGCAGGAACGCGAGCGCGGTGGCGATCGCGGACCACGAGGCCGTCGTCTGCAGGTACTGGGTGACCAGGAACTGGAACGAGACGTACGAGCCGAACAGCGTCATCGCGCCGATGTTGGCCCGGGTCAGCGGTCCCGAGCGGAAGATGCCCAGCGGCACCAGCGGGTCCATGCTGCGGCGCTCGATCATGACGAAGGCGCCGAGGAGAACGGCGACGGCTGCGAACGAGCCCACCGTCCGGGCCGACCCCCAGCCCACCTGCTGGGCCGACACCACGGTGTACACCAGCAGCAGCATCGCGCCGGTCACCGTGGCGGCGCCCGGGATGTCGAACCGGCGGCTGCCGCGCGGCTCGCGCGAGACGGCCGGCCGCGGGATGACCTTGATGCCTGCGATCAGCGTGATCAGCGCCACCGGCGCGGGCACCAGCAGCGTCCACCGCCAGCTGATCTCGGTGAGCAGGCCGGACAGCACCAGGCCGAGCGAGAACCCGCTCGCCCCGAACGCCGAGTACACGGAGATGGCCCGGTTGCGCCGGGGGCCTTCGTGGAACGTGGTGGTGAGCAGCGACAGCCCGGCCGGGGCCGTGAACGCCGCCGCGATGCCCTTGACGAAGCGCGCGGCGATGAGCAGGCCCGCGCTGCTGACCAGCCCGCCGAACAGCGAGGCCACGGCGAACAGGGCGAGGGCGGCCAGGAACACGCGGCGCCGGCCCAGCAGGTCGGCGGCGCGGCCACCGAGCAGCAGCAGGCCGCCGTAGCCGAGCACGTAGCCGCTGACCACCCACTGCAGCGACGACGTGCTCAGCCCGAGGGCGCTGCGGATGGACGGCAGGGCGACGCCGACCATCGACACGTCGAGCGCGTCCAGGAACAGGGCCCCGCAGAGCACGATCAGGATGGCCCACTCGCGCGCACCAAATTGCGGGCCGGCAGCCCGCTCGGGCGGCGCTGGCGGCCGGGTGGCCGGCGGCCTGGCGACCGGCGCTGGCGGGCCCTGGGCCGCCCGGGGACGGAGGGACTGGGAGGGAGAGGCCGCCTGAGCGCGGCTGGTTGACTCCATGACCCCAGAGAATATGCATGTACAAGCACTAGATGCAAACGCAATTAATGCAGTTGCATCTAGTTCAGTTTCGCGTTACCCTGTGCTCGTGAGCGTGACAGAACCCGTGGCCGCCCCGCCGGCCGATGACCTGGCTGGCCCCGGTGGCCCGGCCGGGGCGGTGGTGAGCACGTGGCGGGCCATCGCGGCCAGCCACGCCGCCGCGATGGCCGCGCTGGACCGCGAACTGGCCCGCCAGGGTCTCGGGGTGAGTGAGTTCGAGGTGCTCGACCGGCTGTCCGAGATGCCGGAGCACAAGTTCCGGGCCCAGGAACTGGCCGACGGGGTGCACCTCAGCCAGAGCGCCCTGTCCCGGCTGATCGACCGGCTGGAAAAGAACGGCCTGGTCGAGCGCTGTTCGTGCGGCGAGGACCGGCGCGGCGTCTACGTGATCCTTACCCCCGCTGGCCTGCAGCGTCATGCGGAGGCCGCGCCCGTGCACCGCGACGTGCTGGCCCGCACCCTCCCGCCCCAGCTGGTCCAGTGCCAGTGCACCGACACCGTCCCGGCCTGACGCCGCAGCCGCCGCAGCCGCCGCGCGGATAGCCAGCGGCTGCCGGAATGTCGCAAATCGGCCGCCTGGGGGAGCGGATTCCGTGATCTCCCCGTAACCTGGGTCGATGGGCATGATGATGGCCGTCAGCTTCGAACGCTACGGACGGCTCTACTACCTGGACCCCGGGTCGCTCACACCCCGGGTCGGGGACAAGGTTCTCGTGCCCACCGACGCCGGCCCCGAGGTGGCCGACGTCATCTGGGCCCCGCAGTGGGTCGATGACGACGTGGACGGGCTGCCGCTGTGCGCCGGCCTGGCCACCGACGAGCACCTGTCCCGGGACGAGGCCAACCGGGGCCGCCGCGCCGAGGCCCGGGTCGCCGCCCGGCGGCTGGCCCGCGAGCACACCCTGCCCATGAAGATCATCGGCGTGGACTACGTGGACGACCCCAACGTCTACACGATCTACTTCAGCGCGCCGGGCCGGGTCGACTTCCGGGCGCTGGTCCGCGACCTGGCCGCCCGGCTGCGCGGCCGGGTGGAACTGCGCCAGATCGGCCCGCGGGACGAGGCCCGGCTGCAGGGCGGCATCGGGCCGTGCGGCCGCGACCTGTGCTGCTCCACGTTCCTCAAGGACTTCGAGCCGGTGTCCGTCCGGATGGCCAAGGACCAGGACCTGCCGGTCAACCCGCTGCGGATCGCCGGGGCCTGCGGCCGCCTCATGTGCTGCCTGAAGTATGAGCACCCGCTCTACCAGGACTTCCGCAAGGACGCCCCGAGCATCGGCTCGTCCGTCGAGACCCCTGAGGGCCCGGGGGTCGTCACCGGCCACAGCGTGCCGGGCGACAAGATCGTGGTGAAGCTGGCCCGGGACGGCAGCAAGTGCGCCTGCCCGAAGGCGAGCGTGTGCGGATCCCGCCAGGCCTACGAGGCCAAGTACGGCGACCAGGCCGCCGCGGCCCCCGCGGAGTAGCGTCGCCCCGTGGCTTTCCCGACCCGGCGCAGGCGCCGGTGGGCGCTGGCGCTGACCGCCGCTGCGTGCGCCGTCGTCCTGGCGGCCTGCAGCACCAGCACCGCCGCCCACCCGGCCGCCTCCGCGCCCGGCTCCAGCGCGGCGGCCAGTTCGCAGGCCAGCGCGCCGATCGCCGGGCCGGCCGGGCCACCGCCAACCACCCTGGCCGGCTACTACGCCCAGAAGCTGCAGTGGCAGGCCTGCGACAAGGTGTTCCAGTGCTCGCGGTTCCTGGTCCCGTTCAGCTACCGCCGGCCCGCCGGGCGGCGGTTCTCGCTGCCGGTGATCCGGCTGCGCGCCACCGGCCCGGCCCGGCGGATCGGCTCCCTGGTCGTCAACCCCGGCGGCCCCGGCGGCTCCGGGATCGCCTACGCGCTGCAGGCCCGCACCGAGGTCGCCGCCCCGGTCCGCGCCCGGTTCGACGTCGTCGGCTTCGACCCGCGCGGCGTGGGCGCGAGCGAGCCCGCCATCCACTGCCTGTCCGGCCCGCAGCTCGACACTTATCTCTCCACTAACGAGAACCTCACCGGCGCCAGCCAGCTCGCCCCGGTCGTCGCCGAGGCGAAGCTGTTCGCCCGGGGCTGCGAGCGTGAGTCCGGGACGCTGCTGCCGTGGGTGGGCACCCGCAACGCCGCCCGGGACATGGACGTACTGCGCGCCCTGCTCGGCGACGCCAAACTGACGTATCTCGGCAAGTCCTACGGCACCTACCTGGGCACCTGGTACGCACAACTGTTTCCCTCCCACGTCCGGGCCCTGGTCCTGGACGGGGCGATCGACCCGGGCAGCTCCTCGTTGCGGATGAATATCGTGCAGGGGCAGGGCTTCGAGGTCGCGCTGCGCGCGTTCGTGGCGGACTGCGAGGCGCGGGCGGGCTGCCCGGTGGGGCGCGGGTCCGTGGCGGCGGGCGTGGCCCGGATCCAGGGCCTGGTCAGCCGGGCCACGGCCCATCCGCTGGCCAACAACCTGGACCGCCAGCCCGCCAACGGGGCCATGCTGCTGAACGGCATCGCGACCGCGCTGTACAGCCAGGCGTACTGGCCGACGCTGCGCGAGGCGCTGACCGCGGCGTTCGGCGGTGACGGGACCGTGCTGGTCTCGCTGGCCAACGCGCTGTGGGAGCGCAACGCCACCGGCCAGTACACCAACCTGGCCGACGCGAACATGGCGATCGACTGCCTCGACCGGCCCTGGCCGTCCGGGGGGCCGGGGCCTGCGGGGCTGGCCCGCTGGCGCGCCGCGGCCGGGTCCGCCGCCCGGGCCGCGCCGGCCTTCGGGGCCCCGATCATGTGGGGCAGCCTGCCCTGCGCCTACTGGCCGGTCCGCTCCTACCCGGTGCCGTCGATCCGCGCGGCCGGCGCCCCGCCGATCCTGGTCATCGGCAACAAGCGGGACCCGGCCACGCCGTACCGCTGGGCCCAGGCCCTGGCCGGGGACCTGAAGTCCGGGGTGCTGCTGGGGTGGGACGGCAACGGCCACACCGCGTACATGATGGGCAGCTCGTGCGTGGACGGGTTGGTGAACCGGTACCTGCTGGACCTGGCTGTCCCGCGCAACGGCACCGTCTGCCCGTGACGCCGGCCGGCCCTGCTGAGGCCGGGTACGGCCCGGGGAGCAGACCGGTAGACTCGGTGGGCCGCCAGATCGCGGCATGCCGCCTTAGCTCAGTCGGTTAGAGCGACGCACTCGTAATGCGTAGGTCATCGGTTCGATTCCGATAGGCGGCTCCCACGTCAGAGGCCCCTTCCGATCAAGGAAGGGGCCTCTTTGCTAACGGGCGCCTGACCGTGGCCAAGGCGCGTGTATCCGCGGACGACGTGCCGGCCGGCCTCCGGCGAAACCGGGCGTCCGGCTGGCTACATGAGCGCCACTACGAGGCAGCTACGACGGATCACTGTCTAGCAAGTCCCAGCTAGGCAGGATGTCCGATGGCTCAAGGCGCATCAGGTCGTCGCGGTTCCAACCGCGGCTGGCGTCAGTGGCCACCCGGCGCGCGTGCCGGAGCCTGGTGCGTTCCAGCTCGTTCCGCACGCTGCGGGCGTTGGCGAACCGGGGCCCGCGCATCCGGCGGGACAGGTACTGGCGGAACGCCTCCTCGGCGCCCGGGGACAGGTAGTAACTGGACTGCTCGAGCATTAGCCGCCCGATCGCGACGAGCTCGTCGGCATCGTAGGCGGCGAAGTCGAGGTGGTGCGCGATCCGGGAATGCATGCCCGGGTTGCTCTCGAAGAAGTCGTCCATCCGGTCCTTGTAGCCCGCGAGGATGACCACGAGATTGTCGCGCTCCTTCTCCATCACCTGCAGCATGATGTCGATGGCCTCCTGGCCATAGTCCTTGGAGTCGGCCGCGCGGTACAGATAGTAGGCCTCGTCGATGAACAGCACCCCGCCCATGGCCTGGTCGAGCACGCGCTTGGTCTTGGGTGCGGTCTGCCCGATGTACTGGCCGACCAGGTCGTCGCGCATGGCGTGCACCAGGTGCCCGCTTTCCAGGTAGCCGAGCCGGTGCAGGAGTTCGGCCATGCGCAGCGCCACGGTGGTCTTGCCGGTGCCCGGCGGGCCGGTGAAGCACATGTGCAGGTTTGGCCGGGGGGCCTCGAGGCCGAATCTCTGCCGGGCCCGGTCCACCAGGAGCAGCAGCGCGATGTCCTCGATCCACCGCTTCACGGGCACCAGGCCGACCAGGTCGCGGTCGAGTGCGCCGAGCACTTCGTCGATGCTGGCGGCCTCGCGCTCCTCGGCGAACATGACCAGGGCTTCCGGGGAAAGCCGGCCGCGCCGCCGGTCGGGCTGGCCGTTCCAGGCTGTCGGCGCACGCCGCCGGGCGAACGACCCGGGGGCCGGCTGGGCGGCCGGACGCCGGATGGGGGTATTGGATATCCCACGGCGCCCGAAGGCCGGGATTAGGGGGACCATCTCTCGGTGCAGGCCTGGATCCATCAGATTGGAATCCCAGGCAGATTCCGGACTGAAACCGCGTGATTCGAGGCTTTCCGGACTCGTCTGGTGCCATCCGTTCCGGAGCATCAAGGCTATCAGCACGAGCCCGACAACGAAGCCGGTGACGATCGCGAACCACAGATGGCCGAACCACAGCCAGACCATCAACAGGGCAGCTGAGACAGCTAGGAGGAGTACGCCTAGTACGGAATGTCGCAGTCGGGCAGTCCGCATAGATGCGAGGGTAGACAGGCGGCTAACCTCGGTCAATCGCGGGTGGCTCGCCGCCCTCCCCTCAGGGCGGGTAGGAGTCAGGCAGCAACAGGCGCGAGCCTGCGCGAGCTGATGGCTCGGATGGGTCCCTCAAGGTTCGATCAGACCAGGCTGAGATGCTGCCTGTCCTGCTAGACGGATTTGCTAGAGCGACAGCCCTGGATGACCGATGGACGCGATGCGGACCGAGGAGTCCGGTGGAGCGGGGCAGGAGTCGATCCTTTGGACGGCACCTGGCGCACCTTCACGCCAGAGGGACCCAGGCCCCTGGTTGGGTGGCGCCCCTCGCCTGGGCAGATTCCGACCGCCGTTACCCCTCGCTAAAGGGCTGGTGAACGCTGGTCGAAGGTGGCCCTCGACGGCGAACCGCTGGGCAAGAGGTCAAGCTGACTGTCATACACGATGGCGTTGGCCGAGACTACCGTGGTAAAAACGGTCAGCGGAGGCTGGCCGCAGGTGCTGTCTGGGCCAGAGGTGCTGCTCGAGCCAACCAGCTCACAGCGCGGACAAGAGCTGGGCGGCTGCGACGACGAGAAGTACGCGACGATGGGGGAGGGGATTGCCGCGCTGGTCATGATCTGATGGCCAGATGTCATGGCGTCCGGACGACACGGGTGTCTTCCAAAATACGAGGGGGCCTGTCCAGGGACCGTTGACTGGTCCCATTCGGGACTTCGTTAACCGTACGAGCCCGCGGGAGCATGAATGAGACAGGTAAGCCCAGCGGTGAGCGTGCCAGCGGAAGTGAGCCGGTACCTGCTGCCGCATGAGCGCTCGTGCATTGCGGTCCGCAAGCATCCGGCGGAGCTGGCCGGGCCGCTCATCCTGGTCGTCGGCGGTCTGGTGGCAGCCGGGGAACTGACCAGGCGTTCCGTGCGCCCGAAGGTCGTCTGGGGAGGGTACCTGTCCGTCCTGCTGTACTCCTTGCAGCGGGTGGCAGCCTGGCAGGCGACGTACTTCGCCGTGACGGAAGTGCGGATGGTCCTGGTTAGCGGGTTCATGGTCCGCAAGGTTGCGATGATGCCGCTGGCCAGGGTGACCGACATGAGCTTCCGGCGCTCGGCGCTGGGCCGCTTGCTTGGCTACGGTGAGTTTATCGTCGAGTCGGCCGGTGAGGAGCAGGCGCTGCGTAGCATTGACTTCCTGCCGTATCCGGAGCAGCTTTACTTGGAGGTCTGCGGCCTTGTCTTCCCGGACGCGGTGGCCGAGACCCAGCAGGATCAAGACGACTAGCCCGATTCACACTGTTGAGTTGTCAAGTTGCTATCGATCTAGATCATTTCGCGCCACCCCCAGACAGGCTCTATCCTCATGGTCAGGGTTTTCTCGCGGAGGCGGTGGCTTGATCATGCAGTACTCGTGGCCGGGCCCAATGCCTCCGGGGCGACGTCCAGCGACGCTCCGATTGATCTGCTGCGCCCGGTGCGGAGTATCGCTTCACCACACGAAAGCCAAAGGTCATCCTCGGCAAGAGGATCACGAGCAGGGCTGTGAAGCCTTCAGCAGGGCCATGCGGATCATGCGGTACGTCAACGAACTGAAGCAGTCTGCATCCGAGTCAGCGGGGGCCTGGGGCGCCACCCGGTGGCGGCGGAAGTACTTGCGGGAGAGCGCGAAGAAACTGACCGTAGCGGCATGTGACAGCGATCCCGTCTCCGCGGTCAGTGCCCTGGGTGTCCGCTATGAAGCCGAATGCCAAACGGGCGGCAAGCGAGTCGATGGAGCGGAGAAGATGAAGATGGCGGAAACCCTGATGCTGGCCTGCCGTCAGCTGGCTCTCGGGCAGGATCCAGCGCCACTCACCGGCCGCCCCAGCTAGCGATCACCGGTGGTTCACGACCAGCGTCAAGGGTCATCGGTTCGATTCCGATAGGCGGTTCCCCAGCTCAGAGTCCCTTCGGTCATGGAAGGGTCGCTGGTCCGAACCCAGCTGCACGTGACACCGTTACCGTCGACCCGAGTTGCGGCTTCGCCCGCACGTATCGTCGGCGTTCATCTCCGATTCGCCTAAACATCCGCCCTCCGCCTGCTGCCGGCCGTTGTATGCGGGATTCGCATTGCCCTTGGATAGGTTTCGTTGCGGCACTGCTGAGAGGACGTGGGTGTCATCGACATGGACAACGCAGACCAGCGCAGGGAAGCAGCCAGCCCCGCCACCGACTACGGCTCACTGGCGCCGTTCCGGGCCGCCGTCACCCGCCGCCGGTTCCTCCAGCTGGGCGGCACGGCCGCCGGGGTAGCGATCGCTGCGGGCGCGGACACCCAGCTCGGCGGGATCGACGCCAGGGCCGCCGCGGCGACGAAGCCGGGTCACCTCACCGGGACGATCGCCGATCTCAAGCATGTCGTGATCCTCATGCAGGAGAACCGGTCGTTCGACCACTACTTCGGCAGCCTGCGGGGCGTGCGCGGCTTCGCCGACAAGCAGGCGCTGAGGTACCCGAACGGCACCACCATCTTCGAGCAGCCGGACACGGCCCGGACGGACCTCGGCTATCTGCTGCCATTCCACATGGACTCGTCGAAGGTGAACGCCCAGAACGCGGGGGACCTGGACCACAGCTGGGACGGCGACCACAGCGCCCGCAACAACGGCCTGTGGAACAACTGGGTGCCGGCCAAGACCGAGCAGACGATGGGCTACTTCACCCGCGCCGACATCCCGTTCCAGTACGCCCTGGCCGACGCGTTCACCATCTGCGATGGCTACCACCAGGCGATTCTTGCCCCGACGAGCCCGAACCGGATGTACTTCTGGACCGGCACGAGCGGCGGCTGGATTACCAACCCGGACGACTACGTCGCGGACTTCCCCGCGGGCGCCATAACCACCTACCCCGAGCTCCTGCAGAGGGCCGGGCTCACCTGGCAGGTCTACACCAACCACGAGGTCGGGGACGGCGGCGGCGTCAACGGCTGGGTCGGCGACTACGGCGACAACCCGCTGTGGTTCTACCAGCAGTACGAGGACTCGGAGAACGCGACCACGCGCGGCGGGGCAGGAACTGGCCAAGCGCGGCGCCGTCCAGCCCTGGCTGCCCAATGCCGGCGTGCCGCTCGGCCCGAACCATGTCAACCACGTGCTGGCCCAGTTCGTCGCCGACGCCACCGCGGGCACCTTGCCGCAGGTCTCCTGGATCGTGGCGCCGTACGAGTACTCCGAGCACCCGGCGGCGAGCCCGAGCTACGGCGCCCACTACGTCCGGACGGTGCTCGAGGCGCTGATGGGCAACCAGGACCTGTGGAACACCACCGCCTTGTTCGTCACCTATGACGAGCACGACGGCTACTTTGACCACGTGCTGCCCCCGGCGCCCGAGACGAGCGTGACGGACGAGTTCATCGACGGGCTGCCGATCGGCTTCGGCAGCCGGGTGCCGATGATCATCGCCTCGCCGTGGACCCGCGGCGGCTACGTGGATTCCAACACCTACAACCACACCTCGATGCTCCAGTTCCTGGAGACCTGGACCGGGGTGCGGGCCCGCAACATCACTGACTGGCGGCGGTCGGTCGCCGGTGACCTGACGGCCGCCTTCGACTTCGCTCGCCCCGACTTCTCCATCCCGGACCTGCCGGACACGGTGCCGCTGATCACGCAGTCGGACCAGGAGGAGAACTTCCCGCCCGTGACGACTCCGCCCGAGGGCGGGCAGACGTTCCCGGTCCAGGAATCCGGAGCCCGGCCCCACCGGCCGAGCATCCACCAGCCGCACGCGGACGCGGTCGTCAACCGGGCCAGCGGCCGGGTAACGGCCACCATGTCCGTCCGCGGGAAGGTCGGCGTCTCGCTCGCGGTCTACCCGGAGGACTACCTGGCCGCTTACGGCCACTCCGTTCACGGTGGTCGAGGGCCGCGACAAGACCTACACCTGGGACACCAGCCAGACGGCCGGCAAATACGCCTTCTCGGTCCACGGCCCGGACGGCTTCCTGACCTCGTTCGCGGGCACCGTCGTCCCGGCCGGCCACAATGCCGGGCAGGTGCCGACCGTCGCCGCGACGCTGGTCAGGCGGGCCAGGCCCGTGGTCAGGCTGGCCCTGGCCAACGACGGGCAGGAGCAAGTCGTCTTTACTCTCACGCCGAACGACTACGCGGGTCACCCCCAGACCGTCCGCGTGGCTACCGGCCACCCGAAGACCGTCAACTGGCCCACGGACGCTGACGGGTACTACGACGTGACCGTTACCGCCAACACGGGCGACGGCTTCACCCGCCGCTACGCGGGTCGCATCGCCTAACCGTCGGACTTGCCGGCGCCATCGGGGCGCGGAACTCGAGCCGGAGCCGCGGCATGGTCGCGGCAAGGAGACGAAGACAAAGACGTCAGCATCTTCCAGGCGCGGCCGCGGCAGGTGGAGATCACGCTCGCCGCACGGAGCGACGGAACGAGGACGGCCGTCGGGCCCGCGTCCCCAAGGCGCGAGGCCCAGCCAGGTCGCAGCCCGGGTGGCGACCAGGGCCAGACCTACTTTCAGAGGACCCGGCTTGGGGCGCCGGCTATGCCCGTGGCTGCGCGATCCCGTCTGTACGAGGCCACCGTCCAACTCACCTTGATCCGCCAGGCACTGTGACCTCGTCTCAGACGCCGTAGCTAACGGCGGGGGCAGCCTGGAGCCGGAAGGACAAGTAGGTGGCGTCGTCGTCAACGTCGTTGCCGTCTGCGTCGGTGACCGACACCGTGATCAGTCCGGCCGCCGCAGCAAGCTTCTCGAATTCGGAGCGGGTATACCAGTGCAGCAGCCATGGACGCTCTGCAACGGTGCATTCGTCGTCACGGTGGCGTTCGTAGCGCAGCAAAGAGGTCTGTGTCCGCATAGTTTCGTCGCGTTCCTCAGACACCAGGGAGAACCGCAACTCGGCACCGTCAGCGGCGGTAGCGGTGCGGACTTGGCCGATCTGGTCGGCGGGGGTGGGAGACGGGACGTGGAGCGGGATCAGCGCGGTACCGCCGTCAACCAGGTGGCTGCGGATACGACGCAGGGCAGCTTCAGCAGTGTCGTCGTCCGGCAGCAGGTTGAAAGTCGGCCCGGCCAGAAAGACTGCCCGGAACCGGCGGGGCAGGCTGAGTGTCTCCATCCGCTGTTGGTAGACAGTGACGGCGATACCTTCCTGGGCTGCCCGACTGCGGCAGCGCTCCAGCATGTCCGCGGAGGAGTCAACGCCTTCGACGTCCAGGCCGCGCCGACGCAAAGCAAGCAGTGGGTCACCGTCTCCGCAGCCCAGTTCCAGGGCAGGCGTGCCCACCTCACACACGAAAGCCGCATAACGCTCGGAGTCCGGGGAGAAGGACTTCAACGGAGCGTAGGACTCCGCGACTATGCCGGTATAGAAATCAGCTGGATCCATGTCCCTCGGCCCTCCCGGCCAGGTTTTCGAAACATCTGCAACGGTTCTGCCGGTCGTGGTGCCACGCGATCTTTGCATGCCGCAGCATCGCGGACGCCAGTGATCTTCACCGGCTCCTCGCCGGAGCGTAATGCGCGGGTGATCGGGCCACCAGCGAATTAGTGGCCCGGGATGGAAGCACGACAGGAGGGACACCGCCGCCCTTCACGCGCTACAGGCCGCTCGCCATCTCGAAAACGCCCTAGTCTCGCCGACCCGTTTCAGCGGTGGGAGCGGTGGAGTGCTGCTGTGCCGTTTCCAGGCCCCGGCGCCCTCGCGGCACCCAAGATCGAAAAACAGCTGGCCGGAAGGCCGAGCTAGGCTGTCGGTATGTCGTGATGGCGGGAGGCGCCGGTCATGGTCGGGCCCGGAGACGAGAGAACACGCATCGAAGGCCGCAGCTACGTACGGGCATCGCACGCGGACCGCGAGCGGGTGATCGAGGAGCTCAAGGCCGCCTTCATCCAGGGCCGGCTGGAGAAGGACGAGCTTGACCTGCGGGTCGGCAAGGTGCTTGCGTCCCGGACCTACGCGGACCTGAATACTCTCACCGCCGACCTCCCCGTCCGTCCGGCCGCTCCCCAGCCGCCGTGCACCTGCACCCGAACTGGACAGCACGCCCGCCGCCCGGGAACCGGATGCCAGGAAAGCCGTCAAGGCCTGGGCGTGCGCAGCGATCGCCTTGCCGGGCATGGCGGCCGGCCTGGCGTTGATCGGGCCCGGGACTGCTATTTCGCTCAACCTGATTTCCCTGCTGATGTTCGTCTGCGTGGTGACGGGGCCGGTCATGGGCCTGGTGCTGCTGCACTCATGGATCGAGGACCACACCGACGGCAGGTCCTCGCCGGGGCGCGCCGGCGAGTCCGGGCGTCAGGCCCGCGGGAGATATACCGGAAATCATCCCCGGCCTGCACCTCTGACCCGGCTGAAGCGGCGGAGTTACGCTGTCTGTAGTCGTGCTCGTGAGGAGGCGCCGGTGGTGATGGGGCCCGGAGACGAGGCAGCAGGCCGGGGACGCTACAGCTCCGTGCGGGCGTCGCATGCCGATCGCGACCGTGTGGTCGACATGCTCAAGGCGGCCTTCGTGCAGGGCCGGCTGGCCAAGGACGAGTTCGACCTGCGGCTCAGCCGGGTGCTCACGTCGCGGACCTACGCCGATCTGGATGCCCTGACCGCTGACATCCCCGCCGTGCTGCTCAGACCCCAGCTCCCGGAGCCCGCCCGGGAAGCAGCGAGCCCGCCGGCCCGGGAATCGACGGAAAGGAAGATCGTCAAGGCGTGGGCATTCGCGACGGTGGTGCTGCCGAGCGTGGCGGTGGGCGTAGCCCTGCTGAAGGAGGGAACCGCCCTGGCCTATATCGCGATCGCCATGGCCATGTTCGCCTGCGTGGTGGCCGTCCCGGTCAGCGGGCTCCTGATTTTGCACTCCTGGATCGAGAAGCGTTGCGGCAACACGTGGGACGAGCCCGGCGGCGGGGAATCCGGGGTCACCGGATGATGGCCACCAGCGCCAGGACGGCCGATCCGAGGGCCTGATCGCCCGAAACGCTGGCCTGCGCTCGGGCAGCTACTCCGGTGGCTCACCCCTCGTCGGCCGCGGCCTGGATGGCCGCCATGTCGAGCTTCTTCATGCCGAGGACGGCTCGCATGGCCCGGTCGCGGCGTCCCTGGTCGGGGTCGCTCATCAGCTCCTGGTACCCGGCCGGGATCACCTGCCAGGACAAGCCGTAGCGGTCCTTCAGCCAGCCGCACGGGCCCTCCTCGCCGCCCTCGGAAAGCCTGGTCCAGTAATAGTCGATCTCCTCCTGGTCGGCGCAATAGATCGCAAACGAGACGGCCTCGTCGAACGTGAACTGGGGGCCGCCGTTGATTGCCGTGAATTCCTGGCCGTCCAAGGAGAAGTCGACGGTCAGGACCGTGCCGGCCGGGCGCGGCCCAGCCTCCCCGTAGTAGGAGATCATGGTGATTCCGGAATTAGGGAACACCGAGACGTAGAACTCGGCGGCCTGCTCACTCTCGGTGTCGAACCACAGGTTCGGGGTAATCCGGGGCATAGCACTCTCCCGTCCAGTTCGATGGTGTCTGGCTACCGGTAGGACGCTTCGTGAGCCACCAAGTCACCGGAGCCCGGAGACGGCGGCCGGCGCATGCAAGCACCGTCGCGCCGGGAGTTATCCTGGATCAGCAGGGGCAGGTGAGTCATCATGATCTTTCTTGTCGTGGTCGGCAGCGTGATCGTCGTGAGCCTCGCCCTCGCGGCGCTCTACGATCACCGGGCCCGGCGGCGCGGGTGGCGGGTCGGGGTGTCAGCGGGCGATGCCGTCGAGAACCGGACCGAGGTGGGGGCGTCGAACCTGGAGCCATTCGTCCATCATGACGACGACTAACCCGGGCACCGCCGCCAGTCACTGACGTACCCGCCTTTCCGGGCGGTCCGAGCCGCCTGCGGCGCTGGTACCTGGCGCCGGCGCCGGCCCGTTCCCCGCAGCGCACAGGTGTCTGCGGCGGGCAGCCCGGGCACTGCACTGCTGTGGGGTCCAGTCCGCGATGCCGGAGGCTCAGCGTGCCAGAAACGACGCAAATCACCATCGGAACCGAAGCACGCTGCACCGACGGGGTGTGCGGCAAGGTGTCCCGGGTGGTGGTCAACCCGGTAGCCGGGGCGGTCACCCACCTCGTGGTCGAGCCAAAGGAGCGCCTGGGGCTGGCCCGGCTGGTGCCGGTCGACCTGGTCGAGGCGACGTCGCCGCAGGTGCAGCTGAGCTGCACGCTGGCCGCTTTCGAGCTCCTGGACCCGGCCGAGGAAACACAGTTTGTCCCGGGCAGCACCGGCTACGCGGCCTACGGGCCCGAGCAGGTGATCACCTGGCCGTACTACGGGCTCAACGCCGGTACCGGCTTGCCGGGCGGCGTGGACCTGGGCGTGGCCGGGTTCTCGCCCGCCATCACCTACGACCGGGTTCCGCTGGATGAGGTGGAAGTGCGGCGCGGGGACCCGGTCGAGGCCACGGACGGCCGGATCGGGCACATCCAGGGCCTGGTCGTGGATCCCCATGATCATCATGTCACCCATGTGCTCCTGCAGGAGGGGCACCTGTGGGGCCGCAAGGACGTGGCCATCCCCATCAAGGCCGTGTCCCGGGTCGGGGACACCATCCGGCTCAGCATCAGCAAGCACGAGGTCCAGAATCTGCCGCCGGTGGACTTCGCCGACCATGCGCGGTAGCCGTGCGGCGGGTCAGTCGTCCGCGGAGTGGGCCCGGGTGATCTGCACGGCGTTGCCGCATCCCGCGTGCTGGCTCAGGAAGCCGCGGACCAGCCCCCCGTAGTGCTGTTCGTCCTGGTCAATTACGGCGCTGGCGCCGCATCCATCGCAGCGGAGGAGGGTCGCGCTGATCCCCGGCGCGTCGTCTGGTCCGGTGCTCGTCTCGGTGTCCGGCCGCTGCGGGCCGGGCAGGTCGGTGTTCGGGACGGCTGAACTGGGCATCCCCGCTCCTTGGTGACCCTAGGTGAGCGGGCCATCCGGCACGGTCCGCTTCCGGGCGCCATTTCGAACCTATTCCCCCCTGTGATGACAAGCGATTCTTTTTAAGTATCTCTCAGCATCCTCGCAGATGATGCTGACACGGGCGATATCCGCCCTGGCCTGGGGCGCAGGCGTGAGACCCGGTGAGGATTTTTTCCCCATGCCGAATGGATTGCTGGTGGCGGACAGCCTGCGTGCAGATACCCGAATTTGTCCGCAGGGCTTCTGCTCACCCCGGACCTGCGTGGCGCGCCGGGGGGTTCACCCGGACTTCCCCCGGCATGGGGCCTCGCGCCACCCGGCCGCGCCCGCTACATTCGTGCTCATGTTCGAACCGGCGGATGTCCTTGACGGGCTCAACGACGACCAGCGCCGGGCGGCCACGTACCAGTCCGGGCCGCTGCTGGTCCTGGCCGGGGCGGGCACCGGCAAGACCCGGACCCTGGTCGCCCGGGCGGGCTGGCTGCGCAGCCAGGGCACGCCGGCCAGCCGGATCCTGCTGCTGACGTTCACCCGCCGGGCCGCGGACGACATGCTGGCCCGGGTCACGCCGCGCGGCGCGAGCGCCGCCGACCGGGTCGTCGGCGGGACCTTCCACGCCGTGGCCCACCAGATCATCCGGGCGCACGCCGAGTCGTTCTCGCTGCCGCCGGAGTTCAGCGTCATCGACCCGCCCGACGTCACCAACCTCATGGACACCCTGCGCGCCGAGAACGGCCTGGTCACCAGCCAGCGGCGGGCCCCCCGGGCCGGGACCTGCGCGGACATCTACACCCGGTGCGTGAACACCCGCGCGCCGGTACCCGAGGTGATCAAGGCCCAGTTCCCGTGGGTGGCCGGCTTCGAGACCGAGCTGGCCGGGCTGTTCCGGGCCTACACCGCGCACAAACGCCAGCACGGCCTGGTCGACTTCGACGACCTGCTGCTGCTGTGGCGGGCCGCGCTGGCCGACCCGGCCGCGGGCCCGGTGCTGCGCGGCATGTTCGACGCCGTCCTGGTGGACGAGTACCAGGACGTCAACACGATCCAGGCCGACATCGTCCGGCTGCTGCGCCCCGGCGGCCAGGGCCTGACCTGCGTGGGCGACGACGCCCAGGCCATCTACGCGTTCCGCGGCGCCGACCCGGCCCACCTGCGCGCGCTGGCCGCCGACTACCCGGGACTGGAGGTCATCCGGCTGGCCCGCAACTACCGGTCCAAGGACGCGGTGCTGCGGCTGGCCAACACGGTCCGGCCCCAGTCCGAGGGCCTGGAGCTGGCCCTGCGCGCCGAGCGCGGGACGGGGGCCCGTCCCCAGCTGGTCCGCTGTCACGACGAGGCGACCCAGGCCCGGGAGATCTGCGGCCGGGTGCTGGAGGCCCGGGAGGCCGGCGCCGACCTGCGCGACCAGGCCGTGCTGATGCGCGCGGCCACGCACAGCGACGTGCTGGAGATCGAGCTCTCGGTCCGGCGCATCCCGTTCATCAAGTACGGCGGCATCCGGTTCACCGAGGCCGCCCACGTCAAGGACTTCATGGCCGCGGCCCGGGTGGTCACCAACCCCGCGGACGACCTGGCCTGGTTCCGGCTGCTGCGGCTGCACGAAGGCATCGGGCCGGTGCACGCCCGCCGCTTCATCGGGGCGCTCGGACTGGGCGATCCGCAGCTCTGGGAACACTGGAAGGCCGCGGTGGACGTGCTGCCCCCGCGGGCCCGCCCGGCCGTGGCGGACACCATGGCCTGCCTGGCCGACGCGGCGGGGCGGGAGCGCACGGCCGACCGGGCCGCGGGCGTCCTGACCGCGCTGGACGCCCCGATCCGCGAGCGCTACCCGGACGCCGGAATCCGGATCGCCGACCTGCAGCGCCTGGTGGACGCGGCCGCGACCCGGCCCTCGCTGCACGACGCGCTGGTCGAGCTGGCCCTCGACCCGCCGCTGTCCGCGTCGGACCTGGCCGGCCCGCCGCGGCTGGACGACGACTACCTCATCCTGTCCACGATCCACTCGGCCAAGGGACTGGAATGGCCGGTGGTGCACCTGCTGCAGCTGGTGGACGGCGCGGTGCCCAGCGACATGTCCCTGTCCAGCCGGGCCGGGCTGGAGGAGGAGCGGCGGCTGTTCTACGTCGCGGTGACCCGGGCGCGCGACCAGCTCTACCTGTACGCGCCGCTGCGGATGCACCATCACCGGATGGCCTCCGACGACCGGCACGGCTACGGGCAGCTGACCCGGTTCCTGGACCCGGCCGCCCTGGCCGAGTGCGACGCCGTGGACGCGACCCCGCCGGAACCGGTGCTGCCCACAATCGGGCCGCTGGCCGCGACGATCGACGCCGCGCTGGACTCCCTGTTCGGCCCGGCCTGAGTGCTCAGCGGGGCGGCAGCATCCCGCGCACGTAAGCGGCCTGCCCGCCGTGCTGCAGGTCGTCGTTGATCACGCTGACCAGCCGGACCCCCAGGGTGACCGGCGGATCCCAGTTAAGGTCCACCACGCGGTCCAGGTCCGCCTCGCCCAGGCCCTGCACGTACTTGACCGTGTGCGCATGCACGGCTTCGTAGTACCCGGCGAGCAGGTCGGCCGGCGCCCGGACGGCCGCCACCTCCGCGCTGGTGTGCCCGTAGCCGGTCTCGGCCGGCGAGAACGGCAGGCCGAACCGGTCGGCCCAGCCTTCCGCCATCCAGGCCTGCTCGGTGCCCGCCACGGCGGCGACGTGGTCGTCCTGGATCCGGGTCAGGTGCCAGACCAGCCACGCGATCGAGTTACACCGCTCCTCGGGCCGGAACGCCAGCTCCTCCTCGGACAGCCCGCGCACGGCGCCCAGCACCACCCCGTGGATCCGGCCGAACGCCTCGGCCAGCAGCTCGCCGATCGTCATGCGCCCTCCTCGCTTCCGTGGCCGCCACGGTCCGGCCGGCTCCGCAGCCGGCCCGCACCGCAACCCCGAGACCCTAGCTCACTAACGGTTTTACCGCCCTACTCACGCGCCCCGCTCACGGGTGCCTGCGGGCCAGCAGCCGCCGCGGCCGGCTCAGCCCCTGCCGGTGCCGGGACATCCCGGCCCAGGGGTCGCCGGCCTTGCCCAGCTGGGCCAGCCGGTCCGGCATGCCGCGCAGCGTGAAACTGTCCGCCCGCAGGGCCGGGTCGGCGACCTCGTCCCAGCTCACCGGGGTCGCCACCGGGGCACCGGGCCGGGCCCGGACCGAGTACGCCGCCACCGCGGTCTGGGCGTAGGCGTTGCGCATGATGTCCGCGTACACCTGGCCGTGCCGGGCGTCCTTGCGCTGCTCCACGGTGACCAGGTCCGGCTCGGCCGCGGCGAGCACCTCGGCCACCTGCCGGGCGAACTCGCGGACCGGGTCGAACTCCTCCCGGCCGTTCAGCGGGACCTGCACGTGCAGCCCTTTGCTGCCGGTGGTCTTCACGAACGAGACGAGACCCAGGTCGCCCTCGAGGATCTCGCGCAGCTGCAGCGCGACGGTGCGGACCGCGTCGAAGTGCCCGGTGTCCGGCGGGTCGAGATCGAAGATCAGCATGTCGGGCCGGTGCAGCTGGTCCGCCTGGCCGGGCTCGCCCTGGCCCGGCCGCCCGACCCGGCTGAGGAACGGGTGCAGCTCGATGGTCGCCTGGTTGGCCAGGTAGACCAGGTCGGCCGCCTTGGTGCAGACCACCTGGCTCAGCCGGCCGCCCTGCTTGCCCACCTCGACCCGGGGGATCCAGTCCGGGAAGTGGCGGCCCACGTTCTTCTGGAAGATGCGCTCCCCGGTGATGCCGTCCGGGTAACGGGCCATGGCCACCGGGCGGTCACGCAGGTACGGCAGCATCACGTCGGCGGTGGCCTGGTAGTACCCGATGAGGTCGCCCTTGGTGATCCCGTCGCCGGGGAAGAGCACCTTGCCGGTGTTGGACAGCGCGACGGTCAGCCTCCCGACCTTGACCTGCTCGCGGGCCGTGGTGCTAGCCACTTTGCGGCACCTCCCGGATCACGTCGGCCGGGCTCTTGTCCCGGCGCAGTCCCTGGAACCTGGGGTGGCGCAACTCCCCGGCCGTGGTCCACTCGCTGAAGCCGACCTGCCCGACCAGCCGGGGCTTGACCCAGTGCACCCCGGCTTGCCGCGGGCTGCCCCGGTCGAACGGGCTGCGGTCCTGCTCCAGCTTGGACAGCTCGTCGTGCAGCCGGTGCAGGGTCTGCTCGTTGAACCCGGTCCCCACCTTGCCCGCGTAGACCAGCTGCCCGTCACTGTCGTAGACGCCCAGCAGCAGCGCGCCGAACCCGATCCGGCTGCCTCGCGGGTCGGTGTACCCGCCGATCACGAACTCCTGGTTGTTCTCGCACTTGAACTTCAGCCAGTCCTTGGTCCGGCCGCCCACGTACGGGGCATTGGCCCGCTTGGCGATGAGCCCTTCCCAGCCCCACTGGCAGGCTTCGCCGTAGAACTCGACGCCGTCACCGACCCGGTGCTCGGTGTACCGCAGCGGGTCGGCGAAGTCCAGCAGCTGGTGCAGCCGCTGGTTGCGTTCCCGCAGGGGCTGCGGGCGCAGGTCGGTACCGTCGGCCCAGAGCACGTCGAACAGGTAGTACTGCACCGGCACCGTGCGCAGCAGCTCCGCGGACGGGCGGGCCAACCTGCATCCGCTGCTGCAGCTGGGCGAAACGGGTCTGCCCGTCAGAGAACGCCACCACCTCGCCATCCAGCACGAAGTCGTCGGCCTTCTGGGCCATGAACGCCTCGACCAGCTCGGGGTAGGTGCTGCTGACAATTTTCCGGTTGCGGGTCATCAGGCGCAGCTCGTCGCCGTCGCGGAAGGCCAGGCAGCGCTCACCGTCGAGTTTGCGCTCGTAGATCCAGGCGGGGTCGGAGAACCGATCCCGCGTCAGCGTGGCCAGCTCCGGGTCGAACCAGTCTGGCTTGTCGTTGCGTCCGGACATCGTCGAGCGTCACCCCCGGTAAGTGTCGATGATCCTCTTTCCCCGCTGCGGGCGGCTCACCCGCCAAGCGTGCCCTACCGGCTGGCCGCTCCTGCGGGCGGGGCAGGCCGGGACGTCCGGCGAGGGCGAGGCGGCCGGGCGGGGCGGCCACGGCCGGGCGGGACGGGCCCGGCCGGGCGGGACGGGCCCCGGCGGAAAGGGCTTGCATCTCCAGCCGGTGGAGAAGCCAGACTCGCAGGCATGGACGACGCCACCACGATGCTCACCATCGGCCAGCTGGCCGAGCGCACCGGGCTGCCGGTCCGCACCATCCGCTACTGGTCCGACATCGGCGCGGTGCCGCCGGCCGGGCGCACCAGCCGCGACCACCGGCGCTACGACGCGGCCGCCGTGGCCCGGCTCGAGCTGGTCGCCACGCTCCGCGAACTGGGCCTGGGGCTGGCCGAGGTGCAGCGGGTGCTGGACCGCCAGGCCACCGTGGCCGAGGTGGCCGCGACCCACGTGGAGGCGCTGGACGCGCAGATCCGGACGCTCCGGCTGCGCCGGGCCGTGCTGGCCACGGTGGCGCGGAGGAAACCAGGCACTGAGGAGATGACCCTGATGAACAAGCTGGCCACGCTGTCCGCCCAGGAACGCAAGCAGATCATCGACGACTTCGTGGATGAGGTGTTCGCGGGCCTGGAACCCCACGCGGGGCTGGCCGCGCACCTGCGCCGGGCCACCCCCGACCTGCCAGATGACCCGTCGCCCGAGCAGGTGGACGCCTGGGTGGAGCTGGCCGAGCTGGTCCAGGACCCGCGATTCCGCCGCCGCATCCGGGCCATGGCCGAGCAGGGGGCGCGGGCCCGGGCGGCGTACCCGGTGACGGACGAGGAGCAGGCCCGGACCCCGGACTTCGTGGCCCGGGTCCTGGAGCACGCGGGCCCGGCCGCCGGGCAGGGATTGGCGCCCGAGTCCGATGAGGGCGCCGCCGTGCTGGACCGCATCCTGGCCGGGACTCCGGGTGACCAGCGGCGCCCGCAGTTGCGGGAGCAGCTGGAAGCGGGCACGGACGCCCGCGCCGAGCGGTACTGGCAGCTGCTCGGCATCATCAACGGCTGGCCTCCGTTCCAGACCCACGTGCCGGCCTTCGAGTGGATGATCGCCGCCCTCCGCGCCCACCCGGTGCGCCGGACACCGACCCAGCGGGGCGGCTGCATCTCCCGGGCCCGGGCGCCTGACGCGGCGCCGGGTGCCCGGACGACCGGTTCGTGATCATGGGATCACTGTGGTCAGGACATGGTCAGGACAACAGTGATCCCATGATCACGAACCGGGGAGCGGGTCATCACGCCGGGGAGCGGTCATCCCGCTGGGGCGCCCGGCCGACCCGCCGGAGCGCCGGGCCAACCGCTGAGGGCGTCTGGCCAGCCCAGCCCGCTGGGGAGTCCGGCCAGGATTCGTGCCGAGGGTTGACAGGTTCTCGGGCTAAAAGGTCTAATGTCTCAACCTTTAGTCTTTTGGATGACCCGTGTTTGGATCGCTGTGCTGAGTTCCCCTGATCCCGTCCCCCTCGATCCCGCCGTGGCCAGCGCCCTGGACCGGGCGATCGACGACCGGGCCGAGGACGCCTTCGGCTTCCTCGAGCGGCTGGTCGCCGCGCCGAGCCCGGTCGGCCTGGAGATGGGCGCCCAGCAGGTAGTCCGCGACGAGCTGGACCGGCTCGGCTTCCTGACCTCGGTGCTGCCCATCCCCGAGGACATCGCCGGGGACCCGGTCGCGGGTGTCCCGCAGCAGGCGTACGCCGGCCGGGGCAACGTGATCGGGTACCTGGCCGCCGGGACCGGGCCCTCGCTGCTGCTCAACGGGCACATCGACGTGGTGCCGGCCGAGGCGCAGCTGTGGTCCGCGCCGCCATTCCAGCCAGTCCGCCGGGACGGCTGGCTGGCCGGCCGCGGCGCCGGCGACATGAAGGGCGGGTTCGCGCTGGCCGCGCTGGCCCTCGGGGCGTTGCAGGCCGCCGTGCCCGGCTGGCTGCGCGGAGAGCTCAGCTTCGCGTCCGTCATTGAGGAAGAGTGCACGGGCAACGGGACACTCGCCGCGGCGCGGGCCGGGGTGCTGGCCGACGCGGCCGTGCTGCTCGAGCCGACCGATCTCGGGCTGCTGCTCGGCGGCGTGGGCATTCTCTGGGCCGAGGTCACCGTGCGCGGGCTCCCCGCGCACGCCGAATCGGCCCACCGGGCCGTCAACCCGGTCGATTCGGCGTGGCGGGTGATTGACGCGGTCAGATCGTTGGAGAAAGAAATGGCCCTGCAGCTCGCCGGGCCGTTCGCGCAGGTTGACGGGGCGTGCGCGGTGAACGTCGGCACGTTCCACGCGGGGGACTGGCCGTCGAGCGTGCCCGGGCAGGCCGTGCTCGGCCTGCGGGTCGGCTTCCCGCCCGGGTGGACGCCGGATGAGGCGCTGGAGCGGGTGACCGACGCGGTGGCCGTCGCTGCGGCGGCCGACCCGTGGCTCGCGGAGCACCCGCCGCGGGTCCGCGCGGCGGGTTTCCGGGCCGAGGGATACCTGCTCGACGGGGGGCACCCGCTGGCGGCCGCGGTGGCCCGCGCGCACGAGGCGGCGCACGGGGAGCCGCCCCGCCAGTTCGTCCTGGGCAGCACCACGGACGCGCGGATTTACGTGAACCAGTTCGGCGTGCCCGCGCTGGCCTACGGGCCGCGGACCCGGAACATCCACGCCACCGACGAGGCCGTCGAGCTGGACAGCATCGTGGCGGGGGCCCGGACCCTGGCCCGGTTCCTGGCCGCGTACTACGCCGGAGGCGGGCTGCCCGAGGGGAGCGCGTGGTGACCGGCCGGCCTGAGCGGACACCGGCGGGGGCCCGGCCGGCGCCGCCGGGGGCGGGTCGGACGGCGCCGAGGGCGGGGCGGGACACGCCTGCGTCGCAGGGAGTGCTCAGCCCGATGATGGTCCGCACGACCGGGGAGCGGATCGCCGAGCGGTTCGTGACCGCGATCGCGCTGGGCCAGTTCGTGCCGGGGCAGCGGCTGCCCACCGAACGCGAGCTCGCCGCGATGCTCAGCGTCAGCCGGGCCACCGTCCGCGAGGCGATCGCCCGGCTGGCCGAGGCCGGGTACGTCACGGTCCGCCGCGGCCGGTCCGGCGGCACGTTCGTGACATCCGGCTGGGGCCCGGAGTCGGCCGAGATGATCCGCCGCACGCTCAGCAACGAGTGGCAGGAAGTCGAGTCACTGCTGGACTTCCGGCAGGTCATCGAGCAGCAGATCGCCCGCACCGCGGCGCTGCGGCGGACCGACACCGACGTCAAGGCCATCCGCGGCGCACTGCTCGACTACGAGCGGGCGGGGGAGGACCGCGACTCGTCCCGGATGGCCGACCTCGCGCTGCACCGGGCCATCGCGGACTCCACCCACAACCCCCACCTCACCAACCTCAGCCTCAGCATCAGGCACGACATCAGCTTCGGCTTCGAGGCCGAGCCCTACAGCCCCGAGGTCCGCGGCCGGGCCCTGCACCAGCATCCGGTGCTGGCCCAGGCCGTCATCGACGGGAATCCAGACCAGGCCGCCGCGCTGGCCGCCGAGCACTTCTCGCTGACCGAGTCGATGCTGCGCGAACTGCACGCGCGGGTCATGTTGCGAGCCGGGACCACGTCACAGGAATCACAGGAGCCACAGGAGTAGCCCATGCCATTTGCGGCCGTGAACGGGATCGACGTGCACTACCGGCTCGCCGGGGACGGGCCCGAGACCATCGTGCTGGTCAACGGGCTCGCCGACGACCTGGAGACCTGGGCCTACCAGGAAGCGGCGCTGACCGCCGCCGGGTACCGCCTGCTGATGTTCGACAACCGGGGGATCGGCCAGACCAGCAAGCCCGCCGGGCCGTACTCGTCCCGGCTGCTGGCCGACGACGCCAAGGCGCTGGTCGACCACCTCGGCATCACCGGGTTCCACCTGCTCGGGGTGTCCATGGGCGGCATGATCGTCCAGGAGTACGTGCTGGCCTACCCCGAGGACCTCCGGTCGGTGACCATGGCCTGCACGTACGCGGCGCCCGGGCCGTTCTGCTCGCGGATGTTCGCCATGTGGGCCGACGCGGCGCCGGTGCTCGGCATCCCGTTCGTGATGCGCGACGTCACGCTGTGGGCGTTCACCACTGAGTTCTTCAGCACCCGGCCGGGCGAGCTGGCCGAGTTCGAGACCGCGATGCGGTACATGGACCAGCCGGTCCCGGCCTACCTGGCCCAGCTGGCCGTGATCCAGCAGCACGACACCACCGCGCGGCTGGCCGGGATCACCACGCCGACCCTGGTCCTGGCCGGCGAGCAGGACATCCTCATCCCGGTGCCGCTGTCCCGGGAACTGCACCAGGCGATCCCCGGCGCGGAGTGGCAGACCGTCCAAGGTGGCCACGCCTGCCTGTGGGAGCACCCCGCCAGCTTCAACGACGCCGTCGCCGACTTCGTCGGCCGCCACGGAAAGGGTGACTAATGTCCTCCAGCACCGGACCGGTCGGCGCCGCCAGCGGCGACGCCGACTCCTTCGCAGGCACCACGACCGTGGCGCCGTCCCCGGGCGCGTCCCTGCCGCGTGGCGAGATCGGGCTGCTCGGCGTGCTGATGCCGGGCCTGGCCCAGGTCGCGCCCGCGTTCAACCTGTTCTTCACCACCGGGCTGATGGCCGCGTTCGCGGGCGCCTCGGTCCCGCTGGTCTTCCTGATCAGCATGGTGGGCCTGATCGCCACGGCCACCAGCCTGGCCCTGTTCTCCGGGGTGTTCCCGAGCGCCGGGTCGTTCCTGACCTACATCGGCCGGTCCATGGGCGTCCGGACCTCGCTCGTGGTCGGGGTGATCACCCTGCTCGGCTACATCATCGCGTTCGGCGGGATCTACATCTTCGTCGGCCAGTACATCGTGCAGAACGTGCTGAACGACCCGCACATCTGGGGCATCACCCAGATCGTCACGATCCTGTACGGCGTCCTGGTCGTCGCCCCGGTGGTGCTCGGGCTCAAGTTCGGCGTCCGCACCACCGTGGTGCTCTACGCGTTCGAGGTGGTGCTGCTGCTGGCCCTGGCCATCACCGTGCTGGCCAAGGGCGGCGCCCACGGTCTGTCCGCGACGCCGTTCCACTGGCCCGGCGGGTCCGGGACCAAGGACATCTTCATCGCGTTCTCGCTGGCGGTGCTGGCCTTCGGGGGGTTCGAGGCGGCCGCGCCGCTGGCCGAGGAGACACGCAACCCGCGGCGCAACGTGCCGCTGGCGGTGATCGGCACCGTGGTCATCAGCGGGATCCTGTACGTGTTCTGCTCCTATGCGCTGATCATTGCGTTCGGTCCCGGGCACATCAGCGCGCTGGTGTCGGACCCGAACCCGTTCCACACCGCGGCTCAGAACTTCATCTCGCCGCTCGCCCCGCTCATCACCTGGATCTTCCTGACCAGCGTGACCAGCTCCTACGTGGCCGCGAACACGCAGACCGCGCGGGTCATCTTCGCCGGAGCCCGGGGCGGGCTGTGGGCCAAGTCGCTCGCGTCGGTCAGCCCCCGGTTCCGCACCCCGTGGGCCGCAGCCATCGCGTTCGTGGCGCCGAGCATCGCGATCGGGGTCATCTCCACCGCGTTCACCGACCCGGGCACGGCCGTCGGGCTCTTGAGCACGTACGGGATCCTCGGCCTGGTGCTCATGTACCTGATGGCCAACATCGCGCTCATCGTGCAGTGGGCCAGGTTCCGCCGGGCCGGGGTGCGCAAGAACGTCTGGGGCTGGGTCGTCACCCCGGTCATCGGCGTCCTGGTGTTGGCCATCCCGATCTGGGGTGACCTGCGGCCCGGCCAGCCGGCCCCGTACAGCTACCTGCCCTGGCTGACGATCGCGCTGATCGCGGCGGGCGTGATCTACATGCTGATCCTGAGCGCGGTCCGGCCGCGGGTCATGGAGCACGCCGTGGCCAACCTCGAAGGCGAGATCGAGGGGGCGTCCGCCGCGCTGTGACCCGGGTGCGCGGCTCACGGCGGTAATCCCGGACCGGGTGCTAACCGTCCAAGGGGTGTCAGCCCCTGGACGTGCTGCGGGGCCGGACCTCCCCCGGGCCGGTCCCGCAGCACCACCACGCTTGGCTGAGGCCTGGGCAGCGGCTCCGGGGGCGTCCCCTCGGTTTCATGATCCTGGTCAATCAGCGTTGCCCTGTCGCAGTAACCGCCCAGGATCATGAAACCCGCCGAGGGCGGCGCGGGGCCGGGCCGGTCGAGGGGGCGTTAGTGGGAGTCGCGGGTTACTTCGTGGCCGCTGGAGCCGACCAGGAAGTCGAGATCGGCGCCCTGGTTGGCCTGCAGGACGTGGTCGATGTAGAGGCGCTCCCAGCCGCGGTGGGGGCCGGGCAGCGCGGCGGTCATGGCGGGGGAGGGCTCACGCCGCTCGAGTTCTCCCTCGGGCAGGTCCAGGTCGAGCCGCCGGGCCGGCACGTCCAGCACGACGGGATCGCCGTCGCGGACCTTGGACAGCGGGCCGCCCGCGGCCCCCTCGGGCACGGTGTGCAGGACGACCGTGCCGTACGCGGTGCCGCTCATCCGGGCGTCGCTGATCCGCACCATGTCCCGCACGCCACGGGCGAGCAGCTTGGCCGGGATCGGCATGTTGCCGACCTCGGGCATGCCGGGGTAGCCGCGTGGCCCGCAGCCCCGCAGCACCAGCACCGAGTCCTCGGTGACGTCCAGCGCCGGGTCGTCCAGCCGGGCGCGCATGTCCTCGATGCTGTCGAACACCACGGCTGGGCCCCGGTGGACGAGCAGCTCCTTGGTCGCGGCGGCCGGGTCTTGATCACCGCGCCGCCGGGGGCCAGGCTGCCCCGCAGCACCGCGATCCCGGCCTTCTCCTGCACGGGCGCGGAGCGGGGCCGGATCACGGTCTCGTCCCAGATCTTGGCCTCGCCCAGGTAGCCGGCCAGGGGGCGGCCGGTGACCGTGAGCGCGTCCGGGTCGAGCAGGTCCGAGACCTCGCGCAGCAGCGCGAGCAGTCCTCCGGCCCGGTACAGGTCGTCCATCAGGAAGCGGCCGGCCGGGGCCACGTTGGCCAGCAACGGCACGTCCGCGCCGATCGCGTCGAAGTCATCCAGGGACAGCGGCACACCGGCCCGTCCGGCGATGGCCAGCAGGTGCACCACGGCGTTCGTCGAGCCGCCGATGGCGGCCAGCGCCACGATGGCGTTGCGGAACGAGCCTTTGCTCAGGATCTGGCTCGGGGTCCGTCCGGAGGCGACCAGTTCCACCGCGAGCTTGCCGCTGGCGTGCGCGGACTCGAGGAGCCGGCTGTCCGGGGCGGGGGTGCTGGCGATGCCGGGCAGCGTCATGCCCAGCGCTTCCGCCATGCAGGCCATGGTGGAGGCGGTGCCCATCGTGTTGCAGTGCCCTTTGCTGCGGATCATCGCCGATTCTGAGGCCAGGAAGTCCTGCTCGGCCAGGGTGCCCGCGCGGACCTCCTCGGACAGCCGGAACACGTCCGTGCCGCAGCCGAGCGGCACGCCGCGGAAGTGGCCGGTGAGCATCGGGCCGCCCGGGACCACCAGGGCGGGCAGATCCACCGAGGCGGCCGCCATGAGCAGCGCGGGGATGGTCTTGTCGCAGCCGCCGAGCAGTACCACGCCGTTGACCGGGTTGGCCCGGATCATCTCCTCGGCGGCCATCGAGGCCAGGTTGCGCCACAGCATGGCGGTGGGCTTGACCAGGGTCTCGCCGAGCGACATCACCGGCATGTCCAGCGGGATGCCGCCGGCTTCTCCCAGATGCCCGCCTGGACACTGGCCGACACCTCGTTCAGGTGCTTGTTGCACGGGGTGAGGTCGGAGGCCGTGTTCGCGATCGCGATCTGCGGCCGTCCGGTGAACGCGCTGCGCGGCAGGCCGCGGCGCATCCAGGCGCGGTGGATGTAGGAGTCCTTGCCGTTCCCGCCGTACCACTGGTCGCTGCGGTAGCGCACTCA
>CAVQNH010000012.1:0-170439 GCA_963713815.1 uncultured Actinomycetes bacterium
CGTTGGCGGTATCTCATTTATGAGATACCGTGAGAGGCATGAGTACACCGGGTGGACCGTTCGGGCCCGTGAATGCGGGTGTTCCCGGCGGCCTCAGCGGGCCTGGCGACCTCGACCCGGGCGGGCCTGCGGCTGGCGGCCCGGGGCCGGGCAGCCGGCGGCGGGCGGGCAGCTGCGGGGCGGGCCGATGCTGACCGAAACGGGGCAGCTGGGCCTGCCGCGGCTGCCCGGGTTCCGCGAGATGGCGCTGCGCCGGATGGCCGCCGGGCGCCGGAGGCTGGTCGGCGAGCTGACCGCGCAGCGGCAGGCGGCCGGGCTGTCCCAGACCCAGGTCGCGGCCCGGATGGGCACCTCCCAGTCGGCCGTGGCCCGGCTCGAGGCGGGGGAGGCGGACGTGCGGGCCTCGACCCTGGAACGCTACGCCGCGGCGATCGGCAGCCAGATCGGCTGGCGGCTGGAGGACACCCCGCCCCGGGAGCAGCTGCCGCCGGGAGGACCCGACCGCGGTCCTGGCCCCGATCCGGGGCCCGGGCGGCCGTCCTGGCCCGGGCATTTCGGCTCCCCCGGGCTGCGCCCGGCCCCGGCGCCGACGCCGCTCGCGCCCGCCGCACAGCACCAGCCGTACGGACCACGACAGGAGGACCCCCATGACCGCACCCGTGGCTGACTCGTTCCCGCCCGGCCGACCGTGGCCCGGACCGCCGGGGCCCGGGGAGCCGCCGTCCCGGCCCGGCCGTCCCGGGCAGCCCGGCTGGCCGGGTGCGCCCGGCTGGCCCGCGCCGCACCGCGAGCCGCCCGCATACCCCGCCGTGCCGCCCTCCCGGGTGTGGACCGACCAGGGTGACTGGCCCGGCGGGCTGTACCAGCGGCTCCTGGAGCGGCGCATCGTGATGGCGTCCGGCCTGCTCGACGGCCAGGCGGCCAGCGTGCTCAGCGCCCAGCTGCTCACCCTGGACGCCGACGGGGACGGGCCGGTCCGGCTCGAGCTCCAGGGCCTGGACGCCGAACTCCCGGCCGCGCTGACCGTGATGGGCGTGCTGGATGTCCTCCGCGTCCCGGTCACCGGGTACGTGGCCGGCCAGATCGGCGGGCCGGCCCTGGGCGTGCTGGCCACGTGCGGGCAGCGCCTCGGCTACCCGAGCGCGGTGCTCGCGCTCACCGAGCCGACGCTCAGCGCCGGCGGTACCGCCACCCAGGTACGGTCCCAGGAAGAGCAGATCGAGACCATGGTCAACACGCTGTACATCCGGCTGGCCGAGGTGACCGGGCGCGAGGTGGACGAGATCCGGGCCGACGCCCGGCAGGGACGGTTCCTGACCGTTCCCGAGGCCGTCGCCTACGGTCTCCTCGACGGCCAGGCCGGCCCGGGTGGCCAGGGTAGCCAGGGTAGCCAGGGTGACCGCGGCAGACGGGGTGAGCAGGCCTGAAACAGCAGTCACCGCAGCAGGCGCCCGCGGCGTTCATCCGGGCCAACACCTGGCTGGCCGCCCCGCCGCTGCTGCCGGAGATCCGGCTGTACCTGGCCCGGGACGCGTTCGGGCTGTGGGAGCGGATCGAGCGGGACACCGGGCAGGACCAGCTGCCCCCGCCGTTCTGGGCGTTCCCGTGGGCGGGCGGCCAGGCGCTGGCCCGGTACCTGCTCGACCAGCCGGGCTGCGTCCGCGGCCGGGTGGTGCTGGACCTGGCGTCCGGGTCGGGCCTGGTGGCCATCGCGGCCGCGGTGGCCGGGGCGGCGTCGGTCACCCCGAGCGAGACCGACGCCCTCGCCGCCGCCGCGATCACCCTGAACGCCAGGGTGAACCGGGTCCGGCTGGAACCCACGGTCGGCGACCTCCTGTCCGGCCCGGACCGGGGGCCCGGGCTGGCCGGACGCGGCGCGCCCCGACGTGGTGCTGGCCGGGGACGCGTTCTATGACCGGGACATGGCGAGCCTGATGCTGCCCTTCCTGGAGCGGGCCAGCCAGGCCGGCGCGCTGGTGCTGGTCGGGGACCCGGGCCGGGCCTACCTGCCCCGGGAACGGCTCGCTGAGGTCGCGACCTACGACGTGCCGGTCGAGCGGGTCATCGAGGACGCCGACGTCAAGCCCGCCACCGTCTGGCGCCTGCGCTGAGCGACGCTGCGCCCAGCCGATGGCTACGGCACCAGGAGGAGCCGGCCGGTGACCGCCCGGTCTTCCAGCAGCCGGTGGGCCTGGACCGCTTCGGCGAGCGGCAGGCTGGTCGTGACCGCCCGCAGGTCTCCGGCCTGGAACAGGCCGGTGAGCTCGGCCAGGTCGAGGCGGGCCTGGTCCGCGTTGGCCGCGCGCCAGGCCAGCAGCGAGAACCCGGAGGCGGTTTTCAGCCCGAACAGGCTGGTGACCGGCAGGCTGGTCAGGTCGCCGGCTGAGGCACCGAAGACGACAGCGCGGCCGAAGGGGGCCAGCAGGCCCACGCTCTGGTGCAGCATCTCACCGCCTACCGCCTCCACGACCAGGTCGAGACCGGCGGGCGCGGCGTCCCGCACCTGGGCGGCCCAGTCGGCCTGGGTGTGGTCGATGGCCACATCCGCGCCCAGTTCCTTGAGGAAGCCGAGCTTGGCCGGGGAGGCGGTGGCGATGACCGTCCCCGCGCCCTGCCGCCGGGCCAGCTGGACGGCGAGATGGCCGATCGCACCAGCGCCGGCGGTGACCAGGACGGTTTCGCCCGGGGCCAGCCGGCCGGTCCGCAGCGCGCCGAGGGCCACGGCCCCGACCGTCGGCACCATGCTGGCGGCCCCGGCGCCGAGGTCGCCCGGCACGGTGACGAGCCAGCTGGTGTCGGCGACGGCGTAGTCGGCGTAGGCGTCCTCGTGCAGGACGGCCACCCGGGTCCCGGCCAGGGCGGGATCCGCGCCGGGACCGGCCTTCTCGACCGTGCCCACCACATCGCCGGTCAGCGTGCCGGGGAGCTGGCGGAACCAGATCGAGTCGGCCGAAGTCTCCCGGCGGAGCTGGACGTCAACGTAGTTGATGCCGATCGCCTCGGTGCGGATCAGCACCTGGCCGGGACCGGGCTCGGGGATGGCGGCGTCCTCGATGGCCAGGACCTCGGGGCCGCCGTGAGCGTGGTAACGCACGCGTCGCATGACTAATCTCCTGGTGGTAGGCGTGCCGGAACGATCGTCGGCGCCGGTCTGCGGGCGCGATCGCCGGGCTAAAATGGACCGGTGGTCAACTTCCATCGCTAACGTACTGGACCGCCGGTCCACTTGTCTACCGGGGAGAGTCACCGTGGTTCGTGCCGGACAGCCCGAGCGGGCCGACGCGGCGCGCAACCGCCGCGCGATCCTGGCCGCCACGGAGCGGCTCCTGGCCACGCACCGGCCCCAGGACATCTCGATGGAGCAGGTCGCCGCGGCCGCGGGGGTGGGCAAGGGGACCGTCTTCCACCGGTTCGGCAACCGGATGGGCCTGATGTACGCGCTCATGGTGGAGCGGGCCCAGGCGCTGGAAGAGGCGGTCACGGCCGGCCCGCCGCCGCTGGGCGAGGGTGCCCCGGACCGCGAGCGGCTGCTCGCCTTCCTGGACGCGATCGTCGAGGTGGTCAGCCGGAACAAGAGCCTGATGGCGGAGCTCGCCTACTCCGCCGCCGCGCTGGCGCCCGCCGCGGCCGACGTCACCGAAGAGCGGGACAAGCATCCGGTCTACCGGTTCTGGCACGACCACATCAGCGGCCTCATCGCGGCCCAGCGGCCCGATGCCGACGCCGACATGGTGGCCCACCTGCTGCTCGGCTCGCTGCATGGTGAGCCGATCCTGAATGAGCTGGCCACCTCCGGGCCGGAGCGGCTGTCCGCGGCGCTGCGTTCCCTGGCCTGCTCGGTCCTGGACGCCCCGGCAGCGGCCCGGTCAGGCGGCTGACGCCTTCGCGTGCCAGCCGCCTGACCGGGTTCACCGCTGCCGGTCTACCCGGGCCGGACCGGCCCGGTACCCGCGCCGCTGCTGGTGATCGCGCCCGCGATCTCGGTCAGGTCCTTGTCGTCCAGGACCAGTTCCGCGGCGGCCAGCCAGCCGTCCACCTGCTGCGGGCTGCGCGCGCCGACGATCGCGCCGCTGACCCCCGGGAAGGCCAGGGTCCACGCCACCGCGACCGCGCCCAGGCTCACGCCGAGCCGCTCGGCGACCGGCCGCAGCCCGTCGACCAGGGCCAGGTTCCGGGTCAGGCCCTCGCCGGTGAAGTCACCGCTCCGGCTGCGCCAGTCGCCCTGATCCAGGTTCGCGGCCCGCTCCGGGGTGAACGCCCCGGTGAGCAGGCCGGCGCCCATCGGGCTGTACACGATGACCCCGGTGCCGTGGTCCCGGCACCACGGGATGAGCTCGGCGCCGTTATCCCGGTGGATCAGGCTGAACTGCGGCTGAACAGAGTCGACGTGGGCGATCGCCTCGGCCGCGGCGACCTGGGCCACGTTGTGGTTGGACAGCCCGGCGGCCCGGATCTTGCCCTCGGTGCGCAGGTCCGCGAACGTCTGCCAGTACTCCTCCAGCGGCGTCCCGTCCTCCGCCGGCCAGTGCAGCTGGTACAGGTCGATGCGGTCCACCCCGAGGCGGCGCAGCGACGCCTCCACCTCACGGCGCAGGCTGGCCGGGTTGCCCACCTGGATGGGGCGCTTGTTCCGGTCGGACTCGTCCCAGATCTGGCCGCCCTTGGTGAACACGTACGGGCGGTCCGCCTCGGGCAGGTCGCGCAGCGCCCGCGCCACGACCTCCTCGGAGTGGCCGAGGCCGTACACGGCCGCGGTATCCACCCAGTTGATCCCGGACTCGACCGCGTGCCGGATGGCGGCCACCGAGTCGTCGTCTTCCTGGTCTCCCCAGGCGAAGGCCCAGCCTCCGCCGCCGATCGCCCAGGCGCCGAAGCCGGCCCGGGTGATGGTCATGTCTGTCTGCCCGAAAGGAACCTTGGTCAGTGTCTCGGTCATGCCCCCATGCTCGGCGGGTCAGGTTCATCTGTCCAACAGCCGGCCGCGGTTAGTCCAGCCGCCCTGCCCGGTCCCAGGCCGCGGCCACCACCGCCTGTCCCAGGCTGATCCCGCCGTCGTTGGGCGGGACCCGGGAATGGGTCAGCACCCGGAAGCCCCGGGCCTCCAGCAGGTCCACCACGGTCCCGAGCAGCAGCAGGTTCTGGAACACCCCGCCGGACAATGCCACCGTGCCCAGCCCGGACCGGTCCCGCAGCAGTCCGCAGGCCTCGCCGATCATCGCGGCCACGCCCTGGTGGAACCGGGCGCCGATGACCTCCCGGGGGACCCCGTCCAGCAGGTCCTGGGCCGCGGCGCGGACCAGGTCAGAGCCGGCCACGGTCAGCGGCTGCCCGTCGGTGATGGCCGCCGGGTACGGGTCGTGGCGTGAGGTAGCGGTCAGCTGCTCCAGTTCCACTGCCGCCTGGCCCTCGTAGTTGACGGAGTCGCGGATGCCCAGCAGGGCGGCGACCGCGTCGAACAGCCGCCCGGCGCTGGACGTCATGGGGGCGTTCACGCCGCGCCGGGCCAGGGTGAGCACGTCCGGCCAGGTATCGCAGTTCCGGGCGGCCACGTCCAGGCCGGCGGGCAGGCCGCCCGGGAAGGCCGCGTCCAGGTAGGCGGCGGCCATCCGCCACGGCTGGCGGATCGCGGCCGCGCCGCCGGGCATCGGCACCCCGGCCAGGTGCCCGGCCCGCTCCGCGTCGGCCAGGTCGGCCAGCAGGAACTCCCCGCCCCAGATGGTGCCGTCCGTGCCGAAGCCGGTGCCGTCGAAGGCGACCCCGATGACCGGCCCGGCCTCGCCGTTGTCGGCCAGGCACGAGGCGATGTGCGCGTGGTGGTGCTGGACCCCGGCGAGTACGCAGCCGTCCTGCTCCAGCGCGTACTTGGTGGACAGGTACTCCGGGTGCAGGTCGTGGGCGATGATCTGGGGCTCCACGTCGAACAGCCGCCGGAAGTGCCTGATGCCGTCGGTGAACGAGCGCAGCGTCTCGTAGTTCTCCAGGTCACCGATGTGATGGGAGAGGAAGGCGCGGTCCCCCCGGCCGAGGCAGAACGTGTTCTTCAGCTCCGCCCCGCAGGCCAGCACCGGCCGGGCGAACCGGCTGGCCACGGCGAGGGGCTCGGGCACGTACCCGCGGGAACGGCGCAGCACGGTCTCCCGGCCGCGGAACGGGCGGACCACGGAGTCGTCGGTCCGGATATGGATCGGCCGGTCGTGGGTGAGGAACGCGTCGGCGAGGCCGCCCAGCCGGGACAGCGCATCGTCGTCCCGGTAGGCGATCGGCTCATCGGAGACGTTGCCGCTGGTCAGCACGATGGGGCGGCCGAAGTCGCGGAGCAGCAGATGATGCAGCGGGGTGTAGGGGAGCATCACGCCCAGCTGCCGGTTGCCCGGGGCCACGGCCGCGGCGAGCGGGAGCGAACCCGGCCCGGCGCCGTCCCGGCGGGGCAGCAGCACGATGGGCCGCCGGGGACTGGTCAGCAGGCTGGCCGCGAGGTCGTCCACCTCGCACAGGGCCCGCGCGGCGGCCAGGTCCGCGGCCATCACCGCGAACGGCTTGTCCTCCCGGTGCTTGCGGGACCGCAGCAGACCGGCGGCCTGGTCGCTGGCCGCGTCCACCGCGAGGTGGTAACCGCCCAGGCCCTTGACCGCGAGCACCCGGCCGGCGGCCAGCGCGTCCACCGCCCCGGCCAGCGCGTCCACCGCCCCCGCCGCCCCGGCCAGGGTGCCCGGATCGCCGCCTGGGCCGGACAGTTCTGTCCCGTCCGCGGCGAGCAGCCGCAGCCGCGGCCCGCAGGCCGGGCAGCACACCGGCTGGGCGTGGAACCGGCGGTTGGCCGGGTCGTGGTACTCCGCCGCGCACGCCGCGCACATGGTGAAGCCCGCCATCGTGGTCAGCGGACGGTCGTAGGGCACGTCACGGACGATCGTGAACCGCGGTCCGCAGTTCGTGCAGTTGATGAACGGGTACCCGAACCGCCGGTCGCCCGGGTCGGCCAGCTCACGCAGGCAGTCCGCACAGGTCGCGCTGTCCGCCGAGACCAGGGCGCGCCGCGCGCCGGCCGTGTCGCTGGCCACGATGGCGAAGCCGGGGCGCCCGTCCGGGGACATGGGCTGGGCGCTGACCCGCTCGACCCGGGCCAGCGGCGGCGCGTCCCGCTCCAGCGCGGCCAGGAAGTCCCGGATCTGCTCGGCGGGCCCCTCCACCTCGGCGAACACGCCGTCCACGTCGTTGCCGACCCAGCCAGCCAGGCCCAGCCGGGTGGCCAGGGAGTAGACGAACGGCCGGAACCCGACCCCCTGGACCACGCCCTCGACCCGGATGGAGGTCCGGACATTGCTGGTCCGGACGTTGCTCGCCACCAGCCCAGTGTGCCGCCTTTCCCCTGGCCGTGCCGGTCCCGGGGCTGGTGAGTCCGGTGGTATCTCAGTGGGCGGCGGGAGCCGGGGCGTAATCAGGAATCCGGGGCCTGCGCGCGCAGGCCTGCTTCGGCGTATTCGATCAGCAAATCGCTCACCGAGATGTCGCGCCGCTCCGCCTCGGCGGCCAGCCGCTCGGCCAGTCCGGCGGGCAGCACCACGCTGCGATGCACGTAGTCGTCGTGCTCCCAGGCTTCGTAGGCCGGCTCAGACACGCTGGCTCCTCTCGGCGAACTCCAGGGCTGCGGCGGGCAGCGGGACGTAGCGCCGCAGGACACGGTCGCTGAGCAGGCCGAGGCAGCTGAGGTTGGGGAAGCCCGGTCCCTGGGCGAGTCCGGCGAGCACCGGCAGGTGCAGCGGCGGCTCCAGGTCCGCCACGGCCAGGTTCACGTCGATGCGCCGCTCCAGCTCATCCCCGGCGCGGGCGGCGGTGAGCCGGGCCTTCGCCTCCCGGCCCAGCAGGCGCTCGAACCAGTGCCCGTCGAAGCCGCGCGCCACGACCACCAGGTCATAGGCGACGCGTTCCCGGTCTTCCCCGTAGCCGGCGGTGACCACGACCTGCCGCTGCCCGGCCTCGATATGCAGCGCCCGCCCGGCGAGCGTGCGGAAGCCGCGCAGCTGATTGAGGGTCGCCTCGGCCTGGACCGAGAACACACCCCGGTCGGTGCGGTCGAGGAACTCGCGGCGGTGCGATTCGGCCAGCCGGGGCCAGTCGCCTGGATCGGAGTAGAAACGGTTCTCGTCGAAGCTCTCGCCACGGGAGTAGAGGACACCGCGGCTGGTCAGCACGTCGATGGCCGAGTGCCGGTGGCAGTGCCTGGCCAGGGTGATCACGACCCAGGCGGCCGTCTCGCCGCTGCCGATGACACAGATGTTCCGCGCCCGGTGGCCCATCGGGCCCAGGTGCTGCCAGTAACTGCGGCCGTCCAGGACGAGCGGATGATGGGCCGGCTGGCCCGGCACCGTGACCGGCGGGCCAGGGCCGGTCACGACGACCCCGTCCGCCTCGAGCGTGCCGCCACCGGCCAGCCCGAGCCGCCAGCGGCCGGCCTCGGTGTCCAGCGCGGTCACCTCGGCCACGAGGGTCTCGGCCCCGCACTTCACGGCGACCTCACGCAGGTAGGCGCCCCACTCGCGATGCGTGGGCCGCTGGCGGCCGCGATCCACCCAGTCGGCGTAGGTGCCGCCGGCGATCAGGTTCCGCGGCCAGCTGTAGGCCATCATGGCGTCGGTCACCGCGTCCGAGGCCGCACCCCAGCTCGGCGGGTACGGGTAGCCGACGTCCTTCTCGGGCGGGGTGCCCAGCGGCAGCGAGCCGTCGGTGTAGCCCTGCCGGCCGGTCCAGGTCGCGGCCGGTGCGCTCCGTTCGACCAGCACCACCCGGGGCGGGTCGAATCCGGTGTCGGCGAGCGCCCGGGCCTTCGCGGCGATCGCGATGCCCTTGGCGCCCGCACCGATCACCGCCAGCGTCCGCATGGCCCGACAATAGCCCGGCGCGCCTCCCCGGTGCCGCCGGGCGGATCACTCGTCGGCGCGATCGCGGGCTCCGCGCACCGCGAAGACCGCCAGCCCGACGGTGAACACCAGCCCGGCGCAGATCGCCGCGCCCAGGTCGTGCGGGGGCCGGGCCGGCCAGATCCACGGCGTGGTCAGTGCTGGGTGGTGCCACTGCGTGTACAGCGCGTACACGCCGACCACCAGGTAGCCGGTCGGGCCGGCCCAGGCCAGGCCGCCGCCGAGAGCGGCCGCGCACAGCAGCCCGATGCCGGTCATCCCGGTCACGTTGCGCAGTACGTCCAGGGTGCCGCCGGCCAGGTGCGCACCGGCCCCGGCGGCGGCCAGCGCGCCGACCGCCACCGCGGTCAGCGCCAGCACCGTGGCGAGCCGCAGGAACGGCAGCCACCGGCCGGCCACCCGTTCCGGGTCGCCGAGCCGGCTCGCGGTAATGACGGTGATGGCGGCCGCGGCTCCGGCCTCGAACACCAGCGGCAACTGCAGGGCGCCGTAGGTGTCCCAGGGCCAGATCAGCGCGATCCTCAGCCCGATGGCGCACGCCGCTATCGCGGCCACGGCCGCCGGGACCCGCCGGCTGGTGGCATACAGCCGCAGCAGCCGCACCAGGCGCACTCCGGCGGCCGGTGGCCGGGCCCGCCGCGCCATGCGGGCCCGTTCGGCTGGCGCCGCCACTTTGCCTGCCCCGCCGGCGGTCATGGCAGCTGCGCCAGCGTGATCCGGCCCGCCCGCAGCGCGGGCAGGTGCCGGACGAGCCAGATGCGGCGGGCCAGCGGGGTCAGCGCCGCGAACCGCTGGGCGGCGGCGTAGGCCGGTGATCCGGGGGCCGGCTCTGGCGCCGGCGGGCTCGGCGCCGCGCGCTTCCGGCTGCCCGACGGTGTGCTGCGGGGAGGCGAGGTGGGCTGCGGCAGGCCGGACACCCGGGCCAGGACCGCCAGCACCGCCTGCTGGGCCGGGGACGGGTGGCGGCCCGCGCCGACGATGCTGGAGACGATGCCGAGCCCGGTGCTCGATCTGATCTCGGCGGCCAGTTGGCTGGTGGTCACGGCGGGTCCTGCCAGCTGGACCGGAAGAAGCAGGCGGAACACCGGTGGCCGGCCGCTGATAGCCGGGCCAGCCAGCCCGATGCTGACGGAGTTGCCGGTTCCCTGCCGGTAGACCGCTGCGGCCTGGCTGATGCGGGCCGGTGCGCCCGGCAGGCCGGCCACCTCGCTGAGCAGCGGTGCGAGAGCGGTCACCGTGACCGGAAGATAGCTCGCGTAGGCGGGATTCAGGCAGACCGGGATCGCGGTATGGCTGCAGACCGGGGTGAAGCGGAGCGGCCGGTCGCTGGCCGCATCATGCAGGGCCGGGATGGCGATCATGCCCTGGCTGTCCAGCGGCCGGTTCCGGCCAGCGCCACGGCGGTCCCGGCTGCCGCCAGGCCGGCCGCGGTGACCGCCGCAGCGGCGGCGCGCAGGCGTCGCCCGCCGGAGCCCCGGGGCAGGGCCAGGGCCGCCAGCAGCGCCACGGTCAGCCCGGCGGGGAACATCACCTGGGCCATCGCCAGGTCAGGAACGTAGGGGTAAAAGGTCGCCATGCTCGCGTTCGATCCGATGTCCCATGGGGCGGCGACCACCGGCGAGATCTGCCAGTACGAGTGGCTGCCGACGATGAGTTGCGTGCTGAGCGCGAGCACGAAGAACGCCGCGATGGCGGCCAGCGGTGCCGTGAACCGGCTGGGCAGGAGAGCCCCAGCGGTGAATCCCAGCGCGGAGAAGGCCAGCAGGCTCGCGGCCACGACCGCGGCCGGCCACCACAGCGGGCCGCCCCAGCTGGCCTGGTGCGCGGTCATCCCGTACAGGACGGCCAGGCAGATCAGGTACCCCACCAGTGCCCAGCAGGTGGTGGCGGCCCACGTCGGCAGCAGGCGGGCCCATCGCGGCCGGGCGGAGATGCTCATCAGTTCGGAGGTGTGGCGGCGGGCATCCCGGGACCCCATCCACGCGGCCGCGCCGACCACCGGAGTGATGAAATCCAGAATCGCGCCGCTTTGCAGGCTGACGGCACGCATGTTCCACAAGGGCGGCATGGCCATGGTCTTGCGGTACGTGGTGAGCCAGAACAGTGCGAAGACCACCGGCAGCATCCACAGCATGGCGTTATGGCGCAGCTCCAGGCGCAGCAGCCGGGCCGTCACCAGTGCGGGATGACGGGGGGCCGGCCGCGGCCGGGAGACGGCCGGGGCGCTGGTGGCGGTCATGACCGGACTCCGGCCAGGACGGCGCTGTACCCGCGCTCCAGCGGCGAATCGCCTAGGTCCCGGCCTTCCGCGGCCGGGTCCTCGCCGCGGGCGACCAGGTCAGCCGGGGTGCCGTGAAACACGATCTGTGCCCTGGTCCATCAGCGCGACCTGAGCGCAGGCGGCGCCGACGTCTTCCACCAGGTGGGTGCTGACCACGACCGTGGCGTGCTGGCCGAGGTCGCGGAGCAGGCCCCGGAACACCATCCGCTGCTGGGGATCGAGCCCGGCGGTCGGCTCGTCCAGCAGCAGCAACTCCGGCTCGTTGACGATCGCCTGCGCGATCCCCACCCGGCGCAGCATCCCGCCGGACAGGGTGCGCAGCCTGGCCTTCGCCTTGCTGCCCAGTTCGACCCGTTCGACGGCCACCGCCACCGCGGCCTGGACCCGCGCCGGGGGCATCTCCTTCAGCAGCGCGAAATACTCCACGAACTCCGCCACCGTGAAGCCCGGGTAATAGCCGAGGTTCTGCGGCAGGTACCCGAGCCGGCGCCGGATCTCCTGCCGCGGTCCGTAGCGGCCCGGATCGCGGCCCAGCAGCCGTAGCCGGCCCGAGGTCGGCGGGACCGCCGTCGCCATCATCCGCAGCAGCGAGGTCTTGCCCGCTCCGTTGGGGCCCAGCAGCCCGAACACTCCCGGGCCAGCCTGCAGGTCCGCCCCCGCCACGGCCATGGTGCGGCCGAAGCGCCGGGTCAGCCCGGTGATCTCAACATTCATGATGCGCCTCCCGGAGGCGGGTTAGACACAGGGCGATGCGTGAAAGAAGCACCGCGATTAAGGCTGTCCGCTGGGCCGGTGCCGGTCATCGCACCAGGGAGCCGGATTGGCGGTCATACCAGGCAGGTAGTCCGGCCCCGCGGCCGGGCGAGCTCATACCTGGGTATGACCATGCTGGTGTGATGAGCGGTGGCCGCTGGCGGCCTACGCTGACATCGTGAAACGGATGCCTGGCCAGGCACCGGCGGCGAGCAGCGCCGCCCTGGTGGCGCGCGGGGCAGGCGTGGCGCGGGCTGATCCAGGTGCTGGCCGGCCCGGACGCGCCCCCGGCCTGGTGGCACCCGCCGTGGCCGCGCCGGGCCTATCTGGCGCTGAGCCTGACGACGCTGGTGCTGTTCGTGCTCAACCTGGCCAGCATCCATACGGAGCCCACGGTCACTCCCGCGCCGCCACGTCGTGCCGCGCCAGCCCCTGTTATTACTTCCACTACCCGCCGCTCAGCGCCGGGCAGGTGCTGCTGGTCGTGGCGGTGGTGACGCCGCTGCTGCTGGCGGCCCGGTATCCGCTGCTGGGCTGGCGGATCGGGTGGCTCGCGCTGCTGCTCGCCCCGCTGGTACCCGCGCAGTGGCGGGGAGGCTGGCCCTGGGGCCCGGCGCAGGTGCTGGTGCTGCTGGTGCTGTTCTGCGTGGCCGGGGTCCGCTACCGGCGGCCGGTGCTGTGGTGGATGTGGGCGCTGAGCCTCATCCCCTGGTGGCTGTGGCTCGTGCGGGACCTGCCGGACCTGAATGGCCCGATCAGCGCGACCATCCTGTTCACGGCGGGGACGATCGCCGTGGACAGCATCAGTTCCAGGTGGCGTGCCGAGCGGGCGCTGGCCGCCCAGACCGAGCGCACCGAGCTGGAGCGGGCGCGGCGGGCCGTCCTGGAGGAGCGCACCCGGATCGCGCGGGAACTGCATGACGTGGTCGCCCATCACATGTCGCTGATCGCGGTCCAGGCTGAGACCGCGCCCTACCGCCTCAGCGACCTGCCCGAATCAGCCCGTCGCCGAGTTCGGCTCGCTGAGCGGGGCGGCCCGCGAGGCGCTGGCGGAGATGCGGCGGCTGCTCGGCGTGCTGCGCTACGACCAGCCCGCCGGGCTCGCGCCGCAGCCTCAGCTGTCAGACCTGCCCGCGCTCGTCGACGCCGCCCGCCGCGCCGGGGTATCGGTCGAGCTGGCCGTACCCAGGCGATGGGCGACGTGCCTTCCGGCGTTGCGGTGTGCGCGTACCGGATTGTGCAGGAATCGCTGTCCAATGCCAGCCAGCACGCGCCCGGAGCGGCGGTCAGCGTGTCGGTGGGCCACGATGCCGGGGCGGTCCGGCTGCGGGTGGCCAACGGGCCCGGCGGGGCCGCCGGGCCGTCCCGGAGCGAACCCGGGTCTGGTCACGGGCTGACCGGGATGCGTGAGCGGGTCGCGCTGCTCGGCGGCTCGCTCTCGGCCGGCCCGTCGGCCGGCGGCGGCTTCGTGGTATCTGCGGTGCTCCCGCTCGGCACGACGGCATGACGGCCGGCGGGCTCGGCGGCGGCGGTGCGGCGGCGGCGGCGGTGCGGTGGCCGGCGGTGCGACCACGCGATGCCTGATCGCCGATGACCAGGCGATGGTGCGAGAGGGCTTCGCCGCGGTACTCGCCGCCCAGCCGGGCCTGGTGGTGGTGGGCCAGGCCGCTGACGGCGCCGACGCGGTCCGCCAGACGCGGCACCTGCACCCCGACGTGGTCCTGATGGACGTGCGGATGCCGGTGCTGGACGGCCTGCAGGCCACCCGCCAGATCCTCGGCTCCGCAGCCGGCCCGGAGCGGCCGCGGGTGCTGATGCTCACCACGTTCGACCTGGACGACTACGTGTATGAGGCGTTGCGGGCCGGCGCCAGCGGCTTCCTGCTCAAGGACGCCACCGCTGCCGAACTGGTCCACGCGGTCCGCGTCGTGGCCGCCGGTGACGCCCTGCTCGCCCCCGCGGTGACCCGGCGGCTGATCGCCGACTTCGCCCGCCAGCCACGCCCGGACCCGCCGTTCCCGGCCACGCTCGGCGCGCTCACCCACCGCGAGTCCGAGGTGCTGCGGCTGATCGCCCGCGGTCTGTCCAACACCGAGATCAGCGACACCCTGGTCATCGCCCAGCAGACGACCAAGACCTACGTCGGCCGCATCCTGGCCAAGCTGGACCTCCGCGACCGCGCCCAGGCCGTCGTCTTCGCCTACGAAACCGGCCTGGTCACGCCCGGCGGATCAGGCCCGGCGGAACCGGGCCGCTGAGGCCAGGACGGCCAGCCGGAACCCCGCGTTAAGCCCGGATCCTCGCCAGGGCCACACGAGGTTGTGTCGGTGCCCTCAGGTAGACCGCAGTCATGGGTCAGCACAAGCCTTCCAGGAGGCAGCCCGGTCCATATTCCTTGAGATATAACAAGGGAACAGGTATCGTGTTATCTGACCGGCCCGGCCGTGAGGTCCCGAAGGACTACCGCGAAGTCATCGCCTACCTGATCGACAGCCAGGGCTGGACATACCGGAAACCCCGGGGCGGTGGTTACCCGCAGCTCCGCCCAGCCGATCCTGTGCACTCGCCGATCAAGGTGCCCAAGACTCCAAGCTCGCAGCGAACGTTCAGTAACTGGCTAGCGGATATCCGGCGCAAGGGTGGTCATTGGCCACCCGCGAGGAGGTAAGAACGTGGACTGGTTCAGCGTCCATCTGGCCACTCGTGCACCGGAGAGCCGGGTCAGCGAGGCGGAGCTGGACGTCGCCGGGGACCGGCTCATGGACCTGCTGGCCGCGCACGATGGAGTCGTCTCCGCGGGCGGCGGAGCCTGGAGCGCCACCGTCAGCGTGCAGGCCGAGCAGGCCCGATCAGCGGCGGACATGGGCGGGGCGCTTATCGAGGCCCAGGCGGCTGAGGCCGGATTGCCCGGATGGCCGGTCGTCCGTCTGGAGGCTGTCCGCCAGGACGTACTCGATGCCGAGAACGAACGGCCGACGCTCCCGGCGCTGGTCTCTGCTCCCGAGGCAGCGGAGATCCTGGGGGTGTCGGCCCAGCGGGTCCACGAGCTGGCCGCGGCTAATCCCCGGTTTCCCGAAGCCGCCTACGAGCTCCGGACCGGGAAGCTGTGGCTGCGCGACGCGATCATCACCTTCGGGCAGCGCTGGGAGCGCAGGCCGGGACGGCCCCGCAAGGTAACCGCCCCCGTCCGCTGACTGGCCGTCCGGCCTGAGACCGGATGGCCGGCCCACGTTCCTGGGCGATAGCTGCGGAATGACAGCAGGTTCTGACCAGGATCATGGAACGCGGGGGCGTCAGTCCGCCGGCCCCGGGCCTGGGTGCGGGCGATGAGGACCTCGACGCCGTCGAGAATGCGGTCCAGGCCGAAGCGGAACTCTTCCTGTTCGTCGAAGCCGGTCGGGTCATCGCCGATGCTGGCCGACCAGGCCAGCCGGTGCAGCCGGGGGTAGGTCTGCTCGTCGGCGACCTCCCGTACCAGCCCTTCCCAGGTCCAGGCGGGCAGAGGCTCAGTTCCGGTCGCTGCGGCCTGCGCCTGCCGGGCGGCCCGGGCGGCGTCGTGGGCCATCCGGGCCTTCGCTGAGCGTGTAGGAGCTGATCAGGCCGATGACCCGGAGCTTGTCCGCATCGGCCAGGCCGGAATCGTCCATCGCCTCCAGCCCGCGCTCCACGAACGCCAGCGAGTTCGGCGCCATGGGTGGCGCGGCCATCGGCATCTGGGTGATCCACGGGTGGCGGTCGATCATCTCCCGCTGGACCATGGCCCACATCCGCAGCCGGGCCCGCCAGTCATCCCCGGTGATGACCAGTTCCTCGGCCCCCTGGGCGCTGCCGTTCCACATCAGCTGGAGGAGTTCCTCCTTGCTGGTGACGTGCCGGTACAGCGACATCGTGGTGAAGCCCAGCTGGTCGGCGACGTGGGCCATGGACACCGCCTCCAGGCCCTCGGCGTCGGCGATCGCGATGGCGGCCGCCACGATCGCGTCAACGGACAGGCCGGGCTTCGGGCCGCGCTGGCCCCGGCCGCGGCGGCCCCAGAGCAGGTCCAGGCCCGGGGGGAGTGGCGGGGACGGCGCACTCTGAGCAGGCCGGGCGCCGTCAGTAGCCCCGGCATCCCCCGCGCGGCCCCCGGCATCCGCTGCGCGCTGAGCAGGCATCGGCTCCTCCGTCATCCCGCCACCTTACGGGGCCGGCACGAGCTCAGGGAGGCGGCGCAATATCCGCTTGACCTCAACTGTGTACGACGCATACAGTTCAGTGTATGACATACACAGTTGAAGCCGAGGGCATCTGCAAGTCCTTCAGCGGCCACGCCGTCCTTGATCACGTGGACCTGGCCGTCGAGACCGGCTCGGTGCTGGCCCTGCTCGGACCGAACGGCGCGGGCAAGACCACGATGGTCCGGATCCTGGCCACCCTGATGCAGCCCCGACGCGGGGACCGCCACCATCGCCGGGCACGACCTGCGCACCGACCCCGGCGGGGTCAAGCAGTCGATCAGCCTGACCGGGCAGTTCGCGGCGGTGGACGAGAAGCTGACCGGCCGGGAGAACCTGGAGATGATGGGCCAGCTGCTGCGCCTGTCCCGGATGGCGGCCCGGGCCCGCGCCTCGGAACTGCTCGCCGAGTTCGACCTGGCCGACGCGGCCGGCCGCCGGGCCGCCAAGTACTCCGGCGGGATGCGGCGGCGCCTGGACCTGGCCATCAGCATGATCGCCCGGCCCCCGCTCGTGTTCCTGGACGAGCCGACCACCGGACTGGACCCGCGCAGCCGCGAACAGACGTGGAGCACGGTGCGGCGCCTGGTCGACGAGGGTGTCACGGTCCTGCTGACCACCCAGCACCTGGAGGAGGCAGACCAGCTCGCGGACACGGTCGCGGTGCTCGATCACGGCCGGGTCGTGGCCCGCGGGACACCCGACGAGCTCAAGGCGAGGCTCGGCGCGGAAGTCGTCCGGCTCCAGTTCGCCGACCCGGCCGCCTACGAGCGGGCCCTCCGCGGGCTCGACCCGGTACGCGCCGACGGCCGGCTGCGCACCATCGACGTGGCCACCGAGGGCACGGCCGGTGAGATCTTCCAGATCCTGGGCCGGCTCCAGGAGGCCGGCGCGCCCGCGCACAAGGTGTCCACCTACCGCCCCAGCCTGGACGACGTGTTCCTGTCCGTCACCGGCGCCGCCGAAGCCGGATCTGCCGCCCAGGCCGGATCAGCGGCCCACCCCGGATCAGCCGCCCGGCACGAAGCGAAGGAGATGGCCCGATGAGCATGGCCTACGCACTCACCGACTCGCGGGTGATGGTCACCCGCTGCGTCCGCCGGTCCCTGCGGGACCCGGAGGCGTTCTTCACCGCGCTGATGCTGCCCGTGGTGCTGATGCTGCTGTTCGTGTACGTGTTCGGCGGCGCCTTCGACGGCAGCGGCGCCTACGTCAACTATGTGGTCCCCGGCCTCATCGTGCTGTGCGCCGGGTTCGGCGCGGGCACCACCGCGGTCGCGGTGGCCACCGACATGAGCAACGGCATCGTGGACCGGTTCCGGTCCATGCCGATCAGCGGCTCCCTGGTCCTGGTCGGCCACGTCGTGGCCAGCCTGGCCCGCAACCTCGTCGCCACGGCCCTGGTCATCGGCGTGGGCCTGGCGGTCGGCTGGCGGCCCACGGCGGGCCCGGCCGGCTGGCTAGCAGCGGCGGCCATGATCCTGTTCTTCGTGCTGGCCCTGTCCTGGCTGGCGGCCGCGGTCGGCCTGCTGGCCGGGAGCGTCGAGGCGGCGAACTCGTTCACGTTCGTGCTCATGTTCCTGCCCTACGTCAGCACGGCGTTCGTGCCCGCCCAGACGCTGCCGTCGTGGATGCGCGGGTTCGCCGAGCACCAGCCGTTCACGCCGATCGTGGAGACCATGCGCGGCCTGTGGATGGGGCACACCTCGACCGGCGCGGCCGTGGGTCACGAGGTGTGGCTGGCGTGCGCCTGGTGCGCGGGCATCCTCGTCGTGTCGTTCGCCGCGGCGTCCTGGCTGTTCCAGCACCGGACCGCCGCCTGACGCCAGCATGAGCCACCCGGTGACGGCCGAGCGCCGGCGCACGCCTCAGCAGGCGGCGCCGGCGCTCAGATGTCGTGGGTCAGCTGGCGCGCCGGCGCAGGCGGCTGGTGAACGCGCGCCAGGCGTCGGGGGTGAAGGTCAGTGCGGGGCCGGCCGGGTCCTTGGAGTCGCGGACGGCCACCACGCCGGGCAGGTTGACCGCGACCTCCACGCAGTTCCCGGCTCCCGCTGGCGGATGCCTTGCGCCAGACGGCGCGGGTCAGGTCCATGTGTCTCTCACCTCAGCGATCAGGTCGAGCGAGGCCCGCGGCGGCAGGGCCTCTGCTCGCAGGGTATCGAAGATCTGGTCGCACGCCTTGACGATGTCCGGGTGGTCGGCGATCTGCCCCTGGCGGCGGTGTCGAGGTAGACGACGTCGGGCGCGTCACGGAATTCGGCGATGACGAAAGCCGCCAGACAGCCCTACGTGAGCTCCCGCCGAGGCCGGCACGACCAGTACCTTGACCTTGGGATTCTGGGACGCGTCGATGAGATGCCCGAGCTGCTCACGCATTGATGTCAGCGGTACCAACCGCCGCCGCAGGGTCCCCTCGTCCATGATCGCCCACAACATCGGCGGGTCCTGCCGTCGCCAGGATCTGCTGGCGCTCCAGGCGGGCACTCACCTGCTGTTCGACTTCGTCATCGGTGGCGTCGGGCAGTGCCCCGCGCAGCATGGCCCGTGCATAGTCGGCCGTCTGCAGCAGGCCGGGGATGAGGCCAGTTCCCAGGACCGCAGCGACAGCGCCTCGCGCTCGATGCTCGGCCACTCCCGGAACCACGGCGGCCAGACCTGCCGGTGCAGCTGATCCCGCAGGTGCGCCCGCAACCGCAGCAGCGCACCTCCGGTGCCCAGCTCCTCGACCACGTCGCAGCGGGCGGTGAAGTCCTCGGTGGGCATCCGCCGCGCGGTCTCCACCGCGCCGACCAGGGCGGCCGAGTAGCCGATCCGGTCGCCGAGCTGTTCCTGGCTCAGCCCCGCGGCCGTGCGGTAGTGCCGCAGCTCCGCGCCGAACAGCGCGAGCGGGCTCGCGCCGGCTTCCGGGTCCCGTAACGCCATCGTCGCTCCTCCGCGTGCGTCCCTACCGCGCCCTACAACCGCGCGGGCTGATCTGACCGGTTCGCTGACCGTGCGCACTCTCTAGCGTTGCGTAGGCAGATAACGAAAACCTAGCCCGGTCAGCCTCTCGCGACCAACGAGATTGGAGGCCCGGGATGTCTTCGTGCGCCGCGGCCGCTCGCGTCCCGGCCCGGTCTGGCCCCACGGCCGGATCGACGGCCCCCGCGGGGATCCTGGCCCAGCTCGCCGGGGAGGGTGCGCGGCTGGTGGCCAGCCCGCGGCGGCGGGTCTTTCCCGGCCGCCCGGATCAGGTCGGGCAGGCCCGCCGGTTCGTGACCCGGGCCCTGGACGGCTGCCCGGCCGCCGACGACGCGGTGCTCTGCGTATCCGAGCTGGCCAGCAACGCGATCCAGCACACCCGCTCCGGGCAGGGCGGCCGGTTCCAGGTCCTGGTGTGGCGCGGCCGCACCTCGGCCTGCGTCGCGGTCATCGACGACGGCGCGCCGCGCGGCCCCGCGCCCAGGTCGTCCGGGCCAGGCGACCTGGCCGAGTCCGGTCACGGCCTGCGCGTGGTCGCGGACCTCGCCGCCGCCTGGGGCCATCAGGAACTCGGCCCGGCCGGCTTACCCGGCCGCGCCGTCTGGTTCCACCTGACCTGGCCCCCGTGATAACCGTCCAGCGGATCCATCGAACCAGTGGCAATGGACTCGTCTGAGGCACCCTCGCGGTCGCGCCGCTCTTGCGAATGCTTCGATTATTGCGGATAATGCGGCTAAGGGAGGTGGCAGAAGTGGCCAGCAAACCAATCGCCTCGATTGACCCAGGCGTTGTGGACACGGATGTCGCTGGCCGGGCCGCGCGGCGCATCAGCGACTATCTGAACAGTCACCCGGAAGAGGACCTCATCAGGGTCCTCGGCGAGGTCGGTGGCGATGATGCCCTGGTGATCCCACGCCCGACCGTGATCATGCTCGCCCAGGTCCTCGATCTGCTGGCCAATGGTCAGGGCGTCCAGATCATCCCGAAGAACGCTGAGCTCACCACCCAGCAGGCAGCCGATCTGCTGAACGTGTCCCGGCCCTATGTCATCGGCCTGCTCGAATCCGGGCAGATCCCGTTTCGCAAGGTCGGCCGGCACCGCCGGGTCACGTTCGAGGCGCTCATGGAATATAAGCGGAAGGATGATCTGCAGCGCCGGGCCGCAGCCGACGAGCTAGCCGATCTCAGTCAGGAGCTAGGGCTCTACTGACTATGGCTACGGCCGCGGCGATGGCGGCCAGGCCGGGCCAGAGGGGTGCGGTCAGCGGCGGGGGCCGGTCAGCTCAGATGTTGAGGTAGGTCAGAACGGCCAGCACGCGGCGGTTGTCGTCCCCGCCGCGGTACAGGTCGAGCTTGGTGAAGATGTTGTTGATGTGCTTGCTGACGGCCTTCTCGGTGACCACGAGCCGGGCCGCGATGCCGGCGTTGGTGCGTCCCTCGGCCATCAGGGCGAGCACTTCGCGTTCCCGCGGGGTGAGCCGGCGCAGCGGCTCGTCGCGGGCGCGGCGGGCCAGCAGCTGGGAGACGACCTCGGGGTCCAGGGCGGTGCCGCCGCCCGCCACGGTGCGTACCGCCTCGATGAACCGCCGGACGTCGGAGACCCGGTCCTTGAGCAGGTAGCCCAGGCCGCCGTGGCCGCCGGACAGCAGTTCGCGCGCGTAGAGCTGTTCGACGTGCTGGGACAGGACCAGCACGGGCAGGCCCGGCACCTGGGCCCGGGCCTCGATCGCCGCCTTGAGGCCCTCGTCGGTGAAGGTCGGCGGCAGCCGCACATCCACCACCGCCACGTCCGGCCGGTGGGTGATCAGCGCGTGCAACAGCGCGGGCCCGTTGTCCACGGCCTCCACGACCTCCATGTCGTACGCGGTCAGCAGCCGGATCAGCCCGTCCCGCAGGAGGGTCAGGTCCTCGCCAAGGACAACTCGCACGGCAGCTCCATGGTCACCACGGTCGGGCCGCCGACCGGGCTGGTCACGGCGATCACCCCGTCGAAGGCGGCCAGCCGCCGCTCGATCCCGCGCAACCCGCCGCCGATCCGGGGGACGGCCCCGCCGGCGCCGTCATCGCCGATGATCGCGATCAGCCGGGCCTGACTGCTGTACTCAAGCTGCACCCAGGCGCTCCGCGCGGCGCTGTGCTTGACCACGTTAGCCAGTACCTCGGCGATGGCGAAATAGGCGGCGGACTCTACCGGGGCCGGCGGGCGGCCCGGCAGATCGATGCGCAGGTCCACCGGTAGCGGAAGGGTCAGCGCGAGCGCCCGGACGGCGCCGTCCAGGCCGCGTTCGGCCAGTACCGGCGGGTGGATCCCGCGGACCAGGTGGCGCAGGTCGGTCAGGGCCTGGCCGCTGGACTCCCGCGCCTCGGCCAGCAGTTTCAGCGCCAGGTCGGGATCGTTCCTGAGCACCTGCTCGGCCAGGCCGATGCTCATGCCCAGCGAGACCAGCCGGGCCTGCGCCCCGTCGTGCAGGTCGCGCTCGATCCGGCGCAGCTCGGCCGCGGACGCGTCCACCACCTCGGAGCGCGACTCGTTCAGCCGGCCGAGCTGTGCGTCCAGCTCCTTCCGGGTCGGGGCCAGCAGCGCCGCACTGAACTGGCCGTGCGCCTTCAGTATCCGCGGACCCCCGAGCACGCCGAGCAGCAGCAGGCCCAGGAAAAGCCCCAGCTCCCGGATGTGGCCGCCCCCGTGGAGCCACACCCCGGACAGCAAACCGCCCAGGCCGACGACGACGCCGAACGCGGGGAGCGCCCCGAGCGCCACCCCGACCGGCACGTTGACCAGGATCCACAGCAGGTCCCGCCAGGTCGCGGGGTCGGTCAGCAGCCACTTGCACCGCTGCAGCCGCCCGATCAGCCCGTTGCTGACTTCATGCGGCCGGGGGCGGTAGGGCGTGGCGATGCTCACGCGCGACCACTCCAGCGCGAAGCGGCGCTGCTGGCTGGCCCGGCGGCGCACGCCCAGCAGGCTCATCGGGACGGGCACCACCCCGATCCCCACGGCCAGGAGGGGGAGGGAAACGATGGAGGCGATGAACAGCGGGATCCCCGGTATCACCGAGAGGACCGCGATGACGAGCCCGCGGACGCAGGTCCGGATGGTCAGCCGGCCCAGCCGGCGGAAACCGCTGGCGCCGTCACTCATCGGTATCTCCATGTCGCGCCGCATCCCTTATCCAGCACTCCCGGTCAGGTGCTCCTCGTGCTCCTCCATTGATATCGGGTCCGGCCGCCGATCTCGGTGGTGTTAATCCCACCCTTCGGGGCCGGGCTCGCGGCTACGGGAGGAGCCGGGCCCTGGCTGGCGCCGGGGTGAAGGCGCCGGACCGGTTGAGCGGATCACCGGCCATCGCGTGGGGCAGGTAGTCCCGGCGCAGGATCGTGGCGACAAGTTCGCCGCGGCTGCGCACGCCGGTCCGGTCGAACACGGACTTCAGATGATCCTGCACGGTGTCGGTGGTCAGGTGCAGCTGGCTGGCGATCTGCCGGGTCGGGAGGCCCTGGCAGACCAGCGCCGTGATCGTTTGCTCGCGGGCGGTCAGGCCGTAAGCGGTCATGATCAGCGGTGCGACCTCGGCCGGCGCCGCCTCCTCGATGATGACGGCGATCGTGTCCTCAGCGTGAGTGCTCAGCCAGGAGGCGTGCACCACGGCCCACCGGCCACTTCTCGTCCGGACCCGCAGCCGCGGCAGCGCGGGCTCCAGGTCTTTCAGGTGCCGGAGCCGGGTGGCCAGCGCCGAGATCTCGATCGGAAGTTCCGACCCGTCCGGCTGGCCGCCGAGTTCCTCAAGCCACCGCTCCGCGGCCTGGTTCATCCCGGCGACCGCACCGTCGGCGGCCAGGAGGACCAGCCCGGGACCGTCCGTTGGAGATTCCAGATCGCAGTCCTGCCGCAGCAAGCCCATGCGGATGCCCTCGGCAATATGCGGGGCGATCTGCTGCACGAAGCGTGCCTCCGCAGCGGAAAACCTGGCCGAGGCTACTTCGCGGTGCAGGCAGAGGTAGCCCCAGCAGACGCCCCGGACCCGCAATACCGCGCGGAGCTCGTCTTGCAGCCCCAGCGGCGCGAAAATGTCCCGGTAGCGATCGCTTCCGGCCGGGCGCCCGCCGGTGGCCTGCATCAGCGTCCGCACGCCCGCCGGATCGCGGGCCAGATCGGTCCACTTGTTGACGTCCTGGCGCAGGAACTCGTTCTCGACAAAGTAGGGGCCGGATTCCTCCGGCAGTTCCTCACGGTAGGAGCGGGTAAAGAGGAGCGTGGCGGGGTCCGCGGCGGCCCACCACAGCGCATCGACCGGGACAGCTTTCCGGAGCCGCGGCAGGACCTCGCCCCGCAGGGCGTCGGGGTCGAGTCCTGACCGGCAGGCCCGGGCGACTCCGGCGGCGAGATTGTCGAGCGCCGGTCCGGTGAGCATGAAGCTCCCCCCTCCCCGCTGCTGAGTCTAACTGCTGGCCACGACCTCGTAGCTGCCGCGCGCTACCAGTTCCGTGCCGGTCGCGGCGACCGTCGCGGCGCGGCTCTGCTCCGCGAATTGATCGGTGGCCTGGGCGGCAGCCTCGCTGTCCCACAGGGTCAGCGTCAGGGCCGTCCCGCTGTCGTGGTCAACCAGGAACATCACGCCGGCGTTCCCGGGCAGGCTCTGCACAAAGCCCATAACCTCATCGGCCGCGTTGCCGGCCCACTTCTGCAGTGCCTCGGGTGATCCCGACCATGTTGACGTTCGTGCGAACATGTTGGCTCCTTTCCTTTTTCCTTACCGCAAGCATCACGGCCCGGGCGCCGGATCACCCTCCCAGAATTCTGGGAACTACCCCTCTCCGCTGGTCACGGCGCCGTAGCGGAGACGCCGACCGTGCCCAGGGCGCCGAAGGAGCGCCAGGCGAGGGCGATGACCATGGTGATGGCGGCCAGGCCGAGCCAGAGGGGGGCGGTCAGGCCGGCCACGGAGGTGAGCAGGCTGCCGAGGGCCGCGCCGGCCAGCAGCCCGGTGCTGCTGATCGCCCGGTAGGCACCCTGGACCCGGCCCAGCATCCCGGGCGGGGCCAGCGACTGCCGCAGCGTCGCACCCACCGACGAGAACACGGCCAGATTCGCGGACAGGAAGGCCAGCAGCGCGCCCGCCACGACCGGGTCGCGGGTCAGCAGCAGGCCTGCGTAGGTCAGGGCTTCCACGGCGAGGTCCACGCGCAGCGCGGTGCCCGCGCCGATGGCTGACGTCACCCGGCCGGCGGCCAGCCCGCCCGCCAGGCCCCCGGCCGCCATCACGGCCAGGAGCAGGCCGTAACCAAGCGGGCCGGTGCCCAGCCGGACCCGGGCGAACAACACGAACACCGAGAACAGGGCGCCCAGCCCCAGGTTGGACAGGGCGACGGCCAGGGCCAGCCCGCGCAGCGGCCGGTGCCCGGCCAGCCAGGTCAGGCCCTCGTGCATCGATGCCCGCCAGGTCACCCGGGGGACCTGGCCGGCCGGGTCCGGGGGCACGGGACCCGGCGCGTGCTGGCCGGGGCCGCTGGCCGAGGCGGGACGCTGCCGCTGCCCGCCGCCCCGGCGTCAGAGGGCGGCGGGGTCCGGGCCAGTCTGGGCAGGGTTGAGGTCATGACGGTGACCAGCAGCAGGCCGGCCGTGTCGAGCAGGAACGGGACCCACGGGGCCACGGTGAACAGCCACGCGCCCAGCGGCTGGGCCAGCAGGCTGCGGCTGAGTGACGACGCGGCCTGCAGCCGCCCGTTGGCCCGGGTCAGCTCCGGCCGGGCGACCAGGACCGGGACGATCGCGGTGGCCGCGTTCTCGTAGACCACGCCCGCGGCGCCGGTCACCAGGAAGACCAGGTACATGACCGGCAGCCCGGCCCGGCCCGCCGCCACGAGCAGCCCCAGCGTGCCCAGCGCGGCCGCCCGGGCCAGGCAGGCGGCGGCCATGGCCCGGCGGCGGTCCACCCGGTTAACCAGGGCCCCCGCCGGGAGCGCGCCGAGAACCCAGGGGAGTTGCTGGGCGGCGAGCAGCCCGGCGATGCGGGGCGGGCTGCTGGTCAGCGAGACGGCCAGCAGCGCGCCCGCGACCTGGGTCATCCCGTCCCCGAGGCCGGAGATCGTGGCCGCGGCCGCGAGCCGGCTGAACGCGGCTCGGTGGAAGCGGTGCCGGCTGGACGCGGCTCGGTGGAAGCGGCGCCGGCTGAACGCGGCTCGGTGGAAGCGGCGCCGGCTGAACGCGGCTCAGTGGGAGCGGCGCCGGGTGAAGGGGCGGTCGGTCATGGACGCCGATGCTCGGGCCTGCCCCAGGGGCAAGGTCAATAAGACATGAACGCATTTACGAATTGCTTATGGCTTTTGTGCATCCAGGCTCTAGCAAAAGGGCCCCCGCTACCGGCAGAGTGAGAGAGACAAAAGCGTCCAAACCACATGTCCATGGGAGAGGCGTCATGTTGGGCAGCTCACCAACGGCCGCCCCCGGGGCGCCGGCGGCGGCGGATTTCGCGCTGCCGCTGCCGCGTGGCGTACCCCCGCACGCCTTACCGGCCGGTTCGCTGACCCAGCTGGCCTGGCACGGCGCGTGGCTGGTCAGCACGCCGAAACGGCGCGTGTTCCCCGGGCGGCCGGAGCAGGTGGCCCAGGCCCGCCGGTTCGTGGCCCGGGTCCTGGACAACTGCCCCGTGGTGGACGACGCGCTGCTGTGCGCGTCGGAACTCGCCAGCAACGCGATCCGGCATACCCGCACCGGCCGGAGCGGGAAGTTCCAGGTCCTCGTCTGGCGGGGGCGGGCGTCCGCGTGTGTCGCCGTGCTGGACGACGGTTCCGGCACGACGCCGGCACCCGCTCCGGGCCTGCCCGGACGGCTCGCGGAATCCGGGCACGGGCTGCTCACCGTGCAGGCGCTGGCGGCCTGGTGGGGTCACCACACCTACCGGGACGGCTCCACCCGCGGCACGGCCGTGTGGTTCCGGCTCGACTGGAAACCCGCCTGACCGCAGAACGTCACTAAGAATTGCTGACCGTAAATTTACGAGCCATTTGCTTAGTATTGCCCGGGTAAAGGACTGGGTGGAACAGACCGTTGGGGAAGAAATGGCCCCAGGGTACGGGCGGGCTTAGCGGGCGCGCTCGCGGAGCCAGCCGTACCAGGCGGGCAGGCCCTCGCCGGTGGTGGCCGAGACGGGCAGGATCGCCGCGCCCGGGCTGATCAGCTTCAGGTCCCGGGCGTGCCGCCCGGTGTCGAAGTCCACGTACGGCAGCAGGTCCACCTTGGTCAGCAGGACCAGGTCCGCGCCGCGGAACATCTGCGGGTACTTGATGGGCTTGTCGGCGCCCTCGGTGACCGAGGACAGCACCACCCGGGCCGCCTCGCCCAGGTCGAACAGGGCCGGGCAGACCAGGTTCCCGACGTTCTCGATGACCAGCACCGAGCCGGGGCGCGGGTCCAGCGCGTGCAGCCCGCGGGCCACCATGCTGGCGTCCAGGTGGCAGCCCGCGCCCGTGTTGATCTGCGCCACCGGGCAGCCCGCCGCCTCGATCCGGGACGCGTCCAGGGTGGTCTCCTGGTCGCCCTCGATCACGGTCAGGCCCAGCCCGGCCCCGGCCTCCCGGGCGGTGCGCTCCAGCAGCGTCGTCTTGCCGGCTCCCGGCGAGCTCATCAGGTTGACGGCCAGGATGGCGCGGGCGGTGAGCCAGGCGCGGTTGTCCTCGGCCAGGCGGTCGTTCTTGGCCAGGATGTTCTGCTGGATCTGGACCGTCCGGTCTTCCGGGCCGTGCCCGTGGTCATGGTCCTCGTGCTCGTGCCCGTCGCCGTGCCCGTGGTCGTGGACCTCGCCCGCTCCGTGGTCGTGGGCGTGACCGTTTCCGGTTCCGTGGTCGTGGCCGGCCGGGCCGAGCTGGCCGGGGCCGAACACCCGGACACCGGCCACGCCGCAGCCGCAGGTCGCGCACATGTCACACCACCTCCACGGACGTGATCCGCAGTTCCTGGCCGGCCAGGACGGCCACGTCGGCGCTGCCGCAGTCGCACAGCGCGATCGCCCCCTCCGGCTCGAACTCGGCGCCGCAGTCACGGCACCGGCACCGGGCCGCGGGCTGGCTGATGTCCAGCTTCGCCCCTTCCAGCGTGGTGCCCTCGGTCACCATGTCGAAGCAGAACCGCACGGAGTCCGCGACCACCCCGGACATGGCGCCGATCTCCAGGTGCACGCAGGCGATGGGCCTGCCGGGCAGCCGCTCGGTCACCGCCTGCACCACGCCCTCGGTGATGGCCAGTTCGTGCACGGGTGCCGCCCGTCAGCAGATGCGCGGCAGCGGGTCACCGACCAGCAGGTCCACGATCCGGGTCCCGCCGAACGCCGTCTTGAGCAGGACGATGCCCGGCGGGTCCGCGGTGATCTGGCCGATGATCGCGGCGTCCGCGCCCAGCGGGTGGGAACGGAGCGCGGCGAGGGCCCGGTCCGCCTCGCCGCCGTCGACCACGGCGACCATCCGCCCTTCGCAGGCCACGTACATGGGATCGATGCCGAGCAGTTCGGAGGCGCCCCGGACCACGGGGCTGACCGGGATGGCGTCCTCGTTGACCAGTACGCCCACCCCGGCCGCGGCGGCCACCTCGTTCAGGATGGTGGCCACCCCGCCCCGGGTGGCATCACGCAGCGCGCGCACCCCGGTGGTGGCGGAAAGCAGGTCGGCGACCAGGCCGTTCAGGGCCGCGGTGTCCGAGACTATGTCGGCCTCGATGTCCAGCTCGCCCCGGGCCAGCATGATCGTCACACCGTGATCGCCAATCGGCCCGGACACGATCACCGCGTCCCCGGGCTGGGCATTCACCACGCCGAGGGAGACCTCATGCTCGACCACGCCGATCCCGGCCGTGTTGATGTAGCAGCCGTCCGCCTTGCCCTTCTGCACCACCTTGGTGTCGCCGGTGACCACCTGCACCCCGGCGACCCGGGCGGCGGCCTCCATCGAGGCCACGATCCGGACCAGGTCGGCGACCGGGAAACCTTCCTCCAGGATGAAGCCGGCCGACAGGTAGAGCGGGGTCGCGCCGGACACCGCCAGGTCATTCACGGTGCCGTTAACGGCCAGGTCACCGATGTCCCCGCCGGGAAAGAACAGCGGGGAGACCACGTACGAGTCGGTGGTGAGCGCCACCCGGGAGCCGTTCAGGTGCAGCTGCGCGGCATCTTCCATCGGCTCGAGCAGCGGGTTGCTGAACGCATCGAGGAAAACGGCCTCGACCAGGGTCCGGGTGGCCTTGCCCCCGGAGCCGTGCGACATCGTGATCCGCTCTTCGCGGACCTTCGGCCGGCGCTTGCGGGCCCGGTCGATCCGGTCGAGTACCTGCTGCTCGCGTTCGCTGGCCGGGGCCTTCGGCCGCGAGATGGCCGACCCGGTGTGCTCCTCGTGCTCGCGCAGGGCCTGGTTCACCCAGGTTGCCCCGTCGGTCATGAAATGCTCACTTCCACCACGCGCCGGCGGTTCATCCGGCCGAAGTTGTAGTACGCGGCGCAGGCCCCCTCCGGCGAGACCATGCAGGTCCCGATGGGGGTTTCCGGCGTGCACGCGGTGCCGAACACCTTGCACTCCCAGGGCTTCAGCACGCCCTTGAGCACCTCACCGCACTGGCAGGCCTTGGGGTCGGCCACCCGCACCCCCGGCACCTCGAACAGCAGCTCGGCGTCGAACGCGGCGTACTCCGGCCGGACCCGCATGGCGGAATGGGAGATGAAGCCGAGTCCCCGCCACTCGAAGTACGGGCGCAGCTCCATGACCTTGTTGATCGCGGTCAGGGCGGCCAGGTTGCCGTCCCACGGCACCACCCGGGTGTACTGGTTCTCCACCTCGCTGCGGCCCTCGGACAGCTGGACCATCAGCATGTAGATGGACTGCAGGATGTCCAGCGGCTCGAACCCGGCCACCACCACCGGCTTGCCGTAGTCCCGGGCGATGAACTCGTACGGCCGGCAGCCGATCACGGTGGACACGTGACCCGGGCCGATGAAGCCGTCCAGCCGCAGGTCGGGGGAGTCCAGGATGGCCTTGATGGCCGGGATGATCGTCACGTGGTTGTTGAAGATCGAGAAGTTCGTGAGCCCCTCGGCCGCCGCGCGCAGCACGGTCATCGCGGTGGACGGCGTCGTGGTCTCCATGCCGATCGCCATGAACACGACCCGCTTGTCCGGGTTCTGCCGGGCGACCTTCAGCGAGTCCAGCGGCGAGTACACCATGCGGATGTCGGTGCCCTGCGCCTTGGCGTCGAAGAACGAGCCTTTGCTGCCCGGCACCCGCATCATGTCCCCGAACGAGGTCATGATGGTGTCCGGCTGGGAGGCCAGCGCCATCGCGTCGTCCACCCGGCCCATCGGGATGACGCAGACCGGGCAGCCGGGGCCGTGCACCAGCGTGATCTGCTCGGGCAGGTAATCCTCGAGCCCGTGCTTGTAGATGGTGTGCGTGTGACCGCCGCACACCTCCATCAGCTTGTACTGCCGCCCGGGCTCGCACAGCTCGGCGATCTTCGCGGCCAGGGCGTGCGCCTTGTCCGCAGAGCGGAATTCGTCAACGAAGCGCATAACTGCCCCCTCTACTCGATTTGGGATGCCTGCAGGGCTTCCAGTTCGTCCGCGTAAGCCTGGCCGATGCCCTCCAGGAACTGCAGCGCGGCCGCTGCCTCAGCCTCGTCGATCTTGGACAGCGCGAAGCCCACGTGAATGAGGACCCATTCGCCGGGCTTGGGCAGGTCGTCGGAGAGCAGGCCGACATTGATCACCCGCCGGACCCCGCTGACGTCAACCCGGGCCAGGTCGGGCTGATCGGGCAGGAACTCGATCACCTCGCCTGGGATGCCAAGGCACATGCGATCACCTCTTGTTTCCGGTTTGCTGGCCGGCGGTGACCAGCCTGGTAACCATCGCCACGGCCTCGTCCACCGCGGCCGTGACCGGGGCGCTCAGCCCGATCCCCTCCTCCAGGGTGGCGGGCTCGCAGCCCACCACCAGTACCCGCCCGGCGTCGCCGCCGAGTGAGCCAGCCAGGCTGAGCACGAGGTCTGGCTGCATGCCGTGCGCGTTGAACAGGGTCATGGAGGCGGCGTCGCCCTGGCCGGCCTGCCGCTCGGGCTCGATCAGGTAGACGGTGCCGGGGGCGTCACCGCGCTGGGCGGTGTTGACCAGGATCGTCGTGTCGAATCCCTCGGCCAGGTCGTAGGCCAGGTGCATGCCGCGGATGCCGTAGTCGGTGACCCGTACCCCTTCGGGGAGCGGCTGGCGGGCCAGCCGCCGGGCCACCTCCACGCCGAAGCCGTCGTCGGACAGGAAGATGTTGCCCAGGCAGGCGACGAGCGTGCGCCCGGTGGGTTCGCTCATGGCCGTCACCGCTCCCCGGCGAGCGACGCCACGGTCAGCTGCCACAGCGTGTGGTACACGGTGGTCTGGGCCTCCTGGATCCGGTGCACCGACGATGACGGCGCCACGAACAGGTAGTCCAGGCTGTCCAGCTCGGCCATCTTCCCGCCGTCGTAGCCGGCGATGCCGATGGTGAGCAGGCCGTGCCGGGCCGCCTCGTCCAGGGCGCGCAGCAGGTTCTCGGAGTTGCCGCTGGTGGACAGGCCGATGGCGATGTCCCGGGGCTGCCCGAACGCGGCGATCTGGCGGGCGAACACCACCTCGACGCCGATGTCGTTGCACAGCGCGGTGACCACCGCGATGTCGTTGGCCAGGCAGTAGGCGGGCAGGGCCCGCTCCCCGGGTCCTGGATCGAGGAACAGCGTGGCCAGCTCCTGCGCGTCCGTGGCGCTGCCCCCGTTGCCGAAGGCCAGCAGCCGCCCGCCGCCGGAGAACCGGGCCGCCATCTCGGCGGCGCAGGCGGCGAGCCGGGTGGCGTCCTGGGCGGCGATGACCTGGCGGAGCTCGGTGATCTCGCGGGCCTTGGCCACGGTGGACGCGCGGACCTGGGCCAGCACGGCGTCCAGGTCGGGAGCGGTGCCCGAGTACAGGAACGGGTAGAGCGCCTCCATCGCGGCCGCGCTCTCCTGGCCCGTGCTGCCAGGACCGGTGCTGCCAGGACCGGTGCTGCCAGGCGGGCCGCGTGCCGTGCTCCGGGCCGCTGCTGCGCTTGGTCATGTGGGCACCACCGCGATGGCCTCGCCGGCGTGCACCAGGATGGTGTCGCCCACCCCGGCGCTGACCAGGGCGATACTGACCTCTTCCTGGCCGGCCTCGGTGTCGACGACGGCCAGGCTGTCCGGGAGCAGCCGGGCGATGGTCACCGCGACCGCCGTGTCGGAGCAGGTGATGCACACCTCGTCGTGGCATTCCGGCGGCTGCACCGCGCCGGGCTGCACCGCGCGGGCTCGGGCTGCGGCGCGGATGGGCGCCGGGCTGCGGGGCGGGCTCGGGCTGCGTCATGAGACCACCGCCGGGCCGAGCACGCCGGGCTGCTCGAAGAAGACGTGCACCAGTTCCCAGAGCACGTGGTACGCGGTCACGTGCGCCTCCTTGACCACCCTGGGGTCCGATTCCGTGGTGACCAGGGCGTGGTCCACCGCCGGGCTGGTGCCGATCACCCCGCCGCCCGCGCCGGCCAGCGCGATCGTCAGCATCCCCATGCCGTGCGCGGTGAGCAGCCCGTTCAGCACGCTCTCGGAATTGCCGTCGGCGGACAGGCCCAGCGCGATGTCGGCCGGGGAAGCGAGATGGCGGATCTGGTGGGCGAAGATGGCGCCCATGCCCTCACGCTCGGCGATGCCGGTCACCGTGGCGGCGTCGGCGGTGAGCGAGATGGCGGGCAGCGCGCGCTTTCCGACGATGACGGGGTGCACGAACTCCACGGCCACGTGCAGGGCATCGGTGCTCGACGCCCCGGTACCGAAAACGACCAGCTTGCCGCCCTGATGGAAGCGGACGGCCATGTCATGGCAGGCAGCCGCCACCGTGCCCGCGTGACCGGCGAACTCGTCCACGGACGCCGCCCGGCGCTCGAAAAGCCTGGCGACCTCGTTGTCCCCTACCGCTGCCGATGGCGCTGCGCTCATCTCCTCGCGGTCATTCCCGCTGAGCCCTGTGCCCCCCGGGACCGGCGGTCCCGGGTTACCCTCTCTGGCTTACTGCCCCCCGGCCCGGCTCCGCAAGGGCACCGGCCGAGCCCGGGTCACCCGCTTTCTTCTCCTGACCCGGCAATGACCGCATCTACCTCGATATCGACCGCGTCCCGCACCTTCAGCGCACCAAAGAACGCGGTGTACGGCTTGATCCCGTAGGCCGACTGCACCAGCGTCCCGGTGCCCCGGTAATGGCCCGGCTCAGGCTGGCTGACCTGGAGCCGGAGCGGCCGTGTCACCCCCCGGACGGAAAGGTTCCCCTCGATGACCCCGTTGTCACCCGACATCTCGAACCGGTTCGCGGTGAAGACGGCTTCCGGGTGCTGGTCGGAGGACAGCAGCCGCCGCGCGGTGGTCGCTATCTCCCGGCGATCCCGGTCGGTCAGGGGCTTGAGGCCGCCGCTGCCTTCGAGGACGGTCAGCGCGCCGATGTCGATGCGGACCTCGAGGCTTTCCGGGGACTTGTCGTCGTCTACGACCAGCTCACCGGACCAGCGGGGCAGCTCAATCACCAGATCGTGGCCGGCGGTGGCCGCCAGCCCATCGCGAAACGTGCGCAGGACGATCCGGCCGCTCTCAGTGCCCAGCCGGTAGCGTCCCGTAGGAAGGGCCATGGGAGCACCGTAGGACACAAGTGGGGGGACGTCCAGCACGTGAGACGAGACACACCTGTCTAGTCGACACGTCGCTGGTCGCCTGCGGAGCGCTGAGGCCGGGAATCGGGAACGCCCGGGGCCAGAGGGCAACCAGGTGACCGGGTAACCGGGCACGTCAGGGGAAGGGAAGCTCGCCGAACAGTTCCTGGATACGGCGCAGGTCCCGGAGGCGCGGCTCGGTCTCGCCGCCCACCCAGCGCCCGACGGTCTTGACCGAGACGCCGAGCTGCCGGGCCGCGGCTTCCTGGGTCAGCCCCTCGCGGCGCAGCGCGGTAGACATCCAGTCCGCGAACGTGGCGGGCCGCGCGGCCCCTGGCCCGGCTTGGCCCGGCCCCGGCCCCGGCCGCGGACGGCCGGGCGGTGGTGGCGGGCACCTTGCTGTCCACCTCGGCCGGGGGCTGGTTGGAGTGCAGCACGTCCACCTCGACGTGCTCGGGAAGATCCGGAAGGAGACCTGGATCGCCCCGGTCGGCCCGGCGGCGTCGAGCAGGGCGCGGAACACGGTCTCGCTGACGCCGCGGGTGCCCTCTTCGGTCAGAGGTGACTCGGCCAGGCAGCGCCGGACGAAGTCGCGGATCTCCGGGATCCAGGACGGCCGGGCCGGAAATGTCTGGGACAGCACCACGACGGGGACGACCTCGATGGATCCGTCCCCGTTTCCGTTGGGCAGTTCCGCCACTGTCTCCTCCGGCCCCGTCCGGCCACAAACCCGGTCAGTCTGAACACAGAGTACGCGTCTGTGCGGGATCGCGTGGTCACCGTGGGGCAGCTGATTCGGCGGACCGGTGACGACGTGGCTGGTCAGCGGGATATCGCGGGATCAGACCGGCGAGGACGAGAGAAGAGGCGGAGGCGGGCCGGCCTGGACCCGGGCACCAGGGTCCCCAGCTTTGTCTGTCTGGCTGGACATATATGTCCGGCGACTTGCCGCTACTGCCTTGATACGGATGGTGTGGAGGTTTAGCATGACGGCACCTGCGCATGATGCAGGCAAGGCCTCTATGAACCATTTCCCCGGCGCTCACGCGCCCACCGTGGTTCGGGCTGTCAGGCGGTCATCGGGGACCGCCAGGCGGCCGGCTTCTGCTGGCGAGACCGCGCCCGAGCCCAGGTCAGGCCCTCCCCGCGCCCCTGACCCTACTGAAGCCCCCACCTCTTGCCCGAGCGGCAAGGGGTCCCGTCTTCTGCGGAGCAATGGTGCTTGCCACCCGCGCTGCGCCTATCAAGCCGGCCTACTCGCCGGAACCGCGGCCGGCCGGGTCACCTAGGTCTCAGCCAGCCAGATCACAGGGAGGGGGTGGCCTCTCATGGCCACTGCCACGGAGACCAGCGACGGCTCGGCGCAGTCCGCGGCCGAGCCTGTGGTGCACATCCTCTGGATGAATGGAGGACTCGGCTGCGACGGCGATTCAGTGGCGCTGACCGCGGCCACCCAGCCCAGCATCGAGGAAATCGTCCTGGGCGCGCTGCCCGGGCTGCCCAAGGTGGCCGTGCACTGGCCGCTCATTGACTTCGAATGCGGCCCGGAGCAGGGCGCCGACAACTTCATCGAATGGTGGCATAAGGCCGACCGCGGTGAACTCGACCCGTTCGTGCTGGTGGTCGAGGGCTCTATCCCCAACGAGGCCATCAAGCCCGAGGGCTACTGGGCCGGCTTCGGCAACAACCCCGCGACCGGGCAGCCGATGACCACGAACGAGTGGCTGGACCGGCTCGCCCCGAAGGCGACCGCGATCCTCGCCGCGGGCACCTGCGCCACCTACGGGGGCATCCACGCCATGGCCGGCAACCCGACCGGGGCGATGGGGGTGCCCGACTACCTGGGCTGGGACTGGCGGTCGAAGGCTGGCCTGCCGATCGTCTGCGTGCCCGGCTGCCCGACCCACCCGGACAACCTCTCGGAGACCATCCTCTACCTGCTCTACCAGGTGGCGGGCCAGGCCCCGATGATCCCGCTGGACGAGGCGCTCCGGCCGACCTGGCTGTTCGGCGCGACCGTGCATGAGGGATGCGACCGCGGCGGCTACTACGAGCAGGGCGACTTCGCGGACGAGTACGGCTCGCCCAAGTGCCTGGTCAAGCTGGGCTGCTGGGGACCGGTGGTCAAGTGCAACGTGCCCAAGCGCGGCTGGATCAACGGGGTCGGCGGCTGCCCCAACGTGGGCGGGATCTGCATCGCCTGCACCATGCCGGGCTTCCCGGACAAGTTCATGCCGTTCATGGACGAGCCCCCCGGCTCGAAGGTGTCCGCGACCGCGAGCACCCTCTACGGCACCGTGATCCGCACCCTCCGCGGCTTCACCGCCAAGACGGCCGACGAGGAGCCCAAGTGGAGGAAACGGGGGGGCGACCTTCTCACGGGCTATCAGAAGCCCTGGTGACCGGCAGTACCTGGTAACGACTACAGGCGCCGGCCGGGCTGGCCACGGCGCCGCTGAGTACCGAGGGGAAGAGGCATGACGACTGCCGAAGACACCGACGTCCGGGAGATGAACTGGGATCCCATCACGCGCATCGTGGGGAGCCTGGGCATTTACACCAAGATTGACTTCAAGCAGAAGAAGGTCATCGAGTGCTACAGCACTTCGTCGATCTTCCGTGGCTACAGCATCTTCATGAAGGGCAAGGACCCGCGGGACGCGCACTTCATCACCAGCCGCATCTGCGGCATCTGCGGTGACAACCACGCGACCTGCTCGGTCTACAACCAGAACATGGCCTACGGGGTGCGGCCGCCGCACCTGGCCGAGTGGATCATCAACCTCGGTGAGGCCGCCGAGTACATGTTCGACCACAACATCTTCCAGGAGAACCTGGTCGGCGTGGACTTCTGCGCCCGGATGGTCGGCGAGACCAACCCTGGCGTGCTGGAAATGGCCAACCGGACCGAGGCCCCGCACGCCGCCGATCACGGCTACAAGTACATCGGCGACATCATGCGCTCGCTCAACCCGCTGGAAGGCGAGTTCTACCGCGAGGCACTCCAGGTCAGCCGGTCCACCCGGGAAATGTTCTGCCTGATGGAAGGGCGCCACGTGCACCCGTCCACGCTCTACCCGGGCGGCGTCGGCACCACTCCCACCGTGCAGCTGTTCACCGACTACCTCACCCGGCTGATGCGCTACGTGGAATTCATGAAGCGCGTCGTGCCCATGCACGATGACCTGTTCGACTTCTTCTACGAGGCGCTCCCGGGGTATGAGGAAGTCGGCCGCCGCCGGGCGGACATGGTCTGCTGGGGCAGCCTGAACGACCCCGAGTACTGCGACTTCCGCTACGACCACATGAGCGACTGGGGCCGGAAGATGTTCGTCAGCCCCGGCGTCATCCGGGACGGGCAGCTCCTCACCAACGACCTGGTCAACATCAACCTGGGCATCCGCATCCTGCTCGGCAGCTCGTACTACGAGGACTGGGAAGACCAGGAGATGTTCGTGACCCGCGACCCGCTGGGCAACCCGGTGGACCGCAGGCACCCGTGGAACCAGCACACGATCCCGCGGCCGCAGAAGCGGAACTTCGACGACAAGTACAGCTGGGTCATGTCGCCGCGCTGGTTCGACGGCACCAACTACCTGGCCGCCGACACCGGCGGCGGCCCGATCGCCCGGCTCTGGGCGACCGCGCAGGGCGGCCTGGTGGACATCGGGTACATCAAGTCCACCGGCACCAGTGTCCAGATCAACCTGCCCCGGACGGTCACCAAGCCCGAGGTCACGTTCGAGTGGAAGATCCCGTACGACAAAGAAGGACGACCTCTCTCTAACGCCATCGAGCGGGACCGTGCCCGGACCTACTTCCAGGCGTACGCGGCGGCGGCCGCCCTCTACTTCATGGAGAAGGCCCTCGCCGAGGTGCGGGCCGGGCACACGAAGACCTGGGAGCCGTTCGACGTGCCGGACGACGCCAACAGCTGCGGGTTCACCGAGGCAGTGCGGGGCGTGCTGTCGCACCACATGGTGATCCGGGACGGGAAGATCGCGAACTACCACCCGTACCCGCCGACCCCGTGGAACGCCAGTGTCCGGGACAGCTACGGCACCCCGGGGCCCTACGAGGACGCGGTCCAGAACACGCCGATCTTCGAGGAGAACTCCCCGGACAACTTCAAGGGCATCGACGTCATGCGGGCGGTCCGCAGCTTCGACCCGTGCCTGCCCTGCGGGGTGCACATGTACCTCGGCAACGGCAAGCTCCTCGAGAAGGTCCACACGCCGACGGCGGCGACCCTGGCCACCTGACGCGGGAGTTCCGGGGAACCGCACCGCCCCGGAACGCGCCCCGCATTCCGGGTCCCGCCTGGTCAGCCGGCCGGGCGGGACCCGGATGCCGCGGGGCACCTGAACGTAGGCCGCCAGTGTCAACGGCAGCCAGTGTCAAACAGAGAGGCGGGCGGATGGCCGACGCACGGCAGGTCGGGGCACGGGTCGAGGAGCTGCTCGGCATCCTGCGGTCCCAGGGTGGGGACGAGACCGCCAGCGCGGCCGAGGAACTGGTCCGGCTGCTGCTGGGACTCTACGGCGACGGGCTGAGCCGCATCATGGCCGCGCTGCAGGCAGAAGGCCCGGCGGGAGACGCCGTCCTCGATCGCCTGCTCGAGGACCCGCTGGTGGAAAGCCTGCTGATGCTGCATGACCTGCACCCGCTGGACGTGGACACCCGGATCCAGCGCGCCCTGGACAAGGTGCGCCCCTACCTCGGCTCGCACGCGGGCGGGGTGACGTACCTGGGGGTGACCGGGGAGGGGGTGGCCCAGCTCCGCCTGGAGGGCAGCTGCGACGGATGCGCTTCCTCCACGGTGACCGTCCAGCTCGCCATCAAGGGCGCGATCGAGGACGCCGCGCCTGAGGTCACCGAGGTCGTGGTCGAGGGGGTCACGCCCCCGCCGGGCCCGGAGACGCTGCTGCAGATCGGCCGCCGCCCGCCCGGGGCCGACGGGCAGGACGGGGTGCCCGCTGGCGCGGGCGACGCCCGGTGGGTCACCATCCCGGACATGGGGCCGCCCAGCAGCAGGCCGGTGATAGCCGAGGTCGCCGGGACCCGGGTGCTCCTCTGCTCGGTCCGGGGCACCCTGTACGCCTACCGTGACGCGTGCGCGGCCTGCGGCATATCGCTGGCCGACGGCACGCTGACGCTCGGCGAGCTGGCCTGCCCCGCCTGCGGGATCTGCTACGACGTCCGGTCCGCGGGCCGCAGCCTCGGTGACGCCCCGGCCGTGCACCTGGACCCGCTCCCGCTGCTGTCCGACAGCCAGGGGGTCAGGGTCGCGGTCACGGCGCCGCGGGAGGCGATCCGGTCGTGAGCCCGCCATCGGGGCTGCGCAGGTTCGTCGGGCCGCCTGGTCCGGCGCCTGCCCGGGCCGCGCCGTCCCCCGCTCCGCCGGCCCAGGCCCTCCCCGATCCCCAGGTCCTCCCCGATCCGGTTCAGGCCGCTCTCTCGACCGCCCCAGCCCCGCGGGACGACGCCGAGGAACACTGCGAGTTCTGCGCCACCGGCATACCGTCCGAGCACGGGCACGTGGCCGACCTGGAGCAGTCCAGCCTGGCCTGCGCCTGCCGGGCCTGCTACCTGCTGTTCACTCGGGCGGGACAGGCCTGGGACGACAACCCTCCGGCCTCTCCCGCGAGCACCAGCCCGGAGGGGGTTCGCCGGGGCTCGGCACGGTACCGCTCGGTCCCGGACCGCTATCTGCGCGATTCGTCCCGGCCGATGTCCGCCATGGAGTGGGACGAGCTGCAGATCCCGGTCGGGCTGGCGTTCTTCCTGAACAGCTCGGAGCGCGGCCTGGGCGGTTTCTACCCGAGCCCGGCCGGCGCCACGGAATGCACCCTGGACCTGGCCGCGTGGGAGCGCCTGGCGACCGCGTATCCGCTGCTGGGTGCGGCGGAGCCCGACGTGGAGGCCGTGCTGCTGTGCCGGGACAGCCACGCGTCCGAGGCGGAGTACTTCATCGTCCCCATCGACGTCTGCTACGAGCTGGCCGGCCGGATGCGGATGCTGTGGAAAGGCTTCGATGGCGGCAGCGAGGCCCGGGCCAGCATCGATGAATTCCTGACTGGGGTGCGCACGCGCGCCCGGGAGGCTCCGGCCAACGTGGCCGCCCGGCCGGATCCGGACCATGGCTGAGCTCGTGTTCGACTGCATCGGCGCCCGGGTGGACCGGTACGCGGCGGTGCCGTCGTTCGGCCTGGACCTGCGGATCAGCGAGACGTCCGGGGAGAAGGTCGACGCGATCGCGCTGCGGGTGCAGATCCGGATCGAGCCGTTCCGCCGGCCCTACTCCGACGACGAGGCGGAGCGGCTGCACGACCTGTTCGGCGAGCGGGTCCGCTGGGCCGACACGCTCAAGCCGCTCCAGTTCACCACGATCTCCACCATGGTCCCGGGGTTCACCGGAAGCATCGAGATCGAGCTGCCGGTGCCGTTCACCTACGACCTGCAGATCGCCTCGACCCGCTACTTCAGCTCGCTGGACGACGGTGAGATCCCGCTGCTCCTGCTGTTCAGCGGGACCATCTTCGGCTCGGCCGACGGGCGGATGCGGGTCCAGCAGGTGCCGTGGAGCAAGGAGACCACGTTCCGCCTGCCGGTGAGCCAGTGGCGGGAGGCCGTGGACGCCCACTTCCCGGACACCGCCTGGATCACCATGACCCGCAAGACGCTGGACGAGCTGGGCCGCTTCAAGAGCCGCCACGCGCTGCCCGACCTGGGACGCCACCGTGCTGGCGCTGCTCGACCGGACCGGCCAGGAGGAATCGTGAAATCCCGCGACCGGATCGACCCGGCCCACCTGGAGCAGGCCCGGCAGGTCGCCGACGCCATCCTCTACGAGGGCTACCTGCTCTACCCGTACCGCGCCTCGGCGCAGAAGAACCAGGAGCGGTTCCAGTTCGGGGTGCTCATGCCGGCGGCCTACCGGGCCGTCGACGAGCACGAGCCGTCCGCCGCGCAGACCGAGTGCGTCCTGGACGGCCCGGCGGACTCGGCGGTCACGGTGCTGGCCCGGTTTCTCCAGGTGCAGCGGCGCACCGTGCTGGCCGGCTCGCCGGACGCCGGTTTCCGGGAGGTCGGCTCGCTGGAGGCCGGCGGGGTCGAGCACACTCCCTGGGACGAGGCCGCCGAGTGCGAGCAGGAGGCGGCGGCCACGCTCGGCGAGCTGCTCGACGGGGGCACTGAGACCGAGTTCACCGTGCCGGGAGCCACCGAGCACGAGGACCTGCCCGGCCCCGGCGGCACACAAGCCGGGCGGCTGGTCCGGCAGCGGGAGACCCTGCATGCGGTGATCCGGATGAGCGCGGAGCGGTTGCCGGGGCCGTACGGCGCGATCCGCCTGCACGTGGTGCTGGAGAACCGGACCGAGCCGCCCGGGCCGCTGGGCCGCCGGTCGGACGGCCTGCCCTACGCGCTGATCGCCGCGCACTGCCTGATCGCGGCGCCCGGCGGGCGGTTCCTGTCCATGACGGACCCTCCCGAGTGGGCGGCCGCCGAAGTCGGCCGGTGCGTGAACACCGGCACCTGGCCGGTGCTGGCCGGGCCGCCGGACTGCACGGAGCTGATGCTGTCCTCCCCGGTCATCCTGTACGACCACGCGGAGATCGCCGCGGAGAGCGCCGGGCCGCTGTTCGACTCCACGGAGATCGACGAGATCCTGACCCTCCGCACGCTGACCCTGACCGACGACGAGAAGCGCGCGGCCCGGGCCACCGACCCGCGCGCGGCTGACTTGCTGGACCGCCTCGACCATCTGCCCGCCCGAGATGATCGAGCGCATGCACGGTGCCATCCGGTACCTCAATCCAGCCGGCGGGCCAGCCGGGAGTGCTGCCGCGGGGCCCGCCACGGTGCCGGAGTGGACAGAACCCCCGCAGGCGCAGCCCGGGGGCTACGCGGGACAGGCACCGCCGGAGCACGGGGCGGTCCCTGGCGATCCGGTCGTCGCAGGCCAGGCGCCCTGGTGGGATCCGGGCGCGGACAGCTCGGTGTCGCCGGAAACGGATCACGTCATGATCACCGGGGTCCGCGTGGCCCGGGGCAGCCGGGTCCGGATGCGGCCGGGCGCCCGCCGGGCGGATGCCCAGGACCTGTTCCTGGCCGGGCGGACCGCGCTGGTCGAGGCGGTGCTGTTCGACGTGGACGGTCACGCCCACCTGGCGCTGCTGCCCGACGACGACCCGGACGCAGACATCCACCGCGGCCAGGGCCGCTTCCTGTACTTCGCCCCTGACGAGATCGAGCCGCTGGGGGCCGACGGCTAGCACGCATATCCCGCACCTACTCGCAGAGGAGAACACCATGATTGGCAGGCTCGTCAAGGCGGTGGTGGTGGCCGTGGTGATCGCCGCCGTCATCCAGTCCCTGCCCGATATCAAGCGCTATCTGGAACTCCGCCAGATGTAGCGCACCCCCGGACTGGTCTCTCCGGTCCGGCCAGGCAGCTCTACGCAAGGCAGGCAGAACTATGGAAACCATCATCGGGTTCATCGCCGGCTACCTGACCGGCGTCAGCCAGGGCCGGGCGGGCATGGAGCGCGCCCGCACCTCCCTGGACGAGATCAGGAAGTCACCTGAGGTCCGGCGGATGGTCGCGGACGGGGTGGGCCTGGCCCAGGTCGTGCTCGGCCGGGTGGCGAAGGGCGGGCTCAGCGGGGCCATCGGCGGGGTCAGCGACCTGATCACGGGCAGCGCGCCGGCCGGGGACGAGCGCCGCGCAGCCTGAACGATCTTCGGCCGGGTAATCCCCCGCCCGGGCGGTCTTTGGCGTGCGTGTTCCGCGGGCGGCCGCGCCCTGGGTAACGCTTGCGTAACGTTGCGTGGGCCTTCAGCTACTAAGCGTCACCAGTCTGAATACTAATCGTGACGCGCAGGCAGCACGGTGCGAGCGAGGGCGGTTCGGGCCGGACCAGCCGCATGCGGTCGGCCTGCCGCTATCCGCGCCAGGTCACACCGGGCCTGGGGGGACGATCATGGCTGGAGACCATCGGGAGAATACGCCGGACCCGGGAGGACGCCCGCCCGGCCAGCACGCTCCGATGTCCCGCCGCGCGGTACTGCGCGGCGCGGCAGGCGCCAGCGCGGCCGGCCTGGTGGCCGGCGGTGCGCTCACTGCTGCTGTCCCGGCCATGGCCGCAGCCCGGCCGGACCGGCCCGGCCAGCCCGCCGAACGGCCCGGCCGTTCCGCCGCCAGCACGACCCCGGCCACGGCCGCGGGCCCGGACCGGGCCGAGGGGCCGCTCGTGATCCACGTGCGTGACGCGCGTACCGGCGAGATGGACATCTTCGCGGGAACGACCCGCACGCGGCTGGTCGATCCCGCCCTGGCTGCCCGGCTCGCCCGGGCGAGCCGGTAACCCCATTCCGCTGATCCCCGCCGCTGACCGGCCCGCTGACTCGGTGCTGTCCGGCCAGCCCCACCGACGAGCTGTGAGGTAAATCCATGTCATCGCACCGCGAGGCGCCGGAGATCTCCAAGGACCCGGTCGCGGACAGCACGGACGTCTACGCGTTCGTCAGCCCGGACCGGCCATCGACGGTCACGCTGATCGCCAACTACATCCCGCTCGAGGAGCCCGCGGGCGGCCCGAACTTCTACGAGTTCGGTGACGACGTCCTCTACGAGATCCACGTCGACACCAACGGGGACGGGCAGGCGGACATCACCTATCAGTTCCAGTTCACCACCAGGCTGCGGGACCCGGACACGTTCCTCTACAACACCGGCCCGATCAGGTCGCTGGACAGCCCGAACTGGAACAGCCGGCAGTTCTACACCGTCACCCGGGTCGCAGGCGGCGTCTCCCAGCCGATGGGCAGCGGTCTCGCCTGCCCCCCGTGCAACATCGGGCCGCTGTCCACCCCGCGGTACGCCACGCTGGCGGCCAGCGCGGTGCACTCCCTGCCGGGCGGCGTCCGGGTCTTCGCGGGCCAGCGCGCCGAGGGGTTCTACGTGGACCTGGGATCGATCTTCGATCTGGCCACGCTCCGGCCGTTCCAGCAACTGCACGCCAAGTACGGCATGCACGTCTTCCGCAAGCCCGAGCCGGGGGTGAACACCACCAACGAGCTGAACGTGCATTCCATCGCGCTGCAGGTGCCGATCGCCACCCTGACCGGCTCCCGCTCACGGGACGAGAGCGACCCGCGGGCGGTCATCGGCGTGTGGACCAGCGCCAGCCGGCGGCACGTGCAGATCTGGGACGCCGAGCAGGGGGCCAGCAGCTGGAGCGGCCCGTTCCGGCAGGTCTCCCGGCTCGGCAACCCGCTGGTCAACGAGGTGCTCATCCCGCTGGGCAAGAAAGACTTCTGGAACACCCAGCCGCCGGTCTACGACTCGAGGTTCGCCTCGTACGTCGCCCATCCCGAGCTGGCCGGGCTGCTGCCTGCCCTCTACCCGGGAGTGTTCCCGCATCTGGCCGCGCTGGCCAAGTCCGGGACGGCGCGGGCGGACCTGGAGGCCATCCTGCTGACCGGGATCCCGGCCGGCCTGATCAAGGGTTTCCAGAATCACACCGGGTCCGTGCTGGCCGACATGCTCCGGCTCAACACCGCCATCAAACCGTCCAGCAAGCCGAACATCCTCGGGGTCCTGGGCGGCGACCTGGCTGGCTACCCGAACGGACGCCGGGTCTTCGACGACGTGGTGACGATCGAGCTGCGCGCCATCGCCGGGCTCACCTACCCGCTGGTCTCCCCGGGCTACAAGCCCGATGCGGCGGCCGGCGTGATCACCGACGGGCTCACCCCCAAGGACGTGAAGAAGCCGTACCTGCACAGCTTCCCGTACCTGGGCGTGCCCTACGGCGGTTACTTCAACCCGTCCTGAGGCGTGACCATGGCGGAAACCAGATCCGGCCCCACCGGCCCGGGGAGCGTGGTCCTCGACATCGGCGGCGACGTCGGTGCGCTGATCATCATCACCCCGGCCCGGATGGCGGGCGAGGAGATCCACGTCAGCCCGCTGCGTGACCCGGCGGGGCGCACCCACGCCCTGGTCCGGGAACGCCGGCTGGGCGGGACCTCCAGCCACGCCGCCGTGTACCCGGCTCTCCCGGCGGGGGACTACACCATCTGGCGGGACGCGGGCAGTCCGGCCGGGACCGTCCGCATCGACGGCGGGGCGGTCACCAGCTACCGCTGGGCTGATCCGGGCTGAGCCGGGCTGAGCCGGCGACGGGCGGAGCCGCGCTGACCGGGCTGAGCCGGCGGGCGGAGCCGCGCTGAACCGGGCGCAGCGCAGCCGGGCGCACTGGGCGCGGGCGGCGAGCCGGGCGCAGGGAGCTGAGTCGCCCTCGCGGGCCGCCCGCCGAGGCTCCGCCGGTGCGCCCGGTTTCTCCGGCCTTTGACACCATGGGCTGGTGAGGCCATTCCTGAGCAGCCGGGCACGCCGGTGGTGAGGAAGCCGGGCAGGCTCCCTCCGCACCCCGCGCCGCCGTGGCTCGCCGAGGTGGTCCGGCCCGCACCCGCCCCGGTGCCGTGGCCCGCGGTGATCCGCGCCGCGCTCGCCGTCTGCGGGCCGCTGGCCCTGGGCCTGGCCCTGGGCGACCAGTTGGCTGGGCTCCTGGGTGCCATGGGCGGCCTGCTGGGCACGGTCGTGGACCGCGGCGGCACCTATCCCGGCCGGATCCGCCGCATCCTCATAGCCGGGATCTTCGGCGGGGCCGCCGGCCTCCTGCTCGGCGGCCTGGTGCACGGCCGGGGCTGGATCGCGGTCGTGGTGCTGGTCCTGATGGCCGGGCTCTCGGCGGTGCTGAGCGCGGCCGGGGCCACCGCCGCCATCACCGGCCTGCAACTCCTCGTCTACAGCATCCTGGGGACCGGCCCGCTCGGCACGGCCCGGCCCTGGTGGCTGCCGCCGCTGCTGATGCTGGCTGGCCTGGCCTGGGCGATCCTGCTGCTGGTACCCGGGTGGCTAGCCGCACCCCTGGCCCCGGAGCAGCGCAGCATCGCCGACGTCTACCGGGCCCTGGCCAGGATGCTGCGCGCGGCCGGCACGCCGGAGTTCCCCGCCGCCCACCAGGCCGTCGTCGGCGCGCTGAACAAGGCCTGGGACGACCTCGCCTCCCGCCGGATCCGGATCAGCGGCCGGGATCCGGAGCTGATCCGCCTCGCCGCGCTGCTGTGGCAGACCCACCCGCTCACCGAGGCGGCCGTCACCCTGGTGCAGGAGGGGGCCCCGGCCCCGCCGGGGCTCATCGCCACGATCGAGGCGATCGCCGACGCGATCCAGTACGGCACGCCGGTGACCTCGGTGCGCCCGGCCGGGGGCCCGACGCCGGGCAGCGCGGCACTGGCCGGCGCCGTAGCCCAGGCGGCCGACCTGGTGTCCGGCAAGCGGGTCGTCGAGGGTGTGGCCACGCCCAGCCGCCCGAGCCTGCGCGAGCGGCTGCGGGACACGCTCGCGGAGACCGTGGGTGGCCGGCTCACCCGGATCTTCGCGCTCCGGCTGATGCTGTCCATCGGGGTCGCCGCCCTGGTCAGCCAGGCCCTGCCGCTGCAGCGCTCCTACTGGGTGGTGCTGACCGTGGCGATCGTGTTGCGCCCGGACTTCGGGTCGGTCTTCGCCCGGGCGCTGCAGCGCGGGATCGGCACCGTGGTCGGGGCGGTCCTCGGGGCGGTCGTCCTCAGCATCGTCCCGGCCGGGCCCCTGCTGCTGATCCCCTGCGCGATCTTCGCGGGACTGCTGCCCTACGGCCGGGACCGCAACTGGGGACTGTTCAGCACGTTCCTCACGCCGCTGGTCGTCATCCTGATCGACCTGCTCGTCCGGACCGGCTGGGCGCTTGCCCTGGACCGGCTCATCGACACCGTGCTGGGCTGCGCCATCGTGCTCCTGGTCGGCTACGCCCCGTGGCCTTCTAGCTGGCACGCTCACCTGCCGGAACAGCTCGCCACCGCGCTCGATAGTGTGGCCCGTTACACGGAGCTGGCGCTCACCGGCGCCCCCGGCCGGTCGGCGCTGCGCCGGCAGACCTACCGGGTCCTCTCCGACCTACGCACGGAGTTCCAGCGGACCATGTCAGAGCCACCCTCGGTGAGCAGGCGGGCGGCCCGGCTGTGGCCTGCCCTGGCCGCGATAGAGCAGCTCACCGACACGGTGACCGCCACCGCGGTGCGCGCCGACGTCACCGGCCGGCGTCCGGACTCCCGCGACGTGGCGCAGCTGGCCCAGGCCCTGCGCGCCCTGGCCCGCAGCATCCGGGACGGACGGTCGCCGGAGGACCTGCCGCTGCCGGACAGTGCAGACGTCCGCCAGCTGGCGGACGGCATCGGCGACGTCCAGCGGGCCCTCACGGGCGACCGGGTCGCGTAGGGACCTGAACGTGGGTAAGGACTGGCGCGCGGGCGCCCGGGACATGCTCGTGGTCGTGCTCACCGTGACGACCGGCGGGGTGGACGCGGCCGCGTTTTTGCATCTGGGGCACGTGTTCAGCAGTGTGATCACCGGGACCATGGTGCTGCTGGGCGTCGCCGCTGGCACGCACGACGCGGTCCTGGCGGAGAACTGCGGGGTGGCCCTGGCCAGCTACGTGGCCGGGGTGGCGGTCGGGGCACCGCTCGCGGCCCGGCGGACCGGCCGCTGGCTGGAGGGCTGGCCGGGCCGCCGGTCCCACACGGCGACCACGCAGCGCGAGATCTGGCCGTCGTGGCTCACGGTCGCACTCGGCCTGGAATTCTGCGTGCTCGTCGTGTTCTCGCGTGGGCTGGGAGCTGTCCGGCGGCCGCCCATCCGGGGCAGGCCAGCTGATGCTGCTGGCCAACGCAGGCTTGGCCATGGGCATCCAGGGCGCGACCGTCCGCCAGCTGGGCGAGGTGTCCACCACCTACCTGACCGGGACGCTGACCGGGGTGATCGCCGGGCTGGTCACCGGGCGCAAGCCCAGGGGCCTGGAGCGCAGCCTCGGGATCTTCGTGGCCCTGGTCGTGGGGGCGTGCGCTTCCGCGGTCGTCACGACCTACGTGCCCGCGCTGCTCCCGCTCGTGGTGCTGGTCCCGCTGGCCCTGGTCGTGTGGGTCGCCTCCGCCCGGTTCGGACCCAGGCTCGGCTGGCGGGATCCCCAGCCGGGGCCTGGTTCTCCGTCAGGTGACGGCCCGGCGTAGTGCAGCCCGGCGTGGTGCAGCCCGGTAGTGCAGCCCGGCATAGTGCAGCCCGGCTAGTGCAGCCCGGCATAGTGCAGCCCGGCATAGTGCAGCCCGGTGGGTGCGGGCCCGGCGGGGTGCAAGCTCAGCCTGCGGACGCCCGGTCCTTCCGCTGGGATCCGGGGTGCTCCCCCCCGGGTGTGAACGCAGTCCGGCCGCCCGGGCCGGGAGCCTGCTGCGTGGCGCGCCGCCGGTCCGCGACATAACCGGCGACCACCATGATGCCCAGTGCCCCGGCCGGCGGCAACGTGACCAGGGCCGGCAGCTGATACCGCCAGCTGAACTCGAACACATCCGACGCGAGCAGGACCGCGACCGCGCTGAGGAACGTGAGGACGCAGGCGGTGGCCGTGGCCCGCTGCGCAGGCGAGGCCTGGCGGCGCAGTACGCCGATGCTGCCCGCCAGCCCGGCCAGCAGCGTGACCAGGAACAGCGGCCCGGGTGTGTAGCCGCCGCCGAGCTGGTAGGCGCGCAGGAAGCCGGCCAGCCCCGGTGACACGGTCGGCTGGTCGCGGTAGCGCCGCCCCTTCGCGATCACTTTGACCTTGCCCGCGGGATTGAGCTGGGCAAAGCGCAGATGGCCGCGCGTGTCGGTGATATAGGGCGGATACAGGGGGAAGGCCCGCTGGAACTGCCAGCGGGTGACGGACGTGTCGCCGGGGCTGGTCACCCGCTGCAGGGCGAAGAGCTTGACCGCGTCCTTGCTGATCGCGCTGGCCACCCGCCAGGGCTGCTGCTCGAACACGCGCCGGCTGAAGTTGGCCGCCATCGGCACGTGGTGCATCCCGGCCGGGGGAGTCACGTACTTGATCGGTGACGTGGCCCCGTGGTCCAGCCAGTCCGGGCCACGGGCCTGCTGGGCCGGGGAGGGGCAGAGCGCGCGCTCGTAGGAGGGAAGCGTGAGCGTGGCACAGTCGGCGGCGGCCGCGGCCCGGCCGTAGATGGTCCCGGCGGCGTACGGGGCGAGCGAGAAATGCTTGATGGTCACGTAGTTCCGGAAGCTGATCACCAGGATGGGCAGCGCGAAAGCGGCGCACAGCGCGACGGCCTTGATCAGCTTGGCGCGCCATCCCGGGACGGCGATCAGCACGTACACCAGGGCGGGCAGGATGAAGATCTCGCCGACCTGCCGGACCGTGGCCGAGGCACCCAGGGCCAGTCCTGCGGCCAGCACCATCCAGGCCCGGGGCCGGGGCTGCCAGAGCAGGCAGACCAGGCCCGCGACGATCAGGGCCTCGAACGCCGTGTCGGGCATGATCGACTGCTCGATCTGCAGCTGGTAGGCGTCCAGGAGAACGGGTGCGGTCGCCAGGGCGGCGAGCCAGGGCGGCACGCCGCGGCGGCGCAGGATCAGGTACAGCGCCACGGCCATGGCCAGGCCGGCCAGGTGCTGCACCGCCACCACCATGGGCAGCGTGCCCACCCGGAGGAACACCTTCAGGGCCAGCTGGTAACCGGGCGGGTCATTCCCGGCATACGCCCCGAACAGGTACTTGATCGAGTCGATGAACAGCAGGGCGGGCTGGTAGGCCAGCTGGGTGAGCACCCGGAGCACCAGCCCGGCGGCCAGCAGGATGGCCATCAGCCAGTTCCGCCGCAGCAGCGCGAACAAGCCCGCCCCAGACATGATCGGCGTCGTCCCGCCTGAGGCAACTCGTGCAGCGGCCATGGCCCCCCCGGAAGCTCTCCGTAAGCATAACGGAACTCTTGGTCATGCTTGGCGGCAGCCTAGCGCCCGGGATGGCGGCGGCCGGGAGCACCGCGCCGTGCGCCAGATGGGGCAGCCGCTCAATAGGCTGGGAGGGTGACACCTGATCCTTCCCGGACCGCCCTCGTCCGCCGGGCCCGGCGCATGAACCGTGAACTTGCCCTGCTCTACCCGGACGCGCACACCGAGCTGAACTTCAGCTCGCCGCTGGAACTGCTGGTCGCCACCATCCTGTCCGCGCAGACGACCGACAAGCGGGTCAACCTGGTGACGCCGGTGCTGTTCGCCCGCTACCGGACCGCCGCCGATTACGCTGCGGCCGACCGGGCCGAGATGGAAAAGATCATCCAGTCCACCGGGTTCTTCCGGGCCAAGACCAACAGCCTCATCGGCCTGGGCCAGGCGCTGTGTGACCGGTTCGGCGGCGAGGTGCCCGGCAAGCTGGCGGACCTCGTCACCCTGCCCGGGGTCGGCCGGAAGACGGCCAACGTCGTCCTGGGCAACGCGTTCGGCGTGCCCGGTATCACCGTGGACACGCACTTCTCCCGGCTGGCCCGGCGCTTCGGGTGGACGGCACAGACCGACCCGGTCAAGATCGAGCAGGAGGTCGGCTCGCTCTTCCCGCGGTCGGAGTGGACCATCTTGTCGCACCGGCTGATCTGGCATGGCAGGCGCGTCTGCCACTCCCGCAGGCCGGCCTGCGGAGCCTGCGGCATCGCCCGGCTGTGCCCGTCGTACGGGGAAGGCCCCATCGACGAGAAGACGGCCCGCGCGCTGGTGAAGACGGGCCCGTTCTCGTGAGCGCCGCGGACCCGATGGAGAGCGTCCCCGGCGACGCTGCCCCGTTGCTGCCGGACATCACGCCGGCCGCGGCCGGGCCGGCGGACGGAGTCCTGGGCGGCCCGCCGCGCTGGCTCCGCGACCTGGCCGCCGTGGCCCGCGAGGCCACGGTCCCGGCCCGCTTGCGGCCGCCCCCCGGCGGCGGGCGCCCCTCCGCGGTGCTGGTGCTGTTCGGCATGGGCCAGGAGGGTCCCGACCTGCTGCTCGTGCAGCGCGGGCCCGGGCTGCGGCGTCACTCTGGGCAGCCAGCGTTCCCCGGCGGCGCGATCGACGAGTCCGACGCGGGCCCGGTCCCGGCCGCCCTGCGGGAGGCCACCGAGGAAGCGGGCGTCGAAGCGTCCGGGGTCGAGGTGCTCGCGGTGCTCCCGGACCTGTTCATCGCGCGGAGCGGGTTCGCCGTGACCCCGGTCCTCGCCTGGTGGCGGCGGCCGGTCCCGGTCGCGGCCGCGGATCCGCCGGAGGTGACCGCGGTGGCCCGGGTCCCTCTCTCCGAGCTCAGCGATCCCCGCCGGCGGCTAACGATCCGGCATCCTTCCGGCGTCACCGGCCCCGCCTTCCGGGTGCGGGGCATGCTGGTGTGGGGTTTCACCGCGGCCCTGGTGGACCGGCTGCTCACGCTGGGCGGATGGGAGCGCCCGTGGGACCGCGGCCGGGTCGAGGAACTGCCGCCGGAAGCCCTGGCCGCGGGGAGCTAATACCGTCGCTGGACGCGGTTAATACCGTACTGCGAGCCAATCATCCGGTCGCGCGCTATACGGTGGGCGAGTGTCGGGTGACTTGCTTGACCTGATCTTGATTGCGCTCGCCGCGGCATTTGCGGTAGCGGGTTACCGCCAGGGTTTCATCGTTGGAATACTGAGCTTCGCCGGGTTCCTCGGCGGAGCGGCGGTCGGCGCCTCCTTCGCGCCCAGGCTGGCCCGTTCCCTGGTCCAGGGGTCCGCCCAGCAGGCTCTGATAGCGATCGTCGCGGTGTTCGTGGCGGCCATGATCGGCCAGCTGCTTGCCTCCGCGATCGGCGCTGCGGTGCGCTCCCGGGTGCACTGGCGCCCGGCAACCCTGATCGACTCGGTGGCCGGGGCCGCGGTCAGCGTCATCTCCGTCCTGCTCATCGCCTGGCTGATCGGCTCGGCGGTGGTCAACGCGCCGTTCGCCGTGGTCACCACGCAGGTCCAGCGCTCCGCCGTGCTGCACGCCGTGGACGGGGTGATGCCCTCCGCCGCGCGGACCATGTTCTCCGACTTCCGCAGCCTGCTGGCCAGCGGCCCGTACGTCCAGGTGTTCGGCGCTCTGGGGGCCGAGCCGGCGCTGACCGTGGCCCCGCCCAACCCGGCTGTCCTGGCCTCCCCGGGCCTGGTCCACTCCCGGAACAGCATCGTCAAGGTCATGGGGATCGCGCCGACCTGCCAGCGGCGGATCGAGGGCTCGGGCTTCGTCATCTCGCCCCAGCACGTCCTGACCAACGCGCACGTGGTGGCGGGGGTCACCATGAGCCAGACCGTAACGACCAGGACGGGCAGCAAGTTCCACGCCACCGTGGTGCTGTTCGACCCGGAGCGGGATCTCGCCGTCCTCTACGTGCCCGGGCTGAATGCCCGCACGCTGAGCTTCGCCGGCCCGGCCAACCTGGGTGACGAGGCGATTGTGGCCGGCTACCCGAGGGACGACCCCTTCACCGTGGTGCCCGCCCGCGTCGGTGACGACCAGCTCGCCCAGGCCCCGGACATCTATCAGTCCAAGGAAGTAACCCGGCAGATCTACTCGATCCGTGCGGATGTCGAGCCGGGCAACTCGGGCGGCCCGCTGCTCGCGCCCAGCGGCCGGGTGGACGGGGTCGTCTTCGCCGCGGCCGTGGGCGTGAAAGATACCGGGTACGCGCTGACCGCCTCCGAGGTGGAGGGCGACGCGCGTGCCGCCGCCGCGGCCGTCCGCCCGGTTTCCACCCAGTCCTGCGACTGACACGGGCCTGCGACTGACACGCGGCCTGCGGCCGACCCGGCCTGCGACTAACCCGGGCCTGCGCCTAGCTCGCGGAGCGGGTCAGCCTGATCCGCGGACCCGGTGAGATGGGCCCGCCCCCGCCGTCCGCCTCGATCTGGCTGGCCAGCCCGGTGCAGGCCCGGGCGATCCCGGCCGCGTCAATGCCGTGGGGCGGGGCGGCCGCGTAGCCGCCGACCCGTTCGGCGCCCCGGCGCAGCAGCGCGACCGCTCCCCGCGCGTTGCCGCGCTGCGCGTGGGTCAGGCCCACCGCGACCTGGGCCAGCCCGCGCCACAGTTCCCGCTCCGGCTCCGGGGCCTGCTTCCAGGACGCCTCGAGTACCTCGTGGGCGTGGAACGGGCGGCCGGAGTCCAGCAGGTCCTGAGCCAGGGCCAGCGCCTCCGCCGGGGGGAGTGACAGGTCCTCGGGCACCCGGTCCGCGCCCGCCTGGCCGCGCGGCAGCGGGCGTCCCAGCCCATCCCGGGGCCGGGCGTTCCGCGGCCGGCCAGCCGGGTCACGGTCCCGGGCCGGGCCGCCCGAGCCCGGGTTCATCGCTCAGGTTCTGGGTCCGCCAGCCAGCCGCGGAGTTCACGGTCGAAGCGGTCCGGCTGCTCCTCGTGCGGGAAGTGGCCGGCCCCGTCGAGCAGGCGCCAGCGGTACGGGCCGTCAACGTGCCGCCCGGACCCGCGGGCCGTGGCGGGCAGGACGCAGGTGTCCAGTGCGCCCTGCAGATGCAGGGTGGGCGCCTGGATGGGAGCACGCATCCGCTGGGCGTAGCGGACGCCATCAGGGCGGACCCGGGAGCGCACGAACCAGCGGTGGTACTCCAGCGCCGAATGCGCTACCGAGGGGATGCACATCGCGGTCCGGTAGCGCCGCTCGGTTTCGGGGTCCGGCCAGCCCGGCCCCGACCAGGTACGCAGCATCTGGCCGACCCGCTGGGCATGATCCCGGACCAGGTTGTGCTCGGGGAGCACGGGAACCTGGAAACCGAACGCGTAACCGCTGCGCCGGCCCTGGCCCAGCGGGTTGGTGACGACCGCGGACCGCATCCGCAGCGGGTGCGCCATCGAGATGACCCCGAGCCTGCGGACCACCTTGGGGTAGTACGCGGCCATGGTCCAGGCCACCAGGCCGCCCCAGTCGTGCCCGATGACGACCGCGTTGGCCTCGCCGAGGGCGCGGATCAGGCCCGCCGCGTCCGACGCCGCAGTGACCAGGTCGTACCCGCGGGGCGGCTTGTCGCTGCCCCCGTAGCCGCGCAGATCCGGGGCGACGGCGTGGTAGCCGGCGTCCGCCAGCGTGGTGAGCTGCTCGCGCCAGGTCCACCAGAATTCCGGGAACCCGTGCAGCAGCAGCACGAGCGGGCCGTCGCCGCTCTCGGCCACGTGCAACCGGGTCCCGTTGGCACTCACCGCACGGTGGGACCACGGGCCCTCGACGTAGACCGCTGCCTCGCCCCGCAAGGTCACCGGGTCAGCCCGCCTCAACGGCGGGCCGGGCGGGATTGTCCTCATCCCGCTTGAGCAGCGCCAGGTCCTGTTGCACCGTCTGCCTCGTCTTCCGCAGGCCGCTCACCCCGCGCACCTTGATGACCACGATGAGGATGGCGAGCGCCGCCATCAGCCCGAGCACGCCCGCCACGATGAGGAACGCGGCCCAGGGATAGATACCCAGCGCGACCAGGCCGTAGGCCAAGGCCCAGCAGAGCATGACGAGGATCAGGCAGCCACCGAACGCCGCGATGACCAGCAGGGCCGCGGCCAGGCCCAGCCGCTTGACGTCGTCGCGGAGCTCGAGTTTCGCCAGGGCCAGTTCGCACCTGACCAGCTGGGTGACGTCCCGGATGGCCTGGCTGACTAGATCACCGATTGACGGCTCGCTGTCATTGCCGAGCGGCTGCGGTGCCGCGGATCTGGCCATCACATGCACACTCCCCTTCGCGCGCAATCCTGCGTTCAGTCTTCCGCACCGGTGATTCACCTGCGTGCGAGGGTTCGCGGCCGGCCAGTCCGGACGCGCGGCGCCAGGAATTGCCGCTAATCCCGGCAACGTCAGTTTCCCCCGGCAAGTGATCTTACGGGATTACCACTGGGTCACTCCGCGCGGCCTTCCCGACTTTTCTGCGCGGGCGCCCGAATGGCCCCGGAGAAGGGGTTTCCCGGTGGGTCCCGGGCCCGGAGATGCCAGGTGGGACAGGGAGGAAAGATCACGGGCGGGACCTAGCCTGGCACGGCAAGCCGGGCTACCAAGCGTGCACCTCGTCTGCCGGGGGGGCCGCGGCTACCCCGCGTCCTCGCGGACGCCGATCCTCGCCGCGGCCCGACCTCGGCCGCCTACCTGGCCCCTCGGTCGCGTGGGTACCCGGCTGCCGTGCCAGGACGTCCCTGTCAACCTTTGTACGGCGGATCGGCCGAGGGGGGAAGCCCAGGCCCATGACCGATTCCTGATCTCGATCGATCAGCCGGGTCCCATTCCTGGGCGCCAGCTCAGGGGCACAACCGCAGGTCGCGCCCGGTCACTGCCCGCCGCCCGATGGCTGCGGCCCCTTCGCTGGCGCGGCCCGGGCCGGGCCCGGGGGCAGCGCGCTGAACGCGAGAACGGGCCAGCCCCGGAGCTGCGCCAGCCGCCGCAGGGCCCGGTCCGGGTTCACCGCGTGCGGGTGGCCCACCGCCTCCAGCATGGGCAGGTCGGTGATCGAGTCGCTGTAGGCGGAACAGTCGGCCAGCCGGTAACCACGTTCACGGGCCAGCTCCCTGACCCGCTCCGCTTTGGCGGGGCCGTAGGCGTAGAACTCAATGTGGCCGGTGTAGCAGCCTTCCGCGATCTCCATCCGGGTGGCGATCACCAGGGCGGCGCCCAGCAGGGCGCCGATCGGGCTGACCATCTCGTGTCCCGAGGTGCTCACGATGATCACGTCCTCCCCGGCCGCGCGATGCGCGTCGAGGAGGGCCCGGGCCTCGTCGTAGACATAAGGGACGATCAGCTCGTCCAGATGGCGGGCGACGATCTCGCGCACCCGCTCGGCCGGCCAGCCGCGGCACAGCTGGCTCACCTGCGCCCGGATCTGCTCCATCCGGTCGTGACTGGCGCCATAGCGGGTGAAAAGCAGTTGCGCGACCGCGCCGCGGACCGCGTCACCCCGGCTGATCAGGCCATTCCGGTAAAACGAAGGGCCGTAAGCGAGCGTGCTCGACTTGGCGATGATCGTCTTATCAAGGTCGAAGAACGCGGCGGCCGGCCGACGCCCGGCCTCGGCGGAACTAGACACAGCAAGTGAGCCTATGACTGAAAGCACGTTTTCGTTGTCAGCGTGGCGTGACCGATTGGTAACTTGGCCCGGATACACGTAGGCTTTGCTGTGTACGGGCCCGGCTCTGCCCCCCCGGAGCCGGACCGTTTGGCGACCCCCGCTCTCCCCCCCGGCGGGGGTCGCCCCCTTTCTGCGCACTGACCGCATATTCTCCCTGGTCCCGGGCTATTTTCCCGATGTGCCAGGCCGTCCGGTGCCCGCCGGCGGCCCCTCGCCGTCCGCCAGCAGGGCCTCCAGGAGGGTGACCGAGCCCGGCTTGGAAAGGGGCTCATTGCCATTCCCGCATTTGGGGGACTGGATGCAAGACGGGCATCCCGCCTGGCACTCGCAGCCCCGGATCGCGTCGGCGGTCGCCCTCAGCCACTCGCGGGCCGCACCGTAACCACGTTCGGCGAAGCCGGCGCCGCCATCGTGCCCGTCATAGACGAAAACCGTAAGCTGCCCGGTGGCCGGGTGCAGATCAGCCGAAACGCCGCCCACGTCCCAGCGGTCACACGCGGCAAACAAGGGCAGCAATCCGATCGACGCATGCTCGGCAGCATGCGCCGCGCCGGGCAGGTCCACGCCCAGGTCCAGCAGCCGGGCGCGCTGGTCCGCCGCGATCGTCCACCACACCGCCCGGGTGCGCAGCGTCTGCGGCGGCAGGCTGAGCGGGAACTCACCCAGCGGCCGCCCGGTCTCCGGGTGACGCCGGACGAATCCGGAGACCTCCCGGCGCACCTGGACGTCGCCGAAGTGCACCACGCCACTGCCCCAGCTGGCCCGGCGCAGTTCCCGGGTCACGTCGATCGCGGTGACCTGCCGGGCCGCCGTGGAGTACCCCGGATCGGCGGGGCGCACCAGGGCGACCCCGGCCGCCAGGTCCAGCTCATCCACCAGATACAGCTCGCCCTGGTGCGGGTAGACCGCCCCGGTATGCACCAGCAGGTGTGAGGAGGGCTCGTCCACCGTGCCGACCAGGCGCCCGGTGGGCAGTTCCACGATCTTGACCGGGTGGCGGCCCGATCCGCGGAGCCCGGCGCGCGGGGGGCGGCCGCGCCGCGTCCAGTACAGGCCGCCGCTCCGGCGGCGGAGCATCCCCCGCCGGATGAGAGCGTCGGCGACGTCGGCGGCGCCCGGCGCGAACGAGGCCAGGTCGGCGTCGGTCAGCGGGAGCTCCGCGGCGGCCGCGCACAGGTGCGGCGCCAGCACGTACGGGTTGGCGGGATCCAGGACCGTCGCCTCGACCGGGCGGTGCAGCAGGGCATCCGGATGGTGAACCAGGTACGTGTCGAGCGGGTCGTCCCGGGCGATCAGGACCACCACCGCGCTGCGCCCGGCCCGGCCCGCCCGCCCGGCCTGCTGCCAGAGCGCCGCCCTGGTCCCGGGCCAGCCGGCGATGAGCACGGCATCGAGCCCGCTGATGTCCACGCCCAGCTCCAGGGCGGTCGTGGTGGCCAGGCCGGTGATGTCGCCGTTGCGCAAGGCCTCCTCCAGCGCCCGCCGGTCCTCCCGCAGGTAACCGGACCGGTAGGCCGCGACCCGGTGGCTGTGCCCGGCTGCTCCCGACTCACGCAGCGCACGGCGTGCGCCCAGGGCGACGGCCTCGGCGCCGCGCCGGGACCGCGTGAACGCCAGCGCGGGGACCGCCTCGGCCACCAGGTCGGCCAGCAGCGTGGCGGCCTCGCTGGTAGCGCTGCGCCGGACCGGCGCACCGGCCTCGCCACGTGCACTGGTGAGCGGCGGCTCCCAGAGGCCGAACGTGACCGGCCCGCACGGCGCGGCGTTCTCGGTCACCGCCTCAGCCTGCTGCCCGGTCAGCAGGAACGCGCACGCGGCAGGCTCGCTGACCGTGGCGGAGGCGAGCAGGAAGCGGGGGCCCGGGCCGCCCGGTCCCGGGCTGGCCAGAGCGGGGTCGCCGTGATGCGCGGCGATCCTGTGCAGCCTGCGCAGCACCTGGGCGACGTGGGAGCCGAACACTCCCCGGTAGGTGTGGCACTCGTCCACGATGATGTAGCGGAGCCGGCGGTAGAACCCGTTCCACCGCGCATGCCGGGGAAGCAGCGTCTGGTGCAGCATGTCCGGGGTGGTCAGCAGGTAGTTGGCGTGGGACCGGGCCCAGTCCCGGGCCGGCATGGGCGTGTCGCCGTCCACCACGGCGGCCCGGATGCCCGGCACGGCGAGCTCGCTGATCACCCGCAGCTGGTCGGCGGCCAGGGCCCGGGTCGGCGCGAGGTACAGCGCGGTACCGCCCTCCAGGATCCCGGTGAGGGCGGGCAGCAGGTACCCCAGCGACTTCCCGGAGGCCGCCGGGGTGGAGATGATGACGTGCCGGCCATCCCGCGCGCAGCCGGCCATCGCGGCCTGATGGGCCCACGGGGCCGGCACCCCGCGCCGCGAGAACGCCTCGGTGATCGCGGCGGGCACCCATCCGGGCCAGGCGGCCCGTTGCCCAGCGCGAGCGGGGATGTACTCTACGTGGATCAGCCGGCCCGACCGGGCACCGTGGCGCAGCACAAGGTCTGCGGGGGAGGCCGCCGCGAGCTGGGTGGGCCGGCCTGGCCCGGCGGGGTACGAGGCAGCCGGGCCTGGTATTTGCGGGGCCGGTTCCAGCGGACCGGGTCCTGCCGGACCAGGCCGGACCGGAGGCTCGCCGGGAACGAGCGGAGTGAGCGCAGTCATTGGCTCCCAGTGTGACATCTGTACGCGAGGTGCCTCGAAGCGTGAACTCGTGTAGACATGACCTCAGAGCGTGGTTGAATGCGCGGCGGGACCAGTTGCCTTCCCCGGAGGGCGCTGCGCTGCCGCTCGGATCGCCCGGACAGACGAAGGCTGTATGGCGCTGGAGGATTTGTGGACCTGAAGCTTGACCACCACACCAGGGATGGGATCGAGGTCGTCGACGTCGAGGGCGAGATCGACGTCTACACCGCGCCACGGCTGCGCGAGCTGCTCATCGAACTGGTCAACAACGGGCACTACCAGCTCGTGGTGAACATGGAGAAAGTTGAGTTCCTCGACTCGACAGGGCTGGGTGTCCTGGTCGGCGGGCTCAAGCGCGTCCGGGCGCACGACGGGTCGCTGGACCTGGTGTGCACGCAGGAGCGCATCCTGAAGATCTTCCGGATCACCGGCCTGACCAAGGTCTTCGGCATCCACGACACGGTGGACGAGGCGATCACGGCCCGGAAGTCGGAGAAGTAGCGGGCTGATCGCACCCCCGGGTCCAGCCATGGCCACTGTCGAAATGAGCTTCACGCCACTGCCCGTGCATGTCCGCACGGCGCGGCTGGTTGCCACCGCCGTCGCGCGGCGCAGCGGCGTCGAGGAGGCCCTCCTCGACGAAGTCCGCCTCGCGGTAGGTGAGGCCTGCTCCCGCGCGGTCGAGGCGCATCAGGCCCAGTGCCCCGACGAACCGGTCCGCGTCGAGCTGACCGGGGCCAACGGGCGTTTCGAGGTGGTCGTCACGGACGCGGCCGCGTCCGGGCAGGAGGACGGGACCAGCCCGTCCGCGCAGCCCGGGGGCTGGTCTGCGCTGGCCAACGGCGTGCCGAACGGGACCAGCGCGCTGGATAATTCGGTCCCTCCGCAGGGGCTCGGCCTGGCGGTGATCGCCGGCCTGGCTGATGACGTCCAGTTCGCCCGCACGCCGGCCGGCCTCAGCATCACGATGAGCTGGCCGTCCCGCGGCACCGGCTGACGTCCCGCCGCGGCCAGGCCGCGCGCCCGGAACTGGCCGCCCGCCTGCTACGGATGGCATTAATGTGATTACCTGTGCAGGGTGAATCGCTCTCGCACGCTCCGGACCTGACCCCCGCTTCGCGTCCGGCGGCCGACGTGCGTAGACTCCCGGCACTGCTTTTGGGCACGGTGCCTATCCCATGCGTCCATGGCCGGCTAGGCAGATAGCCGGGACAGCGTAGCCACGCTCGGGAGGCCGTGTGCCACTGTCTAGGAGGACAGATGCTCAGCTCTAACCTTGCCGCCGGAAGTGGTGCGGTGAGCGTCAGCGGCTCCAACCTGACCTGGGTTGTCGTCGTGGGCGTCGTCGCGCTGCTTGCCCTCGCGGTGGCAGCCTTGCTGGTCCGTGAGGTGCTCGCGGCCAGCCAGGGTACCGAGCGGATGCAGGAGATCGCGAAGGCGGTCCAGGAAGGCGCGGCCGCCTATCTGCGGCGCCAGTTCCGCACCCTCGGTGTCTTCGTCGTCGTCATCTTCTTCGTGCTGCTGCTCCTGCCCGCCGATGGGTCGGGCGTGCGCTGGGGCCGCAGCATCTTCTTCCTCGTCGGGGCGTTGTTCTCCGGCCTGACCGGGTTCACCGGCATGTCGCTCGCGGTCCGCGGCAACGTGCGGGTGGCGGCCGCGGCGCGGGCTGGCTTCGACGGTGAGCGCCCGGCCATGCGGATCGCGTTCCGCACCGGCGGCGTGGCGGGCATGTTCACCGTGGGGCTGGGCCTGTTCGGGGCCGCGCTCGTGGTGTTCATCTACAAGGACAACGCGCCCGAACGTGCTGGAGGGCTTCGGCTTCGGCGCTGCGCTGCTGGCCATGTTCATGCGGGTCGGCGGCGGCATCTTCACCAAGGCCGCCGACGTGGGCGCCGACCTGGTCGGCAAGGTCGAGAAGGGCATCCCCGAGGACGACCCGCGCAACGCCGCCACCATCGCCGACAACGTCGGGGACAACGTGGGCGACTGCGCCGGGATGGCCGCCGACCTGTTCGAGTCCTACGCGGTCATGCTGGTCGCCTCGCTGATCCTGGGCAAGGCGGCCTTCGGCGACAAGGGCCTGGTCTTCCCGCTGATCGTGCCGATGATCGGCGTGATCACCGCGGTGGCCGGCATCTTCGTGGTCGCGCCGCGCAAGAAGGACCGCAGCGGCATGACGGCGATCAACCGTGGCTTCTTCGTCTCCGCGATCATCTCGCTGGTGCTGGTCATCGGCGCCTCCTTCCTCTACCTGCCGTCCAAGTTCAGCGAGCTCAAGGGCATCACGGGGGCTGGCGCGCACGCGATCCTCACCCACGGCGGCAGCCCGCAGTGGCTGGCCATCGGCGCGGTCGTCATCGGGCTGGTGCTGGCCAGCGCCATCCAGCTGCTGACCGGGTACTTCACCGAGACCAACCGCAAGCCGGTCATGGAGATCGGGGAAAGCTCGCTCACCGGCGCGGCCACCGTGATCCTGTCCGGGATCTCGGTCGGGCTGGAGTCCGCGGTCTACTCGGCGCTGCTGATCGGCGGGGCCGTGTACGCGGCGTTCCTGCTGGGCACGGGCAACGCGACCATCGCCCTGTTCGCGGTGGCGCTGGCCGGGACCGGCCTGCTCACCACGGTCGGCGTCATCGTGTCCATGGACACGTTCGGCCCGGTGTCGGACAACGCGCAGGGCATCGCCGAGATGTCCGGGGACGTGGATGGCGACGGCGCCCAGGTCCTCACCCGGCTGGACGCGGTCGGCAACACCACCAAGGCCATCACCAAGGGCATCGCGATCGCCACCGCGGTGCTGGCCGCCACCGCGCTGTTCGGGTCGTTCCGGACCACGGTGGTCGCCGCGCTCGGCACGGCCGGGCGCACGTTCAGCCTGTCGGTGGACCGGCCGAACGTCCTGGTCGGCATCATCATCGGCGCGTCCGTGGTGTTCTTCTTCTCCGGCCTGCTGATCATGGCGGTGGGCCGGGCGGCCGGGCAGGTCGTCTATGAGGTCCGGAAGCAATTCCGCGAGCACCCCGGCATCATGGACTACACCGAGAAGCCTGAATACGGCCGCGTGGTGGACATCTGCACCAAGGACTCGCTGCGCGAGCTGGCCACGCCGGGCCTGCTGGCCGTGCTCACCCCCATCGCCATCGGCTTCGCGTTCGGGTACGCGCCGCTCGGTTCCTTCCTGGCCGGGGCCATCGCGGCCGGGGCGCTGATGGCGGTGTTCCTGGCCAACTCCGGCGGGGCCTGGGACAACGCGAAGAAGCTGGTGGAAGACGGCAACTTCGGGGGCAAGGGCTCCGAGGCCCATGAGGCCACCATCATCGGTGACACCGTCGGGGACCCGTTCAAGGACACCGCAGGACCCGCCATCAACCCGCTGATCAAGGTCATGAACCTGGTCTCGCTGCTGATCGCCACCAGCGTGGTCAAGTACAGCCACAACCCCGGGCTCCGCACCGGTGTGGCCGTGGTCGCGATCGGCATCGTGGTGGCGGCGGTCGTGATCTCCAAGCGGCGCTCCGCCAGCGTCGCCGCGGGCGGCCCGCCCGCGGTCGGCCTGGAGGGAACCGGCGGTGCGCCGGGCCTGCCGGCGGCCACGGCCGGGACGGCCACGGAAGAGACGGCCGCGGGTGCGGCCAGCCCGGGCCCGGCGGAACGTGCTGGTGGCGGAGCGGACGGGGAAACGGCCGCGAAAACCACCGGCTGACCCAGTCCGCAGCTCGCTGATCCCCCGGCCGCCACGGTGGCCGGGGGATCATGCGCCGGCCGCCGCGGCGCTTGCCATACTCAGGTGATGAGCACCACCCGGCGCACCCTGCTGGTGCTGCGGCACAGCAAATCGGCCTACCCCGAGGGCACGGCGGACTTCGACCGGCCGCTGGCCCCCCGCGGGCTGCGCGACGCGGTCACCCTGGGCACCTGGATCCGGGATCAGGGGCTGCTCCCGGATCTCGTCGTCTGCTCCGCCGCGCTCCGCGCCCGGCAGACCTGGGATCTGGCCAGTGATCAGATGGCCTGGGCAGACGAGGACAGCGCGGCGGTGCTGTACGACCCGCGCCTGTACGAGGCGGACCCCGGGGATCTGGTCGGCATCATCGGGGAGACACCGCCCGAGGTGGTGATCCTGGCCCTGGTGGGCCACAACCCGGGCGCGGCGGAACTGGTCCGGCTGCTCATGGGGACCACGGGCTGACCGGGGACACCGCGATGACCGGGGGCAGCGGGCCCGGCTTCCCGACGTCGGCCGTCGCCGTTATCGGCGTGCGGCGCGGCTGGGACCGGGCCGGGCCCGGTTCCGGCTCGCTGGAGGGCTACTGGACTCCCAAGGGCGGTTCGGTGGCCCCGCCGGGCTGACGCCCGGCGTCGAGATCGCGTTCCTCGGCGTCCTCCACGTCATCGCGGGAGACACCGAGCAGGTACAGCACCGTGTCGAGGTAGGGGACGCTGACCGATGCGTCCGCCGCGTCCCGGACCACCTGCCGGGCGTTGAACGCGACCCCGAGCCCGGCCGCCGCGATCATGTCCAGGTCGTTGGCGCCGTCGCCGACCGCCACCGCCTGGCTGACCGCCACGCCGGCCTGCGCCGCGAACCGGCGCAGCGCGTCGGCCTTCCCGGCCCGGTCGATGACCGGCCCGGCCAGCTTCCCGGTCAGCTTGCCCTCGCTGATCTCGAGCGTGTTGGCCGCGGCGTAGTCGATGCCGAGTTCCGCGGCCAGCGGGTCGGTGATCTGGCTGAACCCGCCGCTCACGATCCCGCACCGGTAGCCCAGCCGGTGCAGGGTCCGGATCAGGGTCCGGGCGCCCGGGGCGAGCCGCAGCTCGCCCCGCACCTCATCGAGCACGCCCTCGTCCAGCCCGGCGAGCATGCTCACCCGCTCGCGGAGCGAGGTGGCGAAGTCCAGCTCACCGCGCATGGTGGCCTCAGTGATCTTGGCCATCTGCCCGGCGCAGCCCGCCTGCGCGGCGAGCAGGTCGATCACCTCGGCCGCGATCAGCGTGGAGTCCACGTCCATCACGACCAGGCGCATCGCCCGGCGGTGCAGCCCGCCCCGCTGGACCGCCACGTCAACGCCCTGCTGGGTCGCCTCCCGGGCCAGGGCCACCCGCAGCGATTCCGGATCGGCGCCGGACACGTCGAAGTCGATGCACGTCACCGGCCCGTGGGCGAGCCGGTCGATGCGGTCGATGTTGGCGCCGCTGGCGGCGATCCGGCCGGAGATGGCCGCCACCGCCGCCGGGATCAGCGGGCTGCCCAGGACCGTGACATGCAGCTGGCCGCGCCGCCGGGGCGGCTCCCCCGAGCCCATCGTGATCTCCGCGTCCAGGCCCAGATCGGCGGCCAGCGCCCGGATCGACCGGTGGATGGCGGTCAGGTCAGGATCGGGAGGGCAGCTGAGCAGGGCGCCGAGCACCAGGCGGCCCCGGATCACCACCTGCTCGATGTCCAGCACGCTGAGCTCGTAGGCGGCCAGCGCGGAGAACAGGCGTGAGGTCACCCCGGGCCGGTCCCGGCCGGTCAGGGTCACCAGGAGGGTGGGCTGCGCAGCATCCATCGGTGCCCAACGCTACCCGGGCCGGAGTGGCGGGTGCGCACGGTTGGGCTGGCCGGCCCGGCATGACGTAAGTTCAGACTCACACGTGTGCGGTGGTGGAGGGAGCTGGATGTCCGACGAGGTAGTGCGGCTGCGCGGGGTCGGCGTCCGGCGCGGCGGGTCGATGCTGCTGCGCGACGTGGACTGGACCGTCCACGACGACGAGCGGTGGGTCGTCATCGGCCCCAACGGAGCCGGGAAGACCACGCTGCTGCAGGTCGTCGCCAGCCAGCTGTTCCCGTCCGAGGGCAGCGCCGAGATCCTGGGCAGCAGGCTGGGCGAGACCGACGTCTTCGAGCTGCGGCCGCGGATCGGGCTGGCCAGCGCCTCGCTCGCGGACCGGGTGCCGCCGGCCGAGAAAGTGATCGACCTGGTGCTGACCGCCTCCTACGCGATCGTGGGCCGGTGGAAAGAGGACTACGAGTCCTCCGACGTGACCCGCGCCGTGGAACTCCTGGACGCGCTCGGCTGCGCGCATCTCATCCGGCGCCGCTTCACGACGCTGTCCGAGGGGGAGCGTAAGCGGGTGCAGATCGCCCGGGCCATGATGCCCGACCCCGAGCTGCTTCTCCTCGACGAGCCCGCCGCCGGGCTGGACCTGGGCGGCCGGGAGGACCTGCTGCAGCGGATCGCCATGCTGGCCCGTGACCCGCTGGCGCCCACGATGGTGATGGTCACCCACCACGTCGAGGAAGTGCCGGAAGACTTCACCCACGCGATGCTGCTGCGCCGGGGCTCGGTGCTGGCCGCGGGCCCGGTCACCGAGGTGCTCACCGAGCCGAACCTGACCAAGTGCTTCGGCATCCCGCTGATCGTCGAGCGGCACGGATCCCGCTGGACCGCCCGGGCCGTCCACTGACCAATCCGCTGTCCGCCCCCGGGGCGGGTGAGCGGGGGAGTCGGCTGGCGGTGCGCGGGGTACAAATGTGGCATGCGCGCCCAGCGGGACATGTCGTGAAGGGGGACCGGGTCGAGATCGTCATCGACTCCGGCGGGACGTCGCGGACGTACGAGGTGACCGCGACCCGGGCCGGCCGCCGGGTCGAGGTGGTCACCGGGCGGGGCGTCGTGGAGGTCATGGAGGTCACCCGGGGCGGCACGGTGGTGCGCACCGCGCGGTTCATGGCCAACCGGGTGCTGGCCCTGGTCGAGCACCCCGCGGCGGACAAGGGCACGCCCGGCCGGGACACCGGGACAGGGGCGTCAGGGCCGGACATACTGGCCTGACCGGCCCATCCCCGTCCCCGAGGGAGCAGTCATGCCCGGCAGGCCACTGACCGTCCTGTTCATGCCGGAAAGCGCGTTCGGGCCGACCAACAACTGCATCGGCATCGGCGACGTGCTCCGCCGCCGCGGGCACCGCGTGGTCTTCGCGGCCGAGGCTTCGTGGAAGGGCAGGCTGGAGCCGCTCGGCTTCGAGGAAGACCTGGTCGACCTGTCCCCGCCCGCGGAGCAGGCCCAGCAGGATGCCGGGGCGTTCTGGAAGGAATTCATCGCCAGCACCGCGCCGGAGTTCCGCAAGCCGTCCATCGAGCAGCTGGATACCTGGATCAGGCCAGTCTGGGCCGAGCTGATCAGCGGCGCACGGTACTGCCAGGAGCAGCTGGCCGAGATCGTGGCGCGCACCCGCCCGGATGTGATCGTCGAAGACAACGTGATCTGCTTCCCGGCGCTGCTGACCGCCGGTGTGCCGTTCGTCAGGATCGTGTCCTGCAACCCGCTCGAGATCCCCGACCCGGCGCTGCCGCCCGCGTTCTCCGGCTACCCGGCCGGGGACCCGGCCCAGTGGCCGGAGTTCCGGGCCGAGTACGACCGGGTGCACCGCGACCTGTGGGCGGAGTTCGGCGACTGGGTCACCGGGCAGGGCGCGCCGCCCCTCCCGGACCTGGAATTCATCCACTCCGGGCAGGTCAACCTCTACGTCTACCCGGAGCTGGCCGATTACCGGCGGTCCCGGCCGCTCGGGCCGGGCTGGCAGCGGCTGGATTCCTCGGTCCGGGAGACCGACGAGCCGTTCGCCCTGCCCGGGCCGCTGGCTGCTGGAGACGGGGCGCTCATCTACTTCTCGCTCGGCTCGCTGGGGTCGGCCGACGTGGCCCTGATGCGCCGGGTCATCGACAGCCTCGCCGCGACCCCGCATCGCTACGTGGTGTCCAAGGGGCCGCTGCACGCGGAGCTGGAACTGGCCCCGAACATGCACGGCGCGGAGTTCCTGCCGCAAACCTCGGTCATCCCGCGCGCCGACCTGGTGATCACGCATGGCGGGAACAACACCACCACCGAGTGCCTGCACTTCGGCAAGCCCATGATCGTCCTGCCGCTGTTCTGGGACCAGCACGACAACGCCCAGCGGGTCGACGAGCTCGGGCTGGGCGTCCGCCTGGACACCTACCGCTTCACCGACGCCCAGCTGCACGGCGCGCTCGGCCGGCTGCTCGGGGACACCGCGCTGCGGGCCCGGCTGGACCGCGCGGCTGCCGTCATCCAGGGCCGCCAGGGCCTGCGCCGCGCCGCCGACGCCATCGAGAGCGCGGCGGGGGCCTGACCGGTAGACCCCGGGGGCGCGAGGTTCAGCCGCCGGCGCTCAGCGGCAGGCTCAGCCCCGGCCCGGGCGCACCGGCCCGGAGACCACCCGCGATTCACTGGCCGGAGCTGAGGAAGCCCTGCCGGACCGCGGACTCGACCAGTTCCCGTGCGAAGTCCCCGAGGGCCGGGGAGCCGTCCTCGATCAGCGCGACCTTGTCCAGTACCTGGCTGGCCTGGACCCCGTGCGCCTGCCACGTGCCGCCGCCGAGGTAATAGTTGGCCAGCATCGGCTGGAGCCGGTCCAGGGCCCGGGCGAACCTGGCCTCCGGGGTACGGCGCTCCTCGAACTCGTCCCAGAGGGCGTGCAGTTCCCGCCCCTGGCCCGCGGGCAGGAGGGCGAAGATCCGGTCGGCGGCGGCGTGCTCCGCCGCCTCCTGCCGGGCCTGCGCCGTGGCGTCGGCGTACACGAACAGGTCACCCGCGTCGATCTCGACCAGGTCATGGATGAGCAGCATGGCCGTAACCCGGCTCAGGTCGGTGCCGGGCGGGGCGTACCCGCCCAGCACCTGGGCCATCAGGGCCAGGTGCCAGGAATGCTCGGCAGAGTTCTCTTTCCGGGTGCCGTCCAGGATGCTGCTCTGCCTCAGCACGCCCTTGAGCTGGTCCGCTTCCCGCAGGAAGCGCAGGCGGGAATCCAGGAACTGCATGAGGCCATTGGATCAGCTGCGAGCCCGGCCGGCGAGCTCAGGCACCGGCAGCCGCCCGGCCGCCCGGGCCGCTTTCTGGCCCGCGGTCAGCCCGCGAGAGCCGGGCTTGTCCGGACATAAGGCCGCCGGTCATGAATCAGCAGCCGACTCGCCGTGCCCCCGCCCGGGGTGCCCTGGCGGGGCATGCGATCATGTCTGTGGGGGACCCAAAAAGATGATACGGGGGACCGGCTCATCAAGCCCGCCCTGGTCAGGCGCTTGTCTGGCCAGGGCGGGTGTCCCGCCCCGCGCTGACCGGAGGCGCGACCGGGGCGGCCGTGGCCGCCGGCCTGAGATCGCCGGGGCCGGCGTGACGTTCCGGGGCTCCGCACCAGCGGCCAGGCGGATTCCGCCCCGCGTGATCCTCTGCTCGGCTAGCGTGCATCGTGTTCCGCGGCCAGCCGGACACAGCGGGCCGCGGCACCCGGGCCAAAGGCGCCCCTGGACCCTCCCCCCGGGATCAGGGGCGCCTTTCCCGCCGCCCCGGGCTATTCATTCCCCTTGGCCTCGCGGAGCCGGATCAGGTGCCCGCGCAGGATCTCCTCCATCCGGTCGTAGTAGCCCACGATCAGCCGCAGCTCATCGTCGCTGTAGCGGGCGGCCATCTCCTGCCAGTCGCGCATCATCGGCAGGAACACCGAGGCCACGTCGCGCAGGGCGGCCTCCAGCACCAGGCGGATGACCACCCGGCGCCGGTCGCGGGGGTCGCGCTCGCGCCGGACGTAGCCGGCTTCCTCCAGCCGGTCCACGACCCCGGTGATCGACGCCGTGCTGAGGCCGGTGGCCCGGGCCAGTTCGCCGGCCGTCATCTGGCCGCTGAAGCTGAGGATGTTCAGGCAGTTCAGGTCGGTCGCGTTGATGCCGATCCGGTCGGCGGCGGCCTGGTTCATGAGCTGCATCAGGGAGCCGGACTTCCGGATCGCGGCGCCGAAGGCGGCGGCCAGTTCGGCCCGCTCAGGCTCCCCGGCGGTCCACGGCTCGGCCCACGGCAGGTTCCAGGCGCGGTCGCCCGGATCTGCGCCGGCGTCCTCGGACATACTTCAACTCCCCAATTATCTAAGCAGCCTAGACGTTAGGCATCCTAGATGCTAGTTTCGTGTGGGTAATTCGGGACAGACCTCCTGTCGAAGCGGAGACTGATCATGACATCAGATGCACAGATCCTGGCACCACCTGCGACGGCCGGCCAGGCTGACCCGCGCCGCTGGCTCACCCTGATCATCCTGCTGCTGGCCGCGTTCATGAACCTGCTCGACGTGTCCATCGTCAATATCGCCATCCCGTCCATCCAGCGGGACCTGCACGCCAGCTACGCCGACCTGCAGTGGGCCCTGGCCGGGTACACGCTGGCCTACGCGCTGGTGCTCATCACCGGCGGCCGGCTGGGCGACACGTTCGGCCGCAAGCGGCTGTTCCTGATCGGCGTGGCCGGCTTCACGATCATGTCCGCGCTGTGCGGCGCCGCGACCGGCCCCGGCATGCTCATCGGCTGCCGGGTCGCGCAGGGCGCGATGGGCGCGATCATGGTGCCCCAGGTGCTGGCGGTCATCCAGGTCATCTTCCCGCCACGCGAGCGGATCAAGGCGCTGGCCGGTTTCGGCGTGACGGCCGGGCTCGGCACGGTGAGCGGGCCGCTGCTCGGCGGGCTGCTCATCCAGCACAACCTGTTCGGGCTGGGCTGGCGGACCATCTTCCTGGTCAACGTCCCGGTCGGGGTGATCGCCTTCGCCGCGTCCGCGGTCCTGGTCCGCGAGTCGCGGGCCGCCCGCCCGCCCCGGCTGGACCCCATCGGGGTCGGGCTGATCTCGGCGGCCCTGCTGCTCCTGCTGTACCCCCTGGTGCAGGGGCGCCAGCTCGGCTGGCCGGCCTGGACGTACGTGTCGATGGCCCTCTGCCTGCCGGTGCTCGCCGCGTTCGTCTGGTACGAGCGGATCAAGACCCGCCGGGACGGCTCCCCGCTGGTTCCGCTCAGCCTGTTCTCCGACCGCGCATTCAGCGCCGGCCTGGGCGTGGCCGTGGCGTTCTTCCTGGGCGTCGCCTCGTTCGCCCTGGTCCTCACCCTGTTCCTCCAGCTCGGCCTGGGCTTCACCCCGCTGCACGCCGGGCTGACGTTCCTGCCTTTCTCGGCCGGCGTGCTGGTCTCCTCCGGCGCCGCGGCCCGGCTGGCGCCCCGGTTCGGCCGCGGCGTCACCATGGCCGGGGCGCTCATCATCGCCGCGGCCATGGCCGGCCTGATCGTCACCCTGCACCACTACGGGCCCGCCGTGACCACCTGGGACCTGGTCCCCGCCCTGGTGGCCGCGGGCCTCGGCCTGGGCGCCGTGCTCGCCCCGCTGGCGGACATCGTGCTGGCCCGCGTGCCGCACCAGGAGGCTGGCTCGGCGTCCGGCGTGTTCAACACCGGCCTGCAGCTCGGCAACTCCATCGGCATCGCGGTGATCGGCGTGATCTTCTTCGGGATGCTGGGCAGCCAGGCCGGGCCGGCGGCCAGCGTGGTCACCCCGCAGCTGCGCACGGGCCTGGCGTCGGCCGGCGTGCCCGCCGCCTACACCGGGCGCATCGTCACCCAGTTCCGCGGCTGCCTGCACGACCGGCTGGTCGCCAGCGACCCCACGGTGACCCCGGCGGCCTGCCGCGCCCCCGCCGGGCCGCAGGCGCTGCCCGCCGCGGCCCACCCGGTGCTGGCCCGCGCGGGGGGCGCCGCGGTGCGGGACGACTTCACCGCCTCGGTGGAGCGCACCCTGTGGTTCCAGGTGGGCGTGTTCGGCCTCAGCTTCCTGCTGATGCTGCTGCTGCCCCGGGGCGCGGGGCGTCGCCCGGCCGGGTCGCCGGGCGCCGCGCCAGGCGCGCACGAGGCGCCGGCCGTCCAGGAAGGGGCTGCGGCATGACCGCGGCGGCCCGGCCAGGCTCGGCCGGCGGCGGCCGGGGGCCAGAGCGGCTGGCCATCTTCGGCGCCACCGGCGGGATCGGCGGCCACCTGCTCAGCTGGGCCGTGGACGCCGGGTACCCGGTGCACGTGCTGGCGCGCAACCCGGCCGCGGTGCCGCGCCGTCCGGGCATCACGGTGACCGAGGGCGACGCGACCGACCCGGCGGCCGTGGCCGACGCGGTGGCCAGCGCTGACGCCGTGCTGTCCGCGCTGGGGCCGCGGGGGGCGAAGACCCCGGGCCTGCTGGCCGCGGCCGCCGATACCGTGACCCAGGCCATGGCCAAGTCAGGGGTACGCAGGCTGATCTGCGTCTCGGCGGCCGGGGCCTTCATCCGCGAGGACCCCGCGGCGAATCCGCTGGTGAAAATGATCCTGCCCAGCATCTTCGCGAAGCCCTTCGCGGACGCGCGGGAGATGGAGCGGGTGGTCCGGGCCAGCACGCTGGACTGGACGCTGGTCCGGCCGACCCGCCTGGTCAATGCGCCCGGCACCGGCCAGTACCGGATCCGCGACCGCTACCCGCCGCCCGGGCTGACCAAGATCGCCCGTGCCGACGTGGCCCAGTTCATGATCACCGCGCTGACCACGGGCGGCTACCTGCATCAGGCCCCGGCCCTCTGCTGGTAACCACGCGGGGTTCCTCGTGATCATGACTTCGGTGCCGTCCGGACGGCACCGAAGTCATGATCACGTTTGGCGGGAGGGGCGGGTGGTGCCCCGGCAGCCCGTAGTGCCCGCCACGGCGGGGGGGCCGGTGATGGTCAGGCCCCCGCGCCGGCGACGGCGGAACCGGCCTCGGCGCGGGCTGTCATCTCATATCCGGTGACCACATGGGTCTCGATGCGATCTGGCCCGGGCAGCAGCGCCACGTCCTCGCCGGGCAGCAGCTCGCCGGCCAGCACCGCGCGGGTGATCGCATCCAGCGCGGGCACCGACGTGGCCAGCGTGCAGACCACGGTGGCGGACTGCGGCCCGCGCAGCACCCACACGCCGACCAGCCCGGTCATGTCCCGGATGGTGGGCCAGATGCGCTGCCGCCCGGCGAACTCCTCCGCGTCGGCCTGCTCCGGCGCCCGCGGCGCATCGAAGTACAGCACCCGGGCGTGGGTCGGCACCCCGGCCGCGGCGGTTCCCCGCCCGGCGAACATGACCTGGTAGCTGTCCGGGCCGGGCCGGGTGTCGTGCAGGGTGATGCGGGTGGCGGCGGGCCCGTCGAGTTCCCGGACCGTGATGAAGCCGGACTGCCCGGCGGCGGACGGCGGGTCGGGCTGCAGGCCGGGCTGGCCGGTGAGCTGATCGATCTGGGCGTACATGGCTGGCTCCTTCCGAGCGGAATCTGGTCCTGCCACTGTCGGCCAGGCGGCCCGGGCCGCGCATGCGTGCTAGTACCTGGCCCGCCACGTGCTTTTACGGTGGACGGGGTCCGGCCGGCCAGGGATAGTCGTGGTGTGGCTGGTGATGCCCCGGGCCGGGGAGAGCTGGCGGGGCGGGAACAGGAGCTGGCCGAGCTGCGTGGCAGGCGGGCGGCGGCCCTGGCCGGCCATGGAGCCCTGGCCCTGGTCACCGGGCCGCCGGGGATCGGCAAGACCCGGCTGGCCGAGGAACTGGCCGGCCAGGCCCGCCAGGACGGGCAGCGGGTGCTGTGGGGCCGCGGCGTCGAGGACCAGGGCGCGCCGCCGCTGTGGATGTGGCGCCGGATCCTGGGCGCGGTCGGCGGGGATGACGCCTGGGGCCAGCTGACCGGAGACGGGGCGGCCGACGGTGCCCGCTCGGACGACCTCACCGCCGCGCGGTACCGGGCCGCCGCCGCCGCGGCGGACGCTATCACCGCGGCGGCGGACCAGGACGGCCTGCTGGTGGTGCTCGAGGACCTGCACTGGGCCGACCAGGCCTCGCTGTTCCTGCTCCGTGAACTGGCCGCGGAGCTACCCGAATCGCGGCTGCTCGTGCTGGCCACGAGCCGGGAGGCCACCGACGGCCCGGCGCGAGCCGCGCTCGGCGACCTGGCCCGGCTGCCCGGGCTGCACATGCTGCGGCTGGGGGCGCTGGACGAGGCCGCGCTGGCCGGAATCCTGCGGGCCGCCGGAGTGACCGTGACCCCGGAGCTGGCCCGGGTCGTGCGCGTCCACGCCCGCGGCAACCCGCTGTACGTCACCACCCTGGCCCGGCTGCTGGTCACGGAGCCGGGCGGCCCGCTGGATGAGCACACGCTGGCCCGCGTCGTGGGCGGCAGCGCGGAGGTCAGCGGGCTGGTCCGGTCCCTGCTGCGGGGCCTGGACGACGAGGCGTGCGCTGTGCTGGCGGCGGCCAGCGTGCTCGGCGAGGCCTTCGATCCGGCCCTGGTGGCGGACGTCGGCCCGGAGAGCGCGGAGGTGCTCCGCGCCCTGGCCGCCGCCGAGCACCGCGGGCTGGCCAGCCCGTCGCCCGGCCGCCCGGGCGCGTGGCGGTTTACGCACGCCCTGGTCCGCGACGGCATCTACGCGGGCATCCCGGAGGATCAGCGGATCGGCCTGCATCAGCGCGCCGCCGCCGCCCTCGAGCCGCTGGCCCGGCGGGCTCCTGGCCGGGGCGGTGAGGTCGCCGCGCACCTGCTGCGGGCCGCTCCCGGCCCGGCCGCACTGCGGCAGGCGGCCCGCTGGGCCACGGCCGCGGCGGACGCGGCCACCCGCGCGCTGGCCTTCGAGGACGCGGCCCGGTACCTGGCCACCGCGCTGGCCGCGGCCGACGGGGCCGCAGCGGACGGGGCCGCGGGCGAGCCGCCGGGGCCGACGCCGCCGGGGTGGAGCGGGCCGCGCTGCTCATCGAGCTGGCTACCGCCGAGTACCGGGCCGGCCGGTTCGCGGACAGCCTGGCCCACTCGGTCGCCGCCGCGGATGCCGCCGGGCCGGCCGGCCGGCCGGACATGGTCGCTGCGGCGGCGCTGGTGGTGCGCGGGGTCGGGCACCCGGCCGTCGCCACCACGCTGGTGGAGCTGTGTGACCGGGCGCTGGCGGGCGGGGCATCCCCAGGCGCGCTGCGGGCCCGGCTGCTCGCCCAGCGAGCCGCCGCGCTCGCCGAACTCGGTGACCTGCCCGCGGCCGCCGCCGAGTCGGCGGCAGCGATGGCGGCGGCCGAGGGGGCCGGTGACCCGGTCGCCGAGCTCGATGCCATCCGGGCCCGGGCCGCCGCGCTGGCCGCCCCGGAGTACCGGGCCGAGCGGCTGCGGCTCGGCACCCGCGCGGTTGAGCTGGCCACCCTGACCGGCCAGCCGCTCGCCGCGGTGCTGGGCCGGGTCTGGCGCATCGACGCCGCCTACGCGCTGCTGAATCTCGACGCCGTGGACGTGGAGATCGCCCAGATCGCGCAGCTGGCCGACGCGACCCGGCTGCCGCTGGTGCGCTGGCATCTGCTGCGCCAGCAGGCGTCCCGGGCCGCACTGGACGGCCGGCTCGGCGAGGCCCGGGACCGGTCCTGGGCGGCCTATCAGCTCGCGCTCCGGCTCCAGGATCCGTCCGGTGCCGGGCTCTCCTACGCGTTCGCGGTCTGGCTGGCGGTGGTCCGTGGCGAGGCGGGCGAGATCCCGGCCGACTTCCTGGACGTCACCGCCGGGTATCCGCCCATCGCCATCGTCCAGGCGGGCCGCGCGCGGGCGCTGTTCGCCCTGGGCCGGCCCGAGGAGGCGCGTGCCGTCTACGAGACGCTCCGCTCGCTGCCGGGCACCGGCGGCCGCGACACCAGGATCCTCGGGGCCATCACCCAGATCCTGGACCTGATCATCGCGTTCCGGGATTACGAGACCGCGCTGGTGACCTACGACCTGATGGCGACGCACACGGCGGTCTCCGGCGCCACCGGGACCGGCGTGGTGTTCCTGTCCGGGTCGCTGCACTGGCCACTCGGCCGGCTGGCGGCACTGCTGGGCCGCACCGAGCAGGCGCTGGAGCACTACGCCACCGCGGTGACGGTCAACACCCGGCTCGGTGCCCGCCCCTTCGTGGTGCTCACCAGGCTGGACTGGGCCGGGGCGCTGAGCGCCCGGGGCGCGCGCGGTGATCACGAGGAGGCGCTGCCGCTCGCCCGGCAGGCCGCCGAGGAGGCCCGCCGGCTCGACATGCCCGGCCCGGCCCGGCGTGGCGAGCAGCTGATCAGCGAGCTGCGCGAGGCCCTCTCGGCCGGGGATCCGCTGACCCCCCGCGAGCGGGAGATAGCCGCGCTGGTCTCCGGCGGGCTCACCAACCGGGCCATAGCCGGCCGCCTGGTGCTGTCCGAGCGGACCGTGGAAGGGCACGTCAGGAACATCCTGGCCAAGCTCCAGCTGGCCAACCGGACCGAGCTCGCGGCCTGGGCGATGCGGGCGGCAGGCCAGTAGCCCGGGCTAGCCGGGTGTTACTCGCGGAGGAAGGCCAGCACCGCGAGTACCCGGCGGTGATCCCCGGCGTCGGGGGCCAGCCCGAGCTTGCTGAAGATGCTCCCGACATGGGTCTCCACGGTCTTGGGCGACATCCAGAGCTGGCCGGCGATCGCGTGGTTGGACCGGCCCTCGGCCATCAGGGCCAGCACATCCCGCTCGCGCCCGGTCAGGGTCTGCAACGGGCCGTCCGCCCGGGGCCGGGCCACCAGCCGGGCGACCACCTCGGGGTCGATCACCGACTCGCCCCCGGCCACCCGCCGGATCGCGCTGGTGAACTGCGCGACGTCGGCTACCCGCTCCTTGAGCACGTATCCCACCCCGCGCGGGTCGTCGGCGAGCAGGTCGAAGAGCTGCTCCGTCTCCACATACTGGGACAGCACCACCACGGCCGTGCCGGGCCACCGCTGGCGGATCAGCCGCGCCGCCTGGAGACCTTCCGTGGTCTGGGTCGGCGGCATCCGGACGTCGGCGAGCACCACGTCCGGCCGCAGCGCGCCGACCAGCTGCAGCAGCTGCTCCGCGTCCCCGGCGGCGCCTGCCACGTCCAGCCCCGCGTCGTCCAGCACGCGGCTGAGGCCTTCGCGCAGCAGCACCGCGTCCTCGGCGATGACCACCCGCAGCGGTGCCGCCCCGGGCGCGCTCACGGACACGGGATCTCGGCCCGGAGCCGGGTCCCGCCGCCCACGGCGCTCTCGACGCGCAGGGTCCCTCCCACGGACGCGACCCGGTCGGCCAGCCCGCGCAGCCCCGATCCCGCGCCTGGCCGCGCACCGCCCGGCCCGTCGTCGGTAATTTCCACAACGATCCGCCCGGCCGGCTGCCGGATCGCTACCTGTGCGGTGGCGCCGGGCGCGTGCTTGGCCACGTTGGCCAGCGCCTCGCAGACCACGAAGTAGGCGGTGGCCTCGATCGGGGCCGGGTAGCGGCCGGCGGGTACCGCACCGACCGTGGTCAGCACCGGCGACCGTTCGACCAGGGCCTGGATGGCCCCGGCCAGCCCGGTCTCGGTCAGGACCGCCGGATGGATGCCGCGGGCCAGCTCCCGCAGCTCGGCGATGGCCTCGCGGGCTTCCTTGCTGGCTCCTTCGAGCAGCGCCGCCAGGCCCGGGTCGGACCCGGCCACCTGGCTGCGGGCCATGCCGAGGGCCAGGCTCAGGGTCACCAGCCGCTGCTGGGCGCCGTCGTGCAGGTCACGCTCGATGCGCCGTCGTGCGGCGTCGCCGGCCTCCACGATCCTCGCCCGGGAGGCACGGACCTGCTCCAGCTGGGCCTGCACTTCGGCCTGCAGCCGGGCGTGCTCCAGCGCCAGGCCGGCTGCGGCCGCCGTCAGCCGGACCAGTTGCGGCTCGTGCTCGAGTCCCTCCTCATGGACCAGCACGGCCTCGGCGGGCGCCGCGCCGGCCGGTCCGGGCAGCGGGGTCACGATCCGGCCCGGCTCCGGCCGGGCCGGATCGACCGGCCGGCCCGTGGTGTCGGCGTAGCCGGGCCCGTCGGGCTGCCGGAAGGCGAGCTGCAGGGTCGAGTCACCGAGGGCCCGGGCCAGCGCGTCCCGGAGCTGACCCGGCGGGGCGCCGGGCTCCAGATCCACGATCGCGGTGCCGACCGCGCCGCGCGCGGTCCGGGCCAGCAGGGTGCTGGCCACGAACAGGGCCGGGCCGGCCAGCAGGATCAGCGGCAGGTAGCCGTACAGGATGTTGCCGGCCGTGGCGCCGGCGAACAGGGGCAGGCTGGTGTTCTCGGCCACGGTCTGGACCGCGGACAGGGCGCAGATCGCGGGGGCGATCCACAGCAGCGGGACCATGGCCCGGCGGGTCCAGCCCTGGGCGGTCTGCCAGTGCCGGACGATCAGGGCCAGCACGGTCACGGTGAGGGCCAGGCCGACCGGGATGGAGATGACGCCGAGGACGTTCTCCGCGGAGCGGGACCCGTCGATCATCAGCAGGTTGGCCGGGCAGCCGGGACCGCAGTTGGTCCGCGGATTCCAGAAGAACATCGAGACGAAGCTCTGGCCGATGGTCCAGGCGTACTCCGCGGCGACCACGCCGACCTCGAACCTGGAGCGCAGCCGCCCCGTAGGCCAGGCCAGGGCCAGATGGGCCAGCGCCGCCCCGTACACCGATGCGACCAGGTTGCCGATCGTGAACGGCAGCGCGTAGGGCAGATGGCCCAGGTTGGGCAGCAGCCAGAGGTAACCCGCGATCGTGAAGAGCAGCCCGAGCCGGCTGGCCGGCCACCGCAGCCAGGCGGCTATCCCGGCGGCCAGGAACGACAGCCCGACCAGGGACTGGCTGATCGTCCCGATCAGCGGCTGCGGCGGTCCCGGCACATAGGTGACGACGATCTGGCCGGTCACCGCGGCGAGCGCGGCGAGCGCGGCGACGATCAGGGCGGCCCGCCGCCGCCGGCTCATGCTGGTCTCTCCGCTCGCCCCGCCGCGAGGAACCCGTGCAGCGCCGCGCCGGTCAGCTCGTCCTTGGGCAGGAAGCCGGCCGCCGGGCTGGACGTGATCAGCCCGCCGTAGTCGCTGGCCTCGCGGGTCGAGGTCAGCACGATGACGGGCCGCTGCTCTCCGGCGGCCAGCCGCCGGGCCACCTCGAAACCGTCGAAGTCCGGGAGCTGGATGTCCAGCAGCACAAGCTGCGGCCGGATGATCCGGGCGGTGGCCGCCGCCTCGGCCCCGCTGGCCGCCTCGGTCACCGTGAATCCGGCCGCTTCCAGCATGGTCCGGGCGAACGCCCGGAAGCCGTCGTGGTCATCCACGACGAGGACGGCTGGGAACGGTGCCATGGCCTCAGTGCTCACACCGCGCGGCGCCGCTGGCATCAGGGCTAGCCCTGACGGTGACCAGGGACCGCCCGGTGCCGGTCGCGGGGCCGCCCCGATGCCCGGGAAGGCAGGTGATTCCTAGCGTCGGCGGTAGCTGACCGCGTGACCGCGCGGCACTCACCTGGAAGGAGACGCAGATGAACATCAGGACCCGAGGCGGTGCGTCATTCCTGCTCACCATGACTCTGGCCGCGGTACCGGGATCGCCACGGCGGCGTGCGGGGGAAGCCAGGCGGCGCCGCCGGTGAGCGCACCGCCCGCGTCGCGGCACACCTCGGCGGAGCGGGCCGCCACGATGACACTGGCTGGCCGCCACGAACCAGATGTGGACCAGGGACGACTTCGCCGCGCTGGACCAGGTGACCACGGGTGAGGCGCGGGCTCGTCTACCAGGCCGAGCAACGGCAGTCGGCGGGACACGATTGCGTTCGGCCGGACACCGTTCCGGCTCACTGGCCTGTCGATCACGGTGCCGTGCTCCGGCGGGACGGGTGCGGGTGGCGGCGCACCGGTGTTCGTCGCCTATGGCGACACCGATGTCTTCACGCTCGGCCAGTCGCTGCGGCCGCGAGGCGCTGGTGTTCCAGCAGGCCGGCGGGACCTGGAAGCTGGCCGCGGTGGTGAACGGATCCTCCGGGACCAGCCAGCCCCGGTGGCCGGCGCTGTGCCGGGCCGGAGCGGACCCGGCCGCCGCCGCCGTGCTCGCCCCCGGCGGACTACAGGGCCGCTCTGGCCCGGGTGCTGGACCACGCCTCGACCGGCGCGACCGAGACAGCCCAGGCCGCAGCGCCCTTCGCGGTCAACTCGTTCTTCACGGGCCCGGACTCGATCAACATCCAGTTCGCCACGGATAGCAGGCATGACCGGGCGGACGGCGCCACCCTGGCGCAGCGGTTCGCCCCGGCCGCCGGCCCGGCGCTCGCCCTGCCCCTGGCGGGCCGGCACGGCTACTGGCTGGTCGGGGTGTTCGCCCAGACCAGCACCTACCACTCGGCCACCGGCACCCGGAAGGCCAGCTGGCCGGACGGCAGTTCCATCGCGTCACCGCGGCCGGCCGTGGTGCACCAGGAGACCGACACCTTCGTCACCACCTACACGGCCGCCGATCCGCTGCGCTCGGCCGGCGGCCGGGTCGTGCTGGACGGCTTCTTCGGCTGGCCGCTGACGGATTCGGCGCGCTGACCAAGCCGGGCCGCGTCCGCCAGGCCCCGGCCATGTGCTGGTGACGCGGCCGGCCCGCGGGCCGCTACTCCGTGCGCAGCGTGCCCGCGGCCGGCGTCCGGGCGGCCATCGCCGCGGGGACCGAGGCCAGCAGGTTCCCGGCCAGGACGACCGCCGCGCAGCCGGCGGCCAGCAGGAGCGCCGGGACCACGGTGACCGGCGCGACGCCGAGCGATCCGGCGAAGCCGCCCCACGCCCAGCGGCCCGCGGCGACGCCCAGGGGCACGCCCACGACGAGGGCGATCACCAGCGTGAGCGTCGTCTGCCAGGCGACGATGGCCCGGAGCTGGCGCCGGGTCATGCCCAGGGTCTTCAGCAGGGCCAGCTCCCGCCGCCGCCTGCGCACCGAGGTCAGCACGGTCAGGGCCAGGGACAGCATCGCGGCCGCGGCCAGGCCCAGGGCCAGGGCCAGCGGCTGGCCGCCCATCTGGGTGGCGTTGACGATGGCCGCGGCCCGGGCGCGGTGCAGCCCGAGCTGGTAGGTCCCGCCGGGAGTCCCGTCCGGGTTGGCCGAGGTGATCCGGTGCACCAGCGCCGCGCGCTGGGCCGCGCTGGTACCGGGAACCAGGTCGATGGCCACCGCCGACGGGGCGGCCTGTGAGGACTCCAGCGCGGCCTGCAGTCCGCGGCTGGTCAGTCCCTGCGCGGCCAGCAGCGCCGGCTCGGACAGCATGGCGCCCTGGCCCAGGGACACATGCTGGGAGATGGCCACCCCGAACGAGGGCAGCGTGACGACCCCGGAGATCGTGAGCGGGCGCCGGTAGGGCCGGCGCCCGACCAGGATCGTGTCCCCGACCTTCTTGCCCAGCTGCCGCAGGGTCACCGCGCCCAGCTCGATCTGCCCGTTGCCGGTGATGGCCCGGCCGCTGGTGGTCGGCGGCTCGAGCGACCCGCGGTCCCGCTGCAGGCCGAGCACGGGGACGACCCGGTTACCGATCGTGAGCTGGCTGAACCCGAAGCTGGACCACGCCGCCACCGTCGGCTGGCTGCCGACCAGCCGGTTCATCGCGCCCGGGCCGAAGTTCCCGTATCCGCCCTCGGCCTGGATCAGGATCTGCCAGTTCCAGCCGTACCGGACCGGGTGGCTGACCAGGCCGGTCAGGCTGGCCCCGAACACGGCGGCGGCGATCACCGCCGTCACGGCGGCGATGGACCCCAGCAAGGTGGCCCGGACCGGGACCGCCTGCTGCCCCGATCCCGGCTCCAGGGCGTTGCGGCTGGCTACGACCGCGGGCGCGGACAGCCCCGCGGCCGCCGCCGCACGCGCGACGGCGGAGGGCCGCTCGCGATCCGGGCGGGTGACCGGCCGGGTGGCCCGTGCGCCCATCACGGCCAGCACCGCGAGCAGGATCACGGCCAGCAGCACCGAGCCGGCCCCCAGGACCAGCCCGTCCGCCTCGACCCCGCGGGCCGGATCGAACTGGCGTACCTGGCCGACCGGGGCCAGCGGGGAGAGCGCTATCGCGCCGGCCACGGCGAGGATCGTGGCCCCGAGGATCGCGGCCACACCCGGCAGGCAGGCCGCGAGCGCGGTCTGCGCCCGGCTGCTGCCCAGGGCCCGCAGCACGGATATGTCCCGGGCCGCGCGGCTCATCAGCTGCGCGAGGCCTTGCCCGGCGAGTACCAGCATGGCCAGCGCGGCGATCGCGCCGAAGACGGCGAGCGCGACCACCTGCGGCCCGATCGCCTGCCGCACCTCACTCCGGACGATGTCCTGGCGGGCGACGGCGAAGCTCAGGCCGACATCTTGCTGGCGGATGGCCGCGGATTCATGCCGCTGTACGGTCGCGGCCAGGCTGGTGAGGTGGTGCTGCAGGGCCCCTATCCCCGCGGTCCCGTGATCCAGCCGGACCCCTACCCAGGAGAACACGTAGTAGGGCAGCAGCTGCCGGGTGGCGCCGGGCGGGAGGACCCCGCCGTCCTGCTCGTCGGACTGGTCCACCAGGACCGGCGGTTTATCCACGATCCCGGTCACCCGGAACGTCAGGCGCTGCCCCGGAGTGGACTGATAGGTGACCGGGTTCTGCCGGTAGAACTGATAGGTCACCAGCGCCGCCGACGCCCACCCCGAACAGGCGCGCGATGCCCGGGCTGAGGGCGATTTCCCGGGTCGCGTCGAGCCGGGGCAGACGGCCGGCCAGTACCGTCATCCGGTCCCGGGTGAAGTACGCGCCGTCGAAGCTGCCGGTCAGGGAGTTAGTGAGGAAGGAGTCCCGGATCCGGCCAGCCACCACCGGATTGGCGTTCAGCCCGATGTACGCGTCGCTGGCGGTGATCCCGGGCAGCGCCTCGATCAGCTTGATGGGCCGGGTCGCGGCCATCCCCGGCAGCAGGCCGGGCACGTTAACGAAGGCGTCGCTGGCCTTGGTCGCGGCCAGGTAGCGTCCGTAGGCGGATGCGGTGCGCCGGGCGCCGGCCACCGCCCCCAGCGCCACCGCGCCGAACAGGCCGCCGATGAGGGCCACCGTCAGCACGGTCCGCCAGGACCGCCAGGCGGTCGCGCGCCACACGTACAGCGCCGCGCGCATCGCGGGTCAGCCTGGCCCGCGCGTGATCATCATGGCCCCAGTATCCAGGGCCGCCGCCCGGCGGCGCAGGAAGGGCCGCACGACAGTGCCGGGGTGGTTAGCCCCACTGTTCCCGGGTGACTACCCTTCCGCGTCGGCGATGGCGGAACCGACCTCGGCGCGGCGGGCCGCCATCTCCGCCGCGTACTTCGCCTTCTCCTCGTCCACCCGCTCGGCGATGTCCTCGTCGTCGCGCATCAGCGCGTCCAGGTCGGTCGCTGCCGCGTCCAGGACGCCCAGGTCGGCGTAGGCATGCTGCACCTTCGGGCCCCACAGGCCGATGTCCTTCACGCACGGCACGATCCGGCTGAACAACAGCGTCCGGAACGCCTGCTGGATGGGGGAATGCTCGGTGAACTCCAGGCACTCGTCCACGTTGTAACCCATCCGCTCCCAGACCTCCTGGGCCCGGAACCGGCTGCGCATCAGGTAGCAGCCCTCGACCACGAACTCCTCGCGGTCGGCCCGCTCGGCGTCGGTCAGCTCCGCGTAGTAGTCGCGCAGGGCCAGCCGGCCGAACGCCACGTGCCGGGCCTCGTCCTGCATCACGTACGCGAGCAGCTGCTTGACCAGGGGGTTGGCGGCTATGTCGCGATGCACGCCGAAGGCGGCCAGGGCCAGCCCCTCGATCAGCACCTGCATGCCGAGATAGGGCAGGTCCCACCGGGAGTCGCTCAGCGCGTCGGCGAGCAGCCGGGCCAGGTCGTCGTTGATGGGGTAGTACAGGCCGATCTTGTCCCGGATGAACCGCTGGTACAGCTCCACGTGCCGGGCCTCGTCCATGGTCTGGGTCGCGGCGTAGAACTTGGAGTCCATGTCCGGCACCGACTCGACGATCCGGGCCGCCACGGTCAGCGCGCCCTGCTCGCCGTGCAGGAACTGGCTGAACAGCCAGGACCCGAGGTGATGGCCGAGTTCGTCACGTTCCGCCTGGTTCAGCACCTCCCACTGGCGTGATCCGTAGATCGGGCAGAACTCGTCCGGCGTGGCCATGACGTTGGTGGGGTCCACGGGCAGGTCCCAGTCGATCCGCTTCGCCGCGTCCCACTGCTTGTCCTTGCCCCGCTGGTAGAGGTCGAGGAGGCGGCTCCGGCCCTCGTCGTACTCCCAGCTGAACCGCGCGGCCCCGGAAGCGGGGACATCCCAGGTGCCGGCCGGGACGGGGGTGGCGTAGTGATCGTAGGTGCCCACGGCAGCCTCCTGGGTGACGGGGAGCGGCTCGCCTCACCCTTATTACTACTCAGTAGGGCCAGTCGGCGCAATCCCCCAGCCCGGTCAGTAGTGCACGCTCAGTCGTGCACGGACGGCTCGTGATCGGCGTGCCCGGCCGGCTCGATCTGGAACGTCGAGTGCGCCACGTCGAAGTGCCCGCGGACGCATTCCTGCAGCTGGTCCAGGAGGCCCGGGCCGCACCCGCTGGCCAGCGTGCCGGGATCCACCACCACATGGGCCGACAGCACCGGGAGCCCGGAGGTGATGGTCCAGGCGTGCAGGTCGTGGACCTCGATGACGCCGTCCAGCCCGGTCATGTGCTGCCGCACCTCGCTCAGGTCGATGCCCCGCGGGCTGGCCTCCAGCAGCACGTCCACCGCGTCCCGGAGCAGCCGCCAGGTCCGGGGCAGGATCAGCACGCCGACCGCCAGGGAGGCGATGGGGTCGGCCAGGGTGAACCCGGTGACCGTGATGATCGCGGCGGTGACCAGCACGGCCAGGGCGCCGAACGTGTCCGAGGCCACCTCGAGGAACGCCCCGCGGGCGTTCAGGCTCTCGGCCTGGGCCTGGCGCAGCAGGATCAGCGACGCGCCGTTGCCGGCCAGCGCGATGCAGCCGAAAACCACCATCACCCCGGTGTTTACCGGCGGCGGGTCGGCGAGCCGCTGGACCGCCTCCACGATGATGAACGTGGCCAGGCCGAGCAGCAGCAGCGCGTTGGCCGTGGCGGCCAGGATCTCCGCCCGGGCGTAGCCGAACGTGCGCCGCTCGGTGGCGGGCTTGCTGGCGAAGTGCGCGGCGAGCAGGGACAGGCCGACCCCGGCCGCGTCGGCGGCCATGTGCGCCGCGTCGGCCACCAGGACCAGGGACCCGGACAGTATCGCGCCGGCGATTTCCCCGGCGGCGATGCTGAGCGTGATCGCCAGGACCGCGGCCAGCCTGCCGCGGTGCCGCCCCGTGGCCGTCAGGGCATGGTCGTGCGCGTGTCCTCCGCCGGCCGTCATCGCTGGCCGCTCCCTGTCAGGCGTCCTGCCCGTCGTCCCGCCGCCCGCTCCCGGACGGCTTCCCGCCTGAAGAGTCTTCCCCCAGAGTGCCCCGCGTCGCACTCCGAGGACAGCAACTCATAGGCCGGGTTGATCATGACGGGGCCTTCGGGGCGCAGCCCCACCGGCCCCCGGAAGCGCACCTTGGCCCCGCAGATCGACGCCGGGGATGTGGGACCGGCCGTAGAACAGGGCGGTCAGGTCGCCGGTGGAGTCGGCGACATCCACGGCCAGCACCGAGTTCCGCTCGACGGGGCGGATCTCCACGGCGCGGACCCGGCCCTCGACCGTGGCCCGGCCCGGCCGGGCCAGCGAGCCGATGGGGCTGGCCCCGGCGGACGGCGCCGGCCGGTCGTAGTCGGGATGCTCACTGGCCGGCACGGACGGGGGCGGCTGGTCGGCGCCGCGCCGCCGCCCGCGCAGCATCCGGCGGAGCCCGGACGGGGCGGCGATGACGGGAGGCAGCCCGGCCGACGGGTCCGCGCCCGGCGCGCCGCTGTCGATACCCGTCCCGGCCCCGTTCCCCGCGCCCAGCGCGGTGTCCCGGCCTGCGGTGTCCCGGTCCTGCGGTGACCTGGTCGGCGGGGTCCCGGCCCGCGTTGTCCCGGCCCGGGACCTCGGCCGGGTCGGCCAGGGGGGCCGCCTTGGCCGCCGCGGCCGCGGCCCTTTCGTCCTTGGCCGCCTCCTCGGCCAGGCCCGGGAGGTGTGTCTTGTCCGCGGCGGCCTGCTCGGCCTGGGCGACCTGGCGGGCGTGCAGGACCTCCAGCCTGCTCTGCACGTCGAACGGGACGATGGTCGCGGCCGCGTGCGGGATCCGGCTCACCACCGCCGCGATCTTGTCCGCGGTGCGGTCGTGCAGCAGCCGGCCGATCAGCGGCGAGTAACTCCGCCGGGGCAGCACCACCGTGACCTGCACGCCCGGCTGCGCCGCTTCCCCGCTGACCAGTTCGGCCGCGGCCCGGGCGATCCTCCGGTCGGGACAGTCGATGAAGTCCAGCACCACGTCCATGCCCGCCCGGGTCCACTCCTCGCGGAGCGAGTCGGCTACGGCGGTGTCGATGACGAAGTGGACCGCGCGCAGGGTCGTGGGGCGCAGGCTGCGGGCGTAGCGCAGCGCGGCGATCGTGGCCAGGTCGAAGCTGTCCACGAACACGAACACGGTCCGCCGGCTGTAGTTCGGCTGCGCGGGCGGCTTGGGCCGGTCGCTGATCCGCTCCAGGACCTGGGCTTCCATCCCGTACTCGCGGTTGAGCCGGATGAGGGCCGGCACGCCGATCGCGAACAGGATCACCACCAGCCAGGCGCCCTCGGTGAACTTCACCAGCACGAAGATCGCCACCACGATCAGCGACGTCACGCCCGCCGAGAAGTTGATCACCAGCTTGCGCCGCCAGTGCTGCTCCCGGTGCGTGTGGTGGTACTTGGCCATGCCGAACCCGGCCATGGTGAAGGCGGTGAACACGCCGATCGCGTAGAACGGCACCAGCTTGTTGACGTTCGCGCCGACGGCGGCCAGAAGGCCGCAGGACAGCACGGCGAGCACGATGATCCCGTTGGAGAACACCAGGCGATGACCGCGCTTGGTCAGCCAGCGGGGCAGGAACGCGTCCTCGGCCACGAAGTTGGCCAGGAACGGGAAGCCGTTGAAGCTGGTATTGCCCCCGGTGTACAAGATCAGCGCGGTGGCCGCCTGGACCGCCACGAACAGCACCTCGCCCACCCCGTGCTGGCCGAAGACCGCGTGGGCCTCCTGGGCCAGCACCGTCGGCACGCCGCCGGTGTACGGCGCGGCGTGGGTCGCGTGGGCCAGCCAGGAGATCCCGGCCACCAGGGAGCCCAGGATGAGGCCCTCGGTGACCAGCACCTTCCGGGCGTTGAGGCCCTCGGGGGGCTTGAACGCGCTGACCGCGTTGGACACGGCCTCGATGCCGGTCAGCGACGATCCGCCGTTGGCGAACGCGCGCAGCAGCACGAAGACCATCCCGAACGCGATCAGGCCGCTGTAGGAATGGTGGCCGGTGTACTGCCCGGGCACGGGGTAGGGGTAGGCGCGGGAGGTCGCCGAAGATCTCCCGGACCAGCCCGGTGATGATCAGCAGGATGACGATGCCGGAGAACAGGTAGGTGGGCAGCGCGAACGCCCGGCTGGCCTCGCGGATGCCGCGCAGGTTGCCGTAGCACATCAGGATCACGATCGCGATCGAGATGACGGTGATCAGGTCAGGGTGGTTGAGGGCGGGGACGGCGGAGGCCACCGCCGCGGTGCCCGCGGCGACCTGGACCGCCACCGTGACCACGTAGTCGATGAGCAGCGCGACCGCGGCGATCTGGGCCACCTTGGGCCCGAAGTTGTCCCGGGCGACCACGTACGACCCGCCGGCCCGGGTGTAGACCGTGACGACCTCGCGGTAGGACAGCACCACCAGCGCCATCACGAACAGGACCACCCCGGTCAGCGGCAGGATCAGGGTGAACGCGGTGATCGCCAGGCCGCCCTTGAGCAGCTCGATCAGGATCTCCTCGGTGCCGTACGCCGAGGAGGAGATCCCGTCCGGGGCCAGGACGCCGAGCGCGGCCACGTTGGACAGCCGCTGCTCGCTCGAGTTCCTGGTTGACCATGGGCGGGCCGAGCAGCCGCCGCTTCAGCGTGTAGCCCACGCCCTCCGGCAGGTTGTCGCCCCTGCCGAGGAAGCCCACTGCCTTGCGCATCGCCAACTGAGGTGCCCTTCGTTTTGCCTGACCAGGCCTTCATACCACCGGGTAGAACCAGCCTTGACCAACGGGGCATACGCCGCGCATACGGCTGATACCCGCCGCGGATCTGGCCTAGCCGGGCCTTAACGCACCCTTAGCGGCGGGCTTTTGCCGCGCCGTTACCCGCCGATGCCGAAGAACCCCAGCACCGTCGTACCCAGCAGGGTCAGGCTCATGGCGGAGATCCCGACCGTGCAGACGGTGGCGGCGATCCGGAACACCGGGCCGTTCGCGGCCCGGCCGAGCACGCTGCGCCGGTTGGTGAGGATGAGGATGTAGATCAGGATGACCGGGGTGACGATGCCCTGCAGCACCTGGGTGCCGATCAGCAGGGTGATCAGGTTGATCGGGGTGAGGGCCAGCGCGGCGCCGATGATCACCTGCACCGTGAACAGGCCCAGGAACAGCCGGGCCTCGGTGAAACGGCGGGAGATGGAGCGCTCCACCCCGACCGCCTCGCTGATCGCGTAGGCGCTGGACAGCGGGACCACCGCGCCGGCCAGGGCCGAGGCGCCGATCAGGCCGAACGCGAAGAGCAGTTCGGCCGCGGGGCCCGCCACCGGGCGCAGCGCCTCGGCGGCCTCCTTGGCCGAGGTGAGCGGGCCGCGGCCGCCGATGGCCGCCGCGGTGGCGATGATGATGGTGATCGAGATGATGCAGGCGAACACGGCGCCCGAGATCGCGTCGAGCCGCACCCGCGGGTAATCGGCCTCGTCGGCGCCCTTGTCCACCACGCCCGCCGCCGCGTACAGCTGCATGTACGGGCTGACCGTGGTGCCGATCAGGGCCACGCCCAGCAGCAGGAAGCTCTTGGTGTAGAGGAAGTGCGGGATGACCAGGTTGCTCCCGACCTGCGCCCAGTCCGGGTGGCCCAGGATCATGGCGATCGGGTACGCCAGGAACGCCAGCGACAGGATGAGGAAGATCCGCTCGGCGTAGCGGTACGAGCCGAACACCACCAGCGCCCAGATGGCGACCGCCGCGATCGGGATGATCACGTAGCGGCTGACGCCCAGCAGCTCGAACGCCGCGCCGATCCCGGCGAACTCCGACACGACCAGCCCGGTGTTGGCCAGCAGCACGCAGAACAGCGCCACCCCGGTGAGCCGCAGGCTGAACTGCTCGCGGATCAGCGCGGCCAGGCCCTTGCCGGTGTGGGTGCCCAGCCGGACCGCCATCTCCTGCACCAGGATCAGCGCGAACGTGACCAGCACCATGAAGAACAGGGTCCGGTAGATGAACTGCGGACCCGGCGGAGGCGTAGGTGGCGATGCCGGCCGCGTCGTTGCCGGCGTTGGCCGCCACCACCCCCGGCCCGGCGATGGCCAGCAGCATCCAGATCCGGCCCCGCCGGGACCGGATCAGCCGCACCCCGCCCGCCCGGAACCGGGTCAGCGAGGTCATCCCGCCGCGCGGCCGGGGGCGGCGGCGAGCCGGTCCCGGTCGATGAGCCCGGCTCAGTGGATGGGTCCCGCTCCCTCGTGCTCATGCCGGTCTCCCCGCTGGCCTCACTGGAGCAGCCTCGGGAAGTGCAGCCGGCCGTGCCCCGGAACCAGGGCGTCGAGCACGTCGTCGGACAGGATCCGGCCCAGCGGGCGGCCGCCGTCGTCCACCACCAGCAGCGACGAGCGGCGCGACTCGACCAGCTCGGTGGCCACCGTGTCCAGGTCGTCCTCGGGCCGCAGGGTCATCAGCGGGTCGCCGGAGGCGATCAGGTCGCCGAGGCGCTGGCCGCCGTCGCTGACCAGCAGGTCGAAGGCGGAGACGTCACCGATCAGCCGCCCGTCCGCGTCGAGCACGGCCACCGAGTCGATCTCGGTGCGGTGCAGGGCCTGCTCGGCCAGCCGCTGGCTGACCTGGGCCACGGTCTCGTCGGGCGAGCCGAGGGCCAGCACGCTGGTCATGATCCCGGCCGCCTCGTCCCCCGGGTAGCCGAGCAGCCGGATCAGCTCGCGCTGGACCGGCTGCGGCATCCGGGCCAGCAGCACGCTCTGCTCCTCGTCGGTCAGGTCACGCAGCGCATCCACCGCCTCGTCCGGTTCCATCCGGGCGACCAGCTCGGCGGCCTGGTCCGGCTCGACCTCGCGCAGCAGCGCGGTCAGTTCCTGCGGTTCCATCTCCTCCAGGGCGTCCGCGGCCAGGTCCTGGCCGAGGCTCTCGATGAGCTCCTGCCGGCCCGGCCGGCCCAGCCCCTCGAGCACGTCAGCCAGCTCGGCGGGACGCAGCTTGCGCAGCGCGTTGTGCGGGGTGCGCAGCTTCACCGCCGATGGCGACTCGGCGGAGTCGGAACCGAACGACTCGATCGCGGCCCAGTCGATCACCCGGTCCGGGGTCGGATGCCAGCGGAACCGTTTCGGGCCCAGCCTGCGCAGCAGCGTCTGCAGGCTGACGTCCACCCCGACCAGGTGGATGGGGTCGCCCACCTGGGCCAGGTACAGGTCCGCGGCCCGGATCACCTGGATCTCGTCGGTGTCCACGAGCTGATGGTCCAGGATGTCCCGGGCCAGCAGGACCTCCCCCTCACGGCGCTGGAACTCGCGCAGGTCCAGGCGGGCGGTGCGCAGGGTGACGGACCGGCGGTGCAGCCGGTCGATGGCCGAGGCGTCGAGGAAGGCGCGCCGCCGGCCGACCCGCATGACGACCCCGGTGACGAGCGGGTAGGTCTCCCCGCCGTGGACCTTGGCCAGCAGGTCCGCGACGTGGCCCACCTCGTCGCCGGCCTGGTTGAGCACCGGGCGGCCGATGAGCCCGGCCAGGGACACGATGTCCTGCCGGAGCTGGCGCGAGGTGATGGCGCGCTCGGAAGGCTGGATCAGGCGGGCGAGCGGCGTGTGGTCCCGCCGCCGGCGGGCGGGGTCGCGGTGATTGAGGAAGAACCGATCGGACACAGCAGCCTCCTGGGCCCGCCGGCTCTGCCCGGCGGCTAGGGGGTTCGCCCCAGCCGCGGATAGCCGGCGAGCGGTCGGTGGGATCGGGAGGAGAGCCGCCCGGCGACCCGGCCCGTCGCGCTGGCCGTGATCGCCGGGGATGTACTGGAAGGATCGCCGAGCACGGCCGTCACCTCCTCGCCTCGCCTGCGATCAGTCTGGCTGTACGCCACCTCGCGACACTACCCTGGACCCGGCTGTTTATCGGAATCCCGGCCCGGTTATTGCCAGCGCGCGGGACGCTCCGGCGGGGGCCGCCTTTACCTCCGGCTTGCCACCTGTTCACCTCAGTGATCTTTCCCGCCGCGCCGGGCCGGGAACACTAGGGGGGTATCGCCCACGACGGACGGAACAGGGCTTCCCGGACCGGTCCGCCGCCCAGCCCGCCCCAACGTGGGCGGAGCATCGTGTGCAGAGGGGAAGTGCCCTGCATGGCGGCGTCACCCGGCTCACCGGCCACCACCCGGCCCGGCCGCACAATTCGCCTGTCAGACCTGCTCGGGCGCCCGATCACCGACAGCCGGGGCGAGTCGCTGGGCCGGGTGGACGACGTGGTCGTGAGCTTCCCCGGCAGCCCACTCCCGGCGGTGAAGGGGCTGGTGGCCAAGGTGGGCGGCCGGGAAGTGTTCGTGCCCGTCGACCAGACCGGCATCTTCGACGGCGAGGAACTCAAGCTCACCAGCCCCCGGCTCGACCTGCGCCGCTTCGAGCGCCGCGACGGGGAGGTCCTGCTGCGCCGGGACGTGCTGGGCCACCGGCTCATCGACGTGGCCAGGGCGCACCTCACCCGGGCGGCCGACCTCGAACTGCGCCAGCAGTGGACCCCCGACGGGCGCGAGGAATGGGTACTCGCCGGGGTGGACACCAGCCGCCGGCCGGGCTGGCTGCGGCGCCTGACCGGGCGGCGCGAAGACCAGGACCGCAGCGGGCGGGAGTTCCGCGACTGGTCCAGGTTCGAGCCGCTGATCGGGCACGCCGGCAGCGCGGGCCTGCGCGGCCCGCTGGCCCGGATCCGGCGGCTCAAGCCGGCCCAGATCGCCGACCTGCTCGAGGACGCCTCCAAGGCCGAGGAGCGCGAGATCCTCGGCCAGGTCCACGCCGATCCCGAGCTGGAAGCGGACGTCTTCGAGGAACTGGACGAGGACCGGGCCACCCGGCTGCTCGCCTCGCGCAGCGACGCCGAGATCGCCGAGGTGCTGGCCAGGATGCGGGCCGACGACGCCGCGGACGCCCTGGCCGAGCTGCCCCAGTCCCGGCGGCAGGCCGTGCTCGACCTGCTTCCGCCCGGCCAGCGGACCAAGGTGCTCACGCTGATGGGGTTCAACCCGACCAGCGCGGGCGGGCTGATGGGAGTGGACTTCCTGGCCCTGCCCCAGGAGGCGACCGTCGCCGACGCGCTGGCCGCGGTGAGCCGGGCCGAGAGCCTCCAGCCCGAGGCGCTGACCAGCGTGCACGCGGTCGACGCCAGCCAGCGGCTGCACGGCGTGGTCACCGTGGTCCGGCTGCTGCAGGCCGGCGCGCAGACGCCGCTGATGGACGTGTCGGACACCGATCCGGTGCGGGTCGGCGCGGATACCGACGTGGTTGACGTGGCCGTCCTGATGAGCGACTACAACCTGATCACGGTCCCGGTGGTGGACGAGGAACGCCGGATGATCGGCCTCATCACGGTGGACGACGTGCTCGAGGCCACGCTGCCGGAGGACTGGCGGCGCCGGGAAACCGCCCAGCCGCCGGACGCTCACCGCGGAACCCCGCCGTGAGGGGGAACGGGTGAGCGAGTCCCCGGGGGAGCCGCCGGACGAGGCGCCGCCGCGGCCGCCGGTCCCCCCGCCGGCTGTGTCCCGGCCAGCTAGATCTGGGCCGGCTGTGTCTGGGCCGGCTGTGTCCCGGCCGGCGGGGTCTGGGCCGGCTGGATCTGGGCCGGCGGTGTCCCCGCCGGGGCCGCCGCGCCCGGCTGTGTCCGGGCCGGCGCCGCCGCGCCCGGCGCTGGTCCCGGCAGCAAGCGCGGTGCTGGACGACGCGCACGTCGGCGACATCGAGGGTGCGCTGGGCCGGATCCGGGTGGACGACGACGACGCCCGGCGGGGGCTGCGGCGCAAGCTGATCACCTTCCTGGCCATCATGGGCCCCGGCCTGATCGTCATGGTCGGCGACAACGACGCGGGCGGGGTGTCCACCTACGCCCAGGCCGGCCAGAACTACGGCTACAGCCTGCTGTGGGTCCTGCTCCTGCTGATCCCGGTGCTCATCGTCAACCAGGAGATGGTCGTCCGGCTCGGCGCGGTGACCGGCGTCGGGCACGCCCGGCTGATCATCGAGCGGTTCGGCCGGTTCTGGGGCTGGTTCAGCGTCGGCGACCTGTTCCTGCTGAACTTCCTGACCATCGTCACCGAGTTCATCGGCGTCTCGCTCGCGTTGCGCTACTTCGGCGTCACCCCGTACGTCTCGGTTCCGCTCACCGCGGTGCTGCTGGTCGGGGTCACCGCCAGCGGCAGCTTCCGCCGCTGGGAACGGGCCATCTTCCTGTTCATCGCGACCAGCCTGGTGCTTTACCCGCTGGCCCTCGCGTCGCACCCGCACTGGGGCCAGATCGGCTACCACCTCGTGGTTCCATCCATCCCGGGAGGGACCAGCTCCACCGCGGTGCTGCTCATCATCGCGATCGTGGGCACCACGGTGGCGCCCTGGCAGCTGTTCTTCCAGCAGTCCAACGTCATCGACAAACGGATCACCCCCCGGTTCATCGGCTACGAGCGGGCGGACACCACGGTCGGTGCCGTCGTCGTGGTGCTCGGGGCTATCGCGATCATCGTGGTGGCCGTGTTCGCGGTCCGCGGCACCAACCTGGTGGGCCACTTCACCAACGCCCTCGGGGTCGCCCGCGCGCTGGAACAGCACGCCTACTGGTACGGCGCGCTGTTCGCCATCGTGCTGCTTGACGCCAGCATCATCGGGGCCTCGGCGGTGACCCTGTCCACCAGCTACGCGTTCGGTGACGTGTTCGGGCTGAAGCACTCGCTGAACCGCAGCTTCCGGGACGCCCGGCAGTTTTACGCCAGCTACACCGCGCTGGTCGTGGTGGCCGCGGCCATCGTCCTCATCCCCCGCGCCCCGCTGGGCCTGATCACCACCAGCGTGCAGGCCCTGGCCGGGGTGCTGCTGCCCAGCGCCAGCGTGTTCCTGCTGCTGCTGTGCAACGACCCGGAAGTGCTCGGCCCCTGGGCCAACCGCCGCTGGCTGAACATCCTGGCCGGCGTGATCATCGGCGTGCTGCTCACCCTGTCCGGCACTCTCGTGGTCAGCACGGTGTTCCCCCGGCTGAACGTCGCCGACGTGGCGGGCGGGGTGGCCCTCGCGCTGATCGTGGGCGGGGGAGGGGCGACGCTGTGGCTGGGACTCATCCACCGGGGCGGCCGCCGGACGCGGCCGGTCCCGCCGCGGATGAGCGAGCAGGAGCGGAGGAACTGGCGGATGCCGCCGCTGGCCCTGCTCCGGCCGGTGCAATGGTCGCCCGGGACGAAGCTGGGCATGCTGCTGCTCCGGGGGTACCTGGTGGTCTCGGTCATCCTGCTGGCCGTCAAGGCCGTCCAGCTGGGCGGCGGATGAGGCTCAGCCGGGCGCCAGGCTGAGGCGTGCGCAGGTCAGGAGGTGCGCGTCAGGAGGTGCGCCCGGGCGGCCGCTCCTGCTCGAGCCGCAGGGCCAGGGTGGGGCAGGACGCGACCGCGCGCCGGGCATGCTCGTCCAGCCCGGCGGGCACCGGTCCCGGCGCGATGACCGGGTAGCCCCAGGGGTCCAGCCTGACCATCTCGGGGAACAGGTCCGCGCACACGCCGTGGGCGTCACAGGCGATCGGGTTCACCCTGAGGACCCGGTTCATGCCCGGCCACCCGGGGCACCTGAGACGCGGGGGATGGGCAGCACCGGCGGCCGGGCCGCGGCCGGGCAGGGTCCCCGGGTGAGGTGCTGGCGCAGGTCGGCGGCGAACACCCGCAGTGCGCTGGCGACGAGGGCGACCGCGCCGTCCGGGAGGTGGCAGGCGCCCCGCTTGTCCACCAGCGGCAGCAGCGAGCCCAGCCACTGCGCGGCCCGCTCGTCCCGGCCCTGCCAGGCGATGTGGGCCAGCGCGTCCGCGATGGCCGGCAGCCCGAACGTGCACGGCCCGCACTGCCCCGCGCTCTGCCCGGCCAGGTAACGCAGCACCCGGGCGGTCTCGGCCAGCCCGCAGCAGGCCGCCGGTACCGCGATCATTACCCCGGCGCCGAACGAGGCGCCCGCCGAGCGCAGGCCCGGCGGGCTGACCGGCACCGCCGCGGCCCCGGGCAGCGGCAGCCAGCCGCCGAAGTAACCGCCCGCCAGGATGGCCTGCAGCGGTTCCGCTGCCCCGCCGGCCAGCTCGATGAGCTCACCGGCGGGCAGGCCCAGGCCGATCTCGTAGACGCCGGGACGGCTCACCGCCCCGCCCACCGTGACCAGGGCGGATCCGGGCGCCGCGCGGGTGCCGACGGTCGCGAACCAGTCCGGGCCGTAGCGGGCGATCAGCGCCAGGTGGGCCAGGGTCTCGACGTTGCTGACCAGGGTGGGCTGTCCGCCGACCCCGCGCTCGAACGGCCGCGGCGGCACGTACACCGGCACCGCCCGGCCCCCGTTGAGGAAGTTCACCAGCGCGGACTCCTCGCTGGCCACGTAGCCGCCGGGCAGCTCCACGACGCGGACCGCGGGGCCGGGCAGGCCGGCCTGCTGCCGTTCGGCTGCCGCCGCCACCAGCCGGCCGGCCCGCGCCGGATCGGCCCCGTCCACGCACAGGTAGGCGGTGGCCGCGCCGACCGCGGCCGCTGCCAGCGCGACCCCGTCCAGCACCAGGTACGGCGACTGGCGGAGCAGGATCGCGTCCTTACCGCTGGCGGGCTCGGACTCGGCCCCGTTGGCGACCACCACTGCGGCCCCGCGCCGCCGTCCGCGCCCGGACCGGGCGGCCGCCGCGGTGACCGCCCGCATCTTGCGGGCCATCGGGAAGGCCGCGCCGCCGCGCCCGGTCAGCCCGGCCCGCTCCACGGCGGCGATCAGCTGAGCCTGGCCGGCCGGCCCTGCTGGCTGTGCCGGGAGGGGCCCGTAGCGGGCGGCATGCGCGGGCAGCCCGAGCGGTGCGCCCGGCGCGACCAGCCGCGGCAGGTGGCCCGGTGGCAGCTGGTGGCCGGGTGCCCCGGCACTGCGGACCGCGGTCACGGTGCGATCCGGGAGACATGCGTGAGGGCCGGCAGCCCGGCGTGCAGCGACCAGCCGGGCCGCAGCGGGCCCGTTGTCAGCCAGGCCCCGCCCGCCACCAGCACAGCCACCAGCGCGATCGCGCCCGCCACCCGGACCTTCGGGTGCGCGGGCCAGCCGTTGGCCAGCCGCCATCCGGTCAGGCCCGCGACCGCGGCCACGCACAGCAGGGTGACCACCAGCACCCACCGGGTACGGGTGTCGCTGCCGGTGCCGAGGCCGTGCAGCACCGCGACCGGCCAGCACAGGTAGGCGGTCCAGTGCACCAGCCGCCAGGACCGGTGGCCGAGCCGGGCCCGCAGCAGACTGGTCACGGTCAGCGCGATCAGCAGGTCGAAGGCGATCGCGCCGAGCCCCAGCCACAGCGGGCGGTACGGGGAGATGAACGGGACGAACGCGTCCTGCAGGTCGATCGGGACGAAGTTGTCGGTGATCGTGGTCAGCACGTGCGCCACCGTGAACGCCAGCGCCAGCAGGGACATGTTCCGGTGCAGGCCGATCGTGATGAACCGGGGCCACTGGCGGCCCTCGAAACGCACCGCGATGAGCAGCCCGAGCGCCATCCCGATGGTCAGCAGCACCAGCGCCACCACGCCGGTAGCCCGGGTGAGGTACCACAGCGGGGTGGAGGAGGTAACGACGATCGCCGCATGCCCGCCCAGCTGCGGCAGGGCGGCGGTGCCCAGCGAGCCGGGGACCGGCCCGGCGGCGCCCGCCACGCTCAAGAGCCCCCCGAGACTCCCTGGGCGGGCCCCTGGGCTGGCGCGACGTTCTGCGCCGGCGCCTGCAGTGAGCCGCCACCCTGCTGAGTGCCGCCCTGGCTGGCTGCCGCCCGGCTGGCTCCCGCCCGGCTGGCTCCCGCCCGGCTGGCTCCCGTTCCCGGCAGAGCTACCGCTCCCGGCGGAGCTACCGCCGGACTGGCTGCTGGCCGTGGCGGAACCGGGCAGGTGGCTGAACGCGAGCGCGATCGCGGCCGAGCCGACGACCCCAGCGGCGCCGAGCCGGAACGTCAGGCGGCGCACCCGCCGCAGCCCGTCCTCCCGGGCGGCGACCGCGAAGCGCACGTCATCCCGCCCCATGGGCACCCCTCCTGATCGGCCGCGCCTCAGGCAGTTTACGTGGCCAGCCTCAGTGGAGCGCATCTACCTGATGGTCCGCTGAAGGCCTCTGCTCAGCATCCTCTAGAGCGATCCTGCGCGGCCGGGCGCCGCAGTGATCGGGCCTGGGGCATGCCGCCCGGGCAGCGTATTCTCGCTGCATGCGCGGTTACACGCAGGACAAGGACGCCTACCTCAAGCGGTTGCGGCGGATCGAGGGCCAAGTGCGCGGCCTGCAGCGCATGGTGGAAGAGGACGTCTATTGCATCGACGTGCTCACCCAGGTCTCGGCGGTGACCCGGGCGCTGCAGGCGGTGGCGCTGGGACTGCTGGAGGAGCACCTGGGCCACTGCGTCACCGAAGCGGTCCGGGCCGGCGGCGACGAGGGCCGCGAATCGGTGCGCGAGGCCGCGGAGGCCATCTCGCGCCTGGTCAAGTCCTGAGCTGTACTAGTGCTAGTCCGGGGGGACGACCCCAGAGCCCCCCGGCTACTCCCCGGCCCACTCGTGCTCGGGATCGGCGAGCCGGGCGAAGGCCCGCAGGTTGGCCAGGCTCTCCCCCCGCTTGACCCGCCACGCCCATTCCTTGCGGATCGAGGACGCGAAACCGATGGCCAGGGCCGGGTCGAAGTTCTCGTCCGAGTAGGTCAGCACGCAGCCCAGGATCCGGTCCACCTCCGCGGTGCTCACCGAGCTCAGCGGCAGCCGCCCGACCAGGTACACGTCCCCGGCCGGGTCGAGGGCGAAATGCACCCCGTACATCCGGCCGTTGCGCTCCAGCAGGAAGCGGTAGAAGCGGGCGTGATCCTCGTCCGGCTGGCGGCAGAAGAACGCCTCCACGTGCAGGCTGTGCCGGCCGGCGATCAGCCAGGTCATGGTGGCCAGCTTGTGCTGGCCCTCCAGCTTGACCAGGTAACTGCCCGGCTGCGGGCTCTCCCAGCCCAGGTCCAGCTCGCGCAGCGCGGTCTCGATGGCCGCCGCGGCGTTTTCCTGGACGGTGGATGGGCTGTGGCCAGGGGCGGGCTCGGTCATGGTTCCCCATCCTGCCAGCAGCCGCCTCCCCGCCCGCCGGACGGCTCCGCCCCGATGACCGTTTCACCCTCCCTAACGGTCTTTTCGCGGAGCTGGGCCCGCGACGGCGCTGCTTATCAGGGCAGGGCCCGGGTGAAGCTGGCCGGTGCGCTGCCTTCGTAGGCAGAGCCGCTGCTCATCGCGCCGGCGTAGACGCTCATCAGCCGGTCGACGGTGCGGGACCAGCCGAACCGGGAGGCGTGCGCCACGGCGCCGCGGGACAGCTGTTCCCGCCGGGCCGGCGAGCTGATGAGCTCGCGGAGCGCCCGCGCGTAGCTGGCCGGATCATGGTCGTTGACCAGGAGGCCTGACTCGCCGTGCTTGACCGCGGTGCGCAGGCCGCCCACGGCAGCCGCGATTACCGGCGTGCCGCACGCCTGGGCTTCGACGGCCACCAGGCCGAACGACTCCGAGTACGAGGGCACCATGACCACGGTCGCGGCCCGGTACCAGTCGGCCAGCTCCCGCTGGGGGCAGGGTGGCTCCAGCCGGACCAGGCCGGCGATCCCCAGGTCGTGCGCCAGCCCGATCAGGCCGTCCGGGTCGGCCCGCCCGGTTCCGCTGGGCCCGCCGACGAACGCGAGCGTCAGGGTCCGGGCCAGTGCCGGGTCATCGCGGACCAGCTGCGCGGCGGCCCGCAGCACCAGGTCGGGTGCCTTGAGCGGCTGCACCCGGCCCGCGAAGACCACCACGGTCCCGTCCGCGGGCAGGCCGAGCCGCGCCCGGGCCGCGGCGGCCGGGCCGGGCCGGAACACCGCGAGGTCCACTCCGGGGTTCACGGTCCAGACCCGGGCCGGGTCCGCCCCGTACAGCCCGACCAGCTGGAGCGCTTCTTCCTCGGTGTTGGCGACCAGGCGGTCCGCGGTGGCCACGACCTCGGTCTCGCCCCGCAGGCGCATTTCCGGTTCCGCCGCGTCGCCCCGGGCCAGGGCCGCGTTCTTCACCCGGCCCAGCGTGTGCATGGACTGCACCAGAGGCACCCCCCAGCGCTGCCGGGCCACCAGGCCGACCTGGCCGGAGAGCCAGTAATGCGCGTGCACCAGGTCGTACCGGCCGGGGTCGTGGGCGGCCTCCGCACGCAGCACCTCGAACGTGAACTGGCACAGCTGGGCGGGCAGGTCTGCCTTGTCCAGCTCCTCGAACGGGCCGGCCGGGACGTGCCGGACCAGCACGCCGGGCACCAGCTCAGCAACGGGCGGCGCGTCGGGGGAGACGGCCCGGGTGAAGATCTCGACCTCCACGCCGCGGCCGGCCAGCCGCTTCGCGACCTCGACTACGTAGACATTCAGGCCCCCGGCGTCACCGGTGCCTGGCTGTTCAAGCGGCGAGGTATGGACACTGATGGTCGCGATCCGCCGGGGGAAGCGTCGCGGCACGGGCATGCACCTCCGGCACTGATCAACCACCTGATACCGCGCCGTGTTCCCGCCCGGCGCGCCGTCTTGCCTGGTCGGGTACGCGGGCTCCGGCCAGGACCGGCCCGCCGGGCCGCCCGGGCCCGGCCGCCCAGGCCGGCCTGGCCTCCGTCCGCGTCCCCGGTCCGCCGCGCCCGCCCGTCCCGGCCCGTTAAGCTCAGCAGTATGGCGACGCTGGTGCTGCTGCGGCACGGAGAAAGCGAATGGAACGCGCAAGGCCTGTTCACCGGCTGGGTGGACGTGGGCCTGTCCGGGCAGGGCGCGGGCGAGGCGGCGAGCGGCGGGAGACTGCTGCGCGAGGCGGGCCTGGCGCCCGATCTCGTGCACACGTCGGTGCTGACCCGGGCCATCCAGACCGCCAACCTGGCGCTCGAGGCCGCGGGCCTGCTCTGGCTGCCGGTGCGCCGGACCTGGCGCCTGAACGAGCGGCACTACGGGGCGCTGCAGGGCAAGAACAAGGCCCAGACGCGCGCGGAGTTCGGTGACGAGCAGTTCATGCTCTGGCGCCGGTCTTACGACGTGCCCCCGCCGCCGCTGGCCGACGACGATCCGTACTCGCAGGCGGGCGATCCGCGGTACGCGCTGCTCCCGCCGGAGCTGATGCCGCGCACCGAGTGTCTCAAGGACGTGCTGACCCGGCTGATGCCGTACTGGCATGACGCCATCGTGCCGGACCTCGCGGCGGACGCGACGGTGCTGGTGGTGGCGCACGGCAACTCGCTGCGGGCCCTGGTGAAGCACCTGGACGGCATCTCCGACGACGAGATCGCCGCGCTGAACATCCCGACCGGGATCCCGCTGGTCTACGAGATCGGCGCCGACTTCCGGCCCAAGGAGCGCGGCGGCCGTTACCTCGACCCGCAGGCCGCGGCCGCGGCGGCCGAGGCCGTCGCGAACCAGGGACGCTGACCACTCCGGGGCTGGCTGCTTCGGGGCTGGCCGCTCCGAGGCTGGCCGGTCCGGGGCTGGCCGGTCCGGGTTAGGGCGTCCTGTCCTGTCCGGCCTGATGGCTTGCTTCGCGACAAATCGGGCATGACGCCACACCGGCCACTGTGTGAATAGATGGGGAACAGGATGGCCGGGTGGTTCCGGCCGGAGGCGATCTGCCCTGGTCCCGCATACCATCAAGGGGTGGGCGCGCAGGTAGCGGTGAGCATGACTGGATCGGCCACTGAACTGGATAACCGCGGAACAGACGCCAGAACAGGAGCCTCCCCATCGTGAAGATCCGGAAGGCGGCCAAGGCGTCTCCGGACCCGGACGGGACAGTCCTGCGGCGTCAGCCTCCCCGGCTCCCGGCCGGCATCGCGGCCGTCCTCTCCGTCCTCTCCTCCTCGGCGGTGGTCATCGACAGCGATGACCGGGTGCTCCGCGCGAGCGCGGCGGCCCGGTCGTTCGGCCTGGTCAAGGGCGACCGCCTGATGGTCGGCGAGTTGCTGGCCCTGGCCCGCCAGGTGCGCCGGGACGGCGAGATCCGGGAAGGCGAGATCGAGGTCTCGGGCACCAAATTCGGCGGCCGGACCACGAGCTTCGCGGTGCGCGTGGCGCCGCTGGGGTCGGGGGTGGGCGGCGGCGGCCTGGTGCTGCTGCTGGCCGAGGACCAGACCGAGAGCCGCCGGGTGGAGGAAGTCCGCCGGGACTTCGTGGCCAACGTGAGCCACGAGCTCAAGACCCCGGTGGGGGCGCTGGCCCTGCTGGCCGAGACGGTCGAGGATGCCGCCGACGATCCCGAGGCGGTCCGCCGGTTCGCCGGACGGATGCGGCAGGAGGCGTCCCGGCTCACCAAGCTGGCCCAGGACCTGATCACCCTGTCCCGGATCCAGGCGGCTGAGCCCATTCCCGATCCCATCCCGGTGGATGTGTCCCTCGTGGTGGCCGAGGCCCTGGACCGGTGCCGGATGAAGGCCAACGCCCACGGTATCGAGCTGGCCGCCGACGGCGACCCGGGCCTGGTCCTGATGGGTGACGAGGACCTGCTGGTCAACGCGCTGCGCAACCTGCTGGAGAACGCGGTCGCGTACAGCCCGGAGAAGACCCGGGTGGTGGTGACCACCAACCGGGTCGCCGACGACGTGGCCGAGATCAGCGTCACGGACCAGGGGATCGGCATTCCCCAGCGTGACCTGGAGCGGATCTTCGAGCGTTTCTACCGGGTCGACCCGGCCCGCTCCCGGGCGACCGGCGGCACCGGGCTCGGCCTGGCTATCGTCAAGCACGTGACCGCCGCGCACGGCGGGCAGGTCATGGTAGGCAGCAAGGTAGGCGAGGGGTCGACGTTCACCCTCCGCCTGCCGGTTGCGAATCGCCCACGCGCTGCGGCCGGGAGCCCCCTGCCACCAGCAGCATCATCTGCCAGGGAGGCTGTGAAGTGACGCGGGTGCTGGTCGTGGAAGACGAAGAATCGTTCAGTGATGCCCTGTCTTACATGCTCCGCAAGGAGGGCTTCGAGGTCGCGGTCTGCCCGACCGGCCCGGACGCGCTCGAGACTTTTGACCGGGACGGCGCGGACCTGGTGCTGCTCGACCTCATGCTGCCGGGGCTGCCCGGCAGCGAGGTGTGCCGCACGCTCCGCGAGCGGTCTACCGTGCCGGTGATCATGCTGACCGCCAAGGACAGCGAGATCGACAAGGTGGTCGGCCTCGAGCTGGGCGCCGACGACTACGTGACCAAGCCGTTCTCCTCCCGCGAGCTGGTGGCCCGGATGCGCGCCGTGCTCCGGCGGCGCGGTGAGCCCGAGGACGCGGCGATCTCGACGCTGGAGTCCGGCCCGGTGCGGATGGACGTGGACCGGCACGTGGTCACCGTGCGCGGCGGTCAGGTCCAGCTCCCGCTGAAGGAGTTCGAGCTGCTCGAGGTGCTGCTGCGCAACACCGGGCGGGTGCTCACCCGGATGCAGCTGATCGACCGGGTCTGGGGCGCCGACTACGTCGGCGACACCAAGACCCTCGACGTGCACATCAAGCGGCTGCGGGCCAAGGTCGAGGTCGATCCCGGGAACCCGCGGCATATCATCACGGTCCGCGGGCTGGGCTACAAGTTCGAGCCCAGCAGCTGAGCCGGGCGCAGAACCCCGGGAGCCAGCGCTCCGGACGCCCGGTTAGGCCGGACGCCCTGGATAAGCCGGACGCCCTCGGTCAGGATGCCCGGGGCCGGGCTGTGTGTCTGGTCAGGGCGTCGGCGTCGCGGTCGCCGCGGCCGACCCGGTCACGGACGGCGTGGGCGTCGCTGACGCGTTGCCATGATGCCTGCCCTGGGCCGACGCGCTGGGTGTCGGCGACGCCGTCGGGGCCGGCGAGAACGTGGCGTACGAGTTCGACCGGGAAAGCACCGGGACGTCCAGGCTCACCGTGCCCGCCCTCAGGAAGGTGAGCCGCACCTTGACGTAGGTGCCGCCCGGCAGGCTGCGGGTCAGGCCGGTGAGGATCAGCTCGGGCTCCGGGCCGGTCAGCAGCGCGCTCGTGTCCCGCTCCAGCAGCACGCCTCCCGCGGGCAGTGTCACCGAGGTGGCCGCGCTGGGCGCGGAGACCCGGATCAGGCGGTCACGCTGTCCCGTGTTGACCAGTCCCACGAACAGGCCTGCGGAACTCCCCGCGGGCAGGGTGGGGGCGTTCACCGGGGCGCCGAGGACGAACGCGTTGCGTATCGCGATCTCGCCTCCGCCGCCCAACTTGATCGTCGCTGACGCCCCGTTCGTGGGCGGGTGCCAGTGCAGGACCGGCGCGTTGCTGCCTGCCTCGCACCCCGCCAGCACCGGGATCAGCGCCACCGCCGCTACCGCGCAGGCACGGCGCAGGGCGCGGCGGCCCGGCCGGGACGATCGGGTCGCGGCCGTAGGCCGCACCGCGGGGCGGCTCAGGGGGAGCATCACGTGCTCTCCTCGTATTCGTGTGAGGTGCACCTGGGACGCGAGAAAGCGTATCGGCATCCGGTGGCCGCCGGGTCACCGGCCCGGGTATGTCGCGGCCGGGGGCGCCGGAGCGCTCAGCGCCGCCGCGCCGCCGCGGGTCAGGCGGGCCGCAGCGCGGCCTGACCGGCCAGCAGCATGGTGTCGCCGGGGTCGTCGAGACCCTCCGGGGTGGGCCTGGCCAGTGCCCGCATGCTGCTCTCCAGCTGCACAGCCGGGCCGAGATCCCGCCGGACGCTGCGGACCGCGCCGCCGGAGTCCACCAGGACCGCGGTCAGCCCGGCCGTCCGGTAGGCGCTGCCCATGACGTCGCGGCTGTCGGTGACCACGCGGTCACCGCTGAGGCCGCTGCGGCGGGCCAGCGCCCGGGCCTGGACCACGGCGGATCCGGCCGCGACGAAGTAGAGGTTCACGCTCGCCGCGGCCGCCTGCCGGCTCAGCTGGCGCGCGGCCGCCGCGCACTGGCAGTCGGCCGGGACCAGCGCGAGGACCGAGGGGTGGAAGTCGCGCAGCGCGGCGGACTGATTGCTGCCGACGGTGACGCTGGCGTCCGGCAGTAGCCCGCCGACCTGGCCCACCGCGGGCCGGGCCGGCCGCGGCACGCTGGTCGTCTGCATCGTGCTGGGCAGCGCGCGGCGCGTCGTGAACATGGTGAGCAGGGTTCCGGCCAGCAACGTCAGGGCCAGGCAGCTGGCCAGCAGGGGGAGGACCATCCCGTCTCTGGTGAGCGGGCCGCCCAGCCGCTGAGCCAGCCGGTGCCTGCGCTGCGCGCGCAGTTCCCGGTGGTACGCCTGGGTATCCCGATCGAGTTCCCGGGCGTCGTCCGGGATCTCGATGTCAACCGGGGGCAGGCCGTAGTCGTCCCGCTCCGGATCCCCACCTTTGTTCACGAGCATCCTTCTCCGGCGTGCGCGGCCTCGTTATCTCCAGTATGTGCCTGCGGCCGCCTTCCCGGCACGGTGGCCCGCCAGCGGATTGAGGCAGGTTCGTCCCCGGGTGCCGTGCGGCGCTCCGGGTGCGGTCCCGTCGCGGGTGCGGTGGCCGGCGGCACGGGGGTGCGCAGACGGCGCTCCGGCAGGTCCCGCGGGCAGCCTGCCGCTGTCCGCCAGGACGGCCTGGAAGGCCCGCCCCCGCCCTCGTCTCACACCGGGAGAAAGCCGGTAAACCGGCCACTGAGCGGGCTATCACCGGGAAACCAGGCGGAAACGTATGATCCCGCGCGGGGTGCCCCGGGGTGCCCCCGCTCTCCCCGACACGCCCCCGCAGCCGCTTTCAGGGGCCCTAAAACGTCCATTGACCTGCACGTTTAACGTGAACGACAGGTAAGGAACCCCTGTGGTCGTGCTAACATTGCTTTAGCGGAAGGGGTATGTGCCACATGACTTTTAAGGTCGGCGACACGGTCGTCTACCCCCACCATGGGGCTGCTCGCATCGAAGAGATCGAGACCCGTTCGATCAAGGGTGAGGACAAGACGTACCTCGTTCTCAAGGTCGATAAGGGTGACTTGACCGTACGCGTTCCCGCGGACAATGCCGAGCTGGTGGGCGTGCGGGACGTTGTCGGGCAGGAAGGACTGGAGAGGGTGTTCGAGGTGCTTCGCGCCCCGCACACCGAGGAACCGACCAACTGGTCACGGCGGTACAAGGCCAACCTTGAGAAGCTCGCCTCCGGCGACGTGAACAAGGTGGCCGAGGTCGTCCGCGATCTGTGGCGCAGGGACCGGGAACGCGGCCTGTCTGCGGGCGAGAAGCGCATGCTGGCCAAGGCGCGTCAGATCCTGGTCAGCGAGCTCGCCCTGGCCGAGAAGACCAATGAGGACAAGGCAGAGGCGCTGCTCGACGAGATCCTCGCCTCCTGACCTTGCCGCGGCGCGCACATGGTGAGCGGGCTGCCCAGGATCGGAGTGGGCACGGATGTGCACCCCTTCGGGCCTGGGCGCCCGCTTTACCTGGCCGGGCTGTTCTGGCCGGGTGAAGAGGGCCTGACTGGTCATTCGGATGGTGACGTGGCGGCGCATGCCGCCTGCGACGCGCTGCTGTCGGCCGCCGGGCTCGGTGATCTCGGTGCGAACTTCGGCACCGCCGAGCCGCAGTGGGCCGGGGCGCCGGGCGCCGCGCTGCTGCAGGCGACCGCGGCCCTGATCGCCGGGGCCGGGTACGTCATCGGGAACGTCGCGATCCAGGTCATCGGCGAGCGTCCGCGGCTGTCGCCCCGGCGCCAGGAAGCCGAGAAGGTGCTATCCGAGGCCCTCGGCGGCGTGCCGGTGAGCCTGTCCGGGACCACCACGGACGGGCTGGGCCTGACCGGCCGGCGGGAGGGCATCGCGGCCATCGCCACGGCCCTGGTGATCAAGCAGGACTAGCAGGCGTTCCAGCTGACCCTGGGAGTTCAGCTGCCCGGGTAGAGGAGTTCCCGGTAGCTGGGGCCATAGTGCTGTTCCAGTTCCTCGACCGTCTCCTCGGTGTCGGGCTGGAGGTCCTTCGTGATGCGGGCCACCGAGGGCAGCATCCCTGGGTTCCAGGTCTGCTCATCCCAGAGCCGGGCGCGCAGGAACGCCTTGGCGCAGTGGGTGAAGACCTCTTCCACCTCGACCAGCAGGGCCAGCCGCGGCCGGTTCCCGCGGACGATCATGTCGTCGAGGAACGGCGCCTCGCGGATCAGCCGGGCCCGCCCGTTGATGCGCAGCGTGTCGTCGCGGCCCGGGACCAGGAACAGCAGGCCGACCTGCGGGTTGCTGAGGATGTTGACGAACCCGTCGAACCGCCTGTTGCCCGCGCGGTCCGGGATCGCGATCGTGGTGTCATCGAGCACCTGGACGAATCCCGGCGGGTCACCCTTGGGGGACACGTCGCACCGGCCGTCCGCCGCGCAGGTCGCGATCAGGCAGAACGGCGAGGCGGCGAGCCAGTCGCGATCCCGGGCGTGCAGCACGGACCGCACCTTCGTGGCCGAGCGCCGGGCCGGCGTGCCCAGCAGTTCGCGCAGCTCCGCCTCGGAGGTCAGTTCCGTCATCTCAGCCATCTGGCCCACAGCGTTGCCCCTCCGGGCTGGTCCGGTACGACGGAACCAGCCTAAACCGCACCTGGGGGGCGCCCCGCCAGTGATCACGTGACCCGCCAGTCATCACCTGACCCGCTAGTGATCACCTGACCCGCCCGCGGTTTGCTGGTCGGGAGCGAAGCGGGGTTTATCACCGGCGAGCAGCACAGTAGGGCTACCGGAATCGCGGTCATCGCGTTCGTCTCAGGCCGGGGCCCGAGGCTGGAGGCGGGAGCAGCGGCGGCCGCCCCGGCGGCGGCCGCTGGCTGGGCAGCTGCGGGGTCAGGTGCGGAGGCGGGGGCAGGTGCGGCAGCGGGTGCGGAGGGCGCAGCTTCGGCCGCGGTTGCGGCCTCGGCCCTGAGGTCGGCCAGCCGCTGCCGGGATGGGAGCAGGGTGATCGCGAGGATCACGCCGAGGCCGAAGATTCCGGCGGACACCGCGAAGGCCACGGTGTAACCGTGGGTGGCCGCAACCGCCGGCGCCAGTGCCCCGGTGTGGTGCGCGACGAGGTAGCTGGTCGTCGCGGTCAGCGCGATGGTGCTCAGCAAGGACGTCCCGATCGATCCGCCGACCTGCTGCATGGTGTTGACCAGCGCGGAGGCGACGCCGGAGTCCTGGCGCGCGACGCCAGCGGTGGCGGTGTTGATGGCCGGGGCGAAGATCATGCCGAAGCCCAGGCCCATGACGAGCAGGGCGGGCAGGATGTCAACCAGGTAGCTGGAGGTCACGGTGAGCTGGGTCAGGTAGCCCATCGCGGCCGTGCCGCACAGCATCCCGGTAGTGATCAGGACCCGCGGCCCGAACCGGGGCAAGGTCACGATGCTGGAGACGTTGGAGCTGAGCAGGATGCAGCCGATCATGGGCAGGAACGCCAGCCCGCTGGTCACCGGGCTGTACCCCTTGACGTCTTGCAGGTAGAAGGTCAGGAACAAGAACACGCCGAAGATCGCGATTCCGGACAGGCCGACCGCGACATAAGAGCCGCCCCGGGTGCGGTCCAGGATCACCCGCAGCGGCAGCAGCGGGTGGCTGGAGCGCCGCTCGGCGACCACGAACCCGGCGAGCAGCAGCACGCCGAGAATCAGGGAGCCGAGGGTCAGCGTGGCGGTCCAGCCGGCCGTCTCGGCGTGGGAGAAACCGAAGACGATCAGGAACAGCCCGGCGCAGGCCAGCACGGCGCCCGGCCAGTCCATCCGCGGCGGGTTGGCGGGGCGGCTGGTGCTCATGTACGCCAGGGCGCCGGCCACGGCGATGGCGGCGAACACCAGATTGATGTAGAGCGTCCACCGCCAGGACAGGTACTGGGTGAGCACCCCGCCGAGGATCAGGCCCACGCCGCCGCCGCCGGCGGCGACCGAACCGAAGACCCCGAAGGCCCGCCCTCGCTCGCGCGGGTCCTGAAAGGTGCTCACCAGCGTGCCGAGGGCGGATGGTGCGAGGATGGCGCCGAACGCGCCCTGCAGCGTCCGGGCCGCCACCAGCATCACGAACGAAACGGCGGCGCCCCCGATGGCCGAGGAGACGGCGAATCCGATCAGGCCGGTGATGAAGACCCACTTGCGGCTGTACATGTCGCCGAGCCGGCCGCCCACCAGCAGCAGGCTGCCGAAGGCCAGGGCGTAGGCCGTCACCACCCACTGCCGGTCACTGTTCGGGAACCCCAGGGCCCGCTGGGCCGACGGCAGCGCGATGTTCACGACGGTCGAATCCAGGACCACCATCAGCTGGGCCACAGCCACCACGACCAGGACCAGCCAGCGCCGGTCGGCGGGGGCGGCCGGACGGCCCGCAGTAGCAGATGACATGGGATCTATGCCCCTTCGCGTGCAGCGCACTGCTCGGATCGCTACCGGGGTCTGGAGCAACGATTGCCAGTAATGCTGCTGCGGATCGTGGTCCAATGCCGCTATCTCAAGCCAAGATAGGCACACCGGAAACGCCACGTCTACTTGGGCCGGGTCACAGGTCGGCTACCAGCGGCCCATGTCACCGGCGAGGCGGGCCTGGCCCCGCTGTCCCGGGAGCCACCGACCAGGCCCCGCAGGGATCTGGCGGTGATCCGGGCCTCCGCCTCCCCCGGAGCGGTGCGGGGAGGAGCTGCTAAGGCACGACCAGGAGAGGCACCGTTGAGCGGCGGGCGAGGCTGACGGCGACCGAGCCGACCACGCGGTGCATGGCATGCGATGAGCTTCCGACCACGATCACCACCGAGTCGCCGGGGTGGGCGTCGCGGATATCCGTGGCGGCGGCGATCAGCTCCTCCGAGACGAGGCCCTCTCGCCGCCCGAACCGCCAGCGCTCCTCGTGATCGCGCAGCTGCTCGCTGGCCGCGGTCTGCAGCTCCTGCGCGATGTCGTCGAAGCTGGCTTCCATCTCGCCTACGGCGTCCGGCGACAGCGAGTCGATGCTGGGCAGGTGAGCGACGTACAGCACCTCGATGCTGCCGGCCCGGCCGTACAGCAGCCTGATCGCGGCGTCGAGCGCCCGGGTGGCAGGAGGTGAGCCGTCATATCCGACGACGAGGTACAGGTTCGCGGCGGGCGGTGCGGTGGCGTTCATCGCTGCTAAGGCTATTCGGTTCCCCGTGCGTCGTCCCGGTATCCGGGATGCGGACGGCATGACGGGCCTGGTTCACCCGTCCTGGCGGACGCGGCCTCAGCCACCTTCGCTCCGGAGCCTGGCCCGCGAGATCATCACGAGCCGGGGCAGGCCTGCCGCCCGCGCGGTGGCGGTCGCGGTCAGTTGTCAGAGTCGGGCTCATCCTCAGGCGGCGTCGGGGTGCTTCGCAGCCGGTCGAAGTGCGGCGACGGGGCAGGTACCGGGGCCGGCATCGCCTGATGCGGCACGTGGATCGTCCCGCTCCCGGACGGCTGGTCAGCCGCGGGCTCCGCCTGGTCGCCGCCGGATGCCCCGCTGGGCTGCTCACCACCGGACACCCCACCGGGCTGCTCACCGTTACTGGCCTGCTCACCGCCAGCCGGGGGGCCGCCGGTGTCCTGCTCATCGGACTCTTCCAGGGTGACCTGTTCCTGGACGGCCTGCCCTTCCCCCGCGGGTTCCTGATCACCCAGTTCCTGGTCGGCAGGCTCGCTGGCGCCCGTTTCCTGGTCGGCAGGCTCGCCTGGTCCCCGTTTCCTGATCGTCCGCCTCGTGCGCCCGCGCACCTGCTGGGCTGGCGCCTGCTGATCGGCGGGCTCGTGATCGGCGGGCTCATGATCGGCCATCTGCGCAGCGGCGGCTTCGTGATCAGCCAGCCCGGCCGCGCCAGCCACGTCCGGGGCCGGCCCGGTTCCCCCGGGTGCTGGGTCAGCGGAAGCTCCCGGCGCAGGCCCGGCCGGTGGTTCCGGCGTTCCTGCCGTCTCGCCCGGACCTCGCGGCGCCGCCGTCTCCCCGGGACCCGGGCAGTCTCCGGCCGGCGGCGGCGCCGTCCCCTCCGGACCTCGCGGAGTCTGGGTGGGCGAGAGAGGTGTTCGTTGCGGCGGCTCTTCAGTGGCAGCCGGACGCGTGCCATTGGCGTGCGCACCGGCACCGGCCCCGGCCGCCGGGCCGGACTCCCGGCTGGGGGAGTCCGCCGGCGCATCCGGGGACGACGGCGGGGCGGGGTTCGCGGCGCCCGCCGGAGCGGGTGCGGGCGGCGCAGGTGCGGCAGGTGCAGGCGTCCGCGCCGCGGGGACCGTGTCGGCCGGAAGGGTGTCGGCCGGAAGGGTACCGGCCGGGAGATTACCGGCCGGGGGGGTCTGCGGGGCGGTGTCCTGGACCGGGACGGTGTCGACGACCGTCCGGGCCGGGCGCACGGCGCTGGGCTGGGTCGCGGTGCCGGACGGCGAAGGCTGCTGGCCAGGACCGCGCCGCTCGAGAATTTCCAGCCCGGGCCGGCCCGCGCCTCCTGGCGGCGTGGTTCCGGGCGCGATGGCGGGGGTCGCGACGACAGCGGGCGCGGGGATCTCCGGCCCCGTGGGTTGCGGCGCCATGGCTTGCGCCGCGGGCTGGCTGGCCGCGCGCGCCGCGCGGGAGCGGCGGAACTGCCGCAGCATGGACAGGAGCAAGCTGAACGCCAGCAGCAGGAGGAGCCAGGGCAGGACGGCGATGGTCGCGGCGGCCGGCTTGCGGGGCAGGTGGGTGCCGGTCGCACGCGCCGCGCCGGCCGCGGCTACCGCGGCCAGCAGCACCAGCGTGGTCAGCCAGGAGTAGACGCGCGGCCACCAGCCGGCGGCCCGCAGCGACAGCACGGCGGCGCAGGACACGACCAGCATCGCGTCGAAGATCACCGGGAAGATCCTCGCCATGCTGGCCGGCACCCCAGCCGACAGCGCGATCTTGTGAATCCCCCCGTAGGACAGGACGAACGCCGCCGCCGCCAGCACGAGTACCCCGGCGATCGCGGCGATGAGCGCGACCAGGCGGAGCGCGGCGTAGGGGTCATGCCCCCGGGAGCCGTTCGCTCGGGGATTGTCGTTCATCGGGGCTACGTCGTCCTTCCTGCGGCAATGCTGTGTGAATCCCGGCCACGACCAAGGACTGGGAGTCGGCGCGCGCCCGGCGCCGGAACCGCCGGACGGCGGTCAGCGGCGCCCGCGGGCATGGGAACCAGACTGCGAGCGGCCCCAGGCCCCGTGCCCGCCCGCGCGTTCTTGTGACTGTGCTGTCTAACGTCAAGGGAGACGATATTGCGTATGGCCTGTGGACTGGGGATATTCGAGGCAACCCCAGGTACCCGGCGTGTTGCAAGCCATGCCGGACCCTGACAAATCCTGGCCCTGCGTGCCCGGGCGGCGGCCGTCCCCGGGGCCCGCCGCCGGCCGTCAGCCCGCCCGGGCAGGCCGCCGGATCCCGTAGCCTGTGCTGCGTGACGCTCCGCTTTTACGACACTGCCGCGCGCACGGTGCGCGACTTCACCCCGGTGACGCCCGGGCAGGTGTCGCTGTACCTGTGCGGCGCCACCGTGCAGGCGCCCCCGCACATCGGGCACATCAGGTCGGGCGTGGTCTTCGACATCCTCACCCGGTGGCTGCGGGCCGGCGGATACCAGGTCACGTTCTGCCGGAACGTCACCGACATCGACGACAAGATCCTCCGGGTCGCCGCGGCCGAGGGCGTGCCGTGGTGGCTGGTGGCCCAGCGCAACGAGCGGGCGTTCAGCCGGGCGTACGCCGTGCTGGGCTGCGTCCCCCCGGACGTCGAGCCGCGGGCCACCGGGCACGTGCCGGAGATGATCACCCTCATGGACCGGCTGATCGGCAGCGGGCACGCCTACCCCGCCGACGGTGGCGTCTACTTCGACGTGCGGTCGTACCCGGCGTACGGTTCGCTGTCCGGCCAGCGGGTGGATCACATGCGCCCCGCCGATGACACCGAGCCCAACGACGCCAAGCGTGACCCCCGCGACTTCGCGCTGTGGAAGGGCGCCAAGCCCGGCGAGCCCGCCTGGGACACCCCCTGGGGCGCGGGCCGTCCCGGCTGGCACCTGGAGTGCTCCGCCATGGCCACCAAGTACCTGGGGCCCACGTTCGACATCCACGGCGGCGGCCTGGACCTGATCTTCCCGCATCACGAGAACGAGATCGCGCAGTCCCGCTCGGCCGGGGACGGGTTCGCGCAGTACTGGCTGCACAACGGGCTGGTCGGGGTGGCCGGGGAGAAGATGAGCAAGTCCCTCGGCAACTCCCTGCTGGTCGACGCCATGGTGACCCAGGTGCGGCCGGTGGAGCTCCGGTACTACCTGGGGCAGGCGCACTACCGCTCGGCCATCGAGTACTCGGCGGAAGCGCTGGATGAGGCGGTCGCCGCGTACCGGCGGATCGAGAACTTCATCACCCGGGCGGCCGAGGTCAGCCCGCCGGGCGGGACGGGCGCCGACCTGCCCGCCGCGTTCCGCGCCGCCATGGACGACGATCTGGCCGTGCCGCAGGCCCTGGCCGTGGTCCACGACACGGTCCGGGTCGGCAACAACGCGCTGGCCGCGGGCGACAACGCCGCCGCCGCGGCCGCCCTGGGCGCGGTCCGGGCCATGCTGGGCGTGCTCGGCCTCGACCCGCTGTCCGAGCCCTGGGCGTCGGCCAGCCCCGGTGACGACCTGCACGCGGTGATCGGCGCGCTGGTCACCGTGGCCCTGACCCAGCGGCAGGCCGCCCGGGAACGCCGCGACTACGCGGCCGCCGACGCGATCCGCGACGACCTGCACGCCGCGGGCATCCTCATCGAGGACACCCCGCAAGGACCGCGCTGGGAGCTGAAGCGATGAGCAGCGGGGCAGCCGGCGAAGCCGGCCGGTCCGGCCGGGGCGGGCGGACCAAGTCCGGCAAGCCGCGTCCCGGCACCGGGGGCTACGGCAAGAAGAAACTCGAGGGCAAGGGACCGACGCCCGCGGCCCACCTGCGGCCCGGTCACCCGGCGCAGCGCCGGGCGGCGGCGAAGGCGGCCGGGCAGGCAGCCGGCCGTGGTGCGCAGTCGCCGGACCGGGCCCGCGGGGCTGACCGGGCTGGCGCCCGTGCTGGTGACCGTGGTGCTGACCGGCAGTACCGGGACCGGGCACCGGACCGCGCCCGCGGCGCCGGTGACGCCCCCGAGGTGGTGGCCGGCCGCAACGCGGTGCTGGAGTCCCTGCGCGCCCACGTCCCCGCGACCGCGCTCTACGCAGGCCCCCGGGACGGCTCCGACCCGCGGTTCAACGAGGTGATCCGGCTCGCCGCCGACACCGGGATCCCGGTGATCGAGGCGGGGCGGCCGGAACTGGACCGGCTGACCGGCGGGGCGGTGCACCAGAGCCTGGCCCTGAAAATCCGCCCTTACGATTACGCCCACCCCAGTGACCTGCTGCAGCGGGCCCGGGCGCGGGGCGAGGAACCACTCATCGTGGCGCTGGACTCGGTCACCGACCCGCGCAACCTCGGCGCGATCGTCCGCTCGGTCGCGGCGTTCGGGGGGCACGGCGTGCTGGTGCCCGCCCGCCGGTCCGCGCACGTCAGCGCGGGCGCCTGGAAGGCCTCGGCCGGAGCGCTGGCCCGGGTGCCCGTCGCCTGGGCCCCCAACCTGGTCCGCGCGCTCACCTCATACCAGGAGGACGGCCTGTTCGTGGCCGGCCTGGACGCCGGGGGCGGCACCGACCTCGGCGATCTCGGCGTGGCGGACGGCCCGCTGGTGCTGGTGGTCGGCTCGGAGGGGCGCGGCCTGTCCCGGCTGGTCGCGCAGCGCTGCGACGTGCTGGCGCGGATCCCGATCGCCTCGCAGACCGAGTCACTCAACGCCGGCGTCGCGGCCGGCATCGCCCTGTACGAGGTAGCCGCCCGCCGCGCGCGGTAGGGAAGGGTGACCGTGGACCGGCTGCGGATCGGGACGCTGGGCGCCGCCCGCGTGACTCCTCATGCGCTGATCAAGCCCGCCCGCCAGATCCCGGAGGTCACGGTGTCGGCCGTCGCCGCCCGCGATCCCGAGCGGGCCCGCCGGTTCGCGGCCAGGCACCGCATCCGCCAGGTGCACGACTCCTACCAGGAACTTCTCGACGATCCGGCCATCGACGCCGTGTACAACCCGCTGCCCAACTCGCTGCACGCGCCGTGGACGCTGCGGGCCATCGAAGCGGGCAAGCACGTGCTGTGCGAGAAGCCGTTCACCGCGAACGCCCGCGAGGCGGCCGCGGTCGCCGCGGCCGCCGCGGCGTCCGGGCTGGTCGTCATGGAGGCCTTCCACTACCGCTACCACCCGCTGGCCCGCCGGATGCAGGAAATCGTGCTCGGCGGGCCGGAGGGCGCCGGGGAGATCGGGCCGCTGCGGTACCTGGAAGCCTCGCTGTGCTTCCCGCTGCCGCGCTTCTCCGACATCCGCTACTCCTACGACCTGGCCGGCGGGGCGACCATGGACGCCGGCTGCTACGCGATCAACTGCCTGCGCATGCTCGGCCCCGGCGAGCCCGAGGTACTGTCCGCGCGGGCCAGGCTGCACGGCCCCGGCGTGGACCGGGCGATGTCCGCCTCATTCCGGTTCGCCGGCGGGGTGCTGGGCCGGATGACCGCGTCGCTGTGGTCGGGCCAGCTGCTCCGGCTGGACGCCAAGGCGGTCGGGGACCAGGGCGTGATGCGGGTCTTCAACTACGTGTCGCCGCAGGCCTACAACCGGCTCACCGTGGCGGCCGACGGTTACACCCGGCGGGAGCGGGTCACCGGCGAGGCGAGCTACACCTACCAGCTCCGGGCGTTCGCGGCCGCGGTACGCCGCGGGGACCCGGTGCCCACCACCCCCGAGGACGCCGTGGCCGGCATGACCGTGATCGACGCGGTGTACCGGGCCGCGGGCCTGCAACCGCGCGGAGCCTGAGCCCCCCGCGGAGCCTGAATCGGCCCCGCCGCGGAGGCTGAACCTGCGCCGCGCCGCGGAGGCTGAACCAGCCGCGCCGCGGAGGCTGAACCAGCCGCGCCGCGGGGCCTGGGCCGGCCGCGAGCGCCGGGCCTGGGCCCAGGGCGGCGGGCGGTCGTTGGCGGAGCGCCGGTCAGCGCGCTATCGTTCGCAATGTGAACACATCAGGCCGGGGCGCTCCCGCCGAGGAGCCCGAGGTGGCCCCGGGCCCCGGGGAGGAGCCCGGCGCCAGCGGGCGGACCAGCCCCGGGCGCCGGACGGACTTCGTCCAGTCCCTGGACCGCGGGCTGGCCGTGATCCGCTGCTTCTCCTCCGAGCGGCCGTCGCTGACCTTGTCGGAGGTGGCGGAACGGACCGGGCTGACCCGCGCGGCGGCCCGCCGGTTCCTGCTCACCCTGCAGGAGCTCGGCTACGTGGGCAGCAGCGGGCGGCAGTTCTCGCTGCGGCCGCGGGTGCTCGCGCTCGGCTACGCCTACCTGTCGTCGTTCAGCGTGGCCCAGATCGCCCAGCCGCACCTGGAGGACCTGGCCGAGGAACTGCACGAGTCCTGCTCGGTGAGCGTGCTCGACGGCGATGACATCGTGTACGTGGCGCGCGCCTCGGCCAACCGGATCATGACGATCGCGCTGACCGTGGGTACCCGGCTGCCGCCCTACCCGACCTCGATGGGCCGGGTCCTGCTGGCCAGCCTGCCCCGGGACGAGCTGGACGCGCTCCTGCAGCGCACCACCATGCGCAAGCTGACCGAGCGGACCGTGACGGACGAGACCGAGCTGCGCAAGATCCTGGACCGGGTGGCCGCACAGGGCTGGGCGGCCGTCGACCAGGAACTGGAGGCCGGCGTCCGGTCGATCGCGGTGCCCATCCGGGACAGCTCCGGCCGGGTGGTCGCGGCCATCAACGCCAGCGCGCACGCCGCCCGGGTGCAGATGCGCACGCTGGAGAAGCAGTTCCTGCCCCGGCTGCTCGACGCCGCCCAGCAGATCGACGCCGAGCTCGCAACCCGGATGGCGGTCGGCGCCCGGGCGGTCCGGTAAATCCGTTAGAGACGATTCTTCCAGCGCGCCGGCCTGCGGGCCGGCGCTGCGGCTACGCGTTGGCGCGGATATAGCTGGACAGCGCGGCGCCGGTGGCCGGGGCGGGCCCGCTCACCGCGGGGGCGGGGGAGACCCCGGCCGGGAACTGCCGCGAGACCAGTTCGGCCTGGATCTCCTGCAGGTGTGACGGCTGTCCGGCCGCGGGTCCCGGCCCGCTGGCCACCGGCACCGTCACCCCGGCCAGCGCGTCGTCGGTGCGCGGCGCGGTCAGCGTGAGCACGTCGCCGAACCCGGGCGCGGCGGCGTCCCGGGCGGTCAGCGACGGCAGCCCCCAGCGCTGCTCCACGGTCTTCAGGATGGACGTGTGATCCAGCGGGGTGCTCCCCGGCGGGACCCGGAACACGGTGCCCGGCGCGATCAGCGGCGAGACCAGCACGGCCGGGACCCGCACCCCGAACCGGGTGAAGTCGAACCCGAACTCGCCCGCGTCCTTGTCCGGCACCACCGCGCCGGCGGGCGGGGCGACGTGGTCGTAGCAGCCGCCGTGCTCGTCGTAGGTGAGGACCAGCAGCGTCTGCGCCCACCCGGGACCGCTGCGCAGGGCCTCGTACACGTCGTGGATGAACTGCTCGCCCAGGGCCACGTCGTAGTTCGGGTGCTGGCTGTTGCCGGTCGAGCTCCAGCTGGGCTCCAGGAACGTGAATGCGCCGAGCGTCCCGGCCGCGGCCGCCGCGGTGAAGTCGGTGAACAGCCCGAAATGGCTCGCCGCGGCGCCGCTGATATCGGTGAACGTGGCCTTGGTGAGCGGCTGCGCGTCGTAGCCGTAGATGCCCCACGAGATGCCGTGCGCGTCGAGCAGCCCGAAGACGGACGGCGACGTGAACGTGTGCGTCTTGTCGTCCATGTGCCCCTGGCTGGTGGCCGAGCAGGCGAACGCCCGGTTGGGCATCGTCTCGGTCGGCACGGAGGAAAACCAGTGATCGCAGACCGCGTACGCCTTGGCCAGGCCGGACAGCACGGGCAGGGCCTCGGGGGTGAAGCAGCCCATGATGTCCTGGGCCGTCGTGCCGGGCAGGATGGACCAGCCCCCCTCGCGCGCCTGCCAGCCCAGGGTGTACGCGAAGTCCTTGATGAAGCCGTCATTGGACGGTGGCGTCGAGGAACTCGCCGGGGCGGTCTCGCTCCCGAACAGCTGGTCGTTCGTGGCCATGTAGCCTTCGCCCGGGTCCGCCCCCGGCATGTAGTACGCGCTGGGCGTGCCCGGCTCGATCTTGAACACGGTGACCGGCGGCCCGGCGGACGCCGGGTTCGACTCGCTGCCGGTCAGCCCCTCGTAGGGCTGGCCGGACGGGGACACGTTCCCGCTGCCGGCGTAGAGGAAGCCGAGCATGTGGTCGAACGACCGGTTCTCCAGCATCAGCACCACGATGTGCTCGATCGAGGACAGGTTGTTTGAACCGGGCATCGCTGCCTCCGTTTATACGGGTAACCGGGGCGAGAGGCGGCGGTGTCGCCTGGATGCCGCGCGCGGCACCATGGTGGCACGGGCCTGCCAGGCCCGCTGCTGCAATGGCCGGTAGGGTCATCAACATCCGCCAATATCTGGAGAGAACTCATGCGGCTGACGAAGCTGGAGCACGCCTGCGTCAGGCTGGAGAAGGACGGGGTCACGCTGGTCATCGACCCCGCGGCCTGGAGCTTGCCGCGGGCGCTGGAAGGGGCCAGCGCGATACTGGTCACGCACGAGCACTTCGATCACTTCGATGCAGATGGCCTGCGCGCCGCGCTCACCGCGGACCCCGGCCTGCAGTTGTGGACGAACGCCTCGGTCGCCAGTGACTTCGCCGGGTTCAGCAAGGACCAGGTGCACGTGGTGGACGAGGGGGACACGTTCACCGCGGCCGGGTTCGACGTGCACACCTACGGGCACCTGCACGCGATCCTGCACCGGGATATCCCGGTGATCGAGAACACCGGGTTCATGATCGACGGCTCGCTGTTCCACCCGGGCGACTCGTTCACCGTGCCGCAGGACCCGGTTCAGACCCTCCTGCTGCCGGCCAGCGGGCCGTGGCTCAAGACCGGCGAGATGATCGACTACGCGCGCGAGGTGGCCCCGGAGCGCGGGTACGTCATCCACGAAGCCCTGTTCGGTGACGTGGGCCTCATGGTGCTGGACAACTTCCTGCCGATGTGCGGCAAGGACGAGGACGCGTTCCGCCGGGTTGACGTGGGCACCACGGTCGAGATCTGACCGCGGGCGCGGCGCGGGCGCGGGCGCGGCCGCCCGGATCAGCCTGGGCCGGGAGACATCAGTCCCTCGGCAGCAGGCGTCCCGGGCGCGGCGGACCCGCCGCGCCAGTCCCGGCCCTCCTGGTACAGCCGCTCCACCTCCGGACCGCGCAGCCCCGGCAGCCGGGGCGCGATCCGGTAGCCCAGCTGGGACTGCAGGTAGGCCAGGTGCCGGTAGCCCTCCGGGAACTCCGCCAGCCGCTGCGGGTCGAGGCTCAGCCGCGCCCCGGGATCCACCGGGTCGAGCCGGTCCTTCTCGTAGACCGGCTGGCGGCGGACGATACCCCAGGCTCCGTGGCGCTTCTCCAGGAAGTCGTAGAAGCGGCCGGTGCAGGTGACGTCGGCGGTGATCCCGTGCACCGGCGCGCGCTGCTGGATGGTCATCTTGGTCTGGGCCACAGCCCGGTCCCCGCTCACCTCGCAGCGGGATCCGCCCAGGAAGTGCAGGATGTTCACGCCCGCGTCGAAGCCCTCCTGGCTAGCCCGGATGAAGTCGGTCGCCGGGCCCTGGAACCAGGTGGCCGTCATCCAGCCATCCTCGTGCCAGACCGACGCGAACCCGGCCCAGTCCCCGGCGTCCCTGGTCAGGGCCCACTTCTCGACCAGCTGGCGGATCCGGAACTCCTCCGCTTCCTGCTCAGTCAGCATGCCTGGCCCTTCCGCGTGTCCGGCCCCCAGTTTGAGGCCATTCTCCCGGGGCAGTCTGCCTCGATGAAGATCCAGACGCGAGGCCGGCTGCAGGAGTGGCCGGCCGCCAGCGACGGGCCGGTGATGAGGATAACTGGCGGGCCAGTGACGAATGGACCGGGCAGAGGGGCTGCCGGGCTGGTGCCCGGCGACGATCTGCTCCGGCTGGCTACCGCGTGGACGATCGGTCTGGACACCATGGCCGGCGCGGCGGTGGCCGCGGTCAGCGCCGTCGCCGAGACCCAGCTCCGCTCCATGATGGCGGAGGCGCTCAGCGGCAAGTTCGCGGACTGGGTCTTCGTCGACTTCCTCTCCAGCCCCCCGCGCCGGGCGGTGTCCGCCCGGGAGCCCGATCCGGCCCTGGTCGCCGCCCTCGGCGAAGTCGCCGCCCGATCCTGCCCGGTGATCAGCTCGGCGGTGAGCCGGTGCACCCCGGAGGTCCGGGCCTCGATCGACGACGAGTGGATGCTCGGCGGCCTGCCCGACGGCCGGTCGGTGGCCAGCGTGATCGGCGCCCGCTCGGTCGCGGTCGGGCCGATCCTGGCCGGTGACGGGGCCTGCGGGGCGATCACCGTGGTCCGCAGCCGGGTCGGCCCGCGGCTCGGGTTCCGTGAGCTGGGCATCCTCTCCCAGATCGGCCGGCTGGCCGGGGCAGCCGCGGAACGGCTCCGGGCCGTTCCCGGGGCCATCACGGCTGACTAAGCAGGCGGCCGCCGCGGGCAGCGGGCCTGGCCGGCGGCGCGGTGAGGTGGCCGGGGCCCCTGGCCGGCGGCCGGCTGAGGTGGCCGGGCCGGCGAGCCTGGCCCCCGGATGGGGCTGCGGGGCGAGTGACTGATGAGGGCTCTGGGATCAGTGGGACTGGCGTGGGCTGGGATGCGGGCTCTATGCGGCCGGACCCCGGTCGTGATCATGGGATTACTGTTGCCCTGGCCCCAGCGATCCCATGATCACGAACTGGAGGGACCGTCTCCAGGGGGCTGAGGGGCTGGAGTCCTCCAGGGGCTGAGGGCGTGATCGGGGGCTGGAGTGATTACGGGTCAGGCGCGGGCCAGGGTGAGGGCCGCGGAGATGATGGCCCGGGAGTCGATGCCGGCGTCGGCCAGCTGGTCCTCGGGGGCGGCCGAGCCGGGCATCTCGCGCACGGCCAGGGTGCGCACGATGGGCAGGGCCTCGTCCGTGCCGTCGGCGAAGACCTCCAGCACCGCGCTGCCCAGGCCGCCTTCCGCCCAGTGGTCCTCGACCGTGACGATGCGGCCGGTGTCCCGGGCGGCCTGGCGCAGGGTGGCCGCGTCGATGGGCTTGACCGAGTACAGGTCGATCACCCGGGCGCTCACGCCGCGGGCGGCGAGCTGGCTGGCCGCGGACAGCGCCTCGTGCACGGTGATGCCCGCCGCCACGATCGTCACCTGGTCGTCGGCGGAGGAGCGCAGGACCCGGCTGCCCCCCACCGGGAACTCCTCACCCGCCTCGTAGATGACCGGGGTGCCGCCCCGGGTCAGCCGAAGGTAGCTGACGCCCTGGCGGTCCGCCACGGCGGCGGTCAGCCGCGCGGCCTGGTTGGCGTCACAGGGGTACAGCACGGTGCTGCCGTGGATGGCCCGGAACACGGCCAGGTCTTCCAGCGCCATCTGGGACGGGCCGTCCCGGCCGATGGAGACGCCGGCGTGCGAGCCGGCCACCCGCAGGCTGGCCCGGCTCACCGCGGCCATCCGCAGGAAGTCGTGGGCGCGGGTCAGGAACGCGCCGAAGGTGGCCAGGTAGGGCGTCCAGCCGCGGGCCTGCATGCCGATGGCCGCCGCGGTCATCTGCTGCTCGGCGATGTAGAACTGGAAGAAGCGCCCGGGATAGGCGTCGGCGAAGTACTGGGTCCGGGTGGAGTCGCTCACCTCGCCGTCCAGCACGACCACGTCCGCCCGGGCGGCGCCGAGCGCGGCCAGCGCCTCGCCGAACGCGTCCCGGGTCGCCACCAGCGACCCCAGCTCGTACTCGGGCAGGTGCAGCTGGCCGGCCGGGAACGCGTGCGGCCGCTGAGGCTGCGCGGGCGGCGGCTTCACCTCTACCCGGGCGGACCGGGGGCCGCCCAGTTCCCGGATGGCCTCCTCCGGATCGGGCAGCGGCTTGCCGTGCGCGCCCTCGGCGTCCTCGACCGCTGCCACCCCCTGGCCCTTACGGGTCCGGGCCAGGATGACGGTGGGCCGTCCGCTGGTCTGCCCGGCCTCGGCGTAGGCGCGGTCGATCTCGGCCACGTCGTGCCCGTCGATCTCGATCGTGTGCCAGCCGAACGCGGCCATCCGCCGGGCATAGGCCGCCGTGTCCCAGCCGTGCCGGGTCGGGCCGCGCTGGCCGAGCCGGTTCACGTCCACGATCACGGTCAGGTGGTCCAGGCCGTGGTAGGCGGCGTGCTCGAACGCCTCCCAGACGGACCCCTCGGCCAGCTCGCTGTCCCCGCACAGCACCCAGACCCGGTACGGCAGCTGGTCGAGGAAGCGGCCGGTGAGCGCGAGCCCGACCCCGACCGGCAGGCCCAGCCCGAGCGAGCCGGTGGCCACATCCACCCAGGACAGCCTGGGCGTGGGATGCCCCTCCAGCCGGCTGCCGCGCCGGCGGTAGCTGAGCAGCTCGTTGTCGCTGATCGCCCCGGCGGCCCGGTACATCGCGTAGAGCAGGGGCGACGCGTGGCCCTTGGAGAAAATCAGGTGATCGTTACCGGCCGCGTGCGGGTCGGTGAAGTCGTAACGGAAATGCCGGGCGAGCAGCACGGCCATCAGGTCAGCAGCCGACATCGACGACGTCGGGTGCCCCGAGTTCGCAGCGGCGCTCGCCCGGACCGAGTCAACGCGCAGCTGCTGCCCGAGGTCCTGCAGCCGGCCGGTTGACGTGCCATCCAGCAACGCTGAGTGGTTCATGATCCCCCTCCGAGCAGTTGCTGGCCGGCGGCCCGCGGGCACGGCCGGCCAGTCCCTGTCCGCTGCCCCCGCTCGCTGGCTTTACACCCTCTTGACCACATATCCGTGCCCTCCGCCTGGCCGGGCCGGCAGCCGTGATTAGCGTCCCGCCCCCGGGGTAGCCGGGCCTGCAGGCGTAGCCGGGTCTGCACTCAGGGCTCAGGCACCGATACGGCTCAGGCAATGTCCCGGTGGAGGGAACCCAGTGAAATCGCTGACCAGGCGGCACGGCGCGGCGAGCGCTCCGGCCCATGGCATCGACCGGATGGTCCGCAACGTCCAGACCGGGCATTTCGAGCGCAGCCTCTCGGCGCTGACCGCCGCGGGAGCGCTGGTCACCGCGGCCGAGATCTTCTTCGAGCACGACAGCGCCAGCTTCGGCAACAAGATGATGTGGATCCCCGTCGCGCTCGGCCCGGTCGGGGCGGCCGCCGGCGTGGCCGGGTTCTGCAGCCGGCGGCTGGCCAAGACCGCGCTGCCGGTCGCCTCCGCCGCGATCGTCGCGAACGGGCTCCAGGGCACCTATCTGCACGCCCGGGGTATCGCCCAGAAGCCGGGAGGCTGGGCCAACGCGCGGTACAACCTGGAGATGGGCCCGCCCCTGCTGGCCCCGCTGCTGGTCACCATGGTCGGCGGGATGGGCTTGCTGGCCGCGATCCTGCGGCGGGAGCAGTGAGCCGGGGCCCGGCCCGCCCGCCGGCATCCGGGGCGCCCAGGACGCCAGGCGGCGGCCCGGAGCGCTTCCCCGGTTTCGACGCCATGTCCCAGCTGCCGCACTGGGATCCGGCGACCGCCGCCGTGGTGGAGTCGCGGCTGGCGCCGCCGCCGGCGCCGCGGTTCTTCAGCCCGGCCGAGGAGGCCACGGCCACCGCGCTGCTCAACCTGATCCTGGGCCAGGACGAGGAACCGCGGGTGCCGGTCACCGCGATGATCGACGCCCGGCTGGCCGAAGCGCAGACCGACGGGTGGCGGTACGCGGACCTGCCCGAGGACGGGCAGGCCTGGCGGGACACGCTCGGGTACCTGGACGACGACGCCCAGGTCAAGTACGCGGCGGCGTTCGCCGGGTGCCCGGCCGCCGACCAGCATGCCCTGATCCAGGCGGTGCAGGACCTCGGCTCGGGCGACTGGCATGGCCTGCCGGCCAGCCGGGTGTGGAGCCTGTGGACCCGCTACGCGTGCACCGCCTTCTACGCGCACCCCTGGGCCTGGAACGAGATGGGCTTCCCCGGGCCCGCCTACCCGCGCGGCTACAAGAACAAGGGAGTGGGACGGCGGGAGCCGTTCGAGACCGCGGACAGCCACCCGGCCGAGGACCCGGTACGGGAGGGCGAGTGAGCACCCAGGTCCGGGACCGGAACGAATCCGCGTGGCTGATCCCCAACGACGGCACCCGGACTAACCACCAGCTGCGCCGCGACATGCGGCGGTTCGACGACTCCGACGAGATCGACCTGGTCATCGTGGGCTGCGGGGCGGGCGGCTCCGTCATGCTGCAGCGGCTGGCCCGGGCCGGCTGGCGGGTGGCCGCCCTGGACGCGGGGCCGTTCTGGGACCCGGACACCGACTGGTTCAGCGACGAGGCCGCGTCCCACCACCTGTACTGGACCGAGCCCCGGGTGATCACCGGCACCGATCCGGTGCCGCTCGGGTCGAACAACTCCGGCCGCGGCGTGGGCGGGTCCATGGTCCATTACGCGGGCTACACGCCGCGCTTCCACCCCAGCGACTTCCGCACCTTCACCCAGGACGGGGTCGGCGCCGACTGGCCGCTCAGCTACGGCGACCTGCTGCCGTACTACGCGGCGATCGAGGAGGAACTCCCGGTCGCGGGAGAGCACTGGCCCTGGGGAGACCCGCACGGCTACCCGCACCGGCCGCACCCGGTCGGCGGCAACGGCGAGGTGTTCCTGCGCGGCGCCCGGAAGCTGGGCATCACGGCCAAGGTCGGACCGGTCGCCATTCCTAACGGTCGGTTCGGCAACCGCCCTCATTGCATCTACCGGGGATTCTGCCTGCAAGGATGCAAGGTCAACGCCAAGGCGAGCCCGCTGATCAGCCACATCCCTGACGCCCTGGCTCACGGCGGGGAGGTCCGGGCCGACGCCATGGTGACCCGGGTCGCCGTCGACGAGCGGACCGGGCGGGCCACCGGCGTGCACTACGTCCGCGGCGGCCGGGAGCGGTTCCAGCGGGCCCGGATGGTCGCGGTGGCCGGTTACTCGATCGAGACGCCCCGGCTGCTGCTGAACTCCTCCTCCAGCCGTTTCCCCGATGGCCTCTGCAACGACTTCGACCAGGTCGGCCGCTATCTCATGGTGCAGGGAGCGCCGCAGACCGCAGGCCGGTTCGACGACGAGGTCCGGATGTACAAGGCGCCGCCGCCGGAGGTCAGCTCGGAGGACTTCTACGAGACCGACCCGGCCCAGCCCTACCGGCGCGGGTTCTCCATCCAGAACGTGTCCCCGCTGCCCATTACCTGGGCCGAGCACGTCGCGGCCCAGGGGCACTGGGGCCGGGCCCTGCGCGACTACATGAGCGACTACGTGCACTGGTGCTGCCTCGGGGCGCTGTGCGAGTTCCTGCCCCAGGCGGGCAACCGGATCACGCTGGACGAGGAGACCGACCGGCACGGGCTGCCGGTGGCCAGGTTCTCCTACTCCCAGTGCGACAACGACACCCAGCTGCTCCACGCCGCGCAGCGCGTCATGGAGGACATCCTGCACGCGGCCGGGGCGGACGAGGTGATCACCATCCAGCGGTTCGCGCATCTGGTGGGCGGCGCCCGGATGGCCGCCGACGAGCGGCACGGCGTGGTGGACGGCACCTGCCGCAGCTTCGCCGTGCCCAACCTGTACATCACCGACGGGAGCGTGCTGCCCACCCAGGGCAGCGCCAACCCGGCCCTGACCATCATGGCCGTCGCCGCCCGGGCCGCGGGCCTGCTGCAGGCCGGCGCGCGCGGCGGCCCATCCTGAGGGGGACTCATGCGATCGAGAAGGAGAATGACCGGCGCACGGCGGCCGCCCGGGACGGCCGCCGGACCCGCGGCGGCGGATGAGACCGAGCTGTTTCACCCTGGACGCGGTGGGCAGCGGGCGGGGTATCCCCGCCGGGCCCAAAAGCGCGGCCAGGCCATGAAAGGACACACCTTCCAGGAGGATGGCGTGCAGGCTGTCGTGTACAAGGGACCTTTCACCGTCGCGGTGGAGGAGGTGCCCGACGCGCGGATCGAGGCACCCGGCGACGCGGTAGTGCGGATCACCACCACCAACATCTGCGGGTCTGACCTGCATATGTACGAGGGCCGCACGAACGTGGAAGAGGGCAAGGTGCTCGGCCACGAGAACATGGGCATCGTCGAGGAGACGGGCCCCGGGGTGGCCTGGATCAAGCCGGGCGACCGGGTGTCCGTGCCGTTCAACATCGCCTGCGGTTCCTGCCGCAACTGCGTGGACGGCTGGACCTCGTTCTGCCTGCGGATGAACCCGGCCGAAGGGGTGGACGGGGCCGCGTACGGCTACGCCCAGATGGGCCCCTACCAGGGCGGCCAGGCGGAGTACCTGCGGGTCCCGTTCGCGGACTTCAACCTGCTCCCGCTGCCCGCCGGCACCGAGTACGAGCGTGACTTCACCATGCTGTCGGACATCTTCCCGACCGGGTACCACGGCGCGGTGCTGGCCGGCGTCAGCCCCGGGGACAGCGTGGTCGTCTTCGGCGCAGGCCCGGTCGGGCTGCTCGCCGCGCACAGCTCCTACCTGCGCGGGGCCTCGGAGGTGTACGTGGTGGACATGCACAAGGACCGGCTGGACCTCGCGGCCGAGTTCGACGCCATCCCGGTCAACGCGGCCGACGGCGATCCCGCCGAGCAGATCATGGACGCCACCCGCGGGCTCGGCGCGGACCGCGGCATCGAGGCCGTCGGGTACCAGGCCCACGACGACACGGGACAGGAGCACCCGGAGATGGTGCTGGACGGCCTGATCAAGTCGGTGCGGGCCAGAGGCGGGATCGGGGTGGTCGGCGTCTACGTGCCCAGTGACCCTCAGGCCGCCAGCGAGGCCGCGCAGCAGGGCCGGATCGGCTTCGACTACGGCACGTTCTTCCAGAAGGGGCAGGCCATGGGCACCGGCCAGTGCCCGGTCAAGCGGTACAACGAGCAGCTCCGCGACCTGATCATCGCGGGCCGGGCGACACCCTCGCAGCTGGTCTCGCACGAGCTGCCGCTCGCCGAGGCGCCCGGCGCCTACGAGAAGTTCGACCGGCGGGAGGACGGCTTCACCAAGGTCCTCCTGCATCCGGCGAACGCCTGAGCGTCCGGCCCGGGTACCAGCGGCTGAGCACCCGGGCCGGGCTTGACCGCTCGCCCGCGTGGCATTCAACGGCGATGCCACGCGGGCGAGCCGCAGCTATCGGCCGGGCGGGCCGCAGCTACGGCGGGCCCGGTGGCCGCCGCTACGGCCGGACCGGCGCCGCCGCTACGGCCGGACCGGCGCCGCCGCTACGGCGGGGAGTGGTGCCCGCGCAGGCGGTGATGGAAGATGACAGGGAGTAACCCGTTCCCGGGCCGCTGCCGTCCACCGGGAAGCGGGCGGAGGGAGCCATGCCGAGTCCGGACCTCCCGCAGGAGGCCGCCGAGCTGCTACGCAGTGCTAGCCGCCTGCTGCTGAGTGCTGGCCAGCCGCTGCGCGGGGCCAGCCAGCCACTGAGCGGGGTCAGCCAGCCGCTGAGCGCGGCGGGTACGCCGGCGCCGGAGACGCTGGGCCAGCTGGTCCGGCTGGCCGCGAGTCAGGTCACCGGGTGCTCGGGAGCCAGCGCGACCCTGTGGCAGGACGGGGAACCCGCTGTCTTCGCCGCCAGCCACCCGGACCTGGCCGAGCTGGCCACGATCGAGCGCAGCTCCGGGGGCGGCCCGGTGACCGAGGCCCGGGCCACCGGGAAGCCGGTCTGCACGCCGGACACCCTCGACGACGACCGCTGGCCCGCGTACAGCGCGGCCGCGCTGGCCCGTGGCGTGCGCTCCTCGATCACCCTGGTCCACCAGTCCGGGCCCGTGGTGGTCACGCTTTCCCTGTTCGGGGCGCGACCGGGGCGGCCGGGCCGGGCTGGCCCGCCGGGCGCTATCGGTAGCTGACCTGCTCGGTGCCGAGCAGGCACTCGCGGAGGTAATCCAGGGCCCGGGCCAGCAGCCGTGACACGTGCATCTGCGAGACACCCAGCTTCTGGCCGATCTCAGCCTGGGTCATGTTGCCGTAGAAGCGCATGGCCAGGATGTGCTGCTCCCGCTCGGGCAGCTCATTCCAGTGCGTGGACACCGCCTGCATGTCCAGGGTGCGCTCCACCTGCGGATCTTCCCCGCCGAGCACATCGCCCAGGGTGGCCGCGTCATCGTCGGTGGACATGGGGGCGTCCAGCGAATGCGGGTGGAAGACCATGTCTGCCCGGTTGGCATCCCGGATGTCGTCCATGCTGACGCCCAGATGCCGCGGCGACTTCCTCGTCCGTGGGGACGTGCCCCAGGTCCTGGACCAGCGCGGTGCGCGCCTTGCGGACCTGCAGCAGCAGTTCCTGCACCGGCCGCTTGACATGAACCTGCCAGCGCTTGTCCCGGAAGTGGCGCTTGATCTCGCCGGAGATGCACGGCTGGGCGTAGGCGGCCAGGTTCCCGCCGAAGGACGGGTCGAAGTTGTTGATCGCCTTGAGCAGGCCGACGTAACCGACCTGCATCAGTTCTTCTTCCGGCTCCGGGCTGTCCCGGTACCGGCGGGCGCACGAGCGCACCAGCGACCGGTACCGCAGCACCAGGGCTTCGCACGCGGCGGAACGCCGCCGGGATCCGGCCGGCTGCGTGTGAACGATCTCGAGCAGTACGCCGTCGTCCTGCGCTGCCGGGTCAACGGCCGGTGGCGTGGGCGCGAGGGGGGTCGCAGCCTCCACGTCTATCACCTCAGAATCCTGCGGGCGGAATCAGTACCACCCGAGGATGCCCCCTGCACAGGAGATAAACATCGCTGCGCGGAGTATTCACCGCGCCCCTGGCCGGGGCCCGGTGCTCAGCCCGCGCGGTGCTCAGCCCGCGCGTCAGCCCGCGCGGTGCTCAGCCCGCGCGGTAGCGCTCGGCGTCCGCGGACCGCAGTTCCAGCCCCAGGCCGGCCCGCCCGGATCGGGCGCCAGCACCCCTCCCTCCGGATCCAGCGCCCCGTCGAAGAACATCCGCTCGATCCGTTGGTGATCATGGAAGTATTCCAGGTGCCGCAGGTTGGGCACGGCGGCGGCGACCGGTGCGTGCAGGTTCGGCGCGCAGTGCCCGGAGACCTGCACGTTGTGCGCGGCGGCCAGCGCCGCGCCGCGGAGGAACTCGGTGATGCCGCCGCACCGGGTCACGTCGAGCTGCAGGCAGTCCACCGCCCCCGCGTCCAGCAGGCGGGCGGAATCCGCCAGCGTCCAGCTGTACTCACCGGCGGCCACATCCGGCCGGACCTGCTGCCGGATCGCCGCCAGGCCCGCCAGGTCCTGGGAGGACACCGGCTCCTCGAACCAGGTGACCCCGAAATCGTCCATCTGGTGGGCCATCCGCACGGCCTGCCCGGTGGAGTAACCACCGTTGGCGTCCACGTAGAGCTCCGTGTCCGGTCCGATGACCTCACGGGCGAGCGCGACCCGGGCCAGGTCGCGCGCCTGGTTGCTGCCCCAGGATTCACCGATCTTGATCTTGACCCGGGGGATCCGGTCCTTCTCGACCCACCCGGTCAGCTGCTCGCGGGTCCGCGTCTCGTCGTACGTGGTGAACCCGCCACTGCCGTAGACCGGCACCTTCTCCCGCGCCCGGCCGAGCAGGGTGGACACCGCGCAGCCGAGCAGCCGGGCCTTCAGGTCCCACAGCGCGATGTCCGCCGCGGACAGGGCCATCGCGCCGATCCCGGGGCGGCCGACGTTGCGCAGCGCCCGGGTCATGGCCTCGTTGGCGCCGGCCACGTCCAGGGCGCTGCGGCCGGCCACCACCGGGGAGAGGATGCCGGTCACCACCGATGCGGCCGCCGCCGCCGTGTAGCTCCAGCCGATGCCCTGCTGGCCCCCGGCCCGCGCGGTAACCAGCACCAGGGTGGTCTTGTCCCAGGCCAGGGTGCCGTCGGCCTCCGGTGCGTCGGTGGGCACCACGTACACGGCCGCGTCCAGGTCCTCCACCACGGGATCCTTCACCACGGGGTCCTCCACCACGGGACCCGGCACGGCGGGATCCGCCGCGGTGGTCGTTGCGCCCATCACGCTCATCCTCCTGCCTCGTCACCGGCTGGTCGCCGGTTCCCCGGCCGCTTTCCGGCCGTACGGGCCCGGGGTTCGCCCGCCCCTCTGCTACCTGCGCTCCGGGCGGCCAAACCTCAGGCCGCCGGACAAGGCCACTGGGGAGGAGCCAGACGCGCGCGGCCTGAAGCCCGGACCGCGCCGGCCGCAGCCTGGTCCGGCCGCCTGGCCGCAGCCGCCCCGGCCGGGTCTGCGGAGCGATCCTTTAACGATGTTTGGCCCCGGGGCATGTTTGGCCGCCCCTTCCAGGGACAGCCGGGGATGGGCGGATTTACCTGCCGCAGTAACCACGATCAGTTGGAGGTCCGCAGGTGGCACAGATCGCATCCGAGGCTCTGGTCGAGCGCCTGGCCGACTGGGGCGTCGACACTGTCTTCGGCCTCCCGGGCGACGGCATCAACGGCATCATGGAGGGCTTCCGGCGGCACCAGGACCGGATCAAGTTCGTGCTGGTCCACCACGAGGAGGCCGCCGCGTTCATGGCGACCGCCCACGCCAAGGCCACCGGGCAGATCGGCGTCTGCCTGGCCACGTCAGGTCCCGGCGGCATCCACCTGCTGAATGGGCTCTACGACGCCAAGCTGGACCACATGCCGGTGCTGGCCATCACCGGCATGCAGGAGACCTCGGTGCTGGGCACCGGCTACCAGCAGGAAGTGAACCTCGACCGGCTCTACGAGGACGTGGCCGTCTACAACCAGATGATCTACAACCCGGCGCAACTGCCGGCCCTGGTGGACATCGCGGTGCGCACCGCCTATGCCCGGCGCGGGGTGGCCCACCTGACGGTGCCGAACGATATCCAGGTCGCCAAGGCGGGCGAGAATCCCTGGGCGGAAGTCGGCCCGGCCCGTCCGCCGGCCACGTCGCCGATTCGGCTGGACGCTCCCGGGCGGCCCCGCGAGGAGGACCTGCAGCGGCTGGCCGACGTGCTGAACGCCGGGGAGAAGGTGGCGATCCTGGCCGGCGCGGGCGCCCTGCACGCCCGGGAGCAACTGCTCGCGGTGGCGGAGACGCTGGGCGCGCCGATCATCAAGACGCTGTCCGGCAAGGGCACCGTGCCGGACGACTCGCCGTACACGACCGGCGGGATCGGCCTGCTCGGCACCGCGCCCTCCGAGGAGCTGATGGACGACCTCGACACGCTGTTCATGGTGGGCACGAACTACCCGTACACCAAGTACATGCCGGAGCCAGGCAAGGCGCGGATCGTGCAGATCGAGGCCGACCCGGCCCGCGCGGGCGCCCGGGTGCCCACCGAGGTGCCGGTGGTCGGCGACGCCCGGGAGGGCCTGCAGGCGCTGCTGCCCCTGCTCAAGCAGCGGACTGACACCTCGTTCCTGGAGAAGTACCAGCAGCAGATGGGCAAATGGCGGGAGAAGATGACCGCGCTGCAGGACGAGAAGCGGGACCCGATCGCCCCGGAGTTCCTGGTCAGCGTGCTCGACGAGCTGGCCGCGGACGACGCCATCCTGACCTGCGACAGCGGGACCATCGCGACGTGGGCCGCCCGGCACTGGCACATCCGCGCGGACCGCCAGTTCTACCTGTCCGGGAACCTGGCCACGATGGCACCCGGGCTGCCGTACGCGATCGGGATCCAGCACGCCTTCCCCGGCCGCCAGGTCATCGGCTACGTCGGCGACGGCGGGTTCTCCATGCTCATGGCCGAGTTCATCACGGCCATCAAGCACCAGCTGCCGGTCAAGATCGTGATCAACAACAACAACGCACTCGGCCAGATCCTCTGGGAGCAGATGGTGCTCGGCTACCCCGAGTTCGGTGTCCGGCATTCGGACCCGTTCACCGACTACACCGGGATCGCCACGGCCAACGGCGCGCTGGGTCTCAAGGTGAGCCACCCTGGCGAGGTCCGGGACGCGATCAGCCAGGCGCTCAGCCACGACGGCCCGGCCCTGGTCAACGTGAACGTGAACCCGGACGAGCCGCCGCTGCCCGGCAAGGTCGAGTACAAGCAGGCCGTGAAGTTCGCCCAGGCCTTCCTGCGCGGCCAGCCGCGCAAGTCCACGATCGCGACCACGCTGTTCCGGGACAAGATCGACCAGCTCAAGTCCTGACCGGCCAGTGCCTTAACTAGCCGATTCCCCCCGGTCCGCGGGTGGCCGCCGGCGCTGACGCGCCGCGCGGCCGCCCGCAGTCAGGTGCGGGTCCAGCGGCAGCCCGCAGGGCGGCTTGACCTCGGACAGCCGCAGGTAGGTGATCAGCCGCTGGCCGCCCCGGGTGGACAGCCGGGTCAGCACCTCCTGCAGTTCCGCGACATCCCGGGCCACGACGCTCAGCAGGTAGTCCATCTCGCCGGCCACGTTGTCGGCCGAGACGATCTGCGGCAGGGCCCGGATCTGGTCCTCGAAGATGCGGGTCGCCCGCGGATCGTGCCGCCCGAGGGTGGCGAACACGTAGAGCTGCAACGGGAAGCCCGCCGCCCCCGGGTCGAGTTCGGCTCGGATGATGCGGATGACTCCGGACTCCTTGAGCGCGCGCACCCGGTGCAGGGTGGCGGCCGGGGAGAGGCCCGCCATACGGGCCAGTTCGACGTTGGTGCGGTCCGCGTCAGCCTGCAGCGCGGTCAGCAGCTTGATGTCAACTTCGTCAAGTTGTACGGCCATAGCACTGAATAATATTTCACCAAGAGGGTGCTACGGCTAATTCTGGCCCGCCAGGACGCATCCTGGAGGCATGAACACCGACCGCCGTCGCGCTCTCGTGGCGCTCACGATCGCCGGGCTGCTGTGGGGCAGCACCGTGCCCCTGTCCAAGATTGCCCTGGGCTGGCTGCCGCCCGGCTGGCTGACCGCCATCCGGTTCGCGGTGGCGGCCGCCGTGCTGCTGGCCATCACCCGGCCCCGGGGACGCGCGGCGTGGAGCCCGAAGGTGCTGGCCTGGGGTGCGGCGGGGTACGGCGGGACGGTCCTGCTGCAGAACACGGGCATCACCCGGACCAGTGTCAGCCATGCGGCGCTGCTCATCGGCACCGCCCCCGTGATGGTCGCGATCATCGCAGTGATGTGGCACCGCAGCGTGGTGCGGCCGGCCGCCTGGGCTGGTTTCGCCGTCTCGCTCGGCGGGGTCGGACTGATCGCCGCGGGCGGCGGTGGCGGTGCGAACCTGGCCGGCGACGGCATGGTGCTGGCGTCGGTCCTGCTCTCGGCGGTGTTCACTGTCGGCCAGACCCGGCTACTGCGCGGCCGCGACCCGATCGCCGTAACGGCGGTGCAGTTCCTGGGTGCGGCCCTGGTCACGGCCCCGTTCAGCGCGCTGACCGAGAGCCTGCCGTCCGCGCCCGCGCACGCGGCCAGCCTGCTGGCGGTGGTCGCACTGATCGCGGGCGGGACCCTGGTCCCGTTCACCCTGTTCGCCTTCGGGCAGAGCCGGCTGCCGGCCGAGGTCGCCGGCGCGTTCCTCAACATCGAGCCGCTGGTCGGCGCGGTGGCAGGCGTCGTGGTCTTCGGGAACCCGGCCGGCCCGGCTCAGCTCGGCGGGGGTGCGGCCATCCTCGGCGGCATCGCGCTGAGCAGCGTGCGGCGGCCCGGCCGGCGCACGGCCAGCCCCGGGATCGCCGCGCCAGCCGTGGCTGAGCACACCCTGGCTGAGCACACCCTGGCTGAGCCGGCCATGGCAGGAGCCGCGCCCGCCCCGGTGGCCCTCGCTGCTGCCGCCAGCCCGGCCGCCGTCCGGGCTGGGTCCGAGCACCGTATGGCCGAGCACCGTATGGCCGAGCACCGTATGGCCGGGCATCGTGTGGCTGAGCACGTGGTGGCTGAAGCCGGCGCCCCGCTGGCCCGCTCGGCCGGGGCGCATCCCGTGGCCGCGCGTCATCCGGCCGTCCGGCTCCGCCCGGGCCGGGGACACCAGGCCGGGCAGCCGCCCCGCGTCGGCCGCCGGCGGCCCCGCGGGCAGCTCCGGCCTGAGGGTCGCCGTGAGACAGACCGGCCCAGGCCGAGGGATGGTCGGCGCCGCGTGCTCCGGCCGGCTGGCCGCGCCTAGGCCGGCCGGCTGGCCGGGCCGCGGCCGGCCCGGATCGGTACCCAACTGCGCCAGATCCCAAACTTTTTTGAGCAACCGGAAGTCCAGCAGCCGCAAGGGCTTTCGGCATCGACCCAGGTCAGCCCGCTCCTTCCCGACTTGCGTCCCCGGCGAGGCCTTGCATACGTTGGGCCGCTGTGACTGGAATCCGGACAAGGAGCTTCATGAAGGTACAAACGCGGATAATCACGGCAGCAGGCGCCGGCATCGTCATGGCGGGCCTGGCGGCTGGGCCGGCCCTGGCCAGCACGCACACCGTGCAGCCGGGAGACACGCTCAGCGGCATCGCCGCTTCGGCGGGCGTGCCACTCTCCAAGGTCGAGGCGGCCAACCGCTGGATCAAGAACCCCAACCTGATCTATGCGGGCCAGGTCGTGCACGTGCCGGACGGGCGCTCCGGGATTACCCCGATGGCGCCGACCTACTATCAGGCGCCGGCGGCGTCCAGCACGCCCTCGGCGAGCTCGGACACGTCAGCTGCTGCATCTACCACCCCGGCGGAGAGCACCGGTACCTCGTCGGCCAGCACGGGCTACTCAGGGGGGCACGTCAGCCAGCACGGGCACGTCGTCGGCCAGCACGGGCACCAGCTCGGCCAGCACGGGCAGCTCGCCGTCGTCGTTCCAGCAGTGCGTGTCCTGGCGTGAGTCGGGCAACAACCCGACGGCGTCCTCGTCTGGCCTGTACGGCATCCTGCCGAGCACCTGGGCCAGCCTCGGTTACTCGGGCACGGCCGGCTCCGCCTCCGTCGCCCAGCAGAACCAGGCGTTCCAGCAGCTCTACGCCCAGGACGGCACCTCGCCGTGGGCGCCCTACGACGGCTGCTGATCAGAACCACGTCCTGATCGCAGCAACCCCTCATTACACCTGATTCCGATCACACCGGCCCTCCTCAGGCCCCCCGACTGGTCAGCCTGAGGGAGCCACGCGCGAGCCCCGGCCCGGGACCCCGATCCCGGCCGGGGCTTGGCGCATCCCGGGGGCCGCGGTCAGCCCGGCTGGCTGAGCACCGCCTCGATGAGGTGCGGACCCGGCTCGGCCAGCGCGCGCCGCAACTCCCCGGCGAACTCCCCGGCGCTGGCGGCCCGGGCCGCGGGGACTCCCATCCCCCGGGCCAGGGCGGTGAAGTCCAGGTCGGGGCGGGACAGGTCCAGCAGGCTGCGCGCGGCCTGCCCGCCCGCCACCGCGCCTACCCGCTGCAGCTCCAGGTCGAGGATCGCGTAGCGGCGGTTGCTGAAGATCACCGTGGTGACGTCCAGCTGTTCCCGCGCCTGCGTCCACAGCGCCTGGATCGTGTACATCGCGCTGCCGTCCGAGCCGAGCGCCAGCACGCTCCGGCCCGGGCAGGCCATGGCCGCCCCGGTGGCCACCGGCAGGCCCTGCCCGATCGCGCCCCCGGTGAGCGTGAGCCAGTCGTGCGGGGGCGCGCCCGCGGTCGCCGCCGGGAGTGAGAGCCCGGACGTATTCGCCTCGTCGGAGACGATCGCCCCCTCGGGGAGCAGCGCGCCGATGACCGCGGCCGCGGTCTCGGCGGTCAGCGCGCCGTCCGGCAGCGCGGGCCGGTGCGCGGGCTGCGGCTGCGGCCGGGCGCCGGGGGCGACCCGCTCGGCCAGGGCAGCCAGCGCCCCGCACACGTCCTCGCCCGGTGCGGCCAGGGTGTGCACCTGGCAGCCGTCCGGCACCAGGGAGCTGGGCAGGCCCGGGTAGGCGAAGAAGGACACCGGGACGCGCGCGCCCGCCAGGATCAGCCGGGTGGTCCCGGCCAGCTGCGCCTGCGCGAACTCGGCCAGGTACGCCAGACGTTCCAGGCCCGGCAGGCCCGCGCCGCGTTCCAGCCGGGCGGGGAACGTCTCGCAGAGCAGCCGCGCCCCGGTGGCCGCGGCGATCCGGCTCGCGGCCTCCAGCCCGGCGCGGCGCAGCGCCGCGCCGCCGAGCAGGATCACGCAGGCCCCCGTGGTTGTTGCTCGCGCGGCGTCCTCGATCACCGGCTCCGGGACCACGGACGGTGGCCGCGACGGTACCGGCGGCGCGGGCTCGGCGCCGTCGGACCATGACACATCGGCGGGCAGGATCAGCGTGGCCACCCCGCCGGGCGGCCCCAGGGCCGCCGCCACCCCCTCCGCGGCATCGGCCGCGACGTCCGCGCTCCGGGCGGTGCGCCGGACCCAGCCGGACACCGTCCGGGCCAGTGAGTCGAGATCGGATTCCAGCGGCGCGTCGAACCGCTTGTGGCTCAGCGCATGATCGCCGATCACGTTGAGCAGGGGGGTTCGCGCCCGGCGGGCGTTATGGAGGTTGGCCAGGCCGTTGGCCAGGCCCGGGCCCAGATGCAGGAGGGTGGCCGCGGGGCGGCCCGTCATCCGGCCGTAGCCGTCGGCGGCGCCGGTGGCCACGCCCTCGAACAGGCAGAGCACCCCGCGCAGCTGAGGGACCGCGTCCAGGCTGGCCACGAAGTGCATCTCCGAGGTGCCGGGATTGCTGAAGCAGACGTCCACCCCGCTGCCGACCAGCGTGTGGATCAGGGCCTGCGCACCTCTCACCGGTTCCTCCCGAGGGTCCGCCGGGCCCGCTCGCGAGCCGGCAGGCCAAGTTTCCACGTGTTACTGGCATGTGGCTAATCGAAGTCGTGTCTACCCAGACGGCGTACTGGGAGGCGATACTCCCTGTAGGACACGAACGCATAACGGATATGGCACACGTTTTCCGGCGGTAGGGGAAGTGCATGAGCAGGGGGCGCCTTGAAAGAGGGCTCATGAGCCGGGGCCGCTCAATCGGGCTGGGGATGGTGCTGCTCGCGCTCCTGGTGACCGGATGTGCCGCGCCGCAGTTCACGTACGTGACGAATTCGAGTCAGCACACCTACTTCAAGGTGCCGAACGGCTGGAGCCAGATCAAGAGCTCAGCGCTCTCCGCCGCGACCAAGAGCAGCCCGAACAGCAACGTGTGGTCGGTCGGCTATGACGCTGACCTCAGGCCCGCAGCGAATCACGTGCTCGGGGCGACGGACGCGGCGCCGTTCGTGTACTCGGTAGTCGCCCCGGTCAACCCGGCGACCACGAACTCCCTGTCGTACAACGAACTGCGGGACTTCTTCCTGCCGGTGACCGCGGCCGGCCGGGCCTCGGCCGCCCAGAGCGGGTTCCCGCTGACCGACTTCCACCTGCTGCGCGACAGCACGCTGACCCTGGGCCAGGGAGTGCACGGGGTCCGGGTCACTTTCGAGTACACCTACCCCGGGGTCGGCACCAATACTTTCGACCAGGTCGCCCTGACGAACGCGGATGACACCGAGGTCTACCTGCTGCTCGTGCACTGCCTGGCTTCCTGTTACAGCGAGAACCAGAGCCAGATCGACACGGTGATGAACTCCTTCACGGTCAGGAGCCCATGATGACGATGGCCCCCACGGATTCCCCGGAAGGGCTGCGGCCGCCTGGCGGCCGCCCCCGTGACGAGGACCGGCGGACCCGCAAGCCGCTCGCGTTCTGGGACCGGATCAAGTTCCTGCTCCTGCTGACCGTGTTCTGGTTCATCCTGCTCTGGGCAACGAAGTCGGGTAACCCTCTTGTCACCTGGTCCGACGCGTTCCGGATCGAGGTCCGGGCGGGCGCCTGGGTCCTCGTCCTGATCGGCCTGGAGGCACTGCGCCAGATCCACTTCCTGATCAGCGAGCACTGGGCTGGCTATCACTACTTCTGGACGCACCGGGTGTTCGGCGGCACCGAGCGGGTCACCCGCCGGAAGCTGTCCGACTGGACCCGGTTCCGCCTCTGGCGCCTGTTCACCTGGGTGTTCTGGATCGCGGTGATCGCGGTGGTGCTGGGCCGGGTGAAGCACACCACCCCGGTGGACGCCCTGCTCAACCTGCCCAGCTATATCTGGAGCGCGCTGCCGTTCCTCCTGCAGCTGGTCGTCATCCTGCTCTTCGTGGTGCTCCAGTTCGCCGCGATCTTCTGGTTCCTGTCCCGGGGCGGCGTGGATGTCTACTACCCGGACGACATCAAGACCCGGTTCACCGACGTCTGGGGTCAGGACCATGTGCTGGAGCGGGTTAAGGAGAACATCCTGTACCTGGAGGACCCAGAGCAGATCGAGTCCCGGGGCGGTTACGTACCCGGCGGCATCCTGCTCTGGGGACCGCCCGGCACCGGCAAGACGCTGATGGCGGAGGCGGTGGCGGGCGAGACCGGCCGCCCTTACGTGTTCGTGGACCCGGGCGCGTTCATCAACATGTTCATGGGTGTCGGCATCCTCAAGGTCAAGTCCTTGTTCCGCAAGCTGCGCCGGCTCGCGCTCCGGTACGGCGGCGTGATCGTGTTCTTCGACGAGGCCGACTCGCTGGGCCGCCGCGGCGCGCTGGCCCAGGGCGGCCCGAACTTCCCGGGCGGCCGGGCCACCCCGGCGGCCTGGCAGGCGGGCGGGTGCCATGGCTTTTCCTACCTGTCCGACGACGTGCAGTGGCGGCTGGCCCGGCGGGCCCTGTCATCGTCGGCAGGTGAGGAGCCGGACACCACGCGGAACAAGCAGATGATGGGCATGGGCATGGGTGGCGGCGGGGGCATGGGCACGCTGGAGGCCCTGCTTACCGAGATGTCCGGGCTGAAGAAGCCGCGCGGCTTCGTGAACCGCCACGTCCGCCGCCTGCTCGGCCTGCGCCCCAAGCCTCCGCCCAAGTACCGGATGCTGGTCATGATGGCCACCAACCTCCCGGAGGCGCTGGACGAGGCACTGCTCAGGCCGGGCCGGATCGACCGGATCTACAAGGTCGGCTACCCGTCCAAGGCCGGCCGGGTGCGCACCTACGAGGGCTACTTCGCCAAGGTGCGGAACGAGCTCACCGCGGAGCAGATGGACAAGCTCGCCACCATCACCCCGTACGCGACCGGCGCCACCATCAAGGACCTGGTCAACGAGGCGCTCATCACCGCGATCCGGGACGGCCGGGACGTCATCACCTGGGGTGACGTCATCCGGGCCAAGCAGCTGAAGGAGCTCGGGCCGCCGGAGGACGTGGAGTACATCGAGCGGGAGCGGCACGCCGTGGCCATTCATGAGGCGTGCCACGCCCTGGTGGCCTACCGCACCCGGCAGCACATGGAGATCGACATCGCCACCATCGAGAAGGGCAGCGACTACCTCGGGATGGTGGCCAGCATCCCGCCCGAGGACCAGTTCACCCGGTGGCGCAGCGAGTACGAGACCGACATCCTGGTCTCGCTGGCGTCGCTGGCCGGGGAGCGGATGTTCTTCAACAACGACAGCTCGTCCGGGGTCTCCGGCGACCTGGAGTCCGGCGACCACCGTGGCCTCGTTCATGGAGGGCTTCTGGGGGATGGGCTCCACGGTGTCGTCCTACTCCACGGCGAAGCGGCTGGAGGTCGGCTCGCCCGGCGGCGGGCAGGGCGGCCGGAACAAGAAGGGCCAGGATCCCGAGGCGGAAATGCGCCGGGCCCTGGCCGACCGGATCGAGGACAACCTGAACGGCTTGCTGGGACGGGTCGAGGAGATCATCACCGAAGACCGGGACCGGGTGCTGTCGCTGGCCCACGCGCTGGAGACGTATAAGACGCTGACCGGCGACGACGTGGTGGCCGTGATCGAGCGGCAGCCGGGCCCGTTCGTGGACGGCCGCCCGTACGCGGACGCGAGCCTGATCGAGCGGCTGGAGGACTATCACCGGAAGGCTGCGGTGGCCCACGTCGAGCACAGCCAGAGCGCGCTCAGCATGCCCGAGATCCCCCAGCCGGTGCTGGCCGCGCCCGGGCCCGGGGGCTGGCTGGTGGCGCCGGACCCGGATCCGCGCAGCAGCCGGGGGCATGGAAATGGGTCCGGGACCGCGGGCGGCCCCGGGCTGGCGGGCGGCGCGGGACCGTCGGGCCCGCCGGACGGATCCGGGCCGCCGAACGGGTCGGGCCCGCCGAACGGATCGGGCCCGCCGAACGGGCCGGGGCCGGGCGGATCCTGACGGGCATGCGCGCCGCCTACCGGGTGCGGCTGGTGGCCAACCTCGTCAACGGGTCCACGCTGGCCGGGCTGCTGGTGGCCGCGGCCGGGCGGGCCAGCCTGGCGCGGGCCGCCGACGGCCTGCTGGTCGGGGCCCGGTACCGGCTCCCGGTCCCGGTGGCCCCGGCGTTCACGGTCGGGAACGTGATCCTGGCCCGGGATGACCGGACCGCCCTGGCGTCGATGGAACGGCTGCTGGCCCACGAGGCGCGGCACGCTACCCAGTACGCGTGGTGCGGCGGACTGGCCATGCTGCCGCTGTACTTCCTCGCCGCCGGGGTGTCCTGGGGACTGACCGGTGACTTCGGCGCGCGGAACGTGTTCGAGCGGCGGGCCGGGCTGGCCGACGGCGGGTACACCGACCGGCCGTTGCGGCCGGCGCTGGCCCGGTTTGCCCGGCCGGGCGGCCGGGCGGGGGAACGCGCGGCATAATCGGGCTGCCGCGCGGACCACGACGGAGGAGTGCCGCTGTGCCGAGGTTTCACCGCCTCAAGGTGCTGCGCCGCCTGCCCCACCCGGGCCGGGGCTTCACCCAGGGCCTGCTGACGGACGACGGCACAGTCTGGGAGAGCACCGGCCAGTACGGGCAGTCCACGGTGCGGCGTTACCGGCTCGGCCAGGACGAGGTCGAGGCCGCCGCGGCGCTGCCTCCTGACCTGTTCGCCGAGGGCATCTGCCGGGTGGGCAGCCACCTGTGGCAGCTCACCTGGCGGGAACGGGTCGCCCTGCGCTGGGATCTGCGCAGCCTCACCCTGCTGGAGACCATCTCCTACAACCGCGAGGGCTGGGGGATCTGCAACGCGGGTCCCTGCCTGCTCACCAGCGACGGGAGCAGCGAACTGGTCCGCCGTGACCCGCAGACGCTGATGCCACTCGGCCTGGTCGTGGCCCGCCTCGGCGGCCAGCGCATCGGCGGCCTCAACGACCTGGAATGGGCCGGCGGCCGGGTATGGGCCAACGTCGCGCCCCGCCCGTACCTGGCCGGGATCGACCCGGACAGCGGCGAGGTGGTGGACATCGTCGACGCGCGGGCCGCCGGGGAACGTCACTGGGGTGATCCGCAGGCCTTCCTCAACGGCGTCACGGCGCTGGCCACCCCCGGCGAATTCCTGCTCAGCGGGAAAGGCTGGCGCTCCCTGTACCACGTCCGGCTGATCGAGGGCCGCCGCCACAAGCACCCGGAGCGGCTGCTCACCGCGGAGTGGAACGTTCAGGAACCATTCAGGAAAGCTTAGGGACAGGCTGAGAGTCCTTAGAGGTCATCTTCAGGTACGGATCCGATTATCGGTAGTGCGCCCAGAACAGGGCGATTACCTACCGAGGAGCGTTCCCAGATGAGCACGGTTTACGGGGAGCCCGGTTACGGCCCAGGACAGCCCGCACCAGGGCAGTCCGAAACCGGCCAGGGTGGAACAGGTCAGGGCGGAACAGGCCAGGGCGGCTACGGAAACTACGGCGGCGGCTACGGCTATGGCGGGGGATCGGGCGGCTACGGCGGCTACGGATCCGGCCCGGGCGGGTACGGATCCGGTCCCGGAGGCTACGGTCCCGGCGGCTACGGGTCCGGTCCCGAGGGCTACGGATCCGGTCCCGGTGAGTCCGGCGGACGGCATCGCCGGCGCCGGTTCATACTGGCCGGGGCCTCCTTCGGGGCGGCCGCGGCGCTGACGATCGCCGGGCTGGGCGCGGCCAACGCGTTCGGCGCGACCACGCTGACCACGGCCCAGGTCGCGTCGAAGGTGGACCCCGGCCTGGTCGACGTGGTGTCCACCCTCGGCTACCAGAACGGCGAGGCGGCCGGCACCGGACAGGTGCTGACCTCCACCGGCGAGGTGCTGACCAACAACCACGTGATCGACGGCGCGACCTCAGTCAAGGTCCGCGACATCGGCAACGGGCGTACCTACACGGCCAAGGTGGTCGGCTACAACAAGACCAAGGACGTGGCGGTGCTCCAGCTGCAGAACGCCTCGGGTCTGCAGACCGTCAGCCTCAGCTCCGCGGGCGTGCAGGCCGGCCAGAAGGTCGTCGCGGTGGGCAACGCCCTCGGCAAGGGCGGCACCCCGTCCGTGGCCACCGGCAAGGTGACCGCGACCGGGAGGACCATCACCGCGTCGGATGAGGACGCGGGCAATGCGGAACAGCTGCACGGCCTGATCCAGACCAACGCGGGCATCCAGCCGGGCGACTCCGGCGGCCCGCTGCTCAACACCGCGGGTGACGTCGTCGGCATGAACACGGCCGCCTCCAGCAACATCTCGACCACCGCGTTCGGCAGCGCAGTCACAGCAGCCGGCCACCCAGGCGTTCGCCATCCCGATCACCGAGGCGACGTCGATCGCCAGCCAGATCAAGGCGGGCCAGGCCTCGTCCACGGTGCACATCGGCGCCACCGCTTTCCTGGGCGTGGAGGTCTCCCCGGAGTCCGGCGCCGGCGGGTTCGGCGGCTTCGGCAACGGCGACGGCAGCTCGACCTCGGGCGGCGCCACCGTGGCCGGCGTGGTGAACGGGTCCGCGGCCGCCCAGGCCGGGCTGGCCGAAGGCGACGTCATCACCTCAGTGGCGGGCCACACGATCGCGTCCTCCACGGACGTCTCGTCCGCCCTGGCTGCGCACCACCCGGGCGACAAGATCAGCCTCAGCTGGACCGACCAGTCCGGCCAGTCGCAGACCGCGACCGTGACGCTGGGCAGCGGCCCGGCCGCCTGAGCTCTGCGGCCGGCCTACGGGCCGGCCGCCTGAGACATGGCGAGGCTCGTCCGCAGGGAGCCTCGCCAGGAACGGGGACCCCCGGGCCATCCCGCCCGGGGGTCCCTCATGCGTCCCGGTACGATCGCCGCCGGAAGGCCCCGATGAGAAGGCACCGATGAGCGAGTGGGAGGCCCGGATGAGCGAGCTCGTGCACTATGACGCCGCCGACCAGGTGGTAACCCTCACCCTGGACTCGCCGCACAACCGGAACGCGCTGTCCCGCCAGCTGGTGGCGGAGCTGACCGGGCGGCTCGCCGAGGCCGGGGCCGAGCCCTCCGCCCGGGCGATCGTGATCACCCACACCGGCCGGGTGTTCTGCGCCGGCGCCGACCTGGCCGAGGCGGGGAGCCAGTCGATGACCGCCGCCAACACGGCGATCCTGGCCCTGCTCAGCGCGATCGTGGATGCGGCCAAGCCGGTCGTCGCGCGTCTCACCGGGCACGTCCGGGCGGGCGGCATGGGCATCGTCGGGGCCTGCGACCTCGCCCTGGCCAGTGAGACCGCGACCTTCGCGTTCACCGAGGCCCGCATCGGCGTGGCCCCGGCGATGATCTCCCTGACCACGCAGGACCTGCTGACCCCCCGCGCGGCGGCCCGCTACTACCTGACCGGCGCCACGTTCAGCGCGGAGGAGGCCGCCCAGGCCGGCCTCATCACGATCGCTTCCTCTAACGAAAACCTCGACGCGGAGCTGGGACGGCTCCTGGCTGAGATCCGGGAAACCTCCCCCCAGGGCGCGGCCGAGACGAAACGGCTGCTCACCCAGGGCCGGCGGCAGCGGCTGGCCGGCGAGTCGGGGGCCATGGCCGAGCTGTCCGCGCGGCTGTTCGCCTCGGCCGAGGCGCAGGAGGGGATCCACGCGTTCCTGGAGAAGCGGCCGCCCGCCTGGCGGGTGCCCGCGGAGTAAGCCCCCGAACCTCACCCGGCACGGCCCCACCGGCCACCCCAGTCCCGGCAGAAACGCGGAGCCAGAAATTTCCAGTTGTCTGGGAGCTGAGCCGATTCCGTTGACCTGGGCACACCCGGATCAGCATCGTGGGGGGACGAACAGACGGCCGCGCCGCGGCCTGCGCGCAAGGACGGTGTGATGTCAGATCGCATGGAGGCGCCCCCGCGGCCCTCTCGTGCCCCGGTACCCCGCAGCCAGATGCCCCGCATGCAGCTGCCCGGCGCCCCGCGGCGCAACCGCCGCCGGTGGGCGGTAGCCGCCGCCGTCACGGCCTGCTGGGTGGTGCTGTGGACGGTAACGGGATCACTCGTCGCCGGGACCCTCGTGCTGCTGTTCCTCGCCGCCCTCGTCGTGGTGACCGTCCTGGCGCTGCGGGCCCTCGGCCTGACCCGGGACCATCCGTGGGTGCGGCAGATCGCCACCCGGCCCTGGCGTGACGGGCAGGAGGTGCTGCAGCTCGCCCTGCGGCACCTGCCGGAGGTGTTCGTGGTGACCCCGAGCGGGGCGCTGCTCGCCCCCACCTCCGTAGAACTGCGGCTGAACCCGCGTGACTTCGGCTCGCTCGGTGAGCGGATGGACATCGGGCTCGTGGAAGCGAGCGCCGCCGAGGTGTACGAGGAACAGGTGGCCGCGCACGAGGCCCGGCCGGCCGGCCCCGGGCCGGTCGAGGTGAGCCTGATCAGCGACCCGGCCGTCCCCGAGGGCCGCTACCAGCTGCGGCAGGGCCGGCCGCTGGGCGCCGGGCCCAGCGGGTTCCAGCCGGCTGCGCCCTCCGGCTTCCAGCAGGCTGCACAGAACGGGTTCCAGGCTGCACAGAACGGGTTCCAGCAGGCTCCTCCCCGGGCCAGTTACGTGCCGCCCGACATGCAGGCGGCCGGGCCGGTGTCCCAGGTCGGCGTCTACCCGGCCGGGCCGGTGTCCCAGGTCGGCGTCTTCCCGGCCGGGGCGGGTCTCGGTGCGGGCCGGGACCCCGGCTGGCCGTTCGCCCACGACGGCCGCACCACGTCGGCGCCGGTATCCGACACCACCGCCACCGCCGCCACGGCCGGCGGCGGGGACCTGGCCACGGTGGCCGAGCCGGCCCGCAGCATGATCCCGACGCTGCGGCTGATCACCGGGGACCGGGTCTCGGAGACCCGGCTGTCCGGCGCCCGGGCCGGCCGCGGGCAGGTCGAGCTCAGCCTGCCCGACGTGCCCACGGTGTCCCGCGAGCACGCCAGGTTCACCTACTCCGACCACCAGTGGTGGGTCGCCAACCTGGGCATGAACGGGATGACGCTGAACGGCGCCTCCGTCGCCGGGGAGCAGCCGCTGCACGACGGCGACCTGATCCGCTGGGGCACGAACGAGCAGGCGCCGGGCTCCCGCGTGGAGATCGGGTGACGGCCCCGGCGGAGTCCCTGAACCCCTGAGTCATCGCGAGTCCCGGGTCATACCGGCCACTCACTCAGCCGGGGACGGCACAATAGTGGCGGTGGGGCAGCTATTCCTCTGGTCAGCCGGGCAGCGCGAGTGGGTTGACTGCCCACCCGACGAGATCACCTGGCTGGACCGCGGCCGGCTCAGCGGCAATAAGGACCTCACCCTGCACCGGTCGCCGCGCTGCGCGGGCCTGCGTTACGTGCACCGCCGGTGGGAGATATTCAGCCGCGACCCCACCTACCCGGTCTACCTGGCCCCGCACAGCCCCGGCACGCCCATGGATCACCGCGCCGTGCAGCAGGCCGCGCGGCAGGTCCTGCCGGTGGCGCCGGCCAACCACTTCGAGACCCTGCCGGTGGTGCTGGAGGCCGGGACGTGGCTGGTCAGCGTGGGCAGCTGGGTGCTCCCGCTCCGGCTGGAGGCGGCGGAACACGCGGCTGCGCCGAGCGTCCCCAGCAAGGAGCAGCCCGAGACCCAGGAGAAACGGGTCCAGCCGAACGGGGCCCTGTCCCGGCGGGGCAGCCCGCCCCGGCCGGACGCCCCGGACCGGGTCCGGGCCTGGTTCGCGCGGAACGCCACCGCCCGGATGGCCATGGCCTACCACTACCAGGAGCTCATCCTCGGCCTGCCCGGCGCGCAGCCGGTGCCGATGATGGACGTGGTCATCGCCCTGGATCTCAGCGGTGAGGGAGCCATCTCCGACTACAAGAAGCAGCTCCAGGGCCTCATCTGGAAAGAGCGCGGGCACCCGCGGGAACTGGCCGAGTACCTGCTCACCCACGGCCTGCTGACCCCGGCCGATCTCGAGCAGGCCCGGGAAGCGGCCGCGGCCAACGAGCGCAGCGGCCGGAGCGACCAGGCCCGCAAGCGGCTCCGGTACAAGCCCAGGAAGTAACGGCCGCCCGTTCAGCTGGCCCCTCAGCTGGCCCTGTTCAGCTGGCCCCGTTCAGCTGGCCCTGTTCAGCTGGCCCCGTTCAGCTGGCCCCGTTCAGCTGGCGTAGTGCGACGTGTGCTGGTCCCGGACCACGTTCTTCTGGATCTTGCCGGTGGAGGTCTTGGGCAGCTCGTCCACCACGATCACGGCCTTCGGCACCTTGTAGCCGTCCAGCCGCCCGCGCAGGGCCTGGAGCAGGGCGCCCGGATCAATGCTCTCCCCGGCCCTGGGCACCACCACCGCGGTGATCGCCTCGGTCCAGTGCTCGTGCGGCAGCCCGACCACCACGGCCTCGGATACCCGCGGCTCGGCCGCGTATATGGCCTTCTCCACCTCGATCGAGGCCACGTTCTCGCCGCCGGTCTTGATCACGTCCTTGTAGCGGTCGGCGAACCAGAGCACGCCGTCATCGCCGAACCGGCCCACGTCCCCGGAGTGGAACCAGCCGTGCGCGAACGCCGCGCCGGTGGCCTCCTCGTTGTGCAGGTACTCACTCATCGTGCTCGGCCCGCGGTAGACGATCTCGCCCTGCTCGCCCTGGGGCAGCAGTTCCCCGTCCGGGCTCATGATCGCGACCTGCACGCCGGTGATCGGCGTGCCGACCGCGCCGATGTGCGAGAGCTGGTGCTCCGGGCGGAACAGCGTGGTGACCGGGCTCATCTCGGTCTGCCCGAACAGCAGCGCGAAGTCACAGCCGAAACCGTCCAGGCAGCGGCGGATCAGCTGGTCCGGCATGGGCGCCATGGCGTACACCGCCCGGCGCAGGCTGGACAGGTCCCGGCCGCCGAACGACGGGTGGTCGAGCAGCGCGCGGAACATCATCGGCAGCCCGAACACCTGGGTGATCCGCTCCTGCCCGATCAGGTCCAGCAGCGATCCCGGGTCGAAGCCGCGCAGCACGTGGATGGTCGCGCCGACCATGATCGCGGGCGTGCAGAACGCGTTCAGCTGGGCGGTGTGGAACATCGGCATCATGGCCGCGAACCGGTCGGTGAAGTTCCAGCCGGAATCCAGGGCGCTGGACATCGACTCCAGGTAGATGGACACGTGGGTGCCCACCACGCCCTTGGGGAAGGACGTGGTGCCGGAGGTGTAGAGGTAGCTGAGCGCGTCCCGGTCATCCACGAAGCAGTCCGGCTCGGCCGTGGAGGGCGAGCCCGCGGCCAGCCCGGCCACGGTGGTCCAGGACCGGTCGGCCGGCTCCGCCTCGTACGCGGCGCCGGTGCCGGGCGCCACGAACACGTCGGCGATGGACGACACCTTCGCGATCGCGTCGCGGACCTGCGCCACCAGCTGGGTCTCGGCGACCAGGCCGCGGGCCCCGGAGTGGTCGAGCACGTAGGCCACCTCATCCGGCCGCCAGCCCAGGTTGATCGGCACGCAGACCAGGCCGAGCTTGGCGCAGGCGTAGTACACGGCCAGGAACTCGGCACTGTTGGCCGAGGCCAGGCCCAGGGCGTCGCCCCGCTGGTACCCGCGGGCGGCCAGCCCGTGGGCCAGCTGGTTCACCCACGCGTTGAACTCCGCGTAGGTCCACCGCCGCGCGCCGTCCACCACCGCGAGCTGGGCCGGGCGGGCGGCGGCGGACCGGGTCAGCGAGTCGCCTACGTTGATGCGCTGGATGAGGTTGCGCGCGAGGTCCACGGGTGCTCCTGGTAGGTCCGTCCCGGCCCGGCCGGCGTTCAGTACGACCGTGGCAGGCCCAGGCTGTGCTGGGCCACGTAGTTGAGGATCATTTCCCGGTTCACCGGGGCCACCCGGAGCAGCCGGGCCGAGGCCCAGTACGGCAGCAGCCCGTACTCGGTGGCGAAGCCGTTCCCGCCGTGCGTCTGCATGGCCGCGTCCGCCGCGGCGATCGCGGCCTCCGCGGCCGCGTACTTGGCCATGTTCGCGGATTCGCCGGCCGGCTCCCCGTGATCGTGCTGCCAGCAGGCCTGCCGGATCATCAGCGCGGCCAGCTCGGTGTCGATCTTCGCCCGGGCCAGCGGGTGGGCCACGCCCTGGTGGGTCCCGATCGGGGCGTCCCACACCACGCGCTCGCGGGCGTACCGGGCCGCGGCGGCCAGCACGTAGCGGGCGATCCCCACGCACTGCGCGGCCCCGGTGATCCGCTCCGGGTTGAGCCCGTGGAAGACCTGCCGGAACCCCTCGCCCTCCTGGCCGACCAGCGCCTCCGGGCCGAGCCGTACGTCGTCGAAATGCAGCGTGAACTGCTTCTCCGGCAGCAGCAGATCGACCGGGAGCACCGAGCGTTCCAGCCCGGGTGAGTCCGCGGGGACCAGGAACAGCGACAACGGGGCCTCGCTGCGCCCCGGGGAGTTAGCTGACCCTGGCGCCCCGGTCCGGGCCACGACCAGCAGGGCGTCGGCCTCGTCGACCCCGGAGATGTAGTACTTGGTGCCGCGCAGGACCCACCCGTCCCCGTCCCGGGTGGCGGTGGTGGACAGCCGGTGCGTGTTCGATCCCGCATCCGGCTCGGTGATCGCGAACACCACCTTGCTGGTGCCGGCGGCCAGGCCGGGCAGCCACGTCGCGCGCTGCTCCTGCGTGCCGAACCGGGTGATGACCTCCGCCGAGATGGCTGCCGAGACCACGAGCAGCAGCAGCGGGGTGCCCTGCGCGCCGAGTTCCTCGCAGACCAGGGCGAGTTCGGTGAGGCCGCCGCCCCCGCCGCCGTACTCGGCCGGGATGTTCACGCCAATGAATCCCGCTTCACCAAGCTTGGTCCACAGCTCCTCGCACGGTGTGCGCTCGGCCGCGTGCTGCGCGTAGTACTGGGGGCCAAAGCCACTGGCTATCGCCGCTACGGCGGCCCGCAGGTCGCGATGCTCAGCGCTCTCCGCAAAATCCACGCCTGCTCCATTGAAGTGATCGCAGATTCACTAGGACTTTAGCTGGCCCGGTGCCAGACTGGCTAGATGGCCAGCGGACGTTCCCCGCGCCAGGGTGATCCTGAGCGGCGGCGTGATCCCGAGCGGCGGGCCAGGATCCTGCGCGCCGCGGCCGACCTGGCGTCACGGCGCGGATTCACCACGGTGTCCCTGGCCGATATCGGGGCGGAAGCCGGCATCGTCGGCTCCGGCATCTACCGCCACTTCGGCAGCAAGGCGTCCATCCTGGTCGCCCTGCTCGACCAGGTGATGGACCGGCTGATGAGCCGCGCCGCGCAGATCATCGCCACCTCGGATGATGACCACCAGTGCCTGTCGGACCTGGTCCGCGACCACATCGCGGTGGCCCAGCTGGACCGGACGATCCTGATGGTCTACCACCGCGAATCCCATACCCTGCCGGCCGACGACCGCCGGCGCCTCCGCCGCCAGCAGCGCCTGTACATCGAGGAGTGGGTGCACCTGCTGGCGCAGCTGCGGCCCGACCTGGCCGACGGGGAACTGCGGCTGGCCGTGCACGCCGCCATCGGGGCCATCCAGTCCACCCTGTTCTTCCGCAGCGGACTCGCCACGGACCGGCTGGCGGACCTGCTCGACGCGATGGCCCACGGCTGCCTGGGCATCACCCCCGCCCCCAAGCGCCCCGCGCCGCTGACCGTGGTCGCCTCGTAGCAAGCTGCCGCGCGCCGGGCGATCTCCGCGCCGGGGGGCCGCTCCGGCCGTACGCTGGGCCGTGGGTAGCCGGGCAGGATGCGGACAGCGCCCCTCGGGAGCGGGCCGCGCTGGTGGCACTGCTGCGGGAACGTCCGGGGTCGCGCGGCTGGGCGGAGATCATGGCCGCAGTGCTGGAGGCCGGGAGCGCCCGGGCCGTCTGGGACCTTTTCGTGCCGCCGGTGCTGGTGCGTCCCCCGGGGGAGCCTGACCCGCTGGACACGGCCGCCGGGCAGATCCGCCGCTGGGCGGACCGGGGATGGCGGCTGCTGAGCATCCTCGATGACGACTACCCGGCCCGGTTGCGGGCCATCCACCAGGCGCCGCCGGTCCTGTTCGCCCGCGGCACGCTGATCCGGGACGACGCGGCCGTGTCGGTGGTCGGGTCGCGCACGGCGTCCTCCCGCGGCATGGCTATCGCGGCCGGGGTGGCCCGGGAACTCGCCGCCCGGGGCGTGACCGTGCTGGGCGGGCTCGCCCTCGGCATCGACACCGCGGCCCACCGGGCTGCGCTGGAGGCGGGCGGCCGGACAGTTTGCGTTATCGGAACCGGACTTGACCGTGCCTATCCGGCGGGGAACCAGGACCTGCAGGAGGAGATCGCCGCGCGCGGCCTGGTGCTGTCCCAGTTCTGGCCGGGCGCGCCGCCGCAGCGGCACAACTTCCTGATGCGCAACGCCACGATGTCCGGGTACGGGCTGGCCACCGTGGTGGTCGAGGCGGGGGAGCACAGCGGGTCGCGGGCCCAGGCCCGGATCGCGGTGGAGCACGGGCGGCCGGTCATTCTGACCTCGCTGGTCGTGGACCGCAACGAGTGGGCCCGCGGGCTGGCCGGGCGGCCCGGAGTCCACGTGGCCGGGAGCCTGCGGGCGGTACTGGATGTCGTTGACGAGCTGATCGCCGAGCCGGCCGCGGTGCGGGCCGCGCTGCGCCGGCTGGCGCCGTCCTGACATGGCTGACCCGGAGGCGGTCGCCCGGCTCAGCGCGGCCCTGGTGGCCCGGGCCGGCGGGTACCTGCGCAACACGGTGCGCCAGGAGCTGATCACCTGCGCCGTGTGCGCGACGCCGGTGACCGGCTTCCGGCTGTGTTATCAGTGCCAGCGGCGGCGTGGCCGGGCGGGGCTCGCGGACGCCACGGGGTTCCTGACCTACGCGGTGGCCGGGCGTCAGTCCGGCTACGTGATGCAGGGATACAAGGCCCGGCCGCCGGTGGCTGAGCACCGGACGATCGTCTCGTTACTGGTTTTACTCGGCCTCGCCCGGCACGGGGAATGCGCCGGGACCAGCGTCCCGCTGACGCACTGGGCCACGGTGCCCTCGCTGCCGGCCCAGCCGGGGGAGCACCCGCTGCACGCGATCGTCACCCGCTTAGCCCCCGGGCACGAGGTCGTCCTGACCGCCGCGGAGGACGTGGAGTACGCGAGGGATCTCGATCCCCGGCACTTCCGCGCCGCGGCCCCGCTGCCCGCGGGCGCCCACGTGCTGCTCGTGGACGACACGTGGGCCCGCGGCGGTCACGCCCAGTCGGCGGTCCTGGCGCTACGGACAGCCGGGGCGGCCCGGGTCTCGGTGCTGGTGGCCGCCCGCTGGATCAATGAGGCGTTCGGCGCCAACGCGGCGTTCCTGAACGGGCTCGCGGACCGGGACTACGACCCGGCGATCTGCCCCTGGACCGGCGACGGGTGCGCGGCCTCTCCGGAGCCGGCCCCGTGAGGTCAGCTCAAGTAGCCGGGTGGCCGTTGTCGAGCGCGGCAACCTTCCCGGTCTGCAGCGCGCTCAGGCAGGCGTGGATCCTGCGGCCCACGATCGGCTCGACGCGCTCTGCCACCTCACCCTGCGGGACAAAGGCGAAACCGTCCAGTTCCTCCTCGGGGACCCGGATACCTGCCCGCTCCTCCACGGTGAGCACGCCACCGTCGTAGATGACCACCACGCCCTCGGGATAATCAGGCTTCGACGGCACCCAGTCCACCGCTAGTACCCGTCCCAGCGGGCGGTCGAGCCCGATCTCTTCGGCCACCTCACGGCGGCACGCGGCGTGCGGCGACTCCTCGGCTTCCACGACGCCGCCCGGCACATCCCAGGTATCCCGGTAAACCGGGTCAACGAGCAGGACCTGGCCTTCCTGGTCACGGCACAGGGCGCCGGCCGCCATCCACTTGCGGGCCAGGGAAGCTGCATAAAGGTCGCGCGGGATTATTCCTGATCGGCTGGAATCCACGGCGCGACTGTAGCAACACAGATATCCGTTCCGCTGTGCATTGAATCGGGTTCGGCATCCAGTCCCGGAGAAATAGCCGTTTTATGGTGCTGCGAGATAAAAGTCTTCTCTGCTGCACCAGGCCTCAGATGCGCCGGAAATATCCGTCTGTCCCGGCCGTCACCGGTCACGGCGGATTCTGGTTCCGCCGCGAATAGCCCGTGACCTCATTAGCCGGTGCCGGGCCCCGCGGCCTTTACCGAAGCTTTGTGTTATGGCGGATGCGCATTGCTGGCGTTCCCGTGCGTCCGGCAGCGCACTGAGCGCCGTCCCGGCGCTCACCGTGATGTGGCCCGCATCACATCACATCGCCAGGGTGTCGCTACTCTGAGTAATTGCTGACGCGATTCAGCTAAACAGAGTGTTACGGCAATGCTAAATCCACGGGGTGTTAGTTCGGAAGCCTCAGCACTCACAGTGATCATACGTTAACGTTCAGTCGCCGAGGGAATGGGGCATCCGAACCAGCCCTCGTCAGCGGCACTGCCCCGGGCGGCCACCCGGGGCAGTGCCTGAGGCCATGCACCTGATCAGACCAGGCGAGGACCCTTGACCACCGACGATAGCCCTGTGCTGCGCCTTTGGCCTGCTCAAAGCCATGATCAGGTGCGTCGGGGATGCCGGGACCGACCCGTGGCCATGGCTGCGCCTGGGACGGCAGCCTCCGGGACCACGGCTGCGCTCAGCCCCGCGCCGCCCGGGCTCGCGCCCCGGCCCGGAGCGCTTCACCCCTCGCCGCGGGTCAGCCGGCCACCCCGGACGATCGGGCCGTCCGTCTGGCGGCGTTGCGCCGGCTGGCCGTGGGCGCTCCCGGTGGTGCTGTGCGTGCAGGCGGTCCTGTCGCTGCGGCTCATCCGGGTCAACACGGCGTTCCAGGATGAGGCCCTGTACCTGTGGGCCGGCCATATGGAGTGGTCGCACTGGCTGCACGGCACGAGCATCCCGCTGTACGCGACGTACTTCTCGGGTGCCCCGGTGCTCTACCCGCCGCTCGGTGCCCTCGCTGACAGCCTGGGCGGGCTGGTGGGCGCCCGGCTGCTGTCCCTGGGGTTCATGCTCGTGGCCACCGCCGCGCTGTGGGGCACGACGTCCCGGCTGTACGGCAGGCGGGCCGCTTTCTTCGCCGCCGCGCTCTGGGCGGTCCTCGGTCCCACGCTTCACCTGGGCGTGTTCGCGACCTACGACGCCATGTCCCTGTGCCTGCTCGCCGTGGCCGCCTGGTGCGCGGTCCACGCCGGGCCGCGGCGGGACGAGACAGGGTGGATGGCCGCCACCGCGGCGGCGCTGGTCCTGGCCAACGCGACCAAGTACGCCTCAGCGCTCTTCGATCCGGTCGTGGTGGCGATCGTGATCCTGAACGCGTGGTCCCTGCCGGCCGGGTCGAAGGCGGCCCTGTCCCGGGGCGCCGCGCTGGCCGCGTACGTGACCTCCGGCGCGATCCTGCTCGTCACCGTCGGCGGTGGCTACTACGAGGCGGGCATTGGCCAGACCACCCTGACCAGGACGAGCGGTACCGACTCGCCGATGCTCATCCTGGGCGACTCGTGGTCATGGTCCATGACCGTGGTGATTGCCGCCCTGGTGGGGGCAGCCGTCGCCCTCGTGACCGAGAAGTCCCTGCACCGGAGGCTGGTGCTGGCGGTGCTGGCCGGCGCAGCGTCGCTGGTGCCGGTCGAGCAGGCCCGTATCCACACCCTGACCTCGCTGGACAAGCACGTGGACTTCGGGGCCTGGTTCGCCGCCATCGCCGCGGGCTACGCCGCCAGCAAGCTGATCGATCTATGGCGGCGCCGGTGGCTGCGCGCCGCGGCCACGGTGGTGATCGGCGCCGCGCTCGTGGTGCCGGCCCAGCGGGGAGCCGCGCAGGGGCTCTCGCTGGTGCGGCAGTGGCCCAACGCGACCCGGTTCTACCACGCCTTCGGCCGGCTGGCGGCGGTCCATCCCGGGCGCTTCCTGGTCGAGACGCCGTCCATTCCCGAGTATTACCTGCCGCTCGGGGCGCACTGGCAGTTGTGGTCGAATACCCGCAGCGTGGTGCTGCCCAGCGGGCACAGCATCAGCGCGGCCGTGAACAGGCCGGGAAACCCCTCGGTCTACGCCCGTTTCATCGGCCGGGATTACTTCAGCCTGGTCGCGCTCGACTTCTACGCGACACGGGTTCTTGACCATGAGATCGCCGCCGATCTCAACCGTAACCCGCGGTACCGGGTCGTCGCGGACGTCCCATACGGGAATGGCCGCTACACCTTCTGGGCCCGCATCCCCGCGGCCTCCCACGCCCGGGTGGCCGCGCACCCCCCGCACCCGGCACGCTCCTTCCGCGCGGTGCGCCTCTCGCTCCGCGGTGCACTCTCGCTCCGCGGTGCGTTCTCCGTTCGCGGTGCGCATCCCGCGCGTGGCGCGCATGCTCCGGGCCACGCGTCTCCCGCGAGGCGAGGGAGTCCGGTGAGTTCCTACGCTCCCGCGGGCCGCCATCGCCGGTCGTGCCTGGTCGTGCCCGCGCCTCCCGACGACACGGAGAAGGCCTCGTACGCCGCCCGGTCGCTGCCGTACCTGACCACCGCGCTGACGATCAGCCTGGTGTTCGTGGTGCTGGCCCAGGTGCTCTTCGAGGCGCGCAACCTGGAGGTCGCCTGGCCGTTCGCCTTCTACACGCTGATGTATTTCGTGTATCAGGCCGTCAGCCTGCCCATCAACTTCGCGGGCCGCAGCTTCGACCTCGACGCGCACGTGTCCCGGGTGGCGGCGTGGCAGCCCGGCTCATACCCGTCGGTGGACATCTTCCTGCCCATCTGCGGGGAGCCGCTCGAGGTCCTGCGCAACACCTGGATCGGCGTGTTCGAGCTGCTCAACGAGTACCCCGGGACGGTCCAGGCGTTCGTGCTGGATGACGGGCCCGGTGACGGGGACGTGCGGGAGGTCGCCAGGTCCTTCGGATTCACCTACGTGCGCCGTCCCAACGTGGGGCACCACAAGAAGTCGGGGAACCTCGCGTACGGACTGCGGCACACCCGCGGTGAGCACGTGGTCATCTTCGACGCCGACTTCCGGCCCCGCCCGGATTTCCTGGCCGAGACCCTGCCGTACATGGACGACCCGTTCGACCGGGCTCGTCCAGACGCCGCAGTACTTCCGGGTCAGCCCGGCCCAGACGTGGGTCGAGCGCGCGGCCGGGGCGACGCTCGAGGTGTTCTACCGGGTGGTCCAGGTCTCGCGGGACCGGTTCGGGTCGGCGCTGTGCGTGGGCTCCAACGCGGTGTACCGGCGGGCCGCCCTGGAGGCGGCGGGCGGATTCACCGAGATCCCGTACGCCGAGGACTCCCACACCGGCCTGGACCTGCGTTTCGCGGGCTACGGCCTGGTGTACCTGCCGGTCGTGCTGGCTGCCGGAGTGTGCCCCGCCGCCATCGACGCGTTCATGCGCCAGCAGTACCGCTGGTGCTGCGGGGCCACGTCGCTGGTCTGGACCAGCCACATGTGGCGCGTGCCGATGACCTGGAAGGCCCGCCTGCCCTACATCGCCGGGTGGCTCTGGAACTTCACCGCCGGGGTGCGCACCCTGGTCCTGCCCCTGATGCCGATCAGCCTGCTGGTGTTCCTGCCCGGCGAGGTCCAGCTGCGCAATTCGCTCCCCCTCGTCCCGGTGCTCCTGACCGGGGTCCTGCTCTACCCGCTCTGGCACAACTCGCGCTGGACGGCGCACGTGTGGCCGCTGGCCATCGCGGTGGGCTGGGCCCAGATCCTGGCGATCTGGGATTTCGCCTGGGGACGGGTCATGTCGTGGGACCCGTCCCGCGGCCCCAAGGACGCCTCCCGGCGGTTCCGCAAGGCGGTCTGTGCCTGGAACGGGACGCTGGCCGTCGCCTGGGTCGTGCTCGCCGTCTGGCGCATGGACCAGGCCATGTCCGCCCGCTTCGCCATTGTCGTCCTGCTCGGCCTGGTCAACATGGCCGCCGTGGCCCGGGTCGTGTTTCCGGGGAGGGACGCCACGTGAGTCGTCGCTAGGCGCCATCCGGGCGGCCGGCGGTCATCAGCCTGGCCATTCTTCGGTCACTTTTAGTGCGCAAATAAATGCAAAGCGCAGTATTAATGGTGAGGAGTTGCCGCGTGAGGAACGAGGCGCCGCCCGGGGCGGTCCCGGGCGGGTATGCGGACAGGCCCGGGCGACGGCCGGGCATTGCTGTCTGGGACGAGCCGCCCACCGTGCCGATCCAGAAGGCCGGCGGCCAGGCGCGCGGCCAGGCGGCGGACCTGGCCTCCGGACAGGCGGCCGGGCTGGCCACCCTGGTCGCCATCGCCGAGGCGGACCAGTCGCCCGGCACGCATCGTCTGCCCGGCATGCGCCAGCCGCCCGGCCGCCCCAGGCGGGCGGCCCCTCCGGCCCTTCCGGCGCAGCCGGCCCTCCCGGCGCGGCCGGAAGGGCGAGTCGGCCGGCACTCACGTCGGCCGTCCAGTGCGATCCCGCTGCGGCAGCGGCTCGCCTACGGGGTTCTCCTGGCGGGAGGGCTCTTCCTGGCGGCCCGGTTCGCGATCTTCTGGTTCAATCCCGCGCGGCTGCCCCGGGACTTCGGCCCGGGCGCCGACGTGGGTGACCTGGCCCTGTTCGCCGCGCTCACGCTGGTGATCTGGCATCGCCAGGTGATGGACATCATCGGCTGGGTCATCTGCCGGCGAATGGACCCGCATCGCGAGCCGCCGCGACCCGCGCCGGGATTGCGGGTCGCCTTCATCACCACCTTCGTGCCGGGCAGCGAATCACTCGACATGCTCCGGCGCACGCTGGCCAGCATGATGGTGGCCGACTACCCGCACGACACGTGGCTGCTGGACGAGGGTGACCACCCCGATGTGCGGGTTCTGTGCCGGCAGCTGGGGGTCAGGCATTTCAGCCGGAGCGGAGTCGTCGAGTACAACCAGGCGAGCGGCCGTTTCCTGGCCAGGACCAAAGCCGGCAATCATAATTCCTGGTACGCCCAGTACGCCGGGGCAGTACGACATCGTGGCGCAGGTGGACACGGACTTCAAGGTGCGGAGAGATTTCCTCACCCGGACCCTCGGGTATTTCAATGACCAACGCATCGCCTTTGTCGGCACGCCGCAGATTTACGGGAATCTCGGGAATCTGGTCGCGCGCGGCGCGGCCCAGCAGACGTACCTGTTCTACGGCCCGATTATGCGGGCGCTGAGCCGCCGCCGGATGTCGCTGCTCATCGGGGCCAACCACATCGTCCGCGTGGCCGCCCTGCGGGAGATCGGCTGGTATCAGGGGCATCTGACGGAAGACCTGGCCACCGGTATCCGGTTCCACGCCGGGCGCTGGGAGAGCGTCTACGTACCCGAAGCGCTGGCCGTCGGTGAGGGCCCGACCACCTGGACTGCCTACTTCAACCAGCAGTACCGCTGGGCCTTCGGCTGCCTGAACATCTTCTTCACTAATTCGCCGCGCCTCACCATGAAGATGCGCCGGAACCACGGGTTGTACTACTTCCTGCTCGAGCAGTTCTACTTCAGCGGGCTGACCATGGCCACCGCGGTTGTCCTGCTCATGATGTACTTCCTGTTCGGCTGGACCCCGGCCAAATTCGAGGTGCAGCAGCTCGCGGTCTGGTACCTGCCGTTGCTGGCCTGGCGGCAGCTCATGCTGCTGTGGCTGCAGCGCTTCAACGTCCGGCCCGAGGAAGAACGCGGGCTGATGTGGTCGGGCCGGCTGCTGACCATCGCCGCGATCCCCATCTACTTCCTGGCCCTGGTGGGCGTGCTCCGGAACAAGCGCGTGACCTGGAAGACCACCCCCAAGGGCGACGCGGGCGATCAGGAAGAAGACCCGCTCCGGGTGTTCGCCCCGCACCTGGCGCTGAGCCTGACCATCCTGGCCGGGATGGGCGCCGCGTTCCTGCTGGGTCACACGACCTGGGTCTTCCTGGCCTGGGGCTGCCTGACCGCCAGCCTGATGGCGGCGTTCAGCATCGGCCAGCTGTGCCGCCGCGCATTTGCCGCATTGCGCTGGAAAAGGCGACCAATCACCCAGGCGGAGGCAACTTCCTGAGTCAAATGCCGGGATTGATCCCAGAATTAACCTGCGCATGACTTTGGCTCGCTAACAGCCCGGCGACGGGCGCTCAGGTGCGCTCCCTTGTTGCTATGCTGGGCCGGGCCAAAGGGTAAAGGGTCAGCCAGTTTTGGCGGTGTCCAGGGAGAAGAACCATGCACGCACGCGCGTCATACCAGGGATGGCTGCTCGTGGTGGGGTTCCTCGCTGTCGCGGCGATAACCGGCCTGGCCTACGCGAAGCCGAATCTGCTGACACACAAGAGTGTCGAGTGGACGCAGATATGGTCGGACAATTTCACTGGCCCGGCGGGCCAGGGTATTAATACCGGGGACTGGCGCTACCAGACGGGTTACGGCGTTTTCGGTAACGGCGAGGTCGAGGATATGACCCGTTCAGCCGGCAATGTTCACCTCGACGGGCATGGCGAGCTCGACATCACGGCGCTGCGCCAGGGCAGCACGTGGACGTCGGGTCGCGTTCAGACCAGGAAAGCCTTTACGCCTCCGGCGGGCGGTGAACTGAGGGTCGTCGCCGTGCTTAGGCAGCCGGAGGTCCCTGACGCCCTCGGCTACTGGCCGGCGTTCTGGATGCTGGGGCAGGGCACGTGGCCCGCGCACGGCGAGATGGACATCCTGGAGGACGTCAACGGGCTGAGCCAGCATTCCGGCGCCCTGCACTGCGGAAATCTCACCCAGGTCAACCCGGACGGGACCTTCGGGCCCTGCCATGAGCACAATGGCCGATCCAGCGGAATGCTCCCGTGCGCGGGGTGCCAGGCCGGCTATCACAGCTACAGCGTCATCGTGGACCGGCGGAACCCCGCCAATGAGCAGATCCGGTGGTACCTCGACCGGCGCGAGTTCTTCCATGTCACCGAGCGCCAGGTTGGCGCGGCGGCCTGGAACGAGGCGGTAAACCACGGCTATCAGATCATCTTCGACCTGGCCATCGGCGGCTCATTTCCCAACGAGCGCTGCCACTGCGTGACGCCGCTCAGCCAGACCACCCCGGGCGGGACGCTCCGGATCCGCAGCATCGACGTCTTCCAGAACTGACCCGGTGAAGTCCCCAGGCGGCAAAGGCCCCTGGGACGGTGGAAGCCCTGGACGGGCGACATCCCCGTCCGGGGGCATCACAGTCTCAGAGGCAGGTAACGCCGGATTCCCCCGCCGGCCCGGAGCGGCCTGGGGGACAGTCAGTGACAACACCATCATGGCGGGCGGTGCCATCGTGGGGCGCCGTGCTTACGGCGCTCGTGGCCCAGGTGTGCGTGGTGACGCTCCTCACCGGGATGGCGTCTGCCCCCCGGCACGCGCCTGCCCCCCGGCACGCCAGGGCAGCCAGCACCGTGCCAGCCAGCACCGCGGCAGCCAGCGCCGCCTGGGTGCCCTGGAACCTGGTGTGGTACGACGCGTTCTCGGGCCGGGCGGGAAGCGGCGTCAGCACGCAGAACTGGAAGTACGACACCGGCCAGGGGGTCTTCGGCAACAACGAGGTCGAGGACATGACGGCCTCACCGAGCAACGTGCACCTGGACGGGGCGGGAAATCTCGACATTACCGCCCTGAACCGCAGCGGCAGATGGACGTCCGGGCGGATCCAGACCACCCAGCTCTTCACCGCGCCCGCCGGAGGTGAGCTGCAGGTGGTCGCCTCGGTCAAGCTGCCGGATCCGGCGGGCGGTCTCGGTTACTGGCCGGCCTTCTGGCTGCTGGGGGCCGGTCTCTGGCCGCAGGATGGGGAGATCGACATCCTGGAGGACGTCAACACGCTCAGCGAGCATTCCGGGACGCTGCACTGCGGGAACATCACCACGCCGGACGGCGACGGCACCTACGGCCCCTGCCACGAGTACACCGGGCTGACCAGCGGCCTGCGGGGGTGCAGCGGCTGCCTGACCGGATACCACAGTTACAGCGTGGTCATCGACCGGCGTGACGCATCCGATGAGCACATCTACTGGTACCTGGACGGCCAGGAATTCTTCTCGATGAGCGAGTCACAGGTCGGGGCCCGGGTCTGGACGCAGGCGGTGGACCACGGTTTCTCGATCATCTTCGACCTCGCCATGGGCGGTAACTACCCGAACGGGGTCTGCGGCTGCACCACGCCGACGGCCCGCACCACGTCAGGGGGCACGATGAGCGTGGACCACGTCGGGGTCTACCAGCGCTGACCCGGAGCGGCCCGGGCCGCGGCGAAATTGGCTGGCGCGCCGCTGGCCTCCCGGCGTTAGCTGGGCACATGAAGGTCGAGCGGTTCGATCCGGGGACGGACAGCGCGTCGGTGCGCGCCTGCCACGACATCTACCTGAGCGGCCTGCCGGATGACGACCCGCTCGGGCCGCCGATGACCCCCCGCGCGTTCGCAGGCTGGCTGGCCCTGGGCTGGACCGAGGACCCGCTGGAAACCTGGCTGGCCCGGGACGACTCGGGCGAGCCCTGCGGCTGGTACGCGCTCAACCTGCCGCAGCGCGAGAACCGCCAGCTAGCCGGCCTGAGCCTCGTGGTGCACGCCGCCCGGCGCCGGGCGGGCCGGGGCACGGCGCTGCTCCGGCACGCGGCCGGGCGGGCGCGCGAGGCCGGCCGGACCGTGCTCGAGACGGACGCGCTGGAGGGTTCGCCCGGCGCGGCGTTCGCGGGGACGCTCAAGGCCCGGCCAGCCGTGACCGCGGTCCAGAGGGTGCTCGCCCTGGCGGACCTGCCCGCGGAGCAGCGGGCGGCGCTGCGGGCGGGGGCCGAGCCCGCGGCCCGCGGATACACGCTGCTGACCTGGGACGGTCCCGCGCCCGAGGACACGGTTGACGAGGTTGCCGTCCTCAACGGGGCGATGGCCGACGCGCCCCGCGAAGCCGGCCAGGAGGCGCAGACCTGGGACGCGGCCCGGGTCCGGCTGGACGAGCGCCGGGTCGCGGCCATGGGGGTGCGCGCCCACGTGGTCGCGGCCCGCGCGCCGGGCACCGGGGACCTGGCCGCGCTGACCCAGGTGTGCGTGGATCCGGCCATGCCGGAGTGGGGATTCCAGGAGCTGACCGCGGTGGCCAGGCCGCACCGGGGGCATCGCCTCGGCCTGCTGCTCAAGCTGGCCATGCTGGACCGGCTGGCCGCACGGGAACCGCAGGTCACCCGGATCCTCACCGGGAACGCCGACGGCAACCAGCACATGATCGCCATTAACGAGCAGCTCGGTTTCCGGGTGCTCAGCCGCTGGCCGTCCTGGGAGCTCGACGTGGCCGACGTGCCCCCGGATCTGCCTGGTCATGGCTGACCGGGAGATCCGGGTGTCCCGCTGCGGCCCGGGCCAGGTGCCCAGCGCCGCCGAGGTGGAGTTGCTGTACTACGCGGCGACCTGCGGCCGCCCGCTGCGCGAGTCACGGGCCATGGCCGCCGGGTACGCGCGGCTGTACGCGGCCCTGCTGCGCCGGCCCGACCTGGAGGCTGTGGCCGCCCGGGCCAGCGGCGGCCAGCTCGCCGGGTTCGCCTACGGGCACGGCTGGCGGTGGGCCGAGCAGGCCGATGACTGGGCGGCCCAGCTCCAGGAACGCCTGGGCGGGGCGGCCGGCCTGCTGGACGGCCGGCTCGCCGTGTACCTGCTCGCCGTCCACCCGTGGTACCGCCGGGCAGGCCTGGGCCGGCAGCTGCTCCAGACCCTTGTTTCCGCAACGAAGACCGGCGCGTGGCTGATCACCCCGGACGAGCCGACGCCTGCGATGGCCCTCTACCAGCAGGAAGGGTGGGAACCGATCGGCCACGGCCCGGACAGCTGCGATGCCCGTCCCGGTCTGGTCCTCACCCACCCGTGAGTTCTGTCCCGGCCTGGTCCTCACCCACCCGTGAGTTCTGTCCGGCCTGGTGCTCACTCACCCTGTCAGCGCTGTCCGGGCCAGTGAGGCCGCCGCCTCCGTATATTGGCGGTGGGACGCTCCCCGCACAGCGTCGTTTCCCGCGCCGGGGGGCCCGATATGCCCGGGAGGCCGGCGTGGAAGACGAATTCCTGGTGTCCTACGAGGCGGTGACGCCGGGAGTCCCGGTGCTCACCCGGGACAAGGAGCAGTTCGGCATCCTGGAACACGTCCTCGAGGTCCCGCAGCTGGACCTGTTCGACGGGATCGTGGTCTGGGTCGGCGGCGGGGCCTTCGCCGACCGCGAGATCCAGAAGGAGCTCACGAAGGGCCACCCGGCCGCGGCCAGGAACCTGGAACGGCTGTCGCCGTCGGGCGGTCTCCGCTTCGTGGACGCGGACAAGATCGCCGCCATCACCGCGGGCTACATCCGGTGTGACCTGGACCAGTCTGAGGTCGGGCTGCTGGCCCCCCCGGACGGGGCGCCCGTCTATCACGTGAACATGCTGGGCGAGACCGGCCCCGCGCTGCACAACCGGCTCGGCCGGATGTTCCGCCGGCCGCACTGGACCCGCGAGTAAGCACGCCAGGGCGATCCTCCAGCGGAGGCAGGTGCTCACGGCCCGGAGGTGAGTGCCTGGGCGGCGGTGACCAGGGCGGCTTCCGCCCCGGCCTGGCGCGCCTGGCGGATGGCGTTCCACCGCCGCGCGGCCACCGCCCGGCGCCGCACCCGCCGGGCGTGCTCCCGGACCCGGCCGGGGCTCGCGCCGCCGGGGGCGTCGCGGGCCGCCACGACCGACGCCGGGTCCGTGACCGAGGCGAGCAGGTCCGCGGTGATGGGCAGCCCGGCTCCGGTGATCTCCGCCGCCGCGGCGCGCACGACCGGCTCGGTCAGCTCGTTCCCGCCGCTGGCCAGCGTGGCGGCGACGGCCCGGCCGACCACCCGGTAGGCCGTGCGGTAGTCCAGCCGGTAACGCTGGGTCAGTTCCTCCGCCAGGTCGGCCGCCGCGGTGAAATGACTGACCGCCTGCTCGGCCAGGACGCCCGCGTCCACGCTCAGGCCGGTCATCACCGCGGTTCCCAGCCGGATGAGCCGGCCCGCGAGGTCGAGCGCCCCGGCCACCTCGCCGTAGGCGTACAGCCAGTTGTCGGTCCGCGCCGACGGGGTGAGCCCGGTCGCCAGCAGCCCGGTCAGGCGGCCGATCAGCGTGCCCGCGCCGCCGCGCAGCACGGGCAGTGCGTACGGGTTGCGTTTCTGCGGCATGAGCACGCTGGCCCGGCACAGCGACGCGTCCAGCGAGACGTAGCCGAACGCGGGACTGGCGAAGATCTCCAGGTCCGAGGCGAGCTGGCTGATGGTCGTCACGGCCTGCGCGGCGGCGAGGACCGCGTCGGCCAGGGCGTCGGCCGACCACATCACGTCGCGGGTGTGGGCGCCGGCCGCGCCGAAGCCCAGCCCGCGGGCCAGCCGGTCCCGGTCGAGCGGCAGCCGGGTCCCGCCCACCCCGCCGGCGCCGCCGGGGGAGACGTCCGCGAGCGCGTACGCCGCCTCGATCCGGTCCAGGTGGCGCACGGCCTGCTCGGCGAAGCCGCCCAGGTAGTGGCCGAACGTGGACGGCTGCGCGGGCTGCAGGTACGTGGTGTCGGCCCACAGCGTGCCCGCCTGCCGGGCGGCCTGGTCCGCGACCGCATCGGCGAACGCGGTCACGTCGGCGTGCAGGCGGAGCAGCCGCTCCCGGAGGGCCAGGCGGAACGCGATCCGGCCCGCCTCGCGGCGGGTCCGGCCCAGGTGCAGCCGGCCGGCGGCCGGGCCGAGTTCGCGCTCGAGCTCGCGTTCCCGGCTGTTGTAGGCGTCGCCGTACACCGCGTCGTAGGGGAACTCGCTGGCCGGTGAGTCAAGCAGCTTGAGCAGCACCGCACACACCGGTGCCGCCTCATCACGGGTGAGCGCGCCGCACTCGACCAGCTCGACCAGGTGCGCGAGGTCGGCGAGGGTCAGGCCCCGGTGCAGCAGCGGCGCGTCGGCGATCTCCAGCGCGTAACCTGCCTCGACCAGCTCGGGCGCGGGCCCGCTGGTGATCCGGGCCGCGGTGCCGAGGTAACCCTCAGGAGGACGCACCTCGCTCATCTCGCCTCACCTCCGGGGAGTCCAGCCTCAAGCGGCGGGCCGGCGAACAGCGTGGGGGCGCCCCCGCTGACCAGGAACACCTGCGGGCCGCGAACCCGCCCCGCGCGGCAGTCCGCGACCAGGGCGGCCATGGCCTTGGCCCCGAACACCGGATCCAGGAACACGCCCTCGGTCGCCGCGACCAGCCGCGCCGCCTCCTGCCCGGCCGCGGACGGCTCGCCGTACCCCGGCCCGATCCAGCCGTCCCGCACCTCCGGCCACGGGAGGCCCGTGCTCATCCCGGGGAGATCCGGGCCGGGGAGTGGCCGGGCCAGCGCGGCCGCCGCGGCGGCCAGCTCCCGGACCCGGGCGGAGCACTCCGCGACCGGGCGGCTCACGGTCACCCCCACGACCTGGTAGGGCGCGGCGGTGAGGACCGCCCCGGCGACCAGCCCGGCCTGGGTCCCGCAGGACCCGGTGGCCAGCCACAGCCCGGCCGGCGGCTCATCCAGCGTGTCCAGCTGGGCGGCCAGCTCGACGCTGGCCCGGACATACCCGAGCGCACCCAGCGGCGTCGCGCCGCCCCGCGGCACCGGGTACGGGCGGCGGCCCGCCGCCCGGAGCTCGGCTGTGACCGCCTCGATGCCCGCGTCCACCGACGACCGCTCCGGCGCCCCGGTGAACCGCACGTCCACCCCGAGCCAGCGGTGCAGCCGCATGTTCCCCAGTGCCCGGCCGGCCTCGTGCCGGGTGGCCTCGCCGTAGCACACGACGTGCGGCTCGAGCCCGTACCGCAGGCAGGCCAGGGCGGCCAGCATCGTCCAGTTCGACTGCGGGCCGGCCCCGGTCACCAGGCTGTCGCAGCCCTGGGCGAGCGCGTCGGCGATGAGGAACTCCAGGCCGCGCAGCTTGTTCCCGCCCAGGCCCACGCCCGCCAGGTCGTCGCGTTTGAGCAGCACGGGCACGCCCAGCTCGCGCGACAGCCGCGGCGCCAGGTGCAGCGGCGTGGGGGCGATGACCAGGTCCACGCGCGCCAGGCCAGCCAGGCCAGCTCCGGGAACCCCAGCTCCCGTAAGGCCAGCCCCGGGAACCCCAGCCCCGGTAAGGCCAGCCCCGGGACCGCCTGCGCCAGTCCCGGGGCTGGCTGCTCGTGGTCCGGCAGCCACCGCCGTGCTCCGGCGGTCATCCCCGTCCCCCGCCGTCACCGCCACGCTCCGGTACACCCCCGCCGGACCCGGTCCACGAACGCGGCACACGAGCCTAGCGAGGACCGCACCTGCAGCAGCTCGTCGAGTTCGGCGTCGGGAATCGCGTCCAGCCCCGGGTCCCCGCGCAGCGCGGTGCGGAAGTCCTGGTCCTTGTCGATGCCGCGCATGGCGGCGGCGTACACGCTGTCGTGCGCGGAGTGCTTGCCGATCCGGTCGGCCAGCGCCCGCATCACCGGCTCGGACAGCAGGTAACCACGGTGGCTGCCGATGTTGGCCAGCATCCGCTCCGGATCGGGCCGGAGCCCGTCCAGCATCCGGGCCGCGGACCCCGCGCAGGCCGCGAACGCCATCGAGGTCTCCGGCACCACCAGCCACTCGGCCTTCCAGGCCCGGCCGTCCCGCTCATGCTCGGCCACCATCCCGTCCAGGGCCACGGTGGCCTGCGCCCGGATCACCCGGGACAGGGTGACGAGGTGCTCGGAGATCTCCGGGTTGCGCTTGTGCGGCATGGTGATCGAGCCGACCGTGCCGGGCGTGAACGACTCCCGCAGTTCCCCGATCTCCGGCCGCTGCAGCTGGTAGACCTCGTTGCCGATCTTCCCCGCCGTCGCGGAGATCGCGGCGAGCAGCCAGACGAACTCGGCCACCCCGTCCCGGGCGGTGATCCACGGCAGCAGCGGGACACCCAGGCCCAGTTCCCCGGCGAACCTCTCCAGCAGGTCCAGCGCCCGCTCCCCCCAGAATTCCATCGTGCCGAGCGCCCCGCCGAGCTGCACCACCTCCCAGCGGGCCCGGCCCTGCCGGAGCCGCTCCAGGTGCCGGTCGAGTTCCGCGGCCCACACCGCCGCCTTGAACCCGAACGTGATCGGCAGCCCCGGCTGCCCGTGGGTCCGCCCGCACATCGGCGTATCCCGGTACTGCCCGGCGAGCTCGAGGGCCCGGTCCCGCATCCGGGTCACATCCCGCTCCGCGATATCCCCGACGGTGCGGAACACCAGCGCGAACCAGGTGTCGCTCAGATCCTGCACGGTGGCGCCGTAGTACACCCACTCCCGGGCATGCTCCGGCAGCACCGAGCGCAGCGCCTCGATCAGCCCCATGGTGGAGTGCCCGGTCGCCCGGGTCCGCTCGGCCACCAGCCCCAGGTCGATCAGCCCGACGTCGGCGTGCGCCCGGATCGTCTCCGCGGCGGCGGGCGGCACCAGGCCGGCGCCGGCCTGCGCCTGGGCCAGCGCGGCCAGGATCTGCAGCCACGCCTGGGTCCGCCCCTCGTCGGAGAACAGCGCTGAGGCCTCCGGCGTGCTCCACAGGTGACCGAAGATCGCCGAGTCGGCCGGGTGCGCGCTGTTCACAATCCGGTGCCCCCTGGTGCCGGGGCCGCAGGGGCATCAGCGCGCGCCTCAACGGCGTGCACTGATCCCCCAGCCGATCCGGTTGTGCCGACCGGCGGAACGCCGCACAGCGCCCGCAGCGCCGCCCGGACCTCGTCCAGGTTCGCGCCCCAGGGGACGACCGCCGTCGTGCCGCCCACCTCGACGCCGCGTTCCATGAGGCAGCACTTGGTGAGCACCCGCTCCCCGTCCTGGCCCGCCCCCACCCTCGCCCGGGGGCAGAGATCGACCCGGGACGGTTCCGTTAGATAAAAATGCTCGTGGAACTGGCGCGAGCGCTCGCAGCCGATGAGCAGCCAGTCGTCGTGGTAGGGCGGGTGGGTGTCCAGGAAGCTGACCTCGCCCTCGGCCGGGACGCCGCTGCCCCGGCAGGGCAGCAGGTAGTGCGGGGCGGGATACGCCGCCATCAACCCCACGACGTCCACGGCGTCGAGGACCAGGTCGACCGGGGGCAGGTCCTCGTCATAGGCGACCACCTGCTCGGCCATGGCCAGCAGCTTGGGTGGATGCGGCGGGATGACCTCGGTGACCCGGATCCGGACCGGCGCGGGCCGCCAGATGAAGTTGACGTGCTCGAACCGGCCCTGCACCACGTAGGCCAGCACGCCGTCGCGCTCGTGCTTCAAGGCGACCGCGGCCAGCGAGGAGGCGTTGCCGACGTCGGCGCCGGCGTCCGTGATCCACGCCGTGGTCTCCGGCCCGGACAGCACCCGCAGCTCGGCCACGGGTGAGAAGAGCGTGTCGGTGCGTTCCGGCCGGACCGCGACCAGCGCCGCCTGCCCGCCGTTGCGGAGGACCAGGAACGCGGTCCGCCGGTAGATCTCCCGCTCGCGGAGCAGGCCCCCGATCCCGGCCGGGGTGAGCGGGACGCCGACCTCCTGCACCGACAGCCCGCGGTAGGGCCGGGTGATCGTGTTGGCGTCGGGCTCGGGGATCACGCCGGTGCTCCGATCATGTGAACGTCCCGGTCAGGCCAGCGCGCCTGGGTCAGGGCGATTCCAGGGCACCTGATTCCAGGGCACCTGATTCCAGGGCACCTGATTCCAGAGCACGGGCCGAGACGGTGTCCGCGCGCAGCCCGAGCCGCAACGTCTCCAGCGCCAGCACGCTGGCCGGCGCGACGTTGCCCAGGTTCACGTCCGCCCCGAGCTGCCGGACGAACCAGGCCTGCTGGCTCTTGTCGGGGGCCTCGAAGATCACCTTGTCCTGGGGGACCCAGTCCACGATGGCCGTGACCAGGTCCTCGCGGATGCCCTGGTCCGCGTGGTACAGCCCGACGGTCCCGCTTTCCCGGCCCTCGGCGATCACCCAGGTGGCGCCGGCGTCCAGGTCGCGGGCCATCTCCTGGGCCCACTCGGCCGGGGTCGGCGGGTGGTTACCCTCCTTCGCCCCGGTCTCCGCCAGCACCACGAAGTCCGCGGCCAGCTCGCGGACCAGGGCGTGCTTCCGGCTGGCCGGGAGCGCCCGCAGCCCGTTGGACACCTCGATGTGGGTCATGCCGACCTTGAGCGCCCAGTCCCGGAGCTCACCGACCCGGTCCTGCAGCGCGGCCACCTCGAGCAGGGTGCCGCCCAGCGAGACCGGGCAGTCGTGATCGGCGCAGATGCCGACCCTCTCCTCCAGCGCCGGGTCGATGTACCCGATGCCCCAGCCCACCTTCACGATGTCCACCAGGTGCCCGGCATGGCCCAGGAAGGCCCGGGTGCCCTCCGGGGTCAGCCCGCTGTCCAGCACGTGGGTGACGCCGCGGGACCGGGGCTTGGCCGCCCGGGCCGGCAGCCTGAGGAAGGTGGGACACTCGGGCACGGTGCGCCTCCCGCTCGATCGCGTGTGGTCGCACCATAGGCATGCGGAGACCTTGGTTTCGCTGTCCTGGCAGGGTGAGGTTTGGCCGTTTCGTTGGCCCCGGCGATTCGGGCGGCGCATCCACGGCCGGGGCCAACGAACCAGCGTGCTAGCCCTGGAGCTCGTCCCGGACCAGGGCGGCGCCGTCGGCGAGCGCGCGTAGCTTCATGGCGGCGATCATCCGGGGCAGGTTGATCAGCCCGCAGTCGGTGGACAGGCCCAGCCGGTCGGCGGGCACGTACTCCAGGACCTGCCTGATCCGGTCGGCGACCTCGTCCGCGCTCTCGGTGACGGTGGACTTCACGTCGATGACCCCGGCCACGAACGGTTTGGTCCAGTTGTTGTCGGTCAGCGGCTTGAGATCGTCCGGCCCGGTCCGGCCCACCTCGTAGTTCAGCGCGGTGATGTTCGCGTTGAGCACGTGCGGGAAGATCGCGTGGGCGCGTTCCGGGGCCGGGGCGTCGGAGGCCCGCTTGTCCAGCACGAACGCGCCGAACTCGGTCTTGGTCTCGTCCGGGAAGTAGGCGGGCGTGCCGGAGTAGTTGCCCCAGCAGGTGTGCACCCAGAACTCGCAGTTCACGCCCTCGACCGACGCGTTGAGCGCGTCGATCTCCCAGTCGCCCATGCCGTAGGGCCACACGAACTCATCCAGCTGGATGATGTCGCAGCCGTTGTCGGCGAGCTCCTTGAAGTCCTCGTTGAACGCCTTGGCCAGCGCCATCGCGACTTCCCGGGTGTCCTTGTAGTGCAGGTTCGTGGTGGCCGCGGCGATCACGCCCAGGCCGGTGTAGGACACCTTGACCGGCTTCTTGGTCGCCTTCCGGACCGCCCGCAGGTTGACCAGGTGGAACGGGACCTCGCGGCTGATCTCGCCGACGCAGGTGGGGGAGAACAGGGTGGAGTAGATCGGCAGGCCGATCGGCGGCCCGGAGAGCCGGTAGCCGGACATGCGCTCCAGGTAGTAGTAGAGGATCGTGCCGTACGGGGAGTCCCCGCCGTACACCTTCCCGTCGCTGATCACGTCCAGGCCGGCCGACTCCTGGTCGCGCACGATCGCGCCGACGACGTCCTCGAATGCTTCCTTGCTGATCGAATCGTGGATGAACTCACCCTTGGGCAGCGTGGCGAACGCGTGCCCGTCATACCACCGTGGATTGGGATAGTTGCCGACCATCGTCGTGGGCAGCACCATGTCCTGACCGCCGATGAGCATCGTCGCTCCTTCCGGTTGCGCAGCTCCGGTTTGCGCCGTTCCGGTTGCACGGGCGCAGCTAGGTGCGAGGAGCGTAGGCCGGCTGATCAGCGAGTTTCTTCCCTACCGGGGGACCGTTCTTGCCCCCCGCCTGCCCACCCCGGGGCAGAATCCGGGCCTGGGCAGGCGGGGGCGCGGCTGGGAATCCGTGGTTCCCCGGCCCGGCATCAGGCGGCGAATCCCCCGTTGACGGTGATCGCGGTGCCGGTGACGTAGCGGCCGCCGTCGCCGGCGAGATGGGCGACGGTCGCGGCGATGTCCCCGGCGGTGCCGTAGTGGCCGAGTGCCGGGACGGTGCTCAGGAACGCGGCGGCCGGCCCGTCGGCCGGGTTCATGTCGGTGTCGATCAGGCCGCCGTGCACCACGGTCGCGGTGATCCCCCGGGCGCCGAGGTCGCGGGCCAGGCCCTTGGTCAGGCCGGTCAGCGCGGACTTGACCATGGTGTACAGGGTCAGGCCGGGGACCGGGACCCGCTCGGCCAGCGCGCTGCCGATGGTGATGATGCGGCCGCCCTCGCTCATGTGCCGGGCGGCCGCCTGGGAGGCGGCGAAGACCGCCCGCACGTCGACCGCCCACAGCCGGTCGGCGTGTTCGACGGTCATCTCCTCCAGCGGCCCGCCGATGACGATGCCGGCGTTGTTGACCAGGATGTCCAGCCGGCCGAATTCCGCCACGGTCTGCTCGACCGCTCCGGTGACCGCGCCGGGGTCGGCGTTATCGGCCTGGATGACCAGGACCCGGCCGCCGTCGGCGTCGATCTGCTTGGCCACCGCCTGCGCCTTGCCGGCGGCGGTGGCGTAGGTGAACGCCACCGCGGCCCCGTCGTGGGCCAGCCGCTGGGCGATGGCCGCGCCGATGCCGCGGCTGCCGCCCGTCACCAGCGCCACCTTTCCGGATAGCTCGTTCATGTCTTTCTCGTTTCTGTGGTCAGCGGGTATGTCCGGCCATGAAGACCAGCGGGGAACCGGAAAGGAATCGGGGCCCGGGGTGCTCCCGCCGGGGGGTGCTCCCGCCGGGGCTCCCGGCGGGGGTGCTCCCGCCTGGGGGAGGCGCCGATTCCTTTCCGCGCGGCGGCGAGTCCATATCAGTGATGGCGGCCACGGAGGGCCGGGGACCGGGGAGGTTGAGGATGGCACAGCAGGCAGGTACCGGGACGGGCCGCGGTGAGTTCGCCCGGACCACCGACCCGTTCCGCCGTGAGCTGCTGGCCCACTGTTACCGGATGCTCGGCTCCATCGACGACGCTGAGGACCTGGTCCAGGAGACCTACCTGCGGGCCTGGCGCTCCTACGAGGGGTTCGAGGGCCGGTCCTCGGTGCGCACGTGGTTGTACCAGATCGCCAGTAACGCCTGCCTGACCGCCCTGCAGCAGCGCGCCCGGCGGCCGCTGCCCTCAGGTCTCGGCGGCCCAGGCCAGGACACGGGCGCAGACCCCGGGGCCGGGACAGACATAGCCTGGCTGCAGCCGATTCCCGATGCGCTGGTGACCCCGGAATCCGCTGATCCCGCGGCTATCGCCGCCTCACGGGAGAGCCTGCGGCTCGCGCTCATCGCCAGTTTCCAGTACCTGCCACCCCGGCAGCGGGCGGTGCTGATCCTGCGGGAGGTGCTGGCCTTCCCGGCCGCCGACGTCGCCCGGATGCTCGGCACCAGCACCGCCGCGGTCAAGAGCGCGCTGCAGCGCGCCCGCGCCCGGCTGGACGAGGTGGCCCCGGCAGCTGACCAGGTCACAGAGCCGGGCGAGCCTGAAGCCCGGGCGCTGCTCGACCAGTACATCGAGGCCTTCGAGACCGCCGACGCCGCGGCCCTGGCCCGCCTGCTGCGCCAGGACGCCACGCTGGAGCTGCCGCCGTCTGCGGCCTGGTTCGCTGGCCGGGACGCCATCGCCGGGGCGGTGGCCGGGCTCGGCTCGCCCGGTGACTGGCAGATGCTGCCGGTCGCCGCCAACGGCCAGCCGGCCGCGGCCGCTTACCTCCGCGACAGCGGCGGCTGCTACCGGGCCTACGGCATCGTCGTGCTCACCGTGACCAGCACCGGCATCGCCCGGATCGTCGTGTTCGCTGACCCGGGCCTGTTCGCCTGGTTCGGACTCCCGCAGGTCCCGCCGGCCACGGCCGCCAGGCTGGCCGGCCGGCCCTGAGCGGGGCAGGGCATGGACCTTCCCCGCGGCAGCGCCGACCTCATGGCCATGGCGATCCGGTACACCCTCGGCAGCCTCCCGTACGTCACCCCGGTATCGCTGTCCGGTCCAACGCCGTGCGCGGCATGGGATCTGGCGACCCTGCTGGCCCACCTGAGCGATTCCCTCGCGGCCCTGCAGGAGGCCCTCGTCACGGGCTGCGTCAGCCTCGATCTCGCCGCTCAAGCGCAGGTCATCCCGGCAGATGACCTGGTCGCGATGCTCCGCGTCCAGGCCATCCAGCTTCTCGCCGCGTCGTCCGCGGGCCGCGCAGACCGCCCGGTGGCCATCGCGGACCGGCGGCTGGCCGGCCGGCAGATGGCGGCCGCCGGCGCGGTCGAGATCGCCGTGCACGGATGGGACATCGCCGAGGCCTGCCACTGCCGGCGGCCGATCCCGGCTGCCCTGGCCACCAGCATCCTGGCCGTTGTCCCGCTGGTGGTGACCGAGGTAACCCGAGGTGCCCAGTTCGCTGACCCGGTGGCCCCCGCACCGCAGGCCACGCCCGGGGACCGCCTCGTCGCCCTGCTCGGCCGCAACCCGGCGGCAAGTCTCCCCGCGATGTGGCCAGAAGCCTCCTCGCGATGGGCCCGGAATCGGCGATAGCGTCTAACGGTGATCCCGCCTGCGAATCTCCTGGGTTACGCCCTCGCGTCGTTCGTGCTGATTGTCATCCCGGGGCCCAGCGTCCTGTTCGTGGTCGGCCGGGCCCTCGCCTACGGCCGGCGCACCGCGCTGGCCACCGTGTGCGGCAACTCGGCGGGCAACTACGTGGTCGCGATCTGCGTCGCGGTCGGCGTCGGCACGCTCGTCCAGCGCTCGGCCCAGGTGTTCACGGTGCTGAAGCTCGCGGGCGCGCTGTACCTGATCTGGCTGGGGATCCAGGCGTTCCGGCGGCGCGGGACGCTGGCCGAGGCGTTCGCCGAGGCCACGCAGGCGCGCAGCGACCGCCGGGCGGTGCGCGAGGGGTTTGTCGTCGGGGTGACCAACCCCAAGGCGCTGATCCTGTTCGGGGCGGTGCTGCCGCAGTTCGTGAACCGGGCCGCCGGGCACGTGCCGCTGCAGATGCTGCTGCTCAGCCTGGTGTCGATCATGATCGGGCTGGCCTCCGACAGCACCTGGGGGCTGGCCGCGAGCCGGCTCCGGTCCTGGTTCGCCCGGTCCCCGCGGCGGTTCGCGCTGGTCGGCGGGGCTGGCGGGCTGGCGATGATCGGCGTGGGCGTGACCGTGGCCCTCACCGGCCGCAAGAGCTGACCGGGAACTTCGCTGGCTTGCGTGGCCAACTCAAACCAAGTACACGTTCTATACACGTGACGTGTAGAATAGGTGTATGAGCAAAGTTCGCACGAACATTGAGATCGAGGACACCTATCTTCAGGTTGTCATGGACCGCTACGGCCTGCGGACCAAGACAGAGGCGGTGGAGTTTGCCCTGAGGCATCTGGCCGGGCAGCCTATGACACGGGAGGAAGCCCTGGCGATGCGGGGCGCCCACGCAATCGCGGAGGTCCCGGAAGACACCCGCCCCCGGGGATCCGCGTGATCCTGGCCGACACCTCGGCCTGGGTCGAATACGACCGGGCCACCGGGAGCGCGACCGACCGGCGCCTTTCGGGACTCATCGCAGCCGATGGCCCCCTCGCCGTCACCGAACCGGTGATCATGGAGGTGCTCGCCGGGGCACGCAGCGATGCCCGCGAGGCAGACCTGCGCCGTCTTCTGCTGCGGTTCCACTTGTACCATTTCGATGCAGTCGCCGACTTCGACGGTGCCGTGCGCATCTACCGCCGGTGCCGGCGGACCGGCATCACCCCCAGGGGCCTGATTGACTGCATGATCGCTGCCGTCGCCTGGCGGCAGCAGGCGGCCATTCTTGCCTGCGACGCTGATCTCGACCGTGTCGCCCGCGTTGCCGGGATCGAGCTAGACCAGCCACCTACGTAACCAAGCGCTTCCCGTAGA
>CAVQNH010000013.1:0-220158 GCA_963713815.1 uncultured Actinomycetes bacterium
GGGCCCTACCGGCCAGGGGCGACCACGGCCGGAGCGGTGGCGGACTGGTACATGGGGTTCCTGGACGGAGCGCTGCGGATCATGCCGGGCTGGGAGCTTGAGGTCGCTGGTCATCCGCTTACCCTCGCCGTGCTGGTGCCCGCGCTCATCGTTCCCGGCGCACCTTCGCCCTCCTGGCCGCCTATCCACTCCTCGAACGCAGGCTCACCGGCGACCGGGGTGTGCACCTCCTGATGGACCGCCCGCGCGACGCAGCGACCCGCACCGCGGTCGGCGCGGCCGGGATCACCTTTTACGGGCTGCTGTGGGCCGCGGCAGCGACCGACGAGATCGCCTACCACATCGGCCTGGATCTCTACGCCGTCACCTGGTTCTTCCGGGTGGCCGTGTTCGCGGGGCCCCTGCTGGCCTACACCCTCACCCAGCGGATCTGTCTAAGCCTGACCGGCCGGGAGCGGGAGGAAGCCGAGCACGGCCGCAAGACCGGGCTAGTCGTGATGACCCCGGACGGCGGCTTCAGCGAGGTCACCGAGCCAGTACGGCGCGCCGGGGAGGATGGCCGGGGTAAGCCTGGATCGGCACCCAGAGGCGTTTCAGCCCCCGGGCAGCAAGACAATCGGGCAGCAAGACAATGAGGAGCGTCCGTCCGGAGCACACACCGTCCGTTTCCCGGCCTGCGCCACGAATCCGCAGGCCAGCATAGTGAACTTGCGGAATGACGGAGCACTGAACAACGGGGCCCCGGTGGCGGACTCCAGGCTGCCGGGAGCGGGCGGCCCGGCCGTGCCTGCCGGTGGCTCGCTGTGCTCGCTCATCGCTGGCTCCTGCCCGTCCGCTCTCGACTGTGCCACACGCACGAGACGCCAGTCCTCACCGCCTTGTGACACCCACGATCGGTCGTGTATGTCACATAGCCGCGCTGTCACACCGATCGGGTCGGCGGCATCTTGTGTTCGTTCAGTACGGCAGCACGCAATACCACAGGGAGGCATTCATGCAGCAAGCGAAGATCGCCGTGGTCGGCGCCACCGGACGGCTCGGGCGTCATGTCGTCGATGTGCTCAGTGCCGCGGGGCACGAGGTCGTCCCTATCTCCCGGTCGGTCGGCGTCGATGTCATCACCGGGGACGGCCTCGCCGAGGCGCTCAAGGACGCCCACGCCATCATCGACGTCACCGCCGGCCCGAGCTCCGAGCAGCGGTCCGCCACCGAATTCTTCACCACCGCCGCCAGGAACCTGCAGCAGGCGGGCGAGCGGGCCGACGTGGCACGGTACGTGGTCGTTTCGATCATCGGGATCCAGAAGGCCACCGGCGGCTACGGGTCGGCCAAGCTCGCTCACGAGCAGGCTGTGCTGGCCGGCCCGGTGCCCGCGAGGATTCTGCGCGTCGCACAGTTTCACGAGCTCGTCGGCGTGCTTATGGACATGGGCCGGCAGGGCGACGTGATCTACGTGCCGGAGATGCGCACCCAGATCATTGCCGCCCGCATTGTCGCCGAGGCCCTCGCCGTGATGGCCACCAGTCCCCAAGCCGAGTTCGCATCCGCCTGGGCCACCGAGTCCGCCGGGGCGCCGATCCCGGAGCTCGCGGGCCCGCGCGAGGAGAACCTCGCCAGCCTGGCCCGGCTCGTCGCGGCCCGGCGCGGCGACCAGGTCCGGATCGATGAGGTGAAAGCGGCCAACCCGGACAGCGAGGCTGCCGCCGACGGTTCGTTGCTGCCGGGACCGCACGCCAAGCTGGCCGGGCCGACGTTCGAGGAATGGCTCGTCACCCAGCCAGACAGCGGCAGCGCAGCATGAGCATCGCTGCCTTTCAGGCGCTGGTCCGCCGGGTGCTGGTGCCGCTGCGGCTTGATCGCTTGGTGGTCTCGGCGGCCCACTGGTCGGCGTGGGCGAGTTCGCCGGGCGTGAAGGCGCCGTGCTCGTCCTCGAACTGGGATACGGCGGCCAGCCCGGCCCGGATGGTGAATTCCTTGCGGGCGGTGGCCGCGAGCTTGGCATTTGTGTCGCACACCTATCGCTAGCCGGGCGGCCCGTCGCGCTCGCTTCTTCGGGCAAGGCGCTGGAGTTGCCGTGCGTGGACGCCGGCCCACCCAGTCCCAGCCGTCCCTGGCCGATGGGCCGACCCGCGGGTCGCTGACTACATGAGCGTCACGCAAGGCGTGCACGTACGCCCGATCCTGGTCGATCCGTGCGTATACCTCATCAGCTCCGCCGATGGACCCGTGGCCGGGGACGAGGACATCGACGTCGCCCGCCACGCCCTCGAGCAGCCGCAGCGCGGCGAGGTAGTCCTCGATCGGGTCAGCGGTGTCGTTCAAGTCGAGCATCGGAATCAAGACATCAGAGAGCATGTCGCCGGCGACGAGAACCCCGCGTTCCTCGATCAACAGCGCTGCATGGCCCGGGGCATGCGCTTGATGCTCGATGATCCGGACTTGAGGGCCATCCCAGGGAATCTGCGCCATCTCGGCGGGCAGGCCGGTAATGAGGCCGAGCAGGTCCAGCGGTACCTGCCCGGCGATGTCCGGTGGTATCAGCTCGGCCATGCGGGCCTTCCAGCGCGCGTCCGACAGCCGATCCCGGGCCGTGGCCGCGCAGCGGGCCGTGCCGTAACGGGGCGCCGTGCCGAGCGTGGCGTGCCAGAGCAGGTGATCCCAATGAGGATGCGTGGAGAAGCCTGCCACAACGGTCTGGCCCGAATCGGACAGGTCGTCCGCGAGAGCGGCCATTTCGTAGCCGAGCACCCCGGGGTCGATGAGCAGCACGCCAGCCCGGCCGTGCACGACAACGGCGTTGCTCTGGCAGAACTCGCTCTCGTGGATCAGCACACCCTCAGCGACCTGCCTCAGCACGGGTGGCCCCTTCCGCTTGCGGTTTGCAACCACTTGTCGAGACCGTAGTACCTGGCGGTAGTAGATTGCAAGCAGTATGGGCGAGTCTCGGTCACGCAGCGTGTTGCCATCTACTGCTGTTGCCCGCTGCCGACTGCCAGCCCGAGCGGGGTGAGGGGCGTGGGCGCTGCCGCCAGCCCCAGGTGACGTTGACGGTCCGGGCGAATGTCTTGGCCTCGGTCGCCCGATACTGCCCGGCCTGGCGCGCGCTCTATGCGGCTATAGGCGGGCAGCCGGAGGGTCCGGCACGCCGTTGACTGGCCGGCCGCGGCCAGAGACCGTCTGAGCGGATTGGTTCATGCCGATGGTGACCGGGCGTGCGTAATGGTCTTCTGGTGGTGGCTTCGTACTGGTCAACAACGCTGGCGGGGATGCGCCCGCGGTCGCTGACCGGAAGCCCCGTGGCTTTGGCCCAGGCCCGGATGTTGACGCTGCGCTGACGGCTTGATGCGGTCCGCGCTGGCCCGCGTCGCTGTCCTGGTCCAGCCTTACGGGCATGCTCGACAAAAGGTGCGAGTTTCTTACGGAACGCCCGGGCGTTCTTCTTGTTCAGATCGATCTCGTACTGCGCGCCGCCGAGCCCGAACCGCACCGTCTCACTGGCCGGGCCTCCGTCAAGATCATCTTCTAGCGCGACGGTTATCTTCGTTGCCATCGCGGCCTCCACTGTTGCGCTGGACTATATGCACTGTACAGATCCGGCGTCATGCCGCGATCACCGCACGGCAGCCAGCGGACAGCCCCTTTATAAATGCACCCGGCCCGGGACCTGCTCGGTGGCCCGCCCACCGGCCCTGCAGGTCGCGCGGAGTGCATATCGGTCTATGCGGTGACCGGGTTGATCAAGCTCTTTTCGCCAGTGAGCCGGGCAGGCCTTTCAACTTGTCCGGGCCGCGATCTGCCGGGCCAGCTTGACGGCCTGCTGCGGACTGCCCTCCCAGGGAAGACCGTGACCGGGCAGTACCCAGCGAGCATTGACCGGCTCGATCTTTTCCAGCGAGGCCAGGGCCCGGTCGTGATCTTCGTTCATGAACCGAGGGAGCAGTTGCGGCCCGGACTCGCCGGGGACAAGGCTGAGCGTCGCCAGCGTGTCGCCCACGATCAGGACTTCACGGTCGGCCAGGCTCAGGGCCGCGTTTCCGGCGGTGTGGCCGGGCGTGTGGATGACGCGGGGACGGCCAGGCACGTCCAGGATTTCTTCGTCGGCGAAACCCGACGCCTCGGCCACGGGCTCCGTCCGGGCCACGCCATTGCGCAGGAAGTGCCCCACCAGATGCAGCACCGGCGGCTTCCACAGCGGGTACCAGGCCGGCCTGCTCTTGCGCATGGCCGCCGCCCGGTCATCGTGGTGCACGAGCACCGCCGCGCCCGCCTGCGTCCGGAGCCGTTCGGCATTACCCATATGGTCGGGGTGGTAATGGGTGAGCACGACGGCCTTGACGGATGACAGCGGAGCGTTCCGTGCGGCGAGGAACCGGGTCATCTGCGGCCAGTAGCCGGGCAGTCCCACGTCGATGAATGTATAGGCGCCCGCGTCTTCGACCGCGTAGCAACCCAAGAACGTCGTACCGACCCGGAAGACTCCCGGGACGATCTCCCGGACCCAGGACTGCCCGAGCCTGCCTGGCTGCGCGATTCGGGTGATGTTCACTGAGGTCTCCTTTCCTGGTGTGCCCGGCGCCCGTGCGGGCGCTGGCTTGTGCGGCTACAAGGCGGTCACCAGCGCTGGCCGGTCTGCGCGTTGATGGTTCCTGGGTCAGCCCTTCGCCCGGCACGTCCTCAGACGCCCCAGGACGGGCCGCTGGTCCGGTGCCGGTAACCTCGCACGGCCTGAGTCTGCGTCTGGAACGTGGTGGCGGGGTATCCGCAGGCTTACTGCACTTCCCGGCTGGGAACGCGGCCAGGTGGCGACATCAGGCACACCCATGTCGTGCACCACCGGAGGGAAGTCGCGGTTGATGAGCCGGTAGCGCGGAGCCCGGGCGGCTGGGCCGAGATGGTCACCTGGGCCACCACGGCCCAGCGCCCCTCGCGGGATCAGCCCTTGATCGCGCCAGCCGTCAGCCCCCGGACTACGTGGCGCTGCACAGTCAGATACAGCAAGATAGGCAGCAGGGCGAAGACAACACCGGCGGCCTCAAGCTGATCCAGCTTGATTGTCTGGTCGGTGATGAAGGTCGAAATGCCGAGACCAGCGGTATACAAGGACTGATTCGTGAGGAACGCGGCCGCGAACAGATAGTCGTTCCAGCTCCCGAAGAACGCTACGATCCCGACCGCTACCAGGCCTGGCTTGGACAGCGGCAGAAGAACGCGGAAGAGGACGCGTATCCGGCCGCATCCGTCGACCAGCGATGCATCGATGACCTCTGACGGTACGGAGTCGAACGAGGATTTCAGGATCCAGCAGCCAAGCGGAACGTTGAAGGCCGCGTAGAGCACACCGAGGGCGAGCAGGTTGTTGGTCCAGCCGAGCTGCCGGAAGAACTGGAGCTCGGGCACGACGATCATGGCCCCGGGCATCAACTGCGTGAAGAGCAGGAGGAATCCGAAACCTCCGACCCCGTGCCAGCGGAGCCGGGACAGCAGATAGGCGCCCGGTACCGAGAAGATAAGGGTGACCGCGACACAGATGGCTGACGCCGTCAGCGAGTGGAGCAGCCAGGAGGCAATCGGGTTGTTGGCGAAGAGGCTCGTGATTGTGCCGAATTGGATACCGTGCGGCAGCAGGTCGGGTGGGTAGGTAATGGAATCCTGGGCCGGCTGGAACGTCGTGAGGACCATCCAGTAGACCGGGAAGAGGGCCACCACGCACACGATCACGATGATCGCGCCGCGTAGCCAAGAGGTCGCCTTCCGGCGCAGGCTCCGCCGCCGGCGGGTCGGCGGGCTGACCGGCGACCGGACCGGCGGGCGAGCCGTGACGGGCGTTACCTCTGCAGCCATCGGCGCCGCACCTCCCGCCCTTGACAGCAGCATCCACGGTTCATAGAGCCGCGTTCACCCCTTCTAGCCCGCGTACGCTGGCCACGCGTCGCTGCACAAAGATGTACACCACGGTGCCCGCCACGGCGATCAAGAGGCCGACGACGGCGATCGCGCTGGCATAGTTGTAGTTGAAGAATTCGAAGGCCTGGTTGTAGATCGTGATCGCGAGGGTGGACGTATCCGTGCCGGGGCCCCCTCCCGTCGAACAGGTAAATGAGCGAGAACTGCTGGAACGAGAAAATGAATCCCAGCACTGCGAGGAGGCCCAGCGTAGGTTGCAGCGCCGGCAGCGTGATCGACCGGAAGCGCCGCACCGGGCCGGCGCCGTCCACCTTGGCCGCCTCGTAGAGCTCGTCGGGGATCGTCTGCAGGCTGGACAGCAGGATGAGGGAGAAGAACGGGAATCCCTTCCACCCGACCATGATGATGATCGCGATGAACGCCAGATTGGGTGCACTCAGCCACTGAATGTGATGGTTCACGCCTGGGATGAACGCCGCGAACCGGTTCAGGATGCCGAAGTTCGGGTCCAGCATGATCAGGAACGTCAGGACGACCGGTATGTCCGGGACAGCCCACGGGATAGCCAGGATGGCCCGGACGAACCCCCTCCCAGGGAAGCTCCAGTTCATCAGCATGGCGACCGCGAGCCCGAGCGAGATCCACACCGCGGTCATGACGAACGTGAACTCAAATGTCGTGCGCACCGACGACCAGAAGACCGGGTCGTGCCACATCTGGCGGTACTGGGCCAGCCCCACGTACTTCGTGACGCCGAAGCTGGTCTGGTGGAAGGACAGGAGTATCCCGCGGATGATCGGATAGACGACGAACACGACCTCGAACACCAGGATCGGCGCAAGGAGGACGTACGGGAACGGCGACTGGCGCCGTCTTCCGGCCCGTCGTCCGGCCCGTGGTGCGGCCGCACCACGGGCCGGGTCCAGCACTGCAGTCATCTCAACCCGCCTCGCACCGTTGCCTCCATCGATGCCCGACGGGCGCCGCAGCCTGCCTGCCTGCCGGGTTCGTCAGATCCTGGTCGCTCACGTCGGCAGATGCAGCGACGCCTGCGCCGCCGACTGAGCGGACTGCAGAGCTTCCTGGACGGTCGCGCTGCCGGACACCGCCTTCTCGACGTTGGTAGCGATGAGGTTACCTAGCTGTGCGTAGGCGAACACGTAATCGCCGAGGATGTCGGCCTCCCCGACGTAGTTGGTCTCTTGGAAACCCGCCAGCCACGGGAGCGAATTCTCGAACGCGGTATAGGCCGGGACCTTCTCCGCGAAGTTGGCGTAGGGGATGAGCGGGTAGCCGTTCTGCTGCGTCACGTAGAACAGGTTCTCGGGCGTGATCATCCACTTCGTGAGCTCTTTGGCCGCTTCTATGTTCTTAGACGTCTTCAGGACGACATTGCCGTGCAACCTGGCGATGGCCTTCTTGCCCGGCCAGGGCGGCGGGGCACTGCGCAGGTCGGGGTACAGCGCCGGGGCCAGTTGCTTGAGCGCGGCGCTGCCGAAGCCGACCGTGAACTGGGAAGCGATCTGGTTGCCGTACCAGAGCTTGTCGAGCGCGGGCTCACTGGTGCCGGCCAGACCGCTCGCCTTGACCAGGTCGACCCAGAACTGAATGGCCTTGACGTTCTGGGGCGAGTCGATGGTGAGCTTCTTGCCCGCAGCCCACACGCCACCGAAGCCGAGCGGCCAGTTCTGCAGCTGATTCCACATGTCGGCGGCGGCCGCCGCCGTGTTGATGAGAAGCGTGCCGTACTGCTTCGGCGGGTGAGTGAGCTTTTCGGTCATCGTCAGCCACTCGTCGGGGGTGGTCGGCGCCGCATCGAAGCCACCGGCCTTGAGCTTCTTCTGGTTGTAGGCCAGCAGGAACGCCACTTCCAGGACCCCGAGCAGGTACAGCTTGCCGTCCACGACGAACTGCTCGTGAGCCGCGTTGGGTATCAGCCCCAAGGACTTTGCGATGTCCCCGATTGGCTCGCACAGGTTGTAGTCCATGATCAGGGTAGAGCCGAGCTCGGGCGGGCACATCACCACGTCGGCATCGACATGACCAGCCTGGGCCTGGGCGATGACGTTCTGGTCATAGTTGGCAAACGGCCATCCGACCCATTTGACCTCGATCGACGGATTTTTGACCATGAACTCGTCGACGACCTTGTGCCAGGCCTTGGTCTCGGTCGGCTCGAACATCTCCCAGGACATCAGGGTGAGCTGGGTCTTCCCATTGGACGAGCTGCCGGAGCTCGCCTTGCTCGGGGAGCTGCTTCCGCATGCCGCGAGCAGCGGGGCCGCGGCCCCGGCGGCAACCGCGGCCGCCCCACCCTGCAATACCTTCCGCCGGCTGAGCCCCGACTCAAATGGACTGAGCTTCTTCGGACTGTCCATCGTACTTCCCCTGCTTTCTGAGGTCCGTTCATATGTGGTTCGGAATACATCCCTCGGGCCGCGACTTGTCCTTTCACGACTGGAGCGCCGGCCAAGCTGCTGCTTCTTTGCGTCGTCTGGTTATGCTGTGAAATGCATGGAGGCCCCGGCCCCGGATAAAGGCTGATGCTGATCTTCGATGTCAGGGACGCCCGGCGGCCCGGGCCTGAGACTCGCTTGCTTCTGAGCGCTGATCATCGGGGCCGATCCGACACGTGATAGCCACCGTCGATCGCTATCTCCGCGCCGGTGATGTACCGACCGGCGGGGGAGGCGAGCAGGATGGCCACGCCGACGAGGTCGTCGGGTACCCCGAAGCGCGCCAGCGGGATCTTGGGCAGCACGCCGACGGCCAGAGCCCCTTCCCGCACCATCCGGGTCATCTCGGTCTCTATCCAGCCCGGCAGGATCGCATTGACGCGGATGTCATGGGGTGCCAGCTCCACGGCAAGTGCTCGGGTCAGGCCGATCAGGCCCGTCTTCGCGGTGGTGTAGTGGGCCCCCGCTGGCGCCCCGAACAGGGAATACATCGATCCGATGTTGATGACACTGCCGCCGCGCTCACCCGCGATCATCGCCTTGGCCGCGAACTTGGTCGCCAGGAACGCGCCAGTGAGGTGGGTGTCCAGCATCTGCCGCCACTCGTCCTGGCTCATGTCCAGGAAGCCCGACCGGCCGCCGATGCCGGCGTTGTTGACCAGAATGTCCACCCGCCCGTGCGTTCTGGCGGCACCGTCGATCACCGACGCCATGGCTTCCTCGTCACGGACGTCGGCGGCAACCACCTCGCCGCGAACGCCGAGTTCTTGCCTGAAGCTGGCGTTCTTTGACTTGTCGCGACCGGTGCCCACGACGAAGGCGCCGGCATCGAGCAGGCCCAGGGCGATGGATCGGCCGAGCCCGCTGTTGGCGCCGGTGACCACGGCCACCTTGCCGGCGAGCGAGAACCGCTCGTCATCCACGGCCGGGGCATCTGCGGGCGTCCCGAAATGAAGCGCCATCGTTATCCGCACCTCCCTGAATCGGCTACCGCCGCCATGCTCGATGCGCGTCGTGAGCTAGGCGCCGCCGACCCTCGCTGCCGTACGGTCACGACATCAACCCGCGAGGAGTCGGACGGTGTCGCGACCTGTGCCGTCAACCGAAGCCGTGGAGGCACTGCACGGCTTCGCCGAGCCCCTCGGTCCCCTCGACGCGCCGGCAACGTTCACTTCGGACTGCTCCTTGATCCGGGCTCTTACAAACCAGTGGACGCATAGTGATCCCAGAGCAAGTATGTTGTCAACAACTTACGGTAGACCGCTAGCCGCATTGTTATGCGGAACCCTGCGGGAAGCCCGGCTGCGATCATCCACGGATGGCCAGGCGCCCCGGGCCCGGCCAGGCACTCTGGGATGCGCGCTCCGGGGCGGCGTCACCGTCGGCTTGCGGACGGCCGGCCGAGGAGAAGGCCGGCTTGACAGCTTCGGCCGCTTGATCCTACTTTGACCCCAGCATACGAAAACTGTTGACATTATCCAGTCGTCTGGTGACGTTATTCAGTCGCCTGGCCTGCCGTTTCAGCTGGGGCCGGCCGGTGCCCGCGGTGGCAATTCCTTGACAGCAGTCGGCGAAGAAGGAGGGCGTTGCATGTCGCCGCAGCGCGTCAGAAAGGCACCGTCGGTGCTGACACCGGCCACTCGCAAGAGCCTGGGAGAGGACGTCGCCGATCGGCTCCGCGAGGCGATCCTGCATGGCGAGCTGAGCCCCGGACAGCGGCTGCGCGAGGAAGAGCTCAGCGAGCGCTTGCACGTCAGCAGGGCTCCGGTGCGCGCTGCTTTCGTACTGCTCGAACGCGACGGCATGGTGCAGTCGTCACGCCGCGGCGTCTCGGTCGTCGAGCTGACCCGCAACGACCTGGAGGAGATATACACGCTGCGATCGGCGCTGGAACCGCTGGCGATCACGTTGGCGATCCAGCGCGGAAGCCTTAGCGACCTCGCTGATATCGATGCCAGCCTCGCGGAGATGAGCTCGGCCTTCTACGGCCAGATCACCGAGCGCGACGCCGCGCGGCTGGACGTGCAGTTCCACGACACCATCTACCAGGCCGCGCATCATCAGCGCCTGTCCAGCGCATGGGAGCAGATCAGGCTGCCGGCCTACTGGTTCATGCTGTCGCGTAACGTCGCCAGTCCCGACTGGCGTAATGCGACGGTATCCGGACACGCCGAGATCGTGCGGATCATCAAGACGGGACAAGAGAGCCTGGCCGCCCAGACGATCAGGGAACACATCACCTTCGCGCACGAGCGCATCCTGCAGAACTACTTGAACTCGGTGAGCGAGGCAGCTGCCGTCGCCCCCGAAGCTACCCCACACCCCCTATGAGCAGGAGGATCCCGTTGTGACGACGATTACGGCGACCGATGCGACCCGGTGACCTGATCGCCTGCCTCGATGGCGTGACGGAGCTGACCAACCCAGTCGCCGGGGAGGGCTCATGACGGTCGTGCCGCCTTGGTCCCTGGACGGCCGGCTGGCCGTGATCACCGGCTTCGGCGCCGGAATCGGCCGGGCCACCGCCACCGCGTTCGCCCGGGCGGGCGCCCGCATCGCCGGGCTTGACATCGACGCGCAATACGGGGAAAGAGCTGCCCGTGAACTCGGTGCCGAGGGGGCCGAGGCCACCTTCATCAGCTGCGACACCGGTGACGCAGGGGCGATTGAGTCGGCATTCGCGACGATCGCTGACACGATCGGACCGGTAGACATCCTGGTCAACAACGCCGGAGCGGGAAGCCACACCCGGCCGGAAGATCTCAGCCTGGCCGAGTGGGAGCACGTCATGGCGGTCAGCATCACGGGGTACGCCATGGCCGCGCGCGAAGCGGGCCGGGTGATGATCCGGCACGGACGCGGCGGGAGCATCGTCAACGTCAGCTCGATCGCCGGGCTCAGCGCGCTGGGGCGGGGAAACTTCGCCTACAGCGTGGCCAAGGCCGGGGTCAACCAGCTCACCCGTGAGCTCGCCGTGGAATGGGCCGGACACGGCATTCGCGTCAATGCGGTCGCGCCCTGCCAGGTGCGCACGGAAGCGATCAGCTCGTTGCTGGCGGATCAGCGCTTCGACGGCGGGGCGGTGGAGCAGCGCTTCATCCGGGGCATCCCGCTAGGCCGGCTCGCCGAGCCCGACGAGATCGCCGATGTCATCCACTTTCTGGCCAGCGATGCCGCGCGCTTCGTGACGGGAGTGGTGGTCCCCGTGGACGGCGGCAACACCGCGCTCAATGCCGGCGGCACGCCCGGGCCGGGATGAGGCCACTGCCCGCGCTGGGGTCCGCACACTGGACGGCCGCTGTCACGACACGGCAGATCCTGACCCGGGCCTCGTTCCGCCGAGTCGCCGGCCCGGCCTGGGCCGCGACCAGGGGGAGCCCGGCGCCGCGCCTGGCGCCGGGCGCGGCGCCGCGCCTGGCTTCCTGCGCGCCCTGACTCGTTCCGGCGGGCTCGGGCGACCGCTCATCCGCGTAGCCGCGATACCCCGCCAGCGGATGATCCTCTACCGGTCAAATGCGCCTCGACCCGGAAGTCGCAGGGGATCTAGATAATTGTTGACAGTTCACAGTCGCCAGCCTTAGGTTCAACGCATCGATGTTGACGCCTCGCCCAGACCTGAGCCGGAGGTCATCTCGGTTATGCGGAACCTGCGAGACGAGCTTGACCGGCGGCCGCTGTGGGGAGCGTTCATCAGCTCCAACAGCGCGCTTGCCGCCGAGTTCATGGCCCAGGCCGGCTTCGACTGGCTGGTGATCGACCTGCAGCACGCGCCCACCGGGGGATCGGAGCAGCTTGCCGCCATGCTCCGGGCGACCGGCAGCACCCCGACCCTGGTGCGCATCCCCTGGAAGACCGATTACGGAACGGCCATGGCCGCCCTGGACGCGGGCGCGCAGGGACTCATCGTGCCGATGCTCGACACACCCGATGAGGCCGCGCGGATAGCGGGCGCCTGCCGGTACCCTTCGGCCGGCTACCGCAGCTTCGGGCCATGGCGAGCCGCGCTGCAGATTCCCGGCTACACCACCGACGATGGCGACCGGCGCGTGTTGTGCCTGGTGCAGATCGAGACCCGGGCGGCGATCGACAACCTGGACGCTATCGTGGCGGTGCCCGGAATAGACGGGGCCTACATCGGCCCTCAGGATCTCTCCCTGTCGAATGGCGGCCCACTCAGCTGGCGCGCCGACAACGCCGTCTTGCATGAGCTGTCCGAGCGCGTTCTCAAGTCGTGCCACCGCGCCGGAAAGCTCGCGGTCGCGCACACCGCTGATCCCGGCGAAGCCCTGCACTGGGGCGGGCTGGGCTTCGACATGGTCACGGCGACCAGCGACACGAGGCTGATTTCCGTGGCCGCGGCCAGCGCAGTGGAAAAGCTGCGCGCGGGGAACGGCCGGGCAGGATGAGCGCCGCGGCCGTGAACACGGGAGAGGTCTACCCGTCGCTCGACGACGCCCGCATGCTCACTGCGGAATTGCTCCAGTCAGCGGGGGCCCCGGCGACTGCGGCGCAGGCCATCGCTCATTCGCTCGTGCTAGCCGAGCAGCTCGGCCACGCATCGCATGGCCTGATGCGCGTGATCGAGTACGTCGACGCTGTCGCCGATGGCCAGGTCCGGCCGGCTGAAATTCCGGTCGTCGCCTCGCGCGCCGGCTCCACCGCCATGGTGGATGGCCGCTGGGGATGGGGACACCTCGCGGCCGAGCTTGGCGCCCGCACGGCGACCGAGATCGCCCGCGACACCGGCGTGGGCCTGGTAGCGGTGCGCAACTGCAACCACAGCGGTCGGCTGGGGGAGTGGGTCGAGTACATAGCCAGGAACGGACTGGTCGGTGCGGGTTTCCTCAGCTGCGGCCCGGCCGTCGCCCCACTGGGCGGGGTGGAGCGCGTACTGGGCACGAACCCGCTGGCGGTCGCCATCCCGACCGGCGACGAGGAGCGCCCGGTAGTCCTGGACTTCGCCACTGCGGGAGTGGCCGAGGGCAAGATACGCGTGGCCGCCCAGGCCGGCCGTCCGGCCCCCGCCGGGGTCCTGCAGACGGCTGAGGGGCAGGCGACGACCGATCCTCGCGAGTTCTACGCGGGCGGCTCGATCCTGCCCTTCGGCGCCCACAAGGGATACGGGCTCAGTGTCGTCATCCAGCTGCTTGGCGAGGCACTGGCCGGAGGGGGCCGCCCGGATGACCCCCGGTCTGCCGCCGCCAACGGCCTGGTGCTGCTGGCCTTTTCGCCGGCCGGGCTGCGGGAGCCCGCTGACTTCAGCGCCCGCGTGGACGAGTGCCGTGACCGGATCCTGGCCAGCCGGCCAGCCGATCCCGGTGCACCAGTGCTGATGCCGGGCGACGTGGAGGCCCGGCACGCCGCGGCGCAGCCGCCGGGGCGGCTCCGCGTGTCCGCCAGGCTGTGGGCTGATCTGCGGCAAAGAGCGAAGGGCGGGTCATGACCAGTCCGGTGATCGCGGTGGCCGACGGTGCCTTCTCCGCGCGGCGGCACGCGATCGAGCGGGAGTTCGGCGGGCGGGCCACGATCCGCTGGGCGGACCTATCCAGCGCCGCCGCGGCCCGGCAGTCCACGGCCGGCGCCGATGCCGTGGTGGTCACCTTGCAGCGGCTGTCGGCAGAGATCATCGCCGCCTTCGGACCGTCCGTCCGGGTCATCGGCCGGAGCGGCGTCGGGCTGGACACGATCGACCTGGCCGCCGCGGCCAGCCGCGGCATAACCGTTGTCAATCAACCCGCCTACGGTGCGCAGGAGGTTGCCTCTCACGCCCTGGCCCTGCTGCTGGCCGTTCAGCGCCGGCTGCTGCCCGCCGACCGGTACGTCAGGTCCGGGTGGACCGGCCCGGCTGCCCTGGACGGGATTCAGCCGCTGGACGAGGTCACTGTCGGCGTCCTCGGGTGCGGCCGGATCGGGAACGCCTTCGTGGAACGAGTGCGGCCCCTGGTGCGCCAGGTCCTGATCTACGATGCCGCGCCGGTGCCGGTCCCGGCCGGCGCTGAGCGGGCGGCCGACATTGACGACCTGCTCGCCCGCAGCGCGGCGCTGAGCCTGCACCTGCCGCTGTCCGACTCGACGCGCGGCCTGATTGGTGCGCGCGAGCTGGGCCTCCTGCCGTCCGGTGCCGTGGTGGTCAACGTCTCTCGCGGCGGCCTCATCGACGAGTCGGCGCTGGCGGACGCGCTGCACAGCGGACACGTCACAGGGGCGGGCCTGGACGTCTTCGCCGAGGAACCGCTGCCGTCCACGTCTCCGCTTCTGAGCACGCCGAACACGGTGCTGACACCGCACTGCGCTTCTGTCTCGGACAGGGCTTCCCGCCGCCTGTCCCACTGGACGATCGGCGACGTCATCCAGTACCTGGACAAGGGCTCGGTAGAACACGGCGTGATCGTCGTCGCGGCGCCAGACGGTCTCGCCCTGCCAGGCGCGCGCCAAGACTGAAGGGAGCCTGCGACGATGACGACTGAAACCACCTGGCGCCTGGACGGCCGGACGGCGATCATCACCGGGGCGGCCGGACTGATCGGCTCGGCGCTGTCCGCGGGCTTCGCGGCTAACGGCGCGCACGTGGTCATGGTGGACCGCGACGGTGACGGCCTGGCCCGGCTGGCGGCTGAGCTCGGCGGGTCCGTAACCTGCGTGGAGTGCGACGTCACCGACCTCGGCGCCATCGATGAGATGGCCCGTGATGTCGTCCGGCGATTCGGCGCGGTTAACGTCCTGGTCAATAACGCCGGCGGCAACCGGCGGGTCCTGCCGCATGAGGTGACACTCGCCGACTGGAGGCATGTCACCGACCTCAACCTCATGTCCTGTTTCTTCGTGAGCCAGCGGGTCGGGCAGGAGATGATTGCCCAGCGTCGCGGCAGCATCGTCAACATCAGCTCGACCTGCGGGTGCTCGGCCATGGGCCGGGGCAACATCGTCTTCAGCGCCGCCAAGGCCGGCATCAATCACCTGACTCGCGAGCTGGCCCTGGAATGGGGCGCGAGTGGTATCCGGGTCAACGCCATCGCGCCCTCGCAGGTGGACTCTGCGGGGATGCGCGAGTGGATGGGCGAGGCGGGCGCCGACGGGCGGCTGATGGGTGACACCTTTCTGGGCGGCGTGCCGCTCGGCCGCCTGGTCAGCGCCGAGGACATCGTCGGGCCGGCCCTGTTCCTGGCCTCGGACGCTGCCCGCATGGTCACCGGAACCGTGATACCGGTCGATGGCGGCAATCTCAGCGCCAACATTTCCGGAACCGTCGGCCGCCCGATCACGGTGGCGTCCGACCAGCCAGCGAAGTAGCTGCAGAACGTCATCTGGCGTACGGCAGCCCGAAGGTGAGGGATCGGATCGTGAAGTCCGCTGATGAGCTTTGGCAGGAGATCGACAGGTACGCAGTCCGCCCCGGCACCGTCGTACTGTGGTGGCTGTACCAGGCAGGTGTGGTGTGCAAGACGCCGGCCGGGGTGGTGGCGGTCATCGACCCGTACCTCTCAGACGCTGTGACCAGGTCCTATGGCTCGAGGCGTAACGTCCCGCCGCCACTCGACCCTCGTCAGGTGCGGGCCGACGCACTGCTCGCCAGCCACAGCCACGAGGATCACCTCGATCCCGACTCGATCACGGCGTTCATGAGTCATGAGAAGGCGCGCTTCATCGGCCCTCCGATAGCTGCCGACAAGGTCCTCGCCGCCGGCGTCCCGGCGGATCGGTCCACGGCGGTCCGGCGAGGGGATGTCGTCCAGATCGGCGACCTCACCGTGCGCGCGGTGCATGCCCGGCACGTATTCGCTCCCGAGCCGACGCCAGATGCCGTTGGCTACGTGCTGGAATGCGGCGACGTCAGCGTGCACCACAGCGGGGACACTGAATATGACAGCGAGATCATCAGCGACACCCGCAACGTGAGCGCCTCCCTGATCTGCATCAATGGCACGGCCGGCAACATGAACGCGCACGAGGCCGCACTGCTCGCGTGGCAGCAGCGCACCGGCCTGGCCATTCCGTTCCACTACGGCCTGTGGCAGGACGCCGACTACGGTGCCGGGGCGACTCTTGATCCGGGGCTCTTCGTCGACACTTACCACCGTCTTGACCCGGCCGGCGCGACCTTGGTCCTCCAGCCGGCGGAACCGGTGGTCGTACGCAACGGTGGCCTGGCTGACTAGCCCCCCAGGCGTCTCGGCGGGGCGTGCTTGGTGGTGCGGTCCGGATCGGCCAGACTGTCGCTACAGCAAGGAGGGATAGCCGTGGACCTGGATCAGTCGGGCCCGGAACTGGCCGCGGCTTTCGCCCGCGACGGCGTCGCCTGCGTGCGCGGCGTCCTGGACCCGGCCGAGATAGCCGCTGCGGTCGCCGCGATCGAGACCGTGCTGGCCGCTCCTGGCCCGCTGGCCCAGGTGGCGAGCGGCCTGGGTGATCCCGGTTCGTTCACTGAGGACTTCCGCCGCTGGGAGGACGTCCCGCAGATCGAGGGGCTGGCCCGCCACTCCCGCGTGCCACAGATCGCCGCGGCGCTGATGGGAACGCCGCAGGTGCGGTTCTACCACGATCATGTGCTGGTGAAAGAAGGCGGAACCCGGCAGCGCACCCCCTGGCACCAGGACCAGCCCTACTACAACGTCGACGGGCACGGCGTCAGCGCCTGGATACCGGTGGACCCGGTGCCCGCGGCCGGCTGCCTGGAGCTGCTGGCCGGCTCGCACCGCGGGCCCTGGCTCATGCCGCGGACGTTCCTGGCCGGGGAGGCGAAGTGGTTCCCGGACGGGAGCCTGGCCGAACTGCCGGACATCGAGGCCGGCCGGGACGCCTTCGACATCCGCCGCTTCGAGCTCGAGCCGGGCGACGCGATCTTCTTCGACTTCCTGACGGTGCACGGGGCGCCGGGGTTCCCGTTCCGCGGCCGCCGCCGGGTGCTATCGCTGCGCTACCTGTCGGCCGATGCGCGGCACGCGCCGCGGCCGTGGCGCACCTCGCCGCCGTTCGATGGCCTCGAATCCCAGCTCCCGGCCGGCGCGGCCTTGGATCATCCCCTGTTCCCCGTCGTCTGGCCGCATCGGTAAGACGTCGCCTACTCGCCGGTAAATCGGAATTCTGCCTGCCATGGACCGTCCAGGTGGACAACCTCCCAGTAGCGCTCGGCGATGCGCTCCGGGTCAAAGGAAGTACCTGCAGCTATCTGCCCTGCGATCGTCAGTGTGGCCACGCGGATGCCGTCCGGTTCCAGGTCAGCGCCGAGCATTGTCGCGGCCGACCGGAGGGCCGCCTTGCCGAGGGAAACGGTCGCAAGGGCCGGGATCGGGTGGTCGGCGAACCCGCCCCCGGTGACGAGGATGGTCCCGAAGCCGGCGGCCCGCATGGCCGGGGCGGCCACCTGCGCGACGACGATGGCGCTGATGACATCTACTGAATACGCCGCCTGGAGGTGGGCGACACTTGAGCTCAGCAGCCGGTCCGGAGCTCCCATGACGGCGTTATAGACGATGACGCCCGGTGCGCCATTTCCGAGATAGAGCTCCCTCATCCGCGCGCCCAGGCCATCGGGATCGCTGGCATCGGCCGCGATGGTGCTGATCTTGGCACCGGTATCGGCCAAGGTGCCCGCGAGGTCGCCGAGGCTGTCCGGGCTACGCGCCACCAGGGTTAGCCGGTAGCCACCCACGGCGAAGCGACGTGCCACGGCCGTTCCAAGGCCAGGCCCCGCGCCGACCAGTAGCAGGTGGCGGCCATCGACTGATCCGGGACCTGCGGCCTCGGCGAGGTCAGCGATCGTGCTTCCTCGGTTGCCAGGGTCGCCTGCTCGCTCGTTAGGCATGGGTGCCGCAGTCCTTTCCGATATCCATTGAGCTCTTTCTTCGGCCGAAGACGAGAGCCGGACGAGGTCCGGTCGCTGTTCCGGGAGGGAAAGCGACTTGTCACCATGCCCGGTATCGGGGATCGGCAAGACCTGCCTGGCCCTGCAGCTGTGCGTGAGCGCCAGTGACCTGGGTGATGTTCCGCAGGCCGGTAGTCTATGCCTGAAGGGGTATAACGTGATGAAGCTAGGAACCGCAACGCCGGTCCGGCGCTGGCACCGCCGTTCGAGGGCCACGGGCCGGACGGGGCCGAGCGCGCGACATTCGCCGCGGGATGCTTCTGGGGTGTCGAGGCGGCCTTCCGCCAGGTCCACGGGGTGCTGCAGACCGCTGCCGGCTACACCGGCGGGAATGTCGCGGACCCCACCTACGAGCGGGTCTGCCGGCACCGCACCGGCCACGCCGAGGCGGTCGAGGTGTGGTTCGACCCGGCCCAGGTCAGCTACGCGGAGCTGCTCCAGGTGTTCTGGCGGATCCACAATCCGACCACCCGCAACCGCCAGGGCTTGGATCTCGGCAGCCAGTACCGGTCAGCGATCTTCTACCATGACGCTAGCCAGCATGAAGCCGCGATCGCATCGCGCGATGCCGAGCAGCCATCGCGGAGGCGGCAGATCGTCACGCAGATCACCCCGGCGTCCGCGTTTTACCGGGCCGAGGAGTACCACCAGCGTTACAGCGAAAAGCATGGCCAGGCCGGCTGCGCAGCCACCATCCGGTAAAACCGTCCCCGGGACGGCCCTGGCGGGCGGCTATCAGCTGCATGCCCGCGCCGCGCTCGGCGTGGGGATGGCGACGGCCAGGGAGGCAGCGACATGTCCAGCGCGCAGCTGTATGACACCATCGGAGCCACCTACACCGTGACGCGGCGCACCGAGCCGCGGATCGCCGCGCAGGTCTGGGCTGCGCTCGGCGATGCGCGGACGGTATTGAATGTGGGGGCCGGCACCGGCTCCTACGAGCCCTCCGACCGCGACGTCACCGCGGTGGAACCGTCGGCGGTCATGCGGGCGCAGCGTCCCGCAGGCGCGGCGCCGTGCGTGGCTGCCGCCGCGGAGAGCCTTCCGTTCGGGGACCAGTCCTTCGACGCGGCGATGGCTTTTGCCACCCTTCATCACTGGCAGGACCCGATCGCGGGCCTGCGCGAGATGCGGCGCGTGGCTCGCCGCGTGGTGGTGTTCACGCACGACACCAGTGAGACCGGATGGCGTGGCCGGTTCTGGCTTACTCGCGACTACCTGCCCGAGATCGCTGACCTCCTAGTCGGCAGGCCTTCGCTGACCGAGCTGGCCAGCGCGATCGGAGCGCGCACGGAGCCGGTGCTCATTCCGTGGGACTGCGCTGACGGCTTCTTCGAGGCCCACTGGCGCCGGCCCGAGGCATACCTCGACGATCATGTACGTCGCGGAGTATCGGTGTGGGCCAGAGTCGGGCCGGAGCTCGAGCAGCGGGCAGTGCACAGCCTCCGTGATGACCTTGTCTCAGGCCGGTGGGCCGAACGCAACCGCGACCTCGTCGCTCTCGACGCAGCAGAGCTTGGCCTTCGCCTGCTTATCGCCTGAACCCCGCCGACCAGCCCAGCTGCAGGCCCGCCGATCCCTGCCCGCTGCCCGCTTGCCGCGATGCCCGTTGCCCGTGGGCCACGGGGCACCCGCGCGTTGACGGCGGCTCGTTAAGGCTTAATGTCTTAACAGCTTAAGACATTAAGGACCCAAGACATGATCAACTTCCGCATTGATGGCCGGTCGGCAGCACCGCCCTACCTGCAGATCGTGCAGCAGGTACGGCAGGCGCTGCGGATGGGCGTGCTGGACGTCGGCGACCAGCTGCCCACGGTGCGCGAGGTCGTGGCGGCGACGGCCGTCAATCCCAACACGGTGCTCAAGGCCTACCGCGACCTGGAACGCGAGGGCCTGGTGCACGCCCGGGCCGGGCACGGCACGTTCGTGCTGAACCTCCCGCCAGGGCCGCCGCCCGGTACGCACTCCCGGCTCGGCCGCAGCCTGGCCCGGTGGGTGCGGGAAGCCCGCGAGGCCGGGCTCGACGATGAGTCGATCGAATCGCTGCTGCGCGTCACGCTGCAGGCAGCACCCCAGGAGGAGATCGCATGACCACGGTCATCCAGACCCGGGGACTGGTCAAGCAGTTCCGCCGGGTCACCGCGCTGAGCGACTGCGACGTCACCGTGCCCGAGGGCTGCATATGCGCGCTGATCGGCCCGAACGGCGCGGGCAAGACCACGCTGCTGCGGCTGCTGTCCGGGCTGGCCCGGCCGACCGCGGGCCAGATGTCGGTGCTGGGCGGCGCGCCCCGCCAGGACCCGGCTTGGCTGGCCGAAGTCGGCTTCCTGGCCCAGGAGATCCCGCTGTACCGGCGGTTCACCGCCGAGGAGCACATCAGCATCGGCGCGCACCTGAACCGTCGCCGCTGGGACGCGGCGCTGGTGCGTGACCGGCTGAAGTCGCTGAATATCCCGCTGGACCGCGCGGCGGGCTCGCTGTCCGGGGGCCAGCGAGCCCAGCTCGCGCTGACGCTCACGCTGGCCAAGAAGCCCAGGCTGGTGCTGCTGGACGAGCCCGTCGCCGCGCTGGACCCGCTGGCCCGGCGGCATTTCCTGGCCACCATGGCCGACGCCGTCGCCGACGGCGGGCTGACCGTCGTGCTGTCCTCGCACCTCGTCGCCGACATGGAGCGGGTAGTCGACTACCTCATCTTGCTGTCGGCTTCCCACGTTCAGCTGTCCGGCGACATCGACGCGCTGCTGGCCGAGCACCGCGTGCTGGTCGGACCGCGCAAGGACACCGCCGCGATCGCCAGGACGCACACCATCGTCCAGGCCGTGCACACCGCCCGGCAGACCACGCTGCTCGTCCGCGGCAACGCCCCGGTCATCGACCCGGCGTGGGAAAGCTCCGACGTCGGGCTCGAAGAGATGGTGCTGGCCTACATGGGCCAGGACACCGCACCCGCGATATCCCGCCTGACCCCGGTTGGAGAAGAACAATGACCTGGCTCACCTGGCGGCAGTACCGGGCCCAGTTCGCTGTGGGCACCGCGATAGTGGCGGCGCTCTGCCTGCTGCTGCTGCTTACCGGCCTGCAGCTCGTCTCCCAGTACCACACCATCATCACGCAATGCGCGTCAGGCATCAATAACGGCCAGAACGGCGTGAACTGCTCAACCGGGGGCGGGTTGTTCTCCGGCGGTCCCACGGTTGGATTCACGAGCCTCATCTTGCTGGCCACGCCGGTCCTCGCCGGATTGTTCCTGGGCGCCCCCATGGTGGCTACCGAGTTCGAGGCCAGCACCACCCAGTTCGCCTGGGTGCAGGGCATCACCCGGGCCCGCTGGCTCGCGGTCAAGGCCGGCTGGCTGCTGCTCGCCGCGGCGGCCTGGGGCGCTGGCATCGCCGCCCTGACCACCTGGTGGGCCAGCCCGACCAACGCCGAGCACGGCAGCGAGTTTTACCCTGGCCGGTTCGACGTCCTGTACCTCGTGCCGGTGGCCTACGCGGTGTTCGCGATGGCGCTGGGCATCTGCGCGGGCGCGCTGATCCGCCGTACCGTGCCCGCGATGGCGGTCACTCTCGGCGGGTTCATCGCGGCCCGCCTCGCGGTGACGCTCTGGCTGCGCGCGCACTACCTGAGCCCGGTCACGGTCACCAGCAGCCTGCTCGCCCAGACCCGGCTGACCGGCTCGTACTGGCTGATCAGCCAGGGCACGCGCAACCCGGCCGGCCAGCTGATGGCGGGGCCGCAGGACCAGCCGGCGGCCTTCGGGGTGCCGATCAGCTCCCTGCCCAAGGCCTGCGCGGGGCTGGCCAAGCCCCTCACGTCCGCGGGAGGCCTGACCTCATCCTGCCGGGCGGCGCTCACCGGATTCCGCTCCTTCGTCACCTACCAGCCCGCCAGCCGGTTCTGGCCGTTCCAGGGCATCGAGACCGGCATCTTCGTCGTCCTCGCGGCCATCCTGCTGGCCGTGACCGCGGTCGTGCTGATCCGCCGGGACGCCTGACCACCGCGCCCCGCGGCCATGCGTGTGAAGTCGTCGATGTAGGAACTGCTGGTCAGGGTCCAACACGTTGAGCCCCGTTATCTTTGGCCCGTTCCGGCCTTTGCCGACTGGACCGAGAGCCACAGTGCGCCGGGGTTGACCCGGTGCGGGTGAATCGCCAGCATCTGCCAGTAGAGTTCCTCCGCCGTGGCGGTTTCCTTCTCGAGCCGGTCGAAGTCCCTGATGTACTGGCGCGTTTCATCGATGATGCGCGGGTTGTCGTCGTTGCCGTAGCGCTTGTGCCCGGCTACGACGGCACGCGGATCGAGTGCCTCGATGATGTCGAGGGCCGCGAGCCAGTCCTGGCGGCCTTGAGAGTCTGATTCCGCCAGGTACTGGTGCACGCCGTTGTATGCCGCGTCGCCGGCGACGACCAGCCCTATGTCCGGCACGTGCAGGACCGTGGTGTCGTCGGTGTCGGTGTGCCCGACGCCGACCGCGACCAGCTGACGGCCTTCAAGCTCGAACGACGGACCGTCCAGCGGATCGGCGACGGGGTTGTCATCAGGGATCTGGCCCGGGAACCTGGGCTGCCAGAATGTCTGGAGTACCCCGGGCGCGGACCACTTGCGCATACTTTCGATGACTGCCGGCGTTGCGACAGCCCGCACGCCGGGGAAGCGCTCGCGGACCGCGCCCAGCCCGAACCAGTGGTCACCGTGCCCGTGGGTGACGTACACCGTGGTGAGGTTCTTTCCCGTGGTTGACACCCAGTCAGCTACAGCCATGCCCTGCTCGACCGTCATAAGGGGGTCGACCAGGACGGCGTCATGCCGGCCGGAAATGAGGGTGGCCGATATCGGGCTCCAGGTTGAGCGGCTCTGGCCAGGCGGGACGTCCTTGCCCGCCATCGCGATGATCGGCGCCACATAAACCTGATAGGTCAGCGATGACTCACTCATCGTCATGTGCTCCTTTCATTATGTGCTCCTGGCCGGTGCCTACTGAGATATCCGTTCGCCCGCTTGTCTCTGCAGATCGGGCAGTCGTCATGCCGTGATGGGTGAGCCGGTCTAGCTGGCAGCCGTCACGGCTGTGGCTGCTGTCTCGATGAGCTGTGCCACGTCACCGGGGTGGGAGACCATCGCGACGTGGCTGGACGGGATCTCGATGGTGGTGGCGCCCATGCGGGCGGCGAACTGGCGCTCGGCATCAGGGGGGAGGGCCTGGTCGTCGGTGGCGACCAGGTACCAGGACGGCAGCGTCTTCCAGGCCGGGACGCCCATCACGTCGGCGAAGGCGGAGGTGGCCAGGGGTTGCTGCACGGCGTGCATGACCTTGGCCTGGACCGGGTTGACGTCGGCGGCGAAATAGCTGACGAAGTCGTCTTCGGGTAGCCAGCCGAAGCCGTGGCTGTCGGTGAACATATGCGCCAGCGCCGGGGTCACCGGTCCTTGGGACAGCGCCGCGCCGAGCGATTCGCCCTGGTCCAGGCCGAACGCGGCGACGTAGACCAGGCCCGCGACATTGGGGTGGTCCGCGCCGAGCGCGGTGATGACCTGGCCGCCGTAGGAGTGCCCGGCGACGATGGTGGGGCCGTCCTGCAGGTCCAGCACCTGGCGCAGCCGGGCAACGTCATCGGCGAGCGCGGTCAGCGGGAACTGCGGCGCGGTGACGTGGTAGCCGCCGGCCTGCAGGCGCTCGACGACGCCGCTCCAGCAGGAGCCCTCGGCCCAGGCGCCGTGGATGAGGATGATGTTCGGTCGGGCATTCATCTCGGGTCCCTTCGCAGTCGGTTCTTACTGCCATCCTGCGAACCGGGACCGGGGCAGGGTATCCGCAGCATTACTGCACTTTGCGGACGCCTCTGCGGGAACACGCGGCACTGACTGCGCCCCGGATCGGCGGCCGGATGCTGCGGGGCCGTCAGGCGTGCAGGCGGTGTGGCGTGATGATCAGGGCCTCCGGGAACATCGCGGCGAACCGGGACGCCGTGCCGAACAGCGCCCCGATGCGCTCGGAGTACTTGATCACGTACTCCGGCACCTGGTCGGCCGCGGGAAACCCGGGAACATGCCCGGCGGTCCCGTCGATGCGGATGATGTCCCGGCCGATGTCGGTGACGTCGAGTCCGGCAGGGCCACCCTCGGCGGTAGTGGGCTGATGTGTGCGCCAGGGTGAGCCACGCCGTTGCGTCAAACGCGGCTTAGCTCATCCGCCGGTAGCGCCATACGGACAGCGGTATGAACACGGCCAGCAGGCCGCCGATCCATGCCGCGGCCGCTCCCAGCGATGCCGGGGTGCCAAAGAGCGCGAGCGAGCGGGCGGCATCGGCGGTGATTGTGACGGGGCTGATTTTCGCGAACGCCTGCAGCCAGTGCGGCAGGGTGGAGACGGGCACGAACACCGAGCTGGCGAAGACGAGCGGGAAGATCACGACGAACCCGGCCGTCTGTGCTGCCTCGGCGCCCCGGACGGTGAGCGCCACGAAGGCGAAGATCCAGCTGAGGGCGAAGCCGAAGGCGGCGACGACGGCGATGCACCCGATCGCCCCTGCTGCCCCTCCGTGGAAGCGGAACCCGACCGCGTAGCCGACGGCGATCATCAGGCCGATGATGAGGATGTTGCGGACCAGGTCCGCCACGGTGCGTCCGGCCAGCACGGCCGAGCGGGCTATCGGCATGGACCGGAAGCGGTCGACCACCCCGCGTTCCAGGTCTTCCGACAGGCCGACCGCCGTCTGCGAGGCGCGGAAGGTGACCGACTGGACGAAGATCCCGGGCAGCAGGAAGTTGACGTAGGTGATCCCGTGCGGCAGGGAGCGGCTGACCGCGCCGCCGAACACGTAGACGAACAGCAGCACGAAGATGACCGGCTGGATGGTGGAGAAGGTCAGCAGGTCCGGCTGGCGGATGAAGTGACGCAGGTTGCGGCCGGTGATCACGGCGGTGTCGGTGATTGCCGAGCGGGCGGCCTGCGGCGACGGGTGCCGCAGCCGCAGGACCGGCCTGCGGGGCGCTGACCCGTCCGGCGCCGGCTGCCGGGGCCGGGGGCGGCGCCGGGTCCGGGGGCCAGGCCCGGCGCCATCCTCGCTGGGCGGCGCACCGGTCAGCTGCAGGAAAACATCGTCCAGCGTGGGCCGGCGCAGCCCGATGTCGCTGACGCCGATCTGTGCCCGGCGCAGCTCGGCAGCCGCCTCCTCGACCAGCTGGAGCCCGTTGCGCGGGGCCGGGAGGGTAAGCCGGTCCGGGCGCTCGTCCGGCTGAGGATCACCGCAGCCCACCCCGGCGAGCACGGCCTGGGCCCGGTCACGCTGCCCCACGCTGGACAGTTCTACCTCCAGGATCTGGCCGCCGACCCGGTCCTTGAGCTCGTTCCCGGTTCCCTCCGCGATCACCTTCCCGCGGTCGATGACGGCGATCCGGTCGGCCAGCTGATCGGCTTCCTCGAGGTACTGGGTGGTCAGCAGGAGCGTTGTCCCCTCGCGCTGCAGCTCGCGCACGATGGCCCAGATCTCGTTGCGGCTGCGCGGATCCAGGCCTGTGGTCGGCTCGTCGAGGAACAGCACCTGCGGGCGCGTCAGCAGGCTCGACGCGATGTCGAGCCGGCGCCGCATGCCGCCGGAGTAGGTCCGCGCCGGCCGGTCAGCCGCAGGCGCCAGTTCGAACCGCTCCAGCAGCTCGCCGGCGCGGCGGCGGGCCTGCTCACGGGACAGCTCGAACAGGCGGCCGAACATCTCCAGGTTCTCCCGCCCGGTCAAGAGCTCGTCGACCGCCGCGAACTGCCCCGTCAGGCCGATCAGCTCGCGGACAGCGGCAGGCTCACGCACCACGTCATGGCCGAAGACCTCCGCCCGGCCCGCATCGGGCGCCAGCAGCGTGGCCAGAATGCGAACCAGCGTGGTCTTGCCCGCCCCGTTCGGGCCGAGCAGGCCGAACACCATCCCCCCCGGAACCTCGAGCGCGGCCCCGTCCAGCGCCGCATTCGCCCCGAAGCGCTTGACCACACCCTCGACCCGCACCGCGGGCACGGAAGAAGCAAGTCCGTTCATTCACCGACCATAGAGGCGCGCGAAGGGAACGAGGAACCGCCCGCGATTGAGTTACCCGCAATAAGGGGAGGGCCAGGTCAGCGAACTTCGGTGTACTCGCTGCGGTCCAGCTGCACCAGGTTGGTGTAGTGCCTGCCCGCTGGCTCGGCGACATCGCTGTCCTGGCTGCCGTCCAGCCGCACGACGCGGAAGCTGTCCCCGGAGAGCAGCTTGCGCAGGTGCCGCATCCCGTTCATGCCCGCGAGCGCCACAGCTATCGCGGCGGCGAGGACCGAGCCGCCGAACAGCGCGAGCCCGCCGACGACGTATCCCAGCATCATCATGACCACTGCGGCCAGCAGGGCCACCGGCACGGCCGCCACCAGCAGCAGCGCGAGCAGCGTCACGGCGATCATGGCCTTGGCCGACCTGCCCGGCATCCGCTCTGCGTACCAACCGGTCATCATGCTCACCTCTCAAGGCCCGGAGCCCGTCAACGGCCCACGCCTACCCAAACAACACGATATGTCGTGTCCTTTATGGTGAACGCGTCCCTCGATCAGAATCATCCCGCAACCGTCCGGCGGGCTGACGGCGTGCAGACCGGCCGGGCGCACGCATATCGCCGTTTTGTGCGCGGACCGCTCCGGTCGGTAGCGGGCTGGCGGTGCTGGCCGGGTTAAGGTCTGCCGGGTGGAGGACGATGGACGTGGGGTTGGCGCGGCGGAGAACTCGCCTCGAGGAGCCGGGCCTGCTGATCCAGGCGATCCCTGACCACCAGGAGGGATGATCTCGTGATGACGCGACGATCATGTTGCTGGAGTGCCCCCCGTCGCGGTGCATGGCGCTGTCCGGCAGGCGGTAGCGCGGTGCGGCGGCGGCGCGATGGGCGTGTCCGCCGGTGATGGGCGGGAGCCCGTACCGGGCGGTGCGCCGCGCGGTGCTCCGGGGCGCCGAGCGGGTCTGGCACGATCTCCGGTTCAAGCGCCTTTACCGGAGCGGCAAGGAGTTCGAGCTCATGCACTGGGCTCTGGGCTTCGCTGCCCTGGCCATCCTCACCGTGATCCCGCTGCTTATCCTCGTCGCCGCCGCCGGCCCTGCTCCGCACCGGGGCCTCGCCGGGTGGGTGGTCTACGGCATGGACCTGACCGGCTCCTCCGCCGACGCGGTGACACGGCTCTTCTCGGCGCCGGCCCGGGTGCTGGGCACGACGAGCGTGTTCAGTGCTCTGGTGCTGAGCGTGTCCGGGGTGGCGCTGGCGGGCAGCGTGCAGGCCGGGTTCGAGAGGATCTGGGGCCTTCCCGCCGGGCCGTGGCACAAGATCTGGCGTCAGGTGGTGTGGCTGGTCGCCCTCATCGCCTACATCTACGCGGCGGCCACGGTCGGGTCGGTGACGAACGGCGGGCTGGCCGAGACGGCGGGCCGGGTGGCGGTGGCGGTGGTGCTCGGCATCGCCTTCTTCTGGTGGGGGCTGCGATTCCTGATCGGCGGCCGGGTGAGCTATCTGGCGGCGATGCCGGGCGCGGCGGCGACGCTGGTGGGCCTGGCTGGCCTGCGGGCCTTCTCCGGCCTGGTCTTCGAGCCGCTCATCGTCAGGAACGCGGTCAGCTACGGCGCGCTGGGCACCGTCCTGATCGTGGAGTCGTGGCTGATCGGCGTCGGCTGGGTCGTCTACGCCGGCCAGTTGTTCGGGCGCTGGTTCTACGACGCCCGGCTGCAGGCCTGGGCGCAGCGCCGCCGGGAGCCGTGACCGCCAGCAGCGCCAGCGCCCCGGGAACCGGCCCACCGACGGCTCCGGCTACGCCGGCCGTCTGCCTGCCCGACCCCTGTACGGGCAGGTAGATGGCGGCGTAACCGGAGCCGCGTCGCACTCGGCGAACGCAAGCGGCTGCGGAACGTGCCCGAAGCCGGGTCGAGGACTTGCTAGATGCCGGAGCAGCCCCCTCGACTGCTCCGGCATCTAGCTGGTACATGTACTGCGTGATCGTCCAGTGACCCCGTGCGTTCCAGAACCAACAGCCGCCGGATCATGCCATCACCTCGGCGAGCACCTGCTGGGTGGTGAGCTCGTGCCCGTGGGAGCTGCGCGCGTGGTCGCGGATGGCGGCGACAAGCTGGCTGAACTGGTCGTCGCTAGCGACCCGGAACTCAACCCCGCAGGGACAGCGGCCGACGTGCCCGGCTAGCGCACGTCCGGTGAAAGCGAGGTCAAGCGCGACGCACGGCTCGTCCCCCTCCACCCAGGCGTCGTGACCGGCCGATACCACGTGCGCGTCACCCGGGCCGAAGTCGTATTCGCGGCCGTCGTCCATGCGGGCGTGGAGGCGGCCGGAGACGATGTAGCCGGTGTGGGCCGCCTGGCAGGCTTCCGTGCCGACGACCGGCTTGACGTCGGTCGACCACTTCCAACCGGGCTGATACACCGTGCGGGTGATCGTGACGCCGGGCAGGTTGACCACGCTGAGCGAGGCGTGTTCGAAGGCGTGCTGCTCATCGGGCATCTCGATGTTCTTGACGGCCACGATTGGTTCCATAGCTTCGAGCATCTGGCGCTGCCTTCCCATGGCCTGGCTTGCCAGGCCAGCATGCAAGCCGGCCGCCTGCCGTTACATCGGGAACAACACGTAGATGCCAGCGGGGACTACGTAGTGCCCGGGGGAGGAAACGCCCGCTGAGAGTCGGGGGCTGCGGCCAGCGATGCGGCCGCCTCCAGGCCGGTTCGGGAGCGAGCGCCGGTCTTGCGCAGCAGGCTCTCGACGTGCTTCTCCACGGTCCGAGGCGACAGATGCAGCCGCGCTGCGACCTGCTTGTTGGCCAGACCACCGGCGACGAGGTGCAGCACGTCCGCCTCCCTGGCGGTGATTCCGGCCGCCACCCAGGGATTGGCCTGCGACTCCTTGAGCAGTTCGCGGCAGCGCTCGACCAGGCGGGGCAGGTTCCGGCGATCAAATCCGGCCTCGGCCTCGGCCAGCCAGCGAAGCGGGTCGCCCCATCCGTCGGCGAGAGCAGCGGGGGCGGCGCAGAACCTCGCCAGCTCACCCCAGGCCTCGCCGTTCGTGAAGCCAACGTCGGCGCCCGCCGCCAGTTCGTTGGCCCGCTGCCGCTGCCCGGCTCGCCCGGCCAGAACCGCCTCGGCATAGCCGATAAGGCTCCGGTTCTGGCGGATGGCGCCGACGCCCAGCCGGCGGGCCTCCTCGATCGCCCGTGCCGCCCGGTGATCACCAAGTGAGGCCAGGAGCAACGGCCATAGCGCCCGAAGCCCCGCGGGTTCGGCATGCGGGAGGCGGGCCAGGATCGCCATCCCCCGGGCGTAGGGTTCCACGGCCGCCGCGGCCTCGCCACCGAGCAGGACCGCTGCTCCCCGGCTGGCCCAGCAGATGCCCTCGACCATCTGGTCGTCCGGAGCGGCCGCGATGGTGCGGGCGGCGTAGCGCTCTGTCTGCCCGGCGTCGGCGCGCATGCTGGCGCTACCGGTCAGTACCGCCAGCGCCTTGGCCCGGACCTGGTCCAGGCCGAGCCGTTCGGCGAGGCCGACGGCGGTCTGCGCGTGGGCATCACACGTGTCCAGTTCCCAGCGGCAGGTGAACCCCGCGGCGAGCTGGAGATCCAGAATCGCCACGGTACTCAGCGCACCCATCTGCTCGGCAACGCGCCGCGCCTCGGACAACCGCTCCACTCCGGCATGATCAAGTAGGTCGATGGTGCCCAGCTCGTGCAGGGCGCGCAACCGCCACAACGGCAGGCCGACTGCCTCCGCGGTGACCAGTGCGCTCTCGAACGCCGCGCGGGCGGCGCTGAGATCACGCAGCCGGTGGCTCCGGCCGATGAGCTCCAGCGCATGACAGCGGACATCCGGAGCACTGCCCTCGGTGGCGAGGACGTCCTCGGCGAAAAGCCGGGCCTCATCGAGGTCGTCGGCGGCGAAGGCCACCTCGGCATCGATGACACCCATGCGCGCGCGCACGCCAGCCGGTGGGGCGGTTCCGGCCAGGCGCCGGGCGGCGCCGAGGTGGTGACGGGCCATCTCCCAGCGTGAGGCGCCCACCGCCGCCTGGCTGAGGCGAAGGTGAACCTCCGTCCGGAGTTCCGGTGCCTCGGTCCCGAGGCGGGTGATGAGATGGCCGCCGGCCGCCGCTGCCTCCTCAACCCGCCCGGCCAGGGCCAGCGCTTCGACCAGCAGAAGTTCCGCCTGATCCCGGTCGGGAGTGCCCTCGAGGAGGTCAGCGGCACGCCGTAGGGTACCGATCGCAGTGGCCAGCGCCCCCCAGGCCAGCGCCTGGCCGCCGGACTCGCTCAGCAGCGTTCCGGCCCGGCGGCGGTCCCCGGCCCGGTTGGCCAGCTCGACGGCCAGCTCGCGCAGGCCGCCTTCCAGGCGCGGGTGCGCGGCGTCCAGAACGGCGAGCGCCGCCGAGGCCAGGGCCCGCTGGCGGGGTGGCAGCATGGTATCGAGCACCGCTTCGCGGGTCAGCGCGTGCCGGAAGCGGAAGGCCGTGCCGTCCGCGCTGACCAGCAGTTGCTCGACAGCGAGCCCGAGCGTCTCCGCCACCAGGGCCGCAGTCTGGCCGCTCACGCCCGGGAGCAGTTCCCAGTCGAAGTGGCGGCCGAGGATGGCAGCGGCCTCGATCACCGATCGCTGCGGTTCGCTGAACCCGGCCAGGCGCTCGCGGACCGTCTCGGTGAACGACTCCGGCAGCCCGGGCGACGCCAGCAGATCTTCCACCAGCAGCGGTACTCCGTCGGCGGAGGCCTGCACCCGGCGCAGGAGTTCGGCATCTGCTCCCGGGATGCAGGCATGGACCATGCGCGCCATGTCCTCATCGCTGAGCCGGTCAAGACCGAGGTGAAGTACGCCGGGCCGGCCCCGCTGCCGGCGGGCCACTTCCAGTGCGGCCGACGGCCGGTTCGCGCGCAGGGTAAGTACCCACAGCAACGACTCGCCATCAAGGTGCTCGCCAAGGTACTCCATCAGGGCCGCGGTATCCGGGTCCGCCCAGTGCAGGTCCTCTAGCACGATGACCAGGCCTTGCGGCGCGAGGCGCCGAAGAAGCTGGATCAGCGCCTCACCGCGGATCCCAGGTGAGACCTCTCCACTGGCCTGAGCGCGGCCAGCCATGCCCGGCAGCAGCGCGCTCAGGGCGGGCAGCCAGGGCTCCATCGCCGCGTCATCGGGAACGGCCCGGTCCCGGAGGAGCTGCACCAGCGCGTCCGTCAGCGGCCGGTAAGCAGCGGTCGCTGACTGCGGCACCGCCCGGCTGATAACGACCCGCATGCCACGGCTGGCCGCCCGGCTGGCCGTCTCCAGGGCCAGCCGCGACTTGCCGATCCCCGGCTCCCCGGTGATCACTACACACCCGCCGTGCCCGGACATGGCGGCCGTCAGCGCCGCGTCGACCGCCTCCAGCGCGGCGTCCCTGCCGATCAAGACCGGGCACAATACCTGCGCCATCAGCCTAGTCTGACAGCAATCCCTCGATATCGGAGAACGCTCATGGGTTTTCCGGACCGGAAGGGCGGGTCCCCTTCCGCCCCGTAGATGTGGCGGTGCCCGGAGCCAGGACATCGGATTCCTAACGTCTGTTCGATCAGTCCGCCCCAGCACCGGACGGACGTCGGGCGGCTGGTCACCGGCACCCACGTGTCCCGGGCTGGCCCGCAGGCCAGGGCACGGTCCCGGCTCGCGCCTGGGCATCCCTCAGGTCACTTCTGCCTGGTCGATGACGGCGGGCTTGAGCACGTCTTCGCACCACTGGCGGAAGCTGGTCGGCGTCGAGTTTCCCGGTGTCCGCTGGACGGCGTTGTCCAGGCCTTCGTTCTTCGCCCAGGCCATGTCGGTCATCCCCTGAGCCATCGCATCGGACATGCCGAAGCCGATGAACCGGTCCTTGTAAGCCTCGAAGGTGATCTGCTGGAAGCGCACCTGCTTGGCGAGGACCTCGGACATGATCTGGGCCATGTCGTTGAAGGACAGATCCTCGGGGCCAAGCAGCGGAACCTCGCCGGTGCCGCTCCAGCTGTCGTCGAGCAGCAGACGCGACGCCGCGGCAGCGATGTCGCGGGTGGCGACGGACGGCAGCTTGCGGTCGCCGTCGATCGGCGAGAAGAACATGCCCTGGTTCTTGATCGCCCCGGCCTGGCTGGCGATGTTGTCCATGAACGACGGGTTGGTCACCGCCCGGTAGGCCACGCCGGTGCCGGCGATCAGGTCGTCCATCGCCAGTGAGGCGGTGACATAGCCCGCCCGGGCGGCCCACGGAGTACCGCGGCCCAGCGCCGAGACGCCCACGACCCGCTTGACGCCATGTTTCCTGAACGCCTCGGCGGCCGGGCGGGTGAACCCGACAAAGGCGGCCTCGAGGCTCTCCGCGCGCGGGTCGGGCGGAGTCAGCCAGAAGACGGCGTCCGCGCCGTCGAATGCCTTGTCGGCCACGGCGGGGTCGCCGTGGGAGCCCTCGATTACCTCGACATGCTGCCGCGTGTCCGCGGGGATACCCGACCGGTCGCGGGCGACCAGCCGGAGCTGCTCACCGCTATCCAGCAGGTCTTCCAGGACCTGGCGGCCGATGTTGCCGGCGGGTGTGGTGATGACGATCATCGTTCCTCCTTGATGTCGCGCTATAGCGATGCTACATCATTAGCTTGACTACCGCTATACAGAGTTGCTAGCCTCGGCTCATGACCGTCAGAACCCGCATCCTCGAAACCGCCGCTGGCCTCCTCGCCCAGTCCGCCGACGTAGACGTCTCAACGCGAGCCATCTGCGACGCAGCCGGCGTTACCGCGCCGACTCTCTACCACCACTTCGGCGACAAGGATGGGCTGCTGGCCGCCGTGGTCGACTTCGGCTGGGCCGCTTTCCTGGAGACCAAGCGCGCCGTCGCAGCCGTCGTCCACGACCATGTCGCTGACGACGTCCGGGCGGGCTGGGACAACCACCTGGAGTTCGCCCGCGAGAACCCGAACTTCTACCAGCTGATGTGGTCGCCGGCGGTCGCCGCCGACAGCGCAGCGGTACGCGAGGCGTACCAGATGCTCTACGACCGGCTGGAGCTGGGCGCTGGCCGCGGCCAGCTGCGCATGTCGGCGGAGACCGCGTCGCGCATTGTCCTGTCCGCGACCACCGGCGCCGCGCTGTCACTGATCTCACGGCCTGACCTGTACGGCGACGGCACGTTCGCCACCCAGCTGCGCGAGGCAGTGATCGCATGGATCACCGTCCCGCAGGACGCCGCGTCTGCGGCTCACCAGCCCGAACGGGGGGCAGAGCCGACGATCGCGAGTGCAGCGGCGACGCTCAGCAGCAGGCTCGCCGCCGAGGACACGCCGCTCACCGGGCCCGAGGTGGCGCTGATGCAGCAGTGGCTCACCACACTGGCCGACGCTCCCCCGGCCGCGTAACGCGTCGCTGGCGTGCTAACGTCTTGGCGATCGTGATCCATCGGCTGGAGGTGAGTCCCATGAACGCAGTATCCGCAGTGGGTGCTCCGCTGCCGTCCACGATCGCGCGACTGAGGTAGTCGCCACCGGGAGCGCCCGCCAGGCACTTCGCGAAAGGCGACTCCCATGAACACAACACCTTTTTCAACTCTGCACTTCACCTCGACGACGGCCTCCGGCCGGCCGAGGTCCGGCCAGGATCAGCTGCAGGTCGACGCCACAAGGCGGGTGCGCGCCGCGGGTCAGCGAGCGCTGGTCCTCGGTGGTGGCGGATCGGCAGGCAATGCGTGGGTGATCGGCGTCATCGCCGGCCTGTTTGATGCCGGGCTGGATGTGACCAAGGCCGATCTGATCATCGGGACGTCGGCCGGATCGACGGCCGCTGCCCAGATAACTAGCGCGAGCCCGGCCCAACTGCTGGCCGGCATCCTTTCCGCTGCGCCCCAGCAACGGACTGGTCCGGTCGGATCCGACGGTGGACGCGTTCCCATCGGGCCGGTGGCCGACCATATGCGGAGGACGAGCGAGATCATCGCCGCCGCTGAGGATCCGGCCGACATGCGCCGCAGACTGGGTGCGGCGGCGCTCGAGATGGATGCCGCGTCGGACGGCTCCGGGCAAACGCGGTGGCGCGCTACGGTCGCCGCCCGGCTGCCCAGTCAGCGCTGGCCGGAACGAACGATGCTCATCACGGCGGTCGATGCCCATACCGGTGAACCGGTCGTGTTCGACCGCCACAGCGGAGTCGACCTGGCGGACGCCGTCGCCGCCAGCACCTCCAACGGCTTCGGTGTCCCTCCCTACGGCATCGGCGACAGCCGATACATCGACGGCGGCTACCGACGATCCAGCGAGAATGCCGATCTGGCCGCCGGATACGGGCGGGTGCTGGTGCTGTCACCACTGGGCGGCAGAACACGGGCGCCGCTGGACTGGGGCATGCATCTTGCCGCACAGGCCGACGAACTACGCGCCCGCGGCAGCAGAGTCGAAACCGTCCTCCCGGACAGCGACTCCCGCGACGCATTCGGCAGCAATCTGATGGATCTGTCGGCGCGTCCGCCCGCCGCTCGAGCCGGTTACGACCAAGGCAGAGCCCTTGCCGGGCAGCTCACCGAATTCTGGCGCTGACGCCCTCGAAATCAGTCGACGGGTAGGCGTGACGACACCTGCTCATGGCTCGGGCTATGGCGATGGGTGCACCACGAGCGCGCTGCCACCGCCCAGGCGGACCGGCTCGGCTACCGCCTCGTAGCTGCCGTGACCGAGAACCTGCAGTGCGGTCGCGTCGCCCGGGTAGTGGTCAAGCGGGAGTATCGGCCCGGTGGCGAGCGTGAACTTCTCGCCGAACTGGCTGGTCAGTTGCTGGGCCAGCGCGCTGTTGTAGAAGCCGGGTTCGGCTAGCGAGGTGGCTGAATTGGTCTGGCTCACCCGCGGAGCCGCGAGCGCCGCGGGCAGCGGCATGCCGAAGTCGACGTGGTTCAGGATGATCTGCAGGATGGTGGTGATGATCGTGGATCCGCCGGCGGCGCCCACGCTGAAGACCGGCTTTCCGTCCTGGAGCGCGATGACCGGTCCCATGCTGGACCGTGGCTGCTTGCCCCCGGCGGGCAGGTTCGGGTCGTAGGCCCCGGCCGAGGGCGGCGTGAAGTCGAAGTCGGTCATCTCGTTGTTGAGCAGGAAGCCGTAGCCGGGAACGGTCTCGCCGCTGCCGCCGAAGAAGTTGATGGTGTTGGTGTAGGCGACGATGTTGCCCCACTTGTCGACGGCGACGATGTTGTTGGTGTGCCGCCCTTCCGATGACGGTGCCTGCGGCGAGTTCTGGCTCGGGCAGCCCGGTAGGGCGGGTTCGGGTCGCCCGGGGCCGCCGGGGAGACCAGTGCCTGGTTGTGGATCAGGCAGCGCCGGGTCGCGGCGAACGCCGGGCTCAGCAGCCCGGACAGCGGCACGCTGACGTAGCGCGGGATCGCCGACGTAGGCGTTGCGGTCGGCGTAGGCCAGCCGGGATGCCTCCAGGTAGTGGAACAGTGCCGTCGCCCTGGGCTCGGCGGCCAGGTTGTATCCGCTCAGGATGTTCAGCGCCTCGCCGACCGTGGACCCACTGCTCGACGGCGGCGCCATGCTGTAGATGTCGAGGCCGCGGTAGCGGACGTGGGTGGGCGGGAGCACCGTGGCCTGGTAAGCGTGCAGGTCGCTCAGGGTCATGATGCCCGGAAGGGCAGCCACCGTGGACCCCGCGGTCGTCACGGGATGATCATCGGCCTGGACGATGGCCTGGCCCAGGGGCCCGTCGTACAGGTAGGACGGGCCGTACCGGGCCAGCAGCCGGTAGGTCTTGGCGAGGTCAGGATTGCGGAGCAGGTAGCCCACGGGCAGCGGGTTGCCTGCCGGGGTCAGCAGCAGGGCACGGCTGGCCGGGTAAGCCTGCAGCTCGGGCAGGTCTGACTCGGTGAGCTGCTGGAAATCCGCGTCGACGCGGAATCCGCGCTCCGCCTGCGCGATCGCCGGCTGGAGGTCCGCGGCCAGGCTGCCGCGGCCGTACGAGCTGATCGCTTTGGCCCAGGTGGCCACCATGGCGGGGACGCCGGTAGCCAGCGGCTGATCCGATGCATAGTCGTAGCCGAGCGGCTGGCCGGTTTTCGGGTCGGTGAACATCGTCGGCGTGCAGGCGCTGGGGCATGTCTCGCGGCCGTCGATGGTCACGACCTGGTGTGTCTTGGCCAGGTAGATCACCATGAATCCGCCGCCACCAGGGCCTGCCACGAAGGGGATGGTCACGCCCAGCGTGCTGGCCGTGGCCACGGCGGCATCGATCGCGTTGCCGCCGTGTTTCAGCGCCTCGATGCCTGCCTGGCTCGCATCCAGGTCCATGGACGCCACCGCGCCCCCGGTACCGACCGCAACCGGCTCCTTCGCGGGGCCGGCTGAGGCCTGGCCAGCGGAAGCCCGCGCCCCGGACGGAAGAGCCACGAGGAGTGCGGCAAGGGCTAACCCGGCGGAAACCGCCGCTGGCAAGCGACGCATGAGCACCTCGGCAGTAGTCGTCGCGGATCCAAGGACGTTGTCCGTATGCTCGCTACCGGCCCGCTTAAACACCCAGGGCCCGGTGCGGCAGGCGGTCCTCAGTACCCTCCGGCGCCAGGGATCCGGTTGCTGCACGCGGCCATGGCTTGCCTGGCGAGGATGACACGGAGCTCGTTCGTCATGTCGTCCGGGTAGCGGTCAAGCATCGTTTCAACATCGCACCGCTGGGCCGGGGTGGAGTATCCGGCCAGCTCACGCTCCAGCTCCGAGCGCCGGGTGCGGTCCGCCCGGGGGCTGGCCGGAACGAGCGGGGCGGAGAAGAGGAGCAGGAGCCCGGGGAGGAGAACCACGCCGGCCGGGTCGCCCCGGTACATGACGCCGACCACGGTGAGCACCACCCCGGGCAGCACCATGCGCCAGCGGGCCCGCACGCCAGTAGCCAGCGGCATCAGGCCGAGGATGGTGAGGAGCACGCCGGTGCGGAGAAACCGGCGGATCCGCCTGGTGCGTGAGGGCGCTGTGAATCGCGGGGGGTCGTGCCTGCCGACGGGGCCGGCGGACTGGCTCCACACCACCAGGTTCCGCCGGTGCGGTCGCAGTATCATCGCAGCCTCCCGCGCTCAAGGCTCCGCTCTGCGTGTCCTCGATCGTACGCTTCGGCGTTCTTCTTGGGCAGCCCTGCTGCGTGGCAGCCGCGCCGCCAGGTTGAGGGACTCTACCGGCGAGACGTGCGCTGTCATAGACGTTGGTAGGCCTCTGAGCCTGCGATGGTCTCGTCGCGGAAGGCGGTCAGGGACTTCGACCCGCTGGCTAGCACGGTGGAGATCAGCGCCCGCACGGCTGGGCGCTGGCTGGTTCGCGGGTTGGTCAGGAGGACCAGGTCGATGCTTCCGAGCTCGGGCAGCCGGTGTCCAGGCCCGAGCGTCGTGAGCTGGACCGGCACGAGGCTGGCGGCCAGAGCCGAAATGCCGATGCCAGCGGCGACGGCGGCGATGAGGCCGTTTACACCGCGGCAGACGCACGCGCTGCGATACGGCACGTGGGCGCGGTCCAGGGCCCGGCGCATCTCGGTACGCGAGATGCTTGGCGCCGGGTAGACGGCCAGCGGCAGTGGCCGGGCCAGGTCAAGTTTCGTTGCGGGCGTGCCCACCCAGACCAGGCGGTCCCGCTTCACGAGTTGGCCGCGTTCCTCGCCGGTGGGCCGCTTGCCGATGAACATGTCGAGCTTGTCTCCCTCCAGGCGCTGATGCAGCAAGCCGCTCTGGTCGACCGTGAGATCGAAGTCAACGAGCGGGTTGTCCCGGCGGAAGTCGCGCAGGATCTGGGGCAGGCGGGTCAGGGCGAGGTCGTCGGAGATGCCGATGCGGAGCCGCCCGCGCGGCCGGGATCCGCTGAAATAGGCGGCCGCTTGCTCGTAAGCGGTGAGGATGTTACGCGCGAATCCGATCATCGCTTCGCCGTCGGCCGTCAGTGATACGGAATGCGTGTCCCGCAGCACGAGCGTTCTGCCGGTCTGCTGCTCCAGCCGTCGTATGTGCTGGCTGACGGTCGGTTGCTGGATGCCGAGCCGGGCGGCGGCGCGGGTGAAGCTGCCCGTCTGCTCGACGGCGAGAAACGTTGCCAGGAGCTGCGGATCGTATCCAGTCATAAATAAGAACAATAACTGTTAGACAGATAATTGTGGTTCATTATGAGCGGCGGGCGGTCGAGGATGGCGGGGGACATCCGGCAACCAGGAAGGCCCCCCAGTGACCACCGCCGAGGCAATTCGGCCACCGAGGGGCGCCTTCGCCGCCCTCACCTCGCGCAGTTACCGGATCTACCTGGCCGGCCAGAGCCTGGCCAACATGGGCACGTGGATGCAGAGCATCGCCCAGGACTGGCTCGTGCTCGACCTGACGCACAGCGCGACCGCCGTCGGCGTGACCATGGCGCTGCAGTTCCTGCCCATGCTGCTGTTCGGACTGCACACCGGGCTGGTGGCCGACCGGTTGTCGAAGCGGAGCATCCTGCTCGCCACGCAGACGCTGAACGCCACCGCCGCCACCGCCCTGGCGCTCATCACGCTCACTGGTGCCGTACACCAGGCCGAGGTGTATGCGTTCGCGTTCGTGAGCGGGTTGATCTTCGCGTTCGATGGGCCGGCCCGGCAGACGTTTGTGGCCGAAGTCGTGCCGCCCAGCCGGCTCCGTGCCGCGATCGCCCTGAACGCGGCGGTGTTCCAGGCCACCCGGCTGATCGGGCCGGCCATCGCGAGCCTGCTCATCGTGAGCGCCGGGACGGGGTGGGTGTTCGTGGTCAATGCCGCCTGCTACATCAGCCCGACTATCGGCCTGCTGCGCCTGCGGCCGTCCGATCTCACCCCCGCTCCGGCCGCCCGCCGGGAGCCCGGAGCGCTGCGGACGGCCGCGCGGCATCTGCGCGGGCGCCCGGACGTCGTCTGGACGATCTTCCTGGTCGGGATGCTGGGCACGTTCGGCCTCAACTTCCCGGTCGTGCTGACCGCGATGGCGAAGTCAACGTTCCACGGCAACGCCGGCACATACGGCCTGTTCAACATCGTTCTCGCGATCGGGTCGGCATCCGGCGCGCTACTGGCCGGGGCCAGCGCCCACCCGAGGCGCCGTATCCTCGTGCTCTCGGCGGCCGCCTTCGGGCTTTTCCAGGCGTCCGCGGCGATCGCACCGGACATGGCCGTGTTCCTGGCCCTGCTGGGCGCGATGGGCTTCGCCAACCTCGTGTTCCAGTCCATGGCCAACGCTTCCGTCCAGCTCGCCGTCGATCCTGAGCTGCGCGGTCGCGTCATGGGGCTGTACATGCTGGCCTTCATCGGCGGTACCCCCATCGGCGCCCCGGTCATCGGGGTGCTCACTAACCACTTCGGTGCCCGGGCTGGCATGGCCGTATGCGGTGTCGTGCCGTTGCTGGCGGCTCTCGTCATGGCCGTGGCAGGCCGCAGGGGCGCCAAGCGGGATTGCCGTGCGCTACGTGGAGACCGCCCACGTCCTCGGCCGGCGTCGGCAGGTAACGCGGTCTCCGCCAGCCGGATTAATACGCTCGACGGCGGGGGCACCGACTCGTCGCAACTGGGGCCGGGGGGAGCTGAAGGCGCCGCTGCCGTGGACGAACACGGTCTCGGGATTAGCCTGGGAGGGTCTGCGCGAGGAGCCTGACCTGGTCATGCCCGCAGCCTGGCCGTCTCAGACGGGCAGCCCGTGCCAAAGGAGATGCCGACATGCCGAGCCAGGCCATGCAGGACTCGATCGACGCCCTGAGGGACCGGCGGAAGGCCAGTGCCAGCCAGGCCCCGCCGACTCTGGAAGAGCGCCGCGCCACCTTCACCCCCGCAGACCGCCTTCATCCGGTGCCTGACGACGTGCTGGTCACGGAGGTGACCGCCGGCGGGGTGCCCGCCCACTGGCTGGCCGCCCCGGGAGCGGACACCGGCCGGGTGCTCCTGTTCCTGCACGGCGGAGGTTACGAGTTCGGGTCGCTTCGCAGCGACGGCGAGCTGGCCGCCCGGCTGGGACGGGCCAGCGGGATGCGGGTCCTGTTCCCTGAATATCGCCTGGCCCCCGAGCATCCCTTCCCCGCCGCCATCGACGACGTCCTGGCCGCATGGCGCTGGCTCCGCACCGGCCAGGACCTCAGCGCACGATCAATAGCGGTGGCCGGCGACTCGGCCGGCGGAGGGCTCGCCGTCGCCCTGCTCGTGGCCACGCGTGACGCCGGGGAGGCATTGCCCGCGGCCGCCGCGCTGATGTCCCCGACGGTGGACCTGACCAGCTCGGGAGCCTCGATGACCGAGCGTGCCGATCAGGATCCGATCTCCACCCCCGCCATGCTCCGTCAGTTCGCCTCCGACTACCTGGCCGGGGCTGACCCTAAGACGCCCCTGGCGTCGCCGCTGTTCGCCTCACTGACCGGGCTCCCGCCGCTGCTTATCCAGGTAGGCACGGCCGACCTGCTGCTCAGCGATTCCGAGCGCCTGGCCACGGCAGCAGCCGCAGCCGGGGTCGACGTCACCCTGGAGATCGGCGAGGGCCTGCCCCACGTCTACCAGCTCTTGCTCGGCACCCCCGAGGCAGCCGAGGCCACCGGGCAAATCGGGAAGTTCCTGCGGGCCCGGGTTCGCTGACGCCCCTCATGCCCGGCTAGCCATCTTGAGCGCCGCTGCCCACCGGAATGCGAGCCGCGGCCGGCCCGCGTGCCAGCCGCCGCTGCACGTGTGTCGTGCCCGGCGTCGCGTAGATCTCGGCCTTCCGTTCCGGCGCGCGGCGGCGTTCGGCCAGGTGCAGCAGGTCTACGCAGGCCAGCACGGCCAGCGACCCGGCTAGCCAGATCCCGAGGACGAGCAGCGGATGGCCAGGATTGCTCTGCGGGAGGTAGATCACGTCACGCGCGGCGGACACGATGGCGCCGTTGGGCAGCCATGGCGCTACCTGGCGGAAGCCATCGGGCAGGAATGCGAACGGTACCGTCCCGCCGGACACGGCGTTCCCGATGAAGATGAAGACCAGCGCGGCCAGGCCGGTTCCCGGCAGCCCGGTGACCGCCTGGCAGGCCGTGACGAAGGCCACGAACGTAAACGCGCCGAGGAAGCCGACGCCGATCAGCGCGGCGGTCGCGCCGGTCAGGGCGCCGAAGATCGCGTCAAGCGCGAGCACGCTGCCGCACGCGGCCAGCAGGGCGAAGAGGACCGCGGCGCAGACCCGCCACCACAGCCGGAACCGCCGGCCGAGCAGGAACAAGCCGATGCCCCCGATCACGCTCGGGATGAGCAGGCCGAGCTCGAAGACGAAGACGGACAGGCCCGCCCGGTCACTGGCCGGCAGTGGCGCGAGGTCAAGGGGACGGGCCTGGCGATGGAGCGCGGTCGCCGCGGCCGTGAGGGCCGCCGTGATGGCCTGCTGCTGGCTCAATCCCGCCGCGCCCGCCGTCACGATGGTCACGGGGCCGGTCACGCCGGTGACCAGGCCCCCGGCCGCCGACTGCGAGCGGACGCTGCCGATCGCGGCGAGCGCGGACGGCGCGGCCACGACGGTGAAGCCGCCCGGCGCCGCGTGCGCGAGCCCGGTGGCCAGCTCCGCAGCGAAACCGGCCGGTCCGGCCACGGCGATCCGCACGCCATGCGGCGAAGGGGCATGATCGGCGAAGCCGAACGAGAGGGTCAGCACGAAGCTGACCACGGCCGCCGCGATGGCGATCGCGAACAGCCGGCGGGGCGATGGCTGGCGGTGTGGCCGCGGCGTGTCGGACATGGAGATCCTTCCCTGAGGTCAGGCACCGCTGAGCCACTAATGACCAGACGGTCATTAAGCACCGTACCACCGGGCAAGCGTTAATGACCACTTGTATACTTAGCCCATGGAGAGTCGGCCAGGCGGCCCGCCGCGCAGGCACCGGCGGGACCCGGAGGCGTCGCGCGTAGCGATCCTCGGGGCGGCGCGCGAGGTGTTCAGCGAGCGCGGCTACGCGCGCGCGACCATCCGCGAGATCGCACGCCGGGCCGGCGTCACGCACGGGCTGGTCATGCGGCACTTCGGCACCAAGGAGCAGCTACTCATCGAAGCGCTGCCCGGGCCGCGCGTGGCAGCGGGCGTCGTGCCCGGGGACCTGGGCACGCTCCCGGACCGTGTCGCGGCGGTATTCGTGGAGGAAACCGAGTCCGCGGGCGGCGAGCACGCGCTGGTCGCCCTGATCCGCAGCGCGGCGTCGGGAGAGGCAGTGGCCATGCCGCTGTACGCGGCGATGGAGCGCGAGATCACCGCGGCCTTCCGCCGAGTGCTCGGCCCGGGCACGGAGGCCTACGCCGACCTGCTCAACTCGCTGCTCATCGGCGTGACGTTCGCCCGCCACGTCGCCCGCACCGGCGCACTGGCAGAACTCACGCGAGAGGAACTCGTCGGCTACCTGGTGCCCGCGATCCGGGCGCTGCTGGCCCCGGCCATCGCCGCGGCGGAAGCCAGCAGGGAGCGCGGAAGCTGATGCCGTGTGAGGGACCCCGCGGGCGCTGCGGGCGATGCTGGCACTACGGTCGAAGGCAGGGATACCGGGTCAGTCGGTCTCCGAGCCGGGGAGTCAGTGACGATGCTCACCCACCAGCCAGATGAAGGCGTCTTCCGGTCGGTACTGGCCGAGGATATCGACTGGCAGCCGTTCGCGGCCTTCCCGCCGTCGGCCCGCCTGGCCGTCGTGGTGGGTCATCCGCCCGAGCCCGGTCCGTACGTGGTCCGGGTGAGGCTGCCGTCCGGCGTGAAGCTCATGCCGCACTGGCATCACGAGGACCGGGTCTACACGGTCATGTCCGGTGTTTTCTACATCGGGCTGGGCGAGCAGTTCGAGGAAGAGAAGCTGCAGGCCTACCCGCCGGGTGCGGTCGTGGTCCTGCCGGGCGGCACCCGTCACTTCCACTGGGCCAAATCCGGTGAGTACGTGACGCAGGTAACGGCAGCCGGCCCGATCAGCCTTGAATACGTAGACCCGGGCGACGATCCGCGGAACAAGTGAGCCAGTTCAAGAAGCGCGCGCCCCGGCTTTGCTCTCGGTGTCGATCTGGTACTTGTGGGGTACAACCGGAACGTTGTGACGCAGTTGACAGTGGCACCGTGCAAGGTTTGGGTACTTGAGGCCCTGAGAGGCAGTAATGCGTCCTGACATCAGACCTGGCGGCATCTTCCCCGATTACTCCCTTCCGGATCACACCGGCGCGGTGCGCAAACTCAGCGAGCTTCAGGGCCGAGATCCGCTGATCCTCACCCTGGCGCGGGGCAACTACTGCCCCAAAGAGCACCAGCAGCACCTCGAGCTGGCGGCCAACTACCCGAAGGTCGCGGTGGCCTACACCCAGATCGCCACTATCGCCACCGACGACCATCACACCCTGCAGGAGTTCCGCGCGTCGGTGGGCGCCCAGTGGACGTTCCTGTCCGATCCGGGCCGGACCGTCCAGCAGGATCTCGACATCCAGGAGTACACCGACCCCGAGCACAACCCGATGATCCCGCACACGCTGGTGCTCAAGCCGGGGCTGGTCATTCACAGTGTCTATAACGGCTACTGGTTCTGGGGCCGCCCGTCGTTCTACGACCTGTGGCGCGACCTGCGCGCGGCCACCGCCGAGATCCGCCCGGACTGGGATCTGAGCACCCCAGGACTCCGCGAAGCCTGGGATGCGGGCGACTTTTCGCACTTCCACGGCTGGGACCGGCGGTCTCCGGGGTCAACACCGACCTCGTATACGTGACATTGCGGCTGTTGCTCAAGGGCGGGCCACCTGGCGGCCGGCCAAGATCGCGGAAGGGGCGGAGGCTGTGCGGACGCCGGTGTGCGAGTTGCTCGGGATCGAACAGCCGATAGTCATGGCGCCCATGGTCGCGGTGCCCCGGCTGGCCGCGGCGGTCTCGAATGCCGGCGCGCTCGGCATGCTGACGCTGACGTGGTCCGACGACGTCGGAGCCGTGATCCGGGAGACGGCGGCGCTGACCGCGCGGCCGTTCTGCGGCAACCTCGTTCTCACCGAAGATCGTCACCGCCGCCTTGACCAGGCCCTTGACGCCGGATTGCGCATTGTCTCGTTTTTCATGGGTGATTCCAGCGGCTACGTCCAGCGCGTGCACGACGCCGGGGGGATTGTCATCCACACGGTCGGCACCGCCGAGGAAGCACGGCGGGCGGTCGCGTCCGGGGTGGACGTGGTCGTCGCGCAGGGCTGGGAGGCTGGCGGGCACGTGTGGGGTACCGTCGCGACCCTGCCGTTGGTGCCCGCTGTGGTGGACGCAGTGGCGCCGGTTCCGGTGATTGCGGCGGGCGGGATCGGTGACGCACGCGGAGTCGCCGCGGTGCTGGCCCTGGGAGCCCAGGCCGCGTGGCTGGGCACGCGGTTCCTGCTGGCCGAGGAGATGCCGATCCACGAGGATTACCGGCGCGCGCTGATAGCCGCAGCCGAGACGGATTCGCAGCGGTACGACAACCTGTACTCGGTCGGATGGCCCGACTCTCCCCACCGGGCGCTCCGCAACTCAACCGCTGACGCGTGGCAGGCCGCGGGCCGCCCGCCGCTCGCGCAGCGGCCAGGAGTGGGCGACGTGATCGCGCACTTCGCCTCCGGCGAGGCCATCGTTCGCTACGAGCCAGCGCCACCGATGGCCGGGACGACCGGGGACATCGAAGCGCTCTCGATGTGGGCCGGGCAAAGCGTCGCACTCGCGAGACAGCCACAGCCAGCGGCGGACATCGTGGCCGAGCTCACCTCCCGCCTGTAACCCGAGCCGGAGGCGCCCGGTGGTCGGCAGGCACGCGAACAGATGAGAACGGAGACGCCGTGAGCGAAACCGGGCAGAAGGTGGCCATCGTGACGGGCGGCTCGCAGGGAATCGGCGCCGGCCTCGTCAACGGGTACCGGCAGCGAGGCTGGGCGGTGGTGGCGAATTCTCTCCACATCAAGCCGTCCAAGGACCCGGACGTTCTCACGGTCCAGGGCGACATCTCCGAGCAGGCCACCGCCGAGCAGATCATCAGCCAGGCACTTGATCGCTTCGGCCGCGTCGACACCCTGGTCAACAACGCGGGCGTCTTCGTCTCCAAGCCATTCACCGACTACACCGCCGAGGACTACGCGCTGGTCACCGGCGTCAACCTCGCCGGATTCTTCTGGCTGACCCAGCGCGCCATCAGCCAGATGCTGAAGCAGCACAGCGGCCATGTCGTCAACATCAGCGCCAGCATCGCGGACCGCGCTGACTCCGTGGAGCCAACCGCGCTGGCCGCGCTGACCAAGGGCGGCCTGGCCGCGGTCACCAGGTCGCTGGCCGCCGAATACGCTTCCCGCGGCATCCGCGTCAACGCCGTCGCGCCAGGCATCATCCAGACCCCGCTGCAGCCAGCCGAGTCCTACACGCCCGAGGCGCTCGCGGGGAAACTGCCCCCGCTCGGGCACGCTGGCCAGGTCAGTGATGTCGTGGACGGCATCTTGTACCTGGAGTCCGCGCCGTACGTCACCGGAGAGATCCTGCACATCGACGGAGGCCGGACCGCCGGTCAATGAGGCTGCGCAGAACCCCCCACGCGTTACCCCGTCATTACCTTAATTTTATCTTAGTATCTTATAACGCCCCCCGCTGGCGCACGCTGCCCCGCCCAGTGGAGTTGCCTGCAGGCGATGGGACGGTACCCGACTTCTTATTCTTTTCTGCCGTTGTTAGCCTGATCTGGTTAGAAGCGTGCCCTCCCGGCCAGCGTGATCAACCGGTTATTTGGCTGTCGCGCTGGTGCCAGACCTGGCCCGGAGCTCGTCGGAGCCTGCCGGGGGCCCCGATGCCAGTTCCCGGCGTGAGCACCCGGCCAGGTACTCGCGCACCAACCCCCCCGGCGCCGGGCCGGCACGGCCACGGGCAGGCCCTGCCCGCAGGCCGTCGGGAGAGGAGCAGGCAGTGGCTTCCAGCGTGGCTGACGCGATGGTGGCGTTGTTGAAAAGCTCGGGGGTACGCCGGGTGTACGGGGTTCCCGGTGACTCCCTCAACGGTTTCACCGATGCGCTGCGCCGGGATGGCGGTATCACCTGGGAGCACGTGCGCCACGAGGAGGCGGCCGCGTTCGCGGCCGGCGCCGAGGCGGCGCTGACCGGCGAGCTCGCGGTATGCGCGGGCAGCTGCGGGCCGGGAAACCTGCACCTGATCAACGGCCTGTACGACGCCAACCGGAGCCGGGTGCCCGTGCTGGCGGTCGCGGCGCACATCCCGGAGGTCGAAATCGGCCTGCAGTACTTCCAGGAGACGCATCCGCAGGAGCTGTTCCGCGAGTGCAGCGTGTACTGCGAGCTGGTCAGCATCCCCGAGCAGATCCCGCACGTCATGGAGAGCGCGATGCGCGCGGCGCTGGAGCGCGGCGGGGTCGCCGTCGTCGTCATCCCGGGCGGAGTGTTCTTCGCCGATGTCCCGGCCGGCGCCATGACGACCCCGGTGCGCAAGGCGGCCTCGGTGATCCGCCCGGCCGACGCCCCGCTCGCGGCCGTGGCGCAGGTGCTGAACGGCGCGAGCCGGGTGAGCATCCTGGCCGGGGCCGGATGCGCGGGCGCGCACGACCAGCTCATGGAGTTCGCGGGCGCGCTGCAGGCCCCCATCGTGCACGCCATGCGCGGCAAGGAGTGGGTGGAGTACGACAACCGCTTTGACGTGGGGATGACCGGGCTGATCGGGTTCGGCTCGGGTTACCGGGCCATGGAGCACTGCGACGCGCTGGTCATGCTGGGCACCGACTTCCCGTACCGGCAGTTCCTTCCCCAGGGTGTCCCGGTCATCCAGGTCAACGTGCGGGGGGAGAATATCGGCCGCCGGGTGCCGGTCGCATTCCCGCTCGTGGGCACGGTCAAGGACACCATTGAGGCGCTGCTGCCGCTGCTGGAAGCCAAATCCGACCGCAAGCACCTGGACCGGATGACCGCTCACTACCGGCGCGCCCGGTCCCGGCTGGACAAGCTCGCCGACGCGCGGCCGGGCAACTCGCCAATACATCCGCAGTTCGTGGCGGCCACGATCAACCGGCTCGCCGCGGCCGACGCGGTCTTCACCGCGGACGTGGGGACGTCGTGCATCTGGATGGCCCGCTACGTGCGGATGAACGGTTCGCGCCGGCTGATCGGCTCGTTCAATCACGGGTCGATGGCCAACGCGCTCCCGCAGGCCATCGGGGCGCAGGCCGCCCAGCCGGGCCGCCAGGTGATCTCGATGTCCGGCGACGGCGGACTGGCCATGCTGCTCGGCGAGCTCATCACCCTGCGCCAGCAGCACCTTCCGGTCAAGGTCGTGGTGTTCAACAACGGCGCGCTGTCCTTCGTGGAGCTGGAGATGAAGGCGGCCGGGATCGTCACCTACGGCACCGACCTGGACAACCCGGACTTCGCCGGGATCGCCCAGGCCACCGGGCTGTTCGGGGTGCGGGTGGAGAAGGCCGGCGAACTGGAGGACGCGCTGCGGGCGGCGCTGCGTCATGACGGCCCGGCCCTGGTCAACGTCCGCACCGAGCGCTACGAACTCTCGCTGCCGCCCAAGCTGACCTACGGCGAGGTCAAGGGCTTCACGCTGTACGCGACCAGGACCGTCCTGTCCGGCGAGGGCAAGGAACTGGTCGAGCTGGCCAAGACGAACCTGCGGGAACTGGACATCGAATAAGACAGGCGGCGGTAATGGGCAGTCTCGAGGAAATCCTGGCCGGCTACGACGGCATCCAGGCCGACCAGGAAGCGTTCTACAAAGATCTGCATCGCCACCCCGAGTTGTCGCACCAGGAGCACCGCACGGCCGAGCGCGTCGCCGGGGAGTTGCAGGCGTACGGCTGCACGGTCCAGACCGGCATCGGCGGGACGGGAGTCGTGGGCCTCCTGGCCAATGGCGCCGGGCCCACGGTGCTGCTGCGGGCCGAACTGGACGCGCTGCCGGTCAAGGAGGACACCGGCGCGGACTACGCGAGCACCGCGACCGGAAAGGACGCCCAGGGCCATGAGGTCCCGGTCGCCCACGCCTGCGGCCACGACATGCACATGTCCTGCCTGCTCGGCATGGTCAGGCTCATGTCCGAGCACCGTGACCAGTGGAGCGGGACCCTGCTGCCGCTCTTCCAGCCGGCCGAGGAGACCGGCGACGGGGCGCAGGCGATGGTCAACGACGGCCTGTGGAAGCGCGTTCCCGTTCCCGACGTGGCCCTGACCCAGCATCTGCTGTCCGGTATGGCCGGGACAGTCCTGACCCGTTCCGGCCCGTTCATGGCCACCGAAGACAGCATCAACGTCACGGTGTACGGGAAGGGCGGCCACGGCGCCAAACCGCAGAACACCATCGACCCGGTGGTGCTGGCGGCCATGGCTGTCGTCCGGCTGCAGACCATCGTGTCCCGCGAGGTCGCGCCCGGCGAGATCGCGGTGGTGACGGTCGGCAGTGTCCAGGCCGGGACCAGAAGCAACCTCATTCCCGATCACGCCCTGCTGGAGCTGAACCTGCGCAGCTACTCGGAGGAGACCCACCAGCGCATGCTCGCGTCGGTCCAGCGGATCGTGCGGGCCGAGAGCCAGGCCTCCGGCTCACCCCAGGACCCGGACTTCGACACCATCGGCAGCTTCCCGCTGACCGTCAACGATCCGGCCACCACGGACCGGGCCGCGTCTGCCTTCGCCGCCTACTTCGGTGGCCGCGCCGGTCAAATCGACCGGCAGACCGTCAGCGAGGATTTCAGCAACATTCCCAACGCCGCCGGGGTGCCCTACACCTACTGGGCGCTCGGGTACACCGAGGAGAAGGCCTACCGCGCCGCGGAGAAGGCCGGGCGGCTGCAGGATCTGACCTCCAACCATTCACCGAAATTCCTGCCGCCGCTGCAGCCCTGCCTGCGGACCGGCACCGAGGCCCTGACCACCGCCGCGCTAGCCTGGCTGGCGCGCAAATAAAGCACCGAGACGGCGATTGGACCCGGAATGGGCACTGGAAAGCACGGCATTACCCCGCTCGCCGCTGTCGCGGGCGGCATCCTGGCCGGGGCCGTGGGGACGGTCTGCCTGGACGCGGTGAATTATCTCAAGTACCGGCGCACGGGCGGTAAGGACAGCCCGCTCGCGTGGGAATTCCCGAAGGTCGAGCGCTGGGACCAGGCGCCTGCCCCGGGGCAGGTCGGCAAGCGCCTGATCGAGGGTTTCACGCAGCGCCAGCTTCCCGATCGGTGGGCCGGGCCGGTCAGCACCGTCATGCACTGGTCCTACGGGTCGGGCTGGGGGGCGCTCTATGGGATCCTGGCCGGCTCTACGCGCAGGCCGAATCCCCTCTATGGCCTGCCGTTCGGCGCGGTGATCTGGGTCTCGGATTACGTCCTCCTCCCAGAGGCCGGGCTCTACAAGCCGATCTGGGATTATGACGCCAAGACGCTGGCTAATGACCTGAGTGCCCATCTCGCGTACGGCGCGGGCACGGGAACCACGTTCTGGCTGATCACCAAGATCTGGCGCTAGATCGCTGTCGCTGAGCAGCCACCTGGGCCGCCCCGGGCCAGGCACGCGGGTGACCGTGCTGACCGGTCCGGGAAAAGTTCGGCACTGGCCCGTCGGAGGGCCGGCCGCCCAGGCGACGATGAGGGTGTGACGGACCCGCAGGTGCAGCCCGACCCGGCGTTCGGGCTGCTGAAGCTGTACGACGATGCGCTGCCGCACGTCTACGGCTACCTGCTGGCCCGCTGCGGCGACACCGGCCTGGCCGAGGACCTTACGGCCGAGTCGTTCCTGGCCGCGGTGCACGCCGTCCGCAAGCCGGGCGGCCCCGATCCGTCGATCCCGTGGCTGATCGGGGTGGCGCGGCACAAGCTCGCCGACCACTGGCGGCGGGTCGAGCGGGAGCAGCGCGGGCTGCGCCTGCTGGACAGCGAGCCGGCGCTCGTGGACGACCCGTGGGAGACGACCGTCGACCGGATCCGGGCCCGCGAGGTGCTCGACCGGCTCGGCGCGCACCACCGGGCCGCGCTCACGCTGCGCTACCTCGACGGGCTGCCGGTGCCCGAGGTGGCCCGCCACCTGGACCGCACCCTGCACGCCACCGAAGCGCTGCTGGTCCGGGCCCGCGCCGCGTTCCGCCGGATCTACGAGGGAGAGGAGGGCTCGCGATGACGGATCCGTTCGAGGCTCTGCGCGAGCCCGTCACGCCGGTCGATCCCGACCCCGACTTCGCCGGGCGGCTGCGGATGCGGCTGACCCGGGAGGTCTTCGCACCCTCAGGAGGAATCATGCCCCAGCAGACCGCCGCGACCCGGGTCGAGCGCGAGCCTGCGTGGCCTCCGACACTGACCCCCTACATTGTCGTGTCCGACGCCCGGCGCGCCATGGACTGGTACATCGAGGTGTTCGGCGCGCAGCGCCGTGGCGAGCTCCACGTCAACGCGGACGGCACGATCGGCCACGCCGAGGTCGGCATCGGCGACGCGGTGCTGATGTTCGCCGAAGCTTCCGACCTGTGGCCCGACGTGCCCGTGCGCGCGCCCGATTCCCCCGCGACGTTCAGCCACACCCTCCACCTGGAGGTCGACGACGTTGACGCGAGTACCGAGCGGGCCCGGCGCAGTGGCGCCTCAGTGGAACGGGAGCCGGCCGACCAGCCCTACGGTCGCGGCTCGGTGATCGTCGACCCGTTCGGGCACCGCTGGATGCTGCTGAGGCCGGCGCGCTAGAACGCGCTCGTCCAGCCGGGCGGATTCCCCGGTCACGGTGAGGCGGGCCGGGCGCTGCGGACCGGCAGGGGAGTCAGGAACGTCGGTGGACTACATGGGCGATGGCAGCGACCACGGTGTCGGGAGCCTTGCTCAGGATCTGCGTGTGGTTGCAGGGGGTGGTCGCGAAGACGGAGACGAGGTTGTTGGCTGCCGTTGCCTGCGCGGCGGCACCGCGCATGGTGCGCATCTCCTCCTGCGTGGCGCCGCTGTGGGCGCCGGTGCCGACGACGAACACGGTCGGGCACTCCAGGGCGGCGAAGCCGGGCCCGAGTTCGCCGTTGTGTCCGCGGCCCGGGCGACGTCCCCGCCCGGCGGACGGTTACTGTCGGTCCTGGACCGAGTGAACGAGCAACGATGGAGGTTCAGCATGGATGTCGGGATCGGCCTTCCGAACGCAGTCCCGGACACAGAAGGCAGGACCCTCGTCGACTGGGCCCGGCTGGCTGACGAGGCTGGCTTCAGCACCCTCGGCACGATCGGCCGGCTCGTGTACCCGAACTACGAGGAGCTGATCGCGCTGGCCGCGGCGGCCGCGGTCACCAGCCGGATCCGGCTGACGACGTCGATCCTGCTGGCGCCGCTGCACACCAACATCGCGCTGTTCGCCAAGCAGGCCGCCTCGCTTGACCGCATCTCAGGTGGCCGCCTGGTGCTGGGCCTGGGTATCGGCGGCCGGGAGGACGACTTCGCCGCGAGTGGGCTGACCATGGCCGGGCGGGGACGGCGCTTCGACGAGCAGCTGGCCGAGATGCAGCGCATCTGGGCAGGTGAGGAACGGGGTGACATCGGCCCGATCGGGCCGCCGCCGGCCCGGCCGGGCGGCCCTGAGCTGATCCTGGGCGGCTCGACGGAGGCCAGCTTCCGCCGGGTGGCCCGCGTCGCTGACGGATGGATAATGGGCGGCGGCACCCCGGCCATGTTCGCCGAGGCTGCGGCGGCCGTTGACCAGGCGTGGCAGGACGAGGGCCGGCCGGGCAGGCCGCGCAAGCTGTCGCTGGCTTACTTCGCGCTGGGCCCGGAGGCCCGCGCGCTGGCCGACGGCTATCTCGGCCACTATTACGCCTTCCTGGGCGACATCGCCGGCCAGATCGCGGCCGGCGCGGCGGTGAGCGCGGAGATGGTGAAGGGTTACGCCGCCGCGTTCGCGGAGGCTGGCTGCGACGAGCTCATCTTCGTGCCGGCCTCGTCGAGCCTGGAGCAGGTCGGGCTGCTCGCTGAGGCGGTGTCCTGAGGGAGCACCGTCCTCAGGTCGCTGTGCTGCGGCGTCAGGTCGTCCGGCCCAAGCCCGGCCGGTCAGACGAACAGCGGCTCGGCCGCCGTCCGCTCGGCCAGCGCGCTCATCGCCGCGTCGTCCGGCCCCCCGGTGAACCGGCTGGCCGCGTCGAGCACCTTCGGGAGCAGGTCCACGTCCCCCACGCTGTCCAGAAACACCCCAGGGCGGTTCAGCGCCCACCACACCGCGAGATCGATGTCGTCCTGCTGATCAAGCGGCTCGTACCAGGTCGCCCGGGTGTGCGGCCGGCCCGCCCAGGGGCGCAGCGCGATCGATTTGATCGTCTGCACCGCGACCCGCCGCTCGCGGCAGGTCTCGTACAGGGCGTCGAAGTTGCCGGCGTAGTACGGGTTCTGCATGGTGACGAAGTTGTACGGGAGCAGCACCGAGTCGAAGTCGAACCGCTCGAGGCTGCGGCGGTGCGTCGCGGCGATCTGGCTGCCGTGGCCGGTCACCCCGATCCAGCGGATGAGGCCCTGCTCCCGGGCTTCAAGGGCGGCCTCGAGCGCCCCGCCAGGACTCAGGGCGGTGTCCCACTCGATCGGATCAGCCAGGGAATGCAGCTGCCAGAGGTCGACGTGGTTAACGCCCATCCGGTCCAGGGACCGATGCAGCTCCTCGCGGGCCCCGGCCGCGGTGCGCTCGTCGCCCTTGGTAGCCAGGAAGAACCGGCCCGGTTCGCGCTGCAGCCACGGCCGGATCCGCACTTCCGCCTCGCCGTAGGACGAGGCCACGTCCAGGTGGTTGACCCCGTGGGCCAGCAGCAGATCGAGGGTCTCGTCCGCGACCCGCTGGGAGACCTGCGCGAGACCCGCCCCTCCGAAGATCACCCGGCTGCTCCGATGGCCGGTGCGGCCGAACTCTGCCTGCTCGATGGGCACGGGACCTCCCGAGGTAGCGGAAGCTGAATCTGAGACTACAGCGGATCGCGGCGGCAGGCCGGCCCGGGCGCGCCGAAGCGTAGAGTCTGGATCATATGGTCAGCTGCGGTAAGACGGGCGATCGGCCAGGGATGCGATTGGCTGCGTGGCGACGGGTAAACCGGCAGGGGAAGCGGCGCGGGCCCGGGTGACATGAGAAGGGAACGGCGTGCCTGACGAGCTTGACGCGCTGGCCGTCCAGCTGACCGGGCGTCTGGCCGGATTGGGCAGCGCCCTGATCGCGTTCTCCGGCGGGGTGGACTCCTCTCTGGTCGCCGCGCTGGCCGCCCGGGCTCTCGGGGAACGAGCCCTCGCCGTCACCGCCGTCTCGCCGGCCCTCGCGTCCGGGGAGCTGGACGGCGCCCGGTCGGTGGCCCGGGCCGTAGGCGTCCGGCACGAGCTGGTCAGCACGGCCGAGCTGGAGCGCGACGACTACCGGCGCAACGACCGCTTCCGCTGTTACTACTGCAAATCCGAGTTGTACGAGCGGCTGGCCGCGCTGGCCCGGCGCCGTGGATTCGCCGCCGTGCTGTCCGGCGCCAACGCCGACGACACGGGTGACTGGCGGCCCGGGCTGCGCGCGGCGGCCGAGCACGGTGTCCGGCATCCCCTGCTGGAGGCGTCTGTGGGGAAGGACCAGGTCCGGGCGCTGGCGCAGCACCTGAGGGTTCCGAGTGCGGACAAGCCCGCGTCGCCCTGCCTGGCATCGCGGCTGCCTTACGGCACCCCGGTCAGCGCCGATGTGCTGTCGCAGGTAGACCGGGCCGAGCTGAGCCTGAAGCAGCGCGGCTACCGCGAACTGCGGGTGCGGCATTTCGGTGATCTCGGCCGGGTGCAGCTCGGCGCGGCGGACCTGCCGCGGGCGGCGGACCCCGGCGAGCGTGCGGCCGTGCTGGCCTGCGTCCGGGCGGCCGGATATCAGCGTGCCGAGATCGACGAGCAGCCGTTGCGGTCGGGTTCGCTGAACCTCGACATCACTCCGGTCAGCGGTGCCGGCCTCACGGCCCTCAAACAGAAGATCGCGGAGGAGCTATGACAGACACGACACCCATCACCAGCGCCGTCGGCCCCGCCGGCCGGGCCATACACGCCCGGCCTGGTAGCCGGCGAATGGGTTTTCCTGGCCGGCCAGACCGGCGCGGGCGACACCATCGAGGAGCAGGCCAGGCACACACTCGGCAAGATCGACGCGCTCCTCGCAGCGGCCGGGTGTGCGCCCGCCGACGTCGTATCCTGCCTGGTCCACCTGGCCGACCTGTCCGACTTCCAGCGCTTCAACGCCATATACGAGCCTCACTTCCCGGAGCCAAGGCCGGTGCGGACCACCGTAGGGGCTTCCCTCCTGGGCGGCGCGCTCGTGGAAATCACCGCCATCGCCCGCCGGCCGTCCCGGTAAGCAGGCTCATCCGCCCGGGCGAGAGCGGTCACCTGGCCACGATCGTGGCGGCGAGCGCGATCCGATGGTCTCTGGTCCAGGGCGGTCCCAGCGTTGCCCGCGGTCCGTGGAGCACATCGCCCGCTCGCGCACCGAGGATTCTGGCCGCCTGCGCCTCGACGGCCTTCGCGTCGAAGAGGTGAACCACCCAGCCGCGCTCGTGAGCGCACTCCGCGAGCACCTGGCAGTACATGACCGAGTCGGCCCGGGAATCATACGGTGGGCGGCGTAGGACGGCGATGTCGTCCGGGAAGCCGGGCGGCCAGGCTCGCAGCGATATCGAGACGATCGGTCCGGGCAGCGAGGCGGCAAGCTGATCCAGCGACGCCGATGTGGCCCGGAGCGCCGACGCCCGGACCTCCGCGACCATCCTCGCACCAGCGTCGTCGCCGAGAGCCTTGGCTTCGTGCTCGACCGGTGCGGCCGGCATACCAGGCTCGATCAGCTCGATCCGCCGGCGATCCACGACTTGGTGGCCGGCTGACGCAGTGACAGCTACGGCCCAGCCCAGATGATGGGCGATCCCTGCACGCACACCCGATTCCGACGCGCATTCGGTGCTCAGGAGAGCTCGTCGGCGAAATCCCAGGCCCGTAGATCACCTGGCTCGAGGCGGATCAGGAGGTCGTCGCCGGCTCTGTCCGCGTACGCGGCCCCGGCCTCGCGGCCAAGGTAGCGAGAGGCGATCCGCTGCACCGCATCGCCGACTCCCGCGGTGACGAACCGGGGGTGGCAGCGCACCTCGATTCCGCGGTACGGCGGGGAATGCTCGCAGACCACGATGCTCGCCCGTGGATCTCGCCGCAGATGCGCCGCCTTCACGTCGCGGCTGCTCGTGATGACGCCGAAACCGCCCTCGCGCCACTCGTGCCAGACCGGAGACAGCAGCACGGTGCCGTCGTGCCGGTACGTGGCCAGGACCGCCAGCAAGGGCAGTTCGGCCAAGTCTCCAAGATCTTCCATGGTGAGGCCTCTGCGCATCCGGCCAGGCTAACCGGCAGCGGGCCGCTGGACCAGGCGAGCTGCAGACGTGGGCCGAGCGCGCGGAAGCAGGCCACGTCCAGGCTGGCGGTCGCCTCCCGGGCCCGGCCAGCATCGTGTCTGGTTGTGCGGCGCGGGCCCCGGTTGTTGACTGATCACATGACCGAGCTCCCCCCGGTGCGGGCTCTGCGGATCCCGGTGACAGACACCTTTCACGGAGTCGATGTCACCGAGGACTACCGATGGCTGGAGGACGCCTCCTCGGAGGAGGCCATCGCCTGGACAGAGGCCCAGCAGCAGCGCACCCGCACCTACTTCGGCGCAATCCCCTGGCGAGACACGCTGCGGGTACGGGTCGAGCAGCTGCTGAAGTCCGAGAGGACGACGTACAAGCGGCTCCTGTCCGGCGGAAGCACCTTCTTCGCGCTGAAGCTGCAGACGCCCCGGCAGCAGCCGTTCCTGGTGGCGCTGACCGACCTTGACGACCCTGCGACCGAGCGTGTTGTCGTGGATCCGGATGTCATCGACCCCTCGGGCGAGACCACCATCGACTTCTTCGTTCCGTCCCCGGATGGCAGGCAGGTCGCGGTCTCGCTGTCGGAGCATGGCACCGAGGACGGGTCGCTGCATGTCTACGACGTCGAGAGCGGGGAGGTCGTCGGCGAGCCGATCGCGCATGTGAATCTGATGGGCGGATCGGTGGCCTGGCGTCACGACGGCTCAGGGTTCTGGTACACCCGCTGCGCTGACCCCGCAGGCTTCCGGCAACAGGTGTGGTTCCGTGAGCTCGGTGATCAGCCTGACCGCGTTGACCTCGCCGGGCCCTTCGCCGACGAGCGGATCGCGGAGCACTACCTGTCCGCCACTCCCGACGGTCGCTGGGTGATGGACCGGGTGCAGAAGGGGGACGGAGGTGAGTGGCAGATCTTCCTCCGTAGCCAGAGTGCCGACGGCTCGTGGTGGCAGGTGGCAGACCTGCCCGACAAGTGCGTGCAGGCCGTGCCCGGCACGGACGCCCTGTACCTGCTTTCCTTCCGGGACGCCCCGCACGGCCAGGTGCTCCGCCTGCCGCTGGCCAGTGGCACCACGGTCGCCGGCGCCGACGAGATCGTGCCGACCGGTGACACGGTCATCGAAGACCTCGCGGTGACCCGCGACACGGTCTGGGTCGTGGACATGGCCGGCGGGCCGCAGCAGGTGCGCGCGTTCGACGGCCAGGGCGGGCCGCTTCCCCCGGTGGAGATCCCGCCGATGAGCTCGGTGTCGTCGTACTCCGCTCGTCTCTCGACGCTGGGACAGGACCGGGTCGCCTGGTCGCGGGAGTCCTTCACCGAGCCGGCGACCTGGTGGGCAGCAGCCCGCGGCGAAGCCCCCCGGCCAACCGCACTGAGGACGACTACCCCCGTCGACCTGTCCGGGTACGAGGTGACCCGCGAGTTCGCCACGTCGAAGGACGGTACCCGGGTCCCCCTCAACGTGATCGCCGCACCCGGCACGCCACGTGACGGAACCGCGCCGGCGCTGCTGACCGCGTACGGCGGTTACAGCATCTCGCTTGTACCGCGTTTCGATCCCGAGCTGCTGCTGTGGCTGGAGCAGGGCGGGGTCTACGTGGTGGCCAACATCCGCGGCGGCGGCGAGTTCGGCGAGGAGTGGCATCATGCCGGCCGGCTCGCCACCAAGCAGAACTGCTTCGACGACTTCATCGCCTGCGCGGACCATCTTCACAGCAGCGGGATCACCAGCCGCGGGCGGCTGGCGATCATGGGCGGTTCCAACGGAGGACTGCTGATGGGCGCCGTGCTCACTCAGCGTCCGGACATCGCACGCGCGGTGATAGCAGCGGTGCCGGTGATGGACTCGCTGCGAGCCGAGACCACCACCAACGGGAGGTTCAACACACCCGAGTTCGGCACCGTGGAAGATCCGGCGTTGTTCACGGCCCTGTTGGCCTACTCGCCTTACCACAACGTCGCGGACGGGACCGGCTACCCGGCCGTGTTGCTGACCGCCGGGCAGAACGACACCCGGGTCGATGCCTGGCATGCCAAGAAGATGACGGCCCGGCTCCAGGAGGCAACGTCCACCGGGCGGCCGGTGCTGCTGAGATTGGAGTCCACCGGCCACCTGGCCGGGTCGCTCGACCAGGCCATCGACGAGACAACCGACTGGCACGCCTTCCTGTTCGACCAGCTAGGTCTCGGCTACCGCCCCGTCGCCCCCGCGTGATAGGTCCGGTGACCAGACCGGTCAGGAATCGAGAAGCGCCGGCCGCAGAGCCCCGATTAGCGTGACCGGCATGACTTCCATCGAATCTGTCACCCTGCTGGGAGCCGCGGACGTGGCCGCGAGCAAGCGGTTCTACGTCGAGCGCGGCCTCGCCGTGGCGAAAAGCTTTGGCCGCAAGTACGTCGAGTTCGCCACGCCGTCCAGTCCGGTGAAGCTGGCGCTCTACGGGCACCGGGCCCTGGCCAAGGATGCCGGTGTCCCTCCCGACGGCAGCGGATCGCACCGGCTCGCGATTGACAGCGATGCCGGGCCCTTCACCGACCCGGACGGGTTCGCGTGGGAGGCCGCCTGATCCGCATCCAAGAGCTCCACTGAGCCGCCCGGCAATGAGCAGCCATGTGCACCGACGCGTACCGTGAGGCGCTGACCCGAGGTCTTTCGTCCACGGCATCACCGGCACCGGCCCCGGCGTCGAGCCAGCACCAGGCCGCTGACGCCGGCGGCGAAGGCATGGTGGGGCAGCCGCTCCGGTGTCCGCTCACCGGCCCGCTACTCGCGGCCAAGCAGCCGGGCCGCGTTCCCGCCGGTAAGGGCGTCTAGCACGTGGTCGCGCAGGCCGCCCGCGCGCCATTGGGACAGCGCTTTGTCCATCGGGAACACGGGCCAGTCGGTGCCGTGCAGTACCTGCCCGCTCAGCAGGCTGTTCATGAACCGCTTCATGACCTCCCAGCCGGTATTCGGCTCGCAAACGTACCGGGGGGCCAGGCCGCCGAACTCGGCGTAGACGTTGGGGTGCTTGCGCAGCACCGCCACCATTTCGGCCACCCACGGCCAGCCCGCGTGACAGGCGATCAGCACCAGGCCCGGGAAGTCACAGGCGACCTGGTCCAGCTGGAGTGGCTGGTCGTTGCGGATCGGGAAGCTGACCGTGTAGTTGATCCCGGTGTGCAGGGCCACGTGCAGGCCGAGTTCATCAGCCTTGGCGTAGACCGGGTACAGCACCCGGTCGTCGATCCCCAGGCCGAAGAACGACGGCTGCACGCTCAACCCGGTCAGCCCCAGTTCGGCGACCCGGCGGACCTGGGCCAGCGCTCGCGGGATCTTCACCGGGCTCATCGAGATAGTGCCGTATCCCGAAAACTTATCCGGGTGCTCGCTGACCAGCTTGCCGACGGCCTCGTTCAGCGCGTCGGCGTCATCGCCGTACTCGTACTCCGCGTGGACCACCGCGTGCGTGGTGCCGCTGGCCTCCATGTCCGCGAGCAGGTCGGCCACGGTCCGGTGCCGGTTCGCGGACAAGTCGAGGACCTTGTCGTACTGGTCCAGGTAGTCAGCCGGGAGATCCTCCGCCGGGCGCAGCTCAAGCGGCAACCGGACCCTGAAATCGATGACGTGCGACACCTGGCCTCCTCGCGGGATATCTTCACCAGTTCAGCTCCGCGGACCGGTCCCATACGCGGCCGGGGTCGGCCGATCGGTCCAGGTTCTCCTTCTTGACCCGCATCGAGGGGGTCCGCTCAAAGTCTTCGGTGCGGTACTCGACGTACCGGGGCACCTTGTACCGGGCGAGCCGGTCGGCGCTGAAGGCGATCAGTTCGGCGGGCGGCAGCGACTGCGGACTCTGCTCGTTCCCCAGCAGGACATGAACCTTGACCTCCTCGCCGAGCAGGTCGTCCGGTACCGGGACCGCGGCTACCTCGAGCACGGCCGGATGGGAGCGGAGCACGGTCTCGACCTCAGCGGCTGCGACGTTCTCGCCCGCCCGCCGGATCACGTCCTTGATCCGGCCCGCGAAGTACAGGTAGCCCGCGGCATCGCGGCGCCCGAGGTCACCAGTGTGCAGCCAGCCACCCCGGAAGGTCTCGGCCGTCTCGGCCGGCTTGTTCGAGGTAGCCGCGCATCAGGCCGGGCGCCCGCACCACGATCTCACCAGGCTGCCCATCGGCGGCCTCGGTGCCGTCCGGGTTGAGGATCCGCACGTCCGCGCCGGGGCAGGGCACGCCGATGGAGCCGGAGCCGATCATCCGCGCCGCCTCCTCGACCGGCGTTGAGACGATCACCCCGGTCTCGGTCAGGCCGTACGCTTCCACCCACGGCACGCCCCAGCGGTCGACAAGATCCTGGTGCAGCGGGGCGGGGATGCCGACCTGGATCGACAGCCTGACCTTGTGCCGCAGGTCGTCATCGCTGGCCGGGGCCTTCAGCAGCAGGCTGGCGGTCGAGGCGATCCCGAACAGCACCGTGACGTCCAGGTCGCGAACCACCGGCCAGTAGCGCGACACGCTGAACCGCCGCATGGCCACCATCGACGTCCCGGCGCGGAGCGCGAGAAGGAGCATCCACGGCGGATCGTTATAGAAAAACTGGAGGCAGCAGAGCATCCGGTCGGCGGCGGTGATGCTGAACAGCCCGGCCATCAGGTCGGCGAACCGGACCCAGTAGTCATGGCCGACCGCACAGCCCTTCGGCGGGCCGGTCGTCCCTGAGGTGTAGAAGATGTTGGTCAGGTCGGCGCGGGCCTCGTCCGGCCGCGCGGGCACGCCGGGCCCGGCGTAGGCGCTGAGCCCGCCCGGCTCGCGGTCGGCGGCCACGATGATTTCCGCCAGGTCGGGGCAGGCGGGCTGGAGTTCGGCGAACAACGCGGCGTACGCGCCGTTGACGACGGCGATCCGGGCCGACGAATCACGCAGCACGTGACCGGCGTCGTGGCTGCGGGCCGCCGGGTTGAGCGCGACGAGGATGCCGCGGCACGCGGCCACGGCCAGCCAGGTCACCATGAACTCCGCGCGGTTCGGCATCATGACCGCGACCCGGTCGCCAGGCTCGATCCGTGAGCTCAGATAGCCCGCGAACGACTCGACCTCAGCCCACAGCCGGGCCCGGCTGATGCTGACGCCGTCCTCAAAGATCAGCGCCGGGATTCCCGGGTCGGCCTGGCACGCGTCGCGGACCAGTTCAACCAGGTCCCGGGCGGGCGGCCCGCTGCCCGGCAGGCCAGCCGGGCGGCCATCGGGAATCGGTGACGTCACTCGTACCACTCCTGCGGTCCGAGCTTGACGTTGTCCTCCCAGTGCAGGTCGTGGGTGACGATGAGCCGGGCGTCGTAGCGCCGCTGCATGTCCTCGATCTTCTCCCAGCTCTCGATGATCGCGTCCGGGCTCCACAGCAGGCCGGGCAGGCAGCGGGCCTGCATCTTCTCCTTGTCGTACACCGCGTCGCCCGCGAGGATGTACGCCTGGTTGTCCAGGCGGACCAGCATCGACTGATGCCCGGGCGTGTGACCGGGCGTGGGAAAGATGATCAGCCGGCCGTCGTTGAAGACGTCGTGCTCGCCGCGCAGCTGCTTCCAGTCCTTGACCAGATCGAAGTCCTGCCGGACGTACACGTCGCGCTGGTAGACCGGCGGCCAGTAGGCGAACTTGAGCTCCTCCTGCTGCACGTAGACCGTGGCCCCCTGGACGAACTCCAGGCCGCCTGCGTGGTCATAGTGCAGGTGGGACTGGACGACGTGGCCGATGCCCTCGGGATCCACGCCGAGTGAGTCCAGCCGGGAGCGGACGTCGTCACCGGGGCTCATCACGATCTCGTACAGGTCGGCGGCGTCGCCGAGGCGGCTGCGCGGGTCGTCCAGCAGGCCCGGGTGCGCGCCGCTGTCGAACAGCACGTCCCCGTCGGGATGCTGGATCAGGTAGAAGAAGTACGGCACGTGGATCATCGATCCGCAGTCCGGGTCGAAGGGGTCGAACACCGAGCGGAGCGTCTTCTCGCCGCCGCAGTGGAAAGCGAACATCTTCATGGTCGGGTCCTCGGGTGGCCGGCTCGGGATCGGTCAGGCGTCGCCTGCGGTGTCGTCGGGGTGATAGCGGGGCTTGCGCTTCTCGGCGAAGGCGGTGAGGCCTTCGGCCTGGTCGGCGGTGGCATCGACCCGGCTGTAGTACTCGTGCATCAGCCGGAAATGCTCGGGCGGCGACGCTGACAGGCCGCTGCGGACCAGTTCCTTCGTCATCCGCACGGCCATCGGCCCGTTGCCGGCGATGACCCGGGCGATCCGGTCGGCCTCAGCCTGCAGCTCGCCGGCCGGGACGACGCGGCTGACCAGGCCGATCCGCTCGGCCGTGGCCGCGTCGATGAACTCACCGGTCAGCAGCATTTCCATGGCGTGCGACAGCGAGATGATCCGCGGCAGCTGGTAGGCGCCGAAGCCGTGCAGCAGGTTCCACTTCACCTCGGGCGTGCCGAAGACGGCGTTCGGTGCGGCGATCCGGATGTCGCAGACCAGGGCGAGTTCGAGGCCGCCGGCGAGCGCGTAGCCGTTGATCGCCGCGATCAGGGGCTTGGCTGGGGTCGCCCCGAAGTCCCAGCGGTCCGGCCGCCACGGAGCCCACTCGCTCAGGTCCCCGGCCCCGGTATGCATGATCTTCAGGTCGGCGCCGGCGGTGAACGCCTTCTCCCCGGCCCCGGTCACGATCCCGACCAGGATGTCCGGGTCGCGGTCGATCTGCCGGAAGGCCTCGGTGATCTCGGTGTAGGTCGCCGGGTCCAGGGCATTGAGCACGTCCGGCCGGTTGATGGTGATCCGGGCGATGCCCTCGCGGGATTCGAAGATGATGGCCATCTAAGCGTCGGCCTCGCCTGATCCAGCCAGCGCGTCCTCACGCTCGGCCTCGACATCGCCCAGCAGCATGCCCGCCCGCCGCATCGCGTCCGGCCTGGTCCGGTCCAGCCACTGCCCGATCAGGGCACTGATGACCAGGACGCCGACCGTGGCGTAGATGAACCACCGCAGCGGGGCGGGCGGGTAGGGATGGATGTTGCCCCACAAGACCCAGATCATCGCCGCGATTGAGATGACCGGGAGCAGCGCATGCCTGATCCAGCTGAATTCCGCCCGGTAGTCCCGCCACATGAAGCGGATCAGCCCGACGCTGATCAGCAGGTACGCAGCGATGAAGAACAGCGTGGCGAAGTAGGACAGCCAGGACGCGAAGGTCAGCGCGCCCCAGATCGCCCCGAACAGGATCGAGGCGACCAGGGCCAGCGCCCCGGAGAACAGGCACGCGATATGCGGTGACTGCCTGGTGTTGAGCCGGCCGAACGCCGACGGCAGCAGGCCGTCCCGGCCCATCTTCCAGAAGATCCGGCTGACGGCGACGACGGTCACGATGTTCAGCGCGGTGAAGCTGGAAATCACCGCGAGGTTGACGAACAGGCTCAGCGTGCCATCGCCGAACCGGTCAGCCAGCGTGTTGAACGGGGTGGCCGCAGTGGCGAGGGCCTGGACGTGCTTGGCCGATACCCCGTAGCCGATGGTCACGGCGTAGGACACGATGACGTAGAACACGCCGACGACCAGGGTCGTGAGCAAGACCGCCCGGGGAATCGTCCGCCGTGGCCGGCGCGCCTCGTCACCGAGAGTGGTCGCGGACTCGAAGCCGACGAACGCGAAGATCGTGTAGACCACGGCGGTGAGCAGGCCGCCCGAGCCCTTCAGGCTGTGACTGGGGTCAAACGCCTGGATCGTGTTGCCGGCCGCGCCGCCCTTGAAGATGATCACCAGCGAGAAGATGGTCAGGATGAGCATCTCAAAGCCCAGGCCGATCAGCCCGGTGCGCAGCGATGGCTTGACGCCCAGCACGCCGAGCGTCGTGGACAAGACGATCAGTGCGGCGGAAAAGACCCACCAGGCGATGTGCACGCCCGACGCGGCCAGCAGCGATGAGACGAAGTTCCCGAAGAAGTCGAGCTGGAACGGGAACAGCAGCAAGTACGCACCGAACAAGGCCACGCCGGTGACGAAGCCGGTCTTGGGGCCGAACGTCCTGGTCAGGTAGGTGTAGAACGAGCCTGCGCTGGGCAGCCGGCGGGCGTACTCGCCGATCACCAGGGCGATGCACACGCATACGAGCAGGCCAATCAGGAACGCCAGCGGGGTGGCGGCGCCTGAGTAGCCCACGATGAATACCAGTCCCGCCACCGAGCCGGCGGCCGGGGCGATGAGGGCTGCGGACTGGGCGGTCACAGCAGGCAAGCCGATGGCGTGCCGCTCCAGACGGTGCTGATCCTGATCCTGACCGACTGACATCGCGGCCTCCCTCGGGATGGAGCCGACGGCAAGTGTGCCCGATGCTACCGATCGATCGATCGGACATCAATGGGCCGGACGGGCCGGGATTGATGGAAAGGGAACCGTGCCCGCAGGCGCCAGCGACTCAGCGGGCGGCGCCGGACTCCTGCGCGGCGCCGTCTGGTGAGCCGCCGCCGGTCCCGCGCAGCTCGGCATCGACCAGCGCGAGGATTTCCCTGGTCGGGCGGCCCAGCACATCCCGGGTCCGCAGAGGCTGCGCGTCCCGGCGGGCACCGACCATCGCCAGGGCGAGATCAGCAAACGATTCAGCGATCTCCGCGGGGTGCTTGGGCCCGCGGTCGGAGTACCAGCGGGCCACCCCGTTGCACATTTCCAGCAGCGCCAGCCGGGTGATGCGGGCATCGCCGACGCTGAACTCGCCGCTGCGGATGCCGCGCTCCAGCGTCTCGGCCCACAGCCGTTCGTATCCGTCGCGCAGCTGCATGACCTTGGTAAATGCAGCATCAGACAGCGCGCGGAGCTCGTCGTCAGCGACCAGTGACCGCTGGGCATCCAGGGTGTGGAAGCCGACGTGCGCGCGGACCAGGCCGGTCAGCTGCGCGGCCGGACCCTCCGCCCCGTCCAGGGCTGCGCACGCCACCCTGGTCAGCTCGGTCATGCTCTCGACCATGAACGCGACCAGCAGTTCGTCCTTGCTGCCCATGTAGTGGTAGAGCGCAGAGGTCGACAGGCCTGCCCGGTCGGCGATATCGCGGATCCCGGTCGCCTCGAACCCCTTGGCCGCGAACAGCTGCAACGCCGCCTGCTCAATGCGCTGCTTGGTCGGGAGCTTGGCCGGGTCGGCCGGGACTGCTACTCGTGCAACTGGCTGCCGCCGCGGCATGACGCTCCATCGCGCTTGTGATCGATCGATCGAACGTGATTCAGTCTACTTCGAGCCACGATGACCACCGCCTGGCACCCGCACGAGGAGCCGGGTGCAGCGGCCGCTGGCCCGGGGTTCAGCGCGGGAGCAGCGGTGCATGGTCAAGGTGGGGCAGCACATGGCGGGCGAACAAGTCGGCTTCGGCGGCGTGCGGGTAGCCGGACAGGATGAAAGCGTCCATGCCGAGGTCCGCGTAGGCGCGGATCTTGGCCAGCACCTGATCGGGATCGCCGACGATGGCCGCGCCAGCGCCAGAGCGCGCGCGGCCGATGCCGGTCCACAGGTTCGGTTCGGCGTAGCCGTCGTCATCGGCGATGTCGCGGAGCTCGTTCTGCCGCTGGGTTCCCGCGGAGCTGGTGTCCAGGGACCGGCGGCGGATGGTGTCGCCGGCGGCGTCATCGAGCCGGGAAACCAGGCGCTGTGCGGCGGCCCGGGCTTCGGCCTCGGTGGCGCGGACGATGACGTGGGCGCGGTAGCCGAACCGCAGCGTACGGCCGTAGCGGGCGGCGCGGGCTCGCATGTCATCCAGGACGGTCCCGACTCCAGACAGCGTGTCGGGCCACATCAAGAACACGTCGGCGGCCTGGGCAGCGACCTCGCGTGCCGCCTCGGAAAGGCCGCCGAAATAGAACGGGGGGCAGCCGCCCCGGACCGGGCGCAGCCGCGGCGGGTCCAGGGTGATGTTCATGAACTCGCCGTGGAAGTCGACGGGCTTGCCGTCGAGCAGGTCACGCACTATGTGCATGACCTCCAGGGTGCGGCGGTACCTGGGAGCCGACTCCAGGCTCTGGCCGGGCAGCCCGGAGGAGATGATGTTGATCGTCAGGCGCCCGTCGAGCATCTGATCGATCGTGGCGAGCTGCCGGGCGAGCTGCGGGGGCCACATCTCACCCATCCGCACGGCGACCAGGAGCTGCATCCGGCGCAGCAGCGGGGCGATCCCGGCGGCGAACGCTATCGAGTCGATCCCCATCGCGTAACCGGAGGGCAGCAGCAGGTTGTCGTATCCGGCCTGCTCCGCGCCGAGCGCGATATCGCGGCAGTGTTCCCAGCTCGACTGCAGCCTGCCGTCCGGCACGCCGAGAAACTCGTAGTCGTCGTCGCACAGTGCGGCAAACCAGGAGACCTCACAGCTCATGGGAGCAAGTATGCCGGCCTATCGCGCCGGGCAGCAGCAGCGGGCTCGCTGCCTCATCGCCTCGTGGGTGCCGTGGTAGACACGGGGCATGACCGCCTCCCCGGTACCAGACCTTGCTGACGTCCTCGCGGCGCGTCGGCGCATCGCGCCCTACCTGCGGGCGACCCCGCTGTACCGGTACCCGGCGCTGGATGCCATGACCGGGGCCCAGGTGTGGGTCAAGCACGAGAACCACCAGCCGGTAGGCGCGTTCAAGGTCCGCGGCGGTGTGAACCTGGTCGGCCAGCTGGGTGCGGATGAGCGGCACCGGGGTGTCATCTCCGCCTCGACCGGCAATCATGGCCAGTCGGTCGCCTACGCAGCGGACCTGTTCGGCGTGCGGGCGGTGATCTGCGTGCCCGAGCAGGCCAACCCGGTGAAGGTCGAGTCCATGCGGGCCCTGGGCGCCGAGGTGGTCTATTACGGCCGTGACTTCGACGAGGCCCGTGAGCACTGCGAGAAGCTGGCCACCGAGCATGGTTACCGGTACATCCACTCCGGGAATGAGCCGTCGCTCATCGCAGGCGTGGCCACCTGCACTATGGAGATCCTCGAGGCCCAGCCGGATACCGAGGTGATCGTAGTCCCGGTTGGCGGCGGCAGCGGGGCGGCGGGGGCCTGTGTGGTCGCCAAGGCCGTGCGCCCGTCGATCGAGGTGATCGGCGTGCAGTCCGAGGCGGCGCCGGCCGCCTACCGCTCCTGGCTGGCGGGCACGCTCGTCGAGGACGCCACCAGCACGTTCGCGGAAGGGCTGGCCACCAGGACCGCGTTCGAGCTGCCGCAGCGGATCATGCGGGATCTGCTGGACGACTTCGTCCTGGTCTCTGAGGATGCGCTGAAGGCCGCGACGCGGGCGATGATCGAGAAGACGCGCAACCTCGTCGAGCCGGCCGGCGCGGCCGCCCTGGCGGCGGTGCTGGGCGCTCCCCAGCGGTTCGCGGGCCGGAAGGTGGCGATCGTCTGCAGCGGGGGCAACATCAGCCCGGCACAACTAGCAGCGCTGTGGCCGCACGAACCGGTGTGACGCAAAACCTCAGGACCCGCACCGTCAGGGCGGGACATGGTCGGCCACCCGCGCGGACCGGGCCTGTGCCCGTCACGGAACTCGCGCCAGAGCTGGTTAGCCGGAGCTGGTCAGCCAGAGCTGGCTATCTGGGAGGCACCAGGCGGTAGATGGCGCCGGCGGTGTCGTCGCTGACGTACAGGGCGCCGTCCGGGTCCGGGCACGGCGTCGGCGGGGCGGCCCCAGCGGCTGCCGTCGGCGTTCTGGAATCCGGTGACCAGGGTGACCGCGGGCTCCAGCGTGTGCTTCGCGGCGTCCCACGCCATCCACAGGACGGCCGGGGGGCGGGGCGGCTGGCGGTCCCACGAGCCGTGCACCGCGACGACGGCGCCGCCCGACCACGGTGCCGGGATGGCGCTGCCCTCCAGGAACGACATGCCGAGCGGGGCGCTGTGGGCCGGGAGGCCGACCTCGACCGGCGGCAGGGCCGCGCAGTCCAGGTGGATGCCGCCCGGGTTGGTGACCGCGTCGGCCACGAACGGCACGTCGGCCAGCGACCCGGCCGGATGGTTCTTGTCCTGGTCGGGGTTGCAGTACGGCCAGCCCAGGTCCCGCCCGGCGGTGACCCGGACGACCTCGTCGGGCGGATGGTCGTTGACGTAGGCCTGGATGACCTGCCCGAAGGCGTCGGCGTGCCCGGCGTAGGACGAGTGGAACGGGTAGGTCACGTTGTCGCGCTCGTTCACCGCGGTCCACACCGAGCCGTCGGGGGCCACCGCCAGGCCCTCGCCGTTGCGCACCCCGGTCTCGACCACGCGCAGGTCATGGCCGTCAGGGCTCACGGCCATGATCACCGCGCGGGGCGGCGAGGTGGTCCGGTCGCCGGGACTGGCGTTCGACGAGCTGCCCACGTCGAAGTACACCGTCCCGTCCGGGGCGACCGCCACGTCTTTCTCCCGGTGGACGTCGTCGCCGGCCGGGTCAAGGTCCGGCAGGCGGGCGGCGATGACCGTGCGGGTCCCGCTGATCCCGCCCGGCGCCCCAGGGGTAACGGTCGATCTGGTCCGACTCCCCGACGTACAGGACCCACCGGCCGCCCCGGCGGGCGAAGGCCAGCCCCTGCGGCGAGGTCAGCCCGGACAGCAGGATGCGCGACGCGGCCGTCCCTCCGGACCGGGGCGTCAGTTCCACGACGCGCCCGCTGCCGGGCTCGCTGACCAGCAGGTCGCCCTCCGGGGTCCAGGCTTCCATACGGGCGCCAGGGACCCGTGCCCACACCCGCGCCGTCCACCCGTCCGGCACCTTCAGCCGCCGCGGCATGGAGAACGCCCCGCCGCCCTCACCAGGCGGGACAACCAGATCGACCGACGACTGAGCCGCCACCCGCAGGGTCCGCCGCCGTGGCCGGCGTGGCCGGGACAGCCGCCGGGCGCGCCGGCCCCTGGCAAGCCGCGGTCACCAGCCCGGCCCCCACCACCAGCGCGATCCAGCCAGAACGCATCCGCCCAGTCCACCACTCCCGCAGCGCAAAGTCATACCGTAACTACGAATCCGTGCCGGACTTGCCCGCCGGGTTTCAGCTGGCAATTGCTGGGGGCGCAGTCCGGTATCGCCGGTAGTCCCGGTCACCAGGACCCGGCCCCTTCGACTTGGTGACCACCACCAGGCTGCGGGCCGTGCTCGAGAGCGGCCAAGGGTTCGGTGGGAGTCATCCAGTGGGCCGTGCCCAGCGTCCCCGGCTGGCGGCAGCGCCCCTGCCTCAGTGACGGGAGGAAGCCACTGAGATCAGCATGACCGGGCTGGTCAGCGCGGTGCCCCAGGTAGCGGGGCAGGCCGGCGAGGAGCGCACGCTTGCGCCCGGGGCCGGCGATGGCCGGCCCCGGCGCACAGCGCTCAGGCGGGTGGTCAGGGGTGGACCGGACCGCTCGGGCCTTTGTCGAGCCGCAGCGACTGCATGATCTCGAACGTGGTGGTTCTGGTGAAGACTTCGATGTCGGCGGCGGCCAGCACGCCGGTGTACTTGGCGATCACGGGCGCGGCGGCCCGCTCGGTGACGGCGTCGAGGTGGCCTTTGACGCCGGCCCAGGCGTTCACCCCGGCCTGCACGTAGTAGGGGACGGGGTTGACGCTGGCCAGGGCTTCCCGGGAGCTGGCTTCGATGTCGGCGATGTACTGCTGGTGCACGGCGACGTCGTCGCGGGTGGCGAGCCGGCCCAGGTGCCCGCAGATGAAGTGCGTCCAGGGGTAGGACAGGGCGATGTCGGGAGCCTGCATGTACCCCTGCACGTCCTCGCTGAGGTTGAGGTTGTAGATCGGCACCCAGCCGGCGTTGACGACGTCGATGAACATCAGGGTGTCGTGGTCGGGGAAGTGGATGTAGATGTTGTCGGGGGAGTGGTTGGAGCCGTGGAAGGCCAGTTCGACGCGCTCGCCGCCGGTCTGCAGGGTGTAGGTGTCGGCGAAGGTCACGTCGGGCAGCGGCCGGGACGGGTCGCCGTCGCGGATCAGGAGCCGGCGGGTTTCCTCGTGGCCGATCCGGGTGACGTCCCCGTCGAACAGTGAGGCGGCGCTGCCGTGGTCGGCGTGGTGGTGGGAGTAGACCAGGTGGGTCACGGTGTTGGGCACGCCGTTGGCGGCGGCGATCTCGTTGACAGCGCGGCGCAGGTTACCGCCGATGGACGGGGGGGCGTCGAACAGCACCACGCCGTCGCGGGTGGTCAGGAACGCCGACTGGTAGACACCGTCGGTGACCCAGTACAGGTTCCGCTCGACCCGCCCGACGTAGTACCCCTGATCGTTCAGGGCCACTCCGAGCGACGATTGCGGGACGGGCGCGTAGTCAGGCAGGTCGGCGGCGGATGCTGGTGAAGTCACGGTCTCTCCTTGTGGCTCGGGCACGCCCGGTAAAGGCCGTGCGCAGGTTCAACCGGTCCAGGATCGCCACGTGACTGGTGAGAGGTCGTCACCGGATCATGATGATTTGCGCGATGGTCAGCAGGTGTCACCGCGTTCTGGCCATCCCGCCTCGGGGGTGAGCTGGCGGATCTCCAGCAGGTCAAGGCCGAGCGCTTCGATCTCAGCCAGGACGCCGTAGAGCCCGGGCCGGTCCAGCACGCCGGTCAAGACGGTCTCCTGGCCCTGCCGCTGCCAGGCCAGCGCCGGAAATGCGGAAAGCAACGTGGCGCCGAGATGGCCGTTGATCCGGATCATGTACCGGGCAGATGCAGCGTGCACGCGGCCATGGTCCAGCGCGGGCAGGTGAGCCGGCATCGCCAGGATCTGGTGAGCCCGGCGCCGAGCACATAGCCTGGACGGGTTGCTGAGAGGCGAGGGCGGCAGGTTAGCGCGCTGAGGATCGGGTTTAGGTGTGGTACTTACGGCAAATCAGCGAAAGCCGGGTCCGGCAGCTCTGCGGCTGATCCGCCGCGGAGAACTTCTCGCATCCCTCGATCGCGCGGCAGAAGCCAAGGTAACGCTGATCTCGGCCCCCGCGGGCAGCGGCAAGACCTCGCTGTTGCGGGCCTGGGCGGACGGGCCGGGCCGGCCGTATCGACTGGCAGTTGTCCAGGTGCAGCGCGACCAGCGGAACCCCCAGCAGTTCTGGCTCGCCGTCCTCAGCGCCATCCGGCGGGCGGCCGGCACGCCCGGCGAAGGCGAGCAGCTGGCCGCGACACCCGACTTCAACCAGGAGGCCGTCGCCGACCGGGTTCACGCGGAGCTCGCCGAGCATCGCGGCCGCACCTTCCTGGTCATCGATGATCTCCACGAGCTGACCTCGCCGGAAGCGCTCACGCAGCTAACCCGGCTGCTGGAGACGCTGCCCCCGCATGTGCACGCGATCCTCGCGACGCGGCGTGATCTGCCGCTGCGGCTGCACAAGCTTCGTCTGGCCGGCGAGCTGGCCGAGATCCGCGCCGCAGATTTGCGTTTTACGGAGCGCGAGACCCGCGAGTTCCTGGAGATTTCGGGCATCGCGCTGTCGGAAGGCCGCGCCGCGACGCTGCATGAGCGCACGGAAGGCTGGGCCGCGGGCCTGCGGCTGGCGGCGATCTCACTGGCCAGCAGCCCTGACCCCGAGCGATTTGTCGCGGAGTTCTCCGGCAGCAGCCGGACCGTTGCCGAGTACTTGCTCGCCGAAATGCTGGAATGCCAGCCGGCCGAGGTTCAGCAGCTGCTTCTGCGTACCTCCCTGCTCGACCGTCTCAACGGCGAGCTGGCCGATCTGCTGACCGGTCACCCTGGCTCCGAGCGGATCCTCCTCGACCTCGAAGACGCCAACGCGTTTGTCGTCTCGCTCGACCCGGCCCGGACCTGGTTCCGGTATCACCACCTCTTCGCTGACCTGCTCCGGCTTGAGCTGCGCCGCAGGCTCCCCGAGGAAGTGCCGGTCCTGCACCGGCTGGCCGCCGGATGGTTTAGCCAGCGCGGCGAGATCGTCGACACCATCCGGCATACCCAGGCGGCGGGCGACTGGTCCGATGCGGCCCGGCTGCTCGCCGACCACTCGTTCGGCCTGACGCTGGACGGACAGGCGCAGACCATCCAGACGCTGCTGCAGGCCTTTCCGCCGGGTGCCGTTACTGAGGGCCCGGATCTCCCTCTCGCGCGCGCAACCAGCGATCTTGCTCAGGGACGCCTGGACGAGGGTGCCGCCCACCTGGCCGTGGCGGAAACCTCGATCACTGCTACGCCGCCCGACCGCAAGCACCGCCTCGAAGTGGCGATCGCAGCACTGAAACTGTCGCTCGCGCGGAAGCGCGGCCACCTCACGGAGGTAGTCGAGCAGGTCAGATTCCTTGCCTCGCCGGTAACCGGGCAGTCTGACGAGGACATCGCGCTCGACAGCGACCTGCGCGCGGTGGCGCTGATGAATCTCGGAACCGTCGAAGCATGGTCGCTGGCCAACCAGGACAGCCAGCGGCACCTGCAAGAAGGCGCCGATCTTGCCCGGAAGATCGGGCGCCCGTACCTCGAAGTGGCCTGCCTGGCTGAGCTCGCCTTCGCATCCAAGATCGAGCCCTTCGCAACTACCCGGCGGCGGTGCCGGGAGGCGATAGCGCTTGCCGAGCAGCATGGCTGGGGCGCGGAGCCGGTCATCTCGCCGGCGCTGGTGAACCTCGCCGGCGCTCTCATCTGGACGGGTGAATTCGACGAGGGCGATCGCTGGCTGCGTCGCACCGTCCGCGCTCTGGAGACAGACACCGGACCCGGCATCAGGCTGTTGCTGCACCTGGGCACGGGCATGCTGTGGTCCGGCCGCCGCAGGCAGCGCGAGGCGCTTGCGGAATACAGCGCGGCCGAGGACCTGCAGGCGCAGCTGGACGGCTCACACGCCCTGATGCGCCAGCTGACCGGCTGGAGGCTGGCCACCCAGGCCCGGCTCGGGCAGCTCAGCGAGGCCCAGGCCTCGGTGGCAGCACTCGACGCGGACCTGGCAGGCACCGGCGAGGTCGGTAATGCCCGCGCGGTCATCTGCCTCGCCCAGGGCAACCCGGCCGCCGCTCTCGTCGCGGTCCACGACGTCCTGAACGGGATGGCCCCGGCCATCGGCTATGTGACACTCGTCGAGTCAAACCTCCTGGCCGGGCTCGCGCACCGCGAACTCGGCGACCAGCGCGCTGCCTCCGCGGCCGCCGAGAGCGCACTGGCCCTGGCGGAGGCGGACCGGCTCGTCCTGCCGTTCGCGATGACGGGCTCACGCGAGCTGCTCGAGGCCATCCCGCGGCATGAGACGGCTCACGCGGCCCTGCTCACCGACATCCTCGACGTGATGCGCGGATCATCCATCTCGCCGGGCGGCGAGTCCTCACTGGCCGAGATCGAGCAACTCAGCCCGAGCGAGCTGCGGGTGCTGCGGTACCTGCCGACGAACCTCTCCCGGCCGGAGATCGCCAGCGAGCTGTCGGTCTCGGTGAACACCGTCAACACCCACATCCGCAACATCTACGCGAAGCTCCAGGCTCAGGATCGTTCCTCGGCGGTGCAGCGCGCACGAGAGATGCGGCTGCTCTCGGGTGGCCTGAACAGCTAGACCGCCAGCCGGGCATCGCCGGGCGGCCAGCCCGGCCGGAGCACAATCACCAGAACTAGGTGACAGCCACTCACTCGGCAGCTGCCTAACGTTGGCCGGAGCGATTCCTGCCACGGAAGGCGATGACGCCAATGACCAGTCACGAGCAGCGCTATCGCCTGGGGCCGGTAACCGTGTCGCGCATCGGCTTCGGCGCCATGCAGCTGCCGGGTCCAGGGGTATTCGGGCCGCCGCGCGACCGCGGCGAGGCGATCGCGGTTCTGCGCCGAGCCGCGGAACTCGGCGTCGATCACATCGATACCGCCCAGTACTACGGCCCCGATGTCGCGAATGAGCTCATCAGGGCAGCGCTGCACCCCTACCCGGAGGGACTGGCGCTGGTCAGCAAGGTTGGCGCGCGACGGGACCGGTCGGGCGGAGTGCTGCGTTTCGATTCGCCGGCCCAGCTGACGCTGGGCATCGAGGACAACCTGCGAAGCCTGGCCGTCGACCATCTCACCGCGGTCAATTTGCGCCTCATGGACGATGGCCCGCCTGGCCAGCGATTCGATGACCAGCTCACCGCGATGGTGAAGGCGCGGGACAACGGCTTGATCGGCGGCATCGGCCTCAGCAACGTCACCCATGAGCACCTGGTTCACGCGCTAGCGATCACCGACATCGCGTGCGTGCAGAATCCGATGAACCTGGCCGACCGGCGCTCCCTCCCCGTGCTGGAGGAGTGCGAGGCACGGGGCATTGCCTTCGTGCCGTTCTTCCCGCTCGGCTCGGCCTTCGCCGGAGGTAATCCGGTCCTGCGCAGCCCGCAGGTGACGAGCATCGCCGCTCGTCTCGGCCGCACTCCGGCCCAGATAGCCCTGGCGTGGCTGCTGAGCTTCCGGCCGAACATCCTGCTGATCCCCGGCACGTCATCGGTGAGCCACCTCGAGGAAAACATCGCCGCCGGGGACATCGAGCTGGACGAGGCAGCACGCGAGGCCCTGGCCTCAGCGGGCTAGTCGCCCGTAGCTCCGGCCCACACGGCCCACTCGGTGCGGCATGGCCTCTCTCGTGGTCGACGGCGGCATGAAGGTCTGGTGACTGTCGCTGTGGCCCGGAAATGATCCCTTTTGTCCATCCCTTACGTCGTCAGGTGCAGGCGGCGCCCGCTGGGTGTAATAGGCGCTCCGGCCGGTGATATGGTCAGTTCACCGCGCGATTCATGCCGGGGTAAAGTCGATGATGACTGTGGCGATATCGGGCAGCGCTATAGGCGGGCGGCCTGCTGGACGGCCGCGCCTGGGACGAGTATCCCGCCGCAGGCGAGGCGCTTTCCGTGGTGCGTGATCAACGGTGTTACGGGTCACCCGCTCTGAGCACCGGGCGTCACCGGTCTGGGCCCGGCCGCCGGGCGCCAGGGTTGCGCAGTCTGGCTGCCTATCGCTCTATAACTGTCAGGTGTTGGCCAACGCCACCGGCCCTGGGCTGCAATTGTTCAGACGACGTGCTGACCAGCCGGAGGACCCATATGACTAGCCGGGGGTGTTCGTGGTGAATGACACGAAAAGCCGGGGGAGTCGTAAGGTTGCGGTGCTGGGGCCGATCCCTCGCGACCAGGTGGTGACCCACACCGGTGAGCGGTTCGAGAAGTACGGATGCGTCATCTATACCGCGGTTGCCCTCTCGGCTCTGCTGGATGCTGGCGACACGATCGTCCCGGTTTCACACGTCCGCCAGCAGGACGAGGGTCCGCTCAGGCAGATCCTGGGATCCTTCCCGAATATCGACACCTCCGGCATAACGTCAACGGCCGACCAGGGGGACGTCGTCGAGCTGCGTTACGTTGACCAGAATCGTCGCGTCGAGCGGCAGGCCAGCTTCATGAACCCGATCCTGCCCGCCGACGTTGACCAGGTGCTCGATGCGGACGTGGTTGTCTGTGTCCCGATCACGGACTACGAGGTGGGGCAGCCGACGCTGCGGCACATCAAGGAGCACAGCCGCGCGACCGTGGTGCTGGATGCCCACGGCGCAACGACGACGCTGACCCGCAGCGGCGAGCGCCAGCCAAGGGTGTGGGCTGACCTGGACGTATGGCTTCCATATATCGACATCCTGAAGATGAACCTGGACGAAGCGGGCTCGGCGTGGCTCGCGCAGTCGCCTGAGCTGGCGGCTGATCCGCCGAGGCTCAGCCAGGAAGAATTGCGCGCCCTGGCCCGTCACTGCCTGGATCGCGGGGTCAGGGCGGTCTGCGTGACCCTCGACGAGCATGGCTGCGTCGCCTTCCACCGGGACGGCTCCGGCAGGATCGCCGAGGAGTTCGTCGATCGCATCAAGGTGGAGCATGTCGTGGACACGACCGGGGCCGGCGACTCGTTCGCCGGGGGACTGGCCTACGGCTACCTCGCCTACCGGAATTACGTCGTGGCCTGCCAGTACGGCAATGCGATGGGCGCTCAGCGCTGTACTGGCACGGAACTGGGCGTTTACCTGCCACGAGAGGAAACGGAGCGGCAGATCCGCGCGGCGTACGGCCCTGCACCGCAGGAGGAACTTGCCTGAACATCCCGGCGGTACGGATCCTGGCTGGCTGATCCTCCAGGTCCTCCAGGTCCTCCGGGACGGCTTCGCGGCGGCGCGGGGGACCGTATCCGCCGGCGCTCCGCCGGGCACATGCAGAACGAGTGGAATGGGTACACCTTCGGCGCAGCCGGTCCGCCGTCGGTGGCCGCCAAGGCGGCTGGGCCGGCAGGAGGTGCCGTGGACGGTTTCCTGCTCGCCTATGACGGCTTCGATCCCCAGGCCGAGGGACTGCGCGAGGCGCTGACCTCGACGGGTAACGGTTACCTGTGCACACGCGGCGCGGCGGAGTGGGAAGACGCCGACGGCGTGCACTATCCGGGCACGTATGCGCACGGAGGCTACAACCGCGAGACGACGATCCTGGGCGGCCTGCCGGTACTCAACGAGGACCTCGTCAACCTGCCGAACTGGCTGGTCCTCGAGCTGCGTATCGAAGGCGAGGATGCGGTCAGGCTGGCCGATGTCGAGTTGCTGGGCTACCGCCACGAATACGACATCCGGAACGTGACCGTCCTGCGGCACCTCCGCTTCCGTGACCGCACCGGCCGGGAGACGTCGCTGGTAAGCCGCCGGTTCGTCAGCCTGGCCGACGCGCACCACGCCGCGATCGAGTGGACCCTGGTCCCGGAGAACTGGTCCGGGCACGTCGAGGTCATCTCAGCGCTGGACGCCCGGGTGAGCAACGGCGGCGTGGCCCGCTATCAGCAGCTGGAAGGCCGGCACCTGAACCCCGTGTCCCCGCGGACGTTCGGTCCCGAGGTCATCGCGCTCAAGGCCGAGACCCGGCAGTCAAATCTGTACATCAGCCAGGCGACGCGCACGCGCGTGTTTCGCGGCGCCGAGCCGCTGCCAGCGGGTCGGACGCTGTACCAGATGGAGGACTACGTCCAGCAGGTCCTGGCCTTCGAGGTGCGCCAGGGCGAGGCGACGCGGGTCGAGAAGATGGTCGCCTTCTATACCTCCCGGGACCCCGCGGTCAGCGACACCCTGGTCAGGGCGGCCAGGTCGGCGGCCCGCCACAGCGACTTCCCCGCCGCGTTCGAGCGCCACAGCGCAGCATGGGACGAATTGTGGCGGACGTGCGACATGCGCGTGTCCGGGAACGACCAGGTCCAGTTGCTGCTCCGGCTGCACACCGCGCACCTTCTCCAGGTCTGCTCCCCGCACACCGCCGACCTCGACGCCGGGATGCCCGCCCGCGGGCTCAACGGCGAGGCCTACCGCGGGCACGTGTTCTGGGACGAGATGTATGCGTTCCCGTTCCTCAATGTCCGGCTGCCCGAGGTCACGCGCGGGCTGCTGATGTATCGCTACCGCCGGATCGGGGAGGCGCGGGCGGCGGCGCGGGAGGCCGGGTTCCGGGGTGCGATGTTCCCGTGGCAGAGCGGCAGCGAGGGCATCGAGGAAACCCAGCGCGTCCACCTCAACCCGCTGTCGGGCCGCTGGGAGCCTGATCTCAGCCGCAACCAGCGGCACGTCAACGCCGCGATCTTCTTCAACATCTGGAACTACTTCCAGGCCACGCAGGACTACGGGTTCCTCGAAAACTACGGCGCGGAGATGATGCTGGAGATCGCGCGGTTCTGGGCCTCTATCGCGCACTTCAACCCGGCCCGCGAGCGCTACGAGATCCACGGCGTGATGGGCCCCGACGAGTTCCACGAGAAGTACCCGGGCGCGGCGCACGGCGGCCTGCGCAACAACGCCTACACCAACGTCATGGTGGCCTGGCTGTGCGACATCGCCGGGAAGCTGCCGTCGCTGCTCTCGGCGAGCAGCGCGGAAGGATTGCGTACCCGGCTCGGTATCGGTGACGACGAGCTGGCGCTATGGCAGGACATGAGCCGCCGGATGTTCGTCCCGTTCCTGGAGGATGGCATCATCAGCCAGTTCGAAGGTTACGGTGACCTCGAAGAACTCGACTGGGACGCCTACCGCGCGAAGTACGGGAACATCCAGCGGCTCGACCGGATCCTGCGTGCGGAAGGCGACGACCCCGACCGCTACAAGATCGCCAAGCAGGCCGACACGGTGATGCTGTTCTTCCTGTTCACGCCCGGGGAACTGCGCGAGAGTTTCGAGCGGCTGGGGTATGACTACCACCCGGACACGGCCGCGCGGAACATCGCCTACTACGACCGGCGGACGTCGCACGGCTCGACGCTGAGCTTTGTCACCTACGCGGGTGTGCTCGCCGCCCTCGACCCGGAGAGCTCGTGGGACCGGTTTCTCGTCGCGCTCCGCAGCGATGCCGACGACATCCAGGGCGGCACCACGAAGGAAGGCATCCACCTGGGGGTCATGGCCGGGACACTCGACGTCATGCAGCGGTATTACGCGGGGACCCAGATCCGCGGCAGCGTCCTGTACTTCGACCCCCGGCTCCCGGGCGGGCTCGGTGGCCTGTCATTCCCGATGCAGTTCCGGGAGACCCCCATCCTGGTCACGCTCAGCGGCGGCCGGCTGACGCTCGCCGTCCATCCGGAGGGCGCGAGCCACCCGATACGAGCCGGAATACCCGGCGATGTGCGCGAGCTGTCCCCCGGCGACCAGGCCGTGTTCGAGCTCAGCCGGGGCGGGCCGCCGGCGCGCTAACAGAGGATCATCGAGAAGAGGGACTGCGATGCGCGGACGGCATGAAGCGAGCCACCGCCGAACGGGCTGGCATCGTGCGCAGCTGGATTGATCACGGCGGCGAGGTGGTCTGGGATCCTTCCCCCTCGCTGATAACCCAGCTCGTCGCGGCGGGCCAGCCGTTCTGGCTGGACATCGAGGACCCGACCGACGAGGTCATTGACCGGCTGGCCGCCGCCCTGGGGCTGCCCCCGCTGGCAGCGGAGGGCTCAAAACAGTTTGGCCAGCGTGCGAAGCTGCAGGTTCACGGGGACGGCGCGATGCTCGTCGGCTATGGCCTCGATGCGCAACTCCACCAGCCTGTCGAAGTGCACTGCTACTACACGACCGGATTCCTCCCTGCCCGGCACGACCAGCCAAACCATGCTCTACGCCGAAGACATCGATGACCAGCTGCACCAAATCGTCGCCGACCTCACCGCGATGGAGGAGCGATGCGCCGCCCTGCTGGGTCTGCACGCCTCGCTGGCGAGCAAGCATCTCGCGGTGGTGAGCACCGGCGGCTCGCGGCGGTAGCCACCATTTTCCTGCCCGTATCCTTTCTGGCCGGATTCTGGGGGCAGAACTTCAACGTCCTCACCGGACACATCGAAACTGGATGGCCAGCATTCCTGGTCCTCGGCGTAGGCCTAAGCGGGGCTTGCGTGACGGCTACCGTCTTCCTGCTCCGCCGCCGCAACTGGAACTGACGTGCCCGCCGAGGCAGGCGGCCCTGACCACACCACCGGGGTGATGACGTGCAGCGGTGAAAGCCTTACGGTTATCCCTCCCGCAACCCCGGGGAGGCTGCCATGAGTACGACCGGGGACCGCGGCGGGCTGCCCGTCGTCGTTATCCAGTCCTTGGAGGTGGAGACTTATGCCTGGCGAAACTGACATCCGCCCGTTCCGGGTCAACACGCCCGAAGAAGTGATCGCCGACCTCCGGCGGCGCGTCGCCGCGATGCGCTGGCCTTCCAGGGAGCTGGTCGCGGATCGGTCGCAGGGCGTGCAGCTGGCGACGCTTCAGGAGCTGGCCCGCTACTGGTCCACCGATTATGACTGGCGCGCGTGTGAGGCGGAACTGAACGCGCTGCCGCAGTTCACAACCGAGATCGACGGGGTGAACGTCCACTTCATCCAGGTGAAGTCGCCGCACGCGGACGCGTTGCCGCTGATTGTGACGCATGGCTGGCCCGGCTCGGTGATCGAGCTGCTCGGGGTCGTCGGCCCGCTGACTGACCCGACCGCGCACGGCGGGCGCGCCGAGGATGCGTTCGACCTGGTGCTGCCGTCCATACCCGGCTACGGTTTTTCCGGCGAGCCGGCCGAGGTCGGCTGGAACCCCGGCCGCGTCGCGCAAGCGTGGGCGGAGCTGATGCACCGCCTCGGCTACACCCGCTACGTCGCGCAGGGCGGCGACGTTGGCGCCTCCGTCACCGACGCCATGGGCCGCCAGGCACCCCAGGGGCTGGCCGGCATCCACATGAACCTGCTCGTGACCGCGCTGGGCGGCGGCGCGATGCCGGCGGAAACCGAGCAGGAGCGCGCGGCGCTCGAGCAGACCCAGACGTTCAGGGCGAGCGGCTTCGGCTACTTCCTCGAGCAGGCCACGCGGCCGCAGACGATCGGCTACGCCCTGCTGGATTCACCCCTCGCCCTGGCGGCCTGGATGCTCGACCACGACACCGACGCCTACTACAAGATCTCCCGCGCCTTCGTCGACCGGCAGCCGTCCGGGGGGCTCACCGGGGACCACATCCTCGACAACATCACGGTGTACTGGCTGACCGGCACCGGGGCCTCCGCGGCCCGGTCGTACTGGGAGAGCGGCCGAGCCCAGGCTCTCGCGGCCGGGCAGGCTCCTCCGCCGGTCAACCTCCCGGTCGGCTTCACCACGTTTCCCGGCGAGATCTTCCGGGCCCCGCGGAGCTGGGTCGAGAAGTCCTACCCCAGCCTCACCTACTTCAACGAGGCCGGCCGAGGCGGCCACTTCGCGGCGTGGGAGGAGCCGGAGCTGTTCGCCGCCGAACTGCGGGCGGCGTTCCGATCGCTGCGCTAGCCGCGCTAGCAGACCGCCCACCCCGGAGCGGGACACCGGACCGGATCTCATACCAGGGTGTTCCAGAGATCGTGCTCGGTGTAGAGCTGCTCGACCTCGCCCAGCTCGACGTCGGCGTCCTCCGCGCTGGCCGCGGCGCCGCCGGCGACCCACCAGCCGGCGCCGGGCAGACCGGCGGACAGGTAGGCCCGGGTTCCGGGCGGTGGAGACTGGTACGCGGGCCGTGGCCGGGCCAGGACTTCGCCGTGCGAGGGCTCCCACAGCCTGATCAAGCCGGCCTCCGCGCCGAGCACGACGGCGTCATACCAGCGCCACACCACCACCTCGGTGCCGTCTGGCGCGGTCGCGATGGCCACCAGGTGACCAGGTGACACCCGTTCGGTCCGCGGCGACGGAAACGCCGTCGCGTACCGGACGGAGCAGAGCTGCCGGTCCCTGACAATTTCGCAGGCATCTTCCCGGACACGCACGACGATGCCGCAGCGAAGCCGCGCGGGAACGAGGTCTTGGTTCGCCGGATCAGTCATCTGCCCGGCCTTCCGTGCTGACCGGGCGGCCGAGGAAGGCGACCAGCCGCTCGATGGCAGGGGCCTGTTCGGCGACGATCTGGGCCGGGCCGAAGCGACCGGGGCGGGCTTGCTCGGCCAGCTGGGTTCGGGCGAACGCCAGCGACTGTGCGGCTAGATCATCGGGCAGGTCGGCGGGCTGCCCCGTGGCCTGCGCGATGTCCCAGCCATGGGCGAGGAGGTCATAGAGCCGGATCTTCAGCCGCTCGGCGCCGGTGGCAGTGCCGAGCGGGCCCTGGTAGGCGCGTTCGAGGACTCCGGGCCGGCCGAACGCGGCCTGCAGCGCGGCTGCGGAGTCGCGGTAGGCGCCGGCCGGGTCGGCTTCGATATGGTCCGCGGACGGCCTGGGCGGAGGCGGCTGGCCGGCGAGCAGCGCGGCGAAGACCCGGTTCATGCCGGTCAGGTGATTGACGACCTGGCGTACCGTCCAGTCGGTGCATGGGGTCGGCGCTGACCACTGATCGGCTCGGACGGGCGGCGGATGCTCTTGATGCGTACGGCCATGGGGGGCCACCCTTCGAAGGTGGCGCCACCTGCGGCTGCGCTCGGTCAGTCAGCTCCAGGAGGCGCGGAAACCAGCATCGACACGGTGTCGCACCTCCTCCCGGCTCAGCCCATACAGACTGCCACAGACGTGACTGCCGTGTCACCAGCGGATCCCGCTGGACGACCCGTGTGCGGCACCCCAGACGATGACCGGGCCAGGGCCGAGGGAACCCGAGCGCGGCTAGGGTGAGGTGTGATCACTTGCGTCGTGGAGTACGTGATCGATCCTGCGAAGATCGACGCCTTCGAGCGTTTCGGCCGCCGGTGGATGCAGTTGGTCGATGCTCATGGCGGTACGCATCACGGCTACTTCCTTCCGGCCGAGGGCGCCAGCGACAAGGCCCTCGCGCTGTTCAGCTTCCCCAGCCTCGCTGCTTACGAGCAGTACCGTGCCCTGTTCGGCGCCGATCCGGAATTCCTGGAAGCCGACCGCATCCGGGACGAGAGTAATTGTGTGCTCCGCTACGAGCGGACATTCATGCGCCCGCTGCTGCCCGGCCACTGACAAGACCGGTGGCCCGCAAGGGTCCAGAGCAATACCGGAGCCTGCGGGCCGGCCCCTGGTCAGCTGGCGAGATTATGAATCGGCATGACGTCCGGCGTTCCGGGGTCAATCCCGGCCTTCTGCAGGATCGGCATGAGCACCGGTCCGTATTCCTCGAAGGCCTGCTGTGACTCCCACACCTCGTAGACCATCAGGGCGGTGTCAGGCCCGAAACAGGAGTGGTGAACCCGGCCTGCCGGGTTCGCGGCTCCGGCGGCTTCGAGTTCCCGGATAGCGTCGTCGTACTGCAGTGCGGTGAGTGACGCGGGATGGAAATAGGTTGCGATTGCCATGGCTCCTCCTGCTGGTTAGCCGCGCTGGCTTGGCTTAGCTGCCTGGCCAGTCACTGCGGTTGGTGCGGTTAACACGCGGTCGGGCGAGCCCTCATCCATCGTTCGGAATTCCGAACACTGTCAGGATAGTCGCAGCATTATCGGCTAGAGTCAATGCATGTCCTCGACGACGCCTGCCCGGCCCCGCCGACGCGACCGCCGCCACGACCGGCACGAGGCGACCAAGCAGGAGATCCTCGGCACCGCCTGGTCCATGGTGCGCGCAGACGGCCTGGGCGCCCTGTCCTTGCGGGCGCTCGCGCATGCCGTAGACATGGAGCCCCAGTCGCTCTATACCTACTTTGCGTCTAAGAACGCCCTCTACGACCGCATGTTCGCCGACGGCAACCTGGAGCTGGCCAGGCGGTTCACCGACGCCGAGATCCCGGACGACGCCCGCAGCGCGCTGCGGGCAGTGGCCGGCATCTTCCTGGAGTTCGCCGCCCAGGACCAGGCTCGTTATCAGCTGCTGTTCCTGCGCACCATTCCCGGATTCCAGCCATCCCCTGATTCTTATGCGATAGCCGTGGAGGTTCTCGCCAGCGTCCGCACGACCCTCGCCCGCGCCGGGCTCCGCGATGATGCCGACTTCGACCTCTGGACCGCGGTAGTCGTCGGCCTAGCTGGCCAGCAGCTCGCCAACGACCCCGGGGGCGACCGGTACACACGCCTCATCGACAGCGCCATCGCCATGTTCGCCAGCCACATCCTCGGCCCGAGCTGACTCAATGAGCGTTGAGATTCCCGTTGAGCAGGCTCCGGCCGAGCGGCGTCAGGGAATGGTTTACGCCGCGACCGCGCCGCACCGTTTGCACCAGGCCGGAGGCACGCAGCGCCGCGGCGTGCTCGGATGCGGACGGCGCACTGGTGCCCGCGCAGGCCGCCAGTTCCGCGGTGCTACGCGGAGTGCGCAGCGCCTCGAGCACGGCCGCCCTGGTGTGCCCCATGAGCCCGGCCAGGTCGCAGGATTGGCTTGCCCCGTATATCGGGACCGGTGACCGCGCCGGATAGATGAGCGCATTCCCGCCGGATTCCCGCCTGTGCCTGGACACCAACGGGGGCCCAGTCCACAACGCGGACGGCAGAAGCTGCAGTCCGTCGCCGCCGAGCGAGCAATCGCCGGTTCGCCATGATCGCACCAGCGTGTTGTCACGCCATGCGAGGTCATCGTGCAGGGTGTTGAGGACGCCGGCCAGACCGCCGGTCGCCAGGACCGGAATCCTCTCGGCCACATCCGCCTGGAACGTCGCAACGATGCGTGACCAGTAGGGCGCAATGCACGCGAGGTAGAAATCGCGCAGCGCGCGCACCAGGGTCTCCATGGCCTCCCGGTCGCCATCCACCAGGGCGCGAAGCCAGGACGGGGGCCGCCCCGCGCCCCGCCACGAGGCAGGCACCTCCTCCCGGAGCACCGACCTGGGAGTCGCGCGCACAATCTCCAGGCCTTCGTCCAGGCCCGGCACGACCGGATCAACGAACATCGGCGAAGGCAGCGTCGCCGGAATCAGGTCCAGCAGAGGCCGGGCGGTCGCGGGGAAGGCTCGCCGGGCGCGGACCACCCAGCGGCCTGGCGCCCTCCCCGCCGGCGGGCGCCGTAGCTCGAGCATTCCGGCCGACACCTCGGCGAGCGGCGCCGGAGCTTCACTAAAGCGGGTCAGCAGCAGGTCGTCGGTGTTGAAGCGGACTCGCGTCAGCCGATCCGGTGCGGCAGACCCGGCGCCGGCGTACCGCGGCCTTTCGGCGACGTCCGAATGGATTGCCTGCTTGCCTGCCACCGTCGCATCGTAACGAGTAGAGCCTCTTGATCGCGTAACGGAGGTGTAACGGAGGTGACCATATCGCGTAACGAGGACCTATAACGTGAATGTGCCGGAAGCGGCTTGGTGTCCGGTGTACTCCAGTCAGCGCGCAGCGGGGGCGTCCCGGGAACTTACATCATGTTCCGGGAGATGCTGGCCAACGGGTGGCGCCGATCCTGGTGCACCCGCTGATGAACTCCCTGCGCAATGTACGTGGTCATTCCGGCCCGGCCATTTTCCTGGCCGTCATGGCCGCCAAAACTGTTCGGAGGCGGGCTGAGCGACGGATTCGATCCGAGGAGTTGCAGGTGGGTAGAAGCCGGTCCTTCCAGCAAACAGAACACGACGGGAGGCCGTTCGTCTTGAAGAGACGCAGAGCCATCTGGCTGACAGCGTTCGGCGGGCTAGCCACGCTGGCCCTGGCCGCCTGCGGCGGCGGAAGCAGCAGCAGTGGTGGTACCGGGACGTCGAGTTCGGCGGCCTTCAACGCTGCGATTACCAAGGTGGTCAACCCATCCAGCCACAAGGGCGGGACACTATCGTTTGGGCTCAGCAGCACCCCGGACTCGACCGACCCGGGTAATACCTATTACGCGTTCATGTGGAACCTGAGCCAGGCTCTACACGATGCCGCTGATGACCTACAAGTCCTGCCCCGGCAAGTGCGGCCTGCAGGTCGTCCCGGACCTGGCGACCGGCCCCGGCGTCGTCACCGACAACGGGCTGACCTGGACCTACCACATCCAGCCGGACGTCAAGTTCGAGGACGGGACCACGGTCACCTCGGCGGATGTCAAGTACGCGGTCGAGCGGACCTTCGACCGCGCCCTGTTTCCACTCGGCCCGTCCTACTACCCGCTGCTGCTGGCGCCGCAGAAGCCGGCCTACCCGGGTCCCTACAAGGACCGGTCCAAGAACCTGATGGGCCTGAAGGCGGTGCAGACGCCGAACGCGACCACCATCGTGTTCCACCTGGCCAGGCCGTTCGCGGACTTCAACTACGTGGCGGCGATCCCGCAGACCGCGCCGGTGCCGCCGGGCAAGGACACCGGCGCCAACTACCAGCTGCACCCGATTTCCACCGGGCCGTACAAGTTCCAGAGCTACCAGCTGAACAAGACGCTGACGATGGTGCCGAACACGTTCTGGAAGGCATCCACCGACCCGAACGCCAAGCAGCTGCCCAGCAAGATCGTTGTCAACCTGAACATGAACGCGAACGACATCGACAACCGGCTGCTGGCCGGTGACCTGGACGTGGATGCGGCCGGCACCGGCGTGCAGGCGGCGGCGCGGGCCAAGATCTTGTCCTCGCCGACGCTCAAGGCCTCGTCGGACGATCCGATCAGCGGGTTCTTGTGGTTCGCCTACATCAACACCGTCGTGAAGCCGCTGAACAACGTGCACTGCCGTGAGGCGATCGAGTACGCGGCCAACAAGACGAACCAGCAGACGGCCTACGGCGGGCCGGTGGCGGGTGGCGCGATCGCCAGCACGGTGGCCCCGCCGAACGTGATCGGCCAGAAGCACTTCGACCTGTATGACGCGGTCAGCAAGCCGAATGGCGATGTGGCCGCAGCCAAGGCGCAGCTGAAGCTCTGCGGGCAGCCGAACGGGTTCACCACCGGGATCACCTACCGCAGCGACCGGCCCAAGGAAGTGGCGGCCGCCACCGCGCTGCAGCAGGCCCTGTCCCAGGTCGGGATCAAAACGATGCTGCACGGCTACCCGACCGGCACCTACTACGCCAACTTCGCGGGCGTGCCGAAATACGTGCACGCGCACGACCTTGGCATCGCCTTCGGCGGCTGGGCACCTGACTGGCCAGACGGATATGGGTTCTTCAACTTCATTACCGCCGGCGACACCATTAGCCCAGCCGGCAACTACAACGTCGCGGAGTTGAACGATCCGGTCGTCAACAACGACCTGAGCAAGATGGCCGTCACCAATAGCGCCTCGGTGCGGAACTCCTACACCGCAAAGATCGACATGCAGGTGATGAAGGACGCGGCGATCCTGCCCGAGGTGTACGCCAAGTCGCTGCTCTACCGCTCCCCGCAGCTGACCAACGTGTTCGTCCAGTCCTACTACGGGATGTACAACTACTCAACGCTCGGCCTGAAGTAGGCAGCGCAACGCAGTAGCAGCAACAGAGAAGAAAGCAGGTAAAGGCACGGTGCCCCGGCCGGGACACCAGGCTAGGCCGGCCGTGACCCGCTCTGCGGGTCACGGCCGGAGGTTTTCCCTGGGTGGCTACTGCTGCGGAGGCGAGCGGTCACCGACCGGGCCTCATGTCGCGGCTCGCCGCCCGCCTGGCTCCGCCGGCTGCATCCTCGTGGCGAGGTCGATGACCGGCTGGACCCGCTCGATGGTGCTGGCTGCCGTGGCGGAGGTCTGGTGGCCGGGTGCTGTCGCCGGCAGGCAGGGAGCCGGAACTATAAGCACATATCTCGAACCGGCATCACCCGGGTAACGGTGAGGCTAATGTGTTCGGCTGAGAGCAATGACCTCAAAAGGGGAAGGTGTCGTGCCGAACGGGGCACGTAATTCTGGCCGCCGCTCGCTGCCGGGAGTTCCGGTGAGGCCAGCCTTCGGGGAGAGCTGATGTCTAGTCACCGTAAGACCAGGAACAGCAGGAAGAGACTCAGCCTCGCCGCAGCGGCGGCTACGGCAGTGCTCGCTACGGTCTTCGCGCTCACGCTCACGCTGACGGCAGGCGGTAGTCACGGCCGCAGCCCCGGAGCCTCGCAGGAGCTCGCGGCGCACCGGGTGCAGTGGCCGCATGGTCACCGTCATCGGGCGCGGCCGAGCCCGAGGCCGTCTCCGAGCCCCTCCCCGAGCAGGACCGTCAGCGCCAGCCGGTCGCCATCGCCGCCGCCGTCACCGCCGCCGAGTCCGAAAGCCAGCACCATGCCCGCGGTCAGCACGACCGGTTTTCCCGGCGCGTCCGACACCGGTGTCCCCGCCGGCACTGCGCTGACCAAGGTCGGCCCGGGTGGCCTGACCAGGGGCCCGGGCTGGGTGTACCAGCCGCGTGGCTGGGTGGAGGTAACCGGCAGCAACGTCACGCTCGAGGGTCTGTATATCCCGTTCAATGTCGATATCACCTCCGCGAGCAATGTCACGGTGAAAGACGATGAGATCTACGGAGCCGGTGCCCAGTGGGGCATCAGCCTGCGCCACGACAAGAACGTCACCATCGAGGCCGACAGCATTTACGGCCCGCCCGGCTGCGCCGCCCAGATGTATGAGGGTGTCAGCGACATTTACGGCGACTCGACGGGCACGCAGATTATCGGCGACGACATCTGGAACACCGCGGGACCGGTGAGCATCGGCAACGGCCTGATCCAGGGGAATTACATCCACGGCCTCACCCAGTGCGGGTCGGAACATAACGACGGGATCGGTGTCAACTCAGGCAGCACCAGCCTGGTCATTGACCACAACACGGTGCTGGACCCGCTCAATCAGACGTGCGCGATCTGCCTGTTCTCCGACTTTGGCCAGGTGCAGAACGTGACCATCGAGAACAACCTGCTGGCTGGCGGTGACTACGCGCTGTACGGCGGCCTGTCCGGTAATGAGGGTGCCTCATCGACTCCGGGAGTGAGGATCACCGGGAATGTGTTCTCGACGGTCTACTTCCGGGGCGGGGGAACCTTCGGTCCTGCTGCCCACGTCTGGGCCGGGGATGTCTGGTCCGGGAACACCTGGGTGGATGGCCCGGACGCCGGGCAAGCTGTCGCCCGCTGAGCCCGGCCAGCCGGGACAGCGGGTTTCCATCCACTCCGGAGCGGGCAGGCGCGGTACATGACTCAGGAGGCCGGCGGGGCCGGAATCGTGATCGTGGGCGGCGCCTTGGCCGGGGGCAACGCTGCCGTAACCCTGCGGGAGGAGGGTTACCGGGACCGGGTCACCCTGATCGGCCGGGAGCCAGGCGTCCCCTTTGGCCGGCCCCCGCTCTCCAAGACGTACCTGCGGTCGGAGGAGGATCTCACCGGCTGGTACGTCAGGCCGGCCGGCTGGTATGAGGAACACGACGTGGACCGCCTCGTCGGGTCCACGGTTGCGGCCATCGATACCGCCGCGCATACAGTGCGTCTCAGCTCGGGCCAGGAGCTGCAGTACCAGAAGGTCCTGATAGCCACGGGCGGGCAGAACCGGAGACTTGAGCTTCCCGGGGCTGGCCTGCCTGGCCTGCACTATCTGCGGACGGTCGCCGAGTGCGAGGCGATCAAGGCCGAAGCCGTGGCGGGCCGGCGCGCGGTCGTGGTGGGCATGAGCTTCATCGGCTCCGAAGTGGCGGCGTCGCTGGCGCAGCTCGGGGTGCACGTGACCGCCATCTTCCCCGGCAGATACCCCCTCGAGCGGGTACTCGGCGGGGAAATCGGCGCGATATTCGGTGGCATCCACCGCGCGAACGGCGTCGAGCTGCTCGCTGGAGAGCAGGTTGCCGCGTTCGAGGGGACGGAGCGGCTGGAGGCGGTCACAACCGCCAGCGGGGTTCGCGTCCCGTGCGACTTCGCCGTGGCTGGTGTCGGGATTGAGCCCGTGGTCCCGGCTTTTGCGGGGCAGCCGGTCGCGCAGGATAACGGGGTTCTGGTCAACGAACTGTGCCGGGCCAGCGCCGCCGACGTCTACGCCGCCGGCGATGTCGCGAACATTCTTCACCCGCTCTTCGGCCGGGTCCGTGTCGAGCACTACAACAACGCTGAGAAACAGGGTGCCGCGGCGGCGAGATCGATGCTGGGCTCGGCTGCTCCTTATGACTACATCTACAGCTTCTGGTCAGATCAGTACGACCACAAGCTCGAGTATGTCGGCTATGTCACGAAGTGGGATGAGTTCGTGGTCCGGGGGAGCCTGCAGGAAGGCAGGCTGGTCGGGTTCTACCTCGTCAACGGCGTGGTGCGGGCCGCGGCAGGGCTCGACCGCGGCGGTGACCCCGAACTGGACCACGGGGGGGAGATGGCCGCAGCTGCGCGCCTGGTGGCCGACCAGGCCCAGCCTCCCCCGGGACTGCTCGCTGACGAGCAGGCGGACTTGTGGTCGGTGGGGAAAAAGGCATAAGCGCCGCCCGGCACACGGGCGGACGTGGTGACGGGTCAGGCCGGGGCGTCGGCGTCCTGCATGGAGGCCGCGGACTCCCCGGGGCCCTGCTGCGCGGCCGCCGGATCCATCCACATGACCTGCCAGCCGTGGCCGTCGAGGTCGAAGAAGCTGCGTGAGTACATGAAGCCGTGGTCCTCGGGGCCGTCCGCCTCGGTGCCGCCCGCGGCGAGCGCAGCCTCAGCGACCGTGTCAACCTCATCGCGGGCTGACACGCTGAAGCAGTAGAGCGCCAGCGTGTGCGTGGCAGGATCGGCCATCGGCAGCTTCGCGAACTGCGCGAACGTCTCGTGGCTGAGCAGCATGACGGAGGCTTGCTCGCCGACCAGCATGCAGGCGGCGGTCTCGCCGGTGAACATCGGGTTGTAGCTGAACCCGAGCCGCGCGAAGAACGCCTTGCTGCGCTCGATGTCCGCCACGGGGATGTTCACGAACAGCATGCGGCCGGCGTGTGCGGGAGCGGTCATGGCAGGTCTCCAGTCCGGGGTTCGATGGTGTACGTCGGGGTAGACCGGCCCAGCCTGCAAAACTCATCGGTGATCCCGGGTCAAAGGCCGACTGGCTGCTGCCGTACTAGGCATTCGAGAAGAGAGGGATGTTCGCGCCGCTGGCCGGAGCCAGCGGGCTATCGAGCAGCGCGAGGATCAGTTCGGCGACATCGCCGGGAGTCAGGCCCGGGCGGAGCTCGGGATTGGCCCGGCGCAGCATCTGCGTATCGACCGCTCCGGGGCTCACGCAGATGGCGCTGATGCCGTGCTGCCTGCCTTCCACGGCGATCGCCTCGGTCAGGCCGATGACCCCGAACTTGGAGACGTTGTAGGCGGTCAGCCCCGGGAACTTCTCGGTGGCGTAGATGCCGGACAGCGAGGCGATGTTGACGATCCGTCCTCCGCCCGCAGCGCGCATGGCGGTGAATGCCGCCTGGCAGCACAGGAACGAGCCGGTCAGGTTGATCCCCAGCGTCTCTGCCCAGATGTCCCACGTGGTTTCGGCGAACGGCGCGGACGTCAGCACGGCGGCCGCGCAGACCAGGGCGGTGGGACGGCCGGTCTGCGTGGCGGTGGCAAACAGCCGCTCGACCTCTTCGATCTTGCTGACATCGGTGGGTACCGGCGTGGCTGCGCCGCCGGCGGCCTGGATGCCGCCGGCGACGCTGGCGAGAGCGTCGCGGTCACGGGCCGCGAGAACGACGTGCGCTCCGGCGCCCGCCAGGGCCGCGGCGGTGGCCGCCCCGATTCCCCGGCTGGCCCCGGTGACCACTGCGACCCGTCCCGCCAGCCAGTGCCCGGGGTCAGTCATTGACTGTCGCTCCGCTCGCCGGGCGGATGACCCGCCGGTAGAGCTGCTCGTGAGCATCCAGACTCCGTTCCAGGTCAAGATGCCTTTCGGCATGATCCCGGCAGGCTGCGCGGGAGATCTGGGCCGTCTTCCGCACGCACTCCGCGGCCGCCTGGATGTCATCTGGCGCGACCAGGAAACCAGTCACGCCATCCACGACTATCTCGGCGAGCCCGCCGCGCCTGAACGCGACGACGGGAGTCCCGCACGCCTGAGCATCAGCGGCAGCCATGCCAAAGGGCTCGTCCCACCGTGACGGGCAGATCACGGCGGCTGCGCGGGCCATGACCGCCCACATGGAGGTGCGGGGCACTCCTTGATGTACCGCTACGCCGGGCGCGTCCCGCCGGGGGGCGATCTGGTCTCGTGCGTAGTCGGCGTCGTACACGTCGCCGTACACGTCGATCCGGGCTCCGGCCGCCTGGGCGATGTCGATCGCCTCGGCGGCTCCCTTCTCGGGACTCAGCCGGCCAGCGAAAACAACGCCGTCCCCGGCCGCGTCCGACCAGGGGACGGAACGGGTCGGCACATAGGGCGGCAGGATCGCGTCGACCCGGGCGACCGCGCGCCAGATGCTGGCCTGGAACACGGACACGCAGGCCACGGCCGGAGGCTGACCGCCCCGTGCGGCCTGGCGGAGCGCGGCCTGGCGAAGCGCGGCCGCGATCGCCTCGTCCGGTGGCAGGTGGAGCGTGTGCACCACCGGCGTGTCCAGTCCTGCGGCGAGGCTGATCGCGGGCGCGTCGAAGGCGTGATTGTGGATCAGGTCATAACGGTTCTCCCGGACGGCTGAGTAGGCGCGGGCAAAGGCCGATTCAGCCGGGGCCGGGTCGCGGCCCGCCGGCCCGCCTGCCCGGTACAGGGTGGCCGCCAGGGATCTCGGATCGACGCCGGTGTCAATGACCGTGACCCCTGGTATCTGCGATCCGGTGGCCGCGTACACGTGGACGTCGTGGCCCCGGCGGGCCAGGCCGCGCGCGAGATCGGACACGAAGGCCTGCGAGCCTCCCCCCTGCGGCTCGCGGATGGCTGACACCAGCGGCGCCATGATCGCGACCCTCACCCGATCACCTTGAAGGCGAGATCACGCGGCGGATTGATGCCCAGCACCTCGTAGGGGACTCGCCGGCTGCCGCGGCGGCGCACCTGCGAGACCGCATGGGGATAGAAGATCCCGGCCAGCTCCACCGCCTCGCGATGGCTCGCGAACTCCACCGCCATCGGTCCGGCGAAGCTTTCGTACTGGTAGCCGTGGGCGGCGAGCCAGCTGAGGTGGTTCGGCCAGAGGATGGCGACACAGCCACCGGGCCGGCAAACCCGCTCCATCTCGGCCAGGCCGGCGTCGCCGCCGTGGCCCGGGGCGGGGGTGAGAACAGAGCACGCGACGACCAGGTCGGCAAAGTCGCTCGGGACGGGCAGGTCATCGAAAAACCCGGACCTCACCCGGGCGCGGTGCCCATGGCGGGCCGCGGCCAGCTTCCGCTCGAGTATCTGGCGCAGCCCGGCCGCGGGCTCGATAGCCACCACCTCCCGGCCCCGGTCGACGAGTTCCAGCGTCAGCCGCCCGGAGCCCGCGCCGACCTCGACAATCCGGTCCGCGGAGCGCGGCAGCCAGCCGACTATCCCGGGATGGAGCCGCTCCGCGGTGGCCATCCGCTCGTAAAGCTCCGGCTCGAGCCGGTACAGCAATTCCCAGGCCAGGGTCAGGTCGGCCCGTGGATCGCCGCCCCCGTCCGGAGCAAAGCGCCGCGCCTCGTCGCGGGTGAGGACCCTGAGGTCCGCAGTCGTGTAGCGGGTGCTCAACTCCCGGCCCAGGCGGGCCGGGTTCTCAGAGGTGATCACCGACCTCGGCCCAGTTCTTGTCGGTCTCCGAGACCCGGACCGACCGCAGCACCCCCTCAGGAAGCTCGTCCTGGAGCCTTTCCCAGAAGGTCACCGCGAGATTTTCCGCCGTCGGGATGAGTCCTTTCAGCCACGGAACGTCGGTATTCAGGTTCCGGTGGTCAACGTGCTGGATGATCTGCTGGTATATGACCTCCGAGAGCCGCTTCAGGTCCAGGACGTAGCCGCTGGCGCCGTCGATCTTTCCGGCCACCACGACGTCCAGTGCGTAATTGTGGCCATGCAGATTGACACATTTCCCGAACATGCGCCGGTTCTCGTCGTCGGATAGGCGCGGATTACAGAGCTGGTGCGCGGCGTTGAACGTCTCGCGGCGGCTTACCAGCACGGTCGCCGGGCTGGTCATGGCTCTGGGTGGCGGTGACGGCATCCACGTCCATCATGGCCGTGATCAGCCATTTCGCATCCTCCAGGCTCTCCGCTCGGCTGGCCGGCCGCCCGGCCATGTCACCTCGGTCACGACGGCGCCGGCGAATCAGCAGCCCATCGATTCCACGGACTCTCAAAGCGGCCATCACCGGGACGGCCTGACCTGCGAACCCAAAGCTTACAACGCAGCCCCAACCCAGCCCGGGAGCACTACTGGCCGACAGCGTCGGCGGCGTGGCGATAACGGCTAGATACCTTAGACGTCTAGGTTAGACATCCATGATATCCTGGTTCGGGTCGGACCAGGGAGGCGATGCGCATGTCCACAGCGAAAACACCGATCGAGATCGACCAGGAAGCTCTGGCCGTAGCCGCTGAGGTTCTCGGGACCACGACCAAGAAGGACACCGTGAACGCTGCCCTTCGCGAGGTGGGGCAGCGGCTTGTGCGGCTGCGCGCCCTGGCCCGGCTGGGGGAGATGGCTGACCGTGGCGACTTCGATGAGTTCCTCGATGACAAAGCGGCCTATCGCAGGTGAGTCCGGCCCTGTATCTGATCGACACGTCAGGCCTGTTCCGCATCCTGCAGGGCGAACTGAGGAAGGCGTGGTCTGACCAGCTTGTCGCGGGCGTGATCGCGATGTGCCCGATCGTGGAACTGGAGTTCCTGTTTTCTGCGCGGTCGCTGGCGGACCGGCTGGAAAAGCAGCAGTTGCTGCATGACTTGTTCGGCTGGGTGCCCATGCCCGAGAGAGCATACGAGCGCGCAGGTGAGGTCCAGCAGATGCTTACCGAAGGCGGGATGCACCGGTCGGCCGGCCCGGTTGATCTGCTCATTGCTGCCACCGCGGAGCGCGAGCGGCTCACGGTGCTCTGTGATGATCGTGATTTCCGGGCTATCGCGAGGCTGACCGGGCAGCCAGTCACATTGGTCACCGACATCTGACCTGGCAGCGGGCCGGCTCCGGGATGGTGCGCGGCAAACCGCGGCTCCCAGGCTCTGCCGTACAGCAGGAACCCCGCGTTCACGTTCACCCTACGCAAGCGACCCGGCGGGGAGATGGGGCGGCGACTGGCCAGCCTTCGCTCCCACCGTGACGAGGCACGCCCGCACCGCCGCGGCCACGGCCTCGGCGGTGAAGCCGAAGTGCCGCCGCACATCAGCTCCGGGTCCCGACGCGCCGAACGAGTGCATGCCGATGATCGTCCCCTGCGCACCGGTCCAGCGCTCCCAGCCCAGGGGAGACGCCTGTTCCACGGCCACCCGGGCCGTCACCGCGGGTGGCAGCACCAGGTCGCGGTAGGCCCGGTCTTGTTCCCCGAACAGCGCCCAGGAGGGCAGGCTCACCACGCGCACGCCGACCCCTTCGGCCGATAGGTCCTCATATGCCTCGATGGCGAGGGCGACCTCGCTGCCGCTCGCGATGATGATGGCATCCGGGCGCTGGCCGCCCGGTGGATCGGCCAGGATGTAGCCGCCCCGCGCGAGGCCGCTGGCCGGCGCGTACCGGACCCGGTCGATGACCGGCATCTCTTGCTTGCCGAGCACCAGCGCCACCGGCCGGCCGGTCATGGGCAGCAGGACACGCCATGCTTCCCGGATCTCGTTGGCGTCCGCGGGACGCAGGTCCACGACGCCCGGCATGGCCCGCAGCGAGGCCAGTTGCTCGACCGGCTGATGGGTCGGGCCGTCCTCACCCATCGAGATCGAGTCGTGCGTGTAAATGTGCACGACCGGGAGCTTCATCAGTGCCGAGAGCCTGAGCGGGCCGCGCTGGAAATCGGAGAAGACGAGGAATCCCGCCTGGAACGGACGGACGCCGCACAGCGCCATCCCATTCGCGGCAGCGGCGGCGGCCGCCTCGCGCGCGCCGAAGTGCAGGTTCCGGCCGCCGTAGCCCGCGGGCTGAAAGTCCCCGGCACCCGGGAAAGCCAGCCGGGTCTTGGTGGACGGTGCGAGATCACTCGCCCCGCCGAGAAACCACGGCACCCGCGAGGCGATGGCATTCATCACCTCCTGGCTCGCCGCGCGCCCGGCCACGTCGCCGCCGGAAGGCGAGAAGGCCGGCAGCCGGTCGTCCCAGCCTGAGGGCAGCGCTCCGGCGGTCATCAGGTCGAGTTCGGCGGCGAGCGACGGGTGCGCGTGGCGGTACTGCCCGGCCATCGTGTCCCACTGCGCCCGGAGGCGGCGCCCGCGCGCCCCGACACCAGCGGCGAACCGGGCGTACGCCTCGCCCGGCACCAGGAAGTCCGCGTCCTCCGGCCAGCCGTACGACCGCTTGGCCGCCCGCGCCTCCCCGGCGCCCAGCGGCTCACTGTGCGCCGCTGACGTCCCTTCCTTGGTGGGCGCGCCGACTCCGATGACCGTCTCCACCACGATGAGCGCGGGGCGGTCAGGCGACTGGCGGGCCAACGCGTACGCGGCACGCAGTGCGTCCAGGTCCTCGACATGGTCGAGGTGAATGACCTGCCAGCCGTAGGCCCTGAACCTGGCCTGGACGTCCTCTGAGAAGGCGAGGCCGGTCGGGCCTTCGATAGTGACGCGGTTGCTGTCGTAGATCCAGCACAGATTGCCGAGGCGCAGGTGCCCGGCCAGGGAAGCGGCCTCCTGGCCGAGCCCCTCCATCATGCAGCCGTCACCGACCAGGGCGTAGACGGTGTAGTCGAACAGCGGGAACCCCGGGCGGTTGTAGTGCTGCGCGAGCCACTGGCCCGCGATCGCCATGCCCACGCTGGCGCCCGCGCCGGTGCTGAGCGGCCCGGTGGTGCACTCCACGCCAGGGGTCAGCCCATGCTCGGGATGGCCCGCGCAGACACTGCCCAGCTGCCGGAAGCGCCTGATGTCCTCCAGCGCCACCGCCAGCGCGCTGTCGGCGGGGGATCGCTGCACCTGGGCCAGGTGCAGGAGCGAGTACAAGAGCATCGAGGCGTGCCCGGCCGACAGGACGAACCGGTCGCGGTTCAGCCACGCCGGATCGTGAATGTCGTAACGCAGCGCGTCGTTCCACAGCGTGTAGCCGACCGGCGCCAGCGCCATCGCGGCGCCAGGATGCCCGGACTGCGCGGCCTGGACCGCGTCGATGGTGAGGGTGCGGATCGTGTTGATGGCCAGCCGGTCGTCGCCGGCCCACGGGTCAGGTACTGGCATGTCGGCTCCTCGCCGGGGTCCGGGGGCCGTTCACGGCAGCAGGCCGCAGAGCCGCTGGATGACACGCATGAGTGCCGAGTGATCGAGACTGCCGTCGCCCTGCGCGCACGCCGCGCCGGTCAGCTGAGCCAGGATCCCGCCCAGCGGCGTGACGACGCGGGCCTCGCGGGCCGCCGCGGTGAAGATGGCCAGGTCCTTGTCGTGCAATTCCATCCGGAAGCCGGCGGTGAAGTCGCCAGCCAGCATCGAGCCGGCCTTGCGGGTGAGCACCGTGCTGCCCGCGAGGCCACCCGCCAGGACAGCGACGGCAGCCGCAACATCCACGCCCTGTGCCTGCAGGAACACGAGTGCCTCGGCCACCAGCGCGATGTTGCCTGCCACGATGAGCTGGTTCGCGGCCTTGACGGTCTGCCCGGCGCCGGCCGGGCCGACGTGCAGGATCGTGGCGCCCATCGCATCCAGCAGGGGCCTGGCCGCATCGACGTCGGCGGCCGCCCCGCCGGCCATGACCGACAGCGTGCCGTCGATGGCGCCCCGCTCGCCGCCGCTCACCGGCGCGTCGAGGCAGCGCAGCCCGTGCGCCGCGCCGGTGAGCGCCACCCGGCGGGCGACCTCAGGCCGGATCGAGCTCATGTCGATGTAGAGCGTGCCGGGGGGCGCGCTGCTCACTATGCCGTCTGGCCCCAGCGCGACGGCCTCGACGTCCGGGGAATCCGGGAGCATGGTGATGACCGCGTGGGCGTCCCGCACGGCGGCGGCCACGCTGCCGGCCCACCGGCCACCCGCGGCGAGCAGGTCCTCCGCGGATTCCCGCCGGCGGGAGTAACCAGCGACATCAAAACCCGCCTTGACCAGGTTGGCCGCCATGGGGCGGCCCATGATGCCCAGGCCGATGAACGCCACCGTCCGCACGTTCCGCACCGGCTGACCTCCCACCGTCTGGCCTCCCACTGTTCAGGGCCGCCGCGGCGAGGACGAAGCCATCCCGCCCGGCCCCAGGCGGCCCAGTCCCAGGCGGCCGAGCCCCGCGGCCGTGGTGCCCAGCGGCGCGTATTCCAGGCCGATCCACCCCTGGTAGCCCAGCCGGCGCAGCTGCCCCACCCACCCGTCCAGGTCGGCCGTCCCCGTTCCTGGCTCGTGCCGGCCAGGCACGTCAGCGACCTGGACGTGGCCAATCCGCGAAGCCGCGCGGTCCAGCACGGCGGGGATGTCCTCGCCGTTCACCCGCAGGTGATACAGGTCAGCGAGCAGCAGGGCGGCATCGGTGTCTTCGGCTGGAAGGCGGTCGAGCACGCCGATGACATCGGCGGCCGTCCGCAGCGGGTACTGCGGGATCCCGCTGAGTGGCTCCAGGAGGACGACAGCACCGGCAGGCCGGGCCGCCCGGGTAGCGGCGGCCAGGTTCTCCACCGCCAGCTCGTCCTGGGCGGCGGCGCTGGCTCCCTCAATCCGGTTGCCGTACAGCAGGTTGAACCGGCGGCAGCCCAGCCGGGCTCCCAGCCCCGCCACGATGTCCAGGTTGTCCAGGAATTCCTGCTGGCGGCCCGGCCAGGAGACGATGCCCCGGTCACCGGCCCGCATGTTCCCGGCGAAGCCGTTCAGCGCGACGAGCTGCACGCCGGCATCACGCACCGCTCGCTCAAATCCGTCCACCTCGGTGTCCCCTGGGACAGCTGAGCCGAATGGCCACCAGACCTCCACCGCGGCGAACCCGGCCGCGCGGGCCGCAGCCAGCCGGGCGGCCAGCGGTAGCTCGGTGAACAGCATGGATATGTTGGCGTCCACCGAGCCCCAGCGTGCGGGTGGCATGAGTGGTCTCCTCGTGTCGTAGCTCAAGGACCGGGTACCCGGCGTACTCCGGTGCTTGCCACGCTAGGAGGCGGCCGGGCACTTGAACAATGACGAACGAGTGAGCAGACTTTTAGCCAAGGCCGAACAATCGGCACGCGAGCGACGGGGACGTCCATCAGCAACGCCAACATCACCCTGCGGCAACTGCGAGCGTTCCTCGCGGTCGCGGAAGAGCTCAGCTTCTCCCGCGCCGCCGAGCGCCTGATGGTGTCAACGCCGTGGATCAGCGAGACCATCAAGGACCTCGAGCGCCAGCTGAAGGTCACGCTGTTCGTGCGAACCACGCGTTCGGTGCAGCTCACCGACGCAGGCCGGGTCTTCTCGGGGCTGCTCGCCCACGTCCTGGACGACCTCGATGACGCGGTGCGGGTGGCCCAGCGGATGGCGGCCCGCTCGGGCCGGGCACTGAGCCTCGGGTACGTCATCGGCGCAGGCCTGGAGTTCATGCCGCGCCTGGTCCGCACGTACCTGGAGCGGCGGCCGGACCAGCCCCTGAACAGCGTGGAATACGACTTCGCCGACCCCACCGCCGGCCTGCGCGATCATCAGGTTGACGCGGCCATCGTGCGGCCGCCGCTGGGCCTGGCGGGGATCGCCACCCTCGAGCTGACCACCGAGCCGCGGGTGGCCTGCCTGCCCGAAGGCCACCGGCTGGCGAAGCGGGAGGCTGTCACCGTCAATGACCTGCTCCAGGAGCCGATCATCGCCGCGCCGCCCTCGCCGGGCCCGTGGCGGGACTACTGGCTGCTCACCGACTACCGGACCGGGCCGGCCCCGATTGTGGCTGAAGCACGCACCCGCGACGCGGAGCTGCACATGGTGGCCCGCGGTGAAGGCATCAGCATCACCTCCGCGGGAGCAAGCCGCTACTACGCCCGCCCTGGTGTGGTTTTTGTCCCCATTTCTGACGTCCCGCACTGTTCGGTAGCCCTGGCGTGGTGGCCCGAGGCCTCGGCCGCGGTCGCCGATCTGGTCGAAACCGCCCGGGCGGTCGCGCAGGCCGCGGGAGGTACCGGGAGCGCCGCTTAACCCGGGGCCAGCTGGCGTTGCGGCGGATTATTCGCTTCCGCCGAATAACCGTGTGAGCCCTTCGTCATTGTCTGAACCTCCCAAGATCCCTAGGTTTCAGTCAAGCGAGCGGCACGTGTCGACTGTCGCCCGCCGGCCGGCAGATCTCCGGTCCTGATATCGGAGAACAGCCGTCGTGACCCGGCAGCGCCGGGCAGGCCGCGGACCCTGGGAGGGGCGAAGCACATGACCGCAACGAGAGGTCCCTCGACGGACTCGCACGCGCCGGCGCTGCGGCGGACGCTGACCACCTGGGGTGCGATCTCGCTCTCCATCGCCGCGATGGGGGCCAGCCTGGCCGTCAACATCAATCCGCAGGGCGCCGGGGCCACCGTTGGCCGGGCGGTCCCGCTGACCTTCATCCTCGCCACTATCGGGGTCGTCCTGGTTGCTTACGGGTTCGCCCGGGTCTGCGGCCGGCTGAGTCACGCCGGCTCGGTATTCGGGCTTACCGGCGTGACCATCGGCCCGCGCGCCGGGGTGGTCGCGGGCTGGTCGCTGCTCGGCGCGTATTTCGCCTTCACGATCACCACGTCGATGACGGCAGGCATCTTCGGCGCGAACTTCCTGCAGGCCATCGGCCTGTGGAACACCACCCCCACCATCGCGCCCTGGCTGATCGCCCTCGCGTCGGTGGCAGTATGCCTCGTTCTCGCGATCTCGCCGGTCAAGCGGTCCATGCGGACGCTGCTGTGGGTGGAGGTGCTGACCGCTTCCCTCATCGTCCTCATCGGCATCGTGGTGTTCGTCCGGGTCGCCTCCGGGCACGCGCCTGCATCATCAGCCGTTCACCCTGAACATGTTCACCGTCCCGCCCGGCGTCGGCACCAGCACCCTGTTCCTCGGCATCGTGTTCGGCTTCCTGTCATTCGCCGGCTTCGAGGCCGCCGCCACCCTCGGCGAGGAAGCGGCCAACCCGCGGCGCGCCATCCCGCGCGCGATCTTCGGCGTGGCGCTGTTCGGCGGGGTGTTCTACACCATCGGCACCGCGATCGAGATGCTCGGCTTCGGCACCACGACCAAAGGCGTCGCGGCCTTCGCCAGTTCCTCGTCGCTGTTCGGCACTCTCGGCTCGGAGTACGTCACCCCGGCCGTCGGTGACATCGTGACGCTGGGCACGACGATCGCCGCGATCGGCTGCTGCCTGGCCACGCTCGTCGCCGCGGCCCGGCTGCTCTTCGCGATGAGCCGCGGTGGCGTCGGCGCCAGCCGCCTCAGCCAGGTGTCGGCGAAGTCCGGGGTGCCGGCCGTCGCCGCCGCGGCCATCGCCGTGGCCGCCGCCGCCGTGATCCTGCTCATCCTGGCCGTGGGCACCTCGGTCGCGTTCAACCTGTTCGCCTGGTCCGGCACCGTGGGCACGCTCGTCCTGCTCGTCGCGTACGGGATCTTCACCGCCGGGGCGTGGTACTACCTGTGCGTCCGCGGCCCGCGCCACGGCCAGCCCGCGAACCGGCTCGATTTCGTCGTGCCGGTCCTCGGGCTCCTGGTGCTCGGCTACACGCTCTACCGCAACGTCCTGCCCTGGCCCAGCACGACGTCCGGCCGGGTCATCGCCATCCTCGCCCTCATCTGGGTGGCCGCCGCCATCGCGACCATCCTCGCCGCGCCCCGGTGGGCCGGGCGAATCGGTGACCGGCTATCCCACGATGAAGGCCTGGTCTTCAGTACCGGGAAGATCGCGCAGACGGTGGCCGAAATCGAGATGGACGATCCCCGCTCCCGGCCGGCCTGAGCAGATGCCGGTACGAATCGACGACGCATGGTCCTACCACGGGCTGAAAGTCATCCGCCTGGAGAACGAGATCCTCGCGCTGGACGTCCTCCCGGAGCGCGGCGGGAACATCTTCCGGCTCATCGACAAGCCCCGTGACCTCGACCTGCTCTGGAAGTCACCACGCGTCGTCCCGCACCTCGCCGCCATCCACGCCGACTTCGACGACCACTGGGCGGGCGGCTGGGACGACGCCTTCCCGGGCGGGCGCAGCAGCCGCAACCGCTACGGGGACCTGCTGCCCTACATGGGGGAGGTGTGGACGCAGCAGGCCAGCTACTCGATCGGCCGGCCGGCCCCGGACGTGGTGAGCCTCCGCACCACGGTGACCACGCCGGTCACCCCCGCGACCCTCACCCGCACGCTCACCCTGCGGGCCGGCCAGCCAACGCTGTCCCTCAGCTATGAACTGCGCAACGTGGGCTACCTCCCGTTCGACTACAACTGGGGGATCCATCCCTGCCTGGCGGTCCGGCCGACCTGGCGGTTCGACATCCCGGCGACCCGGGGCCTGGTCAACGAGGCCGGCGGCGGCCTGCTGGGCCAGCCCGGCGACGAGTACACCTGGCCGGTGATCGGCGGCGTCAACCTCCGGCAGGCCATGAAGCCGGATCGCGGCGCCTTCGCCCTGCACTACCTGACCGGGCTCACCGCAGGGTGGATAGCGGCCACGGATACCGCTGACCGCCGGGGGTTCGGGCTGTGCTTCGACGCCGACCTGTTCCCTGTGGTGTGGTTCTGCCTGGTCTACGGCGGCTGGCGCGGCTACTACCAGGCGCTGGTCGAACCGTGGACCGGTTACCCGAGCCCGCTCGACGAGGCGGTGCGGGCCGGCCGGGCCCGCATCCTCGAGCCAGGACAGACGCAGCACACTGAGGTAACCGCGGTCCTCTACGACGGCGTCAACCACGTCACCACGCTGAACCCAGACGGGACAGTCAGCTGAGCAGCCGCCCGAACCCCAAGGAGAAACCGGCATGGATCACAGCGCGATCGTCAAACTCGGCCGGACCGGCCTGAACGTGACGGCGCTGGGATTCGGCGCCACCGCGATCGGCGGCATGTACGAAGAGGTCTCCGGCGCCCAGGCGAACGCCGTCGTGGACGCGGCCTGGGACCAGGGAATCCGGCTCTACGACGCAGCACCGCAATACGGCCTCGGACTCGGCGAGATGCGGCTCGGGGCCGGCCTGGCCGGGCGGCCCCGCGACGAGTACGTGCTGTCCACCAAGGTCGGCCGGCTGCTGCGGGCCGACGCCCCGCCCAACCCGGACGACTTCGGTCCCGACGGCCTGCCGTTCGACAAGGGGACGCCCGCGGTCGCCACGGTCTACGACTACAGCCGCGACGGCGTGCTGACCTCGATCGAGGAGAGCCTGGCCCGGCTCGGGAAAGACCGGCTGGACATCGTCTACGTGCACGACCCGGACAACTATGTGGCCGAGGCGCTGGCCGGCGCCTTCCCGGCCCTGATCGAACTGCGCGAGCAAGGCGTCATCAGCGCGGTGGGGGCGGGCATGAACCAGACCGCGGCGCTCGAGACATTCGCCCGGGAAACCGACCCCGACCTGTTCCTCCTCGCAGGCCGGTACACCCTGCTCGAGCAGGGCGCACTCGGCAGCTTCCTGCCGCTGTGCGCGGAGCGCGGCATCGCGGTGATCGCCGGAGGTGCCTACAACAGCGGGCTGCTGGCCGACCCGAACCCCGGCACGCACTACAACTACCTGCCCGCGCCCCAGCCGCTCATCGACCGCGCCCAGCAGCTCCGGGCGGTCTGCACGCGGCACGGCGTGCCGCTGAAGGCCGCCGCGATCCAGTTCCCCGCCGCGCATCCTGTAGTGGCTGCCGTCCTGACCGGGGCCCGGCGGGATACCGAGCTCAGCGAGAACATCACCCTGTTCGACCTGCCGATTCCGGCGGAACTCTGGGACGACCTGCGGGCGGCCGGGCTGCTCGACGAGCGTGCGCCGGTACCCTCATGACGATTCCGGCCACCGGGCCCGCGGTCGACGCGCATCATCATCTGTGGGATCCCGGCCAGGGTGAATACCCCTGGATGAGCGGCGAGTTCGCGCCGCTCCGGCGCGAATACGCGCCGGAGCATCTCCTGCCGGAACTGGCCGCACACCACGTGCAGGCCACGGTCGTGGTCCAGGTCCGGGCCGATGTCAGCGAGACGAGGGATCTGCTCGACCTGGCCACGCGCCATCGTTTCATCGCCGGGGTGGTCGGCTGGGTTGACCTCACCTCGCCCCACGTCGCCCGGCGGCTCGCGGCGCTGCGCGCGGGCCCGGGCGGCCAGCACCTGGTGGGGGTCAGGCATAACGTCCAGGATGAACCGGACCCGCAGTGGTTGCTGCGCGCTGACGTGCAGCGCGGCCTGGACGCTGTCGCCGGGGCCGGCCTGGCTTTCGACCTGGAGGTCGGGCCGCGGGACCTCGCGGCCGCGGCGCGGGCCGCGGCCGGGCACCCCGGACTCCGGTTCGTCCTCGATCACCTGGGCAAGCCGCCGATCGCGGCGGGCGGATCGGGGCAGTGGCGGCAGGGTTTCGCGGATCTCGCGGCGTGCGGCAACGTGTGGGCCAAGCTTTCGGGCCTGGTCACCGAGGCCGACTGGGCCGCCTGGACCACCGCCGACCTGGTGCCGTACGTCAGGGAAGCGGTTGAGCGGTTCGGCGTCTCGCGGCTGCTGTTCGGCTCCGACTGGCCGGTCTGCGAGCTGGCCGCCAGCTACGGGCAGGTCCTGGACGCTGCACGGCAGGCACTGCGCGCCCTGGGCCTCCCGCAAACAAGCCCGATCTTCGGACCTAACGCCATCGCGGTGTACCGGCTGCCGGTTGGCCAGCCGGCGTCTGCGCGGGTCTCATCGAGGTGAGTCCGGCGTCTCAGCCAAGGAGGCATCAATGACCACCGTGGGCACCACCGGCCGGCAGCACATGTGGCAGCGCCGCGCGCGGCAGGCGCTGGCCGGCGGCGTGAGCAGCAACACCCGGCTGCTCAACCCGCACCTGATCGTGGAGCGGGCATCGGGGTGCCGCATCTGGGACGCCGACGGCACCGAGTACATCGACTACCTGCTCGGCCAGGGCCCCAACTTCCTCGGCTACGCGCCGCCGCGGGTCGTGGACAAGGTCCTCGCCGCGCAGCGGGGCGGGGTCATCTTCGCCGCGACGCATACCCAGGAGATCGAGGCCGCCGAACGGGTGCTGTCGGTCCTCGGCTGGGCCGAGACCATGCGCTTCGGCAGTTCCAGCACGGAGATGGTGCAGGCCGCGCTGCGCATGGCGCGGGCGGCGACCGGCCGCACTCTCGTGCTGAGGTTCCATGGCCACTATCACGGCTGGATTGACAACATCTACGCCCGGAACGAGGGCACGGAAGCCGTCCCGGCCAGCAAAGGCCAGCTCGCGTCGGCCCTCAGCGACGTCATCACCATCGAGTGGAACGACGCCGCGGCGTTTGAGCGCGTCATGGCCGACCAGGGCGGTCAGATCGCCGCGGTGATCATGGAACCCATCATGCTCAACGCCGGCGTGATAACCCCCGAGCCCGGCTATCTCGAGACCGTCCGCCGCATCTGCCAGCACCGGGGCGCGGTGCTCGTCTTCGACGAAACGATCAGCGGCTTCCGGGTCGCGCTGGGCGGCGCTGCCGAACGCTACGGCGTGTATCCCGACCTCGCCATTTACGGGAAGGCCATGGCCGCCGGATGGCCATGCGCGGCGATTGCCGGGCGGCGTGACCTGTTCGCCGACGTGGCCACGGGAGCGGTAACCCATGCCGGAACATTCAACGGCAACACCATCGCCACCGCCGCGGTACTGGCGTCTATCGACGAACTCGCCAGCGGGGACGTGCACCAGCAGGTCGAAAAGGCCGGAACGGCTCTCATGGAGTCGATTCGCGCCTGTGCCGCGGCCAGCGGGCTGAATCTGCACCTGCAGGGACTGCCCATGGCGTTTCACGCCAGCTTCGCCGCGTCCAGCGAGCCGATGACCAGGTATCAGCAGGTCCAGCGGACCGACGCGGGCCGGTACGGGCGCCTCGCGGACACCCTCATCGGCCAGGGGGTCTGGGTCGCCCGCCGCGGAATCTGGTACGTGTCAGCGGCCCACACGGCGGGCGATATCAGCGAGACGGCCGACCGGGTCGAGTCCGCGTTCCAGATGTTCACAGCAGCCGGGCGAGCGAGCTGAGCGAGGACATGAGATCCGGGTAGGCCGGGATAAGCGCCACCCGGTCAGCGCCAGAATCGCCGAGGGAGCGCAGTTGCGCCCGCGCCATGTCCACGCTGCCCACGATGGCCAGGCGATCCACCCAGCTGTCGGGCAGGGCAGCCGCGAAGGCCGCCGCGGACCCCGCACGCCGGCGCAACCCGGCCAGCTCGGCCGCGAAATCCAGCACCTCCACGTGCGGGGCCCAGTCGGGTTCGCCGACCACGGCCAGCGGGCCGCGCACCCGGCTTCGTGCGACCTGCGGATCGTCATCGACCGACGCCAGGTTGTAGGCCACGATCTGATGATCCGCGGCACCGATCTGGGCGCGCGCGAAGGCCAGGTACTCGGGGGTCACCGGCTCGGCGAGGACGCTGCCCTGGGCGACCCGGCCGGACAACTGGAGTGACTTGATGCCCCGCACGCCGGCGAGCACCGGGGGCACCACGGACGGCGGGAGCGCCAACTGCACGTCGCGCAGCCGGATATAGCGGCCGGCGAATTCCACGTCGTCGCCTGCGAGCAGCCGCCTCAGCACGTGAACATACTCATCCAGCAGCGTGAGCGGGCTTGACGGCCGGGCACCCACCTGGTCAAGCCAGGCCGGGATCCCATGCCCGACCCCGATGGTCAGGCGACCCGGGTACAACTCCGCCAGGGTGGCTATCTCCATGGCCGCAAACGCCACGTTCCGCGCGGCGGCGGGAATTATGCCCAGTCCCACGCCCAGGGAACTGGTCGTCGCCAGGACGGTGGCCGCCTGCGCGAAAGCGCCGCGGAGGAAGCAGTCTTCCACCACCCACACCTCGTGGAAACCCAGCTGCTCGGCCTGGCGCACGTAGGCAACGAAATCCCGGGCCGGAATGCCGGGAGGAATGACGACGCCGATCCGCGGCCTTCCCGGGGCGGTTCCGCCGGCCTGCACGCCCGTCTCTCCCGTCAGCTACTGGAGCCCGGAGCGGACGGACGTGATCCGCTGGGTGTTGAAGCCGAGCCAGTGCATCCGGCCCGCGTAGCGCGCGTGCTCTACCTTGAGGCAGCGGTCCATGATCACCGTCACGCCGCCGTCCTCGGCGATCCGCGCGCCTTCGGAGTTGATCACGCCGAACTGGCACCAGAGGGTGCCGGCGTGGATGGCCACCGCCTCCCGCGCTATCCCCGGCAGGGCATCCGGGGCGCGGAAGACGTTCACGACATCCACCGGCACCGGCACGTCCAGCAGGCTCGCGTAGCACGTCTCTCCGAGGATCTCCGTCTCGCGGGGATTCACGGGGATCACGTGGTAGCCGTGCCGCTTGAGGTAGTAGCCAACGAAGTTGCTGGCCCGCAGCTCGTTGCCCGACAGGCCCACGACCGCGATCGTCGTGGCGCTGTGCAGCACCCGCTGGATGGTCAGTGAGTCCTGGTACCGCGCGAGATCGGTCATGCCGTCGCTACCTTCTCTCCCGCTGCTGCGGCGACCCGCGCGAAACCCTGCTCCAGATCCCAGATCAGGTCCTCGACGGACTCGGTGCCGACCGACAGCCGTACCGTCCCGGGCCCGACGCCGGCCGCCCGCAGTTCGTCGTCGCCCAGCTGGCGGTGCGTCGTGCTGGCCGGGTGGATGATCAGGCTCTTCGCGTCGCCGACGTTCGCCAGGTGGGACCAGAGCGTCACGCCGCGGATGAGGTCCTGCCCGCCGGCCCGGCCACCGGCGCAGTCGAACGAGAACACCGCCCCGGCCCCGCGCGGCAGGTACTTCTCCACGAGCGGCCGGTACCTGCTCGTCGGCAGGCCGGGGTAGGTCACATTCGACGCCAGCTCATGCGACTCGAGGAACGCCGCGACGGCCTGCGCGTTGGCGACGTGGCGTTCCATCCGCAGCGACAGCGTCTCGAGCCCCTGCAGGAACAGGAAAGCGTTGAGCGGCGCGAGCGCCCCGCCGAGATCGCGCAGGGTCTCGGCCCGGAGCTTCATCAGATAGCCGTACGTCCCGAACGTCTCGTGGAATTGCAGGCCGTGGTAGGCCGGCGATGGGTCCGCCACCACGGGAAACCGGCCGTTGGACCAGTTGAACGTGCCCGATTCGACGACGACGCCGCCGATGCTCGTGCCGTGGCCGCCGATGAATTTGGTCGCCGAGTGGATCACGATATCGGCGCCCCATTCGATCGGGCGGCACAGGTACGGCGTCGCGAACGTGCTGTCCACGATCAGCGGCAGCTCGTGCTCGTGGGCGATGGACGCCACCGTCTCGATATCCAGCACGTTCCCGCCCGGGTTGCCGATCGTCTCGGCGAAGAACGCCTTGGTGTTGGCCCGGACCGCCTGCCGCCAGGCGCCCGGATCGTCGGGATCGACCCAGGTCAGCTCCACGTTCATCTTGCGCAGCACGTGCTTGAACTGGTTCACCGTCCCGCCGTAGAGCGCCGAGGACGAGACCACGTGGTCGCCCGGCTCCAGCAGCGTGAACAGGGCGGCCGCCTGCGCGGCGAGCCCGCTGGCGAACGCCACGGCGCCCGCGCCGCCCTCCAGGTTCGCCACCCGCTCCTCGAACACCGCGACGGTGGGGTTCATGATGCGCGAGTACGTGTTCCCGTACTCCTGCAGGTTGAAGTACGCTGCCGCGGATTCCGGGTCCTCGAACACGTAGCTGGTCGTCTGGAAGATCGGCACCGCACGGGCCCCCGTGTTCGGGTCGGGCCGTTGCCCGGCGTGCAGCTGCCGGGTCTCGAATCCGAACGCCCGGTCCTGTTCGGCAGGCACAGTCTCGGCACGGGCGGGCTGGTCGGTCACGAAGATCCCTTCCTCGACGTCATCCGCGGGCTCCGCCTTCGGCCCGGCTGTGCTGGCTCAGGAACTGGCGGATTATGGGCGTCTGCCGCGCTTCCTCCAGCAGGAAGCAGTCGTGGCCGTACGGCGCCTCGATCACATGGAACTCGGCCGGCTTGCCGAGAGCGCGAAGCGCGTCGGCGACCTCCCCCGACGCAGACGGCGGGTAGAGCCAGTCGGAACTGAAGGCGATCAACAGGGTGCGCGCCGCAATGCCTTCGAGGGCCGGTGCGAGCGATCCGCCGCCGTGCTGCCGCGCGAGATCGAAGTACGTCAGCGCGCGCGATGTGTAGAGATAGGTATTGGCGTCGAATCGCCTGACGAACGAGTCCGCCTGGTGCCGCAGGTAGCTCTCGACCTCGAACTCCGGTTCGGTGATCGTGTAGCGGATATCGTCGGCGAACTGCAGCCGCCGGCCGAACTTGTCGTTCAGCGCCCGTGCGGACAGGTAGGTGACGTGGCCGACCATCCGGGCCACACCCAGGCCGGCCTCCGGTGCGGCGCCGGTGCCGTAGTAGCGGCCGCCTTGCCAGGCCGGGTCGCGCATGATCGCGGCCCGCGCGATCGCGTTCCAGGCCACGCCCTGCGGGTGCAGGGCGTGCGTGCTGGCGATCGCCACGACGGCATCGACCTGATCAGGAAACAGGATCGCCCACTCGAACGCCTGCATCCCGCCGAGCGAGCCGCCGGCGACCGCCGCCAGCCGCTCGATACCGAGTGCGTTCAGGAACGCACGCTCGGTCCGGACCATGTCCGCGACGGTGATCACCGGGAAGTCCGGCCCGTACGGCTGGCCCGTCGCCGGGTCGGTCGACGACGGCCCCGTCGTCCCGCGGCAGCCGCCGAGCAGGTTCGTGGAGACGACGAAGAACCGGTCGGTGTCGAACGCCTTGCCGGGGCCGATCATCCCGTCCCACCAGCCGAGCCCCCGGCGGGCTGCGTCGTCACGATCCTCGGCGCCGAACCCGTCGCGGGTGCTCTCTTCGGGCGGCGTCTTCGCGAAGCCCGCCGCATGGGCGTCGCCGCTGAGCGCATGGCAGACCAGGATGACGTTGTCGCGCCGGGGTGAGAGGGCGCCGTAGGTCTCGTACGCCACGCGAACCGGGTGCAGTTCCCGCCCGCAGTCGAGCCGCACCGGCTCCGGCAGGTCGAGGTACTGCGTTTCGACCGTGCCCGACCGAGCCGGCCGCGAGCGTCGAGGCTGGCTCCGCCATGGGGGCTATGGTAGCCCGGCCTGGGCAGTGTATTGTCAACCATCGCCATAGGGAAATACCACGACGTAGGAGCAAAGGGGGGTATCGCGACATGACTACCGTCACCAACGGTGTCAACGTGCAGGCACTGCTCGACGCGCGCGAAGTGCTGAAGGGTGCGCCGGAGGCCGCTCAGTTCACCTGGCGCGCGACGGCCAAGTGGCAGGGCGGCGTGCACAGCACGATGAAGGTCCAGAGCTACTTCGGCCTCGGCGAGGAGCAGAACCACAAGGAAGAGTGGTCGTTCGAAGCCGACCACCCCGAGGTCTTCGCGGCGGAGGACCAGGGCATCACGCCGATCGAGTATCTCCTGGTCGGCCTGGCTAGCTGCCTGACTGGGGGTATCGCGTCCGTCGCGGAGAACCGCGGCATCCAGCTCCGCTCGGTCGAGTCCACGGTCGAGGGCGGGCACGACATCCGCGGGATCCTCGGCGCCGACAGCGACGTCCGCAACGGCTACAACGACATCAAGGTGACGTTCACCATCGACGCGGACGCGTCGAGGCAGGAGATCGAGGCACTGGTCGCCCAGTCCCAGAAGCGCTCCGCGGTGTTCGACGCGCTCACCAACCCGACGAACGTCACCGTCGAAGTCGCCTAAGGGGCAGAACATCGAGCGCACCACCACGGTCGTCGTCGGCGGGGGGCACGCGGGCCTCGCCGCGAGCTGCTTCCTCAGCGACCGGTCCATCGACCACGTCGTTCTCGAGCGCGGAGAGGTGGCGAACTCCTGGCGGCGTGAACGCTGGGACTCCCTGCGGCTGCTCACTCCCAACTGGCAGAGCCGCCTGCCGGGCCTTCGCTACGACGGCCCGGATCCAGACGGCTACATGACGATGGCCGAAGTGATCGAGTTCATCGAGCACTTCGCCAAGGTCTCGCGCGCTCCCGTCCGGACGGGCGTGAACGTTACATCGGTGCGCCCGGCCGGCGATGGATACCACGTGACGACGAGCCACGGCGAGATTCACTCCCGGACCGTGGTCATCGCGAGCGGCGCCTGCAATCAGCCAGCGGTGCCGCCACTGCGCGAGGCGGTCCCGGCGTCTGTCGAGCAGCTGACGCCATTCGGCTATCGCGACCCCGGCCAGCTGCCCGACGGCGGCGTGCTCGTCGTGGGAGCCTCGGCCACCGGCGTGCAGCTGGCCGCCGAGCTGAGGCGATCTGGCCGGCCGGTGACGCTCTCGGTGGGGGAGCACGTGCGGTTGCCGCGCACGTACCGGGGACGCGATGTGCTGTGGTGGATGGACGCGTCGGGCGTGTGGGACCAGCGGTACGACGAGGTTGAGGATCTCACCCGGGCCCGGCGGCTCCCGTCGCCCCAGCTGGTCGGGACCCCGGAGCGGGCCACGCTGGATCTCAACGCGCTCGCCTCGGCGGGCGTCGAGCTGGTCGGCCGGTGGGCGGCGGTACGTGACGGCCGCGCGCTGTTCTCCGGTGGCCTGCGCAACGTGTTCTCGCTGTCGGACCTGAAGATGGAGCGCCTGCTGGGCACGTTCGACGAGTGGGCCAAGGCGGAGGGGCATGACGCTGAGGTCGGACCTCCCGAGCGCTTCGCGGCGACGCGCGTGCCCGAGTCGGCGCGGCTGCAGCTTGACCTGGGGAGTGGGGAGATCGCCGCGATCGTGTGGGCGACCGGTTTCCGGCCTGACTACCGGTGGCTTGACGTGCCGGTGGTCGACGCCAAGGGCCGGCTGAACCACGAGGGCGGTGTGGCCGGCCGCCCGGGACTGTACGCCCTGGGGCTGCCCGTGCTGCGGCGGCGCAGGTCCACGTTCATCTCCGGCATCGAGGACGACGCGCGCGAGGTGATCGATCACCTCGCGCGGTACCTGGCCGTGCGCCAGTGATCCCGGCCGCGGGATACAGAACGCCGCTTTCTTGACAAAGCCAAGTGACATTGTAGAGAATGGCCAGGTTCCGCCCCTGCCCGGGAGGCAGGTTCCGCCCTGCCTGGGAGGTCAGCAGTGTCGCTCAGCTCGCTCATCGCAGATACGCGCAAGGCCGTCGCCGACGAGCCCGCGAACGCGCAGGCCCTGTTCACCGCCCAGGGGACACTGGTCGGCGTGACCGAGGTGGATATCCGGACGGGGGCGCATTCCTTCAAGGTGGATGAGCCGCCCGCGCTGGGCGGGGCCGATGTGGCTGCGAACCCGGTGCAGTACGCACTGGCCTCGCTGGGGTCGTGCCAGGCCATCACCTACCAGTTCTGGGCTGAGCAGCTCGGCATCGGCTTCGACACGCTCAGCGTGCGGGTGGAGGGCGACCTCGACATCCGCGGGTTCTTCGGCTTCGATGACAGCGTGCGGCCCGGGTTTTCCGCTGTCCGGCTCGAGGTCACCGTGACCGGGCCGGAAAGCCCTGAGCGCTACGAGGAGCTGGCCGCCGCGGTCGATGAGCACTGCCCGGTTCTCGACCTGTTCGCCAACCCGGTGCCGGTCACCCGCACGCTGGCGGGCTGACCGCCACCTTGAGCCCATCCTCCCGCCGGCCATCCAGGTTCACGCAGTCCGGCAGCCTGGGCCCACCAGGTGCCCGCGCGCTGATCCCAGGCCGGGGCCGCGGTCAGGGCAGCAGGGAGTGAATGCCCGGGGTCAGCGGTCGCCCCTCGTCCCGAATGCTGGCGGGTTAGGGATGGGCGCGTCGTTGAGCTGCTGGTCAATGTCCACCAGAATGGCGTCGTCTTCGATCTTGCATGCGTAAACCGGGATGGGGCCGCAGGCGAACACGCCGACGGCCTCGCCGGTGGTCAGGTCGTAGCGTGATGCGTGGGCGGTGCAGACCAGCGTGTCATCGTCCTGCAGGGTGCCCTCGTGAAGAGGTTGCTGCTGGTGGGTGCAGGTGTTGTGGATCGCCCTGACATCGTCGTCATCGAGGCGGATGAGGCAGATCGGCTCGCGCAGCTCGTCAACGAGCATGGTGTCGCCGACCTCCAGGTCGTCGAGGTTCGCGACGGCTACGAACGTCATGGCTTGGTCCTTCCACTTGCGGGCCGCCGGGGTGCCGGCTGGCTGCCGCGCACCTCGATCCAGCCGTTACGGATCCGGGTCGGTAGCACGGGTTGCGGCTGGCTGGCCGGGCCACGGCTCACGCAGCCGTCGGCGAGCGAGAAGCGGGACCCGTGCAGCGGGCAGGTCACGGTCAGGTCGGCGACCGGGCCGCGGCTGAGCAGGCCGCCGGTGTGGCTGCAGATGTTGTCGATGGCGTAGAGGCGGCCGCGGTGGCGGTACAGCATGATCTGACGGCCCTCGGCCTGGACGGCGGTCGGCGAGTCGTCTGGCAGGTCGGCCTCCTGCAGCGCGCGGGTCCACCGCCGCGGCCCGGTGGCCCACGCCACCCGGTTGACCATCACGCCTTTGGTGAAGACGAGATGACCGCCGAGGTAGCCGGCCGCGGCCGTGACCGTGAAGCCGGCCGCGCCCAGGGCGCGGGCCGTGCCCCGGTGACCGGCTACCCGGGTGCCCAGGGAGGCACCTTGCAGCCCGAGGGCCACCGTATTGAGCAGGCCGTGCAAGAGCCCGGCGCGGCGGTCCTCTTCGTTGCTGACGGTCCAGTCGCTCAGGCCGGTCAGGGCGGTAGCGCCCGCGGCGAGGATGCCGGCCGCGCTGAGCATGCCTGCCGCGTCCATTCCGCGCCGGGGAGCGGGGTCGCGGTCGGTGGCGTCCAGCACCATGACCCCGGCCCACAGCCCGATGGGCAGGTCGCTCAGTGCCGGGTGCAGCGGGTGGCCGACCCATCGGCCGCCATGCAGCAGCTCAAGGACCGGATTGTCCTGGTACCGCTCGCGGACTGGTCCCAGCACGCCGGTCAGCCAGTCGCTCGTCGTCCGGAGCCAGCCGAGCCGGTCGACCCAGGCCGCGAGATCGCCATGCCAAGCGACCCACGGGGTGGTCGCGGCAGCTGAACTAATGGCCGGCCCGGCCGGCTGGCCGGCTGCGGGCGGATCGCCGGCCGGTCCGCTGCCTGGTCGCATCAGGTTCCTCCACGGTGGCGTCAGCTTGTGGCTCGACCCTGAAGAGAATCTTGCAGGTCTTCGCCCACTCTGCTCGTCTCACCTTGCAGCACCTTTGCTGCCCGCCGCTCGCGATCGGCAGGTCGCTGCGCTGGCGCCCATCGAGCCGGTCTCCCGCCGGGTTCCGGTCCCGGTCAGCCCGATAGGAACGTTATGGATCGTGGGGGTCTGGCCGGGCGTGCGGTCCAGGCCCCGGCCACTCAGTAGGGACTACTGAGGACCGCGCGGCCCCGCCTGTGGCTGGCTGTAGTTATCGGACGCGGTCACAGGCGATGGCGGCGCCGCTCACAACGAAAGGAAGCGCATCATGGGACGAGTAGAGGGCAAGGTCGCCTTCATCACCGGCGCGGCTCGAGGCCAGGGCCGCTCGCACGCGATCCGACTGGCTCAGGAGGGCGCGGACATCATCGCGGTCGACCTGGCCGCCCAGGTCGATTCGGTGCCGTACCCGATGGCCACGCCGGACGACCTGGCCCAGACGGTCAAGGAAGTCGAGGCCCTGGACCGCCGGATCATCGCCACCGAGGCCGACGTCCGCGACTACGGCGCCCTCAAGAAGGCCCTCGATGACGGCGTCGCCGAACTCGGGCGCCTGGACATCGTGTCCGCGAACGCGGGGATCTTCAGCTTCGGCCGGACCGAGGACCTGCCCGAGCAGACCTGGCAGGACATGATCGACACCAACCTGACCGGCGTGTGGCACGCCGCCAAGGCCGCGATCCCGCACCTGCGGGCGGGCGGGCGCGGCGGCTCGATCATCCTCACCAGCTCCACCGCCGGGCTGAAGGCGCTGGAGAACACCGGCCACTACAACTCGGCCAAGCACGGGGTCGTGGGCCTGATGCGGACCCTCGCACTCGAGCTGGCCCCGGACATGATCCGGGTCAACTCGGTTCACCCCACCAGCGTCAACACCGACATGGTCCAGAACGCCCCGACCTATGCCCTGTTCGCGCCCGACCTGCCGGAGCAGGACCGCACCAGGGAGCGGCTGGCGGAGCGATTCCAGGCGCTCAATGCGCTGCCGATCCCATGGGTCGAGCCGGTGGACATCTCCAACGCCGTGCTCTGGCTGGCCTCGGACGAGTCCCGCTATGTCACGGGCGTGCCCCTGCCGGTCGACGCCGGATCCCTGCTCAAGTGAGCCGCGAGGCCTGGCCGCCAACGGGCCCGGCGTCTTGAAGAACCGGCCTGACCTCACCTTTTGAAGGGACTGGCGATGGGAATCTTCCGGCACGACCTCACCTCGCCGGGGCGCGCCCCCGGGATGGTGTGCGACGACGAACCCCGCGTGAGCGAGGACCCCTGGGTTGCGTGTGACAGATGCCGCGTCGCGCAGGCACAGGTGGAAGTGATCACCAATGCGGGCCCGGTCTTCTTGTGCCAGCACCACCATAACGAGCATCGCGACTCGATCGTCGCGGCTGGTCACCTAATTCACGCGTGGCCAGGTAGTAGCCCCTGTAGCTAAAGTGGCGCGGATCAGCCCGTCGCCGGCGGGACCTCATCTTCGTCCGGCGGTGGCGCTGTGGTCCCCCATTGGAGCTGGGTTCGCCCTGGTTAGACTCAAGCGTGGACCGGTGGCCGCTGGTCGGCCGAAATGAACAGCTTGCTCTGCTGACCGCTGCGGTGCTCGCCCGCCGGGGCGCGGTGATCACTGGCCCGGCCGGGGTGGGTAAGACGACGCTGGCCATGACCGGGCTGCAGGTGGCGGAAGAGCGGGGGATGTCGGTGGCCCGCGCAGCCGCTACGCGGGCGTCGCGCGGGCTGCCTTTCGGGGCGCTGGCTCCCTTCTTGCCGCCTGACCCCCGTGGCGATGGCCTTGACCGGGAAGATCGCGGTGAGCTGCTACGGCGCTATGGCCGGGCGGTGGCCGGTCGGGCCCGGGGACGGCCTTTGGTGCTGTTCGTTGATGATGCACACCTGCTGGATGGCGGGTCGGCGACGCTGATCCACCAGCTGGCCTTGACCCGGGCGGCGACGGTGCTAGTGACCGTGCGGTCGGGTGAGGCGGTGCCGGACCCGGTGGTGGCGTTGTGGAAGGACGGGCCGGCCGAGCGGATCGAGCTTGGTGTCCTGAGCGACACAACGATCGAGGAGCTGCTGGTCAAGGCGCTGGGGGGGCCGGTGGATGCGGCGTCGGTACGGCAGCTGGCCGATCACAGCGGCGGCAATCCGATGGCGTTGCGGGAGCTGGTGAGCGGGACGCTGGACAGCGGAGCGCTGGCCGCCGATGGCGGCCTCTGGCGTCTTCGTGGCGGTGTGCGGCCGACGGCCCGGCTGGTGGAGCTGGCGGCGCAGCGGCTGCGCGACTTGTCGGCCGCCGAGCGGACCGTGCTGGAGCTGGTCACCGTGGGGGAGCCTCTCGGCCAGGGTGAGTTCGCACAACTGGCTGATCCGCCAGCGGTGGAGGACCTTGAGCGCAAGGGCTTTATCACCAGCCGGCTGGCGGGCAGGCGGCTTCAGGTGTGGCTGGCCCATCCCGTCAACGGGGACGTGGTCCGGGCCGGGATCAGCGCGCTGCGGGAGCGGGGGATCGCCGGGTCGCTGGCTGACGTGATCGAGGCCGTCGGCGGGCGGCGGCGGGAGGACACCTTGCGGCTGGCGTCGCTGCACCTGGCCGGTGGCGGTGGCAGCGCCGGGCTTATGGCGGCCGGAGCGCTCGCCGCCCGGAGCCGCCATGACCATTCGCTGGCTGAGCGGCTGGCCCGTGCGGCTATCGCCGAGGGTGCGGGCTTCAACGCGCGGTTCGTGGCCGCCGAGGCGGCCCACTTTCAGGGCCGCCGGCCCAGGCCGAACGTGAGCTGGCTGCCCTGGCCGTGGACGCGGTCAGCGATGCCCAGCGGGCCCGCGTCGCCTTGCTCCGCTTCGACAACACCTACCTCCTTCAGGGTCAGGAAGCTGGCTTGCAGCTGATCGATGAGGCGGCCGAGGCCGTCACCGATCCTTCCTGGCGGAACGAGCTGCTTACCCGGCGCTTTTTCGTGATGAGCTTTCGAAGCGGGCCGCGGGCCACGGTCGAGGCCGCATCGGCCTTGCCTCAGCGCTCGCGTTCAGCGCCACTCGATGCCGCGCACGCGGCGGCGTTCTACGGCCTGGCCCGGCTTGGCCGCCTCGACGACGCCATCCGCCAGCTCAGCCCACCCGCCGCCGCAGCGATACCAGCGCCTGAAGAATCGTGGGAACGGTGGACCCTGTTTGTCACCCGTGTCGTAGCGCTGGCCTGGAAGGGCCGTCTGGGCGAGGCCGAGGAACTCCTGACCCGGGCCCACAGCCTGGTCATCGGCCAGCCGGCTGCCGAGGCGAGAGCCTATGTCGCGGGATGGTTCGCTGTTGTGCACCTCGAGCAAGGCCGCCCGATGAGCGCTTTCCGCCGGGCCAGCGAGTCTTACGCTCTTTTCCGGCAGCTCGGGCGCACGTTCACGGCCCGGTGGCCTTGTATCGCCGCCGCGCAGGCGCTGGCGCTGACCGGGCAGGCTGACCGGGCGGCACAGATGCTCGCCGCGCACGAGGACCTCGGCCTCCCGCCGGGGCTGCTGGACCACACTGACCTGCTGCAGGCGCGGGCGTGGACGGCGGCCGCTGCGGGCGATTTGCCGGCCGCCCGGGCCCAGCTTGAGACGGCGGCCGATCTCGGCGAGCAGATCGGTGACCTGATCGGTGCGGCCGGCGCGCTGCACGGGCTCGCCCGGCTCGGCCACGCGCGCGACGTGGCAGCCCGTCTCGCCGTCCTGGCCAGCGATATCGATGGACAGCTGGTGACCGCCCGTGCCGCCTACGCCAGCGCTGTCGCGGCCGGGGACAGCGAAGCCCTCAAAGGAGTCTGTACCGACTTCGAGGAGATGGGCGCGATGCTGTACGCCGCCGAGGCCAGCGCCGAAGCCGCCGTACTGCTGCGCCGCGCGGGAAGCGCCCGTGCCGCGGCTGCCGCCGAGCAGAAAGCGGCGCGGCTGCTGGCCCGCTGCGAGGGGGCCGTCACCCCGCCCGTCGGGATCATCGGCGCCCGGGTGTGGCTGACACCAGGCGAACTGGACACCGCCGTGCAGGCCGCCACCGGCCGCTCAAACAAGCAGATCGCCGGCCACATGCACGTGTCGGTGCGGACCGTGGAAAGTCACCTTCAGCGGGCCTACGAGAAACTCGGCATCTCCGGCCGCCACGAACTCGCCGACGCGCTGCGCGACCGGCCAGGCCCCTGACCAGCGACGCGGGCCACTGACGGGCCGGGCTGCCGCCTGCCCGGCGCTGCTGGTGAGGGCGGCGGCGGATGGCGCCGCCGGCGAGACTGCCCGGGGCATCCGGGGTTCAGCCGGGGTCGGGGTAGGCGGGCTGCCACATGGCGCCGCGGATGGCCTGGGTCAGGTTGGTGGGGTTTTCGCTGGCGACCTGGTCGGTCACGGCGGCCCCGACGACAGCCTCGGCGACCACCACCGCGCAGGCGCGGAGGTCCTGCAGGCCGGGCAGCAGCGGCGCACCCGGCTGTGAGGTGTCGGCCTGTTCGGCGAGCGCGGCGGCGGCGGCCTGGAGCATCCGGGGGGTTACCCGGGCGGCCTGCGACACGATGACGCCGAGCCCGAGGCCCGGGTAGGCCAGGACATTGCTGGCCTGCCCGATGGTGAAGGTGGTGCCGTCGTAGTCAACAGGGGCGGCCGGGATGCCGGTGGCCACCAGCGCCTTCGCGTCCGACCACGCGATGATATCGGCGGGTGCCGCCCCGGCCGCCGTGGAGATCGGCAGGATCAGTGGCCGTCTGGTGGCCTGGCACATGGCCTGGATGATCTGCCGGGTGAACGTCCCGCCGGCGGCAGAGGTGGCGAGCAGGATGGTCGGTGCCACGCGCTCGATGACCTCGGGCAGCCCCACGGGTCCCAGCCTGGAGGCCCACGGTGAGCTGGCGCGCTGCTTGGCGTAGTCCCGCTGGAAGCCGCGCAGCCCGGGGGTGTCGTCGAACAGCAGGCCGTGGGGGCCGGCCAGCCAGATCTGGCTGCGGGCCTGCTCATCGGTGGCACCGTCACCGGTCATCGCGGTGCGCAGCAGGTCGGCGAGGGCGATGCCGTCGGCTCCAGCGCCGCAGACGACCGGTTCCTGGTGTTTCAGGGGGATGCCGGTGACCCGGGTGGCGGCGTACACGGCGGCCAGCACCGCCGTGCCGGTGCCCTGCAGTTCGTCGCTGAACACGCGGTAGCCGCCGTAGGCGTGCACGATTTTCCGCGCATTGTCCGGGCTGAAGTCCCCGAAATGGAGCAGGGCGCCGGGGAACAGCGCGGACACCGTCTGGATATACCGGTCGATGAACGCGTCGTAGTCCGGGCCGTGGCGCCTGGCGCGGTGGCTGCCCAGGTAGAACGGGTCGCTGCGCAGCGCTTCGTTGTCGGTGCCGGTATCCAGCGACACCGGGATCACCCGGCCGGGGTGGATACCGGCCGCGGCGGTGTAGATAGCTGCCTTCCCCGTGGCGGTGCGGGGGCCGCCGCCACCTGCCACCGGGACCTGCCCGGCGTCACTGCACACGATGACGTCGACATCACCGGCGCCCAGCCCGAGGGTGGCAAACGACTTCTCGATGTCGCCGGGCCGGTCGATCGACAGGTAGATGTCGCGCGGGCGGGCGTGCTCGTACTGGCCGATCGCCCGGTCAGCGGCAACTCCCCGGTTGCGGACCGGGTCCCCCAGGATCGCCGGGCCACGAGGCGACGCCGGTTTCCGATTGCTCACGAGCTGACCTCCTTCGTGCGAGCCCGGGGCTCAGGGGGCAGGGTCGCGTGTGTAGAGACAGCAGGCCACCATGGAGACGATCAGTCGTCAGGGTCCCTGCTGATTCATGGCTACAGCCAGCCACAGCGTCGGTGGTCAAGCCTCAGTAGCCTCTGCTGAGTCCGAGTCGCGGCCACCGATCGTCCTCCCCGGCTCCGGCCGAGGCAGCGGACTTGGTGCGGGCCCGGTGGCGCGGTCAGGCGGGGCCGGTGATACGGCTGGACCAGCGGTAGGGCCGGTGTCGTAGCTCGTGATGTCCATGGCCAAGACTCCCGCCAGCTCGGCCAGGGCCCCGTCGAGGAGTCTGAGGTCGCGCACCGCGAGCCGGCCGTGACCGGCGTTGCCGCCCGGGCCGGTCAGCCGCCGTTCGGCCTGGTCAAACAGGGAGGCGGAGCGGGTGTAGGTGCCCGGGGGCGATCCGCGGACGGCGGACTGGACCGAGGTGAGCGATGCTTGCAGGGTTTCGCGCCCTCGTTCCACCAGGGCAGCAGTCTCCGCATCCCGGCTGGCGGTCGCAGGGATGTCGCGGACCAGGTTGAGCGCGTACCGACGGGATGCCGCGGTGGCAGCGATGGTGGCGGCGAGCCGTTCGCCGCCGATCTGGATGGGCCGCAGCGGCGCGGTGGTAGACACCAGTGCCTGGTAGGCGGCGTCCAGTGCCCGGGTATCGCCATCCGCCAGGGCCGGGCCGGCGGCCGGGCTGAGGGCTGCCCGCTGGAGCAGCCTGGCCAGGACCTCGAGGTAGCCCTGCAAGGCGGTCCGGGCCACCCGGGTGGCGTGTAGGGGCAGCACGACGAGCACCGTGGCGGCGGCTACCGCGGCGCCGATGGCGGTCTCCTCGAGCCGCGCGACGAGCAGCGCGTTGCTGAACTCCCCGAACTCCACGTACAGCTGGGACACCATCACGGTGACACCCACAACCAGGAACGCGTAGTCCGCGCGTTGCAGGTACAGGCCCAGCGACACCGAGACCAGGATGACCACGATCGTCCAGGCCGCATGCATCCCGATGAGGTTCACCAGCGCGGAACCGGCCAGGATGCCCACGAGGGTGCCAGCGACCCGGGAGCAGGCCTTGCCGATCTGCTCCTCCGTGTTGCTGGTTCCCTGGAAGACGACGAAGGCACCGATCACCGCCCAGTAGAAGCGCGCCCCGGACAGGACGTCGCCCAGAGCGATGGCCGCCCCGATGGCCACAGCCACCTGGATCGCGGTGCGGGTGTAGGGAGCGACGCCGGCCCGCGGCAGGAGGCGGCCGGGTTCCGTGTTCGATGAGGCCAGGTCGGTAGCCGCCGCCGCACGAGGCGGCCCACCGGGCCGCAGAGGCACCTGCGAGCTGAATAGCGGCGGATCGTCCCGGGAGTAATCCTGCGTTCCCAGCTCCAGCCACTGCGACATGGCGCCGGTGAAGTCAACGACTGACCCGGCCAGGCGGTGGACGACCGTCTGCTGAGCGTTGTCACCGGACGTGGCGGCGTGCCGCGCCAGTGCCTCGGCGACGGCCCGGGCGCGCCCGTGCCGGCCGGCCGCCAGGTCCCTCAGGATCTCGCGCACCCGCTCGCACTCGTCCCCGCTGGGCTGCGACCGGCGGAGCGCCCCAGTGAACCGGACCACGTTGGCCAGGGCCACCCTGGCGTCGAACAGTTGCTGGTGGAGCTGGGCCGCCGTGGAACTCACGCTGGGATCGGCGAGCTGGTCGTCGATGACCAGGGCTGCCGCGTCCAGGCGGCTCACCTGGACGTGCAGTTGGTGGCTCGTCCGGGGGCCCGGTTCGTCGAATGCCGTCAAGGCCAGCGCGGACAGCCTGCCCGCCCGGGCGGCATACGACCGCTGGGTCCGCCGCAGAGCCCGTCCGCTGTTTTCGTGGAATACGCCGATCTTGACCGTGATCGCGACCACGAGGCCCACCCCGATCTCCGCCGTCAGCCACCCGATCGCACCGACGTCGATCAGGGGCCTCAGCAGGAACCCGAAGAGGTACCCCGCAAAGAGCACCGGCGCGACGCGGACACCGGCGGGTCCGAAACGCCGCAGGTAGATCCCTGCGGCCAGGACCACTGGCAGCAGGAACAGCGCCAGGACGCGGTGGCCCCCGACGGCAAGTGACAGGGTCAGCGCCCCGACCATCGGCGGCAGCAGGAGCAGCATGCCGGCCACCTGATCCCCGGGTGAGGTGCCGCGCACGCTGGTCACCGCGGTCAGCCCGATGATCCCGCCGAGGACGACGGCGAGGACCAGCATGGCATGATTGGCCACGCTCACCTGGGCCGCCAGAGCCGTCCCGGCGGCCGCCGGGGGTACCGGCCGCTGCAGTGCCCCGGTGATATGGACGAAGAGCCACTCCGCGCCGATGGCGCCGGCGATGGTCAACGTCGCGCACAACACCGTGCGAAGCCGGTTGAAGCCCGGATCGGGCCCCGCCAGCCAATTCGCTAGGCCGGCCAGGCCGTCCAGCACACGCTGCCGCCGTGTCGCGCACGGCGAACCCGATGGTGTCCAGCCCGGGCGCTTCTTAACCGCAGTTTCCTTGCTCACTGCAATCGCCTCCGGACCGTTGACCAAGACGAGTGAGGGAGGTACGGGCTGGCTACTGGGCAAGTCCAGGCCAGCTGCAGGCTCAGACGGCAGAACCACGTTCACCGGTACAGTCAGCCACGCCCGACGAGGCCAGGTCTCAGTAGTCACTACTGATTTGCGGGGTGGGACTACTGGCCGGCCCGGGGCGCGGTTCCAGGTCCGGGAGGGCAGACCAGCGGGTGCTGATGCAACACCGGCGAGTTCTGGGCCCAGGGCCGCAGCCAGGCGAACCGGCTCGCGGAGCAGGGCGCGCACATCATCGCAGACTAGGATGAGACCGGTCAGGAGGCCTGATCGCCTCCACTGTGACCGCGTGCCAGGTGATACGCGGGTGACGCTGCGCGGAGAGGAGTACAGACATGCCAGATGAGACCCGCCCCGAATCCCAGGACCTTCAGGACTACGAGGTTCAGGACGCATCGGACACCCTGGACGGAAACCCGGGCGACGATCCCCTCGACCGGGGTGTCATCCCCCCGGAACGCTGGTCGGCCGCGATCAGGTTCGGCTCGACCGCTGAGGAGCAGGAGTCCGGAGAGTCGCTCGACCAGCTGCTGGCCGAGGAAGAGCCGGATGTTGCTCCCGAGATCGACGATGAGCAGCCCGAGGACATCGCCGGGGACGAGGACGCCGGAGACGAGGACGTCAACGGGTTGCTGCTGGATGATGGCCCGGATCCGCGGGCCGGCCTGGTGGCCGGGGACAAACTCGGCGACACCGATCTCGTCGCGAGCGACGCCGGGATCGACGGCGGTGCGGCGACCGCGGAGGAGGCGGCCGTCCACGTCGTCGAGGAGGAGGACGACGACATCCGCTCCGAGTGACCGGCCGCCTGGTCAGCCCGCTCCGCCCGCACTAGCGGGTCAGTCGTCCCGGGCCGGGCTGCGCGGACCTCGCCGCGCGGTCACACGAAGTGCACCTCGGCGTGCGACGACTCGTCGTCGACGAGGACGTCGCAGGTCGGGCAGTACCAGCGGGCTTCGATAGGGGTGCCGCACGCCGGGTGGCGGAGCGCCGTAGACGGGTCGGCGTGCCGGGTGGCCCAGTGGGCCAGCAGGCGCAGCGCGCCAGCCAGTTCCTTGCCCTCGGCGGTCAGCTCGTACTCGGAGCGCGGTGGCCGCCGGGAGTAGGGCCGGGCGACCAGCAGCCGTTCGCGCTCGAGTCGCTTGAGGCGCTCGGACAGGATGTTCGCCGCGATGCCCGGGATCTGGCTGAGCAGGTCGTTGAACCGGCGCGGCCCGCCCAGCAGGGCCTCCACCACGAGCAGTGTCCAGCGGTCGCCGACCCGGGCCAGCGCCTCGGCCAGCGGTGACAGGGCAAGTTCTTCCCGTTCGGCCATGCTCCGATGGTAGCCGCTTGACAAGTGTCGCATTAGGTAGTAACTTGCAAGTCACTACCTAATGGAGGCGGGTACCCATGACAATCCTCGACGAGATACACCAGAACATCAGGCAGCTGGCGGAGAGCGCGGGCCCTTCGGTGGTGGGCATCGGGCAGCGCTGGGGCGTCGGCTCGGGCATCGTGCTGGGCACCGGGCGGGTGCTGACCAATGCGCACAACGTGCGCGGCGACGACGTGGTGGTCACCTTCGCCGACGGGACGACGGCCGAGGGAAGCGTGGCGGGACGCGACATCGACGGTGACCTCGCCATCATCGACGTCGCCACCGGCGAGGCTCCCGCCCTGGCGTGGCCGTCCGCCGCGGCTGCCGACATCGGGACGCCGGTCTTCGCGCTGTCCAACCCGGGCGGCCGCGGGCTGCGCGTGACCACGGGATTCGTCTCCGGCGTCGAGCGGACCTTCCGCGGCCCGCGCGGGCGCCGTATCACCGGCAGCCTCGAGCACACCGCCCCGCTCCTGCCCGGCTCCTCGGGCGGCCCGGTCCTGGACGCCGGGGGCCAGCTGCTCGGGATCAACACCCACCGCCTCGGCGAGGGTTTCTACCTGGCTGTACCGGCCGACGAGGAACTCCGCACCCGGGCCGAGGCGCTGGGCCGCGGCGAGTCCGCCGAGCGCCCGCAGCTCGGCATCGCGATCGCTCCCGGGCACGTGGCCCGGCGGCTCCGGCGTGCCGTGGGCCTGCCCGACGTCGATGGCGTGCTCATCCGGGATGTGACGGAGGGCAGCCCGGCCGCACGCGCCGGCCTGTCCCAGGGCGACCTGGTTGTGGCGGCCGGCGGCCAGCCGGTCCGCACGGTCGACGACCTGTTCGACGCGCTCCCGGCCGGCGGCGACACTCTCGAGCTGACCGTGGTGCGCGGCGCCGATGAGCGGACCATCCGCGTCGTGTTCGGCGAGAACAGCCAGCCCGGGCAGGAAGTCTAGGCTCCTGCCCTCAGCCGGCGGCCGGTCAGACTGATTGTCTGACCGGCCGCCGGCGTTTATCTCGGTGCCGCGGGCGTGACCGCAGGTGTATCACGCGGGCATCGTCGTTCTCCGTGACTGTGAGAGCTCAGGCTGGCTGGGCGCGTCTTTCACCTGATCGTCCGTACCCAGCCATGGGTTCTCAGCCGGCGGGGGGCCAGAGCGCCCGGATGATTGGGCGCTCTGGCGGCCCGCCGGGCTGCGGGCCTGTATGCGCCCGGGCGAGACCTCATCAACGCCTACGCGACAGGCACGTATGAGTGCCACGTCAGCCCGTATGAGCCACGGCCCGCTTGCCACCGGCCATAGGTTCCGGCCCCCCGCGCACTCAGGTCACATCAGGGGTGGCGGTGCCGGAGTCAGTGGCTGCGCAGGGAGATCCCGTCAGATCCGGCGATACTGTCCGCCTCGACGGCCCGCAGTCCTTCACCGAGGCGCTCCCTGGCCTGCCGCAGGAGCTTGAGGGAGTTGGTGGAGGAGTCCTGCGCAGCGGCACGATCGGGATCGGCCCCGTGCTCCTCGACGAGATGTGCCTGAAGGGCGGCAGCGACCTCGTCGGCTGCCTTCAGCGCGTGGTAGATAGCGCGATCCCGTGCGGTGTCGTCAACCATACGGCCAGTATCCCCGCAACCTGCCCCGTCCCGAAGTACCTTGCCCCGAGCCGGTGGGCAAGGTCATTGAGCGGCGCAGGAAAGTCAGGACCGCGAGGTCCATCCGGTGCATTGATGGTGAGCCAGAGGCGGGGGCATCGGCGCGGCGATCAGGGGGACCGCGGTAGCCCGTTGCGGGCTTGCCCCTGCCCGCTCGGCCGGGTTCCGACCAGCCCGCCGGTGTCCCCACGGGGTCCCAGCCAGTCGCCGAAGTCCTCGCCGGTGACCGATTCCAGCAGCCTGATATCGGTCTCGAAGCGCGGGATCAGCTCTTGCCGCTCCTGCCAGGTCAGTGGTCTTCTCGGCGCTGCGTCCTGCTGCAGGATCCGCTCGAGACGGTCGATAACGCCCGATCCGGCGTGACCGGGCAGCGCCGAGGTCACCGCGCTGCCTGCCCGCAGGGTCGTGGCGACGGCGCGGTGCCGCAGCGTCTGGTCCGGGTGCGCGGTCACGTTCTCGCGCGGCAGGTCGGTGAGCACGCCCTGGGGCACGCCAAGGAACGCGCAGATCCGATCCAGCGCGCTGGCGGGGTCGTCGATCATCGCCCGGTAGCGGAACACCAGGACCTGCTCGCGCGGGAAGAGCCCGAACAGGTGCTGCAGCTGCTCCCCGTACCGGCCGAGTGCGGTGTAGTGCCAGAACACAGCCCAGCCCGCGGCGATCCGGCGGTCCTCCTCGGCGCACGCCTGGACGAAGTCGCCGACCGGGTCCAGGCCCGCCGACCACAGGTGCGTCCAGTTCGAGTGCGCGCGCTCCACCGGGTCGCGCAACACCACGATCAGCCTGGCGTCCGGGATCTGGGCCCTGATTCGCCGCTGGGCGTCCCGGCTGTACAGGTAGAACGGGGTGGACTCGCCGCGCAGCTGCGCCGGCGGACGCGGGGTCGAACAGCGCCTCGTAGTCGGCGCGCCGCCAGATGTGCTCGCGGTAGGTCTTGGCGTCGCCGGGGCCGCCCTGGGCGGGTGGCGGGCCGTCGGTCAGGAAGAACTTGGGTTCCTTGACCACTGACATGTACAGCGCCGGATGCCGCCCGAGGGCAACGTGCATGGCGGTCGTTCCGGCCTTGGGCACGCCAGCGATGAAGAAGTCTGGCAGCGCCACGGCTTCTCCTCCCTGGGTCTAGGGGAGGTCAGGGCGTCCGGGGGAGCTTTAAGGATTTCCCGATCTGATTAGTAGGACAATTTTCACCATACTCGGAAAAGAGCTGCTACGGCGTCCTCGCTGCTGACGGCGTCGGCCCTCCGCCGATGGCAGCATCCAGGGGGATTCGGGGCGGGTCTCATTGAAATCCTTTAGCCATTTCCGGCATGGGTCAGGCGGACCCGCGTCGGCGACGCCCAGAGCGTCAACCATCTGGGCCGACATCGTGGCCAGCGCCGCGGACTCTTCGTCCCCGGCTGGTGTGAGCAGCCCCGGCGCCGAACTCTGCTGGTCAGATCAGCTGCCTAGCGCCGCGAGCCCGATAGCCAGGCCATCCTCAGCGAGTGCCACCACGGGGTCGGGGACGGCGGTCAAGTCCGCGGCGGGTGTCGTGGCCGATCCTGGCCGCGGCCAGCGCGCCGATCACCACCGCCGGGACCGGGCTCCGGTCCTCGCCACGGGCCAGGACGGCGGCGGCGTCGATCGCACTCTTCAGTGCGTTCCCCAGCTTCCCGCTCACGTGATCACGGTACCCAGCTCCTCATTGACCGATATCCGGTTTCATCGTCGCCGGAGCGGTCTGGGTCAGAAAGACGACTCCGACACACATCACGGCGAAGGCGACCGCCGCCACGGCCAGTACCGCGGCGCCAGGCTTGAAACGCTCGTCGAACAGCCACACGCTCAGGGCAATGCTGACGATCGGGTCCACGATCACCAGAAACGGCTGGGAGACCCGCAGCGGCCCCACGTGAAGCGCCACTTGCTGCAGGAAGGTGCCTGCCGCGCCCCCGACAGCCAGGGCGTACACCGGCCAGCGCGTGAACATTCCGGCCACGCCGAACTGGGTGAGCGTGTCCGTCGCGGCCTTGATGACGGTCGCCTCGAGCGCCCAGATGATCGCAGCCGCCGCGGCGTACAGGGCCGCGCGCCGGCCCGGGGATCCCCGTTGCGCCAGGGCGGCCAGGACGGCAGCGCCGGCGCCGCAGGTCACTGCGGCCACGATCCAGTGCTGGCTCGTCGGGGTGGGATGGCCGCCTTCGGGTTCCCCGGCGACGATGAACACGGCCAGGCCAGCGCAGGTCAAAGCGGCGCCGGCCCAGGTGATCCAGCGGATGGACTGATGGATCCAGAACCGGCGCAGCACGAGCGCGAACACGAGCTCGGTGACCAGGAGCGGCTGCACGACCGAAACCAGGCCATCGTGCAGGGCGAGCGCCTGGAACAGGAAGGCTCCGGCCAGGGCTACCCAGCCGAAAAGCCACAGTGGATTGTGGAACAGGTACAGGACCACTCGCCAGCCCGACGACCGCCGCGGGCCCGCGGTGCTGGCAATGTGCTGAGTGCTGACACTGGCCGCGTTAGACAAAGCAGCGAGCAGAGCAAACACGACGGCCATGCTGGCCACCCTAGAGCTCCCGTGCCGGGCCGCCAGTGAGCCGGGCGGTTACTGAACAGCTCGTGGCCGCGCAATCGGGCAGATCCTTGATAGACAGGCTGCATGGCAACGATCCTCGTCTCCGCTGAGCGCACGGTAGACGCGCCAGCGGACGCCGTCTACGGCTATATCGCAGACATGCGCGAGCACCACCCGCAGTTCCTGCCCTCGGCGTTCTCTGACTTCCAGGTCGAGTCGGGCGGCGTCGGCGAGGGCACGATCACGCGGTTCACGGTGACCGCCGGCGGCCGGACCCGCCAGTACCGGATGAAGGTCGCCGAGCCTGAGCCTGGCCGCGTCCTCACCGAGTCCGACACCGGCTCCAGCCTGGTCACGACGACCACCGTCACGCCCCAGGGCGGCAGGTCCCTGGTGACGATCTCCACGACCTGGCAGGGCGCCGGCGGGATCGGCGGCTTCTTTGAGCGCCTGTTCGCCCCGCGGGCAATGCGCGGCATTTACACGGACGAGCTGGAGCGCCTCGACAGCTACGCCCGGGCACAGCGCGACACCTGATACGCGGCGGTCCTCAGACGCCTGCTGGCCAGCGTCCAGTCAGCGGCGGCATGGGCTGCCAGGATGGTGATGTGGAGGTACTGAGCAGCCGGATCCTGTTGCGTCCCGCCGACCTGGGCCGAAGCCACCATTTCTACCGGGATGTGCTGGGTTTGGCGATCTACCGGGAGTTCGGCCCGCCGTCCGATCCCGGGGTGGTGTTCTTTCTCGGCCCAGGCTTGCTGGAAGTCTCCGGGCATTCGGCCGGCGCTGCGGGGAACCCCGTGATGATCTGGCTGCAGGTGCGGAATGTGAACGCCGAGCATGAGCGGCTGGCCGCGGCCGGCGCTCGCATTCTGCGTGAGCCGGTTGCGGAGCCCTGGGGGCTGACGGAGATGTGGATCGAGGATCCCGACGGTGTCCGGATCATTGTCGTTGAAGTCCCCGCCGATCACCCGATCCGCCGGGACACGCGATCCTCACCGCCGCTGACGTGACCCAGGCACCGGCTGGCGGAGCGTGAGATCCGGAAGTGTTCCGGTTAGCGTGGCGCGGGTTCGAGGAGGAAATACACGTCCGTCCGACGCCTGGCGGGATCGTCGTCCCAGTCACCGTAGACTTCCCAGTTCACCCCGGCCGGCCGGCGCCGGTTGCTGGTGCACCACTGCTCCAGCGCCGCATAGGCAGCGCTCATGTCTGAGTACTCGCCGAAGTGGGTTGTCGCGGCGGCCTCGCCCGACGGTGTGGACATGCGCTGGATCTCCCCGTGGCCAGCGAAATCGGTGAACACCTCGACACCGGCCGCGATGTCCAGCGCGTCACCCTCGCCGCCGTAATACACCACGACGTTGTGCCCGGTGCGAGCACCCTCGGCGCGCAGCACCGGCCAGATCATGTCGAGCAGGCGGACAATGTCGGTCCCCAGGTGCTGCCGCGTCGCGGTCGCCCGGACCGCGGCCAGCACACGCGGGCCGGCCTGGCTGGTGCGCACGGCATACGGCATGGAGGCGGACAGTACCAGCAAGAGATCACGCCGCGCACGATGAAGGCACCCGTCCCGCCTGAGCGGCGCTCCGACCGCCTGACGGTCCGCCGTGTCCCCGGGGCCGGGTCCGGGAATTCGGGGAGCCCGGCTAACCTGGCCCACGTTCCCGGCCGCCGCAGCAGGCAGAAACCCGCCGGTCCCCACCCACCCCCCGCGTGCGGAGACGATCATGAACATCACAGCCGGGCAGTGGAGCACCAGCGAGCCGGTCTTCGTGGAAGACGTCGAGGGGTCGAAGCGCCCCGCGGCGTACTACCTGGCCGAGTCGCGTGACGGCCTGTACGTCCCCTATGTGGTGCGCACGCCCGCCGACGAGGGGCGGTTCCCGTTCGTCTACCTCGCCTACGGCAACGGCGGGGGCGGGATCGGCTGGCTGCGGCAGTGGGTGCACACCCGCCCGTACATCATGGAGCGCCTCCTCGCCGCCGGCTACGCCTGCGGGTGGGGGCGGTACCGCACCGAGGTGGACCTCGGGTTCAACCGCGGCGGCCCGCTGCTGGTCGATGGGCGCCAGGGCATGGAGGTCATGAACCGGTCGCCGCTGGAGTTCGAGGATGAGCTGGCCGTCCTCGAGCACGTGCGCCGGCACCCGCAGGTGGATGCGGGCAACCTCGGCCACATCGGCGTCAGCCACGCCGGCGAGATGCTGTTCAAGCTGGCCTTCCGCTACCCGGGGATCTTCCGGGCGGGGGTGGCCAGCGAGCCGGCCAATCACGAGTTCCTCGACCTCAGGCTCGGCGACGCCGCGCCCGTCAACCCCGAGACCGGGCTGCGGGACATCGAGGAGATGCAGATGCAGAACCCGGCGTGGGTGAGGGCCCGGACGAACCTCCCCGTCGCCCGCGAACGCATCGCCGCGATCGACCTGCCCATCCTCGTCATGGGACGGGACGGCGACCATCTCCAGGGGGTCTTCCGCCTCAGCTACGAGCTCCTCGACGAGGGCGGCAAAGACGCCGAGTGGGTGTCCTGGGATCATCCGCTGCACGGCTACCTCTTCCCGTCGGCAGCCGAGGGGCCCGCCAGTCCCGACCAGGTCCAGGAGCGCGCGATCGACGGGGTCATCGCGTTCCTCGACCGGTACATGAAGCCGGGCGGATAGCAGCGCACCGACGGTGGTGGCAGCTGCCGGTACGCCGGGAGGATGACGTCCTTACGCCCGGAGGATGATCTCTGCCGGGATGGGCATGGCGCGGCCGCCTGGATCAGTAGCGTCCAGCGCATGGTTATGGGACAGGCGATATACCGGACGGGCGAGCGGCCGGGCGCCCCGCTCGCCGTATCGACGGCCGGGCTGACCAAGCGCTTCGGCGACCGGACCGTCGTCGAGGACGTGGCGCTGGCCATCCCCGCGGGGTCGGTCTGCGGGTTCGTCGGCCCGAACGGGGCGGGCAAGACCACGACGATCCGGATGCTGCTCGGCCTGGTGCGCCCCACGTCAGGGAGCGGGACGATCCTGGGCGGCAGCCTCGCTGAACCCGCGACCTACCTGCACAAGGTCGGTGCGCTCATCGAGGCGCCCGCGTTCTACCCGCAGCTCAGCGGCCGCGAGAACCTGAAGGTACTCGCCCGCCTCGGGCAGCTTCCGCTGGCCGCGGTCGATCCCGTCCTCGAGCGGTCCGGCCTGCTGGCCAGGGCAGGGGACCGGTACCGCTCGTACTCGCTGGGGATGAAGCAGCGGCTCGGCATCGCGGCGGCCATGCTCGCCGGTCCCGAGCTGCTGATCCTCGACGAGCCGACTAACGGTCTCGACCCGGCGGGCATCGTCGAGATGCGCGGCCTGATCAAGTCGTTCGCCGAGCGACGGGATCACGGTGCTCGTCTCGAGCCACCTGATCTCGGAGATCGAGCAGATCTGCGACTACGTGGTGATGATCAGGGCAGGCCGGCTCGTCCACCAGGGGAGCGTCGCGGAGCTGCGCGCCACCCAGCAGGCGGAGTTCCTGGTCGCGCCGGAGCACGACGCCGACCGCGATGTCCTGGCCAGGCTCCTGCAGCAGGCCGGCTGCACGGTGACGCCGGGGAACGCCGAGGGTCTGCTGGTCGTCGAGGCGCCGGGGGCCGGCGCGGCCGACCTGAACCGGCTCGCCGCGCGGAACGGGATCACCGTCCGCCAGCTCGGCGAGCGCACCCGGAGCCTGGAGCGGGCGTTCTTCGCGCTGACCGGGACGAAATCGGCCGACGTACCGGACGGCCAGGAGATGGGAGCGATCCGATGATCTGGGCAGCGTTTGCCAGCGAGTGGACCAAGCTGCGGCGGCGGACCCTGTTCCTTTCCACCTTCCTCGGCCTGGCCGCGGCGGCCTCGCTCTTCGTGGTCCTGATGTTCTCCCAGGCCTCGCCGAACGGCGGGATAGTGACGCTGCACCAGCTGGCCCAGCCGAACGGCCTGGTCATCGGCGTCGCCCGGGCCGCCATGCTGCTCGGCGTCGTGGCGTTCGGCATCGCGGCCTCCCAGGTCGCGAGCGAGTACAGTCTCGGCACGCTGCGCCAGCTCCTCGTCCGCCAGCCGCGCCGGGCCGTGCTGCTGGCCGGCAAGATGCTCGGCGTGATCACCTTCCTGGTGCTCGCGCTCTGCTTCGCCGCGGTCGTCGCCCTGATCGTGGCGGTCGTGGCCGCGCACAGCCGCGGCGTCCCGACGAGCGCGTGGTTCACCGGGACCGGGCTCCGCGACCTGTTCCGCGAACTCGGCGACCTCGCGCTGGCCACGATCGGCTACAGCGTGCTCGGGATGGCGCTCGGCCAGTTCGTCCGGTCAGCGGTGTTCGCGGTCATCGTCGGCTTCGCCTGGCTGATCGCGGTCGAGAACATCATCACGCGCATCGTGCCCAGCACCCAGCAGTGGCTGCCGGGCACGTCGATCCTGGCGGTGGCGTCCGGCGGCGCTGAGGGCGTGGGCTACGGGCACGGGCTGATCCTCGGCGCCGTCTACCTCGCCGTCGCGATCGCCGCGGCGATGACGGTCTTCCTCCGCAGCGACGTGACGGCCTAGCCGGGTTACGTCGTGACCACGGTCACGACCGTGTGCCCGATCTTGACCTTGTCGCCTTTTTTCAGCAGCTGGGGTGCGTGGATCCGGCGCCCGTTGAGCCAGGTGCCGTTCTTTGACCCGAGGTCTTCGACGTACCACAGGCCGTGGGCGGTCCGGAAACGGGCGTGGTGGGTGGAAGCGAAGTCATCGCTGATGATGAGGGTGCCCTGGCGCCCGGCCGTGAAGCTGGTGCGAAACGTGTGCTGCTCGTCTCCGGCCTGAAGGAGCAGGGACTGGTCGGGGACGGCATCGGCGAGGGTGACGCCGGTTTGCCCGGCGACGGCGGACACGGCGGCCTTCCAGGCTTGCTGCTCCTCCGCGGGGCTGTCTTCCCACCGCGGCAGAGAGCCAGGCTGGACGGCCCGGTGGGCTTCGTAGGCAGTTCGCGCGAGGTGCTCGAGGCCGACGGTCACGTCTTCGATGATGCCAGAGGCACGGTGACGGCGGCCCGGGAAACGCCAGGCATCGGCCGGCGAGGGTGCGCAGGTCAGGGGGAGCCCGGCTTACCCTGAGGGAGGCCAAGGCGATGAAATGGCACCAGATGACCACCAAAGGGCGCGCGCCGGCCTTCCGCGCAGCCGCTCTCCCGTTCGGGAAAGGTAACCAACGTGGCTGGAAGCGTCATGGAAAAGCGTTCGCATCCGGGTCAGACCTCGCGAGCCGGAACCACGCAGGCGCCGGCGTCAACCTTCGCCTCGGCGTGGCGGCGGGCCCACCTGACGGTGGATGAGCGGGTGGCCAGGGGCCGGGACGCCCGCAAGGAGGCGCCCAGGTCGAGCCACGGGCGGTGGACACCCGCACCGGACCGCCCCGATCCGGTCGCCCTGCTCGAAGAGCAGGCGGCCAGCCGGGTCCCCAGCCTGGTCCCCATCCGGTACGGGCGGATGCTGGTCTCCCCCTTCACCTTCTACCGCGGCGCTGCGCTGATCATGGCGTCCGACCTGGCGGCGACCCCTCAGTCCGGGGTCACCGTGCAATTGTGCGGTGACGCCCACCTGTCGAATTTCGGCCTGTTCGGCACGCCTGAGCGGCAGATGCTATTCGACATCAACGATTTCGATGAGACCCTCCCGGGCCCGTGGGAGTGGGACGTCAAGCGCCTGGCGGCCAGTTTCGAGGTGATGGGACGCGATCGCGGCTTCAGCCCCGCCGACCGCCGGGACATCGTCATGGCCGGGGTCAAGGAGTACCGGGACCGGATGCGCGCCGCGGCCGGGATGCGCTCCCTGGATGCCTGGTACGAGCATCTGGAGGCCGGGATGCTGCTCAAGCTGGTCCACAAGGAGGTCCGCGTCAAGCGGGTCAGCAAGAAGGAGGCGCGGGCGACCGAGGAGATGGTGGCCAAGGCGCGGACCCGCGACAGCACCCGGGTGTTCGCCCGGCGGGCGGACGACGTCGACGGTGAACCGCGGATCGTCGCCGACCCCCCGCTCATCATCCCGATCGAGGACCTGATCCAGCCCGGGTCGGAATGGGAGGACCCCGCCCCCCTGATCAAGAAACTGCTCAGCTCGTACCGGCGCACGCTCGGGCGCCAGCACCACCCGGTCGAGGAGTACCGCTACGCTCACGCGGCCTACAAGATGGTGGGTGTGGGCAGCGTCGGCACCCGCTGCTACATCATGCTGATGCTGGGCCGGGACGACAACGACCCGTTGTTCCTGCAGGTCAAGGAGGCGCAAGCGTCCGTGCTCGAACGCTTCCTGGGGGCGAGCGCATACTCGCACCACGGCGAGCGGGTGGTAGCCGGGCAGCACCTGATGCAGGGCGCGACCGACATCTTCCTGGGCTGGCAGCGCATCAAGGGCATGGACGGCGTGACCCGCGACTACTACGTGCGCCAATTCCAGGACTGGAAGGGCAGTGCGGACGTGGACACCATGCTCCCGCCCGGGGCCACCCTGTATTCGCGTATCTGCGGTGCGACCCTGGCCCGGGCCCACGCCCGCTGGGGCGACCGCATCGCCATTGCCTCCTACCTGGGCCCGGGGGATGTTTTCGACCGCGCGATCGCCGACTTCTCCGCCGCGTACGCCGACCAGAACGAGCGGGATTACGCCGCGTTCAGCGCAGCCGTTGACTCGGGGCGGCTGACCGCCCGGACCGGGCTGTAGCCCGGAGGGGACGGATCCCCGGGATCAGTCGCCGGTGAGCGATTCCCCGGCCCTGGACGGCTCGCCGTCACTTGTGCTGGACGGTGAACCCCAGCTTTCCCAGCACCGCGACGGCACCGCTCTTTCCGCCCTCGAAGTCGCCGGAGCCCAGGCGCTGGCCGGTGGCGAACTCATACGCCGTGCCCAGGATGGCTTTCGGCGGGTAACGGCGTTCGTCCCTGACCAGGTCGTAGGTCGTGGTCGGGCCGAAACCATGCTCGGCGAAGAACGCCTCCGGCCCCAGTCGGTCATAGTCCTGTATCGCGCGCAACACGTCAGCATCGGTGACGCGGTCCCAAGCCACCATGTGTTCACTCCTCCCAGGATCATTCTGGCTCGCGGTGGGCCAGGGTGCGGATGGCCCCCCGTGGTCTGGTTTAGTCAGGTCAGCGGCTCGCCGCCATCGATGTGCAGCGTCTGGCCGGTCAGGAACCGGTTGGTCAAGGCGAACAAGACGCCCTGGGCGATCTCCTCCGGGGTGCCGATCCGCCGGGCGGGATTGCGGGCGCTGATGCCGGCGAAGTAGTCCGCCTTGCCCTGCTCACCGAAGGCGTCCCAGGCCCCGGTGTCGATCACGCCCGGGGAGATGGCGTTGACCCGGATCGGGGCCAGTTCCAATGCCAGCGAGCGGGCCAGCGTGTCGGCCGCGGCGTTGGTGATGGCCACGCCCAGGGTGCCGACTGCGATCTTGGCCGCCGCGACGCCGGAGAAGATGACGAACGATCCGCCCTCGTTCATGCGGGGGGCCAGGTGCTTGGCCAGCATCAGCGGGCCGATCACCTTGGTGTCGAAGGACAGCCTGATCGCGTCCCGGTCCAGCTCGGCGACCCGGCCGCGCGCCCGCGCCGAGGCGGTGGAGACCACGTGGTCGAGCGAGCCGAGCCGTTCGCCGAGAGCGGCGATGGAGCCCTCGTCGGTGAGGTCGACGGTCTCGGTGCTGACGCCGGGCTCGCCGGCGTAGGCGGCGGCCAGGGTTTCCTGGTCACGGCCGGCGGCGACGACGCGTGCCCCCGCGTCCAGGGCGGCGAGGGCAATAGCCCGGGCGAGCCCGCTGCCGCGCCCGATGATCAGCACGGTCTGGTCTTTCAGGGTTCCGGTCATGACAGCGTCCTTTCGGCGCAGTGGCGGATGGTGCCCGGCGCGGGTCGAGGTGGCTCACGAGGTCATAGCAGTGGCCGGTGGCGCTGGCCGGCATGTCTAACCCCTGTTTACGGTTGAGCCGGTTACATTACCGTCGAGCATGACAGGGTATAACCTTTTACGCAAGTGATCACGGTTAGGGAGATGGGATGGCAGACCAGGGAGCCGATGATGGCTTCCTGCTTGCCATCCTGAACAGCACCCCGGTGGTCGACGGGGTGCCGACCGACGACTGGGCCGACCAGGCGCGGGCCCGGGCCTGGCTGGCCAGTGCCGGAGGCTCGGGCACCGAGGCGGAACTGCGGCACATGGTGGACATCCGGCAGGTGCTGCAGGCGGTGGTGCGCGGTCAGCAGCCGCCGGACGCCCTCGCCCCGGCGCTGCGGGGGGTAACCCGCACGCCAGCCATGGCGGACGGCCAGATCACCTGGACGCTCACCGTCCCGGCCGAACGCGAACTGGCCCTGCGGGCCGTGCTGATATGGGACGCGCTGGCCAAGAACAGCCCTGGGAGGTTGCGGCCGTGCGCGAACGACGAGTGCCGGCTGTTCCTCATTGATCGCAGCAAGGCCGGCACCGCCCGCTGGTGCTCGATGGCCGTGTGCGGCAACCGGATGAAGGCCCGCCGCCACTACCAGCGGGCCCAGGCGAGCTCGTCGTAGCGGGTGGCGACGGCAGAGTGAGCTGGTCTGCTACGTTCCGCTGAACTCGGGTCGGGCTGAAAGGCGGGACGGGGAGCCAAGCTCGGCCGCGCGCACCTGCAGGTCACGCAGGGCCGCTGCGGCATGGAGCGGGAACGGTTCGTCATTGCCGGCCTCCATCCAGCGCTCAACGGCGATTGTGAAGGCGAGCATCCCCACTTCCGCCCCCAGCCGGGCGGTCAGCTCGTCCGCGCCCCGTTCGCGCAGGGCGGCGCTGATCGACCTGGCGATCCGGGCGTGCTTGAGCAGTCCCCGCTCCTGCAGTTCGCTGTTCGCCGCGACCACCAGCACGCGCTGGGCGGCCTTAGCCCGCTGCTGCGGGGTCATCGCGACCTCGGCGGCCGCGAACGCCGCCTGCAGGCACTCGGTGAGCGTCGCATCCGGGGAGGCAGCCCGGATGGCGCCGGCGAACAGCCCGGCCAGCACGTCTTCACCGCCGAACAGCACCTCCCGCTTCTCGGCGAAGTGCCGGAAGAACGTGGCCCGGTTCAGGCCGGCGCGATCCGCGATCTGCGCGACGGTCGTTTCCTCGTAGCCGTTCTCCACGAACAGGTCCAGCGCGGCGGTCTCCAGGCGCTCCCGCGCGTTCGGTGCCCATCTGCTCACCGGCACAGTCTAAGCGAGGCGACCGGATCGCATCACCTGGGCAAGTGATGCGACAGTGTCGCATGGCGGGGTTAGAATTGATGCGACCGGATCGCATCGGCTTTCCGGCCGCGGCGTCTGCGCCGCGCATCGTCGTCACCCGAGAGCACGACCAGGGAGAATCTCCATGCGCATCTTCGTCACCGGCGCTTCCGGCTGGATCGGCTCGGCCGTCGTCCCCGAACTCATCAGGGCCGGCCACCAGGTCCTGGGGCTAGCCCGCTCGGACGCCTCCGCCAAAGCAGCCGCCGACATGGGCGCCGAGGTGCTGCGCGGCGACCTGAACGACACCGGCGTGCTGCGCGCCGGCACCCTCGACAGCGACGGCGTCATCCACCTCGCCTTCGTCGTGCCCAGCGTGAGCGAGGCTGCGACGCGGACCGATGCCAGGGCCGTCGAGACGTTTGCCGCCGGGCTCGCGGGCTCCGGCAAGCCCCTGGTGATCTCCGGCGCAACGCTCGTGACACCCGGCCGGCCCGCGACCGAACGCGACCGGCTCATCCCCGCCGGGCCCATCGCCGCCCGCATCACCACCATGCAGGCCGCCCTCGCGGCCGCAGACCGGGGCGTCCGCACCTGCCTGGTCATGCTGCCCCGCTCGGTGCACGGCCAGGGAGAACGTCACGGCTTCGTCCCCCAGCTCATCGCCGCGGCCCGGGCCAAGGGCGTCTCCGGCTACATCGGCGATGGGACCAGCCGCTGGCCCGCCGTCCACGTGAAGGACGCCGCGAGCCTGTACCGGCTGGCCATCGAGCAGGCTCCCGCCGGCGCAGTGCTCAACGCCGTCGGTGACGAAGGCGTGCCCGTCCGCGAGATCGCCGGGGCCATCGGCCGGCACCTGAACCTGCCCGCCCGGTCCCTGCCCGCCGGAGAATTCGGCGGCATGCTCGTGCATCTCCTCAGCACCGACATGCCCGCCTCCAGCACCATCACCCAGGAACTCCTGGGCTGGAATCCCACCCACCCCGGCCTCATCGAGGACATCGAGCAGGGCCACTACTTCATCTGACCAGCCCGGACAGCAGGCGAGACAACCACCCGGCCCGCCGAGCGCGGCGCCAGCCTCAGCCCGCCGCCGGCGAGGCGACCGGTGCGGACCGGCTCACCTCAGTCCACGGCCGGGCCGAGTGCTCTGCGACATTGATGAGCCTCTCCAGCCGCGGCAACGCTACGGACGTGAGGAACTCCTGACGCTGCTGACCGGTGAGGCTGACGACTTCGCGCCACACCGAGCGGCCGGCGATGAAACCGGATGCGCCCCCTTCGTCGGCTGCGATCCGGATGATGTCGGTGAATTGGTCGAAAGGCACCCCGGCGGACAGGACGGCCCAGGGCCGGCCGAGGATCCCGGCCAGCCGCCGGCAGCCTTCCGGTGAACCGGGGTATTCGAGCTTCAGCAGGTCGATGTCCAGGTCGTTGAGAGCCCGGGCCGACTCGATAATGGCGTCTTCGCGGGCCTGGCCGTGAAGATCTTCCCCTGGCCGCGGGTACACGAGGTTCTCGATGACCACCGGGACACCGGTGGCCCGGCAGTCGCGGATGATCTCCCGGCAGACGGCCAGCGCCTCGGCGACGAGGTCCGGCTCGCCGGGGGCGGGGGCCGGCCGGTCGGCGCGGAGCTGGATGAAGAACTTGAGGACATCGCCGCCCTGGCCAAGGACCCAGTCAGCGTCCAGCGCCGGGTCGCGGTGGGTGCGCGGCTCGCCTTGGTACGTGCGCCGCTCGGCGGGTTCGGCGGCTACGAGCAGCCCGCACGCAGGGGCGAGCGCCCCGGCTTGCGTGATGGCCGGAACGCCGTAGGTGGGGTCGGACAGCAGTCCGCTCGCGGCTGGTGTCAGCACGCGGGCCACGTCGGCCTTGGCGGTGCGCAGGTCGTCATCGCTCGCGTCCAGGCCCACCGCCGTGAACATGCGGCGCAGGGTGTTGCGCTGATCCATGGCGATGATGGAGAACACCTGGCTGCCGGGGGCGATGTCGTCCAGCGTGCCCGTGCGGGTTTTCGTGGCGTGTGTCATTTCATTCCTTGGTCGAGGATGAAGCCGGCGAGGGGCATGCCCTGGCCGTCGAGGGCGAACGAGGCCAGCAGCGCGGCCCCGGTGACACCCGGCTGCGGGGCAGCCGAGAAGCTCATCGCGTCGATGGCGGCCTGCTTGGCCGCGCGCACGCTGGCCATCCGCGTCCATCCCCCGGCGGCGATGGCCCGCCGGTGCGGGCCGACGATCTTCTCGATGTCATCGAGCAACAGCCCGGTCTGGGCCGCCGTGTACCGGACGGCGGCCGTCCAGACCGAGGCGGGGGAGGCGCCGTCCTGGATGCGGATGACCACGTCGTCCTGGGTCCGGCCGTCGCCGGTAACCGACAAGCCTGCGGGCAGGTCACCAACGCCCAGGCTGGCGCGATCAAGCGCCTCCCGGGCCGGCCCGGACTCCGCTCCCAGGGCCGCCAGCACGCGCCGCAGCAGCAGTCCGCCGCTGACCCCGGCCAGGAGCAGGCTGGTATCCGGCAGCACGTGCCGCCCGATCGACCAGCCGGCGCTGACCACGCGCTGGCGCTCGGCCTCATCCAGCGTCCCCGGGATGGAGCGGGCCAGGACGTCCGCGGTGCCGCTGGAGTTGAACAGCTCGTCCGCCTCGACCGCGCCGACGCCGATGGCCGCCACCGGATGGTCGTGCCCGGCCACCGTCAGCACGGCGTCCGCGGCGCTGGAGACCACGCCGTCGTGCCGCAGGTAGCCGGCGCGGACGCCAGCCGGCCGTTCCTCGGGAAGGATCAGGGCGGACAGCCCGGCTACGGCCAGGGCATCGGGCCAGACTTCGCCGGTGCCCTGGTCGATGAGACCGGTCCGGGACGCCAGGGATGGCTCGCGAACCGGGTCGCCGCCCAGGGCGAAGACGATCCACTCGGGCACGCTCATCCAGGTGGATGCGCGGCCCGGCTGATATCCGCTGGCCCGCAGCCACATCAGCTTGGCGATGCTGGCCTGGCTCGACCACCGAAGTCCGGTGGTGCGCTCGAACATGGCGGCGAATCCGGGAAACTCCCGGGCGGCCTGCTCCAGCTCGTGGTCGCCGCGGTGATCGAACCAGGCGATCACCGGCGCGGCCGGCCGCCCCGCCGCATCGAGCAGCACGCCGCTCTCGGCCAGGCCGGTCACGCCGACGCTGCGTACCCGGACCGGTCCCCACGCCGATTCGGCCGCCCGTACGGTCGACCCGATCAGTTCCACGGCCATGCCGAGGAGGCGGCGCGGATCGATCTCGGTCTGGCCGCAGCTGCTGGTGTGCCACGGGGTCCGCTGCTCGGCATACGGGGTGCCGGGCTGCTCAGCATGCGGGCCGCGCTGCGACGCCGGCCGGGCCACCGCCTTGGCTGAGGTGGTGCCGATGTCGATGCCCAGGACGACATCAAGGCTGGAGGTCACGGGCGCAGCTCCCCGGAGCCGCGTTCGATGATCCTGGCCGGTACCTGGATGCGCTGCACGGGCAGGCCGGGCTGGGCCAGGCGCGCCAGGAGCCGCTCCGCGGCCGCGCGCCCGACCTCATGACCAGGATGATCAACGACGGTGACGGCCGGGCGCAGGGCATCGGCCATGGGGAAGTCGCCGAACGAGACGAGGGCGATGTCCGTGCGCCCGGCTGAGTGCAAGGCCGGCACCACGCCCAGCGACGCCCGGGTGGTGGCGCTCAGGATGGCCGTCGGCGCCGCGGTCCCCGGCGCGCCGGAGCCGCTGATCAGGGCGGATACCGCTCCGGCCGCCTGCTGGCTGGTGGCGCACTCGCAGGTGACCAGTTGCTCGTCCACCTCGATCCCGTGGTGAGCCAGGGCGTCGCGGTAACCGCGCAGCCGGGCGGCTGAGGTCGGGATGGCCGGTGTGTCGCCCACGTAGGCGATGCGGCGGTGCCCGTGGGCGATGAGGTGGGCCACGGCGCCGAAGGCCGCGCGGTGGTCATCGATCTCGACCAGGTCCGCGGACAGGCCGGGCGCCGGCCGGTCGATGAGCACGATGGGGACCCGCCGCGGGTCGAGCCAGGAATGGTCTTCGCCGGTGGGCACGAGGAGCAGCCCGGCGACCCGCCGCTGGGTCATGCGCCCGATGACGTCCCGTTCCCGTTCCGGGTCACGCCGGGTGCTGGTGACCAGCACGGACCGGCCGTGACGCGACATCTCCTGTTCCACCGCGTCGATGACTTCGGCGAAGAACGGGTCGGCGATGGACTCCACGACGAATCCGATCGCGGTATCCGTCCCCGCCCGCAGCGACCGGGCCATGGCATCCGGCTCGAAGCGCAGCTCGAGCATGGCTTCGCGGACGCGCTGCCGGGTGACCGGGGCGACCCGCGGATCGTCGTTCAGGACCCGCGACGCGGTGCGCAGGCTCACCCCGGCCGCCTGCGCGACGTCGAGCAGCCTGCTCGCGGGCAGCCGGCCGCCCGGCTCAGATGCGCCTCCCGGCGCTGATGGTGCCATCGATGGCATAACTCGATTGTGACCGCTGGTGCCATCGATGGCAAGAGGGTTGTGCCATCGATGGCAGGGCTTCTGGTCCGGCTCACCCGCGATCGCATCCTGGCCTGCCCGGCGCACCGGCAGGTCGGCCCGGACGTGCGGGGCTGACTCGGCCAGACCTACCGGGCGAGGTGATCCAGCCGGGCCAGGTGATCCAGGACGGATCTGACCAGCGTGCCCGCTGGCTGCGCGGCGTCCAGGGCCAGGTGCGGTACCGCCGGCGGCTCAAGATCCAGGCCGGTCAGGAAGGACGCGGGGTCGCGGATCTTGTTCTCGTCACGGGACAGCGCGCGCCGGGTCAGGCGCCGGATCAGTTCCTCCGCCGGCAGGTGCAGCCAGACCATCACCGGGTCGGCCGCGAGCCGCCCCGCGGTGGCGGCCCAGGCGGCCGGGTCCGCTCGTTCCGTGCTGAAGGGCGCCACCAGAACCACGGGCAGGCCGGCCCGCAGATTTGCGTCCGCCAGGTCGAGCAGCGTGTCGTAGCGCGCGTCCCGCGTCAGGCCGGCCAGCACCGGATCGTCCAGGTCACGGACGCCGATCAGCCCGGACACGACCCGGGTGAGCGGGCCGGTCAGCCACGTCCAGATCCAGCAGGGCGGCACCAAGCTCGGGGGCCAGGGCGCGGGCCAGCGTGCTCTTGCCGGTGGCCGGGGGGCCGCCGATCAGGACGGCTGCGGCTCGGTTCATGACCGGGGCGGATGGCTGATCACGACGCGAGCGCCCCGCCGGGTGTACTGCCGGCGCACCGCCGGCCCTTCGCCTGGCCAGCGCGGTGGCCGCGGTCGGGCTCAGCGGGAGCGACGGGAGCAGGAGGGCCTGGTAGGAGTGGTAGAGATCCGGCTTGCCCGACCACGTGGACCCGGCCGGGGTCATGTCCGGGGCCAGTTCCTGCCACCAGCCGCCGTTCTTCCGGTCCAGGAAATAGCGGTCGATCTCAGCCCACCACTGCCGGGCGGCCGCAGCGAAGCGTTCCTCCCCGGTACGCCGGTGCAGCGCGTCGGCGGCGAGAACCGCCTCGCAGGCCACCCAGTGCAGCCGTGACGTCACCACCGGCTGGCCGCCGCTGTCGACGGTGTACAGCAATCCCGGGTGCCCATCCCGCTGCCACGCGTCGGCCACGGCCCGGTCGAAGAGGGCGGCAGCCGCTTCGGGCAGCCAGGCGGGAGGGGCCGGCAGGGCCGCCTCCAGGGTCACCAGCAGCCGGGCCCATTCGAAGGAGTGGCCGGGGGTGGTGCCGTACGGCCGGAACGGGTCGTCGCGGCGGTCGAGGTTGTAGTCCGGCCAGGGCTGCCAGTTCCCGTCGTAGTGCTCTGGTACCCGCCAGGCATTCCCGCGAGCGTGATCATTGATCAGGCGGGTGGCGATGGACGCGGCCCGGGCGGGCCAGACGGGGTCGCCGGTGACGTCTCCCGCGGCGAGGTAGGCCTCCACCGAGTGCATGTTGCTGTTGGCGCCGCGGTAGGGCTCGAGTTCGGAGAAGCCGGCATTCCAGCTCTCCAGCGCGCAGCCTTCGGCGTCGGACCAGAAGTGCTGGTCGATGGCGGCCGCGGCGGCCGCGAGGGCGGCATCGCCGCCGGGTATCCCGGCGGCCACCGCACTGGCGGCGGCCAGCAGGGTGTGGGCGTGAGCGTAGTTCGTCTTGCCGGAATCGATGACCTTCCCGGACCGGTCGATGGCGGAGAACCAGCCGCCGTGCTCACCGTCGGCATAGCGGCTGGCGAGGGCCTGAAGTCCGGAGGCCGCCAGTGAATCCGCGCCGGCCACACCATCCAGGTGGGCCAGCGCGAACGCGTAGGTCATCCGCGCGTTGATGTACAGCGGGCAGGGCCGCGTCACGTCGATCTCGCCGCCCGCGCCCAGCCACCCGAATCCGCCCTCGGCCAGCGCGGCCGCCCGCCCGAATGCGATCAGCCGGCTGGCTTCCGCGCGACGCCATGGCGCTGTTCCGGGTTCCGCTGCTGCGGGCTCACTCACGGTCTTCCTTCTCAGTCGGCGTCACGCGGAGGCAGTTCGCCCGACCCCCTCGGGATCAGGTGAACCGGGAGCACCGTCCTGCGGCGCACCTTGGCCTCGGGATTCTCGATGCACTCGACGAGTCTTTCCACGGCGATCCGGCCGAGCCGGGCCGGGTCCTGGTCCAGCACCGTGACCGGGGGCGTGAGCGCCTCGGCCATGGGAAAGTCACCGAATCCGACCACGGCGACGTCGGCGCGCCCGGCCCGCTGCAAGGCCTGGACGAGCGACATCGTGCACAGCGTGGTGGCGGAGAAGACCGCGGTGGGGGCGTTCGGCGCCTCCAGGAGCTTCACCAGCTCAGCGGCGCATTCGTCGGCTGACCCGCTGGGCATGCAGATCAGGTCGGGACGGCCGTCCAGTCCCAGCTCGGCCACTGCCGACCGGTAGCCCTTGAGCCGGCGCAGGATGGTCGTGATGGGGGTGGAGATACCCAGGAAGGCCACCCGCCGGTGACCGTGACTCGCGAGATGCGTGACCGCCACGCGGGCGCCGGCCAGATCGTCCTCGATCACGTACACGCCGGAGAGCCCTCTCGGGGGCCGGTCCACGAACACCATCGGCGTCCGCTTCTGCCACGGGGCCAGGTACGCCTGGTCCGCGCTCGCGCAGGCCACGATCAGGCCGCTGATCTGGCGCCTCAGCAGGGCTTCCAGGGCCGAGCGCTCGCGTTCGGCGGCCTGGCCCAGGCTGCTCACCACGACCGCCATGCCCCGGCCGACCAGGTCTATCTCGATGCTGCTGGTGATCTCCGCGAAGAACGGGTCGCCGATGTCGGGAACGGCCAGGCCGACCGCCGGGTCCGCGCCCGCGCGGAAGCTCCGGGCCAGCAGGTTGGGGACGTAGTTCGAGTTTCTGCATCGCCCAGCGGACCCGCTCGCGGGTCTCTTCGGTGACGTGGGGATCGTCGTTGAAGACCCGGGACACGGTCTTCGCGCTGACGCCGGCGACGCGAGCGACGTCGCGCATGGTGGTCATCGAGGAGCCTCCAGACTCGGCGCCTGCTCACGCGACTGCAGGGATGGTTCGGCAGGTGTGAGCGACGCAGCCCCGGCGGCGAAGGGTCCCCCGTGTGCCGGGGGACCGTTCGCCTCGGAGTATAGCGGTGACCAGGTCAGCAGCTTGTCTTGTAGATCGCTGCCTGGCTGGCCGCCGAGTTCAGGTTGGCCTTGGTGATGATGGTGAACTTGGTGCCGATCTTCTTGGTCGTCGGCTTGCCGGACAGCGCCGCGACCGCCTGGTCCACCGCGTTGGTCCCGATCACGTACGGCGACTGGGCGATGAGCGCCTGCACGGTGCCCTGCTGCAGGGCGGTGATCTCGTCGGGTTCGGCGTCGAATCCGACGACCTTTATCTTGCCGGACTTGCCCGCCTGGCGGATTCCGGTGGCGGCCCCTTCGGCGGAGAACAGGTTGGTGGCGAAGATGCCGGTGATGTTCGGGTTCTTCTGCAGCGCGGCCGACGTGACCTGCGCGGCAACGGACGCGCTGTCCTGGTCGTACTGCACGCCGACGTAGTGGAACTTCGGGTCGGCCTTGGCCGCGGCCGCGAAGCCGGAGGTGCGCTGGTCGGTGGTGCTGATGCCGGGCTGGGTGTTGACCACGAGCACCTGGCCGCCGCCGGGCACGAGCTGCTTGATCGCGGCGAACGCGTCCGCCCCGCCCGCCGTGTTGTCCGAGGAGATCTGGGAGACGGCGCCTGACGGGTTGTTCAGCGTGGTGTCCACGAGGACGACCTTGATGCCCGCGTTCATGGCCTGGTCGACCGGGGTCTGGCTCGCCGACACGTCGTCGGGGGCAATCAGGATCGCGTTAGGCTTGGCCGCGGTGACCGATTCGATGATCGGGTTCTGCAGCGTGGGATCGAACTTCGAGGGCCCCTGGACGTTGACGGTGACGTTGCCGAGCTTCTTGGCCTCTGCCTGCATGCCGCAGGCCATCGTGACGTAGAACCCGTCACCGGCCACGCCCTGGATGAACGTCATCTTGTAGGCCTTGCCGCTGCTCGAGCTGCCTGATGAGGAGGATCCGCTGGACGCGGAGCCACCGGAGTTGCCCGAGGACGAGCAACCCGCGGCGAGCGCCAGCAGAATGGCTGCCGCCCCCGCGGTTGGTGCTACCAAAGACCGCTTCATACCTGCTCCTTCGTACGTGAAGACGTGGGCCGGCTGCCGGTGCCCGAGGACACCGGGTGCAGGCCGTGTGCGGGTGCTGTGTCTCGCCCTCTGGTTCCTGTGGGCCGGGCCTGTTCAGCGGCTGGCAATCTCCCGGAAACATGTTTGCTAGATCTTGCATCTACATGTCATCGGTGTCAAGGCTCGAGTCCGAAACTCTCATCCACGGCCTTGATCACCCCGCAGACGAGCTCTTTTTGTTACCGGCCCGCTCTTGACATCGGTGACATACGCGTGCACCCTCTTGGTACGCATATTGCGCATGATTACAGCAGCGTTGCCGGCCGAAGCCGGGTCTGGCGGCTCCGCCGTTTCATCAGGGACTTGGGTCGGGAAGGAGTGGATCGATGAGCCTTGCGCTGGAAGCTCGGGGCATCACCAAGCTGTACGGTCACGTGAGCGCGCTATCGGGCGCTGACTTCGGGGTGAAAGCCGGCGAGGTTGTCGCGCTCATCGGGGACAACGGCGCCGGGAAGAGCACGCTGGTCAAGATCCTCTCGGGCACGGAAACGCCGACGTCAGGTGAGATCCTGATCGACGGCCAGCCCGTGACGATCCCGGGGCCGCTGGCGGCGCGCCGGCACGGGATCGAGACCGTGTACCAGGATCTGGCGCTGGCCCCCCACCTCAACCCGGTGCAGAACATGTACCTCGGCCGCGAGGTCATGCGGCCCGGGATCATGGGGCGGCTGGGGTTCATGAACAACACCGACATGCTGGCGGGCAGCAAGAAAGCTTTCGACCAGCTCGGTGCCACGGTGCGCAACTACGCCGGCAGCATCGGCGCCATGTCGGGCGGCCAGAAGCAGGCCGTCGCGGTGGCCCGCGCCGCGGCCTGGGCCAACCGGGTCATCTTGCTCGACGAGCCCACCGCCGCCCTGGGGGTGGTGCAGACCAAGGGCGTGCTGGACCTGATCCGCCGGGTGCGTGACCGCGGGCTCGGCGTGGTGTTCATCAGCCACTCGATGCCCCACGTGATCCAGGTCGCCGACGAGGTGCAGGTCATGCGGCTGGGCAGGCGGGTGGCCACGTACAGAGCAAAGGAGACGACCATGGAGGAGCTGGTCGGCGCGATGACGGGCGCCGTGACGCAGGAGAATCAGACGTGACCGGGCAGACGACCGCGCCTCCTCCTGCGCCCGCTGAAGCGGCGCCGAGCGAAGAGCAGCCGACCAGCCGGCTCGCCCGGCTCAGCCGGCTGCAGGCGCTGCAGATCATCATCGTGCTCGCCGTGATCGTCGCGATCTTCGCGATCATCAAGCCCGGCAGCTTCCTGACCGTCTTCAACATCCGCGGGATCGTGCAGGACACCTCCATCCTGGCGGTTCTCGGTGTCGGGATGACCTTTGTCATCGTCACCGGCGGTATCGACCTGTCGGTGGGCAGCGTCCTGGTCTTCAGCGGCGTCATCGCCGACAAGGTGATGGCGGCCATGGGCGGCCAGGGCTGGGCCGCGGCCCTCGTCGGGGCGCTGGTGGCCATTGCCTGCGGGCTCGGCTGGGGCCTGTTCAACGGAGTCCTGATCGCCAGGGCGAAGGTTCCGCCGCTCATCGTCACGCTCGGCACGCTCGGGATGGCCCTGGGCCTGGCCGAGGTGATCACCGCAGGCGTGGACCTGCGCGATATCCCCACCGTCATGGTCAACACGGTGGGATTCGGCAACATCTTCTGGGAGATCCCCACCCTGGCGGTCATCGCCGCGGTCGTCATCGCGCTCGGAATCGTGCTCCTGCACCGGACCCGCTTCGGGCTGCACACCTACGCGCTCGGATCAAACCCCGAGGCGGGACGGCGTTCCGGCCTCAACGTGACCCGTCACCTGATCATGGTCTACGCCCTGTCCGGGCTGCTGGCCGGATTCGCCGGCTGGCTCAACCTGGCGTTCTTCCAGTCGACCACGATCGGCGGGCAGAGTACGACGAACCTCAGCGTGATCGCCGGCACCGTGATCGGCGGCACCAGCCTGTTCGGCGGGTACGGATCCATCCTCGGCACCACCATCGGCCTGTTCATCCCCACGACGCTCCAGAACGGATTCGTGATCATCGGTATCCAGCCGTTCTGGCAGCAGGTCGTGGTCGGAGCCGTGCTCATCGCCGCCGTGTACGTGGACCAGCGTCGGCGCGCCGCCGCCCTGCGGGGCGGCAAGCCGACGATGAGCGGCCTGCTGAATCGCATGACCACCATGACGCGGGCGACGCCTGCGCGGGAATGACCCCGGACGCCCGGGGCCCAGTGTCCCGGGGCCCAGTGGCCCCGGGACACTGGGCCCCGGGCCGCCTGGCCCGCGGCCAGAGCCCGCGCCCGCGCGGGCTCTGGCCGTCCCTTCCCGAGCCTCAAGGGACCACGCGGCTCATTCCGGTTAAGGAGCAGCATGAAAGCCGTTGTCTACGATGGCCCGGGCAGTTTCTCGATCAGGCAGGTTCCGACCCCGGATCCGAAACCGGGGGAGGTGCGGGTACGGGTCCAGCAAACCGGAATCTGCGGCACCGACCTCCACATCCACAACGGCAAATTCTTCGCCGAGTTCCCCCTGACTCCCGGGCACGAACTGGTCGGGCCGGTGGACGCGCTGGGCGACGGCACCGGGGGATTGCGCGTCGGCGAATATGTCTCGGTCAACCCCAACATGAACTGCGGGCACTGCGAGTACTGCCGGACCGGGCGCACCCTGATGTGCGCCAACCTCAAGGGACTCGGCACGAACTGGCCGGGGTCGTTCGCCGAGTACGTGGTCGTCCCGGCCAACCTGGTCTTCTCGGTGGACGGCATCGACCCCGACATCTCCGTGTTCACCGAGCCCACCGCGTGCGCCATGCACGGCCTGGAGACGCTGGCTCCCCGGCCGGGGACCTCGGCGCTGGTCTTCGGGGCCGGCCCGACCGGCCTGCTGCTGGCCCAGCTCATCGCCCGCGGCGGCGCGGCCAGCGTGACCGTCGCGGCGTCGTCGGCGTTCAAGCTCCGGCGCGCCGGGGAACTCGGCATCGACACGACGTTCCTGATGGATCGCGCGGACCTGGCGGGCGACGCCGCCAAGCTGAAGGCGGCCTCGGGGGGCGGATACGACATCGTCGTCGACGCCACCGGGTCGGCAGCGGTGTCCGAGCAATGCGTCCCGCTGACCCGCAGCGGCGGCACCGTGATGTTCTACGGCGTGACCGAGCCCGAGGACCTCGTCCGGGTCAGCCCGTACGACGTGTTCCGGCGCGAGATCACCATCAAGGGGTCATTCGCGGAGATCGATTCGTTCCCGGCCGCGATCGCGGCGCTCCGGACCGGCCGGGCCGGTACCGGGGGCCTGATCACGCACCGCTTCAAGCTCGATGACTACGCTGGCGCCCTGGACGCGCTGCGCAGCGACCGGACGGTGCACAAGATCATTATCGAGTGCTGACCCCATGAATGCTGATGCCCGGCGCCCGGCGAGGGCGGCTGACCCGGATCCGGCCGGCCGCCGGCCAGCGGCCGGCCCGGCCTGCACCCTGGGCCTGGACCTGGGGACCAGCTCGGCCAAGGCGGTAGTGATCGACACCAGCGGCACCGTGCTGTCGCAGGCGTCCGCCGGGTACGCCGTGACCTCGGCGAAGGCCGGCTACGCGGAGAGCGAGCCAGCCTGCTGGTGGACCGCGGTGACCGCCTGTGCCCGCGAGGCCGTCCACGCGGCGGGCGCGCAGCCTGCGGCGATCGGGCTGTCCGGGCAGATGCACGGTCTGGTGCTGGCCTCCCGGGCGGGCGAGCCGCTTCGCCCGGCCCTGCTCTGGGCCGACAGCCGGGCCACCGGGTCGCTGCGCGCCTACCGGCTCCTCGGCGCCCGGGCGCTGGGCCGGCTGGCCAACCCGCTGGTCCCCGGGATGACCGGACCGCTGCTCAAGTGGGTCGCCGACCACGAACCGCGCACCTACGCCGAAGCCCGCTGGGCGCTGCAACCCAAGGACTGGATCCGGGCCCGCCTCACCGGCGAGTTCCATGCCGAGCCCAGTGACGCGTCAGCCAGCCTGCTCTATGACGTGATGGGTGACCGCTGGGACCTCGAGGTGGTCAGCGCGCTGGGCCTGGAAGCCGGCTTGCTGGCGCCCCTGCTGCCCTCGGCCGGAGCCCCGGCGGGCCGTCTCACGGCTGAGGCGGCCACCGGGCTGGGGCTGCCCGCGGGCATCCCGGTCGCGGCCGGGGCCGCCGACACCGCGGCGGCCGCCCTGGGCAGCGGCATCGCCAGCGGGGACATCCAGCTGACCGTCGGCACCGGCGCGCAGGTCATCCGGCCGCTGGCCGCGCCGGTGAGCCGGGCGGACGCCGGGGTCAACCTCTACCGGTCAGCGACCCCGGACGGCTGGTACCACATGGGCGCCACGGTCAGCGCCGGGCTCAGCCTCAACTGGGTGCGCGAGACCATGAACGCCGCCTGGGCGGAGCTGTACGCGAGTGCCGATCATCGCGGCCAGGCTCACGACCCGCTCTTCGTCCCGCACCTCTCGGGCGAACGGACACCGTACTGCGATCCGGCGCTCCGCGGCTCCTGGACCTCGCTGTCGCTGGCCAGCGACCGGGCCTCGCTGCTGCGCAGCGCGCTCGAGGGAACCGCCTTCGCGATCCGCGACGCGCTGGACGCCCTCCTCGCAGACCACCGGCCGCCTCATCTCCGGCTGGCCGGCGGGGGCACGCTGGCCGCTGGCTGGCGGCAGATGCTCGCGGACGTGCTGGGGTTCCCGCTGTATGCCGTGGACGTGCCGGCCGCGTCAGCCCGGGGCGCGGCGCTGCTGGGAGCCAGCGCCGCCGGCCTGATCAGTTTGAGAGATATAGAAGGGCCGCTCGCCCCGCCCGCCCGCCTGGTAGCCGAGCCGGACCCGGCGATGGCCGATTTCCACCGGGAACGCCACCGGAGATTCCGGCACGCAATTTCCGCTCTCAAAATTACCGGCGCGTCCGCCGGGCGGCCGGCCGGGCCCTCGGACGGCGCGGAAGGGGCAGCATGACCGTAGTGAGCACGGCAACCCTGAGCCAGCTGAACGCCGGCGTGCCTGTTCCCCGTTACGACCGCGCCCAGGTGAGAACCGGAATCGTGCACATCGGGGTCGGCAATTTCCACCGCTCGCACCAGGCCATGTACCTCGACACCCTGATGAATAACGGCGCGGCGCTGGACTGGGGTATCTGCGGTATCGGCCTGCAGCCCTCCAACCGCAGGATCCGCGACGTGCTGGCCGCCCAGGACGGGCTGTACACGCTGGTCCTGCGGCATGGCGATGGCACCTGGGATCCCCGCGTCATCGGGTCGATCACCGAGTTCCTGTTCGCGCCGGACGATCCCGGCGCCGCCATCGAGAAGATCGCCGCGCCCGCGACCCGGATCGTGTCGCTCACCATCACCGAGGGCGGCTACAACCTGGACGACGTCACCGGTGAGTTCAACTCGTCGGATCCCTCGGTCCTGGCCGACCTGCAGCCGGGAGCGGTACCACGGACCGTGTTCGGGATGGTGGCCGAAGCGCTCGCCCGCCGGCGCGCCCGGGGCATTCCCGCCTTCACCATCCTGTCCTGCGACAACATCCCGGGCAACGGCCACGTGAGCCAGCGCGCGTTCACGGCGTTCGCCCGCCTGCGTGATCCCGGCCTGGCTGACTGGATGACCCGCCATGTCCGGTTCCCCAACTGCATGGTCAACCGGATCACGCCCGTGACCACTGACGCCGACCGCGCCGAGCTCAGCCGCCGGTTCGGCGTCGACGACCAGTGGCCCGTGCTGTGCGAGCCCTTCACGCAATGGGTGCTGGAGGATGATTTCCCCGGCGGCCGCCCCCCGCTCGAAGACGCCGGGGTGCAGCTCGTCTCCGACGTGGAACCCTACGAGCTGATGAAGCTGCGGCTGCTCAACGCCAGTCATCAGGCCCTGTGCTACGCCGGCCACCTGGTCGGATACCGGCTCGTCCATGAGGTGGCCACCGACCCCCTGTTCGCCGGGTTCCTGCTGGACTACATGACCCGGGAAGCCATCCCGACCCTCCGGCCGGTGCCCGGGGTCGATGTCGGCCGGTATGCGAACCAGCTCATCGAGAGATTCTCGAATCCCGAGGTCGGCGATACCCTGGCCCGGCTGTGCACCGACGGATCCGACCGCATTCCCAAGTTCCTGCTCCCCGTCATCCGCCAGCAGCTGGCGGCCGGCCGGCCCTTCACCCGCTCCGCGGCCGTCGTCGCCAGCTGGGCGCGCTACGCCGAGGGCACGGACGAGAACGGCGCGCCCCACGACATCAACGACGACCTCGCGCCGCAACTTCACGCCGCGGCCCGGCGGCAGCGCCGCCACCGGACCGCCTTTCTCGAAGACAACCGCGCGGTCTTCGGTGATCTGGCCGGCGATCCCCGCTTCACCGCGGTCTACAGCTCGATCCTGACCGCCCTGCTCGACCACGGCGTGCGGAAGACCCTCAGCGACCTCGACCACTACGCCACACCGTCTGCAGCCGGCCGCGGCCGGCCTGGCCCGGAAAGGAACTCGCCCTGACCAGCATGCGACGCGTCGTCGTCTACCCAGGCCGGATCGCTGTCGAGGCGGCGGAGATTCCGGCCCCCGGCCCGGGCGAAGCCCTGGTCCGCACCCTCGTGGCGGGCGTCTGCGGATCGGACCTGCACGCGGCCCGGGGGATTCACCCCTTTGTCCCGCTGCCCTACCGGCCGGGCCATGAGGTCGTCGGCGTCGTCGAAACCGTGGGCTCCGCCGTCCAGACCGCCACGCCGGGACAGCGGGTCATCGTGGAGCCCGACCTGCCCTGCTGGGCGTGCAAAATGTGCACCTCAGGACGCGAGAACCTGTGCGAGAACCTGCAGTTCTTCGGCTGCGGCTACCCCCAGGGCGGCATGGCGGACTACTTCACCCTGGCCGCGGGCCGCCTGCGCCCCGTGCCGGACATGCTGGACGACCAGACCGCGGCGCTCATCGAGCCGCTGTCCACGCCGGTGCACGCCGTGCGCCTGGCGGGCGATGTCGCCGGGCGGGCCGTCGCCGTTCTCGGGGCCGGAACCATCGGGTTGTTCACCCTCGCGGTGCTCCGGGCGCACGGGGCAGGAAAAGTGGTCAGCACCGACCCGAATGCCGCCAAGCGCGAGCGGGCCGCGGCCCTCGGCGCCCATGCCACCATCGACGCGCGAACACCGGACGTTGCCGGTCAGGTGAGGCAGGCGCTCGGCGGGAGCGCCGACATCGTGTTCGACTGCGTCGCCATCCAGTCCTCGGTAGACCAGGCGATCGCCATGGCCGACAAGGGCGGGACGGTCGTGGTCGTCGGCGTCCCGGCCCGGGAGGTCACCGTCCCGCTGCCGATCGTGCAGGACCACCAGATCCGCATCCAGGGCAGTGCCACGTATCTCCCGGAGGACTACCAGGAATCGGCGGGCCTGCTCCGCCGGGGAGCCGTCCGGGCCGCGGACTTCGTCACCGCCACGCGGCCACTCGCGCAGGTCGCCGAGGCCTTCGAGCTGGCCTCGTCGGGGAGTCACGTGAAAGTCCTGCTCACCGTGGGCCAGCGGTGACCCTGGACGTGGAGGCGCTCAGTGCCGCCCTGCCGTCGGGACTGGTGGCCCTCGATTTCGACGGCACTCTGGCCGCGATATCGCCGCGCCCCGGCGACGCCAGCCCGCTGGGCGGCGCCGGCCGCTGCTGCGCGACGTGCGGGCCACCGGGGCGGCCCTGGCCATCGTGACCGGGCGGACCGTGGCGTCCCTGCTCCGCGTCAGCGGCTTCGATGCGATACCGGGCATCGTCATCTACGGCACCCACGGGGCCGAGCGGTGGCACGCGGGACGGCTGCGCGCAGCAGCGCCGCCCGCGGGCCTGGAGGAGCTGCGCGCGAGCCTGCCCGGGCTCCTGGCCGGCATCGAGCCTGACCTGTGGCTGGAAGACAAGGGACTGTCGCTCGTCATCCACGCACGCCTCACCCCTGATCCGGACCACTTCCTGGAGATACTGCGCGCCCCGGTCGGTGCGGCCGCCGCCGCGGCCGGGCTGGGCGTCCGGCCCGGAAAGGAAGTCCTCGAGATCTGCATCCCAGGCCTCGATAAGGGGACAGCGATCCGCGAGCTCCTGGGCGACGATCCGGCAGCCGCGCTTCTACGCGGGCGATGACCTCGGCGACCTGCCCGCTATCGGCGAGGTGAACGCGTGGGGCGCGCGCACCGGCCGCCCGGCCCTGACCGTCGGGGTGAGTGCCGGCGGGCGGGGCCCGGTCGCCGGGCAGGCCGGCGTGACCGTGCCTGATCCGCAGGGGCTCATGTCGCTGCTGCGCCGGATTCTCCCCGTACCAGCGCCGACCGCCGAACCGCTGAGTTAGCGATGACCGAAAGGCCGGGTAAGCCCATGACCACTCCTGCTGGGATCCCGCGACCGGATGGGGCCGGCCGCCGCCTCGACCGGAAGCTGGGCAGCATCGCCGCGGGCCGCTACACCCCCGCCGACTTCGTGATCGCGGACGCCAAGGACGCCGACATGGCGTTCGGCCTGGCGGCCGGCGGACCGGTGGACGACGCACCGGGCAGCCGGCACCGCACCCGGGCCGAATACCTCGGCGCCATGCGGGCTCTGGCCGCCCAGGGCGAGCTCGACATCCTCCTGGCCTCGGCGTCCAACGGAGAGCGCCTGGCGGAGGAGGGGTCGCTGGCGGACACGACCCTGGCCATCCGGGCGAACGACAGCACCGATATCTGGAGCCAGCGCGGCGGCTGCTATCCCGCCCTGCCCTCGCGCCCCTTCCGCACGGCCGACCTGACCGCCATCCGCCCGTTCTGCGACCTGGTCCTCTACTCGCTGACCTTCAACAATGATCTCGACCGCGACCTGGCCACGCTCGAGGCGTACCGCACGTTCCGGCCGGAGGCCGCCGCGCTCGGCATCCGGCATTTCCTCGAGGTCTTCAACCCGAACGCGCCGCCGGCCTGGCGCCGGAGCAGGTCGGGGCGTTCGTCAACGACTCGATCATGCGTACCCTCGCCGGGGTCACCCGGGAGCACCGGCCGCTCTTCCTGAAGGTGGCGTACAACGGCTCGGACACGCTCGCGGAGCTGGCCGGGCACGACCCGTCGGTCGTGGTCGGCGTGCTCGGCGGGTCAGCGGGCACCACCCGGGACACCTTCGAGCTGCTGCACCGGGCCGAGCGGCACGGCGCCCGGGTCGCCCTCTTCGGCCGCAAGATACAGCGCGCGGAGTCGCAGCTGGACCTGGTCAGCCTGCTGCGGCCGGTCGTGGCGGGCGAGCTCAGTCCCGCGGATGCCGTCCGGGCCTACCACGATGCCCTGGCCAGGGCCGGGATCGCTCCCCGGCGCACGCTCGAGGCCGACCTCGAGGTGACCGATCCCGTGCTGCGTTCCGAATGAGCGACCCCGCCGCGCCGGGCACCGGGATCCTGTGCGCCGGGACGATTCTCGTCGATGCCGGGAAGGTGATTGACGCCTATCCGGCCCTGGATCACTTCGCCACCATCGAGCATGTCTCCCTGAGCACCGGGGGACCAGGGCTCAATATGGCCGTCGACCTGCGCATGCTCGGGGCGGCCTTCCCCATCGCGATGATCGGTGCCATCGGCGACGACGAGCACGGTGCCTTCCTCCTGGCCGAGTGCGCGCGGCTGGGCATCGGCACGGCCGGGGTGCGGACGCTGGCCGGCGCGGTGACGTCATTCACCGATGCGATGGTCGAACGAGCCGGCGGCCGCCGGACCATGTTCCACCACAGCGGGGCCAACGCCCGGTTCGACGCCTCGGCCGCCGACCTGGAGTCCTCCGGGGCGCGGATGCTGCACGCCGGTGCGCCCGGCATCCACCCGATCATGGACCGCCGGCTGCCCGGCGGGGATAACGGCTGGTCGGCGCTGCTGCGGCGGGCGCAAGCCGCGGGCCTGCACACCAACATGGAGCTGGTCAGCCTGGAGCCCGGCCGCCAGGCCGAGGTGGCCCTGCCCTGCCTGCCCTACCTCGACAGCATCGTGATCAACGAGCTGGAGGCCGGCGCCCTGACCGGCATCGATGCACCGGCACCGGCGGCCGACGGGCCGGTGGACTGGACCGCCGTGGAGGCGATGGCGGTCGGCCTGATCGAGCGCGGGGTGTCGGCGCTCGCCGTGGTGCACTTCCCGGCCGGCTGCGTCGCGGCCGCCCCCGGCGGCCGGACCTGGCGGCAGGGCTCGGTCCGGCTGCCACCCGGCCAGGTACGCAGCACCACGGGCGCAGGCGACGCCTTCGCCGCCGGTGTGATCCTGGGCCTGCATGAGGGCTGGCCGGCCGAACGGTGCCTGCGGCTGGCGGTCGCGTCCGCCGCGGCGTGCGTGCGCAGCCCGACCACCTCCGCTGGCATCAAGAGCGCCGAGGCGTGCCTCGCCGAAGCCGGCCGGGTCGGCTACCGCCCCGCCGCGCCCAGTTCGTCATCCGCCTGGACGTGAGCCTGATTGTGCTCCCAGGGTGGTGGCCAGCTGCTCGCCGAGCTGCTGCCACGCGTGGTCGAATGCGGTCACGCCGTGGTCTTCGAGTTGCGCAGTGACGTCGTCGTAGCCGATGCCGAGCCGCTGGAGCTGGTCAAACAGCTGCTGTGACTCGTCATAGTGCCCGTGAATCGAGTCGGCAGTCACCTGGCCGTGATCGGCGACCAGCCGCAGCGTCGCCTCGGGCATGGTGTTGACCACACCGGCTGCGACCAGGTCGTCAACGTAACGGGTATCTGGATAGGCCGGGTCCTTGACTGACGTGGACGCCCACAGCGGCCGCTGCGGCCGGGCCCCGGCCGCCTGCAGCGCGGCCCAGCGTGGCGTGGCGAACACCTTCTCGTAGTGCTGGTAGGCGAGACGGGCGTTCGCGATCGCCGCGCGTCCGCGCAGCGCGGCCGCTTCGCTGGTCCCGATCTTGTCCAGCCGGGAGTCGACCTCGGTGTCCACCCGTGACACGAAGAAGGACGCGACCGACCCGATCAAGGACAGGTCGAGGCCTGCTTGCCGGGCCCCTTCCATGCCGTCGAGGAAGGCGTCCATGACCGCGTCGTAGCGCGCCAGGGAGAAGATCAGCGTGATATTGATGCTGATGCCCTCGGCCAGGCAGGCCGCGATGGCCGGCAGCCCTTGCCGGGCGGCCGGGATCTTGATGAACAGGTTGGGCCGGTCGACCAGCCACCACAGCGCCCGCGCTTCGGCGATCGTCGCGGCGGTGTCATAGGCCAGCCGGGGGTCCACCTCTATCGAGACCCGCCCGTCCACGCCACCCGTCGCGTCATAGACGGGCCGCAGGACGTCGCAGGCCCAGCGGACGTCGAAGGTGGTCAGCGCCCGCAGCGCTTCCCGGGTACCGACGCCGCGGGTGGCCAGGTCCCGCAGTTGCGCGTCATAGGCGCTGCTGCCGCTGATCGCCTTGGCGAAGATGCTGGGATTGGTGGTCACCCCCACCACGTGGTCGCGGGCGGCCAGGTCGGCCAGGCTGCCGGACACCAGCCGTTCCCGGCTCAGGTCATCCAGCCAGATCGAAACTCCGGCCTGGCTCAGGGTCGCTAGCGTGTCGTTCACTTCCGGTCCCCTCTCCCGCCTGACCAGGCAGGGTGATCAGCCCGGCAGGTGGGCCAGGGCGAAGAACTCGGCCCGGGACCGCGCATCGGTGCGCAGGATTCCGGTCAGGGCCGAGGTGACGGTCTTAGCGCCGAGGGACCGCACGCCGCGCAGTGTCATGCACGAGTGCTCGGCCTCCAGCAGCACGCCCGCGCCCCGGGGGTGCAGGTGCGCGTCCAGGCCGTCGGCGACCTGCTTGGTCAGCCGCTCCTGGGTCTGCGGCCTGGCCGCGAAGTGCTCGACCAGGCGGGCCAGCTTGGACAGGCCGAGGATGCGGTCGCCGGGCAGGTAGCCGACGTGCGCGACGCCGGAGAAAGGCAGCAGATGGTGTTCGCAGACGGTGCGGAACGGGATGGCGCGTTCAAGCACCAGTTCGTCGTAGCCCGCGTCGTTGGGAAACGTGGTCAGCCGCAGCGGCCGGGCGTCGAACAGTTCCGCGTAGGCCCGCGCCATCCTGGCCGGTGTCTCCTGCAGCCCCTCGCGGCTGTGGTCGATCCCGAGCGCGTCCAGGAAGTCAGCGGCGGCCCGCTCGGCCGCCTCCAGATCGACGCCTGGCTGGGCCGTGGCTATCCGCAGCTCCGGCCGGGGTGAAGCGTCGGTGCCGCGGGCTGGCTGCGGAAGGGCGGGCGCCAGGTCGGCCGGCGCCAGGTCAGCCGGGTCGAGAGCCAGGTCATCCGTCATGAGAGTCCGGTCTTCTGTGCGGCGGTCCGGGGCGTGTCCGTGCTCAGTACCACGCAGCAACACCCAGGCTGAGGATCGAGGGCCGGATGCAGGCCGGTCGCGCCGAGCCCCGCGACCAGGCCCTCGATCAGGGCCAGGTTCATGCCGCAGACGACCTCGGTGTGCTGGACGGCCAGGCGGTGGAATGGGCAGTTACGCAGCCGGACCGTGCCATCCTCGTCGCGCCACGGCTCGAAGCCGTGCCCGCGCAGCGCGTCCTCCGCGGACTGCAGCGCGTCCTCCCGGCCGGGCTCAGCGGCCGGGCTGCGCCGCCCGAGATCGGCACCGAACTGCCGCGCGACGCCGTGCAGCGCGGCCCGGCTGGCGCCGCTGCGGTCGGCTTCGACGGCCCCGGCGAGCAGGCGGGCCGCCAGTTCGTACTCGCGAGGTGGCACGGTCACCACGAACTCGCTTCCGGAACGGGCGTATACCTTGGCCGGGCGGCCGGCCCCGGGCCGCCCCGGCCCGCGGGCCGCTGGTACGAGGCGGTCAGCAAGCCCTGGCTGACCAGCTTGTCCAGGTGATAGGCCGCCAGGGGGCGGCCGATCCCGGCCGCCGCGGCCGCCTCATCCCGGCCCACCGGCCCGGGGCTCCCGGCCACGAACTCATACAGGCTGCGGCGCACCGGATCGCCGAGGCTGCCCACCGCGGCGAGGCCCGATCCCTGCTGATCCATGGGCCGACTCTATCACTAAAAGTGATTAGTTAAATATCGGGCCGTAGGACCGGCCGGGCCCGGCGGCCCGCGGTTGAGTCACGCGGCCTGGAACCGGGGGACGTCCGGGCCGGCCCGGCGGGCCGGCCCGGACGCCCGGGTCAGGCGCGGTCGAACCGGTCGAGGTTCATGACCTTGTCCCACGCCGCGACGAAGTCGGTCACGAACTTCTCCTTCGCGTCATCGCTCGCGTAGACCTCCGCGAGCGCACGCAGTTCGGAGTTCGACCCGAAGACGAGGTCGGCGCGGCTGCCGGTCCACTTGACCTCGCCCGTGTCCGGCTCGCGGCCTTCGAACGTGTCCGCGTCCCCGTTTCCGGACACGGGCAGCCACGTCGTGCCCATGTCGAGCAGGTTGACGAAGAAGTCGTTGGTCAGAGACCCGGGAGTCGTGGTGAAGACGCCCAGCGGCGACTGCTGGTAGTTCGCGCCCAGGACGCGGAGGCCACCGACCAGGACCGTCATCTCGGGGGCGCTCAGGGTCAGCAGGTTCGCCCGGTCGAGCAGCAGGTACTCAGCGGGCAGCCGGTTGCCCTTCCCGAGGTAGTTGCGGAACCCGTCGGCCGTCGGCTCGAGCGCGGCGAACGACTCCACGTCGGTCTGCTCCTGCGACGCGTCCGCGCGGCCCGGCGTGAAGGGCACCTGGACGTCGAAGCCGGCGTCCCTGGCCGCCCGCTCGACGGCCGCGGCACCGGCCAGCACGATCAGGTCGGCCAGCGAGACCTGGGTGCCGCCCGTGTGGGAGGCGTTGAAGGCCTGCTGGATCCCCTCCAGGGTGCGCAGGACCGTGGCCAGCTGGTCGGGGTCGTTGACCTCCCACCCGCTCTGCGGCTCCAGGCGGATGCGCCCGCCGTTGGCGCCGCCGCGCTTGTCGCTGCCCCGGAACGACGAGGCCGCCGCCCACGCGGTCGATACGAGCTGGGACACGGTCAGGCCCGAGTCGAGGACCTGGCCCTTGAGGAAGGCGATGTCCTCCTCGCCGATGAGGTCGTGCGTCACGGCGGGGATCGGGTCCTGCCACAGCAGCGTCTCGGCCGGGACCTCCGGGCCGAGGTAGCGCACGACCGGGCCCATGTCGCGGTGGGTCAGCTTGAACCACGCCCGGGCGAAAGCGTCCGCGAACTCGCCGGGGTTCGCGAGGAAGCGCCGCGTGATCTGCTCGTAGACCGGGTCCACGCGGAGCGCGAGGTCGGTGGTCAGCATGGTCGGGGGGTGGCTCTTGGACGGGTCGTGCGCGTCCGGGACGATGCCCGCTGCGGCGGCGTCCTTCGGCTTCCACTGGTACGCATCAGCGGGACTCTTGGTCAGCTCCCACTCGTTGCCGTACAGGGTCTCGAGGAAGCTGTTGTCCCAGCGGGTCGGGGTGCCGGTCCACGTAACCTCGAGACCGCTGGTGATGGTGTCGCCGCCCTTGCCGGTGCCGTAGGTGCTCTTCCAGCCGAGGCCCTGCTGCTCGAGCGGCGCCGCCTCGGGGTCGGGGCCGACGTTGTCCGCCGGGCCCGCGCCGTGGGTCTTGCCGAACGTGTGACCGCCCGCGATCAGGGCGACCGTCTCCTCGTCGTTCATGGCCATGCGGCGGAACGTCTCGCGGATGTCGCGAGCCGCGGCGAGCGGGTCCGGGTTGCCGTTCGGGCCCTCCGGGTTGACGTAGATCAGGCCCATCTGGACCGCGCCGAGGGGCTCCTGGAGCTCCCGGTCGCCGGTGTAGCGCTCGTCGTCGAGCCAGGTGGTCTCGGGACCCCAGTAAACGTCCTCGTCCGACTCCCAGGTGTCCGCGCGGCCACCGCCGAAGCCGAAGGTCTTGAAGCCCATCGACTCCAGGGCGACGTTGCCGGTGAGGACAATGAGGTCGGCCCACGAGAGCTTCTGGCCGTACTTCTTCTTGACCGGCCACAGCAGCCGGCGGGCCTTGTCCAGGCTGACGTTGTCCGGCCAGCTGTTGAGCGGCGCGAAGCGCTGCTGGCCGGCCCCGGCGCCGCCGCGGCCGTCGCGGATGCGGTAGGTGCCCGCGCTGTGCCAGGCCATCCGGATCATGAGCGGGCCGTAGTGGCCGAAGTCAGCCGGCCACCAGTCCTGTGAGGTCGTCAGCACTTCCGCGATGTCGCGCTTCACGGCGGCGAGGTCGAGGGTGCTGAACGCCGCGGCGTAACTGAACTGCTCGCCGAGGGGGTTGGCCACGGCGGGGTTCTTGGCCAGGATCTTCAGGTTGAGCTTGTTCGGCCACCAGTCATGGTTGGCGTCACCCATGGTGGGAGGGGTCAGGCCGCCGTGGCTGACCGGGCATTCCCCCCCGCTCTCCGGGGTCGCGTCTTCGACGACTACTGGATCATGGTTCTCAGACATCGGAATCCTTCCGGGCTAGATGGATGACCGTGCTCAGGAACTAACGGCGGTGGAACAGTCAGGGCACAGGCCCCAGTAGATGACCTGGGCCTCGTCGACCGAGAAGCCGTGGTCGTCGGACGCGGTCAGGCAGGGCGCCTCGCCGACCGCGCAGTCGACGTCAGCGACGGCACCGCACGACCGGCACACCACGTGGTGGTGGTTGTCCGCGACGCGTCCCTCGAACCGGGCCGGGCTGCCGGCCGGCTCGATGCGGCGCACGAGTCCGGCCGCGGTGAGCGCGTGGAGGGCCTCGTACACGGCCTGAAGGGAAATATGGCCGATCCGGTCACGCACCCCGGAGGCGATCGCCTCGACGCCGAGGTGGTCACCGTCCCGGACGGTCTCGCAGGAGGGCGACGCGGGCAGCCGTCACGCGCAGGCCGGCGCCGCGCAGCTCCTCGGCGACGGTCGGCGGGTGGGGTGCGGTCACGGGACCAAACCTATCTGCCTAAACACGAACGATTCAAGACAACGAACTATCTAAGTCTTGTCCTGGATCCGGCAGCGTGGCCCGCCGGCCCGGACGCCTGGCCTGATCCGCAGGCCTGCAAGCGGAATGCAATGAAACCGTCCGGGCCGGCCTCAGAAGCTGGGTGGCGGGTGGGGGATGCCCCGCCCCGGCAGCCCGAAGGAGTCACCGTGACCGCCACCACCACAGCCGGCCACCCGCCCGTCCTCCGTTTCGATTCCCAGCCGGACGGAGGCCCGCCACCCATCCTCTGCACCAGCGGCCACGACTATGCCTTCCGTCCGGCCGGCGGCCCGCCCATGCTGGTCCTGCGACGGCGCCCCGACGTCCTGCACGTCCTCACCAGCACCAGGAATTTCGGCATGGCCGCCGTCACCCGGACCGGGGGACTGCTCCGCTGCCCGCTCACCGGCGCGGAAATGCAATCCCCGGACGGCGGCCTGCTGAACATGGACCTGCCCCGGCTGCGCACGTACCGGCAGCGGATCGCCGGGCTGTTCAGCCGCCGGGCCGCGGAAGCGACCCGCCCGCTGGCCCAGGCGCTCGCCCGCCACCTCGCGGACGCGCTGCACGGCCGGGCCACCGCGGACGCCCTCACCGGGTTCGCTGAACCGTTCACCGCCACCGCCGTCAGCGCGGCCATGGGGACACCACTGGCGGACTGGGACCGGATCCTCGAAGCCTCCCGCATCGCGTTCGCCGTCGTCCCCGGCCCGGACGCCATCGATGACGTGGCCGCGGCGTGGGATGACCTGTACGGCTACTACACCCGCGCCGCGGCCCGGCCCGGCGGGGGATTAACCACCCAGCTCGCCGGGGCACTGGCCGGGCACACCGCCGCCCAGGTCGCGCACGTCACCGGTACCGTCTCCAATGGGTTCGGCTCGGTGCTCCCGGTCCTCGCCGTCGCCATCGCCGAGCTCGCCCAGCAGCCGCACGTCATCGCCTCGTGCACGCGGGGGGAGCGCACCTGGGCGTCCGTCGCGGGGGACCTGCTGAGCACGCGGACCATGTTCCCCGTCGCCCTCCCGCGCATCGCCCTGGCCGACACCTGGGTCGGCGGACGGCCCATCATCAAGGGCACGACCGTGCTGCCGTCCCTGATCGCGGCGGCGCACGACGGGCCGGCCTTAGCCGGTCTCCCCTTCGGGGCGGGCCCGCACTACTGTCCCGGGGCCGCCCTCTCCCGCGTCTGGCTCTCCGTCACGCTCGAGGCGTTCTTCGGGACGTTCCCCCGTGCGCGGCTGGCCGGCGACCTGGACTGGCAGGCGGGGACGCTGCCGGTTCCCCGGGAGATACCGCTGGCGCTGCGCTAACCGGGCCGCGCCCCGCGCCGGTGCACCGGCGGAAAGCCGCAACCGGCCGGGAGCCGGACCAGATATGCCCTAGTCTCCTGCCACAGTCTCCTGCCACGGCAGGCGGGCTCGGGAGCGTGAGCGCTTCGCGTGCCCCGGTGTCCCGGAGGTCTCAGGTGCGGTGGATGCGCTCGCGCTCGGTCACTGGAGCGGCCGTACCCGCCGGGCCAGCCATCGCCGGGATCGTGGGCGCCGCGGTGATGGCGGCGCGGCTCCTGCTGCCGGTCCCGGTGGGCATGGCCAACAACGGCGACGCCGTGCGGCTCATGTGCCAGATCGGCGCGGATCCGGACTCGCCGCCCCGGGCCACATCCAGGGTGTTGTTCGTGCGCTTCTGGTACCCGCTGCTGCGGCCCGGGTCAGGACCGCCGTGCCTGCACTACCCGACCACCCAGGTCCTTCAGGTGTGGCTGACCGCGTGGGTGCATCAGCACGTGCTCGGGCTCTCCGGTGCCATCGACATGCGCGAGCTCATCGTCGAATACTGCGTCCTGGCCGGCGTGGTGATGATGGTCGCGGCCCGGCTGCTCGCGGAGCTCAGGCTGGCCGCCCGGATCCTGATCCTGATCTTGCTGTTCCTGGTGCTGTCCGAGGCGGCCTTCGCCGATTATGCCGCGTCGCCGTTCACCGAGACGGCCGCGCTGTACGGCCTGCTCGTGTTCGCGGTCGCCGGGGTGGCGGTCGCGGCGCGGGCCCGCGGATACCACGCGGCGTACCTGGTCGCCTGGGCCAGCGCGGTACTCGCCGTCGGGGCGAAGACCGAGGCCACCACCCTCGCGCTGCCCCTCGGTCTGTTCCTGGGCGCTCAGCGGTTCCCCGCCGGCGGCGGCCGGGGCTGGTCCGGCGGCCGGCTCATCCCTGCCCTGTGCGTGCTCACGCTGGCCGTGACCGTGTTCTGGAGCCTGTCCCGCGAGCCGCGCAGCGACGTCCGGGTCAATTCCGCTGACGAGCTGACCATGACGATCATGCCCATGGTCTCCGACCCCGGCGCCGCCGCCGCCGGGCTCGGGCTGCCCCGCGCGTTCGGCCGGTACAGCGGGACCCTCTGGTGGAGCACGCACCCCATCGAGGACGACCCCGCGTACCCTCGCTACGCGGACCGTTTCACCCAGGCCAACCTGGCTCACTACCTGATCGGGCGCCCAGGGCTCACGGCGAGGATCTTCGCCAGCGGCGCGGGCCCGTACCTGACCTTCCGGAACACCAACCTCGGCACCTACCCGGCCGGCCCGGGTCACGCTCCGCGCAGTCAGGAATGCCGGGACTGCCTGCTCATGGACGTCTCCCGGGCGATGCGGTGGAGCGGGCTGGCCGGGGTCCTGGCGTACTGGACGGCCTGCCTGGCCGGCGCGGGACTGCTGCTGCGCAGATCACGCCGGGGCGACCGGAGGCGCGGCTTCGCGCTCGTGGCGCTGGTGCTGATCGGATGCACGGTGATCCAGTACGTCACCGCGGTGTACGGCGAGGGCAACGAGGTCATCAAGCACATGGTGATCGCCTTGTTCACCGCGTCGATCGCGCCCATCTGGCTGCTGGCCGGCGCGCTCTGCACGTCACCCCGGGCCGGGCCATCGCTGGGCTCGGGGGACCAGATGCCGACCCGGAAAGATCGCCTGCGCGTCACCTAACGGGCGGGGATCTGTGCTGTGCTAGGGGACATGACCAGCGAACCCGCCCAAGACTTCAACGCGCTGCCCGAGGACTGGGAGTCCCATCCAGAGCTCCTGGCCGGCCTGAGGGTGGACGACGACGACGAGCACGACGATCCCGTTCTGCGCTGGCCGGATGGCCGGACGGTGGACACCTGGCGCGAGGACTACCCCTACCCCGAGCGGATGACGCGGCACCAGTACGAGTACGAGAAGCGCCCGCTCCAGATCGAGCTGGTCAAGCTGCAGAACTGGGTGAAGGCCACCGGGGAGCGCCTCGTGATCGTGTTCGAGGGCCGCGACGCGGCCGGCAAGGGCGGCACCATCAAGCGGTTCACCGAGCACCTGAACCCCCGCGGCGCGCAGGTCGTGGCGCTGACGAAGCCGAGCGAGCGGGAACGGACCCAGTGGTACCTGCAGCGCTACGTGCCGCACCTGCCCGCGGCAGGCGAGATCGTCATGTTCGACCGGTCCTGGTACAACCGCGCGGGCGTGGAGCGGGTGATGGGCTTCTGCACGCAGGAGGAATACGAGGAGTTCATGCGCGAGGCGCCGCAGTTCGAGCGCATGCTGATCCGCTCCGGGCTGACCCTGACCAAGTTCTGGTTCTCGGTGACACCCGCCGAGCAGCGCACCCGGTTCGTCATCCGCCGGGTCAACCCGGTACGCCAGTGGAAACTGAGCCCGATGGACATCGAGTCACTGGACAAGTGGGACGCGTACACCGAGGCGAAGGAGGCGATGTTCCACTACACCGACACGGCTGAGGCTCCGTGGACGGTGGTCAAGAGCAACGACAAGAAACGGGCCCGGCTCGAGGCGATCAAGCACGTGCTGGCGAAGATCGACTACGAGGGCAAGGACCAGGACGTCATCGGCAAGCCGGACCAGGCCATCATCGGGCCGCCGTCGGTGCTGTCTGAGCACAACCCGGACGGCGCCTACCCCCCGCTGTAAGCCCAGCGGACGCGGGCGCGCGGCGTCATCCGGCCGGGTCGCGGATGGCGGCCAGCAGGCCGTCGAAGTCGTCGCCGCACGGTCCGCACGCGGCCAGATGGGCGGCGATTCCCGGATAACGCTGCGCCGCGGAGGCGTCGGCGGCGGCCAGTTCGGCGTAGACATGCAGCAGTTCCATCGCTTCACCGCATCCCACGTCGCGGGGATCGGTCCGCAGGAACCGGTCCAGAGCGGTCCAGCCGTTCATGAGGGCCTCGAAGTCTGGTCATTCAGGTACCCGTTAGCGGCAAGGGCGTCCCGCAGCTTACGTCGGGCGTCGAACATTGTCTTGTAAATGGCATTCCGGGTAGAGCCGAGCTCGGCGACCAGAGCATCCATGGGCACGCCATTGATCACGAGCGCGACGAAGATCTGCCGCTGCCGCAGCGTGAGGTGCTCGTCCACCGCACGGCGTACCGCGTCGGCCAGTTCCCGCCGTTCCGTTTCCCGGGCCGGATCGAGCCCGAGCCGGTCGGGCAGCCGCTCCCAGTCCTCCGCATCCATCGGGACGGCTGGGGTCGCCCAGAAATGCCGCCCGATTTTCGCTGATACCTCGAAGATGACGAACTTGTAAGCCCAGGTCGTGAACTTGCTCTCGCCCCGGAACTGGCCAAGCTTGACCATGATGGCCAGCAGGGCATCGGCTGCGGCCTGGTATCCGAGGTCATCGAGCTCGGGTCCGGTGATCCGGAGCTGGCTGCCGCGCCGCTGCAGCTCGCTGCGTGCGATGCGCAGCAGCAGGTCGTGCAGGCGCGCCAGGGCGGCCTCCCGCTGCGGCCCGGCGCCGCTGAGCTCCCGGATCCACCGGCCGGAGTCGGGATCGAACCGATCTGGTGTGGAGATCCCGTGGCTGGCGGGATCGGCGGGTGCCATGATCCCGATCCTACGAAAGCAGTGTCCCTGGCCCGCCCGGCCGGGCGGGCCAGGGACATCTGGCTGGCTGGGCTAGATGCTGACGATCCCGGCCGGGGCGCCCCCGGCGGGCAGTGGTGTCGGCGAGCTGGGCAGCTCGGTGAGGGTGCCGCCGTGGACGGCGAAGACCGACAGGATGTGGTTACCGCTGCCGTCCACGGACAGCGTCTTGCCGTCCGGGGACAGGCGGGCGTCGATGTCAGCGCCCGCCGCCGCGGATGGGCGTGCTGCCGATCAGGGACAGTGAGCCGCCTGGGTTGATGGAGTAGCTGGAGACGTTCCCCGACCCGGTGTTGACCGTGAACAGGTACCTTCCGTCGTGGCTGATCTCCACCCAGCATGGTGCGGTCTGCCCGTCGGCGTACGGCGAGGACCCGATCGGGAAGAGGCGGCCGAAGAACCCGTCACGGTAGGCCGATACGGTGCCCAGGCCCGCGCCGTTGTGCGCGTTGCTGACGAACAGCTGCCAGGGGTGGGTGGGCGAGAACTCCGCGCCGAGCTGGCCGAGGCCCTGCCCGGTGAACGGGGAACCCTGGGCGGCGGCCAGATGACCGCCGGGCAGCACCACGAAGCTGTCGATCTGCGAGGTGCCGGTGCGGGTGCCGATGAGGTGGTTGCCGGTGGCGTTGAAGAACACGTCGCCCAGGCCGGCGGCATCCGGGACGGAGACCGTCGAGCCGGGGATCGCGGTCAGCCGGCCGCCGGACCCCAGCCGGAAGCCGGAGTAGCCGCTGCCGCCGGCCCCGGAGTTGGCCACGTAGACCAGGCCGGAGCGGGAGATCGCGACGCTGACCGGCTGCACGCCGCCGGAGGACACTGGCCGGCCGGCCAGCACCGGCACACCGCCCGCGGTGATGCGCAGGACCGATATCTGGTTACTCCCGGCGTCCACGGCGAGCAGGTACCTGCCGTCCGGGGTGGCCTGGATCGCGCCCTGGGAAGCCAGGCCGGTGCCCAGGCCCGCGCCGCCCGCCGCGAACGGGGATCCCGGAAGAGGGGTGACCGAGCCGTTCGCGTGCCGGGCGAACCCGTCGATGGTGTTGGCGGTGGCCGTGTTGCCGTCGACGTAGGTGTAGCCCACCACCGGTGACGCGCGTGCTCGCGCTGGCCGCGGTGCCCGCACCCAGCAGGCCGATCGTGGCCGCCAGCACGCTGCCGCCCCCGGCCAGCCATCTGCGCTTGCCCATGTTCCGCTCCTTCAGTGAGGAAAGATCCGCGGTGATCCGCCGATCCACCCCATGAGCGCGGCAGCGCAGCACTCTTCTTACGGCCGGCCCTGTCGCGTCACCGATCCGTAAGATTCTCCTGGCCGCTGGTAGTGAGGAGGACGCCGTGTCTGAGGACAGCCCGCCCGCTGCGGTGCGTTCCTTTTCCGGGCGGACGGCGTGGGCGCGGAATCTGCAGACGCCGCTGCGGCTGTTCCTGCGCACGGAGACCGGCAGCGCCGCGGTTCTGCTGGGCATGACGGTAGTCGCACTGGCCTGGGTGAACATCGACGCCTCGTCGTACGCCGCGGTATGGGGCGCACGGCTGTCGGTCCGGCTCTCCGGCGCCGGGGTGTCGCTGGACCTGCGCGAGTGGGTGAACAGCGGGCTGATGACGTTCTTCTTCTTCGTCTTCGGCCTGGAGGCCCGCCGCGAGTTCGACATGGGCGAGCTGCGGGAGCGGGCCCGGCTGGCCCTGCCGGTGGCGGCCGGCCTGGGCGGGCTCCTCGTCCCGGTGGCCATCTACCTGGCCATCAACGCCGGGCGGCCCACGGCTCATGGCTGGGGTGCGGCGATGTCGACGGACACGGCGTTCGCGCTGGGGATGCTGGCCCTGACCGGGCCCCGGTTTCCCGACCGGGTCCGGGCGTTCCTGCTGTCGGTGGCGGTCGTCGACGACCTCGCTTCGCTGGTCGTCATCGGCGCCGCCTACACCAAGGCGCTCATACTGGCCCCGCTGGCCGTCGCGGCCGGGATCTTCATCGTGATCCTGGCCCTGCGCCAGGCCCGGATCCGGACCGGCATCGTCTACGCGCTGCTCGGGATCGCGGCCTGGGTCGCGGTCCTGAAATCCGGGATCGACCCGGTGGTGGTTGGCCTGGTGATGGGGCTGCTGACCTTCGCGTACCCGGCGGCCCGGACCGACCTGGAGCGGGCCAGCGACCTGTTCCGCAGCTTCCGCGAGCAGCCGACTCCCGATCTCGCGCAGTCAGCGCGGGCCGGGCTCGCCTCGGCGCTGTCCCCCAACGAGCGGCTGCAGCAGCTCTACCACCCCTGGACCAGCTACGTCATCGTGCCGCTGTTCGCCCTGGCCAACGCCGGCATTACCATCAGCGGCGCCTTTCTGGCCCGCGCCTACACCTCGCCGGTCACCCTGGGCATCCTCATCGGCTACGTCGCCGGGAAACCCCTCGGCATCACCGGTGGATCGTGGCTGCTCACCCGCCTGAGCCGCGGCCGGCTGCGGCCACCGGTCGGCTGGGCCGCCGTCGCGGGCGTCGGCACGATCGCCGGCATCGGCTTCGCCGTGTCCATCCTGATCGCGACCCTGGCCTTCACCGGAACCGCCCTGCAGGAGGCCAAGCTTGGTGTCCTGTCCACGGTGGTCGCCGCGCCCGTGGTCACCTGGCTCATCTTCCGCGCTACCACGCTGCTGCCCGCCCGGCTGCAGATCCGCGCGCTGCTCGGCACCTCCGAGGTCATCACTGATCTCGGCGCGCCGGTCGACCCAGGACGCGACCATATCCGTGGCCCCGCGCGGGCACCGGTCACCATCGTGGAGTACGGCGACTTCGAATGCCCCTACTGCGGCCAGGCTGAGCCCGTGCTGCGGGAACTGCTCACCGGCCGCGGCGATGTCCGGTATGTGTGGCGGCACCTCCCACTCAACGACGTCCACCCCCACGCCCAGCTCGCCGCGGAGGCCGCGGAAGCCGCCGCCGATCAGGGCGCGTTCTGGGACCTGCACGACCTGCTCCTCCGCCACCAGGACCGGCTCCAAGCGCGCGACCTGCTCGGCTACGCCACCGATCTCGGTCTGGACACCGCCCGGTTCGGTGATGACCTGCGCAAGCACGCCGGCGCGGCGAGGGTGGCCGAGGACGTCGACTCGGCCGACCTCAGCGGCGTGTCCGGCACCCCGACCTTCTTCATCAACGGCCGCCGTCACTACGGCAGCTACGACATCGCCGCCCTCACGGCTGCCGTGCTGGCCGCCAAAGCCGCCAGCGTCCCGGCCACCGGATCCCGGCGGCCGGGCGAAACCGAAGGCGGCCCCCGCCGCTGACTACGCGGGATCCCGGTCCCTGGTGCGGGGCCGGGCCAGGACCGCGGCGGCGATCAGGAGCAGCACGGCCCCGGCGAGCTCCTCGTACACGGATGCCCGGGCGTACGGGGCGCCCCACGATTCCCGGAAGCCGAACAGGCCGTGCTCGATCGTGATGACCAGTCCTGCGGCGGTGGCGACCAGCGTCCCGGCCGCGGCCAGCACCACGATCAGCCACCGCGTGACCGCGGTGGCCAGCCCGATCGCGGCGGCGGCGATGCCCTGGGCCAGGAACAGCGGCCCGATGGTGGCGATCTCCCGGTACCCGTTGGCCTCGCCCCACAGGTACAGGTGCAGGACACCGGACAGCACCGTGAGGACGGCCCCGGCCAGGATGAGGACGGTGACCACCGTCCGGGCGGGGGGCGCCGCGATCACGCGGGGACCCCGGGTCAGGACCCGGGCCCAGGGGCGCTGCTGGATGCTCTGGTGCTGTCTGGTCGTCGCGCTCATATACCTAACCTGCCGGTGAGATGGTGCCGGGAGTTTCGGGCCGCCGCCGGGGCCACAGCGCCAGGGCGAACAGGACGAGCAGCGGGGCGGTGCCGGGATCGGTGGCCCGGCCGGTCAGCAGCCCGCCGAGATCCTGGCCGAGCAGACCGTAAGTGACGGCGAGGGCCATGCCTGCGCCCAGGGCTGCGCGGCGCCAGCGGGGCCGCAGGATGGCCAGCCCGATCGCCACCTGGGCCACGGCCGCCGTGACCGCGAACACCGCGCCGTGCCCGGCCAGCAACTGCCCGGCGTGGTGATTGAGAGCGGCGACCCACCCCGGCTCGCCGTGGCCGGCGTCGGCGACCTCGGCCCCCGGCACTACGGCCGCGTGGTTGGCCGCTTCCAGTTCGAGCAGGGCCAGGCCGGTCCACAGGACCGCCCAGCACCATCGGGCCGCCGGGGCCCCGAGCAGCCCGCCGTCGGCGGCGGTGACCCCGTCGTCCGGGCGGCGCGGCCACAGGATGAGCGCGGCGAGGACGTACAGGAGCGCCGCTCCGGGGGCGCCGTTCAGCGCGCTGACCCCGGGCATGAGCAGGCCGCCGACCCCTTCGCCGACGACCCACACCGCCAGGGCCCACCCGATCGACACCGGCCGCGCCAGCCGGGCCGTGCGTGGCCACAGCAGCCCGGCGCCGATCAGCACCTGCAACGACGCGAACGCGGCGTTCCAGGCCACCGGATGCGCACCGGCCAGGCCGGACACCCGGTACACCAGGGCGGCCAGCGGGCCGGGCAGGCCCATGTTGGCCATGCCGAGCAGGTCGGCGAAGAACGACGTGCTGAACATGGAGGGCTGGAACTGCAGCGCGCCGTCCAGCAGCCAGATGCCACCCAGGGCCAGCTCGAGCCGCCGGCGGGTCACGCCCCCCGGTGCCGCGGCCCGGACCCGGGTCGCGGCACCAGCGGGCCGGATGGATGTCGTGCTCACCAGGCGTGCCTGGTCAGCCGACGGTGATGTGCACGTCCATGCCCTGGGCCTTGTGGCCGGGCACCCCGCAGAAGATGTCATAGGTGCCCTTGGCCAGCGTCACCGTGACCGATCCGGATTGCCCCGGCGATAGCAGGCCCGGGGTCTTCATCTGGTTCACGCCGGGGCCGTTGATGACGAGGTTGTGCTGCAGCTGGCCTTTGTCGGTCGCGACGAATTTGTACGTGCCGGGGCTGAATGTCTTCTGGGAGAGCGCGATGTGGAATTCGGTTTCTGTGGCCTTCACCACGGTCGCGCCTGACGCTGACCCAGCCGATCCGGCTGCCGCCGACGAGGACCCGGCCGGCGACGCGGCCGGGGGAGCGGCGGACGAGTTGGCTGCTGGGGCGGAGGCGGTGGAAGACGAGCACCCCGCCACGAGCAGGGCGGTGGCGCCGGCCGCCGCAGCGGCGAAGGCCAGGCCACGGCGCTTTCCCTGGTCCCGCCGGGTGGTCTGCTCAATGAGGGATGGAAACACTGATACTCCTCGTCAAATATGGGATGGCAAAGCCACGGCTGCCGTTATGGGCCTGCCGTTATGGCCCTTGCCGATATGGGCACTGCGCTGGCTGTCTTTAAGGACACTGACTGGTATTACGGCGACAGGCAGCGGACGGTTCAACCCCGCGGGTGATCTAAGCCCCGGGAGTGCGCCCCAGGTAGGCGGCGAGCCGGTCGCTGGGGGTGGCGGTGGCCGCCACGGTGAGCGGCGCCGCGAACAGGGGGTGCCGTCCCGTGCCCGGGACCAGCACCGGCGCCACCACCAGCAGGCCGGTCGCCAGCGCGCGGGGGATCGGCTGGCGCTGCCCGCACGCCCGGGATATATCCCACCCGTGGACGGCGACCTCGAGGGCGGCGGTGGCGGCCATGACGCTGGCCGCCAGCGGGCAGCCGGCGATCTCGACGATCCGGTGCTGGTGGCCGGGGGCGGCCCAGGCGTCCAGCAGCTGGCAGGCACGATCGTGGAACACCCGGGCGGGGTCCGCCGCCAGGTCGCCGTCCTCGGCGCCGGCCTCCAGGCCAATGTGTCCGGCCTGGAGGCCCTCACCGAGGACGGCCAGGGATTCGCTGGCGTGCCTGAGCAGCATCCGCAGGTCCCATCCCCGGCAGGGCGTGGGTCGCGGCAGGAGTTCCGGCCTGACGGCCAGGACCGCGCCGAGTGCGTAACTGATCGACGGTTCCAGCAGCCGGGCAGCTTCGCCGGGCCATGCCGCCGGGGCGGCCTGGGTCATCGGCCCGGCACCGGGGCCAGCGCAGCCGGGGCGGCCTGCGGCAGGCCGAAGGTCGCGAACAGGCTGGGGTCGTTGAACGAGGTGACCCGGGTGACCCGCGACCCGGCGGTGGCGAGCACGCAGATCGAGTGGGCGCCGTACCCGCCGTCGCGGCCGCGCAGGTAGGCCGCGAGCGCGGGCTGGCCGTTGGCGGCCGTGGGGATCATCTGGAACCGGCCGGGCGCGGTGAGGACCCGGGCCTCCAGGAAGCGGCCGATCATCTCACGGCCGGTGAACCAGGTCGCCTCGGGCGGCATCTCGAAGACGGCGTCCTCGCGCAGCAGCTGCATGACCGCCGGGACGTCGGCGTTCTGGAACGCCGTGGCGTAGCGGTCGAGCAGCGCGCGGCCGGCCGGGTCGGCGGGCTCGTGAATCTGGTCCTCGTCGGGGGCCGCCTGCTCGAGCCGGGCCCGGGCGCGCTGCAGCATGCCGTTCACGGCGGTGGTCGTGGTGCCAAGCAGTTCCGCGACCTCCGCTGCCCGCCAGCGCAGCACGTCGCGCAGGATCAGCACGGCGCGCTGCCGGGGAGGCAGGTACTGCAGGGCGGCGATCAGGGCCAGCCGCATGCTCTGCCGCGACGCGACGATCTCGGCCGGATCGCCGGGCCCGGCGCTGACCAGCGCGTCCGGAATGGGCTGCAGCCACGGAACCTCCGGCCGCGCCGAGGCCAGCGGGGCTTCGGGGTACTCGCCCGGGGCGCCCAGGCCGGACGGCAAGGGCCGGCGGCTGCTGGTTTCCAGCGCGCGCAGGCAGGCGTTAGTGGCGATCCGGTACAGCCAGGTCCGAAGCGACGCCCGCCCCTCGAAATCACCGTAGGACCGCCAGGCCCGGATCATCGTCTCCTGCACCTGGTCTTCGGCATCGTGGACCGAGCCCAGCATCCGGTAACAGTGCGCCAGCAACTCAGGCCGGAACGGGTCGGTGAGACGCGCGAAATCCTCGCTGACTGCCATGGATGCTTCCTCCGCCCGCCGCGTGCCGGGCTGTCCCGGTGCTGGGCCGTCCCGTGCTGGGCCGCCACTGATACAGATCCGGCCCGGCCGCGGAAATCACCGGCCGGCGGCGTGTTTTCTGGCCCCGGATTTCCGCGGTTAATTTTCCGGGCCTCCCGGATCTGCACCGGTGAACGCGGATGAGACCGCGCCGCACACCACATCGGGGAGCCCGCATGTCCAGGCACCAAACTTCGAGGGAGACCGGCCTGCCGCTGCCAGGAGGGCAGGGCATGAGCCAGGTTCACCGCTGGCGCGCGTTCGCGGTGCTGGCCGTGTCGTTCTTCATGACGGTCGCGGACCTCGCGATCGTCAACGTCGCGCTGCCGACCATCGGCCGCCAGCTGCACATGCCGGAATCGAGCCTGCAGTGGGTCGTCACCGGCTACGCGCTCACCTTCGGCGGCTTCCTGCTGCTCGGCGGCCGCGCCGCGGACCTGCTGGGGCGCCGCCGGATGCTGATGGCCGGCCTGTTCGTGTTCACCGCGGCGTCGCTGGCCTGCGGGCTGGCCACCACCGACTCGTTCCTGATCCCGATGCGCTGCCTGCAGGGGCTGGGCGCGGCGATCGTGCTCCCGGCGGCGCTGTCGATCGTGATGAACATGTTCCCCGACGGCGCCGAGCGGAACAAGGCACTGGGCGTGTGGGGCGCTATCGGGGCCAGCGGCGCGACCGTCGGGGTGATCGCCGGCGGGCTGCTCACCCGCTACGCCGGCTGGCAGTACATCTTCTTCCTCAACGTCCCGATCGGCGCGGCGGCGCTGCTGCTGGCCCCGCGCCTGGTGCCGGAGAGCCGGCTCGCCGCGGCCCGCCGGCGCTACGACCCCTTCGGTGCGGTCACGGTGACCGGCGGGCTGTCGCTGCTGGTCTACGCCATCTCGACCGCCCCGCAGGCCGGGTGGGCCACGGTCCGGACGGTGACGCTGCTGGCGGTGTCCGTCGCCCTGCTCGCCGCCTTCGTGGTCACCGAGATGCGCGTGGAGGCGCCGCTGATGCCGCTGCGGATCTTCGCCAGCAAGACCCTGGCTGGCGCGAACGCGGTCAGCGTGCTGCTCGGCGGCAGCTTCTTCGCCTTCATCTTCCTCGGCACCCTGTACATGCAGCAGGTGCTGGGTTACTCCGCCCTGAAGGCCGGCCTCGCCTGGCTGGCCGCGTCGCTCACCTCGGTCGCGCTGGCTGGCCTGTCGCAGGCGCTGGTCACCCGGGGCCTGGCCAAGCACGTGATGGCGGCCGGCATGGCCATGATCGGCGGCGGCGTGCTGTGGGCCACCCAGGTGCCGGTGCACGGCCAGTACTGGGCCAGCCTGGCCGGGCCGTTCGTGATCGTCGGAGTCGGTACCGCCTTCGCCTTCATCCCGGTCTCGATCGCCGCGCTGGCCGGGGTCGCCGAGCACGAGGCCGGGCTGGCCTCCGGGCTCCTCAACACCTCCCAGCAGCTCGGCGGCGCGATCGGCGTCGCCATCGCCTCCACGATCGCGGCCACCCGCGCCGGCACCCTGCTCCACCAGGGCGCCGCGCCGGCCGCGGCCCTCACCAGCGGCTTCCACTGGGCGTTCTGGGCCTGCGGCGCCATCGGCCTGGCCGGGGTCCCGGTGACCTACCTCCTCATCCGCCGCGACGAACTGGCGGCGGCGGTGGCCAGCACATCGGAGAAGCCCCGGCCCGCACCCACCGGCGAGCGGCCCCGCGCGGGCCGGGTGCGCTGATGGAGTTCTGGTCGCCGCGGGGCCGCTACGACGTGCAGCAGGCCGGTGCGGACGCTGGTGGTAGCGGCGCAGCAGCGGTATGGTCCGTGGCCGTGGACAGCAACGGCGTGAGCCGGTGGTTTGGTGAGTACCTTGACGTGTTCGCGGCGTGCGGGCGAGGCGAGAGTGACACTGCTTCGCTGCTCGGGTACTACGGCGTTCCGCTGCTGCTCACCACCAGCGGCGGCTTCTTCGCGCTGACGAGCGACGACCAGGTCGTTGCGGCGGTGCAGCAGCAGGTTGACGGGATGCGCGCGGCGGCCTACAGCCGCAGCGAGATCCTCGACTCCGAGGTCACCGTCCTCAACTCCACGTCGGCTCTTTACCGGGGGACGTTCTCGCGGCAAAGGAGCGACGGCAGCGAGATCAGCCGGCTCACCGCGACGTACCTGGTGACCGACGGCGCGGCTGGCCGCCGCATTTCAGTGCTGGCGGTTCACGGCCCCTGATTCCTGGTCTGCCGGGGTGCGGCCGTGGATGACCGACTCCTCAGACATTGGCGGGTCAGCGGGCTGGTGGTTGTGCGGTGACGAGCGGGATGAAGATGTCGTCCACGATCTGGCGCAGGACGTGGCCGGGGACGGGCTGGAGCGTCATCATCATTTCGTTGCGGAACAGGTCGAAGGGGAGATCGATGATCCGGGGGGTGAGCCGGGCCGGGTCAACCTCCCCGCGCTCGGCGGCACGCGGTTCCGAGCGACCGCAGTCTGAGCAGCCGGATGTCAACGATGGGCTGATGGTCGCCGGCGCTCAGCGCCCGGGCGGTGAACGCGCCGAGCAGCGCGATCCCGGCCAGCAGCGGGACGAGCACGCCGGCGTGCTCGATCCCGCCGTCTTCGGAGAGGTTCGAGAGGCCGAGCAGGATTCCGGCCAGCGCGGGCGCGAGCAGGGCGAGCCCGACCACGTCCAGGCGCGCCCGCCCGGCGCCGGGATCTGGGCGGGTGTGCAAGATACTACTTAGATTCTTATGAGGGCTCCGGGCCGCGCCGGTCGCGCCGGCCCGGGCTGCCTCAGATCAGGAGGCGGGCAGCGGCTGTCCCTGGCGGTACATCTGGGGTGGCTTGACCCCGGCGGACTGGCCGCCATCAATCGGGATCACGGCCCCGTTGACATACGAGGAGGCCGGCGTGGACAGCCAGATCACGGTCTGGGCGACTTCGGGCGGGCTTCCTATCCTCCGCATCGGCGAGGCGAGGGCGGCCTGCCGCTGGGCCTCCGGGCCGGCGGCCTCGAGGTGGTGGGTGAGGATGGTGCCGGGCGCGACGACGTTGACCCGGATGCCCTGGTCGGCGTAGTCGAGGGCGGCCACTTTGGTCAGGCCGATGATCCCGGCCTTGCCGGCCACGTACGCGGCCAGGCCCGCCACCCCGATCACCCCGGCCAGGGAGGCCATGTTCACGATCGTGCCGCCTCCGGACTGCAGCATGGCGCTGATCTGGTACTTCATTCCGAGGAACGTGCCCCGGATGTTCGTGGCGATCCCCCGGTCGAACTCCGCCGGGTCGATCTCGGCCAGCGGCGCGGGCATCGGCCCGTCGGTCGCGTTGTTGAACGCCGCGTCGAGACGACCGTAGGCGTCCAGGGCGGACTGCACGAGGGTGCGTACCGAATCGGCGTCTGACACGTCGGTGCGGATCGCCGTCGCCCGCCCGCCGCGGGCCCTGATTTTCTGCGCGACCGACTCCAGGGCGGCGGCGTCGCGGGCGGCGAGGACCACGGCGGCCCCGGCGTCGGCGAAGGCCTCCGCGGTGGCCGCGCCGATTCCCTTGCTGGCCCCGGCGACCAGGGCGACCCGCCCCTGCATCGGCCGGTCGTGGCCCGCGCCGGGCGCGGGTCCGGTTTCCGCGGCGTGGCCGGGCATCCCAGGCGTGCTCATGGTGCAACCCCTTTCGGATGCGGGTTGACGATGGTCAGTTCCATGGCTGTTGCTCCTCCCGCCTTCCACGGGAACCATAGATGGCTAACACTTAGATGTCAAAGGTTAAGAGATCTAATGGACGTGGTACGATCCTCGGGTGCCAGTGCCAGAGAGCCGTCCCGCCGGTACCCGGCAGCACGCGGAAGGCCTGCCTGCTGAGCAGCCGGAAAGCGGTCCCGGGTTCCCTCCTGGGCCGCCTGCCCGCCCGCCCCTCGGCCTCCACCTGGCCCGCGCCACCAAAGAGATCTCCAAGGCGTTCGACGACGCGCTGGCCGAGGCGGGCGGCTCCGGGCCGATGTGGCTGGTGCTGATCTCGCTGAAGACCCGGCCGCGCGCCAGCCAGCGGGAACTGGCCGACGCCGTCGGGATCCGCGAGGCGACACTCACCCACCACCTCAACGCCATGGACGCCAGCGGCCTGATCACCCGGCGGCGGGACCCGGAGAACCGCCGGGTGCACCTGGTCGAGCTGACGCCGGCGGGTGAGGAAGCCTTCCAGCGGATGCGCAGGGCGGCCTTCGCGTTCGATGCCAGGCTCCGGGCCGGCTTCGGCGAGGACGAGCTCGCGGAGTTCGAGCGGGTACTCGACCGGCTGCGCGGCAACGTCTCGTAGCCCGGGGCGAGCCGGGGGACTACCTGGTCCGGGGATGCAGGCGCGGCCTGCCGGAGGCCCCGCGCGGCCCAGTCACGCTGGCGCGGCGCGTCACTTCCTGGCCGTGGCGTAGCCCATGGCCGCGGCGAGCCCGAGCGCACTGCGCGGCGCGTACGCGATGCGCCACAGGCCGCCGTGCGCCGCGGCGTGCGCCTCGTCCTGCCAGGGATGAGCGGAGGACGGGCCGCCGGTGTGCAGGTCGTGGACGAGCAAGGCGGCCATGAGCACCTTGCAGGTGGCCGGCTCGAAGACCTCGACGCCGAACCGGTGCGCGCCGGCGTACGCCGCCGCCAGCAGCCGGTTCTTCATGACCGACCTGGTGCGGGTCGGCGGGGCGACATTCATCGATACCGTCGTGCCGGCTTCACGGGCGACGGTGGCGCGCCAGCGCTGCACCCGCTTGGCCAGCGCGTAGTTGGGACCTTGCTGCGCCACCAGGCTGTCGTTGATGCCCGGGTCCGCACCGGGCAGGTAAGCGCGGCGGAGCAGGCGGCCGCCGGACAGCGCCCGGAGCGGCAGGCCGGCCAGCTTCGTCGCCGGCGACCGGGTCGTGTAGGCCCGGACGGACTGCGCGACGGCTTCAGCCGGGACCGCGAACACGTCGGTCGGCGTGGCGAGGAACGCGAGCGTGACATCCTCCCGGCCGGCCTGCAGGCGCACGGTCAGCGCGTCGACCGCGGTGGACAGGCGCACATTGGCCGCGCCGTCCGCGTAGACGTAGTTGCCCAGGACCAGCGGCCCGTCGATGGTGGCGAGCCAGTCGGCGACCACGGGGACCTCGGTCGTCAGGTCCAGGCCGGCCCGCTGCGCGAGGGGCTCGCTGCCGTCTGCCGACTCGCGCTGGCCGGGTTGACCGGGCTGATCGCGGGCGACGGGAACCAGAAGTGTCCCCCCGCTGCCCCGCGCGGCGTCCAGGATGCGTTCCCAGATAGGGGGACGCGGCAGGTCAACGGCGATCACCGTGGCCCCCCAGCTCAGCAGGGGGAAAAGAGGCCCCACTTCGGCGCCTGCCCCCAGCACCGCGATCGTGCGGCCGGGCAGGCGGAGCCATTCCGGGTGCGCCGCGACCGTCCGGACCGCATCGGCGCAGGACGGCTCGATCACGCCGCTGTCCACCCACGTGTCGAGCCTGCGGAGCAGAGCGCCGCCACGCAGCCGGTCCCCGTGGTAGGGCAGCGACAGTCCGTCGTCGGCCTGCCCGGTGCCCGGCACCGTCACCGTGGTGACACACCGCTGCGCGGGCGCCGAGAGCAGCGTGCCGAGTCCCGTCTCCGCACCGTCGGCGTGCACGACCCGCATCCTCCGGTGCAGCGACTCCAGCCCGTCCCGGGCCACCGAGACCGCGGCATCCCTGGACGCCAGCCCGGCTTCGACGAGCCGGCGAAAGTGCACGAGGTAGCCCGCGCGCCAGTTCGCATCCTGCTCCGCACCGAGTGCCCCGGCCGGGTCCGCCTGGCGCAGCGCGTCAGCGACCACGGCGCTGCCCAGGGCTGAGGTGCTCCGGCGTCCGTCCGCTGAGCTGGGAAAGACCACCCCGGCAGGCTCGTCGCCGCTCATCGCGCTCCTGTCCGTGGCCGGGCTGGTCACTCCTCACCCGGAGCGGGGCCGGCGGCCGGCAGGTCACGTACCTCGTCCCGGGCCAGGCTGAGCCGGACACCGTCGCTGAAGTCTGCCACCGCGCTGATCGGGATGGCTACCCTGCGCTTGCCCCAGAGGTGACCCTCGTCCAGCAGGATGTGGGCCACACGATGCCCGCGGTTGAGGACGATCAGTCCCTGGACCTTCCCGACGGGGCCATCCGTGGCGTGCACGTGCTCTCCGGGCCGGAGTTCCACTGTGCCGGCCGGGATGCGATCAGTGGTGATCCGCTGGGGAGCGGTACCCGAGCCCAGGCCCGTGCCGATCGCCATGGCCAGCCCCAGGCCTCCCCGCCCGTAGTAGGGCGCAGATAGCTGGTGTTCCTGACCGTTGTCCACGTCGCCCAGGGCCCCTGGCACGGTCTGCGTCTCCACCGCCGGCTGAAGTCCCTCGAACTGGGACGTGCTGCACCGCAGGTCGATCGCGGCCGTCCCCGCCGCGGCCAGCCTGACCGGCACCAGGCGCGCCGCCTCATCCCGCTGTGGCGGCTTGACGACGAGATGGGTCACGGTGCGGGGGCCGGGATCCACGACGATGCGGGTCAGTTCCCCGCAGGGGCCGTCGCGGCAGGAGACACTGCTTCCGAGGATGAACTCCGCCGACTCGCTCACCATGTGCTCCGGCTCCTAGGCACCCAGGCTGTCATGGTGTCACACGGTGGGCTGTGCCGGGCAGATGCTCACGGCAGCAGCAGCCAGCAGGCGGCTGCGCCGAAGGGAAAGGTAAAGATGTCTCTGAGGGCCCTGGGCGGCCGGTGCCGGCCGGCGGGGGCTACGGCAACATTGGCGGGACCAGGCTGACAGGTGAGGGTGGATGTCAACTGAACTGGTACTCCTTGGCACGGCAGGCGCACCCATGCCCGTGGCCGGCCGCGGCGGTATCTCGTCAGCGCTCGTCGTGGACGGAAGAGTCTTTGTCATCGACTGCGGTCGCGGGTCGCCATCCGCCTTCGCGGACGCGGGACTCGATTTCCCCCGCCTCGAAGCGGTGTTCCTCACCCATCTGCATGCCGACCACACCGGTGACCTGGCCGGCATGCTGCTGTACCCGTGGGGCGGCCGCGTGGGCGATGACGGGCCGGTCCCGCCAGTCCGCGTCTACGGGCCGCCGCGGCCCGGAAGGATCCCGGAAGGCGACGCCATCTTCCATCGTGAGACCACGATCCACCCGGAGCTCCCGGCGCCCGGCGCGGCGGATCTGGTCGCGAACATCCTGGCCGGCTACGCCTACCACCTGAACATCATGCCGCTGGACGCCCGCATGCCCGACGCGGGCGCACTCGTCCGGGGAATCGACATCGACCTCCCGGCCGGGACCGCGGGCGTGAGCCGGGTTCCGGTCGTCGTCCAGGACGATGAGGCGGTCCGGGTCACCGCCGTGGAAGTGACCCATGGCCGGGCGATCCCGGCGGTCGCGTACCGGTTCGACACTGCGGACGGCTCCGTGGTGTTCTCCGGCGATACCACCGTGAACGACGATCTCATCGCCCTGGCCCGTGGCGCTGACATACTCGTCCACCAGGTTGCCGACCTTGGCTATCTCCAACGGCACGGCGTGACCGGGGCCGCTCTCGACCGGATGGCGGCGCTGCACACCGACGTCAGCGAGGTCGGCGGCGTCGCGGAACGGGCCGGAGTCGGTGAACTCATCCTCAGCCACTACCTGCCTGCTGAACCGGACGCGATCGGTGAGGCTGAATGGGCGCGGCGCGCGGGAGCGGGTTTCAGCGGGACAACCACGGCCGGGACCGACGGCTTGCGCAGAGCCCTTACCCGCCCGGCTTCCTGATCACGGACTGCTCGTCGCGCCGGGCCCCGGGGGCCCGGTGCCGGATGGCGCGCAGGCCGATCCACGCGGCGGCGAGGCCCACGATGACCCCGATCACGGTGTCGGCCAGCCGCATGGCACTCCGCTCACATGATCACGGGCGGTGCTGGGCGTTAGGATCGGGGTCGGCCGGGCTTGACGACACAGGCCCGTCCGGTTGGGGTACCGCGCGGAAAGGCAGTACGGGCTGGTGCCTGAGGACTACGGACTCGGCAGGGGCGCAGAGGTGGCAGACCACCATGACCCCGGCCGGGCTGCCGCCGGGCCGCCGCGCCCGGCGGAGCTTCCCGGCTGGGCGGACAAGCTCCGCGATATCCAGTCGATCACTGATGCCGCGCTGTCCGCGCTTGATCCCCCGGCCATGCTCCAGGCGCTGGTCGGCCGCGTGAAGGATGCCCTGCAGGCCGACACGGCCGCGGTGCTGCTGCTGGATCCGGGGTCGGGGCACCTGGTGGCGACCGCGGCGAGCGGCCTGGAAGAAGAGGTACGGCAGGGGGTGCGGATCCCGCTGGGCCGCGGATTTGCCGGGCGGATCGCGGCCGAAGGCCACCCGGTGATCATCGACGACGTGGATCACACCAAGGTGATCAATCCGCTCCTGCTGGACAAGGGCATCCGGTCCCTGATGGGAGCCCCGCTGCTCGCCGATGGGACGGTCATCGGCGTGCTCCATGTGGGGACCCTCAGCCCTCGCATCTTCACCAGCGAGGACACCGACCTGCTGCAGCTCGCGGCGGACCGGGCCGCGGTGGCCGTCCAGGCCCTGAACCACCAGGTGGACCGGGCCGCCACCGCAGCTCTGCAGCGCAGCCTGCTGCCCTCCGCCCTCCCTGCGATCAGCGGGCTGGACATGGCGGCCCGCTATCTTCCCGGCAGCGGCCATATCGGCGGCGACTGGTACGACGTCTTCCCGCTGCCCTCGGGCGAGGTATGCGCCGTGATCGGCGACGTGACCGGGAGCGGCCTGAACGCGGCGGTGATCATGGGGCGGATGCGCAGCGCACTGCGTGCGTACGCTCTGCAGGCCAGCAGCCCGGGCGAGATCCTGGACTCCCTCGGCCGGAAGATGCGTTACTTCGAGCCGGAGGCGATGGCCACCGTGCTGTGTGCGGTGCTCAGCCCGTCCCTGGACGAGGTCAGCATCAGCAGCGCCGGGCACCTTCCGCCACTGGTCGCCGTGCCTGGCCGGCCGGCTGCCCTGGCCAGGATCTCCGCTGACCTGCCCATCGGCGTGTCAGGACCGGCGCCCCGGCGGGTGAGCACCCTGGCGTTCCCGCCCGGTTCGGTGCTGTGCCTGTACACCGACGGGCTCGTCGAGCGCCGCGACCGGCCCATCGACGACGGCATCGCACGGCTGTCCGCCACCCTCACGGCCACGGATCCCGAGGCCGCGTGCGCCTCGGTCGTGGCCGCCATGAGTGACCACAGCCCCCATGAGGATGACGTGGCGCTGCTCATTCTCCGCCGCGCGCCCGGCACGCCCGGCGGCAGCGGCCCGGATCTGCGCGGCGGCCTGGCTCCGGTGACCGGGGAGGACCTGGCGGTCCGCTGGTCCGGCCGGCACGCCGTGGTGACCATGCCGGAGGAGATCGACGTCATCAATGCCCCCGGCCTGGCCGCCGCGCTCGCCGCCGTGTCCGGGCAGTCTCCCGAGGTGATCACCGCCGACCTGACCGCCACCTCGTTCTGCGACTCGGCGGGGATCGAGGCACTTCGCCCGGGCCAGCCAGCTGGCTGCCAGCTCCGGTGCGGAGCTGCGTCTGGCCCTCGGTGACTCACCCGTGGCCCGGATCCTCCAGCTGACCGGCCTGGACGCGGTCCTGCCGCTCTACCGCGACGTGGGGCACTCGCTGGCCACACCGCCTGGCCCGGCCGGGCCGCCCGCCTGACCCTTACCGGCTGCGGGCGCCTAACCGGCTGGCGGGCCGGCCGGCACCGGATGGTGCACGCGCCGGCGCATCACCACCGTGGTTCCGGCCGGGCTGGGAGCGATACTCACCTCGTCTGTGACCTGGCTGATCACCGACAGGCCACGGCCCCCGGCCCAGCCCTGGCCGGAACCGGGGGTCTCGCCGAGTTGCCAGCGGCCCTGGTCGCTCACCTGGATGAGCACGTTCCCGGTGCTGTCCAGGCCCGCGTGGACAGTGACCCGGCCCGGGCCCCGGCTGGGCCTGCCATGCACGGCCGCGTTGACGGCCGCTTCCCAGACGGCCAGCTCCACGTCCGCCCGGCCGGCTGCGTCCGCTCCCATGTCCGCCAGCCAGTCGCGGAGTCCCGCACGCAGGCCCGTCAGCGCCTGCGGATCCGCCGGGAATTCCATGGACCAGTCTGCGGCCGGTTCCGGGAGGCGATGGACAGCCAGGACCATCACGTCCGCGCGGCCGCTGCCCCGGGCCAGCCAGTCCGCCGCCGCCGCACAGAGCCGGTCCGCTGTCCCGGCGGCCGCGCGAGAACCGTTGCCGGCCATGACTGCTGCCGCCAGATCAGCCAGGCCAGGCCGGCCCTCCGTGGCCGGCCGTGGTGGCTCCGGCCCGGCCGCCCAGGCCGAGCAGCAGCATCCCGCCGGGTGGCAGCCGGGCAGCCGCAGCCCCGGGCTGATCGTCCCGGCCGGCCGGCTGATCGCCCCGCCGGGACAGGAAGCGCACCTCACCGGCGGTGCAGAGCAGCGGCGGCAGATGAGCGGAACTGGCGTAGCTCACCTCGCCGCTGGCCGGGTCCAGCTGGGCCAGGCACGCTTCCGCTCCCGGCACGCCCGGCCGCCCACCGGCCAGGTCAGCGAGGTGGGCCAGTGCCTCAGCGGGCCCGGCGCCGGCCAGCAGCATGTCCCGCAGCGCCGTGCGCAGCCGCACGGCCGCACCGGGCCGCCCCCGGCAGCGGCAGGCGCGCCCCACCATCAAGGCGATCACTTCGTGGGGCAGCATGACCGCATCCAGCCAGCCACCGCTTCCCTCTGGCGCCCCGCGCGCGGGGACGTACCGGGCGGCCAGGCGTACGGCCGGCAGCACCGGCAGTCCCGGCGGCACCGCGCCGTCCCGGGCTGCACCCGAACCTGGGGAGCCGGGGGCCGGGGCGGCATCGGCTGTTCTTCCCGGCCCAGGCATCCGTGCTGGGAGACTCGTCAGGCGAAGCCCGGCGACCACGACCCCGCCGGCAGGCCGGCCAGAACGGCGAACCGGAACGGCCGACACCGAGAACGCTGCGCGGCCAGCCTCCTCCGTCCCGCCGGCGTCCCGTGCCTGCCAGAGCACGTTCCGGGCGTGCCGGCCGGTGGTGCGCACCTCCTGGAGCGCCTCAATGAGGCGCTGAGCGCCAGGTCCCTGCACCACATCGGCTGCCCGGCAGCCAACCAGGCTCGAGTCCCGGCCAGCCAGTGCCATCGCGGCTCCCCGGGTCGCCGAGACGACCACCAGGTCGGGCCCGGCGAGCTCGGTCAGGAACACCGGCGCATCACCTGACGGCCGCGGCGCGTGCCCCGGCGTGGAGCCTCCCGCCCGAGCTGGGGCAGGGTCATCGCCGTCCGGCTCCTCGCCGCCCGGGCCAGCGCTGGCCCGCGACGGCTCATGGCCGGTGCGCTCTCCCATCACCCGCCCTCAGATCGCCACATTTTCTGGCCACGCTGCCCGCTGCGTGGGGCCTGGCCAAACCCTCCCTGGCCCGTCCCGGGCCGAAGTACCCCTGCAACCGATTGTTACACCGGTAAGCCCGCCTGGTTCCGGGGCTTTTCGAAGTCAGGGGGATGCGCTTGCCGATCTCAGCCGGAATTGTGCCGCAGCGCCGTCAGGCGGGACTGGGCCGCGGTGTCATCGCACTGGCTGAGGCTGCTGCGTGGCGGGCACGATGGCTGCCGTGCACTGCGGGCAGCGGCGGGCCGCGACGGGGATGCTCATGGTGCACTCGGGGCAGTCTCGCTCGGTGGCGGCCGTGTCCCGCTCGAACAGCTTCAGCGCCCGGCTGACCGGCACCACGACCACGAAGTACACCACCGTGGCGGAGATCAGGAACGACAGGACCTCGGTCAGGAAGGCGCCGTAGGTGAACCGGGCCTTGCCGACCGTGAAGGCCAGGTTGCTGAAGTTGCGCTGCCCGCCGGCCAGGGCCAGTAGCGGGCTGATGAACGACTGGACGAATTGCCTGACCAGGCCGCTGAACTGCGCACCGATCACCACGGCGACCGCGAGATCGACCAGGTTCCCGCGGAGGATGAAGTTCTTGAAGCCACTCATGCGCGACAAGTTGCCCGGCTCCGCGCCACCTATTCCTGCGGGTTTTGACGTTCCGCGCCGGCCTGCAGGAAGGCGTCCGATCCTTCCGTACTTAAGGCCAGCGGCTGCCGCCCGGATGTCCCTGGGAAGGAAAGCCGGCCAGCGGTACGGTAAGAGCGCGCATTCCGGCTGCGGGCCGGAAGCCGGTCTGGAAGGAGCAGGTCATGGCGGGAATCACCGTCGGCGTTGACGGATCGCACGGGGCCCAGAAGGCACTGGAGTGGGCGATGAAAGAGGCAGCGGCCCACCAGGCCCCGCTGACCGTGCTGACCGTGCATGAGGTCGCGTCCGACGGCTGGACCGGTAACCCCATCATCCTTCCCGCCGACCAGCCGGAGCTGGAGAAGACCCGTCACGCGGCGGAGGAGGCGGTGGCCAAGGTCGCCGGTCGCCTGGGCGAATCGCGGCCCGCTTCGGTGACGATCCGCGCCGTGAACGGTATCCCGACCCAGGTACTCATCGAGGCGTCCCGCGACGCTGACCTGATGGTGGTCGGCTCCCGGGGCAGCGGGGGCTTCGCCCGGCTGCTGCTGGGCTCGGTGAGCAACCAGCTCGTCCAGCACTCGCACTGCCCGGTCACGGTGGTTCGGGAAGACCGCTAACCCCGCCACCCCGGCGCCGCGATGGCCGCAGGCCAGCCCGGGGGGCGTGACGGCCAGCCTCAGAGGTACTCCTTCTTCCGCATCCACACGAGGGTGATCCAGCCCCAGATGGGCGGCAGGTACGAGGTGAACAGGCGCTGGATGAAGACGGCCGCGGTGGCGTCGGCCTCCGAGACCCCGGCCGCCGTGAGGCCGAGGATGAGGCCGGCTTCCACCACGCCCATGCCGCCCGGCGACGGCGAGACACCGCCGATGACCGCGGCCAGGGTGATGACCACGAGCAGCGTGGGCAGGCGGAGATGATCGTCGAAGGCGCGCAGTGACACGGACAGGGCCATGGCCACGGCCAGTTCCTGAGCGAACGAGCCGCCCAGCAGCAGCACGAGCTTGCGCGGGGAGCTGGCCACCTGCTTGAGGTTGCCCCAGATGTCGCGCACCCGGGGCCGCAGCTTGGCCGAGGCCAGCCTGCGCAGTTTCGGCACGCCGAGGAGCAGCCCGGCCGCGAGGGCGACCAGGATCACGACGGCCAGGATGACCCAGACCAGTTTCGAGTCTCCCCCTGACTCGGGGGTGACCTCCAGATGGATGGACCCCCAGGCGAAGGGGAGCGAGACGAGGAACAGCACCGCGGTCGCGATCCAGCTGGAGGTGGCCATGATCGCGCCCGAGCTGAGCGCCACCGACGCGTCGTAACCCTGCCGCTGGAAGAACCGCACCCGGGTGGCGAAGACGGCGGCCGTGCCGCCCGCCAGGGCACTGAATGAGTTGGCCACCTCGACCGCCAGCACGCGCCCGAACGGAAGTGGCCCGGCCACGCTGCCGACGCCCTCAATGGCCGACGCCACGAAGGCCAGCTGGGCCAGGACGAGCGCCGCGATGACCCACAGCCAGTTGGCGCCGATCACCGTGTCGAAGGACTTCGACACGTCGATGAGCACGCCGATCAGGGCCCAGCCACCGATGAGCGTGCCAACCACCATGATCAGGGTTGGCCAGCTCACCCGGCGGGGCTCGACCAGTTTCGGCACCGGGATCGACTTCGCGTCGGCGGCGCGCTGCCGGACCTCGGCCAGAAGCTCGCGCTGACTACGCAACGGCCGGCTGAGAGCCGGGTCGAGTGCGGCCTTGTGAAGATGCTGGAGCGCCCCCTGCAGGGCCTCCGGATCCAGGCACGCGGCCGCGGCGCCGGCCGCCCGTTCGGCGCCGGCGGCCAGTGCCGTCGCCGCGATGGCACCGGCCAGGTCGCGGTCGAGCTGGTACTGGGAAGCGTTCGAGATGGCGTTGCGGAAATCCAGGACCACGGTGGTCCCGGCGGACGGGTCGACCAGCAGCACGTCGCCGCTGATCGCGCCGTGGGCGATGCGGGCCCGGCGGAGAGTCAGCACCTGGCGCAGCACGCTGGTGACCGTGACGTCCGTGATGTCGGCGGTGTCCGCCCCGGACAGGGGCACCCCGGGTGGCAGGCGGTAGACGAGCACCGCGTCCCGGGAGGGTCCCGCCGTTCCGGTCTCGAGGATCTCGGGGACGGCCACGCCGGCCTGGCCAGCCCGCAGGGTGAGGTAGGCCTCGTGTTCAACCTGCTGGAGCCGGGTCAGCGTGAGGCTGGGCCCGGAGTCCCGGTAGAAGAGGAACCGGCCTGCCTTGGTGAGGAGCTTCGCGTCGGCCGCGTCCCGGCCATAGACCGATATGCCGATGGGCCGGCCGGCCGGATCGCTCTCGCGTACCTCGGTTCCCTGGTACTTCGCCACCCCCCACACCTGCCGTGGCGCCGCCCGCACCTCGGTGGTGCGGATGCCGAGTTCCTCGAGCAGCGCGCGCACGTCCTCGAGCGAGGGGAGCCCGAGCGGTGAGCCGAAGATCAGCCGGACCAGTGCGGTGGCGCCCCAGCCGATGGCCAGGCTGCCGAGCACGTTGAGCGGCAGCCCGTGACCGCCGACGGCTGAGGCCAGGGCGACCAGGGCCACGAAGACTTCGATGAGGCGCTGCACTCCCCGGGCCAGATACGGCAGCGCCGCCCCGGTGACCGCCATGAAGAGAGCGATCTGGAGGACCGGGAAGCGCATGTAGTAGCCGCCGATCACGATCCCGCCCGGCCGGCCGCCGTTGCTTCCCAGCGCCAGGGTCAGGAGCCCGCTCACCGCGGCGGCGACGACAGCGCTCGCGGCAATGTCGCGCGCGACCTCCCAGCGGCGCGCGATCAGGGCCAGGGCCACCAGCAGGATCGTGACGCCGAACGCGCCGGCGTCGTAGACCACGGTGACCAGCCAGGTGATGCTCCGCGGCGGCGGGTGGATGACCTCGACGATGGCCCGGTCGATGCGCGAGTTGTAGCGGATGACGAGGACGCAGCACAGGAGGGCGAGGATGGCGGCCGCCAGTCTCGCCCCGTCGCTCCCGCGCCGGCGCCGCTGTCCGTCGCCGACCGGGGCGAACACGATCGACCGCCAGCCACGCAGAGCATGCGGCTCGGGAAGAGAGCCCACACTCTGGTCGATCACGTGGAGTGCCTGCCTTCGGACAGGGGCCCGGGCCACGGGGATGGCTTCCTGACGCGATGCTGGCGGCCCGGACGGCGGGACGCCATCACCCGCAAGGATGATGCTATCCGTCCTGGCGCGGGGGGTTGCATAGTCATGCATGAGACGGCATACTTTCTCGTGTGTCCAAGGTGATCTCCTCCCTGCCCATCGGTGAACGGGTCGGCATTGCTTTCTCCGGCGGGCTCGATACCTCGGTCGCGGTCTCGTGGATGCGCGACAAGGGTGCGGTGCCGTGCACCTACACCGCTGACATCGGGCAGTACGACGAGCCCGACATCGCGTCGGTCCCCGGGCGGGCCAAGTCGTACGGCGCCGAGGTCGCCCGGCTGGTCGACTGCCGCCCGGCTCTGGTGGAGGAGGGGCTGGCCGCGCTGACCTGCGGGGCGTTCCATATCCGCTCGGGCGGCCGCTGCTACTTCAACACGACCCCGCTGGGCCGGGCGGTCACGGGCACGCTGCTGGTGCGGGCGATGCTCGAGGACGACGTCCAGATCTGGGGCGACGGCTCGACGTTCAAGGGCAACGACATCGAGCGGTTCTACCGCTACGGGCTGCTGGCCAACCCGAACCTGCGCATCTACAAGCCGTGGCTCGACGCGGCCTTCGTCAGCGAACTCGGTGGCCGCCGGGAGATGAGCGCCTGGCTGCTCGATCACGAGCTGCCGTATCGCGACAGCGCAGAGAAGGCCTACTCGACCGACGCGAACATCTGGGGGGCTACCCACGAGGCCAAGACCCTCGAGCATCTCGACAAGGGGCTCGAGACGGTCGAGCCGATCATGGGCGTCCGGTTCTGGGATCCGGCGGTCGAGATCGCGCCGGAGGACGTCACGGTCGGGTTCGAGCGGGGCCGCCCGGTAACCATCAACGGCGCGGGGTTCGCCACGCCGGTCGACCTGCTCATGGAGGCCAACGCGATCGGCGGCCGGCACGGCCTGGGCATGTCCGACCAGATCGAGAACCGGATCATCGAGGCCAAGAGCCGGGGCATCTACGAGGCGCCGGGCATGGCGTTGCTGCACGTGGTGTACGAGCGGCTGGTCAACGCGATCCACAACGAGGAAACCATCGCGAACTACCACGCTGAGGGCCGCAGGCTGGGCCGGCTGATGTACGAGGGCCGCTGGCTCGACCCGCAGGCGCTGATGCTGCGCGAATCACTGCAGCGGTGGGTGGGCTCCGCGGTTACCGGCGAGGTCACCGTGCGGCTGCGCCGCGGCGAGGATTACTCGATCCTGGACAGCACCGGTCCCGCGTTCAGCTACCACCCGGACAAGCTGTCGATGGAGCGCACCGAGGACTCGGCGTTCGGCCCGCTGGACCGGATCGGCCAGCTCACCATGCGCAACCTGGACATCGCTGACTCGCGGGCCAAGCTCGAGCAGTACGCCGGCCTCGGCATGGTGGGCACCGCTCACGTCCAGCTGATCGGGGCCACCCCGCCCAGCGAGCTCGTCGGCGAGATGCCCCAGGGCGGAGCCGAGGCGATCGCCTCCCGCGGCGGGGTGGACGAGGACGACGAGCTGCTCGACCGCGCCGCGATGGAGCTCGGTACCGACTGACCGGGCCGGCTGCGCTAGGCGGGCTGGTGGCCGGGGCGGGTGTCCAGTTCCGCCCACACGGCCTTGCCCGTGGCCGTCTCGCTGACCCCCCACTTGCTCGCCAGCGCGTCGATGATCACGAAGCCGTATCCTGATTCGTCGAGCCCGTCCGGCGTGCCCGGCTGCGGCCGCTGCGGGTCCGCGTCGTGGACCTCGATCCGCAGGGAGGTGCCGGCGGCTTCCAGCCGCAGGATCAGCATTGACCCTCCGCAGGCGGCGTGCCGCACCGCGTTCGTGACCAGCTCGGAGACGAAGAGGAGCGCAGTCTCCTCCAGATGGGTGACCCGCCAGGAAGCCAGCACCTCCCGCGTCGCCTGCCGGGCCAGTGCGGGGGCCTGCTCGGCGGCTGGCAGTGACATTTCCCAGGCCCAGTGCGAATCACCCAGCCTGCCTGGCCCTCGCGGGCAGCTGGAATTGGCCGCGTCCTCCCACATATCCCTGTGCCCTCATTCTCGTTACCGCCGGCGGTCCGGCGTGTTCCACGGCGGATACGGTGACGGCGCTCTGGCCTCTCCGCCGGCAGGCACATCACCTGATGGTGCTCCCGGTGCCTGCGGGCGCGTGATTTCCCCGTGCCGTCGACCTTCGATAATCCAACCTGCCGCTGAAGATCAGCTCCAAGCATGCTCAGGCTCAGCTGATAGCAGCCCGACGACCAGCTGGGCGCCGGGCTGGGCGGATCCAGTGTCGGGTACCCCGTCTCCCGGCGCCGCCTCTGCCACCACCCCCAGCAAGGCCGGCTCTGACCCGCAATCAGCATGGGCGGAGCTCTGTTCCAGGTGCGCGCCGCAGCATGCGCGGCGTCTCCGTAGTGTTCAGGGTGAACCGGTGTGGCTGGCAGACGGCGCGGAGGAGGGCACCAGGTGGACACGGACCAGCGGCCCGGCCGCCTGCTGTCGGTGAACGTCGGCTTGCCGCAGGACGTGGCCTGGCAGGGCCGGACCGTGCACACGGCGGTGTGGAAGCGGCCGGTCCCCGGCCCGCAGATGGTGCGGCGGCTCAACATCGACGGCGACGGGCAGGGTGATCTGGCCGGGCACGGCGGCGAGCACCGGGCGGTGTTCGTGTACCAGATCGAGTCTTACCGGTACTGGCAGCAGCAGCTGGCCCGCGACGACTTCAGCTACGGCCAGTTCGGGGAGAACTTCACCGTCGCGGGGCTGGCCGACGACCAGGTCCGCATCGGCGACCGCTACCAGATCGGCGAGGCGCTGTTCGAGGTGACCCAGCCCCGGGTCACCTGCTACCGGGTCGGGATCCGGATGAACGACCCGCAGATCCCGGCGCTGCTGGTCTCCCGCCACCGCCCCGGGTTCTACCTGCGGGTGCTGCGCGAGGGCGCCGTGCAGGCGGGCGACGAGATCGTGCCGGTCGCCCCCGGCCCGGAAGCCATGACGGTGGCCGAGGTCGATGCCCTGCTCTACCTGCCCGGTCATTCCCGCCAGCGGGTCGCGCAGGCGCTGCGGATCCCGGCCCTGCCGGACGGCTGGAAGGCGTCGTTCCGGGCCCTGCTGGACCAGCCCGCCTCGCCCGGCGGGACCGCCGGCAACGCCGGGCTCGTCCCGGTGAGCCCGCCGCCGGCCTGGCCGGGGTTCCGGCCGCTGGCCGTGACCGCCCTCGAGCGGGAGACCGGCTCCGTGATCTCGGTGCACCTGGCCGACCCGGACGGGGCGGCCGTGCCCGCCGCCCAGCCGGGGCAGTTCCTGACCCTGCGGCTGCCGGCCACGCCAGGCGGCCCGCCCCTGGTGCGCAGCTACTCGCTGTCCGGGCCCCCGGGCGCCCCGTCCTACCGGATCAGCGTCAAGCGCGAGCCGCACGGCGCGGGCAGCGAGTTCATGCACACCCGCGTGCGCGCGGGCGACCAGCTCGACGTGGCCGCCCCGCGCGGCACCTTCATCCTTCAGCCCGGGGACACCCCGGTCCTGCTGATCAGCGCCGGGGTGGGGGCGACCCCGGTCCTGGCCATGCTCCACGCCCTGGCCGGCGCCGGGTCCGGCCGCGAGATCTGGTGGCTCCATGGTGCCCGGAGCCGCGCGGACGAGCCGTTTGCGAGCGAATCGCGGTCGCTGCTGGCGGAGCTGGCCCGCGGGCACCGGCACATCTGCTACAGCCACCCCGGGCCCGGCGACGTCCACGGGCGCGACTACCAGACGGCGGGACGGCTGACCCCGGAGGTGCTGGCCGGCCTGGACCTGCCGCGCGACGCGGATGCCTACCTGTGCGGCCCGGCGGCGTTCATGGCGGACGTGTCGGGCGCCCTCGAGAGCCTGGGTATCGACCGGGCCCGCGTGCACACCGAGATCTTCGGTGCCACGGGCTCGTCGACGCCGGGGATCGCGCCCGCCGCGGCCCGGCCGCCGCACCCGCCCGCGGGCCAGGCCGGCCCCGGCCCGCAGATCGCGTTCGCGCGCAGCAGCCTGACCGTCCCGTGGGACCAGCGATACGCCAGCCTGCTCGAGCTGGCTGAGGCCTGCGACGTGCCGGTGCGCTGGTCATGCCGGACCGGCGTGTGCCACACCTGCGAGACCGCCCTGCTGTCCGGGACGGTTGGCTACAGCCCCGACCCGGTGGAGGAGCCAGCCGGCGGCAGCGCGCTGATCTGCTGCTCCCAGCCGCGCGGCGACCTGGTCCTGGACCTCTGACCCCGGTCCGGCGGTGAGGACCCCGGCCGCCGGGGGCGGCGATGAGGTAGCGGCCGAGCGCTGGCCGGCCGCTAGGAGAACGCCGGGAACGAGCTGAGGCCGGTGTCGATGAGCCGGGCCGCGCGGTGGACGTCGGCGCTGACGGCCTGGTGGAGCTGGGCCGGGGTGCGGGTGCCGTCCAGGTACTTGCCCAGGGCCTGGAACTGGACCCGCCACAGCCCGAGCAGGGCGGTGGCGGCGATCCGCGGCTCCGGGTCGTCCGGGCTCATCGCGGCCCGCCCGGCCAGGGCGGCGGCGGCCACGGCGACGAACTGATCCATCATGTCGCTCTGATGGGCCCGCAGGGACGGCGCGGCCTGGATCAGCGCGCCGAAGCGCCGGATCGACGCGCCCGCCTGGACCGGGTCGTCCTGGGCCGCGAGCCAGGACGTCATGGCCCGCAGCTCGGCATCCAGGATCCGCAGCGCCGCCTCTACCGGGGACACGCCGGGATCGGCCAGCCCGGTCCGCAGCGCGGCCACCGTGGCGTCGAGGCGGTCCAGGATCAGGGCTTCCTTGGTGGGGAAGTAGTTGAAGACCGTTTTCTCCGACACCCCGCACGCCTCGGCGATCTCGCTCACGCGGACCGCGTCGAAGCCCCGCTCCAGGAACATCCGGGTCGCGGTGTCCGACAGCTGCTGGCGCATCAGGCGCTTCTTGCGCTCCCGCAGCCCTTCGGCCTGCGGTGCCTCGATCCCGGGAAGGCCGCCCCCCGCCCAGCCGGCGGCCCGGGCGCTCGTGTCCGCCGTCGGGGAGCTCATGCTGCCAGTATAGCGGCAGTATTTTTTCTGCTACTATAAATTTCTAGCAGCTAGAAAAAACTGCCAGCCCGCCTCGTCCGCCGGAGGAGTTCCCGTGAGTGAGATCCGTATCGTGCGTGACTACCCCCATCCGCCCGCGAAGGTCTGGCGGGCCGTGACCGACCCGGCTCTCATCCCGCTGTGGACCGCCACCGGCGCAGGCGGGCGCCCGGAAGGTTTCGCCCCCGTCGTGGGCACGAAGTTCACGTTCATCGCGAAGCCGAAGCCCGGCTGGAACGGCGTCGTCGACTGCGAGGTGCTCGAGGTGGACGAGCCGTCCCTGCTGCGTTACTCATGGGTCGACGGTGGCGACGCCGGCGGCGACCTGACCCAGGTCGTCTACCGGCTCCAGCCTCATCCCGGCGGCACGCGCTTCATCTACGAGCACACCGGATTCACCGGCGTAGGCGGGGTCTTCATGGCGAAGCTGCTCGGCCGGGTGCGCCGGAAGATGCTGAGCGTGGGCCTGCCCGCCGTGCTGGACGACCTCGACGACGACGGCGTCCTTCGGGCCGGCAGCACGCTCCGGCCCAAGTCCGTGGGCTGATCAATACTCCGGGTGCCGGGCTCCGCCGCAGCATGGGGTCCGCTAACGGCTCACCGGGCCGGCGGCGGCCAGCGCACTCGCCGTCCCGCATGGTGACCCGGGCTGATGCCGCCGTAGCGACGAGCTCGTCCTCACGCTGGGCCGGGGGAGTCGCCGCCTCGAAGAGCAGCACCGCGACGTCGTCGTCGAGCCGGCGGCCGGTATGAGCCACCAGCCGGTCGAGCAGCTCGTCCGCGGCGGCCTCCAGATCGGTGCGGCGGAGCGTGTCGAGGCAGTCCTCCAGCCGGAAGTACCGGCCGGCCCGGTCGCGGGCCTCGAGCAGGCCGTCGGTGTAGAACACCAGCCGGTCGCCGGGGCTCACCGTGAACGTGGACACGCTCATGTGCGGGCGCAGGCCCAGCGGGGTCGCGTACGCGGAAGGGGTCAGGGCCTGCAGGCCGCCGTCGGCGGTCAGCCGCAGGGGCGGCGGGTGCCCGCAGGTGACGAGTTCGAGCCAGCCGCGCGGATCGTAGTCGGCGAACAGGGCGGTCACGAAGTCCTCATCCCCGGCGGCCCGGGTGACCGACCGGTCCACTACCCGGGCGATCTCGGGCAGCGACAGGCCGGGCTGGGCGCAGGCGTCCCGGAAGCTGGTCATCGCCACGCTGGCCAGGCGCACGGCGGGCAGGCCCTTGCCGCGCGTGTCACCGATGAGCCAGCGCGAGTGGTCTCCGTGGGAGACGACCTCCAGCAGGTCCCCGCCCACCCGGGCCTCGGCCGCGGCCGAGACGTAGCGGGAGGCCAGCCGTCCTGCGGTGACGGTGGCCGGGACCTCACGCAGCAGTGCGCTCTGCGCGACCCTGGCCACGGCGCGGACCTGGCTGAGCCGCCGCTGGGCCGCGGTGCGCAGCACCGAGTTGACCACCGCGAACGCGGCCAGCAGCACCAGCACGCTCAGGTGCGCGACGAGCGTGCCGGGCGGGCCGGGCCGGTGCAGGCTCAGCGCGAGGCTCAGCAGCACCGCCCAGCCCGCCAGCACGGCGGTGGTCAGCGGCCTCAGCAGCAAGGAGGCCAGCAGCGGGCCGATCGCCAGCCACGCGACCGTGATCGGGCCATGACCGGTCCGGTACTGCGTCACGGCCACGGCCGTGATAGCCAGGCCCAGCAGTGCGGCAAATACCCGCTTGGCCACCAACCCGCCCGGCTGGGAAGGTCCCGACACGTTCAGCGGGATGCCCCGGCGGGACCGCACCAGTGACCAGGCCATGCGCCGCCATCTGTTCGTGTTCTCACCCACGAGGCCGCCTCTCATCTGCCGTGCCTCTCCGGCTCTGCCCACGTACCGATTAGCAATGATGCAGGTCAGGCTGGAGCAGTGGCTGAACACAACCTCTGGGCAAGCTCAAAGCACGTCCGGGATTTCCGATGTGCTGGTCGTCGTGCCCCGCCCAGCCTGGCCGCCCCGGGCACGGGTACCGCCGGGCTCCTGCCCGCTAGCTGAACGATCGGGGCAGGTTGCGCCGTTCTGGTTGGTATGGGGACCAGACTGGCCGGGGGCGGCCCACGCGGATGGGGCCGGGCCCGGTGACGACGCCATGGGACTGCGCGGAGATCCGCGCCGCGCTCGGTGTCTACGTCGTGGGAGCCATCGACCCGGCGGACCGGGCCATAGTGGACAGCCACCTCGCGTGGTGCACTGGCTGCCGGGAGGAGCTGGCCGGGCTGGCGGCGCTGCCCGGACGGCTGGGCAGCGTGCCGGACGCCGACGTGACCATGCTGGTCCTGGACGAGCCCGGCCGGGATGGTCCGCCGGAGGCGGTGCTGCGGTCGCTGCTGGAGCGGGCCGCTACCCTGCGCAGGCGCCTGCGATGGCGGCGTGTCGCGGCCGCCGTGGCCGTGGCGGTCATCGCCAGCGGGGGTGCGGTCGCCGTGTCCCGGGTGGTGGACCCGGCTGCGCCGCGGCCCGCGGCCTCGGTTCTGCCCTGGGTGGAAATGGCCCATGGCCGTGACCCGCTTACCGGCGCGGCGGCCACGGTGAGATACCGGGCCCAGCCGTGGGGGATTCAGATGCAGGTGCAGGTGAGCCGGCTTTCCCCCGGGACCCGGTGCGAGCTGCTGGTCGTCGGCCCGGGCGGGCGCGTCGTGGCGGGCGGCTGGACCGTGGCCGCGGGCCACATGGATGCGTGGTACCCGGCGTCAGCTCCGCTCGGCGAGCCCGGTGTGCGCGGGTTCGTCGTGGCCAGTGCGACCGGGAAGGCCCTGGTCAGCGTGCCTGCGCGCTGACGTATCCGGCAGACGGGAGCCGGGAGCTGCCGACCGCGCGGGTGACGCCGCGCCCGGGGTGCAGCAACGCCGCGAGTTGCGCAGAAGGCCATTGATGGTGAACGGAGCCGGAGTCGGGTACGTGCAAGAGATTGAGGTCATTCTTCAGTACCGGGGGTATGTCATGCATAACCGATGGTTTGTCCCGGCTGGCCTGGCCGGAGTCGCCCTGATCGCTGCGGCGTGCGGGTCCTCATCGACGGCCGGCGGCGGCAGCACGCCCAGCGCGGCCGCTAGCTCGTCCAGCGCGGCTTCCTCCCCGGCGGCCGCCTCCAGCTCAGCCCTGAAGACCACGACGATCAAGGGTGTCATGGTGATCACCAACGCCAAGGGCTTCACGCTGTACTCGTTCGCGCCGGACACGCCGACCAAATCCAATTGCAACGGGTCGTGCGCCACGTTCTGGCCGCCGCTGAAAGGACCAGTGACCGCGGGGGCGGGCGTCACCGGCAAGCTGGGCACGATCACCCGCTCGGATGGCTCGACGCAGGCCACCTACAACGGGCATCCGCTCTATACGTACGTGAGCGACTCCGCCCCCGGGCAGGACAAGGGCAACGGTCTTAACCTGTCCGGAGGAGTCTGGCATGTGGTGCCGGTCTCCGGGGCCGCCGCCGCGCCCGCCGCCTCCAGCAGCAGTGGTGGCGGCGGTGGCGGGTACTGACCGGATGTGGCGCACCGGGCTGCGGGTCGCGGGAGCGGCCCTCCTGGTGGCCACCGCGGGGATCCATCTCGACCTGTACCTGACCGGGTACCGGTCGATCCCGACCATCGGCTGGCTGTTCCTGCTCCAGGTGATCGCCGCCTTCCTCCTCGCCCTGGCGGTGCTGGTGTCCGGCAGCCGGCTGGCGGCCGCCGCGGGAGCCGGATTCGCGCTGTCCACCCTCGGCGGCTACCTGCTGTCGGTCTGGATCGGGCTGTTCGGGTTCAAGGAGGTGCGGACCACAGCGGGGATCGTGGCCGGGGTGATCGAGGTCGCGGCCTTCGCCGTGCTGGCGGTCTTCGCCGCCACCCCTCCCGCGTCCCGGGCGGCGGGGCATCGGCCCGCCCGCGGCCCGCTGCTGGACCGGCTGCAGGACGGGATCCCGGGAGCCGCCTGGGGGGTGGCCGGCCTGTCCGTGGTGGCGCTGGTCCTGCTGGGCGTGGCCGTGGCCGGTGCGGGGGCGCCAGCTACGGCCAGTGCAGGAGGCGGGCTCAAGGCCGTCCAGATCGGGGGGGTGAGCGTGCTGGCCAACGCCCGCGGGTTCACCCTGTACTCGTTCGCGCCGGACACGCCGACCAAGTCGGTCTGCAACGGCTCCTGCGCGGCGTACTGGCCGCCGGTGAAAGGACCGGTGACCGCCGGAGCGGGCGTCACGGGCCGGCTCGGCACGATCAAGCGGTCGGACGGCTCGACCCAGGCGACCTACGACGGGCACCCGCTGTACACCTACGTCGGCGACAGCGCTCCCGGCCAGGCCCACGGCAATGCGCTCAACCTCAACGGCGGGCTGTGGCACGAGGTCCCCACGGCCGGCTGAGCCCTGATCAGGAAAGCGTCAGCTGCCGCCGACCTCACCGATCGCGGTCACGACCACCAGGATGAGCGTGGCCACCGCGAACAGGCCGTGGCCGATGACCACGGGCAGCGGGAAATTCCGTTCCGGCGGGACGGTGATCCCGGCGCGCTCTCCCCGCGCGGCCGCGGAATCGTGGGCCCGGTACACGGCGAACCACCGCACCGCCATGGTCAGGCCGAGGGCCGCGACCACGACCAGGGTCGCGGCGGCGGCCAGGGCGAGCCGGGGGGTGTCGGTGATCAGGTACACCCCCCAGACGCCGAGCCCGGCCACGGCGAGCAGTGCGTGCGCGCTGATCACCGGGACCGGCAGGCGGGTCGCCGCCGCGGACTGGAACTCACGGTCGTATTCGATGAGCCAGATGGTCAGCAGGTACAGGCCGGCCCCGGCCGTGATGATCCAGGTGAGCAGGGCGGCAAGCGACATCGGTTCCCCCATCCTCAGCCCGGCCAGCAGGCCGCGACCAGGGCGTTTCCAGGCAAGTACACTACGGCGCGCCGGACGGCGTGCTGCACCTGAATGAGGGGAGGGGCCCGCATTCATCCCTATCCACGGGCCGGGCCGCGTTCCAGTTCACCAGGACCGCGGCGGGTTACGCCTCGCCGGCTGCCTGGCGGTCTCGGCCTGGTCGAGCGGGGCCGCCCAGCTGGCCAGGAGGTTCAGGGCGTCTTTCCAGAGGGGCCGGCTCAGCTTCCGGAAGGACATTCCTTCATCCTCCCGTTCACGCCTGATCCTCCGGTTCACGCGTCGCGGCGCCGCAGCCGCCAGGCGGCCAGGCCGATCAGCACCACCGCGTAGCCGCAGAGCACGGCGAACCCGGCCCACGGACCCAGCGGATGCGTGGCCAGCGGCTGGCCCCACAGAGCCCCGCCGGCGCTGGAGGGCAGATACGGCGCGATGCGCGCGACCGAGTGCGGGAGCTGCGCCACGATGAGCGGCGCGACCAAGAACATCCCGGCGAATGCCGACACGCCCACGGCGGTCCTCCTGAGCAGGGCACCCAGGGCCAGGCCGATGACCGCGGTCACCGTCAGGTACAGCGACGCGCCGATCACGGTCCGCAGCACGCCCGGATCCGTCAGCGAGATCGCTGACCCGCCCCGGGCCGACTGGATAGCCGTCGCCACGAAGAATTCGGCCAGCGCAGCCACCAGGGTGACCGGCAGCACCAGCCCGGCCAGCACGAGCAGCTTGGCCCACAGCACTGGCAGCCGGGACGGGACCACGGCCAGCGTCGCGCGGATCATCCCGGTTCCGTATTCGCCGCTGAACACCAGCACGCCGAGGACGCCGAGGACCAGCTGGGCCAGCAGAACGCCGTACAGGCTGACCGACACCGCCGTCGCGGCGGGGTTTCCCGCCGAGACCACGTAGGGCTTTCCCCCCGCGGCCAGCGCACCCACGCCGACGAGCAGGATGACCGTGATCAGCGCGCAGTACCAGGTCGAGCGCAGCGCGCTCAGTTTCGTCCACTCCGACCAGATGACGCGGGCCTGGGTGACCCGCCCGGCCACGGCCGGAGCCTGAGTCTCAGGCGGCGCGAGCATGGCGGTCATCGCGTCGCTCCGGCGTGGTATTCGACGCTGTCCTGGGTGACCTGCATGAATGCCTCCTCCAGCGAAGCCCTCTCGGGCGTGAGCTCGTAAACCGGCAGGTGCGCCCGCCACGCGGTTGCCCCGATCTGCTCGGCCGTCACACCGGACACCCGAAGGACGCCGGAGCCGTCATCGGTCACGGTCACACCCGGGGCCGCGAGCACCCGGCTCAAGGCCACCGCTTCCGGGGTGCGCACCAGCACGTCACCGTCGGCCGCGTGGCCGACGAAGTCCTCGACGCTGGTCTCGGCGACGAGCTTGCCGCGCCCGAGGATGACCAGCCGGGTGGCCGTCTGGGCCATCTCGCTCATCAGGTGCGACGACAGGAAGACCGTCCGGCCCTCCTCGGCGAGCGACCTGAGCAGCAGCCGGATCCAGCGCACGCCGTCCGGGTCCAGGCCGTTGACCGGCTCGTCCAGGACCACGGTCCGCGGCTGCCCGAGAAGCGCGGCCGCTACCCCAAGTCGCTGTCCCATGCCGAGCGAGAAACCACCGGCCCGCGAGCCTGCCACCTCAGCCAGCCCGGCCAGCTCGATCACCTCATCGACCCGGCGCCGGCCGATGCCGGCCGTCCGCGCCAGGGCCAGCAGGTTATTGCGGGCCGACAACCCAGGGTGGACGGACTTGGCGTCCAGCAGGATGCCCAGCTCGGACATGGGGGCGGCGCAGCCGGGATATCGCTTGCCGTTGACCCGGACCGTGCCGCTCGTCGGCCGGTCCAGGCCGGCGATCACCCGCATGGTCGTCGATTTCCCGGCTCCGTTCGGGCCGAGGAACCCCGTGACCACCCCCGGTTCCACCACGAAGCTCAGCCCGTCAACGGCCGTCTTGTCCCCGTAACGTTTGGTCAGGCCATCAATCTCGATCACGATGCGTCCTCTCATCAGTCCTTGCTGATGACCAGAACGCTACGGACGCTGCTACCAGCAGAAATCTGCCCAGGGACCACACTTTCCCGGCGGCCTATGCCCCCAGGCATAGGCACCAGAGCAGGCGCTGGGCGGGCCGCGGGGCCTCGTGGCAGAAGCCCGCGCCTGGAGTTGCTGGCGGGCCGGGCCACTGCTGGGCGACTGTGATGTTCGTGACACCCCAGCGGGCTCTGCAATCCTTTGCAAGAATACGCGGTAGCGTCTGTCGGACCACAGCAGCGTGTCCGGCCCCGGAAGCCGGGACTCCACCGCCGACAGGGTCAGCCGCCGAGAGGGTTAAGCGCATGGCATTGATGTCCCCGAAGGTAATCGCCCAGGTCAGCAGCAGTTCCGCCACTGAGCTTGCGGCGATGTCCTGGGAATGGATCATGCGCTCCGACGGGCAGGTGTTCTACCGGCTCACCAAGGTTGACGGCCGGCGGGAGCGGAATCCGTGGACCCTGGCGACCCAGTTGCCGGTGGCCGAGCTGAAAGCGCTCCGGGGGGACAAATCCAGGGCCATCGAGGTGCTGGACGTCATCGCCCGCCAGCACGGGCACAAAACCGGCTGATCAGGATCCGGCTGACCAGGGAAAACCTGCGATGAACGGCTCCGGTGGCTGGCCAGGCCACGCCGCCGGGCGGGGAAAATCGATTGCGGTATTACCGCCACCGGGGTGTGCTGGTGACCCATGAACGGCAAGCCTGTCCTGGTGGCCGAGGCGGCCGGGTTCCTGGCTCAGCGGTATGCCTGCCGGGCCCGCGACGTCGCGGAGCTCGGCGGGGGCGACTGGTCCCGGGCGTTCTCCTTCCAGCTTGACGGGCGTGACCTGGTCGCCCGGTTTGGTCCCCGCGAGCTCCTCGGGCCAGAGCCTGCGCTGACCCGCCGGAGCGCTGGGCGCAGGAGGACAGAAATCCTGGGCCTTCACACGGGGAGGATGGCAACCTCGTACTTGTGGATCTGGAGATCTCTCGTCGCCAGCGTGAAGCCTTCGCATTGTGCCTGCCCGACCAGCATGCGGTCGAAGGGATCCCGGTGGATCGGCGGGAGACGACCGGCCATGATGGCGTGCCGGGAGCTGATGGCCAGCTCGCGGAATCCGCTGTCGCGGACGCGTTCCGGGAGGTCCGCTGGCTCGGTGAGCTTGCCGGCTGACTGTTTGATGGCCACTTCCCATACGGTGGCGCTGCTGATGTAAACATCTGGGTCATGGTCCAGCCTGGACTTGACGTCATCAGGCAGAGCGGGATCGTCGGTCAGCCACCACAGCACCACATGGGTGTCCAAGAGCAGGCTCACCGCGTCATGCCGAAGTCGCGGGCGATGACCTCGTTGACCTCGTCGGAGTCCCAGTCGTCGGCAGCGACGAGCTTGCCCCGCAGGGAGCCGCGCCCGGTCCGGTCGATCGTGCGGGACAGCGGAACGACCTTGGCGACCGGATTCCCCGCACGGCTGATGACGATTTCTTCACCGCGCTCGACCCGCTCGATGATCCGGGACAGGTTCGTCTTGGCGTCGTGGATGTTGAACTGCGCAGCGGTGTCGCTCGTCATGGCTCCTCCTTAGCTAACAGGTTAGTCCACCGTGGGCCGGACGGCCACCAGCCGAGCGGCGCATGCCCTCGCGGCCGGCGGCGGCAGCGGTTAGCCGGGATCCCGTCAGGGGCGGCGGGGGAAGCGCTCGAACTCGGGCCGGCGCTTGGCCTTGAACGCCTCCCGGCCCTCGCGGGCCTCCTCGGTGCTGTAGAAGAGCAGGTTCGCGTCGTGGGCCAGCTGCTGGATACCGGCCATGCCGTCTTCGGCCGCGTGGAAGCTGGCCTTCATCAGCCGCAGCGCGAACGGTGACATCTGCAGCATCCGGCGGGACCAGGCGACCGTCTCGGCCTCCAGGTCGGCGAGCGGCACGACGGTGTTGACCAGCCCCATGTCCAGCGCTTCCTGCGCGCCGTACTGGAAGCACAGGAACCAGATCTCCTTGGCCTTCTTCACGCCGACCAGCTCGGCCAGCAGGCCCGCGCCGTAGCCGCCGTCGAACGAGCCCACCTTGGGGCCTACCTGGCCGAAGCGGGCGTTGTCCGCGGCGATGGTCAGGTCGCAGATCAGGTGGAGCACGTGCCCGCCGCCGATGGCATACCCGGCGACCATGGCCACGACCGGCTTGGGCAGCCGGCGGATCTGGATCTGCAGATCGGTGACGTGGAACCGGCCGACCGCGCCCGGCTGGCCGGGGTCGGTGAGGTAGCCGGTGTCGCCCCGAACCCGCTGGTCACCGCCGGAGCAGAACGCGTCCGGGCCCTCGCCGGTCAGGATGATCACCCCGATCTGGGGGTCTTCCCGGGCGATCACGAGCGCGTCGGAGATCTCGATCAGCGTCTGCGGCCGGAACGCGTTGCGGACCTCGGGACGGCAGATCGTCACCTTGGCGATGCCGTCCTCGCTGACCTCCAGGCGGATGTCTTCGTAGGCGCCCACCTGCGACCAGGTCACGGGGCCGCGGACCGCGGCCAGCTCGGGACGGCCAGACGTCTGGGGGGCGTGAGCTTCAGGGGATGCAGACATGGTCCACAGCCTAGGACGGCGGCGGCCAGGTCCGTTGAGCAGGCACGGCAGCACGCCACGCCGCGGCACCTGCGTGACCCGGGCACCCCGCCGGGCGCATCAGCCGGTCACCTCGGTCCGCAGCAGGTGCAGCTTCTCGAACACGGGGGCGTCGGAGAACGTGAACAGATCCAGTCCGCTCCCGGTCTGGAACGCGAACTCCGTCCACGCCGGCACGGCGATCACGTCACCACGCTCCAGGTCCCGTTGGAGAGAATTGAGGGTCACGCTGCCGCGGCCGTCGAACACCTGCCAGACGGAAGACGCGGACGTGCGGGCAGGGCGGGTGCCCGCGCCGGCCCGCAGCCGGTGGAACTCGGTGCGCATCGTGGTCAGCGCGTCGCCGCCGCTGGTCGGGTTGGTGAACCGGACCGCGGCGTGGCCCGGCTCCATCACCCCGGCGGCCCCCTCGTCCTCCAGGTCGAGCTGCGCGGCCAGGGCCGCATCGGTGTGCGCCCAGCGGTAGGCCATCAGCGGGGACGCCGGGCGGGGCCCGGCCAGGCCGACCGGGGTGAGCCCGGGCCCGCCCCACAGCCGCTCGGAATTGCTCCGCTCCGGGGTGGCCCGGGTCCGCACCTGGTCCGGGCCGAACTCGAAGAATCCCTGGTCGGTCTGGGCGACCAGCGGGATGTCCAGCCCGTCCAGCCAGGCCATCGGCGCATCGGAGACGTTCTGGTGCCCGTGGAACGCCCAGCCGGGGGTCAGCAGCAGGTCCCCGCGGCGCATCGCGACCGGGTCGCCGTCCACCACCGTCCACACCCCCTCGCCTTCCAGGACGAACCGGAACGCCGACTGGCTGTGCCGGTGTTCCGGGGCGTCCTCGCGCGGCGCCAGGTACTGGATCGCGGCCCACAACGTCGGCGTGGTGTACGGGTCGCCGGTCAGCCCCGGGTTGCCGAGGCTGATCGCCCGGCGCTCCCCGCCCCGCCCCACCGGAACCAGGTCCGCGCTGCGCGCGGCCAGCGGCAGCAGGTCCGCCCAGCTCCATACGTGCGGCACCGCCCTCGGCTCCGGATGGGCGGGCATCAGGCCCTCCCGGGTCAGCCACAGCGGGGTCATCCCCGCGGCCTCGAAGTCCCGGTACAGCTCGGCCAGCCGGGCCTGGTGCTCCGCGCTGTCGAAGCCGCGGCCGGCGGAGCGCGCGTCGGTGTCGGTCATGTCAGGCTCCTCCCGGCGCCGCGAGGATCTCGCGCAGCGCCTTCTTGTCCAGCTTGCCCACGGCTGTGGTCGTGACTCCCCCGGCGGCGATCAGGGGGCACACTCCGCGCGGGCTCGAACCAGTCCTGACCGTGCGTACCAGAGTCCGCCCAGGACTCAGCTAGTACTGTCGGCTCGTGGCGGGGCGGGCCGGACCGCCCTGACGAGCCGGGGAGGGCATGGTGGCCGAGCCGTCGCGAGGACCGGCTGCCCGGCGGCGCCGGCCGGATCCTGTCGAGCTGCCCAGGACCGCGCGGCTCACCGTGCCGCGGCTCTCCGACGATCTGGCCGAGCGGATCCGGCGCCTCATCATCAGCGAGGACATCGCCGAAGGAGCCCGCCTTCCGCCCGAGCGCGACCTGGCCGAGCGATTCGGGGCCAGCCGCCCGACCGTCAGCCAGGCGCTGCGCGCCCTGTCGCTGATGGGGCTGGTCGAGATCCGCCGCGGGTCGGGCGCCTACGTGGTCCGCCGCCCCGAGACGATGGTCACCGCGTCGGTCAACCTCATGCTCGACCTCGACCAGCGCTCGCTCAGCGACCTGATGCAGCTGCGGTTGTGGCTGGAGACCCTGGGAGCCCGGGAGGCCGCGGCCCGGACCCCGCAACTCACCCCCGCCGAGGCGGCCGCGATCGGTGAGGCGCTCGGGCGCCTCGGGGATTCGGCCCGGGACGCCTCGGAGGTGATCGCCGCTGACACGGTGTTCCACGCCACCGTGGTCCGTTCTGCGGGCAACCTGTACCTGGCCGCGATCTACGAGAGCGTCCACACCGCGGCGCTGTCGTTCCAGTACCGGCACTGGGTGGCCACCGAGTCCGTGCCTGACTGGCTGCGCGACACCAGTCCCGAGCAGCGTCTGGCCCTGCACGAGCCGATCGCCGCCGCGGTGCTGCGCCAGGACCCGGACGCCGCGGCCCGCGCCGTCGCGGCACACCATCAGGCCATGCTCGGGCACATCCTCCGCGCCTGACGGTGGTTGACACCACGCGGGCCCGCTCACCATGATTGTGGCTAAGCCACTTAGCCACTTCAGGTAAAGAAGGTCCGATGCGCCCGACGGTGCCCATCTCCGCCCCCGGGACCCAGTGGACCGTGCCGGACCTGCGGGAACTGGCCCTGAGGATCCGCCTGCGGGCCGTCCGGATGGTCGCACCCCAGGGTTTCGGGTACCTCGGCCAGGCCCTGTCGTCCGCCGAGCAGGTGGCCGCCGTGTTCGCCACCGCCCGTCCCGGCGTGGACCGTCTGGTGTGCTCGCCGGGGCACTACGTCATCGGCCCGTTCGCGGCCGCGGCCGAGCTGGGGCTGCTCGACGAGGACGCGGCCGCGGGCTACGGGCAGAACGGGTCGCCGGTGGAGGCCATCGGCACCGAGCGCTCGCCGGTCATGGACTACACCTGCGGTTCCCTCGGCCAGGGGCTGTCCGCGGCGCTGGGCTTCGCCCTCTCCGACCGGCTCCGCGGCTCCGGCGCGCGGATCTTCACGATGGTCAGCGACGGGGAACTGGAGGAGGGGCAGGTCTGGGAGGCGGCCCTGTTCGCCGCGCACCATCATCTTGACCGCCTGGTGGTGCTGCTCGACGCCAACAACTCCCAGGTGGACGGGCCGGTGGACAGCATCACCACGCTCGAGCCCATCGCCGCGAAGTGGGCGGCGTTCGGCTGGCACGTGCAGGACCTCGACGGTCACGACCCTGACGCGCTGGCCGCCGCGCTCGCCGGGGCGGCTGCGGCGACCGGCCGGCCGAGCGTGGTGGTGTGCCGCACCTCGACCAGGCACGGCCTGGACTGCCTGCCGCCCGACGCGGACGGGCACTTCATCAAGCTGCCCCCCGAGCTGGCCGCGGCCGCGGTGGAGGAGCTCACCGGCAAGCTGGAGGCCCTTCGTGCGTGAGCCGCCCTACCCCACCGAGCTCAAGCCCTACGGCCGGGCCCTGGTCGACCTGGCCCGCCGCCGGGACGAGATCCTGTGCCTCAGCGGCGACCTGACCCGCCAGTGTGAGGTCGACCTGTTCCAGGCGGAGATCCCGGACCGGTTCATCCACGCCGGGATGGCCGAGGCGAACATGATGAGCATGGCCGGGGCGCTCGCCCGCTGCGGCCACATCCCGTTCGTGCACACGTTCGGCGTGTTCGCCACCCGCCGCCCGTTCGACCAGATCGCCAACGCCATCGCGTACCCGGGCCTGCCCGTGCGGATCATCGGCTTCATGCCCGGGGTCTCGACGCCCGGCGGCCCGAGCCATCAGGCGATCGACGATGTCGCGCTGATGCGCACGCTGCCGAACATGACCGTCGTGGACGTCGCGGACGCGGTGGAGGTCCGCCAGGTCGCCGCGGCCGTGATCGACCTGCCGGGGCCGGTGTACGTCCGGCTCAAGCGCGGTGAGATCCCGGTCATCTTCGGCGAGGATCACGTGCTGCGACTCGGCCAGGCCGAGGTCCTGCTGCCCGGGGACGACGTGGCCCTGTTCGCCAGCGGCATGATGCTCGCCGCCGCGCTGGCCGCCGCGCGCGCGCTCGCCGGCCACGCGGTCTCTGTTTCGGTCATTAACGTTCCGACCGTCAAGCCCCTCGACACGGCCACTGTCCAGGACGCCGCCGCCAGGGCGCGGGTCGTGGTCACCGCCGAGAACCACACCATCATCGGCGGCCTCGGGTCAGCCGTGGCCGAGACGATGGCCGAGGCCGGGCTCGGCCGGCCGCTGCGGCGGGTCGGGCTGCGCGACACGTTCGCGGAAGGCTCCCTGACCGCCCCGTACCTCTTCGACAAGTACGGCCTGTCCACCCGGGCGCTCATCGAGACGATCTGGTCGGCGCTCGGCCGGCCCGGGCCGCCTCCCGAGGCGCCGGCCGCCGCCGCCGAGAGCGGCGAGTACTCGCCCGTCTGACCCGTCGTCCGCCAGCAATGCCGAAGGAATGACCATGTCACTACAGGAATTCGTCCCTACTCCCCGCTTCGAGGACTACCGGGAGGCATTCAGGGACTTCTTCCGGATGGAGCGCCGCGAGGACGGCGTCCTGCTCGTCGCCGCGCACACCCTGGGCGGTCCCATCCAGCTCAGCGTGCAGAACCACCGCGCCCTCGGCCAGATGCTGAAGACGGTCGGGGCGGACCCGGAGAACGAGGTGCTCATCCTGACCGGGTCGGGCGAGGAGTTCATGATGACCTCCGATCCCGAGGGCTTCGCCCTCGAGGAGGCCGACCTGGAGTACTGGGCTTACGAGCACGCCTACAAGGACGGGCGGATCAACGTCAGTGCCCTGGTCAACGACCTGGAGATCCCGACCATCGGCCTGCTCAACGGGTCCGGATTCCACTCCGAGATCGTGCTGATGTGTGACATCACCCTGGCCGCGGACGATGCCACTCTCTTCGACCTGCACTACGACATCGGCTCGGTCCCTGCCGACGGCATCCACAACGCGTTCCAGGAACTGCTCGGGGTGAAGCGGGCGGCCTACGCCCTGCTCACCGGCGAGGCCATCAGCGCGCAGCAGGCCCTGGACTGGGGGATGGTCAACGAGGTGATGCCCCGCGGCGAGCTGGTCACCCGGGCCCACCAGATCGCCGACCACATCATGACCCAGCCGAGGACCACCCGCCGGCTGACCACCCAGATCGTCCGCCGTCCCTGGAAGCAGCGGATCGTCAGCGACCTCGACGGCGGCTTCGGGATCCAGATGTTCGGCCACATCGCCAAGAAGCGCGCCGTCCACGGTGAGCAGCACATCAGGTCGACGGTTGACTACGTGCGCGAGGGCCGCAAGAACAACTTCGACTGACCGGTCTCAGGTGCTGGCCGCGTAGCGCCAGAAGTCCCGCATCCACTCGGGCGGGACGGGGCTGTCCGCAGCCACCTGGGTGAGCAGGATGGCGACCGTGCCCGTGGACGGGACGATGTGGGCCGAGGTGCCGGTGCCGCCGACCCAGCCGTAACGCCCGGGGACGTTCCACGGGTCGATGGGCGCGATGTCGACCGAGCCGCCGAACCCCCAGCCCTGGCCCTCCAGGAACAGCGCGCCGATCTCGCGCTGGGCGGCGGTGGTGTGGTCGCTGGTCATCAGCTGGACCGACGCGGCCGACAGCAGCCGGCGGCCGCCCGGGGTGACGCCGCCGGCCAGCAGCATCTGGCCGAACGCCAGCCAGTCACCGGCCGTGGCGGCCAGCCCGCCGTTCCCGAGCGGGAACGCCGGCATCGTGCTCCACTGCCCGTCCGGAGCGTCGGCCAGCTCCAGGCCGCCGTCAGGGCCGGTCCGGTAGGAGCTGGTGAACCGGTCGCGCTTGCCCGCTGGTACCTCGAACCCCGAGTCGGTCATGCCGAGCGGCCCGAACACCCGCTCCGCCATGAATTCGGGCAGCGACTGGCCGCTGACCCTGGCGATCAGCACGCCCTGCACCGTCGAGCAGGTGTCGTACAGCCAGCCCTCGCCCGGCTGGTAGAGCAGCGGGACCTTGGCCAGCTCGGCCATCCACACGTCCGGGGCCGGGAAGCTCTGCACTTCGCGGCCGTCCTTCTGCACCGAGAACAGCCGCTGGACGGCCGGCAGCGTGAAGTCGGACGCGAACCCGTACCCCGCGCGCGAGGTGAGCAGGTCGAACACGGTGATCGGCCGGGCGGCCGGGACCACGTCGTCGACCTCGCTGGCGGGCGTGCGGACGACCGACGGCTTCGCCAGTTCGGGCAGCCATTCATCGACCGGGTCGTCGAGCGCGATCCGGCCGTCCTCGACCAGCATCATGAGTGAGGCGGCCGTGATCGGCTTGGTGATCGACGCGATGCGGAAAATGGATTCCCTGGTCATCGGGGCGCCCCCGACGCTGGCTGAGCCGACGGCCGCCACCTCCGCCCGGTCACCCCGGACCACCAGGCCTACCGCTCCCGGCAGCGCGCCGTTGCGGACGTGCCTGCCCAGGATGTCGCTCAGCTCAGCCATGGATCCACCCTTGCCGTCGTCGAGAGTCGAAGGGTAGACCGCGGAGGCGGCCCGGACTCACCGGCCGGTAGGCGCAAGGGCGTACCGGCCGCGGCCGGCGGTGGCCAGGATAGGGACCATGCCTGCCGACCGCGCGATCTTGTTCCGGCTCGCCACCAGCACGCGGCTGGAGCGCGCGGCCCGCGCTGGTTACGCCCGCGTGCTCTCCATCCCGGCGGAATCGAGGCGCGGGCTCGCCGGGCTGAGGACCGCGGACTTCGTGGCGGCCGCCCAGGCCGCGGTGAGTTCCGCCTCCACCGCGGCGATGAGGCTCCGGATGTCCTCGCCGCCGGTCTCGTGCATGGCCTCGGCCACGATCAGCACCGTCGTCGTGCCGGGCTGGACGGCCGACAGGGCGCTCTGCCGGTTCGTCCAGCGCCGGGCGTGCGCGTTCCCGGCGGCATCGGCGAAGATCACCTCGCCCGGGCGCGGCTGCTCGGTGTCGCCGGAGAAGGCGAGGTAGCTCTCGGTGCCCTCGGCGTACCTGACCTGGAGCGCGCCAGCGATACGGCTGACGTCCAGCACCGCGACCGGGACCGCGTAGGCGAGGGAGATGGCGTTGCCCAGGTCGACCAGCGGGTGGATCGCGGGCAGCGCGTGCTCCCGTGCGTAGCGGCGCAGCAGCGACTCGGACGCGCAGCGGTACTGCGTCGGCTTGAGTCCCATCCGGGCGAACGCCCGGCGCCACGCCTGGATCTCGGGCAGTCCGGCGGCGGAGGTGCCCGCCAGCCTCTCGTCCGCCACGCCGTACCAGTGCGCCACGCGGTCCGCGACGTCGGCATCGGCGCCGACTCCTTGAGCGAACACGGCACCCGCCGCGAGCTCGGGAAAGTCCGCCCAGATCCCCGGGGCGTGCTGGAACTCCATCAGGCGGCCCCGCCTTCACGGGCCAGTTCCACGGCCCGGCTTGGTCGGAACCGGCTCTGCGGCCGTGCTTTCTGCGGGCTCCAGCTCCGCGGCCGGGCTGACCACCGGGCTGGACAGGCCGGGCCGGGCGCGGGACCAGAGCCCGGCGGCCAGGCCGGCCATCACGACCGCGATGCCCGCCCACATGGCCAGGCTCGGCGCGCGGCTGCCCGTGGCCATGCCGGTCAGCGCGGCCGCGACCGGCGCGATGCCGGTGAGCACGCCCGCCCGGGCCGGCCCGAGCGCCGCCACCGTCGAGTACCACAGCACGAACGCCACCACGGTGACCAGGACGGCCAGGTAGGCCACGGCCGCGAAGTCGCTGGGCGTCAGCCGGGCCGCCGCCGCCGGGCCCTCGGTGACCACGCCGAGCACGGTCAGCATGACCGCGCCGATCCACACCGAGTGCACCGAGACGCCCCACGCGCCGTGCCGCCCGAGCACCGGGATGGCCAGCAGCGTGAACGCCGCCTCGCAGGCCAGCGCGACCCCGGCCCAGGCCAGGCCGGCCGCGCTGACCCGGCCGGCGCCCTCCACCAGGACCGCGCCCACGGTCACGATCACCGCCGCGAGCACCACCTGCCGCCGGGGTGCCTGGCGCTGCAGCAGCGGCCCGAGCACGCTCAGCAGGACCGGCACGCAGGCCACCGCGACCGCGATCATCGCCGGGCCGGTCTGCGCCACGCCCCGCACGATCGCGATGTTGAACAGCACCAGGCCGGTGGCCGAGATGCTGGCCAGCCAGAGCCATTCCCGTCCCCGCGGCCGGGTGATCCGCGCCCCGCACGCCGCGCGCCAGGATCAGCAGGACGACGCTGGCCACGCCGTACCGGATCGCCTGCGCGGTCAGCAGCGGGGCCGCGACCAGCGTGCGGGAGATCGCGACACTGCTGCCGACCAGGACCATGGCCACGCTGCCGGCCGCGACGCTGTACCGCCGGCTCCGCCGGAGCGGGGAGCGCCGGAGCGGGGACGCCAGACCGGGGACGGCCGGACCGGGGACCGCCGGGCGCGCGAGTACCGGGCGGGGGAGTTCCGGGCAGGCAATTGGTAGTCACGCAGCCACCTTGCCGCGACAATGGACTGATGGGAAGGTCCATAGAGAGTCAAGATCAGTGGTCCATAAGTGGAGCCGACTTCCTGCAGCTCGACCGGGCGGACGCTCCGGCCGGGGGTCTGGCGGACTGGCTGGCCCAGCATCTCCGCCGGGCCATCTCTGACGGGCGCCTGCCCGTCGGCAGCAGGCTCCCGGCGACCCGCGTGCTGGCGGGCGAACTCGGCGTGTCCCGCGGGGTCGTCACCGAGGCCTACCGGCGCCTGACCGAGGACGGGCAGCTCGCCGGCCGGGGCCGGTCCGGCACCCGGGTCGTCGCCGCCCCGTTCGTCGTCGCCGGCCGCCAGCCCGGGCTCCGCCATCGGCCAGGCCCGCCTCGGCGGGCCCGCCGTCACCGCGGGCCCCGCCGCCTTCCGCGGTCCGGCCGGCCCGGCCCCGGACGCGGGCGGCTCGCGGCGGCCCCGGCCATGTTCAGCGCGCCCGGGTATCGAGATCTTCGATGCCCTCCGGGCGGCACGGTGCCGGATCGACCTGTCGCCCGGCCTGCCTGACCTGGCCGCGTTCCCGCGGACGGCGTGGCTGCGCGCCGAGCGGGCGGTGCTCGACGGGCTCTCGCCGTCAAGTTTCGGGTACGGGGACCCGCGCGGCGCTCCGCCCTTCCGGGTCGCGGTCTCGAACTGGCTGGCCCGCAACCGCGGCATCCGGGTGAGCCCGGACGAGGTGATCGTCGTCGCGGGCGTGGCCCAGGCCCTGGCGCTGCTGGCCCGGACGCTGCGCGCGGCCGGGCTGCCGTCGGTCGCGGTCGAGGACCCAGGGTCGCTCGGGGCCCGGCAGCAGCTGCAAAGCTGGCAGCTGGACACGGTGCCGGTCCCGGTCGACGATCGCGGCCTGCAGGTCGACCAGCTGCGCGCGAGCGGGGCCGCGGCGGTCATGCTCACCCCGGCGCACCAGTTCCCCATGGGCGTGGTTCTCGACGGCGCCCGGCGCCGCGACCTCCAGCAGTGGGCGCGCGACGGCGGCCTGATCATCGAGGACGACTACGACGCCGAGCACCGCTACGACCGGCCCCCCGTCCCCGCCCTGCACGCGGCGCTCCCCGGGCAGGTCTGCTACGCCGGCAGCGTCTCCAAGCTCCTCGCGCCCGCGCTGCGGGTCGGGTGGATGCTGGCGCCCGGCGCGTTATCACGACGCGCTGGTGACCGCCAAGCGTGATGCCGACCTGGGTAACGCCGTCCTGCCGCAGCTCGTGCTGGCCGAGCTGATGGGCTCGGGCGAGCTGGAACGCCACCTGCGGTTCCTGCGCCGGCGCCACGTCCGCCGCCGTGACGCCATGATCGACGCGGTCGCCGCCCATCTCCCCGGGGCCCGCGTGCACGGCGCCGCGGCCGGCCTGCACCTGACCCTCACCTTCGACGCACTGCCCGGCGGCACGGGCCTCCCCGGCACGGGCCTGTCCGGCACGGGCCCGTCCGATGCGGGCCTGGCCGCCGCCGCCCTGGCCCGCGGCGTGAAGACCCAGCCGCTGTCCTGGCACCGGCAGCGTCCCGGCCCGCCCGGGCTCGTCCTCGGCTACGCCGCGAGCACCCCGGCGGAGATCCACGACGGCATCGCCGTCATCGGCAGCCTGCTACGCCGCTAGCCCGGCGGGCCGCGCCCCGGCCTGGCCGGCCGTCAGGACATCGGCCGTTACGCCGGGCTCCTAGCCAGCGGGCTCACCGGCGGCCGAGCGCAACGCCGCCGCAGTGGCCTGGACGAAGCTGGCCGCATCAGGGGCCGGTGGCCGTTCCGGCCTGCTGCCCCGCTGCTGCTCAAGAGCGCGCTGGATCACCTCAGCTGGCCCGGCGCGGCGTCTGAGTACGGCTTCACCGCCTGCGATCTTCGACACGATCTGCTGGTCGGTCAGGTAGATCAGCGCCCGGCAGGCGTTGAGCACCGCGTATGCCTCCGGCGCATGCTCGACGCCCCAGCCAAGCTCCCCAGCCAGGTAGTCGAGGATCGTCCGGCGCGGCACGGCGCCGATGAGTTCTGCTGCCGGGGGGCCGAACGCCGGCCAGCCAGCGGCACGGCACACGGCATAGTGCATCAGCAGGTCAGGATCCCCCGGTGACTGGCCGCCGGGGCGAACCGCCCGGCCAGGCTGGCCGGGACCGGCCGCGACATGCAGCACAAACGGCCACGGCGGCGCGGGCTGTCCCGCCTGCGCCACGGTGACCACGCTGCACTCCAGCTCCCGGCCCGGGCACTGGCCGGCGGCCTCACCAAGCGCCTGGCTCATCTGCTCCACGGCAACGCCGTCGATGCCTTCGCCAATCACGAACAACATGTCCACGTCGCTGCGGCCTGGCACCCAGCCCCCCAGAGCAGCCGACCCGTGCAGGTATGCCGCCTGGAGCAGCCCGCCAGACACCGTCATCAGCCGGCCGGTCAGCGCCCGCGCATAAGCGAACACGCTGTCTGGCGAGGGTGCGGTGGGGTCCACAGGCGGGGCGTCCTTCCGGCCAGGCCGAGCCTACGCCGGACGTTACGGGCGCCAGCGCCGTTGGTCCTCGCGCTGACGTGCTGCGGCCGGGATTCCTCAGCCGGTGATCAGATCGAACTGCTCCCAGGTGCCGATGGCGGTGCGGTTGGCGATCAGCGGGGACGCGCCCGCGTTCTCGGCGGTGACATACAGGTTGTCGGCCAGGGCGAGCAGGCTGACCGTGCTACCCGGATTCTGGATGAGCTGGAAGGTCTCCCAGGTGCCGATGGCGGTGCGGTTGGCGATGAGCGGGGACGCGCCCGCGTTGTCCGCTGTCACGTACATGTTGTTGGCGTGCGCCCGGAGGGCGATGGTGCCGCTGCCCACCGTGATCTGATCGAACTGTTCCCAGGTGCCGATGGCGGTGCGGTTGGCGATCAGCGGGGAAGCGCCCGCGTTATCGGCGGTGACATACATGGGGCAGCGGTGTCGCAGCCATTCTGCTGCATCCACAGGAAATGGGTGTTCACGCTCTGCTGGTCGAAGGAGGAGAACAGGGTGGCCGCCCCGCCCCCGTTGAGGTTGCCGTACGCCGTCTGGTATCCGGTGGCGTACTCGGCCATGTCCGGCCACGCCTTGATCGCGTTGTTGGACGGCGATGGCGGCTGGCTCCAATTCTGGCTCCAGTGCCACCAGCCGTTGATCGGCGCGCCATCGCCGATGCACGCGAACCACCCCTGATAGCCCACCGTGATCTTGCCGACAACGTCACCGGGGGCACTCGCCGCCTCGCTGGGCAGGGCGCGTAAGACACTGCCAGCAGCGGCGCCGGCGCCGGCCAGGATGAGAAACGATCGCCGCGTCAGTTTCATGCGCTTCTCCCAGTCGGTCGGCTCAGTCATGGATGAGGTCGGATGCTGCCCAGGACCATCGCCGACCATCAGCGCTGCCGTGCTCGCTCGCCAGCATCTCCCAGGGGATACAGACGTCAAGAGCTTCCCGGTTGGTTTTTATGACTTTTAAATAAAGTCCTGAACTGGCCTGATGCGGGCGTCTTCGGTGGCCAGGCACGGGGGACTGCCTGGTCAGGTGATGCATGCCCGCGCGCCAGGTGCCCGGCTTCGGGGACGCCGGGCACCTGGCGCGCTGACGGTCAGGAGCCCGTCTTCGGGGCGGTCAGGTCGTAGACCGTCATCCCGCCGACGGTCTTCGCGGTGAAGTGGGCTTTCACCCAGGCGGTGATCTGCGACCCGTACTCGGAACCTCCGCCCCCACCCCCGCCCCCGCCCCCGCGGAGCTCTCGCTGCCGGTGATCCGGCCGAGGCCGTTGTAGCCGAACGTGAGCTGCAGGATGTTGTTGTCCGTCGAACCCCCGACGTACGGCCGGCTGGCGGCCGGGGTCAGCAGGTCGATCGCGACCCACCAGCCCGCCGCGGCCACCAGCGCCCCGAGCCCGGCCAGCAGCTGCCATAGCCGCTTGCCGAGGGACGGCTGGCCGGCCCAGAGGTACACGAGTGCGAAGGCCGGCAGGACCAGGAAGGCCTGCAGCATCTTGGTCAGGTACCCCAGGCCCAGCAGGGCCCCGGTCAGCGCGACCCACCGGGTCAGGCCTGATTCGACGGCCCGGGTGAAGGTGTACGCCGCCAGCGTCATGACCAGCACCAGCAGCGCGTCCGGGTTGTCGAAGCGGAACATCAGGGCGGCCACGGGGGTCAGGGCCAGGACGGCCCCGGCGATGGTGGCCGCCGCCGGGCCGGACCACCGGCGGACCGTGGCGTAGAGCACGCCGACGGCGGCCACGCCCTCCAGGGCCTGGGGCGCGAGCAGGCTCCACGAGCTGAACCCGAAGGCCCGGCCGGACAGTTCCATCACCCACAGCGACGCCGGGGTCTTGTCCACGGTGATGAAGTTGCTGGAGTCCAGCGAGCCGAACAAGAACGCCTTCCAGCTCTTCGTGCCGGCCTGGACGGCGGCGGCGTAGAACTCGTTGGCGTAGCCGCTGCGGCTCAGCCCGGCCAGGTAGAGCACGGCCGTGGCCACCAGGAGGCCGAGGAGCGCAGGCCTGGCCCAGGCCGGGTCGCGGGGGCGGCCGCGGACCAGCCGCGTTCCCCAGCTTTGCTGCCCCGGTGCCTGGGCGGGCCGGCGGACCGGGCCGGACGGCGTGGAGACGGCCCTCACTGGAAGTCACCGTCCGCGAGGTCTCCCTGCGCGACGTCACGGTCTGCGAGGTCACTGTGCGCGCCGGAACGGGCTACCGGCCGGCCCGCGTCCTGGTCCGCGGCCGGGCGGCCGCGGACCGTGCCGGCTGGCCCGGAACGGCGGCCAGATGGCCGTGGACGGCGGCCGCACGGCCCGGGGCAGCGTCCGGACGGCCCGGCGCAGCGGTATCTGGCGGTGCGCCGGGCCGGGGCTGGCGGAAGACCCAGCTGCGGTACAGGCCGAAGCGCACCAGCGTGGCCGTGAGGTTGGCCGCCACCAGCACGGTGAGCTCGGCGGTCCGGCTGGCCCGGGGGGCGCTGGCGTGCAGGGCGGCCAGCGCGCCCGAGGTGAGCGCTAGGCCGATGGCGAACGCGATCAGGCCACGCACCTGGTGGCGGGCCGCGTGGGTCCGGCCCTGGATGCCGAAGGTGACCCGACGGTTGACGGCGGTGTTGGCCACGGCGGTCAGCAGCAGGCTGACCGCGTTCGCGGCCTGCGCCGCCACGACGGTGCGCAGGAGCAGGTACAGCAGCAGGTACGCCGCGGTGCTGGCCACCCCGATCAGGACGAAACTGACCAGCTGGCCGCTGAGCCGGCGGCCCGGGCCGTCCGCCGCCGGCCGCAGCTGCGCGCTGCGCAGTCCGGGCACCCGGATCGTGCCGCGGGCCAGGCCGGTGCCGAGCCGCACGATGCCGCGCAGGTCGCCCAGGGCCGTGGCCACGATTTTGACCCGCGAATCCGGGTCATCGATCCAGTCCACCGGGACCTCGTGGATACGCAGCCCGGCCCGCTCCGCCAGCACGAGCAGCTCCGTGTCGAAGAACCAGCCGGTGTCCGTGGTGAGCGGCAGCAGGGCCCGGGCTGCGTCGGCCCGGATGGCCTTGAACCCGCATTGCGCGTCCGAGAAGCGGGTGCCGAGCGACGCGTGCAGCAGCAGGTTGTAGCAGCGGGAGATGATCTCGCGCTTCGGGCCGCGGATCACCCGCGCGGCCCGCGCCAGCCGGGTCCCGATGGCCACCTCGCTGTGCCCGGACAGCAGCGGCGCGACCAGCGGCAGCAGCGCGTTCAGGTCGGTGGACAGGTCCACGTCCATGTAGGCGCAGACCTCGGCCGTGCTGCCGGCCCACACCGAGCGCAGCGCGCCGCCCCGCCCGGGCCGCTCGATGCGGACCGCCCGCACCAGGGGAAGCTCGCGGGCCAGCTCCAGGGCCCGGGCCCAGGTGCCGTCGGTGCTGCCATTGTCGGCGATAGTGATGCGGGCTGCGAAAGGAAAGCGGCCATCAAGATAGGCGCGCAGCCGTCGTACGGAAGGGCCGAGGTCGCGTTCCTCGTTGCGGACCGGAATCACGATTTCGACCTGGGCCGGTCCGGGCGCCAGCCGGTCACGTGCCCCGGTCCGGGGCTGCAGTGAGTAGTCAGTGGTATGCATGGTCCCCAGGGTCGGGGGCGATGCTTTACCGGTCCTTAACTGACTTTCTGCGGCGGCCATGAATGGGTGCCGGGCGGCGCGCGGCGGTCCTTTCCAGACTGGGGAATCGGCGATTCTGCGCGCGTTAAGAAGATTCCCCCAGCCCATTTCCAGCTCATCGCCCGGGCTGCGAAGCCGCTGTTCGCTGGCGACCCGCTGCAGAGGCCGCGCCCGCAGCGCAGGCCGTCGAGAAGGACGGCGACGGTGCGCTGGTTGTGTTCGGGTCCTCGCCCGGGTACGGGCTGGGACAGCTGAGTGATGGCGTGCAGGAGATCCTCGGCGCTGATGTCATCGCGAACCGCGCCGTCGGCTACTGCGGCGTCGAGCAGCGCCGCGAGGGTGGGGCCGAGCCGCTGCAGGAAGTAGCCGGGCAGCCCCGAGAATGCCGGATCGCCCGAGTGCAGCGCCGAGGCGAGTCCGCGTTTGGTCGCGAGCAGTTCGGTGAACCGGTGGACCCACTTGCTGAGCGCTTCCGCCGGCTCGTGCGCGGCACTCAGGGCCGGGCCCGCGTCGGCGACGGCGTCGATCCCGCTCTCCACGACGGCTTTGACCAGGTCAGAGCGCTGCGGGAAGTGCCGGTACAGCGTGCCGACCCCTACGCCGGCCAGGTCGGTGATCTCCTTCGCCGGTGCGTCCACGCCGGAGGTGGCGAAGACGGTCCTCGCGGCCTCGATCAGCGCGTCGACGTTGCGCCGCGCGTCGGCGCGCCGCCGCGGCGCCGGTTCGCCGACGCCCGGCTTCGCGGAGCCAGGCGGCGAGACTCCGGCCTGTGTCCTGTTCTCAGACACCACATCACCTCCGCTTGCGTAACCGGAAAAGCTTTCCGTATAGTTCCGGAATAGCTTTCCGTTTAGCGCAGCGTACGGCATCCACCCGGTGCCGACCACCACAGGGAGAGAATCCATGCAGTACCGCACCCTCGGCCGGACCGGCATCCAGGTCAGCCCCTACGCCCTGGGCGCGCTGATGTTCGCCACCTCCATGGGCAATGCCCCCGAGGACTCGGCCCGCATCATCCACAAGGCGCTGGACGCCGGCATCAACTTCATCGACACCGCCGACGCCTACGGCGACTCCGAGGACGTCGTCGGCAAGGCCCTGAAGGGGCATCGGGACGACGTCGTGCTCGCCACCAAGTTCGGCCGCCCGACCGGCCAGGGCCCGAACCAGCAAGGTGCCTCGCGGCGCTGGATCGTCACCGCCGTGGAGAACTCACTGCGCCGCCTGCGGACCGACTACATCGATCTCTACCAGCTTCACCGCCCCGATCCCCGCACCGACATCGAGGAAACCCTCTCCGCGCTGACCGACCTGATCCGCAGCGGCAAGGTCCGCGCGATCGGCGCGTCGCAGACCCCCGCGTCCGACATCGTCGAGGCCCAGTGGGTCGCCGAGCGGCGCGGCCTCGCGCGGTTCAGCACCGAGCAGCCGGTCTACTCCATCCTCAACCGCGGGATCGAGCGCGAGATCCTGCCCGCCATCCAGCGCTTCGGCATGGGCACCCTGGTCTGGGGCCCGCTCGGCCAGGGCCTGCTCACCGGCCGCGTCCGCAAGAACCAGCACAACGACCTGCGCCGCGCCGGCCTGGTCCGCCACCTCACCGACGAGCGCCGCCTCGACGTCGTCGAACAGCTCATCCCGCTCGCCGCCGAGGCCGGCCTGCCCATGACCCACCTCGCGATGGCGTTCACCATCGCCCACCCCGGCGTCACCAGCGCATTGATCGGCGCCCGCACCATGGACCATCTCGACGGCCTGCTCGCCGGCCTGGACGTCGCCCTCAGCGACGACGTCCTCGACCGGATCGACGAGATCGTCCCGCCCGGCACCGACGTCGGCACCCTCGACCAGGCCTACCAACCGCCGCCCTGGAGAACCCGGGCCTGCGCCGCCGCCCCCTGACCGCACGCGCCGCAGCCTGACCACAGCTCAGCTTCCGCGAGGCCGACCTGCAAGAAGCGCCGCAGCTGCGCTTCCGGGCTTCCCCCGCCACGCGGGCTGCCGCTGCATGGTGCGAAACGAGCCGAGATCGCCCTGCGCGCCGAGAAGCTCCTCGGCCAGCGCGGCGCTCGCCGCGCGGATGAGCTCTTCCGGCCGGCCTACTGCTCTGGGTCACCTTCTTCAGGTGCGTAAATACCCAGGCGGCGGCGTAGCGCCCAGTGCTTGCAGGCCTTGATGGGATGCCTGAGGAACCGGAGCAGATCTGGATCGACCGGGCCGTACGAGCCGACAGGGACGCCGAGGACGCGCTGCGGTTCCTCGCCCTGCCTGGCATATGGATCCACCCCGCGCGGCATCCCGAGGACCTTGTTGCGTTCCTCGCGGTCACTCGTCATCGGCAACCTCTCTGGTGCCAGGGCTGCCTGGCACTCGCTCAGGCATACGTCCACAGCATGACGCGACTGGTTAGCTGATGCAACGACGGAAGAGAGCCTGCTGCCGGGGTGGACCGGAGCGAGGCCATGCCCGAATTCGGAGCGATCTCCGCGTCGCTGCCGGGCACCTTTGACGCGCCGGACCGCCCGGCGGACTGGCCAGCAAGCGGGCCGGCGCAAGTATCTGGCCTGCCGTGCCGGGCAGCGCAACGAAACTCGCTGACCCGGGCGGTTTTCGGCCGACCTCGTGCAGGGCTCGTTCGTGACTTTCCACTCACCGCGCCGGGGTGGATACTGGCTGGGTGCGTCCGTTCGGTTGAGCCTGAGCTTCGGGCACCCGAGTCTGGGCCGCCGGTGTCTCATGCCAGCGGCCGTGCTCGTCGTCTGCCATCTCCTCGCCGCGCTGATCGTGAACCGGCTGCGGCACGCGCACCGCCTGGCGATGGGGGCCCTTCGGCCCCCTTTCGAGGCCGGGTATCTCACTGACTGCCAGGAGGAAGGGTTATGTCTGAGGAGAATGAGGCTCTGGTGCGCAGCGCTTACGAGGCCTACGGCCGGGGTGATGTCACCGGGCTGCTGGAACTGGTCCATCCTGACTTGGAGTGGACATATCTCGATCCCAGCTTCGAAAATCCGCAGCCGCAGGTCTGCCACGGGCGGGACGAGCTGGCGTGGGCGCTGAGGCGTCAGGCTGAGCGGGGCGTGGACTCGGAGCTAGAGGAGATCGGCTCCTGCGGAGACAAGGTGATGGTGGCCGTCCATACCCCCGGCGCCGACCAGCACCGCGCGTGGCAGGGCAACGACCGGAATTACCTGGTGCTGACGCTGCGCCAGGGCCAGGTCGTCGCGATGCGGGCCTTCCGGGATCTGGACGAGGCTCGCAGATTCACCAGCGAGGACGGGCTGAGGCGATGAGGCTCCAGATCCTGCACGTGCCGGACTGCCCCGGCGCGGAAGCCCTGAATGGCGTCCTCGGCCCGCTGCTCGCGGCCCGGCCTGATATCCAGGTAACGCGGCAGGTCGTGACGACAGAGGATGAGGCGGGACGGCTGGGGATGACCGGTTCGCCGACGATCCTGGCCGATGGCAGGGACCTGTTTCCCTCCCCGGGCCAGCAGCCGTCCCTGTCCTGCCGTCTCTACCCCGGCGAGCACGGACATCTGGGCCCAGCACCCACCGCCGCCCAGCTTCGGGAGGCACTGACGGCAGCGGCCCCCGGATAGCCCGGGCCACCGCCGAGAGTGCGGGTGCCAGTCAACCGGCCCTGGGCGCGGGC
>CAVQNH010000014.1:0-290874 GCA_963713815.1 uncultured Actinomycetes bacterium
CCAGCTTCCAGTTCGCGCTGAACCCGGGCGGGTACCTCTTCCTCGGCGGTCCGAGGCCCTGGGCAACCAGGACCCAGATGTTCGAGGTCGTGGACCTGCCCCAGCACATCCTCCGCAAGGGAGGCACCGGGGCCGAGCTTGAGGCCGTGCCCCCGTCGCCCCCGGCCCGGCCCGGAGGTTCCCCCCGCCTCGACGGCCACCGGCCCATGGAAGCGCTGTTCGAGCAGAACGTGGTGGCCCAGGTGATGCTGGAGGCCAGCGGGAGCATCGCGGCTGCCAACCGCGCCGCCCGCATGTTCTCGATCGGTTCGACGGACCTGGGCCGTCAGCTGCGCGAGGCGGAGCTCTACCAGCGGCCTGCCGACCTGCGGATGCCCATCGAGCGGGCCCAGCGCGAGCGCCGCCCGATGGCCGTTTACGACGTGCCGTGGCAGGGCCCGGACGAGATGCGGGCGCTGGACATCATCGTCTCCCCGCTGGACGGCCCCTCGGGCCTGGTGATCTCGTTCCTGGACGCCACCCGGTACCAGCATCTGCGGGCGGACCTGGAGGATTCCCGCCGCGAGCTGAGATCCGCGTACGAGGAACTGCAGTCCACGGTGGAGGAGCTGGAGACCACCAACGAGGAGCTCCAGTCCACCAACGAGGAACTCGAGACCACCAACGAGGAGCTGCACTCCACCAACGAGGAACTGGAGACCATGAACGAGGAGCTCCAGTCCACCAACGAGGAACTGGAGACCATCAACAACGAGCTGAGGGACCGCAGCTCCGAGGTCACCGAGCTGAACCAGTTCCTGCGGTCGATCCTGGGCAGTTTCCAGTCCGCGGTGGTAGTGCTGGGGACCGAGATGGACGTGCGGGCCTGGAACCGGCAGGCCGAGGATCTCTGGGGGCTGCGCGCGGACGAGGTGCTGAACCAGCATTTCCTGAACCTGGACATCGGGTTCCCGGTGGAGAAGCTCCGCGGCCCCATCCGCAGCCTGCTGGCGGGCCGGACCGAACAGGACCAGGTCACCTGCCCCGCGGTCAACCGGCGGGGCCGGCCGATCGAGTGCACGGTCAGCCTGAGCCAGCTCGTCGGGGCCGGGACGACCCGCGGCGTGATCCTGGTCATGGATGCCGCGGCGCGTGGGACCGCGTCCTGATCCTGGCCAGGTGCGGTTCAGCCCGCCAGCGGTTCAGCCTTTTCAGTCCGTGGGCGGCTGCGCCCGGGCTGGGCGGGACGGGACCGGCCCCTTGGTCACGGCCCGGTCCACGATGCTCGCAGCCAGCTCGCTGACCCGGACGTTGCTCCGCTGCGACGCCTGGCGGAGCAGGGTGAAGGCCTCGTCGGGGGAGCAGCCCGTCTGGGCGATGAGGATGCCCTTGGCCTGCTCGATCACCGGCATGGTCTCCAGCTGGGCCCGGAGCCGGGCATACGCCGACTCATGCAGCGGCTGCCGCCTGCTCCGCCCCGACTCGAGGGAATTGCGGGTGATCCGCAGCCGCTCAGCCGCCGCGGCCAGCCGTTCGGTGTTGTCGGCCAGGACGGACCGGGCCGCAGCGACCCGCTCCGTCAGGCTGAGACCAGACTCCGCCTCTGGGACGGTGCCCGCAACTTCATGCCGCATCCAGTGCCTCCCCGCCCGGAGTTCACGACGCGAATTGTCTGGTTTGCTATCTATTATTCCCCAGCGGGGTGACCCCACGCCTGCCTCAGGGTAACGGGCGCGCGGTACGGCGTAGTTGATTAGCCCGCCCGGATCAGACGATGGCTTCCCGGGGGAACCGCAGCGTCGCGCCGACGCCATCCTGCGGGGCGTCGGGGCCGGTGGCCAGATCCTCGGGCAGGATGTACAGCGAGGCGTCGGTGCTGGTCAGGGCGCGGGCCAGCGCGGCGTCGGCCCGGTCAGCCACTGGGTCCTGGACACCCCGCCCGGTCAGCCCGGCCGCGTCGGCCGCCAGGTCGGTCCCGCCCGGCCCGATCCACGCGGTCTTGGCCGACTCGGGATGGTCGGCGAGCACCAGCTCGGCCACGCCGCCGTCCTGCAGCGCGGCCATGGCGGCGGCCAGGCCGGCCACGCCGCGGTCGTGGGCCAGCTGGGTGCGCCAGTGCTCGAAGCGCTCCCGGGCGCGCCGCTCGGCGTGCTCGGCCAGGGCCTGGTCCGCGGCCTGGGCGGTCTCCTTGTCGTCCGCGGTCACCTCCCGGTCGAGCACTACGGTGATCGCGGCGAGGTCGGGACCGAGCTGGCGCACCAGCAGGGTCCGGGCCACCGGGTCACCAGCCACCACGATGAGCCCGGCGCCCACCCGGCCGGCCTCGGCGGTCACCCGCCCGGCCAGCTCCTTCGCGTTGGTTTCCCAGGCTTCCTGGGTGCTGCTCTGGTACCTCCACTGCGCCCAGCCGCCGCCCTTCGTCTTGTGCACCGGCCAGCCCGTGCCGGTCACCTCCTCGTCCTCGACAAGGCCGGCGCCGGTGACCGAGGCGATCTCGCCGCCGTCGTGGCGGGCCATCACCTGCAGATGCGGGATCCGCGGCCCACGCTGGGCGAGCAGGGGCATCACGTGCGGCAGCGGCGCCAGCCGGGCGATCTCCCGCCGCGGCGGATTCGGCAGCGGCTCGGTCAGCACGACCTGGCCGCCGCGCCCGAACGCGGCCCGCCCGGGCACGTCCGTCCCGGTCAGCACGGCGGCCAGCGCGTCCAGCGTGGCGCCGTCGGCCCCGGCGCCGGCCAGCCGCTCACGGGCGGCCCGCCAGCGCAGGTCAACGGCGAGGGCGGGGTCCTCCGCGTCCCGTGAAGTATCCAGGTACACCGACACGTAGCCGCCGAAGCCCTCGTACAGCGGTCGCAGGAACTGCAGGTCCATAAGTGCCACCTCCGGTCGCACAAGCCTTCCCCCGGCGCATCCGGGGCGAAACGGCACGGGAGCCGCGGAGCTGCGGGGCGCGGGAATGTCGGCAGTCAAGGGTAGCGTCCGGGCTATGAACCGGACCGATCGGCTCTACGCGCTGGTCGAGGAGCTGCGGGCGGTAGCGCCGCGGCCCCGGTCGGCGCGGCAGCTGGCCGAGGACTACGAGGTCAGCACGCGCACCATCGAGCGGGACATCCTGGCCCTGCAGGAATCCGGGGTGCCCATCTACGCCGAGACCGGGCGGCGCGGCGGGTACGCGATCGACAAGACCCTGACCTTGCCGCCGCTGAACTTCACCGCGGCTGAGATGGTCGCGATCGCGGTGTCCCTGGCCCGGGAGGAGAACACGCCGTTCGCCGCGGCTACCCGCAGTGCGCTGCGCAAGGTGCTGGCCACTGCCTCCGTGGCGCAGACGGCGGAGGCGGCCGAACTGATGGACCGGGTTCGCCTCGTCGGCGCGGCCCGCCCGGGCGAACGCCAGGCGACCGGGACCCGGCTAGGGGAGGGGCGGGCTCAGGAGCGGCCGCTCCGGGACGAGCCGGACGGGGGGCAGCCCGACCGGGGGAAGCGGGACCCAGGGCAGCCGGGTCAGGGGCAGCCGGGCCGGGATCTGCCTGCCCGTGAGCGGGCCGCCCGGCGGTGGGCACCGCCGCCCGCTGCCGCGGTGCCGCTGGCCATCCAGGAGGCGATCACCGCGCGGCACGTGCTCCGGATCACCTACCGGGACCGGCACGACCGCGAGACGGTCCGGGACGTCGAGCCGGTCGCGTTCGTGGCCACGCGGACCGAGTGGTACCTGATGGCCTGGTGCCGGCTGCGCGGCGGCGCCCGGGCTTTCCGGGTGGACCGCGTCCTGGCGGCGAGCGACACGGGCGAGCCAGCGTCCCCGCGGTCCTACCGCGACCTCGACGTGGACATCCCGGACGCCGTCGTCAGGCGCCCCGACCTCCGGGTCTGACCGCCGGGTAGAAGTTCCCGGAAAACATCCACATAGGGGTGTCCCCGCCAGGCATCGGCCGTCGGCACCGGGCCGCCAGGGAGGGGTGGTGCTGTCCTGTGCGCCAAGGTGGTAGCAACAGCCGTGTGCCGGAGCCGCCCCGGGCGGCACAATGTCGGCATGCCGTGATGACGATGCGCACCGATCCGGGCCGGCGGTGGCGGTGCTGGCGTGAGCACGGCGGGAAGGCCCGCATAAGCACGGCGAAAGCCCGGATGAGCACGGCTGGGGGGCCGGGATGAGTACTGCGCTGTACTGGTGGCGGGCGGCGGCCCGGCGGTCCTGGCGGTCGCTGGTCGTGCTGGTCCTGCTGGGCGGCGTGCTCGGGGCGGTGGCCCTGGCCGCGGTGGCGGGTGCCTGGCGCACGGACACTGCCTACGGCCGCTACCTGCGGGCGGCCAACGTCAGCGACGCGTTCGTGAACGTGCCCGGGAAGCTGCCGGGGATGCCCGCCACCCGGCCGATCACGCTGATCTCCCACCTGCCCGGGGTCACGGCCAGCGCCCCGTACCTTGGCCTGGCCGGCGCACCCGTGGTCCACGGCCGCATCCGCTGGTCGTTCCTGACCGCGGACATTAACGGGACCCTGAACCGAGAGTGGTACCAGCAAGACCGGCTCACCGTGCTCGCCGGCGCTGGCCCCAGCGGACTCCACCCGCGACGTGATGATTACCCGCGCCATCGCCCGGCTGCTCGACGCGCGCATCGGCGGGGAGGTCACGTACGCGTTGTTCCACGTCGGGGACAACGGCCAGCCGTCAGGCCCGCCGGTGATCCGGTCCTACCGGCTGACCGCAATCGTGGAGGTGCCGCCCGCGCTGGTCGACCAGTCCGACGCCGCCGAGGGCAGCATCCTGCCGCCCGCCGCCACCCATCAGCTGCTGGCCTTTTACCAGTACGCGACGGTGGGCGTGCGCCTGAAGGGCGGCGCCGCCGGGATTCCCGCGCTTCAGCGTCACCTGGTCACGCTGGCGGCCACGCTGCAGCACCAGCAGTACCGCGTGACGCACCAGAACGTGTCCGGCCTGTTCTTCCCGGTCACCCGGCCGGATATCGTCCACAGCCAGGTGCAGCAGGCCATCCGGCCCGAGGCCATCGCGCTGAGCGTGTTCGCGGGCGTGGCCGCGGTGGCCATGCTCGTCCTGGTCGGCCAGGGCCTGGCCCAGTTGGTCAGCCGGTCCGCCCCGGATATCGCGGTGATGCGGGCCCTGGGGGCGAGCCGGGCGCACATCGCGCTCGCGGTCGGGCTGCCCGGGATGATCGCGGTCCTCGGCGGCGCGGTCCTGGCCGTGGGCGGCGCGGTCGCGCTGTCCCCGCTGGCCCCGGTCGGACCGGTGCGCGGCTACGATCCGGACCGCGGATTCCATGCCGACTGGGCTATTGCCGGCACCGGCGCGGCGCTGTTTATCGTGGTGCTGCTCGGGCTGCTGGCCGTGCTGGCCGCCCGGTCGGCCCGCCCCCGGGCCAGCCAGGCCCAAGGCCATCCGTCGGTCATCGCCCACGCCGCGGTGGCTGCCGGACTGCCACCGTCCGCGGTCGTGGGCACCCGCAACGCGCTCGAGCCCGGCGCGGGCGTGCGGTCGGTCCCGGTCCGGTCCACCCTGCTCGGGTCGATTATTGCGGTGGCCGCCGTCGTCAGCGCGGTGGTGTTCGGGGCCAGCCTGACCGGCCTGATCTCCCATCCGGTCCGGTACGGCTGGAACTGGGACGTGATCATCCAGGCCGAGGGCGGCTACGGGTCGTTCAACCCGGCCGCCGTCAACCGGGTGATGCACGGCCAGCGCGCGGTCGCGGCCTGGTCGGAGTTCTCGTTTACCCAGCTCAGCGTGAACGGCCGGGTTCTCCCGGTGGTCGGGATCCAGCCCCGGGTGGGCACGGTCGAGCCGCCCACCATCTCCGGCCAGCCGCTGCGCGGCCCGGACCAGATCGAGCTGGGCACGGGAACCCTGGCCGAGCTGGGCAAGAAGGTCGGCGACACGATCCGGATCGGCGCCCGGCCGTACACCCAGACGGTCCGGATCACCGGCGTGGTCACGCTGCCGTCGTTCGGGCTGATCACGTCCGACCACGTGTCCCTCGGCCGTGGCGCGATGCTGCCCGAGGCCACCCTGCTGGCCGCCGAGGGGGCGACCGCCCACCAGTCCGGGGCCGAAACCCAGTCCACCCTCCCGTCCACGATCGCGATTGACCTGGCCCCCGGCACCACCGCGGCCCAGCGCGCCCGCCTGGTGCACCGGATCGTGGCGGCCAACCCGGCTCAGATCCCCGGCGGTACCTACGAGCTGCGCAGCGCCCTAGCCGCGGCGATCGTCAACGCCAGGCAGATGGGCGGCCAGCCGATCGCGCTCGCCCTGGGCCTGGCCGCGGCGGCCGTACTCTCCCTGACCCTGACCGTCCTCAGCTCAGTACGTCGGCGGCGCCACGAACTGGCCCTGCTCAAGGCGCTGGGCATGACCCGCGGCCAGCTCTGGTCAGTCATCGCCTGGCAGACCACACTGACGCTGCTGATCGCGGTGGCTATCGGAGGCCCGCTCGGCGTGGCCGGGGGCCGGCTGGCCTGGCAGAGCTTCGCGGGGTCGCTCGGGGCCATGCCGGTCAGCGAGATCCCGGTGGCCGCGCCTCATCCTCGGGCTGCTCGCACTGGTCCTGGCGGGCAACCTGCTCTCCACCGGACCCGCGGCCATCGCCGCCCGGACCCGCCCCGCCATCGCCCTGCGCGCCGAATAGACGGGTCGGCTCCGGCTCTTGTGCCCGCACGGCGGCGGGCGTGGCTGTCAGTTCCGGCCAGGCCGCTCGAAGGGGTTCGTCGCCGGGTCTCGCTTCCGTCATGATCGCTGGTGTGGATGTTGATGAACTGCAACACGCCCTGGGTGGCATCGTCCTTGAAGCGGCCTACATGGAACGGGTGCTGCGCGCGGCATTCAGCGCCCTGGTCGGCAGCAAGTATGCGGCCGTGGTGGACGGCCGCCTCACGGCATCTGCCCTGATCGAAGACTGTGAACGCCTTACCAGCTACCACAGGGAGATTCCCGCGCCCGCGAAAGATGCGGTGCTCGCCGCGCTGCGGGCTTGCCATGAGGCAAACAGGAAACGCAACCGGGTGATCCACGACACCTGGGCCACGCGCCGGGGCAACGTGATGGTCACGCTGCGCAGCGAGCGGGGATCCCATGAGGTAGCTGTCACGGCGCGCACCCTAGCCGAGGCACGCCAGGTAGCTGATCAGGTGGCTGATGCGGCGGAAGCTCTGAAAGCGGCCATGACCGAGGCACTCGGGTCCGGCTGGGAACTGGTAGAGGATCAGGTTCGCCGGGAACTCGACCACGACATCAGCCCCGGCCCGGGTAGCTAGCCCGCCAGTCTGACGACCCCGCGGTCGCTGGGATATCCGCTCTGGAAGTAAGACGCCTATCTGTCCTCGTCCTCCGGGACGTCTGCATTCTCGGCATGTTCTTCGGGAACCTTATCTGCGATCCTCGCGCGTAGATTGTAAGCTCGGTCGAAAATCTCGGTCAGTGTTCCCCGGATCTCTTTGCGGACGGTTTCCTCGTCCTGGCATAGATTCTCGATGTTCCGCTGATAAAGAACGAATGTCGTGCCGAGTGCCAGCTGCGAGGGTGTCCCCGCATTGAATTCTCCGACCACCGGGAACACACTGTTTCGGGGTCCGCTGGCCGGATCGGCGGGCACGTACCATCGCGTGTCCGGGTCCAGGCCGTTCTCGACCCAGGATTTTTCCGGAAGCCACTCCTCATCGGTAAAGACACCGGACGAACCGACTGCCTCCGAGTCGTGGATCCTGATCCCTTCGTCAACTTTCGCCACGAAGTCTTCGCGCTCCATCCGGTATGGCACCACCCAGGGGCCAGAATCGGAATTCAGCTTCGCCGCAGCGGCGAAGTCAGACTGCCCTGCATCACGGTTATCCGGATCGAGCCAGACCTTGACCTGGCCGCGTAGTGCCCACGCAGGGCCGAACCGGTTGACCAACCCAAGAAGGTCGTCGAGGCACTTGGCTGAGTCGCTGAATCGGCCCCGCCGGTAGAGTGCGACCGCCAGGCGCCACTGGGCCTGGGCCGACTCTGGGTCAGCCTCGACTGCCGCCTGGGCGGCAATCCGGGCATCCTCAAAATACTCCAGCCGCCAGAGCGCCTCCGAGGCGAGCACGAGCGACGCGACCCGGATCGACGTCGATGGGTCCTTCAGGTGGCGATGTGCGGTCCACAAGGCCCGAAGGGGATGCTCACTGCAGCTATGCATGTGCTCTTGGAGTGTCTCCAGAGTACGCTTGCCCGATTCTGCGCCCCGATGGCGGTGTTCAGTGGGCACATAGTCGAGCCACCGTGCTGCGGCCTCGTTAACTTCATCGCCCTGCTCGAACTCGCGCGCTATCGGATGTTCCGCGTAGCCGGGCCCAGAATGATGCGAGGGATGGCGGCCCCGAATAACCGACGGGGTCGTATTATCACCGGTCATAGGACACATCATCGTTTCTTTGCCTCGGGGCGCCCGCCGGAGAACGGCGAGATTTATCCCCCAACCCTAGAGCGCCCGGTCCCGGCTGTAAGCACACGCGGCGCCGGAGGGCCGGCGTCCGGCTGTGAAGAAGCTGAACTTGCCATCCGTGCAGAGCCGCTCTCACGCCAGGCGACCCCCGGCCTCCGGGTCTGACCGCCGGGTGCAAGTTCCTGGGAAACACCGACATAGGGGTGTCGCGGGTGCCGGTCAAGGTGGCGTTATCGGCAACGTCACCCTGATGGAGGAACGAATGTCCGCAGTCAACACCGTGTCCTGGTTCGAGATCGGCGCCCCGGACGTCGAGGCGGCCAAGGCTTTCTACGGCCCGCTGTTCGGCTGGTCGTTCGCAGCCGACGGGACGTACACGATGATCACCGCACCGGGGGCGGACCGGCCGTCCGGCGGCATCTTCAGCACCGGCGGGAACATCCCGCCGTACGCGGTTTTCGTGGTCCAGGTCGAGGACGTCGCCGCTACCGCGGCGCGGACCGAGGAACTGGGCGGCAAGGTCATCGTCGCGCCGATGACGATGGAGGACGGCATGGCCATCGCCTACCTCACCGACCCCAACGGGGCCATGTTCGCCCTGTTCAGCCCCCGATCGGAAGGCTGAGCCCGGGACTGGTCAGCCGCGCGAGCGGGCGCCGGGAGACCCGGCCGTGGCGGAGCTGGCCCCCGGCCGTTGAGCCCCGGGCGCGGAGCCTGGGGCTCAACGCCCGGCCGCTGGTACATCATGGGTAAATGGCCAGGTACGCCAGCCGGCACTGCCGGCATTGCTGGGGCAAGTGCGACGGCGACTGCCTGCTCCCGGGGGACAGCGGGCTCTGCATCCACCAGCCGGTTCCCAGGCGGCCCTTCCGCGAACGGGTGCGGCTGCTGGGGAACCGGAGGTCCTGGCGGCGCGTGCTCAGGGGCATCCGCTGCGCCTCACTCGTGACCCGGGATCGGCGAGGCTCCGCGATCAAGGGCGAGGTCGAGGATGTTCCGCGTGGCGGTGTCGGCCCTGATGCTGAGCGGTTCTTCGCCCAGCGCCGCGGCGAGGCGGCCCAGGGTCCGGCCTCGGCAGCGGCTGTAAGGGCCGCGTTCCAGCCGTCCCACCGTGGCCGGACTGATCTGGGCCAGGTGGGCCAGCCTGCGCTGAGACAGACCGTGCTGGCGACGTAACTTCTGTAGCCGTTGGCCGTCGACGACGGTGAGGTACCGCGCGGCTGACTGACGCCTCCGGCTTGCCGGGCTGGGTGTGGCGTCCGTTGGGGCGGCGCGTTGGTGTGTGCATCTCGTACCAAAGCGTCCAGCCCGCGTGCTGGTCTCCGGTCCGGCCCCATCTGGCAGCGAGTTGGCCGACGATTAACAGCCCTCGACCGTTCGGGCTGTCCGCCTCGGTGGGGGCAGGCGGATTCCACGGGCCGCCCTGGTCGGTCACTTCCACGCGGAGGCATCCGCCGTGGAGCTGCGCCCGGATGGTGAAAGAGCCTCCGGGCTCCCGGGAGCGGCTGTGAACGATTGCGTTGGTGACCAGCTCAGACAGGCAGATCAGGGCGTCGTCTGTGGCTTGATGACCATCGAGTACGGCGGCCAGGAACCGGCGGGTCTCGCGCGCTTGGCATGCGTCGGCGGGGAAGGCGCGGGACCAGGCGATCAACGGTGCCGTGAGTGCGCTCATGCTCGGTCTCCGATGCGTCTATGCGTCGAGTTAGCGGTGCGCCGGGGCAGGCCCGAGGAGTGCATGTGGGTAGGACCAAGATTGCCATCACAGAAGTTTCTGTGCAAGTTTCTGCAAAAACTTCTGTGGTAATGATCTGGCCGCTTCTCGTGCACGTTGTCGGGCAGGATGGGCCCGACCGCTGCGCCGACCTGAGGGAGGTGTTCTCGTGCCTGACAAGCGACCGCCGTCCGTGCGGGCCCGCCAGCTCGCATCGGAGCTGCGGCGGCTGCGTGATGCGGCCACGCTGACCGGGGAGGAAGCGGCAGGCCGGCTGGGATGGTCGCCGTCGAAGATTTCCCGGATTGAGAACGGGCAGACAAGTCCGAGCTCTGTGGACCTGCGGCGGCTGCTTGACCTGTATGACGTATCCGGCACCCAGCGCGGCCGGCTGGAACAGCTGGGCCAGAGCGCCGGTCAGCGTGGCTGGTGGGATGCATACTCCGACACGCTCGGCCCGGAGTACACGGCGCTGATCGCGCTGGAGGCTGAAGCCGAGTCGGTGCGCTGGTACGCGCCGATGCTGGTGCCCGGGCTGCTGCAAACCGAGCAGTACGCCCGGGCCGTGATCAGTTCCGGGATGCTGATCGCCCCGCCGGGGGAGGTGGAACGGCGCGTACAGGTGAAGATGACTCGCCAGCGGGCGCTGACCCGTGACAGCCCGCTGTCGGTAGACATCGTGCTGGATGAGGCGGCGGTTGTGCGCACGGTTGGCGGCGCTGAGGTCATGCGGGATCAGTTGGCGCAACTGGTCGCGCTGGCGGCCCGGCCCAACGTCACCATCCAGGTACTCCCGCTCTCAGCTGGGTCGCATCCGGCGACCACCGGGGAGTTCACGATCCTCGGCTTCCCGGATCTGATCGCGCCGGACGTCGTGTACCTGGAGAACATGACCAGCGACCTGTACGTCGAGCAAGAAGCCGAGGTCTACCGGTACGGCCTGGCCTTTGACCGGCTCCGTAGCCTGGCCCTTGCCGCCGGGGAATCAGGCCGAGCTCATAGCCACTAAAGCGGATAACATCAAGTGACCTGGAGGGATGCCTCCATCAGGTGCGAGGAGGCGGAAGTGGACGCTAAGGACCTGCGCCGCGCCGAATGGCGCATCAGCAGTTACAGCGCGAACGGCTCGACCTGCGTGGAGGTGGCGCGCAATCTACCCGGCATCGTGGCCGTACGCGATTCCAAAGACCGTCAGGGAGCCGACTCTTACCTTCACCCCGGAAGAGTGGCGGGCGTTCACCGCTCGGCTGTAGGCACGGTAACTGAGCCCTCCCGACTGCAGCGTGCTCAGGCGGCCAGGGCCTCGCGGGCTTTGACCAGGTCGGCTACGAAGCCGGCGAACGCTTCCTGGCGGGCGTCGTCGTCCTGGGCGCGCAGGATCGAGGACGGGTGGACGGTGCTCAGCACCGGGCCGTGCCAGTCGCCCACCGCGACGTCCTCCAGCTGGCCGCGGTGGTCGCGGACCCGGAACCCGCGGCCGAAGATCGCCTCGCCGGCCACGGCGCCCAGGGCCACGGTGACCCGGGGCCCGACCACCGTGAGCTCCGCTTCCAGCCAGCCGCGGCAGGCCATGATCTCGGTTCCGTTGGGACGCTGGTGGATGCGGCGCTTGCCGCGGGCTTCCCACTTGAAGTGCTTCACGGCGTTCGTGACGTAGGCGTCGTCGCGGTTGATGCCGCTGTCACGCAGCGCGCGGTCGAGGACATGCCCGGCGGGACCGACGAACGGGTGGCCCTGCTTGTCCTCCTGGTCCCCGGGCTGCTCGCCGACCAGGGCCAAGCGTGAGTTCGGGCGGCCTTCGCCGAACACCGTCGCGGTCGCCCGCTGGTAGAGGTCGCAGCGGGTGCAGGATGCGGCTTCCCGGGCAAGTTCCTCAAGCGTGGTCACGTCACTGCGGTGGTACCCGGCCGGGTGCGGCTTATCCGTGGATCGAGAAGGCCAGGGCGCCGCCCAGGCAGGCCACCCCGATCACGATCCAGGTGACGTAGTCGTTGACCACGCCGCTCTGGAACCGCCGCAGCGGCCGCACCAGCCCGGTGCCCGGCTCGAACCCCCGGCGCAGCACCGGCAGCCGCCGCCAGTACAGGGCCAGGAAGGCCAGGAAGACCGCCCCGGCGGCCGTGCCCAGCCCGATGACCAGGTCGGTCACGGTCACCCCGGCGGGCCCGGCGGCATAGGGCGCGGTCACGTGAACGACGCGCACCCCGTGCAGCACGGTCGCGTTGTAGGCCCGCTGATCCTGGAACCGCACCGCGGCCGCCTCCACCACGGCCCCCAGATGGGGCAGCAGCCCGATGACCGCCGCCGCGGCGACCAGGACCGCGGGCGGCACGATCATGCTGAGCGGCGTGCGCTGCTTATCCTCATCCGTCTCGCTCGTCTCCTCTGAGGACTCCTCCGCCATCTGCAGGGTCTCGCTGGGCGGGTCGCCCAGCCCGTAGAAGACACCCTCCGGCCACCCGCAGCACCGCCGCGCCGACCACGACCGAAGCGACCACGAGCAGCACGGTGATCCAGGTCATCCCGCGCGCGCCGCTGCTGGCCTCGATCCAGCCCTGGCCCAGGGAGGTGGCGAACGGGGGCAGGTCAGCCAGGCCGAGGGCCGCCAGCGTGAAGATCACGCCGGTCACCCGCAACCGGCGCCCCCGGCCATGCAGCCAGGTCTCGTTGACCGACCGCAGGCGGTGCAGCACGATCCCGGTGCACAGGAACAGTGCGGCCGTCACCATCGCGTGCCCGGCCACGAAAATGGCCGTGCCCGCCAGCCCGGCCGGGGTAAGCAGGGCGATACCCACCAGGAACATGCCTGCGTGGCTAATCGTGGAGAACGCGAGCAGCCGCTTGATGTGCCGCTCCTGGAGGCAGAACAGGGCGCCCACGATCGTGGTGAGCAGGCCGAGGGCCAGGAACGCGTGAGTGATCGCGGCGCGGTTCCCGAGGGCCTGGCCGAACATCGACCAGTAGACCCGGGCCACGCCGTAGAGCCCGAGTTCCACCATCACCCCGGAGAACAGCACGCACACCGGAGTAGGAGCGACCGCGTGCGCGTCGGCCAGCCAGAAGTGGAACGGGACGATGGCGCCCTTGATCAGCCATCCGGTGACAATGAGCACGAACGCCACCACGACCAGGCCGTCCGGCCGGTGCCGGGCGAGGTCCTGGCCGATCTGGGCCATGTTCAGCGCCCCGGTCCGGCCGTAGACGACGGCGATCCCGGACAGGGCCAGGTAGGCGCCGATGCTATTGGTGATCGCGAAGTTCAGTGCGCCCTGGATCGAGCCACGTTCCTCCGGGCGGTAAGCGGTCAGCGCGTAGGCCGCGACGCTCATCAGCTCGAACCAGACGAACATGTCGAAGATGTCGCCCGTGAGGCAGAACCCGATCATGCCCGCCAGGAACGCCAGCATCAGCACGTGGTAGTAGGTGGCCACCCGCTCGAAGTACCGCCAGGAGAAGATCATTCCCGCGGTGACCAGGACCGCGGCCAGGCAGGCCAGGCCCGCGCTGAGCGGCCCGACTTCGAAGTCGATGCCGATCGCGATCCCGTGATGCGGCCGGAAGCCGCCGAACCAGTAGGTCTCGTCGTGGTGCGCGACCCGGATCATGATGACCACCAGCAGGCCGGTCACCGCGGCGCTGGCCGCGATGGCCGCCGAGTCCAGGATCCGGCGCTGGCGGCGCAGCAGGGGGTTCAGCGCGCCGATCGCCGCCGCCGCGAGCAGCGGCAGGACGACGGCCAGGGGCAGCAGCTGGTCCACGGCGGTACGCCTCAGCCCTTGAGTTGGACGAGCTCTTGCGGATCGAGGGTCCCGAACCGCTTCTGGGCCTGGACGGCGATGGCCAGCAGCAGGGCGGTCACGGCGGCCTCCACCACCACGTCGGTGAGGGCCAGGGCCTGGACCACGGGATCGACGGCGGGGGTGTGCACCGGGATGTCGTAGAAGTAGGGCGCGACCGCTCCGGTCTTGTACCCGATGCCCAGCAGCAGGACGTAGGTCGAGGACTGGACGACGATCAGGCACATGATCTGGTGCACCAGGTGGCGGCTGGTCACGACGCCGTACAAGCCGACGGTCAGGATGTACACCACGACCACGAACGGGAAGATGTGCATCAGTGATCCCCCCGCCGGACGAGGAGGGTCTGCTCGACCATCTCACCGACGATCAGGACGAAGGCCGCCGCCACCTCCAGGCCGACGCAGAAGCTGATCAGCGGGATGGTCCCGCCCGAGCTCACCGCGCCGGGGACGGTGCCGCGCGGCAGGAAATTCTTCAGGTAGGGCAGTCCCATGGCCACCGCGCTGACCCCGATGGCGGCGAAGCCGCCTGCACCGACCGCCTCGACCGCGTCGGTGACGTCGGCCGGGCTGATCCGCCGGAACAGGAGGAACTCCCCGGACAGGTAGATGAGGATGAACGCGGTGGCCAGGACCACCCCGCCCTGGAACCCGCCCGACGGGCTGGTCTGCGCGTGCGAGACCAGGAACCAGCCCATCACCACGACCGGCCCGGTGAACAGCAGCGCCACCAGGCGCACCGCGTCGCTGGCCGGCGGGATCGCCCAGTCCGCCGTCGGGTCATCCTCGTCCTGCTGCCGCTCGCTGCGCAGGTGGCGCAGCACCACGGCCATCCCGGTGGCCGCGACGAACAGGATGAACTCCTCGCCCACCGTGTCGAACCCGCGGTACTCGAAGTTGACCGCGGAGACCACGCCGGTCGCGTTGGTCTGGGCCACCGCGACGCGGTTGATGATGTCGCCGTACGGGCCGGGGTAGTTGCCGAAGCCCGGCAGCCCGGTCAGCCCCCACAGATAGAAGGCGACCAGGCCCGCGGCCCCGGCCAGGAAGATCCAGCGGCGCTGCGCCGGGGTCATTTCTCCCGCCTCTTCACCTTGGCCAGGGTCAGCAGCAGCAGCACGGGCAGCGCGACGGCGCCCACGGTCAGCTCGGACAGGGTCACATCGGGGGCCTGGAAGGCCAGGAAGAGCACGGCCAGCAGCACGCCGTAGACGCTCAGCATGATCACCTGGCGGACCGGTTCGCGGATCAGCACCACCGCGGTGGCGCCCGCGGCCACCAGCACCAGGAGCGTCAGCTGCAGGGCGTCCATCAGGGGAGTGGGGATCGTGTATGGCGTGACCACCGCCCCGAGGTGGGCGCTACCCATCGCGGTCTCCGGCGGCGTGGTCAGGCTGCTGCCGCTCCGGCGGCCGGACCTGCGGGCGGCCCCGCCCCGCGCCCGGCCGACCAGAAGCGGGCCGCCAGTCGCCTTTCTCCCTGATCCGGGCGGCCCTGATGGTGGCGTGGGCCAGGAATGGCCCGCCGATCACCATGAACAGCAGGGCCAGCCAGGTCTCCCCGCTGTTCTCGGTCCAGCCGGACTGGACCAGGACGGCCAGGGCGACGATCACCGGCGCCACCACCGCGATGGGGGCCACGTAATGCAGCCTCTGATAAGCGTCCCGCATGGCCAGGATGCCTGCCGACGAGACCAGCACCACGGCGGCGGCCAGGCCCAGCAGGACGTCGGCGACGATCCCCTGGGCGGTCACAGCCACCGCTCCAGGAACCGCACGAAGACCAGCCCGCTGCCGAATAGCAGCACGGCGAGGTGCACCGGAAGCTCGAACTCACCCGAGCGGCGGAACCCTTCGGCCAGCAGCACCAGCACCATGAAAACGATGGAGCTGACTGCCTCGTAGGCCACGACGGCGTCCATGGTCGTGCCCCGCACCACCACGATCCCGCAGGGGACCGCGGCCAGCAGCATGACGATGGCCGCGATCACGAAACTGTTCACTCCGCCGCCTCTCCTTCGTTCACCACGAGCTGGTGGATCACCATCGTGTCCGTGTCCTTGTCGATGCCTGCCGCGATGGAGTTCGGGGCGATGGACTTGCCGCCGATCAGCAGCGCCCGGCGGGTTCGTCCCCCGGGCGTGTCGTCGCCGTAGCGGACCGGCACGCACCCGGAACCCGCTGGGCGGCTCCTGGCCGTGGGCCAGCCGGCGCCACAGGGCGGCGAACACGATCACGGTGTCCCCGGCGACCTGGCCGGGCAGCCCGAGGGCCCGGGCCAGCCACCGGGCCCTGATCCGCACCCGGGCGGCGGCCTGGTAGGTCACCAGCTCGGCCAGGAAAGCGGCCACGGCGGCCGCGGCCGCCCCGGCGAGCAGCTCGTCGGTGGCGATCGAGTCGTCCAGGATCACCCAGAACGACATCAGCAGGACCCACCAGGCCAGCCAGGCGCCAGCCCGGCGGGCGAACGGGGCCTTCTCGGGTGGCCTGGGCCTGGTCATGCGCCGTTTTCGGCTGGATGCCGGCAGGCCTTGATCGGCTCGAGCATCCACCCCACGTACCCAGGAGGCACCCGGCAAACGTGGCCTGAGCGGGCTGCGCCCGCCCGCCTGGCCAGGACGACCGTCCGCCTGGCCGCAGCCGCCGGGCCGTCCGCCCGTGCCCGCCTGCCCGGCCCGGCCGGCTCCCCGTTCCTGGCCGCCCGGGCGGTTTTGGCCGCGCCGGCTCCGGGTAGGGCCAGCCTCCCCCGGTGTCCTGTGCACCGGCCAGCCTGGCCGGAATGAGATACGGGGAGGTGCAGGGCCGGTGCCTCAACGCGCGGTGATCCTCTCCGGCTCCCTGGGAATGGGCCACGACGTGGTGTCCGACGTGGTCTCGGCCAGCCTGGCCGGCCTCGGCTGGCAGGCCCGGACGCTGGACTGCATGGCCTTGCTGGGCCCGCGCGCGAGCTGGGCCGGGGACTGGGTCTTCCGCCGGCTGATGGCCCGGCCCGGGATCTTCGACGGGCTTCACTTCGCCCACCTCCGGACGGGAAGCCGCCTGGCCACGGCCATGGACCGCGCGGCCACGCCGCGGCTGGTGTCCGCCCTCCGGGAGGTGCTGGCCGCCGAGCCCGCCGACATGATCATCAGCGTGTTCGCCGCGGGTGTCTCGGCCACGGCCGAGCTAGCGGCCTCCCGCCCGCCGCGCACGGCGGGCCCGCGGCCGCGGCCGCGCACGGTGGTCCTGTGCCCGGACGCCCTGCCCCACGCGACATGGGTCCGCGAGGGCATCGACCTGTTCCTGGTCACCTCCGCGCCGGGGGCCGCCGCGGTGCGCCGCTACGCACCCGGGGCCCGGGTGGCCGTGGTCCCGCCCCCGGTGCGGCCCGCGTTCGCCCACCCGCCGCCGCGGCCCGCTGCCCGGTCGTCGCTCGGGGTACCGGCCGACGCGCGGTGCGTCCTGCTCATGGGCGGCGGATGGGGGCTGGGCCCGGTGGAGGGGGCCGCCCGGGCCCTGGCCGCCGCCGGGGTGCACGTGCTGGCCGTGGCCGGCCATAACGCGCGGCTCGCCGCCCGGCTGAGGGACCTGGCGGGCACCTCGCCCCTGGTTCACCCGTACGGGTTCACCCCCCGGATCGCCGAGCTGATGAGCGCGGCTGACCTGGTGGTGACCCTGCCCGGCGCGCTGACGTGCGCAGAGGGGCGGGCGGTCGGCCGCAACCTGATGCTCCTGGACGCGATGCCCGGCCATGGCCGGGAGAACCTGCAGCATGAACTGGAGCTCGGCGGGGCCGGGGCGTGTAACCCCCGCCCGCCGGAGATCGCCGCCAGCGTCCTGGCCGCCCTGGACCGCCCCGGACCCGGGAGGCCGGCCCGGCCTCCCGGGGAGTGGGATCAGGCCTTCGCAGCCGCAATGGTTAGCATCGGCGTAGGCCCGGAGCACCAGCCGGGCACCGCGGCAGGCCACCCGGAGGCGGCGGGCGACGTGGCCGCCGCCGATCCGGCGGCGGCAGGCACCCGGCCGTGATCGGGGGGCATCCGCACGAACACTCCACCAGGGAGGTGGGTTATCGGTGATGCGCACACTGTGCCTGCACCCGCCGTCGTATGAGGGGTTCGACGGCGGGGCGGGCTCGCGCTACCAGGCCAAGCGTGAGATCAGGTCGTTCTGGTACCCGACCTGGCTGGCCCAGGTGGCCGCCGTCGTGCCGGGCAGCAAGCTCGTGGACGCGCCCGCGGCGGGGCTCCGCCTCGACGACGTGCTCCCGCTGGCCAGCCAGCACGATCTCGCGGTGCTGCACACGAGTTCCCCGTCGTTCGCCGGGGACGTGCAGGTGGCCGAGGCGCTCAAACGGGCGAACCCGGCGCTGAAGGTCGGCTTCGTCGGGGCCAAGGTCGCGGTGGACCCGGAGGGCTCCCTGCTGGCCTCGGACTCGATCGACTTCGTGGCCCGCGAGGAGTTCGACTTCACCATCGCGGAGATCGCCGAGGGCCGGCCCCTGGAGGACGTCCGCGGGGTCACGTTCCGCGGCCCGGACGGCCAGGTGGCCAGCACCCTGGACCGGCCGATCCTGGAGGACATGGACCGGCTGCCGTACGTCACCGACGTGTACCGGCGCGACCTCAACGTGGACGACTACTTCATCGGCTACCTCAAGCACCCGTACGTGTCCCTGTACACCGGCCGGGGCTGCCGCTCGCGGTGCACGTTCTGCCTGTGGCCGCAGACGGTCGGCGGTCACCGCTACCGCACCCGGAGCGCCGCGCACGTGCTGGGCGAGATGGCCCGCATCACCGAGATGTTCCCGTCGGTCAAGGAAGTCTTCTTCGACGACGACACGTTCACCGACGATCGCCGCCGCGCGGAAGAGATCGCCCGTGGCATGGGCAAACTCGGCCTGACCTGGTCGTGCAATGCCAAGGCGAACGTGCCGTTCGAGACGTTGAAGGTGCTGCGGGACAACGGCCTGCGGCTGCTGCTGGTCGGGTACGAATCCGGGAATCAGCAGATCCTCATCAACATCAAGAAAGGCATCCGGGTCGACCGGGCGCGCCAGTTCACCAAGGACTGCCGGGATCTCGGCATCACCATCCACGGCACCTTCATCGTCGGGCTCCCCGGCGAGACCAAGGAAACGATCCAGGAAACCATCCGCTTCGCCAAGGAGATCAACCCGCACTCGCTGCAGGTCTCGATCGCCGCCCCGTACCCGGGGACCGCCCTGTACGAGCAGGCCAGGGAGAACGGCTGGCTGCCCGAGGACGACTCCACGCTGATCGACGAGCGCGGCGTGCAAGCCGCGGCCCTCAGCTACCCGAACCTCAACCGGACCGAGATCTACGAATCCGTCGAGAGCTTCTACCGGCAGTTCTACTTCCGGGCCGGGAAGATCGCCGAAATGTCCGCCGAGATGGTGCGCCGCCCGGAAATGATGCGGCGGCGGCTGCGCGAGGGGGCCGAGTTCATCAGCTTCCTGCGGCGGCGGGAAGGCGAGGCTTCCTGAGCCGGGGCGGCGGGCCGGCGCTCAGCCGGCGTTAGCCCCGGTCTGCAGGCCTGCGCGCCCGCCGCCTTAAGGCACGCAGGCGAAGACCTCCCGGCCGGCTCCCCTGTCTCAGCCGGCGTCGAGCAGGGTGCGGAGGGCGGAGCCGGCCAGGGTGGCGTGCCGCCGGACTGCCGCCCGGCTGATGCCGATGGTGTCGGCGGCCTGCTCTTCGGACAGGTTGGCGTAGTAGCGCAGGACCAGCACCTCGCGCTGGCGGGCGGGCAGTTCGCTCAGGGCGGCCAGCAGCGGCAGGGAGCCGGACGGGTATCCGGTGGCGGGTGCCGGGGCGATCCCGTGCCGCAGCGCTGACCGCGACCGGTTCAGTACCGACTGGTGGAGGAACTCGAGCGCACCGTCGGTGTTCCCGCGCCGCCGCCAGGCGGCGGCCACGGCCACGAACGAGTCCTGCACGATCTCTTCCGCGGTCGCGGTGTCGCGGACCAGCAACGCGGTCAGCCGAACGAGCGAGGCGTAGTGCTGCTCGTAGAGCGCGCTCACCGGGTCACCGTAACTTCCTGGCGCGACGGCCGCGCCGTTTCTGTGCGGACTGCCGGGACTGCTGTGGCCGTTGCTGCTGGTCCCGGCGTTGCCGTGGGCCGGGCGGCCGCTGGCCTGGGTGCTGGCGGGGGTGGCGTCCGGCACGGCGTGCAGGCTGGCCGGGCGGATCCCGGACTTCCCGGTCACCCTGGCCCCCTGCTCCCCGGGCCGCTCGCCGGGCCGGGCGCTCGCGGATAGACGGTCGGCCAGGCTCATGGGCGGCCGGTCCGCGGCATGCCCGGGTGGCTGGTCCGCGGCGCTTCCGCTTGGCTGGTCCGCGGCCATCGCGGCCGGAGTGTCCCTGGCTGCGCGGGTCCGCAGCCATCCCGCGAACCGCTCCAGGCCTGCCACGGAGTCGTAGTCCGAGGCGAACCGGGCCATCTTCAGTTCGGTGAGCCGCCGGTGTGACGGGGAGACGAACGCCCTGCCCGCTGGGTGGCCGGTCCGGCGCTCGGCCCCGGCGGCCAGGGTGTCACGCAGCCAACCGTGACACTTGTCGGCGGGCAGGTCGCGTAATGTGCACCAGGCCTCCGCGGCCGCCTCGAACGTGCCCTGGACAAGTTCGCTGGCCGCAGTCCGGTCCGCGTCGGACAGGACACACGCGTAGCCGAACAGGTCCCGGGCGTGCAGGCGGAAGCTTGCGGTCAGTTCCTTGGCGTCACATGACCAGTTCCTGGACTCCTCAGCCACTCGGGTCTCCACGAGAAGAGCAGTGAGGGCCACTAAGCACCAGATCATAACTGACTGCGCGGTGGCGGCTGAGCGCACGATGACGCAGTACGGCGGTCACCGGCCCCTGACCGCCGCACTGAAGACGCCGGGAATTTCCGGCGCGCTGCGGTGACTCCTGTCCACGCGTGGCCGCCCCCCTCCCCACCCCGGGTAGCCTGTCGCGAATGGCGCTCACCAAGCATAAAGCGCATCAAGCGTAGAAAGCCAGATCTTACTGCCTGACAGTCGGGCTAAACGGTGAATGGGACTTGTCCGGGTTGTCCGGCTATTCAGATGCCCTGGTCCGCGGCCTGCCACCCGGTGATACCGAGCGGTCTCGCAGGAGAGTCTCGCCGCTAATTCAAGGTGATTGGACAAGATTAGCGCGCTTTTTTCTGGGTTTTCCGTGCGGCCGGGATCCCCGGATTAGGGGATAGGAATTCCGGGCCCGATGACCTAGCCGGCCCGGCCGCCCCCAGCCTGGACGGTGCCGGTCACGGCCGGGGTGGCGGCGGCGAGGCCGGCGGCGGTCCGAGATGGGCCGCGGCTACCCGCCTGGGCACGACCATCCGCCACGCATCGGTCACCAGTTCCCGCCATCTCCGGCGCCGCGAGGCTCTCCATCCACGCGTCGATCCACTGGTAGCGCTGGTCGCTGGGACGGTGCAGGAAGAACCGGTCCGGCTCGGCCGCGATCAGCGCGGGGCGCTCGTCCCGGGGGAAACCGAATCCCATGATCGTCTCGTCGGGGGAGACGGTCGCGTACACGATCCGGCCGACCCGGAACTTGACCCAGTCGCGGATCAGGTGCTCTTCCGTGCGGGGCAGGGACAGTGCCACGGCCCGCACCTCGGCCAGCGTGACCATGACCCGATTCTGCCCTCCCGCCGCCGGTCCCTGGGCATAACCCGGCGGCGGGAGGGGTTACCGGCGGCGGGAGGGGTTAGCGGAACCTGGGACGACGGACCGGGCTAGCCCCCGCGGCCACCTGCATCTGGGCCACCGGAGCCGGAGAACGGAGTAGCGATGCCGAAGGCAGTGCGGTTCGAGAATTACGGCGGGATCGACGTGCTCGAGATTGAGGACGTGCCCCGGCCGGTGCCGGGGGAGGGGCAGGTCCTGGTCCAGGTCAAGGCGGCCGGGATCAACCCCGGTGAGGCCAAGATCCGTGAGGGCCTGATGCACTCGCTGTGGCCGGCCACGTTTCCCTCGGGCCAGGGCAGCGACCTGGCCGGGGTGGTGGCCGAGACCGGACCCGGGGTGACCGGTTTTTCGGCCGGGGATGAGGTCATCGGCTGGACCGACAACCGGGCCAGCCAGGCCGAGTACGTCCTCGTCGAGGCCGGGCACCTGACCGCCAAGCCGGCCGGGGTGCCGTGGGAGGAGGCCGGGGCCCTGTTCGTGGCGGGCGCCACCGCCTATGCCGCCGTGCGGGCGGTCGCCCTGACCCCCGGCGACACGGTCGTGGTGGCTGGTGCGGCGGGCGGGGTCGGCACCATCGCGGTCCAGCTGGCCCGGCGGGCCGGGGCGACGGTGATCGGGCTGGCCAGTGAGCCGCATCACGCGTGGCTCACCGCGCACGGGGTGATCCCGGTGAGCTACGGCGACGGGGTGGCTGAGCGCATCCGGCAGGCCGCCGGCCAGGTCAACGCGTTCATCGACACGGTCGGCGGGGACTACGTCCGGATGGCCGTGGAGGATCTGGGTGTGGCGCCCTCCCGGGTGGACACGATCGCCAACTTCGAGGCCGTCGAGAAGTACGGGGTCAAGGCCGAGGGCAGCGCCGCCGGGTCCAGCGTCGCGATACTGGCCGAGCTGGCCGGCCTGATCGCCGCGGGCGAGCTGGAAGTCCCGATCACCGCGACGTTCCCGCTGGCCGAGGTGCAGGACGCCTACCGGCGGCTGGACCAGGGCCACGTGCTCGGCAAGATCGTCCTGCTCGTCTGAGTACCGGCGCCTGACTACCGACGCTGGGCCGCGGAGACCGGATCGGCCTGGGTCAGGCCTGGAACAGGGTGACCCGCATGGCCTGGCCCAGGATCGGCTCCGCCAAGGGCAGCAGGAAGCGATAGCGGGCGGGCAGGTGGCGGCGGACCCGGCCGGGCAGCCGGGCCACCCCGCTGGACTCCACCACCCGCAGTCCCAGGCGCTCCAGCGAACGCGGGTCATCGCAGGCCCACGCCCACCTGGCGGGGATGCCCCGCCGGGCGGCCAGTTTTCGCTGCTGGTCGAAGGTCCGCTGGGGAAAGGTGTCCAGCGCGATGCGGGCGTTAGGGAAATGGTTCTTGATGCGGGTCAGGAGCGTGCTGACCTGTTCTTCGGTCAGGTAGGCCAGCACCCCGTCGGCCACGAAGAAGTACGGTCCCGGGCTCTGCGCGACGATGGGCAGCCATTCCTCGCCGGTCACCGACGCGGCCACCATCCGGCGGCGGCCGGAGTCGGCGAAGAACTTCCGCCGCAGTTCGATGGCGTCAGGCAGGTCCAGGTCGATCCAGTGCACCTGACCGTTGTCCACCCGCTCGAAGCGGCTGTTCAGCCCGGTGCCGATTTCCACCACCGTGCCTGCCGGGTTGCTGGCCAGGAAGTCGCGGACCCAGGCGTCCATGAGCACGGTCCGCAGCACGGTCACCGACCCGCCCGCGCCCCGGCCGTACTTGGCGTCGGCCTCCACCGAGCCTGCGATCTCCACGGCTTTCGGGTCCCGCAGCAGGGGATGCCGCCGCTGGGCCGCCCGGGCCCGGGCCAGCAACGGGATGAACAGCGTCTCCTGCACGGCCCCCAGCCGGGGCTCCTCCCTGTCCGTCACGCCCGCCATTACACCGCACCCGGCATCGCGCACTGCCGGGTCCGATCTGTTTTGCCCCGCTGTCCCTGGGTAGCCGCCTCGCGCCAACGTGCAGGCAGCGCAGGCGGTCCGGCCGACAGGGGAGATTCAGCCATGGCACGCAACAGCCAGCGCACATCCGCGCGGCCGCAGGTTGACCCGCAGCGGAGCATCCCGCCGGAACGCGAGGTGGTCGGCGGCCCGGATTCACCTCTGGAGCTGGGTGCGGCCGGCTGGCGGAACACGCTGAAGCGGACCGGGAAGAAGTTCGTCCGGGACCGGTGCTCGATGACCGCGAGCAGCCTGGCCTATCACTGGTTCCTGGCCCTGTTCCCGGCGGTCATCGCCGCGCTGGGCCTGATCAGCCTGATCCACGTCGGGTCCGGCACGCTGACCAAGCTGGTGAACGGCCTGGAGAAGGCGCTGCCGCCGGGCGCCTCCAAGGTTTTCACCCAGGCCGTCACCAACGCGGCGGGGGATCACAAAGGCTCGCTGACGGCCCTGATCCTCGGCCTCGCGATCGCCGTCTGGAGCGCGTCCGGGGGCATGGTCGCGCTGGAGACCGGCCTGGACATCGCCTACGAGGTGCCGGTGGACCGCAAGTTCATCCCTAAGCGGCTGATCGCGTTCGTGCTCATGATCGTGACCGCCGTGCTGGGCGGGATCGCCTCGGCGCTGATCGTGTTCGGGGCCTCGATCGGCTCGGCCATCGAGGGGCACGTCCCCTTCGCCGGGTCGGCCTTCGTGATCGCGTGGACCGTGGTCCGCTGGGTGCTGACCGTGATCGTCATCTCGCTGCTGTTCTCGGTGTACTACTACGTCGCGCCCAACCGGGAGAGCCCGCGCTGGCAGTGGGTCAGTACCGGCGGCGTCGTGGGGACGGTCATCTTCCTGGCCGCCTCCCTGGGCTTCTCGTTCTACGTGGCCAAGTTCGGCCACTACAGCAACACCTACGGGGCGTTCGCGGGCGTGGTCATCCTGATCTTCTGGCTGTACCTGGCCGGCCTGGCCGTGCTGATCGGCGGCGAGATCAACGCGGAAACCGAGCGCGAGGCCGCCGCGGAAGCCGGCCACCCCGGCGCGCGGGCCAGTGCCGAGCAGGTGGGCACGTCCCCGGTTCCGGCTCCCGGAGGGAAGCCGCTAGAGCTGGCGGCCGCCGCCCGATCCCGGCTTGCCCTGGGTGGGGATGCTGGCCGGGTGCGCGAGGCATCGATGATGCTGCCCGCCGGGCGGCGGCCGCCCCTCGTGCCGGCACCTGCGCGTAATTTCCGCTGCTCCTCGTGAACCAGGCGCCCCCGGAGTGCAATAGAGAGGCGATGGACGACGAGGAGCTGGTGGCCCGGGTGGCGGCCGGCGACGACACAGCGCTGCGGGAGCTGTTCAGCCGGCACGCGCCGTGGCTGGCCGCCCGGCTCCGGTCGGTGCTGTCCGCCGCGGACGTCGAGGACGTGCTGCAGGAGACCTTCCTCGCGGTCTGGACGGGCGCCCGCGGCTACCGGCCGGAGAGCCCGCCCGCGGCCTGGATGTGGGGGATCGCCCGGCGGCAGGCCGCACTGTTCCTGCGCCGCCGGGGTCCGGCCACGCTGCTGCTGCCGGTCGCGGTGATCGAGGCGGACGGCCAGCACGCCAGTGACCCGGCCGAGGCGGCGCTGTCGCGCGCCCAGATCACCGAGGCGGTCACCGCACTCGGGCCGGAGGGCAGCCCGGACCGGGATGTCTGGCAGCTGATGTACGTCGAGGACCGGCCGGTGGCCGAGGTGGCGCGGCTGATGGGGATCCCGGAGGGCACGGTCAAGAGCCGCGCGCACCGGGCCCGGCGGCTGTTGCGGGCGGCGCTGGGTGGCCGCCCGGCCACGGAGGGAGGATCACGATGAGCGAACGACCGGGGTGGGACGCGGCGCCGCCCGATGTCGATCTGCGCCGGGTGTGGACCGGGGTCGCCGCGCAGGTGTGGCGCCGCCAGCCGGGCGGATTCGAGCGGCTGGCCGGGCGGCTGCTGCGCTCACCGGGCCTGGCCCGGGCGCTGGTCACCACGCCGTCGCTGCTGCTGGGCTGGGTCATCGCCACCGTGGTGGTGCTGGGCGCCGGGGCGGCGGCCACCGTCCGGGACCGGGATGCCGCTCGTGGCACTGCTGGCGCCCGCCTGGCGGCGGCGGGCATCGCCTACGCCTACGGGCCCGGGATCGATCCAGCCTGGGAGCTGTCGCGGAGCATGGCGGTCAGCGACCGGATGGTGCTGCTGGTCCGGGCGCTGGCCGTGTTCGGCCTGAACGCGGTGCTCGGGCTGGCCGCCCGGCGGTCGCGTCGGGGGCCGCGGCCGCGGTCACGTTCGGCTGGCTGATCCCGATGACCGCGATGTGCGCGCTGGCCCTGGCCGCGGCCACCCTCGCGCGGTCGGCCAACGTGGGCGTGGCCGCGGGCCTGGGCGGCTGGGCCATCACGGTCCTGTCCGCCCGGGCCGTCGGCCCGTTCAGCACCGCGTTCACCGACTCCTCGTTCGTCCTTCCCTACCTGGCGTTCGCAGCCTGCTGCGGCGCGATCGTCCTGTATGCCACCCGGATCCCGAGAGGAACGTCATGAACATCGAGATCGCCGGCCTGACCCGGCGGTTCGGCCGGAACCAGGCCGTGGCCGGGGTGGACCTGGAGGCCGGCCCGGGGGTGTTCGGGCTGCTCGGCCCGAACGGGGCCGGCAAGACGTCGCTGCTGCGCATGATGGCGACCGTGCTCCCGCCGTCCTCCGGGAAGATGCGGCTCCTCGGACCGTGACCCTGGCAGCTACGGGCCGCGGCGGGAGATCCGGCGCCGGCTCGGTTACCTGCCGCAGAACCTGGGCTACTACCCGTCCTTCACGGTGGTGGAGTTCGTGGAGTACTTCGCGCTGCTGAAGGAGATGCCCGCGGCGCGGGTCCCCCGGCGGTCGCCGCCGCGGTCGAGCAGGTCGACCTGGGCGACAAGGCCCGGGCCAAGCTGCGCACCCTGTCCGGCGGGATGCTGCGCCGGGTCGGCATCGCCCAGGCCATCGTGAACGACCCCGACCTGCTGCTGCTCGACGAGCCGACCGCCGGGCCTGGACCCGGAGCAGCGGGTGGCCTTCCGGGCCCTGCTGCGCGACCTGGGCGAGCGCGCCACGGTCGTGGTCAGCACTCACCTGGTCGAGGACGTCGGCGCCGCCTGCACCGAAGTCGCGCTGATGAACGCGGGAAAGATCGTCTTCCGCGGCACCCCGGAGCAGCTCACCGCCCGGGGCGAGGGCCACGGGGTGGGCGACGCCCCGCTGGAGCGCGGGTACAGCGCGGTCCTGACGGAGGCCCGGTCATGACCGTCACCGACGCTCCGGCCCGGCCGCGGCCCGCGCGACGCCGGCCATGCGTCCCCGATGTCGCTGTGGCGGCTGCTGTGGCTGGAACTGCGCCGCAACGCGATGCCCTGGATGTTCCCCCTGCTGGCCGCGCTGTTCGTGTTCGACCCCTTCCGGACCGCCATGGACTATCGGCCGTTGTGGGATCTGCGGGCCTCGGTCCTGGACAACAAGCTGCTGCCCGACTTCGTGGCGTTCGTGGCCGGCGTGGCCGCCTGGATGGGATCACGCGACAGCCGCCGCCACACCGCGCGACCTGGTCGACGGCGACGGCCCGGCCCCGCTGGACGGCGCGGCTCGTCACCTGGGCCGCCACCACGCTCTGGGTGGTCGTCCTCTACCTGTGCGGCGTGGCCGTGCTGTACGGGGTCACCGCGAGCCAGGCCACCTGGGGCCGCCCGCTGTGGTGGCCGGTAGCCGTCAGCCTGCGCCGAACTGGCCCTGGTCAGCGCCCTGGGGTTCGCGGTCGGCGCGTTCTTCCCCAGCCGGTTCACCGCGCCGCTGGCCGCGGTCGGCGCGTTCTTGCTCTGTCCCTGGAAGGGTTCCGGAACGCGGTCGCGCCAGTCCAGCGTGTATGCGCTGCTGTCGCCGACCACCTCGGTGCCCGACGATGACATCGGCCTTTTCTACCACTACCTGCCGGATGTGTCCATCGCGCAGCTGATGTTCCTGCTCGGGCTCACCGCCGTCGTCCTCGGCCGCCCTGGGCCTGCCGCGGGCGGCCGACGCCGGGCCGCGGCTGCGCCGCGCCGCTGCCGTGCTCGGCGTGGCCGGCCTGGCCGCGACCGGGACCGCTATCGGGCTGATCGGCACGGCTCGGACGCAGGCCCGCTGGCGAACGTCATCCCCGCTCTGCACGATGCGGCCAATGACCGGCCGATCGCGTTCACCCCGGTCTGCGGCCAGGCGGCCGGGGTACCGGTCTGCGTGCACCCGGCCTACCGGCACTTCCTGCCCGATATGACGGCGGCCTTCGCGCCCGTGCTCAGTCGAAGTCGGCTCGCTGCCTGGCGCGCCCGCCCGGATCGACCGAGATCGCCGTGAACGACCTGAGCAAGCAACGACGCGGCCATCAGCCGGCGGCTCGCCGCCGGTGTTCGACTACTCCATGCCCGTGCTGCGGCTCGACCTCGTTCGGGCAGACCACCAGACGCTTTACCCAGAACTCTGCAGGACCATCTTCGTCACCGCCTTCATTGCCGGTCCCCACGGGTTCGTCGGCCAGGGCGGCACCCCGGCGCAGCAGGTCGTCCAGACTCGTGCTGCTCAGAAGGCGGGCACGGCCGCAGTCGGAGACGCCCGGCCCCGGGGATAGGCGCACGCGAAGCGCGGCGAGGACGCGGCGCGGCCAGGACGGTTCGCCGCGCTGCCCGCCGCCGCCCGGCACGCCTGGCTCGCTGCCCATCTGGCCGCGCTGCGGGCCGGTCACATCACCCTGGCCCAGCTGCCGTGACCGCCGCCGGCCTGCAGAAACCGGAACCGCGCGCGGAGGCGTCCCGGCCGCGCGCGGCTCCTGGGTCACCGCCGGCCTGCGCCTGGTGCGGCTGCACCTGGCCAGCCGCCGCGTCCCCGGGGCCCTGGCCGCGCTGGCGCTCTGCGGGCTCGTCCTGCGGGCCGCGCTGTACTGGCACTGGAGCCTGGGCAGCGGGAACGGCGCGCAGCAACTGCCGGTGCTCTCGAGGCCGGGGCCGCGTCCGTCATCGCCGTCACCGCGCAGAGCCCGTTCGGCGACCCGGAGCGGGCCACCGGGCGGTGGCTGCCCTACCTGCGGCTGGGGACCGCGGTGGGGCTCACCGCGGCGGCGTTCGGCGCGTTGGCGCCGGTGCCGCCGCGGAGCAGTTGCCCGGCGGCACCCTGGACATCCTGCGCAACACGGCCGGGATGACCGGCATCGGCCTGCTGCTGGCCGCGGTCATCGGCGGCGCGCTGGCCTGGGTGGGCCCGATGGCCTACATGATCGTGGCCCAGTTCGCGGTGAGTCGCAGGCTGGACCACGCCTGGGTGTGGCCCGCCCGGCCGCCGCACGACCTGGCGCGGCGCTGTGTGCCGGGCTGGTCTTCGTCGCCGGGATCGTCGTGGCGACCGTCCGGGGAGCCCGCGCCTTCCGCGAGATCTGAGCCCAGGGCGTGGGCCAGGCCCTGACCCTTGGGATCGGTTACGCGCTGCCGCTGGCCCGCAGCCTCCCGGGCCGCCTGGCCGAGGTGCACTGCACGGTGCCGCGGGACCTGGCCCGGGCCCGCTACCGGGCCCGGGCGGCCGGGCGGCACGCCGGCCACCTCGACGCGGACCGCACCGACACGGAATTGTGGGGAGAGCCGGTCCGGCCACTGGGCGTGGGCCCGGTCATCACGGTCGACACGTCCGGCCACGTCGACATCCCCGGGCTCGTCGCCCGCCTCTCGGCCATCCTGCCCGGCGGAACTGATCCGCCTTAGGAGCGGTCGGCGACGAAGGTACCCCAGCGGGGCCGGGTCTCGACTGTGCCTTCTTCCCGGAGCACACGGAGCGCCTTCTGCGCCGTAGCCCGGCTGACGTCGTATTCCCGGGCCAGCTGGTCGAGGCTGGGCACCTGCTCACCGGGCTGAAGCTCGCCGCGTTCAATCCTGGAGCGAAGGTCGGCCGCCATCGCGAGATAGGGCGGCAGTTGATCACGCGGCACCCGGCCAACCTACACAATCTAGCGCTGACCTGCGCATACACAATACTGCGCTGTACTGCGCTAGACTGGTCACATGACGCCACAGCCGTTACCGCCCGGGTTGCCCGGTCGGATGATCTGACTGAACTTCGCCGCCGGTACGCCGGCAAGTGCCGGATCTCGCTCAACCAGGAGACCAACGCGTGGGAAGCCATCTGGTACCCGACGCCCACCACGATGTGCCTGTCCTACGCGCCGGACCGGCGCTGACCCTGGCCGCCAGCTAGCGTCATCCGCGCTATGGTGCAGCTAGCGTGACACCGGCAACTGCACCGCTGGGGACCAGGCGCAGCGTGCAGCGAGCTGATCCCCGGGACGGACCACACGATGCCCAGTCGGTCAGCATCACCCGGCGCGGTCGGGCAGTCGCCCGGGGCGCGTCGTCCACGGTGTCAGGTCACGGGACACCAGCAACTGCACCTGCTCGGGGACCGGGCGCACCGTTAGCGGTAGCGGAAGCCGTCCAGGAAGCGGCGGAAGACGCCGCCTTCGCGGGGGAGGGGCGCGGCCGCCGGGGGCGACGCCGCGCGCTGCCGTGCGATCGGCTGGTCGTAGTCGGTCCGGGCGATGGCGTCAACCACCTGCTGCTCGTCGAAGTCCTCGGACCCCTCGATCTGGGGTACGAAGCCGACCAGCATCCCGTCCCGCATCACCTGCGCCTCGAGGCCGGCGGTGCCGTCGGTGTCCCACTCCGCTTCCCGGCCGCCGTGCAGGGACACGCGCACGCCGTACTGATCCACGCCTGCTTTAGCCAGGTGAGCATCGATGCCGCGGTCGCGCAGCGCATCAGCCACCCGGCGGGCCCGGTTCTCGTCCATGCCCAGAAATGTAGCCTCTGGATGGGTATGCACGAGTCCGCCAGGTTCCTGCAGCGCCGGGCGGATCAGCCGGCCTCAGGAACCGAGGCCGGTCAGTGGCTGAAGCCCGATGATCTCCGTGTCGATGAGTTTCGCGATCACCAGCGGGAGCGCGCTCACCACTCCCTCGACGGCTTCCTTATCGGCCTCGAAAATGAGGACCGCTCCCGGGCCGTCCGGAGAATAGGCCTCGGCCAGGGTTCCCTCGGCCTTCAGCTGCCTCAGCGCGGCCATCTCGGCAGCCCGGTGCCCGGCTATATCAGTAACCGTTACGCCCGGCCGCAGCCTGCAGAGGACAAGCGTTTTCATGCCGTCAAGTTACACGGCGGCGGTGTCCGTCACCCGGCCGCAAGTAATCTCGGAACGTGAACCTGGCCGGGTCGTGGGAACAGCATGCCGACGCGTGGATCAACTGGGCCCGTTCGTCCCCGCACGACGGGTTCGCGGGGGGCACCTGGCCGGCCCTCCGCGAGCTGCTTCCCGAGCCGGGACCCGGGCCGGTCATCGACCTGGGCTGCGGCGAAGGCCGGGGCAGCCGCGAACTGCGCGACCTCGGCCACCGGGTGGTCGGCGCGGACTACTCAGCCACCCTGACCCGGGCCGCGGTGGCATCCTGCCCGGCCATTCCGGTGATGCGCGCCGACGCCGCTGCGCTGCCCTTCGCCACGGAATGCGCGGATCTCGTGGTGGCCTGCATGTCACTGCTGGATTTCGACGATTTCCCGGGTGCGGTCGCTGAGATTGGCCGGGTGCTGCGCCCCGGCGGCCACGTATGCCTGGCCGTTGTCCACCCGTTCATCAGCGCCCAGGATGAGGACTCGCTGCACCAGGGATCGTTCCGGTATTCCCGGCCTTACCTGGAGGCCCGCCGTTATACCGACCGCGTCGAGCGCGACGGCCTGGGCATGACCTTTTCCAGCATGCACCGGCCGCTGAGTTCTTACACCAGCGCCTTGTTCGGCCAGGGCATGGTCATCTCCGCGCTCACCGAGGGCGGCGACGGCGTGATCCCGTGGCTGCTGGCCATGCGGGCCGACAAGATCCCGCGCTGATCCACCATGCGGCCGGCGCGGGCCGGGCTACCGGAACCATTCCGGCGTGACCCGCGGGCACAGTGTGGCCGGACCCGGCCCGGTGTGCTTATCGTGGCAGCATCACCGGCCGATGGGGGTCCTCAGTGCTGCATGAACTGGACTACGACGACAGCGACGCGCCTTCGATCGGCCTGGTCCCGCCCGGCGTGACGTGGGACGACGTGTACGACCACATCAAGATCGCCCACCACCCGCTGCTGGTCACGCTCGACGACGGCGCGGATCACGCCGGCGCCTACTGGGACGGCACGAAGATGATCGTGGCCGAGGACCTCGGGCCGGACCTGGACGAGGCGGTCACCGAGTTCCGTGAACTCCTCCGCGAACGCGGCGAGCACTAGACAGGCAGGCATAGCGAGGCAGGCACTAGCCAGGCAGGCACTAGCCAGGGAGCGTGATGACGGAGCCGGGCGAGCCGGTCGAGGTGCTGTCCGGGACCGCGGACGGCGGCCTGCGCTGGGTGGTGGTCACCTCCGGCACCGACGAGGACCTGTACACGATGCTGAACGTCTACTCCGGCGATCAGCTCCTGGCCGGCTCCGGGTTCGGCGGCCCGAAACTCTATCCGGGCTCGGTGATGAACGAGTGGCGCGGGCAGCGCGACGACCTGCCCTGGTTCGTGATGGCCCGTACCGACCCGGTGGTGGACCGGGTGGTGGCGACCACCGCGGGCGGCACCGACGTCGTCCTGGCCATGTCGCCGCTCGTCGCGCAGTTCGGCCTGCGGTTCGCGGCCGCCGCGCTGCCGGCCGGGGAGCGGCCCGGCGCGTTGCGGGCCGAACGCCGCGGGATGGTGCTGGAAAACCAGCCGCACGCCGGGCCACCGCGCCGCCCGCCGGGACTGGCAGGCTGAACCGCATGCTGATCGAGCACCGGGGCGCGGCCCCGGACGTCCACCCCAGCGCCTACGTGGCACCCACCGCGGTCCTGTGCGGGGCGGTCCGCGTCGGGCCGGACGCCAGGATCCTGTTCGGCGCGGTGCTGACCGCCGAGGACGGCGCGATCGAGGTCGGCGCGCGCTGCGTGGTGATGGAGAACGCCGTGCTGCGCGGCCGGGCCCGGCATCCCCTGGTCCTCGGCGACGATGTCCTGGTGGGCCCGCACGCCCACCTCAACGGCGCACGGGTCGGGGATGGCTGTTTCCTGGCCACCGGGGCCGCGCTGTTCCCCGGCTCCGAGCTGGGGCCGGGCAGCGAGGTCCGGATCCACGGCGTCGTCCAGGTCAACACCGTCCTGCCCGCCGGCACCACGGTCCCGATCGGCTGGGTCGCGGTCGGGAACCCGGCCCAGATCTTCCCGCCGGGCCAGCACGAGCAGATCTGGGCGGTGCAGGAAGGGCTCGATTTCCCCGGCACGGTGTACGGCGTCAGCCGCGATACCCCGGCGTCCGAGCGGATGGCCCGCCAGGCGAACTGGTTTTCGGCCCATCGCGATGACCGGCCGCTGGACGGATGAATGGCCGCCGGAAACGGGGGAAGTGCTTCCGGGCAGACGAAGCCCAGGGAGATGAGAGATGACCGAGAACCCGGCCCAGAAGGATCCGGCCCAGAAGGATCCGGCCCAGAAGGATCCGGCTGAGTGGACGACCGGGGATGAGCCGATGACGGCCGCCCAGGAGTCCTACCTGACCACGCTGGCCCACGAGGTGGGGGAGGACGTGCCGGACAGCCTGACCAAGGCCCAGGCGTCCGGGCTGATCGACCAGCTCCAGGGCCGCAGCCAGCGGCTCAAGGACAGCTGACCTGGTCCGCCGCGGCGTGGTCCGGCCCGGCGGGGGGATCGCCCCCCGGGCTGGCCGCCGCAACGGCCGCGGCAGCGGTTTCCCGTGATGGGGAGACCGGAGCCGCACCGGCGGAACGGCGGTGGAGCAGATGCCGGGTGAGCGCCGCCGCCGAGGCCAGCGCGGTCAGCCCGGCGATACCGCCCCAGCCGAATTCGCTGTAGGCCCGCACCCCGATCCACGAGCCCGCGCTGCCGCCCAGGAACGTGCAGGTCATGTACGCCGTGTTCCGCCGCGCCCGGGCGGACCCGGGCAGCAGCCCGAAGATCCGGGCCTGGTTGGCGACCTGGCCGCACTGCACGGCCACGTCCAGCAGCAGCATCCCGGCGCCGAGCAGGACCAGGCTGGCCGCCCCGTGCAGGACGGGGAGCGCGGCCAGCGCGAGGATCGCGGCCGCGATCGAGGCCGCCGGTGAACGACACCAGGCTGATCCGGTCCGGGCCGACCCGGTCGATCCGCCGCCCGGCCACCGGCGTGACCAGGACGGCGCCCGCCCCGATCAGGGCGAACACGCCGACCGCGGCGGATGGACAGGCCGTACGACGGCCCGGTCAGCAGCAGCGCGATCGACGTCCAGGCCGCGCTGAACGTGCCGAACATCAGCGCCTGGTACACGCAGGACCGGCGCAGGTCCGGCTCGGCCCGCATCAGCCGCACCGGCGCGGCCAGCAGCGCGCCGTAATGCTCCCGGTTGGGCGGCGAGGTCGACCGGCAGCACCCGGGCGAGCACGACGGCCAGGACTCAGCATCAGGACGGCGGCGACCAGGTACGGCGCACGCCAGCCCAGCCATCCGCCCAGCGCACCGGAGAACGTCCGGGCCAGCAGGATGCCGCCGAGCAGGCCGGACAGCAGGGTGCCGGTCACCGCGCCGCGGCGCTGCTCCGGGACCAGCCCGGCGGACATGGGCAGCAGGATCTGCGGCACCACCGTGGTGATGCCCACCGCTGTGCCCGCCACCAGCAGGAACGTGAGGGTCGGGGCGGCTCCTGCGGCGATCAGGCCGGCCGCGGTGAGGATGATCAGGGTGACGACCAGCAGCCGCGGGCGGACCCGGTCGCCCAGCGGCACCAGCAGGTACAGGCCGGCCGCGTAGCCCAGCTGCGTGGTGGTGACCAGCAGCGCCGCCGTGGCCGGCGTGGCGTGAAAGTACCGGGCAATGAGCGGGCTCAGCGCCTGCGGGAAGTACACGTTGGCCACGCAGACGCCGCAGGCGATGGCGAAGATCAGGATCACGCCGCGGGACAGGCCGGCCGGGGCTTCACGGGCAGCGTCGGTCGAAGGCGTCGGGGGCACGTCTGCCTTCCGGCTCGGGATCAGGGAGTAACCGCACATGTGGTTCCTTCTCCGCAACGATCCCACCTCCCTCCCGCCGCCAGTGCCCCCGCCTCCCCGCCGCTGGCGCCCCCAGCCGTCCACCGCTGCCGGGCCATCTCACGGGACCTGTACGAGGCGGCCGGGATCGGCACCGTGATCAGCGGGACCGGGGTCGTGAACGCCCTGCAGATGGCGTCGGCGGTGCTGGCCGCGCTGCCGCTGGTGTTCGTGTTCCCGCTGGCGCAGCGGCAGATCGTGGAGGGCGTGGACGAGACGGTCCTGAAGTAGCGGCTGCTCCATCCGGGTGCCAGCCCCGCCCTGGGGCCGGCACCCGGCCCGTCCCGGCGATTGGATTACTCGTTCCAGACGAGTACGGTGAGGCCATGGCCAGGCCAGGGCGCGCGCTCACCGGCGGCAAGTCCGCGGGCAAGATCACGAGCAAGGGTGCCCAGACGCGGGACCGCATCGTCGCCGCGGCGGCGGAGCTGATGTTCGAGGGCGGCGTGGCCGGGACGACGATGGAGATGGTCCGGGCCGCCGCCCGGGTGAGCAGTTCGCAGATCTACCACTACTTCGCGGACAAGGAAACCCTGGTCCGGGCGGTGATCGAGTACCAGAACGAGACCATCGTGGGCGGCCAGGAACCCATGCTGGCCAAGCTGGACTCCCTGGCCGGCCTGCGGGCCTGGCGTGACTTCCTGGTCGAGCACCAGCGCCAGCTCGGCTGCCGGGGCGGCTGCCCGATCGGGGCGCTCGGCAGCGAGCTGGCCGAGATCGACCCGCAGGCCCGGGCGGCAGTGGCGGGCGGGTTCGGCCGGTGGGAGGCGGGCATCCGGGGCGGCTTCCAGGCCATGCGCGACCGCGGCGAGCTCGGCCCGGACGCCAGCCCGGACCGGCTCGCGACGACGATGCTGGCCGCGCTCCAGGGCGGGCTGCTGATGAGCCAGGTCCAGCGCAGCACCGTGCCGCTGGAGGTGGCGCTGGACACCGTCATCGACCACATCGGCGCCCAGATGGTGCCCGCCGCCTCCTGATGGTGCGCCCCGTCCTGATCGTGCCCGCGCCCGCCGCGTCCTGAGCGCCCGCGCCCGTCCGTGCCGCCCGTCCTTTCGGCCCCCGAAGGGGGACTGGCGGGACGGGTGGGGCTCCCGTGTCCGGCCCCCGCGGGCCCAGGAGGCCGGCCGGCATCAGTGCGGTGCATTGTGTGCGTCATAGCGCACGTATGCACCGCGCTGATGGGGGTGGCCCCGGCGGCCGGCGGGGTGGCCCGCGCCCGGGGTGCTTCCTAGGGCTCCGGTCCTCGTTTCGTCGTGCCTTCGGCAGGCTTTTTTGGATTGGACAATCCAAAAAAAGCCAACTAGCGTCCAGTAGCGAATGGATCAGGAGATCCAGAATGACCGCGAGCTGGAGGCAGGCATCATGGCTGGACAGGATCTGACCGGGCAGGATCTCAGTGGGCGCACGGCACTGGTCACCGGCTCCACGAGCGGCATCGGGAGGGCTGCAGCGGCCGCCCTGGCCCAGCGGGGCGCGCACGTGATCGTCACGGGCCGGGACGCCGAGCGCGGCACCGCGGTGGTAGACGCGATCCGGGCTGACGGCGGCAAGGCCGACTTCGTGCAGGCCGACCTGCACGACGCGGCGTCGGCGCGGGATCTGGCCGGTCGCGCCACCGAGGCTGCGGGCGGGCAGATCGACATCCTGGTCAACAACGCCGGCGGGGGCGCCTTCGGCCCCACCCCGGGCTTCGACGAAGACGTCTTCGACGCCACGTTCGGCACGAACGTCAAGGCGCCGTTCTACCTGGTCAGCGAGATCGCCCCCGCGATGGCCGGGCGCGGCCAGGGCGCGATCGTCAACGTGGTCACCATGGCCGCCCAGTTCGGGATACCGGGCATGGCCGTGTACGGGGGCAGCAAGGCCGCGCTGACCCTGATGACGAAGAGCTGGGCCGCGGAGTTCGGGCCCAGCGGCGTCCGCGTCAACGCGGTCAGTCCCGGGCCCACGCGCACGCCCGGCACGGAGATGATGGGCGACGCGCTCGACCAGCTGGCCGCCCAGTCGCCGGCCGGCTACGCGGCCGCGCCGGAAGACATCGCCGCCGTGATCGCCTTCCTGGCCGGGGACGACGCGCGCTACGTGCAGGGTGCGCTGGTCAACGTGGACGGCGGCCGTACGGCCATCTAGCGCCGCGGCCGCGAGGGCCGCGTCCTGGAGCCGCTTGAGGCCGGGTCCTGGGAGCCGCTCGAGGCCACATCTCTGGGCCGCGCCTTTTAGGGAGGCGGGATCATCGGTGCCGGGACTACGGTGAAGTCATGGCCGGGTCTGAGGCGGGGGAGCGGGAGCCAGAGCCAGGAGGCTCCGGCCACCCGGGGCTGAGCCACCACGAGGTGCTGGCGTCCGGCGGATGGCATCCGCGCTACGTCCGGGTCCTGATCACGGCCAGCGACGGCGACTACGGCTTCGCGCTCGTGGACGGGAACGGCGACGGTGCTGAGCTCGAGGAAGAGCTGTGGCAGTGGGAGGACGGCCCCGGGGGTCATGGGCGCTGGCAGGCCGGGAGTTCCTCCGGTGCGGGACCCCTGGACCATCTCCCCCCGCTCGTGGCGGGCGGCCACATCGGGCCGGCGTACTTCGCCTACGGCCGTGTTCCCGGGCGCTGAGTCCGTGACGGTCGAGTTCGACGCAGCGCCGGTACGAGATCCCGGTCAGCCCGCTCGGGGTCTGGGGCTTCATCAGGGAGGCCGCCGGTCCCCATCCTGGGCTTCCGGCTCTCGTGTCCTAAAAGCCGGGAAACGGGTCGCCGGACAGACCGTTAGGGAGAGAGAGTGGGTCCGCGCCGCGGCAGGTCCGCGCGGTCCCGACGGCAGATGGAGTTCCATGGATTTACTGCGCCAGCACGAGATAGCCGAGGCCAGCCACCGGATCCTCAACCCGTTCACCGACGAGAAGCTGGAATTGCTGGGCCAGCTGTGCCGGTGGCGGCGGGATATGCGCCTGCTCGACCTGGCCAGCGGGAAAGGCGAGATGCTCTGCACCTGGGCGCAGCGGCACGGGATCCGGGGCCTGGGGGTGGACATCAGCGAGGTCTTCGTGCCTGTGGCGCGGGACCGGGCCGCTCACCTGGGGGTCGCCGACCGGGTCCGGTTCGAGCTGGCTGACGCCAGCGCGTTCGGCGTGGACGAGGCGTCGTTCGACGCGGTCGCCTGCATCGGGGCGACCTGGATCGGCGGCGGGCTGGCCGGCACCATCGGCCTGATGCGGCCGGCCCTGGTTCCGGGCGGCCTGCTGCTGATCGGCGAGCCGTTCTGGCGGGAGACGCCGCCGGAGGAGGCCCACGCCGCCATCGGCCTGGGCCCGTACGAGTTCACCTCGCTGGCCGGCACCCTGGACCGCTTCGAGGACGCCGGGCTTGAGCTGGTGGAGATGGTGCTGGCCGACGAGGACAGCTGGGACCGCTACCTGGCCGCGCAGTGGTGGACCGTGGCCGCATGGCTGGACGAGCACCCCGGTCACGCGGACGCGGCCGAGATGCGTGCGTATCTCCACCGTTCGCGGCGCTCGCACCTGGCCTACGGGCGCCGCTACCTGGGCTGGGGAGTGTTCGTGCTGCGGGCCGCCGGCTGAGCGGTCACTCCGGGGTGTCCGCCGGGCCCGGCTCGACACAGAACTCGTTGCCTTCGGGGTCCTGCATCACCACATTGTGCTGGTGACGTTCCAGGACCCGGGCGCCCAGCTTCTCCAGCCTCGCCACCTCGTCCGCGGCCGGGCCCGGCGCACGCAGATCGAAGTGCATCCGGTTCTTGGCCGTCTTCCCCTCCGGGACCCGGGCGAACCAGATGTTCGGGCCGCCCCAGCCGGCGGCTTCCAGGAACGCCTTATCGGACGTGGACTCCTCGTCTACGTCCGACCCGAACACGGCTGCCCAGAACCGGGCCAGGACCAGCGCGTCGGCGGCGTCGAACGTGACGGTCTTGATGACACTCGGCATGACCTGACGGTAACCGCATCCGCCTAGACCCGGGGCGCAGGCAGGCTCGGCGCGGCAGGGCTCAGGCCGCGGCGAGCCGGAATGACGAGCCGCTGCTGCCTGCCACCCAGGCGTCCGGCATGGCCGCCGCCAGGGCATGCTGGGCGCGCCAGCCAGTGCAGTGCCCGGGCACGACGAGCCCCGGAGTCATCTGGGTGAGCGCGTCGACGGTGGGACCGATGACGGGCTCGAACGCGGAGCCGCTGAGGTGCAGGCCACCGACCAGAGCGTGCAGGGCCGGCACGGCGGTGAGCCGCTGCGCGTGCCGCACGATGTTGATCGCACCGGCGTGCCCGCAGCCGGTCAGCACCACCAGGCCCCGGCCCCGGACGTGGACGACGAGGGCCTGGTCGTCGATGACCAGAGGGTCGTGCTGCCACGCCGAGCCGGTCCACTCCTGGTGCGCAGGCGGCATGCCGCGCTCGAACTCGGTGGTCCGGTCCACCTCTCCGGTGATCAGCACGCAGCCGTCCGCGAGCAGTGAGGGCTCACGGCGCTCGATCACCGCGAAACCCTCGCTTTCCAGGGCCCGCTTGCTCAGGGTGGGCAGTTCCATGGGGTCGCGGCCGGGGACCGCCAGGCGCCGCCGGGTCCACACGTTGGGGTGGAGCACCATCGGCAGCGACCGGGTCCCCCGCGTCCGGGCCAGCCCGGCCAGGCCTCCTGTGTGGTCGAAGTGGCCGTGGCTGAGGATCACCGCCTGGATGCCGGACAGGTCGGCGCCGAGGCGCCCGGCATTGGTGACCATCGCGTCGGGCGAGATCCCGGTATCGAACAGCAGCGTGGTCGTGGTCGCGCCGCGGCGCACGCTGACCAGCGCGGAGAACCCGTGCTCAGCCAGCAGCCCGACCGCCGTCAGCCCGGTCTCGAACTGCGGGGCCTCGGCCAGGCCGGCGCCGAGGGGTGCTCGCGTGGTGCGTTCGTCGCCCTCCAGCAGGCCGTCGAAGACGTTGTCAACCAGTGTCGTGATCACGATCTCGTCGACCGGCTCCAGCGCTATCGGGTCAACCGCGGCCCCGGTCGCCGGGCGCGGAACGGCGGTGACGACCTGGCGCGGATCTGCTGGCGCGTCACACATCAGGAGCGCACCGGCGCCGGCGTCAGCGAGGCGCTCACGCCGTCGTCGCTTCGGGGCCGGGGCTGCTCGCGTGCATGGGCGCGGCCGGGACGATGGTCGTGATCAGGCCGGTATTCACGTCGTAGACGTGGCCGGAGACGGTGATCGTGGCCGGCAGGACGGTGCTGGAACGCAGCAGCTCGACGTCGCGGGTCACGGTCTGCTCGGGGTGGACGACGGCCTGCGCGGCCAGCGCCGCGTCATCACCACCGATCAGGTCGGCGAATCCGCGGCGGAAGTCCGTGTCGGCGAGGAAGTGCGTGCCGCAATCGGTGTGGTGGATGACGGCGACCTCGAACCGGGGCCCGGCTGGGACTCACTGTCTGGGACAGGTAACCGATGTAGGCGAGATCGGTGAGCACGTCAGGGGAGACGCGGCCGCCTGCATTGCGGATCACCATCGCGTCTCCCAGCCCGAGCTCGAGGAACGCCGACGGGTCGGTGCGGGGGTCCAGGCAGGTGATCACGTAGACCGGGTGTTTCGCGATGATGCTGGCGCCCTCGCGAGCGGCCGTGGCCGTGGCCGCGAAGTGCTTATTGCGCTCCAGGAGCGGATCGATGTGAGCCATGGTCAGGTCCTCCCGGAGTAAGTCTGTCGTGCGGGTCATTCAATCGCGAGGGCCAGGCCGCGCTGCCGGGCAGGACGATCAACTTTTCTGTCGGACCCGGCCGGTAGCTTGGCCGGCATGAGTGGCGCGGAGCAGGCAGCAGGCAGCGGGCAGGCTGGGTCGGCCGGGCAGGCTGGGTCGGCCGGGCAGGTGGTGGCGGATTACTGGGCGGCGGCGGAGGCCAGGGACTGGGCGGCCTTCGGGGCCCTGCTGGCCGAGGACGTGGTGTACGAGGCCCCGCAGACCCGGGAGCGGGTCACCGGCCGGGAGGCCTACCTCCGGTTCAACGCGGAGGGCTTCCCCGGCGACTGGCACCTGGCCGTGCAGCGGGTCGTCAGCCAGGACCGCGCGGCGGTGAGCATGATCGAGTTCTCCGAGGGGGGCACCAGCCAGTTCGGGCTGTGCTTCTTCGACCTCGACGAGGACGGCCGCATCGTGCGGATCACCGATTTCTGGCCGGACCCGTATGAGCCTCCGGCCGGCCGGGCGCATCTGGCCGGCCGGTACTGCAGCCGGCCGGGAACAGGCCGCCAGCCGCCGGCGGGCACTGACCAGCCGAGAGGCCAGTGCCCGCCGGGCAGGCCGGGCCTCGGCCGGGGGAGACGAGACGGGCGGGGTTCCGGCCCTGGTTCCGGCAGCGCCGCCGGGATGGTCTCGCGGTCATCCTGGGCCGGGCCGACGCCCGCGGAGATCTTCCGCCTGGCCCGGGGTACCATCACCGACGTCGTGTTCCGGCGTCATCTGGTACCGGCTGCTGGCCACGCGGGAGCCGTTCGAGCGACCGGCTGGCCGGCGAGATCGCCGACGCCCTCTCCCGGAGGATTGACCATGGCGAGCGTGATCGCGTTCGACGTCAATGAGACGCTGCTGGACCTCGCCGCCCTCGACGCGCCGTTCGAGGAGCGGCTCGGGGACGCGGCCCTGCGGCCGCAATGGTTCGCGCAGATGCTCCAGCTGGCCTTCGTCGGCGGGCTCACCGGGCAGTACGTGGACTTCACCGCCGCGCAGCGGGCCGCGCTGGTCATGGTGGGCGAGCGGGAAGGGGTGCCGCTGAGCCCGGACGACATCGACAGCCTGGTGGCGCTGATGAGCTCGCTGCCCCCGCACCCCGAGGTACCGGGCGCGCTGGCCTCTCTCGCCCTCACCAGCCTGCACCTGGTCGCCCTGACCAACTCGGTGCAGGCCGTGGCCGAGGCTCAGCTGGCCAGCGCCGGCCTGGACGGCTACTTCGACGCCATCATGTCCGCCGACGAGGTGGCACACCTCAAGCCCGCCCCGCAGCCTTACCTCGCGGTGGCGGACCGGTACGACGTCCCCATCGGCGAGGTCCGGCTGGTGGCCGCGCACTCCTGGGACGTCGCCGGCGCGCTGAGCGCAGGATGCCAGGCGGCGTTCGTGGCCCGGCCCGGCATGGTGCTGAGCCCGCTCGGGCGCCGTCCCGGCATCGTCGGCCCCGACCTCGTGTCGGTGGCCGGAGCAGATCATCGCGACGGACGGCTAGCGTTTCAGCGGGCGAACACGCCCTCCCGGGGGAAGGCGCCCGCCTTCATGACCGTGCGGGTCAGGGCCGTGCCGATGCGCACGACCTCCCCGGTCCGCTCCTCACCCAGATGCTGCCACGGGGCAGCGGCCAGCCGGTCGGTCTCCTCCTCCACGCGGGCCCGGAGCGCCTCTCCCGCCGGGGTCAGTGCCCCGTCGTCGCCCAGCAGGCCGCGGGAGGTCAGCGCCTCGGTCGCGCCCTTCCACTCTTCCTGGCTCCAGCCCCGGCTGGCCTGGGCGAACTCGGTGAGGAAACCCTGCCCGGTGGCCGTGTGGCTGACCAGGGCCTCGAGGCCGGACAGTTCGGCGGCGACCAGGGCACCGATATGACCGTCGCCGCGGTGCTCCCGGAGCAGGGACAACGCATGCCACATGACCAGGTGCGGGGCGTCAGGCCAGGCCAGGTCGGCATGTCCGGCGTAGAGCGGGCGCCCCTCCGGGCGGCAGGCCGCCGCGGCTTCCCGGGTCAGTTCCGCCATCGTGATCATGTCCTGGGAGGCGATGACGTCCGGGCCGAGCAGCCGGGTAAGCGCGGCGTCCGCCGCCGCGAAGCGGGCCCCGATCACGGCATCCGGGCGGGCGAGTTCCCAGGCCCGCGGGATGCAGTGCGCGACCAGGCCCGGGCTGAAGTTGTAGAAGGTCGCGGTGACCACACCGGCGCCGACCGCACCCATCGGCGCCGAGCGGCCGGCGAAGTAGCACATCCGCCCGGGCCTGAGCCCGACGCCGGTGAGCTGCTGCTCGGTCTCAGGGGCGAAGTAGATCAGCGAGTGCAGGGCGTTGGTGGCCACGTGTGCCCGCCGGGCCAGGGGCGAAGGTCATGACCCGCACGATAACGGCGTTCCCGGGAACCGGGTCAACCGCGGCCGGCCGCCCAGCATGATCGCCGTCGGGGCGGGTCCTTGAAACGGCTTTTCCCGGGGCGGGATACTCGCGGCATGCGCCAGGTCACCGCGGTTGACGGATTCCGCCTCGCCTACGACCGGGCCGGCCGCGGCCCGGCGGCCGTGCTGCTGCACGGCTGGCCGGGGGACCGCGCCGACTACGAGGAGGTCGCGCCGCTGGTGGCGGCCGCGGCCGAGGTGATCACGCCCGACCTGCGCGGGTTCGGGGAATCGGACAAGCATCAGGCTGATCCGGCGGGCCAGTACAGCGCGGCCGCGCAGGCCCGCAGCGTGGCCGCGCTCATCGAGGAACTGGGGCTCGAACGGCCGGTGATCGCCGGCTACGACATCGGCAGCCGCATCGCCCAGGCTCTCGCCGCGGCCCGGCCCGACCTGGTCCGGGCCCTGGTGATCTCGCCCCCGCTGCCCGGTATCGGTGACCGCATCCTCAGCCCGCAGGCGCAGCGCGAGTTCTGGTACCAGCAGTTCCACCAGCTGGACCTGCCTGCCCAGCTCATCGACGGCCAGCCTGATGCGGTCCGCGCTTACCTGCGGCACTTCTGGGAGCACTGGTCCGGGCCGGATTTCGACCTGCCCGCCGGGCACCTCGAGCACCTGGTGACGGCGTACGCGCCCGAGGGTGCGTTCATGGCCTCGATCAACTGGTACCGGGCCGGGGCCGGGTCCGTGGCCAGGTCGCTTGCGGAGCGGCCGCCCGCCCCGGAGGACCGGATCGCGGTGCCTACCACCGTGCTGTGGCCCGAGCACGATCCCCTGTTCCCGCCGGCCTGGTCGGACCGGATCGCCGAGTTCTTCGCCGACGCCAGCCTGATCCGCCTGCCCGGTGCGGGTCACTTCACCCCGCTGGAGCGCCCGCACGAGTTCGCGGCCGCGGTCGTCGCGGCCTGCTGACCCCGGCCGCTGCCCCTGCCCGGGTCAGGCCCCTGCCCGCGGTCGGGTCCCTGCCGGGTCGGGTCCCTGCAGCGGGCGCGCGGAATGCCCGGTCCCGGAATCGCCAGAAACGCAGCGTGCTCCGGCCAGACGGGCCGAGGTCCCTATGTGTCGCCCGTCCGCCTGCGGGTAGACGGCCGGGCCACGGGAGCGGGCCGCCCGGTCAGCGCTGACACCGAACCTGGAGGCATCATGAGCGAATTCGACAAGCTCAAGGACGACGCGGAGCAGTACGCGAAGGACCACCCGGAGCAGGTTCAGAACGCTGAGCAGGACGCCGAGAAGAAGCTCGGCCTCCCGGAGCAAGGGGGCAGCGATCAGGCCCAGGGAAATCAGCCCGGCCAGGATGCTCAGGGCCAGGCCCAGCCGGACCAGGACGGCGGCGGCCAGGACTCCGCCGGCCAGGGACAGTAACCAGCGGGCGCTGATGGCCCGGCCGGCGGGCCGGGCTCATCAGCGCGCCAGGATGCTCAGGGCCTGCCCGCCCGGCGTCCAGCGGGGCGTCATGATGGGCGGGTGAGCGACGACATCACCCCGTTCCTGATCGACGTTCCCGAGGCCGAACTGGAGGATCTCCGGCAGCGGCTGCGCCGGACCAGGTGGCCCGAGGCGGCCACGGTGGGCGACTGGTCCCAGGGGGTACCGCTGGACTACGCCCGCGAACTGTGCCGGCACTGGCTGGAGGACTACGACTGGCGGTCGTGCGAGGCCCGGCTGAACGGCTGGCCGCAGTTCCGCACCGAGATCGACGGCCTCGACATCCACTTCCTGCACGTCCGGTCCCCCCGTGAGGACGCGCTGCCGCTGGTCATCACGCACGGCTGGCCCGGCTCCATCGTCGAGTTCGGCAAGGTCATCGGGCCCCTCACCGATCCGGCGGCGCACGGCGGGGACGCCGCTGACGCGTTCCACGTGGTCTGCCCGTCGCTGCCGGGCTACGGGTTCAGCGGCAAGCCCAGCCGGCCGGGGTGGGGCACCGAGCACACCGGCGACGCGTGGGACCAGCTCATGACCCGGCTGGGCTATCCCCGCTATGCCGCCCAGGGCGGTGACTGGGGTGCCCAGGTCACCACGGCCATCGGCGCCCGCCACCCGGATCACGTGGCAGGGATCCACCTCAACATGCCCGTCGTGCCGCCCGATCCGGCCACCATGGACGACCTCACCGAGCGCGAGAAGGCCGCCATCGCGACCATGGACTACTACCGGAAATGGGACTCGGGGTACTCCAAGCAGCAGTCCACCCGGCCGCAGACCATCGGCTACAGCCTGCTCGACTCACCCGCCGGATTGTGCGCCTGGATCATCGAGAAGTTCTGGTCCTGGACCGACTGCGACGGCGACCCGGCCAACGTCCTCACCAGGGACGAGATGCTCGACAACGTCATGCTGTACTGGCTGCCCGGCACCGGTGCGTCGTCGGCCCGGCTGTACTGGGAGAGTTTCCGCACGCCGATCCGCGGGACGGTGACCGTTCCGGTCGGCTGCTCGATCTTCCCGAAGGAGATCTTCCGCCCGTCCCGCAGGTGGGCGGAGCGCCAGTTCCCGGACCTGCGCTACTGGAACGAGCCGGCCAAGGGCGGTCACTTCGCCGCGTTCGAGCAGCCTGAAGCGTTCGTGAACGAGGTGCGGGCCGCCTTCCGGCCGCTCCGCTAGCCGCTCCGGCGAGGAAGACGCGCATGACCGGCAGCCTATGACGCGACCGAATATTACGGCGATCCCGCGGGCCGCCTGACCTGGCTATACCGGGCCCCGGCCATGATCGGTCCAATTCTGAAACAGTCCGATCCGCCCGCCGCGATTAGCGTCGGCCTTACCGATCAACGGAGGTGGCCATGAAAGCGCTGGTGTATCACGGACCCGGGCAGAAGGCATGGGAAGACGTTCCGGACGCGGCGATCCAGGAACCGACCGACGTGGTGGTGCGGGTCGACACGACGACGATCTGCGGTACCGACCTGCACATTCTCCACGGTGATGTGGCCGCGGTCACCGACGGCCGCATCCTCGGCCACGAGGCGGTCGGCACCGTCACCGCGGCCGGTGAGGCGGTCAAGGGGTTCGGGGTCGGCGATCGCGTGCTGGTCCCGGCCATCACGAAATGCGGCCGCTGCGAGTACTGCCAGCGGGGCATGCCCTCGCACTGCCAGACCGTCGGCGGGATCGGCTGGATCTTCGGCCACCTCATCGACGGCACCCAGGCCGAGTCCGTGCGGGTTCCGTACGCCGACACCTCGCTGTACGCGGTCCCCGCGCAACGTCACGAACGAGCAGGCCATCTTCCTGGCCGACTCGCTGCCGACCGGGTATGAGGTCGGGGTGCTCGCGGGACAGGTGCGGCCGGGCGACACCGTGGCCGTGGTGGGCGCCGGGGCGGTCGGCCTGTCGGCCATCCTGACCACCGGCCTGTGGGGCGCCTCGAAGGTCATCGCGGTCGACACGAACAAGTTCCGGCTGGACAAGGCGCTGGAGTTCGGGGCGACCGACGCGGTGGAGGCGGGACCCAACGCGGCCGCGGACGTGATCGCGCTCACCGACGGACTCGGGGTGGACGTATCCATCGAGGCGGTCGGCTATCCCGAGACGTTGCTGACCACGGCGTCCCTGGTCCGGCCGGGCGGCCACATCGCCAACATCGGCGTGCATGGCGTTCCCGGTCGAGCTGCCGATGCAGGAGATGTGGATCCAGAACGTCACCCTGACCATGGGCCTGGTGGACACGGTGTCCATTCCCACCCTGCTGAAAATGGTGGCCAGCGGGCGGATCCCGGCCGAGAAGATGGGGACGCACTCGTTCACGTTCGATCAGATGGACGACGCTTACGACGTGTTCAAGAACGCGGCCTCCAACTCGGCCCTCAAGGTCATCATCACGCCCGCCTGAGTGCCCGGGCCCCGCGCCGTCCGGCCCCCCGCACCACTTATCACCTAAGAAGTGCAGCCTAAACGGCCGAATTGTCCGGTTGTGCTGCACCAGATAGGTGATAAGTGCGGGTAGAGGCCGGGCGAGCGCGGGGCCGGGTCTGGGTGACGGGCGGGGCGCGGGTCCGGGTGACGGGCGGGGCGCGGGGGAACGATGACGGGGTGAGCGGTTCGGATTTCCTTCGCGAGGCCACCGCCGAGCTGTACGGCTCGGATCCAGAGGAGTTCACTGAGCGGCGCACGGCCCTGGCCAGCCAGGCCCGGGCGGCCGGGGACCGGGCCGCGGCCAAGGAGATCGCCGGGCTGCGCAAGCCCACCCGCTCGGCCTGGATGATCAACCAGCTGGTCCGGGCCGACCCAGGGGTGGCCGACCGGCTGGCCGGGCTCGGTGATGAGCTGCGCGCCGCTGCGGCCGCGCTGGACGGGGCGAAGATCCGGGAACTGTCGCAGGAGCGGCGGAAGCTGGTCGACACGCTGATCCGGCGGACACTGCAGCAGGCGGGCGAGCAGTCCCCCTCGGCCGCCTTGCGCGAAGACCTGACCGCCACGTTCGGCGCGGCTCTTGCCGACCCGCAGGTCGCGCGGGACCTGGCCGACGGCACCCTGGTGCGCGCAGCCCACCACGCCGACTTCGGCACCGGGGCGCCGGAGCTGACCCTGGTCCCCCCGCCCGCGGATGAGACCGGCACCACGCCATCCCCCGGCCGCGAGGCCGCTGAGAATCATGGTGGTGCTGAGGCGGATGAGGTCGATGAGACGGGACGCGGAAGAAGGGCCGGGGTGTCCCGGGCCGCGGCGTCCCGGGCGGCCGGGGAGTCGGGGGCGGCCGGGGGGACGCGGACAGCGGGGGTGTCCCGGGCGGACGCGTCCCGGGGCCCGGGGGCGATCCGGACCGCAAGACCGTCCGGGACCGGGGGGAAAGCGAGAGCGGCGGACGAGGCCCGGGCGGCCCGGGCGGCAGAGCGAGCGAAAGCCGCCGAACAGGCCCGGGCCGCCGAGGAGGCCCGGGCGGCCCGGGAGGCGCGGGCGGCCGAGGACCGGCAGCGGGCCATCGCCGAGGCCGAGCAGACGCTGGCGGAGGCCAGCCGCGACGCGGAACAGGCGGCCCAGGACGAGGAAGACGCGCGGGCCACCATCGAGGCCCTGGAGTCCCAGCTGGATGAGGCCCACCGCCGGGCCACCGCGGCCCGGCGCAAAGCCCGCGATGCACAGAGCGCCCTGCAGAAGGCGCGGCGGGCCGTCGCCCGGCTCACCCCGGCCCGGCGTGACCGCGGTTGAGGCCATCTGGCTGGCCGCCGGAGTGACCGCAAGGACAGGAGGCAGGAGGACGCCGATGAGCTTCTTACCCGCCGGGGCGAGGGCCCCAGCTTCCCCACGCTGGCAGCCCGTGCACGTGCTGGCCGGGGACAACGGCCAGCCCGGGGACGGCGGGAGCGGCTGCGGCCGATGCGGCCGGATCCGGGGCCGCGGCGCCGGGGAGTGGCTCCGCCGTGACGGAGGGCGTGGCCGCGGCACGGCGTGATCATTCCCGGGCCGACGGGCCAGCAGATGATCGTCAAGGTCAGCGGCGCGGCCAGTCGGGAGCGACTCACTGATCGAGTCTCCCACCGCCCGGTGCGCCCGGACCCATCCCGCACGTGCACCGTCAGCGATCGAGGAGGCGTTCTTCGTGCTCGAGGGCGCTCGCTCTCGCCGTCGGCCCGGACGCGGTCGACCGTGGTCCGGCGACCGCGTCGTGCCCGCGGTCCAGGTTCACCAGCCGCGACCGCTCGGACCCCGGCGATCGGGTTCACCGAGTCCGCCTATGGACGAGTTCTTCGCCGAACTCGCCGCTGGTCACCCGGACCGGTGGGCACCGCCAGGCCAGCGATCTCGCTGAACTGGGGGAGCGCTACGACAGCATTTTCACCAGCCTGCCCGCGGACGGGCCGGTCGGCCTGGGGACCGAGGGAGCGTGGGGGCCCGGCGGCGGGCCATCCTGACCCGGCCGGGCCGGCCTAGCCGCGCCGGGATCGGCGTCTTCCGGGTGCAGCCCGGCCACGGTGATGGTCAGAGACGCGGGTCAACGTGGATCTTGGGCCCGGGGCCGGCCCGGCGGGCCGGCGGCCGGCCAGGACGTCGCCGACCTGGCCCAGCCCGACGGTCGCCGCCACCAGGGGGCGCGGGTCGACCGATCCGGACGCGTAGTGCCCGATCACGCCGTCGAGGGCGGGGGAGGCGCTCAGGATGCCGACCGCGGTGACGTCCTTGAGCACCATCGTGCGGGTGTCGATGAGGCTGGGCGTGGCGGACAGGCCCACGAACACGATCCGCTTGCCCGGCTCGATGAGTTCCAGCGCCAGAGCGGGCAGCTCGACCCCGGTGGAGCAGTCGATGATCGCGTCGAACGGCAGGGCGGGGAGCCCGGCCGCGGTCCACGCACCGTGCACCCCGAGCGTCCGCGCGAACTCCAGCGACGGCTGGGTCAGGCCCAGGACATGGACCACGGCCCCCTGGGCCAGCGCGAACTGCGCGACGAGCAGGGCGATCGTGCCGGCGCCGAGGACCAGGACCGTGTCCCCCGGCTCCAGGCTGGCCGCCTGGACGGCGCGCAGGGCGCTGCCGCCCGGCTCAACCATCGCCCCGGCCTCCGGGCCGACGCTGTCCGGCAGCGCGCGCAGCGCGGTGACCGGCACCGGCAACTGCTCCGCGAGAGCGCCAGGCCAGCCGCCGCGGACGCCGATCTCGAAGCGGTCCGCACAGACGTGCTGCCGCCCGGTCCGGCAGCGGGGGCAGTGGCCACAGCCGAGCATGGTGTCGCCGGTGACCCGCTGGCCCGCCCAGGCGGGATCGACCCCGTCGCCGACCGCGGACACGGCACCGCACCATTCATGCCCGAGCCGCATAGGGTACGTTGCGTGGCCCTGATGCAGGTACGCCATGTGGCCGGTGAAGAACTCGACGTCGGTCCCGCACACGCCGGCCCGCTCGACGTCCACCACCACCTGGCCGGGCTCCGCCACCGGGGGCTCGACCTCGGCCACGGTGAACTGGCCCGGGCCGGTGAGTACGAACGCTCGCATGCCCCGCCCTCCCGGGTCCGGGGGCGGCCTGGCGGAAGTGGCCCGCGCCGGACGCTGCGATCCTAACGTGACCGTGCTGGCCGCCAGGGAAGGGAAACCATGGACCGTGTAGCCGTCATCACCGGGGGAGCCAGCGGCATCGGGCGGGCCAGCGCGGAGCGGCTGGCCCAGGACGCGATCACCGTGGTCACCCTGGACCGGTCGGAGGACGCGGACGTGGTGGCCGACGTCACCGACGCCGGCGCGGTCGCTGCGGCCCTGGCCAGGATCGGCCGGGTGGACATCCTGGTCAACTCGGCCGGCATCGTCGGCCCGAACAAGCCGCTCTGGGAGGTCAGCGACGACGAGTGGGCCACGACGTTCGCGGTCAACGTGACCGGCACGTTCCACATGTGCCGGGCCGTGGTCCCGGGCATGCGGGACCGGGGCTGGGGCCGGATCGTCAACCTGGCCAGCATGGCCGGGAAGGACGGGAACCCCCGGCTCGGGGCCTACTCGGCCACCAAGGCCGCCGTGATCGGGCTGACGAAGTCGCTGGGCAAGGAACTGGCCACCAGTGGCGTCCTCGTCAACGCGATCGCGCCCGCGGTCATCGAGACGCCCATGAACGCCACCAACACGCCCGAGGTGCTCGAGTACATGACCAGCCTCATCCCGATGCGCCGGCTGGGCCGGCCCGACGAGGTCGCGGAACTCGTGGCCTGGCTGGCCTCAGACAAATGCAGCTTCTCGACCGGCGCCGTGTACGACCTGAGCGGCGGCCGGGCCACCTACTGAGTCAGCTCAGGTGCCTGCCGAAGAACCCGATGATGCGGCGGCGGGCGTCCTGGGCCGATGCCGGCTCCGGGCCCAAGCCCATCAGCGGCGCCACCGCCTTGACCATGAGCGGGACCCGGTCCCCGGCCGCTTCGTGGTTGTTGAGGAACCCATGGCCGGCGGCCGGGTACTCCTTGACGTCGTGGTCGACCCCGGCCGCGGTAAGGGCGCTCTCCAGCCGTCCCGCCGCGCGGCGCATGGTCCGGTCCCGGCCGCCGTAGCTGGCGACGACCGGGCAGGCCCGGGTGAGCAGGTCCGGCGCATCCCTGGGCACCATGCCGTAGTTGACGCTGGCCACCTCGTAGCCGTGGCCGGGGGCCAGCAGCAGGGCGAAGCCCCCGCCCATGCAGAACCCGATCACGCCGACCCGGCCGGAGCAGCCGGGCTGGCCGATCAGCCAGTTCCGGACCGACTCCACGTCGTCGAAGATCCGCCCCTTCCGCTGCCTCATGTCGCGGAACGCGGCCCGCAGGCAGGTCAGCGTGCTGCCCCAGGAGAACAGGTCCGGCGCCGCGGCCAGGTACCCCTCGCCGGCCAGCCAGTCGGCCTGGCGCCGCACGTCCTGTCCCATGCCCATGCCGTCGTGGATAACCACCACGGCCGGCCAGGGCGGCGCACCTTCTGGCGTGGCCAGATACACCGGCAGGCCACCGTGCCCGCCCGCGATCGTCCGGTCCGTCATCCGACCCTCCGCACTCCCCCCGCACCGGCCCAGGGGATGCCCCGGTTTTCCTGCGAAACCCGCTCAGCTTAATCACCCGGCTCTGACTGGGGGCGGTAATGGCTGCCTGGCCAGCTCAGGCGGGGTGCGGGTGCCACCGCGACGGCATACCACGCTTTCTTCTTCGCTGATAGCCCCCGGAATGGGCTAGCGCTCACGGCATTCTTGTCCGATCATGGCGGCAATGGGCACCCGGATCCGCCCCCATTGCCTGGCGTCCGGGTGAGGGGAGGGTAGTTTCATGCTAGATGTCTTTTATGGCGCATTTTCGCCGGCCTGCTTCGCGCTCCTGGGACTGTGGCTCGTCATCGTGCAGATCCGCCTGCGTGAGTGGCAGGGAAGCGCGGTGCACCGCCGGCGGGCTTATGCCGTCGCCCTGTACTTCGCCCTGCCGGGCATCATGAGCCTGCTGGCCCTGGTCGATCCGCTCGACTCCGAGTTCTGGCGGATCTCGTTCGCCATCGTCGCGCTCGGCGGGGCGATCGTGCTGGCCACGGTCCGGGGCCTTCCGCTTCGCGGTGTGCGGCCGGCCAGCCGGGCGCGGCCGGCACCGACGCCCCGCCCCGCCCCGATCAGCTGGGCCTGGCCACTTACATCATCGGCATTCTGATTTACGTTCTTATCGCGGCGCTGGCTTTTACCGGTGGATTGGCGGCACTGCGCACCGAGGCCATACTGCTGACCCTTCTGCTATTCCTGGGCTTCAACGTGGCGTGGCTGCTGTTGTTCGATGACCGTTATCCCTCACACGGGCGGCCTCCGGCCACCGCCCTGTGAGCGTGACCCAGACCGGCTAGCGAGCCCGGGCCGGCAGGCCCGGGCGAGCGGCCGGTGCGGGGTTTCCTGGGTCACGTGAACGTCTGAGCTAGCACTGTGAGCGTGCCCCGCAGCCGTCCCGCTTCCGCCCGCCGAACCCGGGGGCGGCCTCCCGGCCGATAGCGTGCCGGGAGGAGGAATCGCATGCGGCTGGTGGTGGCAGGCTCCGGGATCGTGGGCAGCGCCTGCGCCTACGTGGCGGCCGGCCTGGGCGCTCAGGTCACGCTGATCGACGCGGCCCGGCCCGGCCAGGCGACCGCGGCGGGCGCGGGGATCATCTGCCCCTGGACCGCCGGCCTGGACGATCCGGCCGGCTACGCCTTCGCCTGCGCCGCCGCCCGGGCGTACCCTGCGCTCGTCGCGGAACTCGCCGGGCTGGGGGAGGCGGACGTCTCCTACCGCCAGGTCGGGGCCCTCGTCGTGGCCGATGATGACGACCAGCTGGAGCAGGCCCGGGCGGCGCTCGAGGCCCGGCGCGCCGCGAACCCCGAGATGGGAGACATCCAGGTCCTCACCGGGTCCGCGGCGCAGCACCGGTTCCCGCCGCTGCGCCCTGGCCTGCCCGCGGTGCACATCCCGGGTGCCGCCCGGGTGGACGGGCGGAAGGTCAACGGCGCCCTGATCAGGGCCGCGCGCCGGGCAGGCGCCACGGTCATCACCGCCCACGCGGGGCTCGCGTGCCGCGGCGGCCGGGTGGCCGGCGTGCTGGCCGGCGGTGAGCTGATCGAGGCCGACGCCGTCGTGGCGGCCACCGGCGCGTGGACGCCGTCCTTCGTGGAGCCGGCCGGCGCCGTCGTCCGGGTCACCCCGCAGCGGGGCCAGATCGTGCATCTCTCGCTCGCGCCGGCCGGCCCGGAATCGGCGGGCCCGGAATCGGCGGGCCCGGGACCAGCTGGCACGGGCCAGTGGCCGGTGATCCTGCCCGCGGGCAGCGGCCATTACCTGCTCGCCTTCGATGACTCCCGGGTGGTCGCCGGGGCGACCCGGGAGCCGGGTGCCGGGTTCGACTACCGGGTGACCGCCGCGGGGCTGGCCGAGGTGCTCGCGCAGGCCCTGGCCGTGGCGCCCGGCCTCGATGCCGCGACGTACCTGGAAACCCGGGTGGGCTTCCGCCCGGCGGGCCCGGACACCCGGCCGCTGCTCGGCCCGGTGGCGGGCGTGCCCGGGCTGTTCGTCGCGACCGGCCTGGGCGCGGAAGGGCTCACCATGGGGCCCTACGCGGGGGGCATTGCCGCCCGGGCCGCCCTCGGCCTGGACCCGGGCATCGACCTCACCCCGTTCGACCCGCTGCGCTGACCATCAGCACGGCCGCACCCTGATCACGGCCGCACCCTGGCACCGGCACCGGCACCGGCACGGGTCCGGCGCCGCAGGGGTGCGCGCACGTACGGTGGGACCGTGGCGACCTTCGACGACGTAGCCCAGCTTGCCCTCGCCCTGCCCGAGGTGACCGAGAACGAGCGTCACGGCAACCGGACGTGGTTCGTGGCCGGGAAGGCCTTCGCCTGGGAACGGCCATTCAGCAAGGCGGACATCAGGCGGTTCGGCGACGAGACGCCGCCCGGGGGCCCGATCCTCGCCGTCCGCGTCGGGGACCTGGGCGAGAAGGAGGCCGTCCTCGCCGCGAACCCGGGCGCGTTCTTCACCATCCCGCACTTCGACGGCTACTCCGCGGTGCTCATCAAGCTGCCGGACGTCCCGGGTGAGGCCCTGCGCGACGCGATCACCGACGGCTGGCTGGCCTCCGCGCCCCCGAAGCTCGCGGACGCCTACCTCAAGGACGGCTGAGGATCGGCGGCGGCCCGGCTGGGCGCTGCCCGGCTCACCCCAGGCAGTCCTGGATCACCCGCACGTACGCCTCGGAGCGGTCCGACCCGATGAGGCCGGGCGCCATCTTGTTCATCATGTAGCTGATGGTGGCCCGCCGGTCCAGGTCCATGAGGATCACTGAGCCACCCCATCCGCCCCAGTAGCAGGCCCGGCCCTGCGGCAGGTAGGGCACCGTCTCGGCCTCGGGCAGCGCGTACCCGATGCCGAAGCGCAGCGGGACGCCGAGGACGAGATCCGTCCCGTGACTCTGCTCGTCGAAAATCAGCGCGATGGTGTCCGCCGACAGCAGCCGCACCCCGTCCGCCATCCCGTCCAGCGCCAGGGCCCGCAGGATGCGGGCCACCGAGCGCGCGTTCCCGTGCCCGTTGAGCGCGCCCAGTTCCGCGTGCCGCCAGGCCGGGGTGTTGGCCGCGGCGGCATCGGCCACCGGCCCGGTGAACGTCTTGTACACCGGGCTTTCCGGGTCCAGGCTGGCCAGGTCGAACGGCAGCGGGGGCGGCGGCGTGACCGGCGCGATCCGGTCCCAGTCCGCCTCGGCCGCGCCGATCTGGAAGTCGGCGCCGAGCGGCCCGGCGATCTCCCCGGCCACGAAGGCCTTCAGCGGCTGGCCGCTGACCCGGCGGACCAGCTCGCCGACCAGGTGGCCCTGGTTCTGCGCGTGATAACCCGACGCGGTGCCCGGTTCCCACCAGGGGGCCTGGGCGGCGAGCCGGCGGGTGGCGCCATCGGTGTCGTACATGTCCTGGATGGTGAACGGGGCGTCCCAGCCGGACACGCCCGACGTGTGGCCGAGGATGTGCCGGACCTCGATGCGCTCCTTGCCGTTCTCGGCGAACTCGGGCCAGTACTTGGCCACCGGCGAGTACGGGTCGAGCTGGCCCCGGTCGACGAGCATCAGGGCGGCCAGGTTGGTGACGGTCTTGGTGGTGGACCAGACGTTGGTGATCGTGTTCTCCGCCCACGGCCTGCCCCGCCCGGGATCGCACCAGCCGCCCCAGATGTCTGCGACCGTCCGCCCGCCGACGTCCACCACGATGCTCGCGCCGGTCTCGTTACCGGATTCGAGTTGCCCGGCGAGCGCATCCCGGACCGGCTCGAATTTCGCGTCGCAGGTTCCGTGCACATCCACCATCGGGGTCAGCCCTTCCTCATTGAACGACCTGACTCGGCGAGCAGCAGCAGTCCGATACGAACCGTTGGAGAAATAAATAACGGTCCGTTCGCTGAACTCTCGCATGAGCGGCGGCGGGACGCCAGGTGAGCGGGCCGCCGGCCGGAAATTCAGTTGCCGTGCCCGGCCCGGGCTGGCACTCTCGTACGGATAGGCCCGGAGCCGGTGATGCCGGCCGAGCGGAAGGAGGGACGTTCGATGCTTGCGCCCGTTGCGTGCTTCACGCTGCCCTTCCTGACCGCCCGCCTGAGGAGCACCATCCGTGCCCGATCCTGCCTTCCGCCGCCGCAAGTGGCGGCTTGACGACGACGAACCCACCTTCGCCAAACGCGACCGGCATCGCCGCGCGCTGCCCGCCCTCGACGCCCTCGACGCTGTCGATGGCCTGCCCGAGGGAGACCGCTGGACCACCTGGGACCAGTCCACCGCGGGGGAGCGGGGCCCCAGGCCCTACCCGGGCTGGCTGGTCACCGACCTGGCCGCGGTCGATACCGAGCTGGGGATCCTGAAGACCGGCAAGGAGGCCGACGTCTTCCTGCTGCGCCGCGGCCTGCCCGGCGGCGGGCGCTCCTGCCTGCTGGCCGCCAAACGGTACCGGGACGCCGACCACAAGATGTTCCAGCGTGACAGCGCCTACCTGGAAGGACGGCGGGTCCGCGAATCCCGGGACACCCGCGCGATGGCCCAGCGCACCGCGGCCGGGCGGCAGATGATCGCCCGGCAGTGGGCGAATGCCGAGTTCGCCGCCCTCGTCCAGCTGCACTGCTCCGGGGTGCCGGTGCCGTACCCGGTCCAGGTGCTCGGCACCGAGCTGCTGCTGGAGTTCATCGGGGAGCCCGACGGCACCGCCGCGCCGCGGCTGGCCGAGATCCGCCCCGGGAAGACGCGAGCTGGCGGGGCTGTGGGACCAGCTGGTGGAGGCGCTGGTCGTCCTGGCCGCCCGCGGCCTGGCCCACGGCGACCTGTCCGCGTACAACCTGCTGGTCCACCAGGGCCGGCTGATCATGATCGACCTGCCGCAGGTGGTGGACGTGATCGCCAACCCGCGGGGCGCGGAATTCCTGGACCGGGACGCCGTCAACGTGGCCCGGTGGTTCTCCGCGCGCGGCCTGTCCGGCGTGTCACCCGAACCCGGAGAACTTCCGGCGCTGCTGCGTCGCGAAGCCCGGCTCACCGGATAACCGCCGCGCGCGTCGTGCGCCAGAACCGGTCAACGTTCGATGACGGCGGTCAGCCGGGCCCGTTCGGTCTCGCTGAACGGGACGGGCTTGCGGGCCCGCGGGTCCCAGCGGACGGTGACCACGCGGGCCTCGGCGGCGACCTCGCCCTCCGGCGTGAGGATCGTCTCGCGGGTGGTCAGGCTCGTGGTGCCTAGGCGTTCGACCGCCAGGCGCACCGTCACCCGCCGCTGCGGGTGGCGGACCTCCGCGCGGAAGTCGACCTCGATCCGGGCCATCACGTAATCGGGCTCGCCGCCGAAGGCCTGCATGAAGAACGCGTCCCGGCCCTCCTCGAGATAGGTCAGGAACACCGCGTGGTTCACGTGCCCCAGGGCGTCCGTGTCCCGCCACCGGACATCGACCGGATGCTCGAATATCGCGTCCATCTGCACACTCCACAGTGGTCTTACCCCCGGGGCCTCACGGCATCATGCCAGTCAGGGCGGGCCGCGGGTCGCCGGCCAGCCGGGCGTGCAGGTGCATGTCATGCCAGCCGTCGCGGTGCAGGCACTCGCCACGCTTGGTCCCTTCGAGCGGGAAGCCGGCGTGTCCCGCGACCCGGCACGAGGCGGCGATTCATCGTCGAGTGAGCCAGTTCGACCCGGTGCAGCCGGAGATGGTCGAACAGCCACGCGCTCAGCGCGCACAGGGCCCGCGGCGCCACCCGGTGGCCACGGGCGGCGGGCACCACCCAGTAGGACACCTCCGCGAGGCCCTCGGCCAGGTCCACCCGGCGCAGGCTGATCTGCCCGAGGAGGCCGGACGGACCGTCGACGGCCCAGCCGGCGCCGCTCTCCTCAGCCCACCGCCCCGGCCACGAGGCGATCCAGGCCTGCGCTTCCGGCCCGGTCATCGACCGGTTGTGCCAGCGCTGGATGCCGGGGTCAGCGTAGGCCTCGGCCAGGGCGGCCGCGTCCGGCACCCGCCAGGGCCGCAGCACGAGGCCGCCGGATTCCAGTACGGGCTGGCGCAACCGCGCGAGGCTGCCGGGCGCAACGGCGGGGGTGACGAGTCGCGGCACAGCCTCATTATGGACGGGGCCGCTACGGCCGGGCTGCTGACGCTGCCGCCCGGCCCGGGCGACCTACCAGGGCGCGGGAGTTCCGTCCCAGGAGAAGAACTCGCCGGTCGGGCCGTCGTCGGGGAGCAGGGCCAGCCGGACGGCGCCCGCGGCCGCCTCGGCCGGATCCCCGTCGCTGGCGGCGGCCCGCTCGTTGAGGTCGGTCCTGCGCAGCCCGGGCGCGAGTGCGTTGACCCGGAAGCCCTCGCTCTCCAGGGCCTGGGCGTAGAACACGGTCAGCGCGTTCAGGGCCGTCTTCGACGAGCGGTACGCGGCGCCCCCGCCCCCGGAGACGGCGAACTGCTGGTCCGGGCCGGTACTCCAGGCCAGCGAGGCGGTCCCGCTCGAGATGTTCACGATCCGGGGCCGCGCGGAACGCCGCAACGCCGGCAGGAAGGCGTTCGTGACCGCGAGGACCGCGAACACGTTCGTCTCGTACGTCCGGCGGAAGCTGTCCACGTCCGCCTCCGGCGCGCGTCCGGCCGTCAACCATGATGCCGGCGTTGTTGACCAGGACGTCGAGGTCGTCGGACCTGCTGGGCGGCATCGGCGATGCTCGTGGCCTCGGTCACGTCGAGCACGAGGAGCCGGGCTCCGCCGCCGATCTCGTCAACGGCCCGCTGACCGCGCTCCGGGTCGCGGGAGCCGACGTGCACCGTGAACCCGGCGGCCACGAGCTGGCGGGCAATTTCCTTGCCGATGCCCTTGTTGGCGCCGGTGACGAGGGCCGTGGAATCGTTCATGGTGTCGATTCTGCCCGCCAGCGGGTGAGAACATCTGCTCCCACGCGATGCGGCAGCGCCGGCATTTCCCGCAGGACGTGCGCATTTCCCGGGGTGTTTTGTCCGATTTGGCGCACGGTCCGCGGGAAACGTGGGCGGGACGAGTGCGGCGGCGCAGGTTACAGGGCGAGGAGGCCGGCGTTGGCCCGCTGGAATTGCGGGCCGGCCTGCGGGTGCTGGACGTCGGCTGCGGGACCGGCGGTTACCTGCAGATCCTGGCTCCGCTCGTCGCACCCGGTCCGGCGGTTGGTATCGATCTGAGTGCGACGCTCATCGCCCAGGCGCAGCAGCGCGCGGCAGCCGGTGAGACCAACGTGTCGTTCCGGGCCGGCAACGCCTACGACCTGCCTTTCCCCGATGCCTCCTTCGACCGCGTCGTCGCCACCCAGATACTGCTTCATCTGGCCGACCCGTGGCGGGCCGTCACCGAGATGCGCCGGGTGCTGGCACCCGGAGGGCTGATTTCGGTGGGGGAATGGGATTGGGATAGCAGCTGCCTGGCCGTCACCGACCGGGAACTTGGCCGCCGGTTCACGCACCTGCTCTGCGACCAGATGCACAACGGCCTCATCGTCCGCGAGCTGCCCTGGCAGCTAGAACGCTATGGATTCACGCACGTCACCGTGACGCCTCAGGTACACCTGTCTGATCAGGGCGAACGGGGCGGTGACCCAGATCAGGAGGGTCATCCCCGCGGCGGCGGTCAGCAGTCCCGGGACCAGCAGGCCGGAGTGGCCGTGCCGGTCACCGTGGCGCCCGGCCCACCAGCGGCTCGCCGTCGAGGCGACGGCCTGCACGAGCAGCCCGAGGGCGGCGACACCGCCGGACACCCCGGCCGCGAGCGGCAGGAACGAAGCGACCACGCCTGCCGACACGGTCGTTGCCGCGAAGACCAGCGACGGCCGCAGCTGGCCGCCGGATCGCAGGCTGGTGAGCAGGCCGGCCGGCTGCGCCGTGCCCGCATCCGTTTCCTCCCGGCCATCAGCCGGGCCGGCCAGCCAGGGAATGGCCGCCAGCGGGGCCAGGGCACTGACCGCCGTGATCGCGATGACTACTGCGTAACCGGTGTTCTCCGCCAGCCAGATGCCAGACGGCAGTGCCACGATCGCCGGCAGGCAGGCGACGACTCCGGCTAGGCCGATCCCCTCGCGCTTTCACAGGGCGATGAGGCCGGCGGGAGGGGGTGAATCCGCAACCGTTGACGTAGAAGGCCGCAGGTGCTCCTCGAAGTCGACGTGCAGCCACTCGCAGCCCGCGCGGCGCGCTTCCCGGACCGCGGCGGCCACCAGCCCGGCACCGATGCCCCGCCGCCGCATTCTGGCGGCGACCATGGTGTCGAGGATGAAGGCGTGCACGCCACCGTCCCAGGCCACGTTGACGAACCCGGCGAGATCCCCGCCGTCCCGCGCGCATACCCAGCCCAGGCTGTGGCGTTCCACCTGATCCCGCCAGTCCCGGGGGCCGGCACCCCGGTCGCCCGCGCCGCCGCTGCCGCCCTGGCCACCGAAAGCCTCCGCGTGCAGCGCACTCACCTCGCGGCTGCCGAATGGCCCGCGCCACTCGTAGGCGATCATGGATTATGCGGCGTGCCCGGCCACCTTCTCCACCACCATCCGGACGATCACGCGGTGCCTGCCCGGCGCGTCCGGGCCGGGGTCGGTGCCGTCGTACTTGTGGGACAGCTGGATGTGCAGCAGCCGGCCGGGGTCGGGGGTCATCGTCACCCGGCCCCGGAGCTCCACGTAATTCTCCGGGTCCGCGGAGTCCAGGACGCTGACGCTGACTCGCGGGTCGCGGAGCATGTTGCGGTGCTTCACGCGTCCTTCCAGGGTGGAGAACACCAGGTCATCCCCGTCGCGGCCGACCCACATCGCGGAGCTGTGCGGGCTCCCGTCGCGGTTGATGGTGGCCAGGACCGCGTAATTCGGCCCGTCCAGCAGCCTGAGTGTCTCCTCATTGAACGAGATAGCCATGACGGCACGGTACAGCCGTCCCGCCGTGGGAGATCATGACCGGGTGGATGGTTCGCGGGTTCAGGTCAGGCGCGCCCGCACCGGCGACGCCGGCGCCGTCGCGGGCCTGGCGGGTGAGCTGGCGCAGTCGTTCCCGTTTTCCAGGGAGCAGTTCGACCTGGCCTACCCGGCCCTGGTCGCCTCGCAGGACGCCTGCCTGCTCGTGGCGGCGGAGGACGGCGAGTGCCTGGGCTACGTGCTCGGGTTCCGGCATCTCACGTTCTACGCGAACGGGCCGGTGGGCTGGGTCGAGGAGATCCTGGTCCGTCCGGAGTGCCGCGGGCGCGGCCTGGGCCGGGCCCTGATGAGCGCATTCGAGCGGTGGGCCACCGAGCATGACTGCACGCTGGTTGCGCTCGCCACCCGCCGGGCCGCCCCCTTTTACCGGGCCCTGGGTTACCAGGACTCCGCGGCCTACTTGCGCAAGGTCCTCCAGTACCAGGCGCCGTGACCGGCGGTCGGATGCCGTCACGTATTTAACTTGACAGCTAATTAACTGAGTGGTCAAATACTGGGAAGAGATCACAGTTGCGGGAGGTCAGATGCCCAGTGCTGGCCCAGCGGTGGCGCAGGAGCAGCTCGATGCCACCTTCACGGCCCTGGCGGATCCCACCCGCCGGGCCATCGTGGCCCGGCTGGCGCAGGGAGATGCCACGGTGAACGAACTCGCCGCACCCTTCGACCTGACCCTGCCCGGGATCTCCAAGCACCTGAAGGTGCTCGAACGCTGCGGGCTGATCTCGCGGACCCGGCGGGCCCAGTTCCGGCCCTGCCATCTCGAGGCCGGGGCGCTCGACTCCGCCGCCGCGTGGATCGACGACCACCGCCGGATCTGGGCTGAGCGGTTCGACAAGCTCGACGCCCACCTGCTCGAAATCCAGCGCGCCCCGACCGGCGCCCCCGGGCCTGCCCCCGCGGCCGGCCCGGGACCTGCGAACGAAAGGATCCGGCCATGAGCGACACCACGGCGGGACCGGCTGAACTCGTCTTCACCAGGGTCTTCGAGGCCCCTCGCGAGCTCGTGTTCCAGTGCATGACCCAGCCGGAGCACCTCACCCACTTCTGGGGCCCGGCCGGGACCAGCGCCCCGATCGAGCACATCACGGTGGACGCGCGGCCGGGCGGACCGTTCGAGACCGTCATGATCAATGACGCCGACGGCAGCCGTTATCCCACGCGGGCGGTGTTCGACGAGGTGGTGGAGCCGGAACGGCTCGTGTGGACCGAGTCCCACTCCGGGATGACGGTGACCGTGACCTTCACCGACCTCGGCGCCCGCACCGGGGTCGAGATCCGCCAGGTCCGGGTGCCTGACGCGTTCCGGTCCCCGGAAGCCCAGGCCGGCTTCCTCACCTCGCTGGACCGCTTCGCCCGGTACCTCGCGGCCCTCACCGCCGGCCCGGCGGCCCCGGCACGGGGCTGCCGCGATGACCGCCGCCGACGCCCCGGCCACGGACATCACCAGGCTGATCGCCGGGGAGCGCCGGGATCTGGCCGCGGTCCTGGCCGGCCTGCCGGCGCAGGCGTGGGACTCACCGACGCTGTGCGCCGGGTGGCGGGTCCGCGAAGTCGTCGCGCACATCACGATGCCGTTCCGGTACCGGCCGCCGCGGTTCGCGGCCGAGATGATCAGGTCGCGCGGGAGTTTCAGCCGGATGGCCGACCGCTGCGCCCGCCGGGACGGGACGGCCCCGCCCAGCCAGCTGGCCGCGGCCCTCCGGGACAACGAAGACCATCCGTGGAAGCCGCCCGGCGGCGGCTACCAGGGTGCGCTGACCCACGATGTGATCCACGGGCTGGACATCACCGTGGCCCTGGGCCTCGGCCGCCGCGTTCCACCGGAACGCCTGGCGATCGTCCTGGACGGCATCTCCGCCGCCAAATCGGTCCGGTTCTTCGGCGCCGATCTCGGCGGGGTGGAATTGCGGGCCGACGACCTCGACTGGTCGTTCGGGTCCGGAGAGCCCGTGTCCGGCTCGGCCCAGGATCTCGCGCTCGTCGTTTGCGGCCGGAAGCTCCCGCCCGGGCAGCTGCGCGGCGGCCCCAGCGCCCGGTTCACCCGGGTAGCAGGCCGCGAAGCGGGAAACACTTAGGGTGATCCGGGGCGCTGACCGCCACGATCGCGAGTTACTTCGTGGAAGAACAGGCCGACCAGGAAAAGGCGGACCTGAGCCGGCGGCTGGACCGTATCGAGGAAATGCTGGCCCAGGTCCTGGCCAAGCAAGACAAATCAGGCTGAATGGCTGCACGGAGGCGGCGTAGCCTGGCCGCAGGACTTAGTTGTGCGGCCCGGCGGCCGGCCGCAGCTCACCGGGGGAGCAGTCCGCTCGCTGGCCGGCTATGGCCTATGGGGAGCAGCGATGTACCAGCCCTACCCATCCACGCCAGAGGGCTCGGTGCCGGAGCCGTCCCGCGCGGAACCGCCGCCTTCGGTCCGCAACGCCGTCCGGCTCATGTACGCCGGCGCCGCGCTCAGCGCGGTCGTGGTCATCGTCACCCTGGTGAGCATCGCCAGCCTCAAGGGCGCCATTCTCTCGAAATACCCTCATTACACCTCGACGCAGGTGCACAACGCCGAGGTGGCCGCGGTGATCACCTCGGTGATCGGGGGCGTCATCGCGATCGGCCTGTGGCTCTGGATGGCCTGGGCCAACGGCCGGGGCCGCCGGTGGGCCCGGATCGTCGCCGCGGTGTTCTTCGCCATCAACACCCTTGACCTGATCGCCTCGTTTGCCCGGATCCATGCCGTCGGTGCCGTGATCGTCGGCGTCCTCGTCTGGCTGGCCGGGCTGGGGGCCATTGTGCTGCTGTTCAATAAGGAGTCCGCCCCGTTCTTCGCGCAGCGGCCCGCTCCGCGCTAGCCCAGTCGTCCCGGGTGATCCGGTACTGGTCCCACTCGCGGCCCACCTCGGTCACCGGCCCGGCGAAGGTCCACCCGGCCCGCTGGAAGACCGCGCGCATCGCGGCGTTCGCGGGGTCGGTGGAGCCCTCGACGACCTCTGCCGCGGCGTGCCCGAACAGCCAGCCGGTGAACAGGTCCAGTGCCTCGCGGCCGTAACCCTGGCCCCGGGCGTGCTCGCGCAGCCCGATTCCCACGTCGAAGGTCCCCGGGGGTCGCGGGCGGCCCGGGGGGACGAACGTCTGGATGCGCCCGATCAGCCTTCCGTCCAGGTCGATGGCCAGGTCGATCTCGCCGTCGTCCAGGCGGCCCGAACGCCGCAGCCGCGCGCGGAAGGCTGACTCGTCGGGCAGCCCGGCGATGACCATGGGATCCGCGTTGACCATGGCCTGCCATTCCTCGTCGATCTCACTAGCCCGCATGGGCCGGAGCAGCAGCCGGGGCCCGCGGATCTCGACGCCGCCGGTCATCATCGTTAGCCTCCCCGGTTGCACCGCACGCGGGCCCAGAAGTACCCGCCTAGTCTGATGCCTCCGCACCAGGGGATGCCAAGGGTTTGCCGGAGCCGCTGGGCCCAGCAGCGCGACCATGGTGTCTTCGGCGTGCTGAGGACCCTCGTTACCGCTGGGCGCCCAGCTCGCGGTTCATGGCGTTCATGTCGCAGTAGGTGCGGGGGGTGACGCCGAACCGGCCGCGGAACTCACTGATGAAGTGCGAGACGCTGGCGTAGCCCACCTCCTTGGAGACCCGGGCCACGGCCAGGTTCCGGTCCACCAGCAGCTCGCGGGCCCGGTCGAGCCGCATCTCCTTCAGGAACTGGTACGGCGACCGGCCGGTGACGTCCCGGAACAGGTGGGCGAACGCAGACGGGCTCAGGCTGACCTGCTCGGCCATGTCCGCCACGGTCAGCGGCTCGGACAGGTGGGCCCGCACGTAGTCCAGCACCGCGGACACCGGGTTGGTGGCCGCCTCCGCCGCGGCGATCGCGAGCAGCCGGGCGAACTGCTCGCGCTGCAGCACCCGGTAGACCATCTCCTGCAGGTACAGCGGGGCCAGCACCCGCCGGTCGGCGTCCGTCCCTACCGCGCGCAGGAACCTCAGCACCGCCCCGAGCAGTTCCTGGTCGAGGGCGGACACCAGAGCCGGGCGGTCCGGGGCCCGGGCCTCGCCAAGACGGGACCGGAACGCCGTGGTGCGGCGCTCCAGCATGTCGCTGGACACCCGGCGGACCAGGGCCGGCTCGATCTGCAGCACAAACGACAGGAACGGCCGGGTCGGCGAGGCCTCCAGGATCTCGGCCTGGAAGTGCAGGTGGCTGCTCAGCACCAGATAGTGGAACGGGTCGTAGAGGTACGTCTCGCCGTTGACGGTGACCGCCTTGCGCCCCTGGGCCACGATGCACAGCGACAGCGACTGGATTTCCTCCCAGCTCGGCCCGGCCGGGGCGGTGAACCGGTAGATGGTCAGGCCCGGCCAGGCCCCGGCGTTGGCCCCCGCAGCCGGGGCACGGGCGGCGAGCTCGGCGATCAGGTCGCCTGACGTCACCGGCCGGTCGAGCTGCCCAGAACTCATCGCGATGCCTCCTTGCCCGCTGAGTACCAGCATGCTCCACCGGGGCTGCCTGGCGGAATGGGCAAGAGCTCAGCAGAAAATCGCTATCCCAGGGCATGGCTGTCCCGGCGCGGTGATGGCAGAGTCACCAGAACGTGACTTATGCCACAAGGACACTCGCCAGGACAACGCCCTCGCCGTGGAGGTAGCCGATGACCCGGATTGCGTACCTAGTGACCAGTGCGCGGGAGATGACCCTCGCGGACGGGACACCGCACCCGACCGGCTATTTCGCCGAGGAGGCGCTCAAGCCGTACCAGCGGTTCGACGCGGCCGGGCTCGACGTGACCGTGATCACCCCGGACGGCCAGCCGCCCAACGCGGACCCGTACGGCCTGTCGTGGTTCTTCCATTACCCGGAGGAGGACAAGGACTACCTGGCCTCGGTGGTCCGCACGTTCGCCCACGACGTGGACGACATCCGCATCACCCTGCACCAGAACACCGAGCTGGGGCTGGCCGGCGCGCGCCGGGTGGCGGCCCGGCTCGAATCCCGCGGCTACAGCCACGCGCAGGCCCACCAGATCGTCAGCGCGGCCGCGAAGCGGGCCTGGCGGCAGGACCGGCAGCTCGCGGACGTGATGGCCGAAGACGAGTCGCACGGCCTGAGCCGGGAGGAGATCCAGGAGGAGATCGACGCCCAGCAGGCCGACAGCGAGCGGCTGGCCGCCGAGCGGCTCGCCACGCTCCAGGCCATCCCGGGCTTCCAGCACCCGGTGGCACTGTCCTCGCTGAGCGATGAGGAGCTGGCCGGGTTCGACGCGGTGTTCGCGCCGGGCGGCCACGGTCCCATGGTGGACCTGTCCGACAACCCCGATGTCGGCCGGCTGCTGGTCGCGCTGCATCGCAAGTCCGCGCCGATCGCGGCGCTGTGTCACGGCCCGGCCCTGCTGCTGTCCGCGCCGGAACGCCCCGACGGGCAGTGGCTGTTCGACGGCTACCGGCTGACCTGCTTCACCGACGAGGAGGAAGTCCAGACCGAGGCCGGCCTGCTGGGCATGTCCTGGTTCCTGGACACCGCGCTGAAGAACGCGGGCGCCGTGTTCGACGACGGCCCGGCGGCGTGGATCTCGCACGTGGTCGCCGACCGGAACCTCATCACCGGGCAGAACCCGGGATCGACCGAGGCCACCGCCGACGCGGTCATCAAGGTCCTGCGGGCCCCGGCCCGCGCCGCCGCCTGAGCATCGAGGAGTGTCCCTCATGACCAGCAGTCAGACCGAGACCGTGCCCGGTTCCTCCGCCCCGGCCAGCCCGGCCACGACCGTGCAGGCCTTCCTGGACGCCTTCGCCCGCCGTGACGCGGCGGGCGCGCTTGCCCTGGTCAGCCCGCAGGCAACGGTGACCGTGCATCCCCTCGGCATCGGAGGCCGAGGTCCCGGTGTGCTGGGCGTCGTTCTCGGTGACATGATCCGGGCGTTCCCCGACCTGCTGGTGACCACCGGCCGGATCATCACCACCGGTGACGTGGTGACCGTGCTGGTCAAGGTGGAGGGCACCCAGGCCGCGGACTACGCGGGCGCCATCAACCAGGAAAAGCACCTGGACATCGACCAGGCCTGGCGCTTCACCGCGACCGGCGGCGTGATCACTGGCGTCTCCGCGTACTGGTGCCAGCAGCAGGTGTACCGGCGGCTCGCGGTCAAGCGCTTCGACGCGATCGCCATCGCCTGAGGAGGAATGACGATGACCACGACACAAACGCGCACCGCCGAGTCGGCGGCCGGGGTTGTCACCGAATTCTTCGACCGCTACCGGGCCCACGACGTCAACGGCATGACCGATCTCTGCTCGATCAACGCCAATTTCTCCTACGTCCCGGTCGAGATGTGGGGCAAGCAGCGGGTGCTGCGCGGCGACGGCAAGGTCGGCACGATCGGCAAGCCACTGTGGACCGGGCTGATCGCCGCGTTCCCGGACCTGACCAACACCGTGCACACGGTAGCCGCCAACGACGATGGTGACGTGGTCGCCGAGGTCGACATCGGGGGCACGCAGCAGCTGGCCTGGGCCCTGACCAAGCCGGCCGGAAAGCACTACCTCGAGCCGCACCTGTTCATCTTCCACGTCGGCGAGGACCTGCTCATCGACGCCGTCACGGCCTACTGGAACGACGCCAGCATGAGCCAGCAGCTTGGTCACGAGGAAGTCGACTGACGAAGGGGACCTGAACCATGGCACTGCTCAAGCGCGAGGAATGGCAGGGCTTCGTCCGCGACGTGGACTGGACCTTCACCTATGTCGACGATGACGCCGTCTTCCCGGAGTGGCACAGCGGCACCGGCAAGGTGCCGCGCGAAGCCTGGTCGGCGTGGGAAGAGGACTACAAGGTCAGCTACCCCGAATACGTGGCCGTGCAGCGGGACAAGGAAGCGTCGGCGTACGCGGTGAAGGCCGCGCTGCAGCGCTCGTCAACGTTCGAGCATCTCGATGAGGGCTGGAAATCAGCCACGAAAATGCACTTTGGCGGGGTGGCCCTGGTCGAGTACGCCGCCGTGCTGGCCGAGCTGAAGATGGCCCGGTTCGGGCTGAACGGGGCGTGGCGGAACATGGCCACGTTCGGCCAGCTCGACGAGCTCCGGCACGCCCAGATCACCACGTTCTTCGGGCACGAGTTCGTCGGCAAGGACGCCCAGTACGACTGGACGCAGAAGGCGTTCCACACCAACGACTGGGTGCTGATCTCGCTGCGCAACCTGTTCGACAACATGATGATCGCGCCGAACGTGGTCGACATGGCCATCGAGCTGCCGTTCACGTTCGAGACCGGGTTCACCAACCTGCAGTTCGTGGCGCTGGCCTCGGACGCCCTGGAGTCCGGCGACGTCAACTTCGCCAACATGATCTCCTCCATCCAGACCGACGAGGCGCGGCACTCGCAGCAGGGCGGCCCGACGCTGGAGATCCTGGTCGAGCACGACCCGGTACGGGCGCAGTGGGTGGTGGACAAGGCGTTCTGGGGTTCGGCCCGCGCGTTCGCCGCACTCACCGGGCCGGCCATGGACTACTACACCCCGCTGGAGCACCGCAAGCAGTCCTACCGGGAGTTCATGGAGGAGTGGGTCATCGACCAGTTCGTCCGCACGATCGAGGACTACGGCCTCCGCAAGCCGTGGTTCTGGGACGAGTTCATGCGCGGCCTGGACATCTGGCACCACGGGCTGCAGATGGGGCTGTGGTACTGGCGGCCCACGCTGTGGTGGCGGCCCAAGGCCGGGGTCAGCCAGGACGAGCGGGCCTGGCTGGCCGAGAAGTACCCGAACTGGGAGAAGGTCTACGGCGACAAGTGGGACGTCCTGATCGACAACGTCAACGCCAACAACGTGGAAGCCACGCTGCCGGAGACGCTGCCCTGGCTGTGCATGACCTGCCACCTGCCCTGCTGCAACGCCACCCAGTCCCGGGACGGCACGTGGCGGGTGCGGGACTGGCCGCTGCGCTATGACGGGAAGACGTTCCACTTCTGCACCAACGGGTGCCGGCAGATCTTCTGGAAGGACCGGGACAACGTCAACCACGAGACGCTGGTTGACCGGTTCCTGGCCGGGCAGATCCAGCCCATGGACGTCGGCGGCATCCTCGGCTACATGGGCATGACACCCGACGCCATGGGTGACGATCCGGACTACGAGGCGTGGACCAGGGACTACGTCGGGCGCCCGGTGGACGGCATCGCGCTGGGGGCCCAGTCATGAGCCAAGAGCTGGGCGTCGAGGACCAGGCCCCCCAGCTGGTGCCGCTGAACGCCATCTTCGCCACCGACTTCGTGCAGATCCTGGTGCCGGTCACCACGGCCAACACCATGCGCGAGGTCGCCGCGGCGGTCGCCCACCACGTGGAGGGCAGGCGGGTCCGCGCGCTGCCCTACGACAAGGTCGTGATCCACGAGGGCAGGCGGCTGCCGCCCGACATGACCGTGGCCGCCGCGGGCATCCAGCCGCTCGACCACGTCACGGTCGAGTACGACATCCCGGAGGGGTCATGAAGAACCCGGTGGGCCCCATCCTCCGGATGGGTGACGAGGTCGAGCAGGTCATCGCGGCCATCGAGGACGACAACCCGGACACCGACATCGAGGTCATCGACCGCGGCGCGTACGTCCGGGTGCAGGGCGAGGACCGGATCACGGTGACCGAGCAGACGCTGCGCCGTTACCTGGGCGCCGATTTCGAGATCGCGTCGTTCGGCACGATGATGTCGGCCTTCAGCGGCCGGGCCATCACCAGCAGTGACGCCATCACGTGGGAGAGCTTCGGCCGCGCCGCCGCGGCGGCCCGGGACCAGAAGGAGGTGCCGGCATGACCGAGACCCCCGCGCGCAAGCCCCGGCCGCGCCGCACGTTCAGCGCGTTCGGCGACGTGCGCAAGATGCCCAGCGAGTACGAGATCGTCACGCACAAGCAGAACTGGACGCTGCGCACCGGCCGGGCCGCGGCGTTCGAGCAGAACCCCTCCTCCCCGCCCAACCTGTGGTTCCTGACCTACCGGGACAACTCGCCGCTGCAGGCCGATGACTGGGACGGGTACCGGGATCCCGACGCGCTCACCTACAGGGCGTATGTCGGCCTGCAGTCCGAGGCCGAGGCGAAGGTCCAGGGGGTGCTCCAGGCGCACGCCGACGCGGGTTCGGACGGCGCGCTGCCCGCGGGGTCGGTGGCGCTGCTGGGCCACCTGCTCACCCCGTCGCGGTACCTGTGCCACGGTTTCCAGCAGGTCGAGTCCTACATCGGGTACATGGCCCCCAGTTCCTACATCACCAACGCGGCGGCCTTCTCGGCCGCCGACTTCCTGCGCCGGGTGACCACGATCGCCTACCGGACCCGGGAACTGCAGATCGCCCGGCCGGACTCGGGCATCGGCTCCGCGGAACGGTCCCTGTGGGAGGCGAACCCCGCCTGGCAGCCTGCCCGCAAGGCGGTCGAGTACGCGCTGGTCAGCTACGACTGGGGGGAAGCGTTCACCGCGCTGAACCTGGTCCTGGGCCCGACCCTGGACGATGTGCTCCTGACCCAGCTGGGCGAGGTGGCTAAGGCCAACGGTGACGACCTCACCTGGCTGCTCACGTCGTTCCTGGCCGCCGACGCCCAGCGGCGCGGCCGGTGGAGCCAGCGGCTGGCGGAGTTCGCGGTCACGCAGCGAGCCGGGAACCGGGACGTGCTCGGCAAGTGGGTCACCCGCTGGTCGGCGCTCGCCGATGACGCCGCGCACGGGCTGGGCCAGTTCCTGGAATCGCTGCCGGAGCAGGGGCGGAGCGCCGCCGAGGTCGTGGAGCACGCCCGGGTGGCCCGCGAGGGCTTCCTGGCCGCGCTGCTCGACCCGGCGGGGGCGCAGGCCGGCGGCGGGGCGGCGGGGACGGCCTGACCGTGGAAGGCGCCGACCGCGAGACCGCCAGCAGACCGCCCAGAGCGAGCAGTGGCGCGAGACGATCAACCTCGACGAGCTGTGGGAGGGCGACATGACCTCCGTGACCGTCGAGGGCGAGGCCGTGCTGCTCATCAACGTGGGCGGGCAGGTCCGCGCCTACGCCAACACCTGCCCGCACCAGGCCGGGCCGCTGGACGAGGGAGACTTCGACGGCGAGACGCTGATCTGCGCCCGGCACCTGTGGGAGTTCGACGCGGACACGGGCTGCGGGGTCAACCCGGACAACGCCCGGCTGACCGTCTTCGGCTGCAAGGTCGCTGACGACGGCATGATCTGGGTGGATATCGGCCGGTGAGCGAGCCAGGGACGCTGACCGCCGAGCTGCGGGTGGACGAGGAGCAGGTCCGCCTGGCCGAGCCGGACGGCCGGGTGGCGCTGCGGGCCGTCATGGGCCTGGACGCGATGCGGGCCCAGGCCCGGCTCCGCTTCGGCCCGGGGCGGACCTGCGAGCCGGTGGCCCGCCTCCTCGACCGGGTCATCGTCCGGGCTGAGCAGGCCGGGCTCAGCCCGGCGCGGCTCATCCTCGTGGCCGGCCGCGTCGAGGCCGGCGAGGACATCGTCCGGGTCCGCCGCAAGGCGCACGGCACGGCGGACTGGATCGCCAGCCCGACGTGCCGGGTGGAGATGACGTTCCGGCCCGCCGGGCTGCATGCCAGCGGCGGAGGGGATTTCACCGGTCAGTCGTTCGAGGGGGAAGGGTGTTCGGGCGGGGGGCCCGTGGTCGGGGTGGCGTGGCCGGGGGGCCTGCGGGCGCTGGCGCGCCGGCGAACGGGGTTGGTGCTGGCGGGGCACCGGGGAGCGCGGCGGGCAGCCCGCCTGCCGGGCCGGCCCGCGCCGAGGCTGGCGAGCGGGCGGCGGCGGTCCGCGAGGCCCTGCTCGACGTGATCGACCCGGACCTCGGGGTCAACATCGTCGACCTCGGCTTCGTCCGCCACGTCGAGGTCCAGGACGGGACCGCGGTCATCACGATGACGCTGACCTCCGCGGCCTGCCCGCTGACCAGCATCATGGAAGACCAGATCCGGGCGGAACTGGCCAGTCTCCGCGACGTCAGCGGCTTCCGGGTCAACTGGGTGTGGCTGCCGCCCTGGCGGCCCGCCGACATCACCGGCAGCGGACGCGACCAGCTGCGCGCGATCGGATTCTCGCTGTAGCTGCGGGCATGACCCCGGCTGGCGCCGGCGTCATGACCTGGTAACGCGGAGGGTCAGCCAGGATGCGGGGAGCGGGCCGGGCTGCCCGCGGCTCGCTGCGCGGGCTGGCGGAGCGGCGCGGTGAAACGGGCCAGGACGAGGGACGCGGCGATCAGGATGCCCGCCACGGTGATGCTGCGCAGCACCCCGACCTGGTCGGCGAGGAAGCCGATGGCCGGCGGCCCGGCGAGGAAGGCCAGGTAGCCGATGGACGCGGCGGTGCTCACCCGGGGAGCCGCGTACCGGGGATCGTCGGCCGCGGCACTGAGCCCGACCGGGAAGCCCAGCGACGTGCCCAGTCCCATCAGGATGGCGCCGGCCACCGCGACCGGCAGGACCCGGCCGAAGACGATCATGAGCAGCCCGGCGAGGGCGGTAGCGGAGCAGGCCCGCAGCATCCGCACCCGGCCGTAGCGGTCGATGAGCCCGGGGCCGAACCAGCGGCCCGCGGTCATCGCGGCCAGGAAGAGGGCGAAGGTCAGGGTGCCCAGGACGGCCGGCGTGTGGTACCCGTCGATCACCCCGAGGCTCAGCCAGTCGTTCCCGGTCCCTTCGGTGAAGGCCATGCAGAGCACGAACAGCCCGATCAGCAGGGTCCTCGGATCGGTCCAGGCCGCCAGCGCGCGGCGCCGGGGCGACCCGGGGTCCGGCTGGTCAGCGTCCGGGTGGTCGGCGGTCCGGGCGCTGGGCAGGAAGCGGTGCGCGGCGGCGGGCGTGGCCACGGCGATGAGGAGGGCGGCGGCGATCAGGTGCACGGTGACCGGGACGTGCAGGGCGACCATGACGGCGCCGGTCCCGGCTCCCGCCACCGTGCCGATGCTCCAGCCGGCGTGGAATTTGGGCAGGATGGACCGGCCCAGTTCGCGCTCCACCGCGGCGCCCTGCACGTTCATCGCCACGTCCCAGGCACCGTTGCCGAAGCCGAACAAGCACAGTCCGGCCGCCACCTCGGGGATGCCGTCCGGGCCCAGCCTGCAGCCCGCCGCGACCACGATCACGCCTGCGGCCACCGTCCACGACATCACGACGACCGTGCGTCTTTCCCCCAGCCAGCCGATGATCAGGCCGGACAGGGACGTCCCGAAGGCCGACCCGACCGCTCCGCAGAGCAGGACGAGGCCGAGGACTCCCGGGCCGACCCTCAGCTCCGCGCGGACCTGGGGGATCCGGGAGGCCCAGCTCGCGTAGATGAACCCCGCGCTGAAGAAGACCGCATAGACCGCGTTCCTGGCGTTGCGGACCGGGACATCGATTTCGGCGCTATCGCGCTGGCGGCTGCCGGCGAGCCTCATGAACGGGGGATCCGGGCCGGGCCGGACTGACGGGGGGAGCGGCTTCCCGGGCGGCCACGCTGGGGGACAGGCCGGGCATCCATGTAGGCGAGTCTCGCATAGCGGGCCCGCGTGCCATGGTGCAGGCTAGGGCGGTGAGCATCCCGTTCCCCGAGCCGACGATCCCGGTGCCGTCCCGCGCCGAGGTGTTCCTCGGATACCTCGACTACTTCCGTTCCCAGCTGATCAGCAAGCTGGAGGGCCTGCCCGGCGGCGAACTGCGCCGCAGCCGGCTGCCCTCCGGCTGGACGCCGCTGGAGTTGCTCAGGCACCTCACGTTCGTGGAGATGCGGTGGCTCGAATGGGGCTTCGAAGGCCGCGAGGTCCCGGATCCCTGGGCGGACAGCCGCGACGGGCGCTGGTACGTCGCGCCGGAGGAGACTCTCGGCGGGCTGGTCGCGGCGCTGCAGGCTCAGGCCGCCCGGACCCGGGTCATCGTGGGCTCCCACGACCTGGCGGACGTCGGCCAGCCCGGGGAGCGCTGGGATGGCGCCGATCCGCCGGCGCTGGAGCGGGTCCTGTTCCACCTGCTGCAGGAGTACGCGCGCCATGCCGGTCACCTCGACATCGCCAGCGAACTCGCCGGAGGACCCACCGGCGAATAGGGCACCACCGGCACGGCGGGCCGCCCAGCCTGCTGTGGCTGGGCGGCCCGCCGCGGTGAACGGTCAGGCGCTCAGTGAGCGCGGATGAGCGGAAGGGCCGCGCGTGCCCCGCTGTTACTGCTGCTGCTAGCGCTCGACGACGGCACCGGCCGCGGTAGCGGCTTGCAGGTCTTGTCCCATTTCGCGTTCGGGTTCCGCGCTGGGAGCTGCCCGCTGGCCAGGTAGTTGGCGATGGTGTTGTCCACGCACAGGTCGCCGGAGAGCGAGTCGGCGTGGGTGGTGCCGCCCGGCTCGGCCAGCAGCACCGAGTGCGGGAACAGCTTGCGGACCTCGAGGCTGCCCTCGAACGGCGTCGCCGCGTCCAGGGTTTCGTCGATCAGCAGGGCGCTGCTGACGCCGCTCCCGTTGATCTGCATCGGGGTCGTTCGTGAGGCCGGCGCCGGCCAGTGCAGGCACGGGGCGTTGAACCAGGCGTTGTCCCAGGTCTCGAACGGCGCGATCTTGTTGACCCGGTGGTTGTCCTTGCTCCACACCGCCCAGCTGGTCGGCCACTGCACGTCCGTGCACTGCACCGCGTTGTAGACGGCGAACTCGTTGTCGTCGCCTGGGGTGTCAACCGCCTGGTAGAGGCTCACGATCGCGGCGCCGGCCTTCTTGCTGTGCGTGTTGGCCCAGTTCGCGAACGCGCTGCCCCACTGGAGCCAGGTCTGCTCGTAGTACCCGGCTTCCAGGAACACGTCCGTCCACTCGTCCGGGCCGACCTTACCCTGGATGGGGTGCTTGGCCAGCCGGGCCTTCTCCGCGTAGAAGCGGTTCTCGACCGCCTTCTCAGTCCGGCCCAGGTGGTAGAACGCGTGATGCTGGGCCAGCCAGCCGAACCAGATCTTGATGTTCCGGTTGAACGCGATGTCCTGGTCCAGGTTGGCCTGGTACCACACGTTGCGCGGGTTGACGTTGCTGTCCATGATCAGCCGCCGGACGTGCGACGGGAACAGGGTCGAGTAGACCTGGCCCAGGTAGGTGCCGTAGGAGAACCCGTAGTAGCTGATCTGGCTCTGGCCCAGCGCCTGCCGGATGCTGTCCATGTCCCGGGCCGTGTCGACGGTGGTCATGTTGTCCAGCAGGGCCGACTGCGCGGCGCTGTGCGTGGCGCACCTCTGGTCGTACCGGGCGCTGCGGGTGAGCCAGTAGTTCAGGATCTGCTTGGTCCGCGGGTTGTAGTTCTCCCGGTTGCCGCTGAAGTAGAACGGCGCGCACGTGATGGCCGGGACGCTGGAGCCGACGCCGCGAGGGTCGAACCCGATCCAGTCGTAGTCCGCGATCGCGGCCTTGTCCGCGGCCGAGCCCTCGGCCTTGAGCGTGGGGATCAGGAAGGTGTTCAGGTCCAGGCCGCTGCCACCCGGGCCGCCCGGGTTGGTCAGGATCACCCCCTGGTACTTGGCGGCACTTGACGTGTGCTTGATCCGCGAGACGGCGATCTTGATAGTCGCCCCGGTGGGGTCGCTGTAGTTGAGCGGCACGGACAGCATGGCGCATGCCGCCCCGGCCTGCCGCAGGTCACTCTCGGCGCACCGGCCCCACTTCAGGGCCCCGGCCGCGGCCGGGGTTGCTGTGCCCGCCACCGCCGGCGCGGCGGCGGCGAGCCCGCCGGCCAGCACACTGGCAGCGGCGGCTACGGCTAGGAATCTCTTCATCCCGTTCCCTCCTGGCTTCACCAGCCAGACTCTTCGGCGAGCGCATGTGAAGGAGGCCAATTCTGCGGTACGAGCCGTGCTGAACAGAAGATTCTTTAGGGATGACGTTACCCATTTGTTACTGTGCGGTATCGCCGCGCGGCGCGCTGCACGGCATCAGCGGCACTGCTGGTCAGTAGTAGCCGGTCCGCCCGTCGAGCAGCTCGCGGATGGCGTCCAGGTGACCGGCGTGCCGGGCGGTCTCCTCGACCATGTGAATCAGCATCCACCGCAGGGTGGCGGCGGCGGATTCGAAGTCGGGGTGCCTGCCTGCCTCATCCAGCGGGTGAGCCGCGATGATCTCGTTGGACAGGGCGCATTGGCGCTCATACTCCTGCAGGAGCTGCGCCAGCGGAACGCCCGGGACCATCATGTCGGCGTCCTCGGGACCCTCGAACTGCGGCCCGACGGCCGGGCGGCCCAGGAAGAGCACCTCGAACCAGAGGTTCTCAACCCAGCGCAGGTGGGAGACGACACCTGCCACCGTCATCAGGGGGGAAGACGGGAGAACCTGGCGATGGGCGTCCGCGTCGGACAGCCCTTCGCATTTCATGGACACGATCGCCCGCTGCAGGTCGAGCCAGCCGACCAGCTGGGTGCGCTCATCAGCCACGAGTGGGGGGCGCTGGCGGGCAGGCGTCATGGGCACCGACGTTACCGAACGTGGCGCATCGCGGGGCCGGGCGGAGTCTTACCGCGTGAGTGTTTCCTTCGGGCGCACCACGCAGAACTCGTTCCCCTCGGGGTCGGCCAGGACGGTCCACGATTCGGTGCCGGTCTGCCCGACGTTGACGCGCCGTGCCCCGAGCGCGAGAAGCCGTTCGATCTCCTGATCACGATCCCCGGCGCTGGTGGTGAGATCGAGGTGCACGCGGTTCTTCACGGTTTTCGGGTCGCTGACCGGCATGAAGCACATCCCCACCGGGGCGCGGTCATCGGTCCCGATGACGATCTCACGCTCGCGTTCGGAGAGAATCTGCCAGCCCAGCGCCTGGGTCCAGAACCGGGCCAGCCTGGGCAGGTCGTAGGTGTCGATGACGATGTGGTGCAGTCGGACGGGCATTCCCCTAGTATCCGCGGACAGGCGCCCCTGACAGGTGTCATGGTCAGGTCATGACAGCCATCTCAAGTCCTGACGGCCGCCCGGTGGCAGAGTGAGCCACGGGGATGGCCTGAGGGACTCGGGACCTGGGCCGTTCTTGGCCGTTCCCGGCTGCGGTACGGAAGAAAGGTTGGGTCCCGATGTACTTTCTGATCCGCAGACTCATCAGGTTCCTCAAGCGCCGCTGGCGGCAGCGCTGATCCGAATCAGCGCTCCTGAAGCGGCGCTCCTGAATCAGTGCCGGGTGCCGGGTGCCCGCAGTTGCAGGCGGCGCCGCTCGATGATCAGGCAGCGGTCTTCCACGTAGAGCAGCCCGGCCTCCTCGGCGATGGCCCGCGCCTCCGGCGAGGCGATGCCCAGCTGCAGCCAGAGGGCCGTGGCGCCCGCGGCGACCGCCTGGCGGGCGAAGTCCGGGGTCTGCCCCGACGGCCTGAACACGTTGACCAGGCCGACCTGCCCGGGGACCTCCCGCAGCGTCCGGTACACCGGTTCGCCCAGGATGGCGTCGGCGTGCGGGTTGACTGGGATGATGCGCCAGCCGTGCTGCTGCATGTGGGCGGGCACGTAGTGGGCCGCCTTGGCCGGCGCGGCGCTGGCGCCTACGACGGTGATGGTGTCGTAGGTCGTCAGGATGCGCTCGACGATGACATCCGTGCCGGTCACCTTGCCCACCGTAGTGGCCGCCGGCGCCGGGGCTGCCGGTGTCCCGCGGCCCGGCGGCCCCGGCGGCCCGGGGATTGTCGGCGGTGTGTGCCACGCTTACGGCATGGAGAGCCAACGACTGCGAGATTGCCTTGAGGCCGATTTCCGGCGGCTCCGCGACGTGGCCGCAGGTGCGGATCTCGGCGCGGATGTCCCCAGCTGCCCAGGGTGGACGATGGCCGATCTGGTGCGCCATGTGGGGGAGGTCTACCTGGACAAGGTCGAGTGCATGAGGCTGGGCCGCCAGCCAGAGTCGTGGCCGCCCCCCGGCCTGGCAGGACGAGCCCCCGCTGCAGCTGCTCGATCGCGGCTACGCCGACCTGACTGGCGAGTTCGCCGCCCGCCGCCCGCAGGACCACACGTTCACCTGGTATGAGCCCGATCAGAGTGTGGCCTTCTGGATCCGCCGGATGGCCCAGGAGACCGTCATCCACCGGGTCGACGCCGAGCTGGGGGCCCGCGCCGAGGTGACCGGGATCCCCAGTGACCTGGCCGCCGACGGGATCGATGAGCTGCTGGTCGCCTTCGTGCAGTACGGCACGACCAACTGGCCCGAGGAGTTCGCCGAACTGCTCAAGCCCGCCGGCGACCGGCTGGTCAGCGTGGTGACCCCGGAGCGCTCCTGGGCTCTCCGCCTGACCAGCAGGGATGTGCGCGTGGACGGGGCGGCTGCGGGCACCCCGGCCGCGGTGGTCGAAGGTCCGGCGGCGGAGGTCCTGCTGTGGCTGTGGGGCCGCGGCGGGGATGCTGCCGCGGCCAGCGGGGACGAGGACACGATCGCGCTGCTGCGCAAGGTACTGGCCGCCAGCACCCAGTGACATCGGCCGCCGGTGAGGCACCGGCGGCACTCGCTACGAGGCCCGGGCGAGGATCAGGCTATGGCCGCTGTCCCCGTCGGGGATATAACGGCTCCAGAGAGGCGTGAGCCGGGCCGCCTCGAACCAGCGGAGGTAAGTCTCGGCGTCGGCATGGTCCCAGAACATGTCGGCGCCGAGGTACGGCTGGGTCCCCGTCCACCGGGTCGCGCCGACGATGGCCAGGAAGTAGCCGCCCGGCCGGAGCCAGTCCCGGATCCGCGGAAACAGCGCCTGCTGGTCGGCGAGGGGCACGTGGATCAGGGCGTAGAGGGACACCACGGCGTCGGCGCTCGCCGGCCTCAGCTGCAAAGCGGTCATGTCGGCCTGGATCAGCCTGGCCGCGGGAACCAGCCGCCGCGCCCGGCGGAGCTGGACGGCGGAGAAATCGACCCCGATCACCTGCAGCCCATGACCGGCCAGCTCACGGGTGGCCGGTATGCCCGCGCCGCAGCCCAGATCCACGACCCGGGCCCCCGGCTGCAGCAGGCCCGCCAGTTCCGCTACCCACCCGGTGTAACGGGAGACATCCTCGGCGGACGCCGCGGACGCCGCGGACGCCTGGCCGTCGTCGCCGCGGTACGCCAGGGAGATGGTGTCGTAACCGCGGCGGACGAGGTCGCGCTGCCGGGCCCGCCCGGCCGCATCATCGGGATCCATCAGCCCATCCTCCCCCGGCCGTGGGGGCACGTGCCATCAGCCGGGAAACCGGCCGGCCAGCGCCCGGGCTACCTCGATGGGGCCGGGCTGGCCGCCGGTGTTCAGGACGGTGAGCGCGACCTGGTCCGCTCCGGCATCAAGATGTTCCCTGACCCGGGCGGTGACCGCGTCAGCGCTGCCCCAGACGACCAGATCGTCGACGATCCGGTCGCTGAGCCCGGCGATGTCGCTGTCGGCGAACCCCATGCGGGCGAAGTTGGCCCGGTAGCCGCGGATGCCGGAGAGGAAGCCCAGCGGCCCGCGGGCGGCCTCGCGGGCCCGGGCGGCGTCGGTGTCGAGGACCAGCATCTGGCTGATGATGAGGGTGGACCCGGGGCCCAGGATGCGCCGCGCCTGCCTGGTGTAGGCGGGCGTGACCAGGAGCGGCACCGCCCCGGCCGCCCGGTCCCGGGCGAGCTCGAGCTTGCGGGGGCCCAGCGCGGCCAGGATGCGCCGTCCGGCGGGCACCGGCGGATCGCCCCGGTCGAGCTCATCCAGGTAGTCGCTCAGCGGCCCCAGCGGGCGGGGCCGCTGCGGGCCGCCCAGGCCGGCGACGAAGCGGTCAGGCGCCCCGGCCTGCAGCTCGGCGTAGAGCTGCCGGACCGCGGCGGGTTCGTAGACATCGACGGGGATGATGGCGGATGCGACCGGAACCGAGGTGGTGGCCTGGATGATCGCCGCGATCCGGTCGAGGCGGTCGATCTGCCCTCCGGGCAGCCAGATCGTCGAGTACCCGAGTTCCTCGAGCTCCGCTGCTTCCTTGAGGTAGGTGTCGTCGGCGGACACGTTCAGTGCCATGCCGACGGGGCCCAGCCTGAGCTTGCTCATCCTCGGTTCCTCCCGCCGCCGCAGATGCCCGTCCCCGACGACGCTAGAACCTCAACTTCACTTCAAGTCAAGCGGACATGGCCGGTCCTGGCCCCGGGGACAGCCTGGTTCCGCGCCCTCGTGGTCTGGTCGCCGCCAGCTCAGGTGTGCCCGGCCGGTGGCCGCGCGCCGGCACTGGCCTGGGCCGGGCGCGCGGGGGAGCGGTGCCGGCGCTTGGCGCGGACGTAGATGATCCCCGGCTTGCCGTCGCCGGGGCTGCGGCGGTCCATCTCGAACAGTGTCGTGGCGGTCATCAGGTCACTGAGCTTGGCGTAGCCGTAGGTCCGGGAATCGAAGTCCGGGCTCTGGTTGGTGATGATGTGGCCCACGGAGGCCAGGGTGGCCCAGCCGTCGTCGTCGGAGGCCGCCTCCACCGCGTTGCGCAGCTGGCTGATCAGCGCCGTGTCCGCCTTGAGCTGGGCCGCGGAGGGACGCGGGACCGGTTTGCCCGCCTCGTCGGCGGCCTCGGTAGCGGCCTCGGCGTAGCTGAGGTTCTCGATGTAGATGAACTTGTCGCAGGCCGCCACGAACGGCTTCGGCGTCTTCCGCTCGCCGAAGCCGTACACGGTGAGGCCGGACTCGCGGATACGCGCGGCCAGGCGGGTGAAGTCGCTGTCGCTGGACACGATGCAGAACCCGTCGAAGCGCCCCGAGTAGAGCAGGTCCATCGCGTCGATGACCATCGCCGCGTCGGTGGCGTTCTTGCCCCTGGTGTAGGCGAACTGCTGGATCGGCTGGATCGACTGCGCGAGCAGCTGGTCCTTCCAGCCCTTCAGGCTGGTGCCGGTCCAGTCGCCGAACGCGCGCTTGACGTGCGCGGTGCCGTATTTGGCCACCTCGGCCAGCAACTCCTCGATCATGGCCGGTTGCGCGTTGTCCGCGTCGATGAGCACCGCCAGCCTGGCGGCGGGAGTCTCGTTGACCATGGACACGCCCTCGGCTTCCCCCATCATCGGCGCGATCAAACCCCGGCCGTGCTGGAGCGATCGCCGGCAGCCGGGCCAGGCTACGGGGCCAGGCGCCGGGCCTGGTGCCGGGGCCTGGTGCCGGCGCCGGGTCAGGCTGGTGCGGGCTGCTGTCCAGCGAGGTCAGGAAGCCGGTGATCGCGGCCGCGGTCTGGGCGGCCCCGCGGCGCGGCAGATGGTGGCCGATCCCGCTGAGCAGCTGCACACGGGCGTCGGGCAGGGCGGCCGCGAGCTGATGGGTCGTGCCGACCGGGATGAGCGTGTCGTCCGGGTCCGCGATCAGCAGCACCGGCTGCGTGACGTCCGCCAGGGACGCGGTCAGGCTGCCCAGTTCCTGGACCAGAGCCCGCTGCTCGGTGAGGAAACTGCGCCACAGCGGCCCGTGATCGTGATGTGCGTGACCCCAGATGTGCCAGTTGACATGCTCATCCGCGGTGAGCGGCCGGCCGCGCCGCCGGGTGATGGCGGCCAGCCGGGCGCGGGCCACCCAGGGCGTCAGCCACCACGCCGTCAGCGCGCACACCTCCCCGGTCACCGGAGCGGCCAGCAGCCGGTCCCACCCGGTCAGGCAGGCCGGGCCGACGCTGGCCAGCAGGACCAGCGCCTCGACCCGCCCGGGGGCCAGCTGGGCCACCGACAGGGCGACGCCTCCGCCATACGAGTGGCCGACCAGGACCGCCCGGCCGATGCCGCGGGCATCGAGTTCAGCCAGGACCGCGCGGGCGCCGTACCCGAAACCACCGGCGGCCTGCTGACTCGTCCCGTACCCGGGGCGGTCGAGCGCGACCACGTCCAGCCGGCCGGGCAGCCGGCCAGCGAGCTGCTGCCAGTCTGCGGCCGAACCCGGCTGGCCGTGCAGCAGCACGACCTCATGCCTGTCCACATCAACCGAGCTTAGGCGGCGGGCGGCGGCAGGTAGCCCTCCTTGATGAGGTGCTGCGCGCCGGCCGCGTACAGGGCGGGGTCCTCCGGGGCGATGGTGGCCAGCCCGTTGACGTAGCGGTTCATCATGCAGAAGGCGGCCGCGATCAGGACCGTATCGTGGATCTCCAGGTCGGTCGCGCCGGCCGCGCGAGCGCCGGCGATGTGCTCGTCCGTGACCTGGAGACCGCCCCGCTGGACGGCGGCGGCGATCGCGAGCAGGGCCTTCAGCTTGCCGGATACCGGTGCGCCGCTGGCGTCGGCGCGGACCTGATCCACCAGCGCCATGCCCTCCGGCAGCTGGGCTGCGGCGCAGGCGGAGTGCGAGGCCGAGCAGTACCGGCAGTCGTTTAAGCCGGACACGTAGGCGGCGATCAGTTCCCGCTCACCGCGGGTCAGCGTGCCGGGCCCGCGCAGCAGCACCTCGGCCAGCTCGCTCAGCGGGCGGCCGGTCTCCGGCCGGTACCGGAGCAGCCCCCGGATACCCGGCTCGGCAGAGTTCAGGCTGATGTGCGGCATGCGCTCTCCTCCATAGGCCGGTAACCATGCCTAAGCATGCTGTATCCAGCCCGGAGCTGGCCAGCGGGCACCCCGCCGGCCGCTCCGGCCCCTAGGCTGCTCGGATGGCTGAAGATTTTGATCCCGTGGCGCACAACCGGGCCGCCTGGGACCGTGAGGTGGAATCGGGCAACGAGTGGACCCGGCCGGTCGGGCCGGAGGTGATTGCCCGGGCCCGGGAAGGCGACTGGTCCGTGGTGCTCATCGGCTACGAGCCGGTGCCACGCGACTGGTTCCCGGCCGCCCTGGCCGGCGTGCCGGTGCTGTGCCTGGCCTCCGGGGGCGGCCAGCAGGGGCCGGTGCTGGCCGCGGCGGGCGCGCGGGTGACCGTGTTCGACAACTCGCCGCGCCAGCTCGCGCGCGACCAGGAGGTCGCGGCGCGGGAGGGACTCGTGCTGCAGACCGTGCTCGGTGACATGCGGGATCTCAGCGCCTTCCCGGACGCCAGCTTCGACGTGGTGTTCCACCCGGTGGCCAACGTGTTCTGCCCGGACCTTCAGCCGGTGTGGGACGAGGCGTTCCGGGTGCTGCGGCCGGGCGGCCTGCTGCTGGCCGGGTTCATGAACCCGGACATCTTCATTTTCGACGTCGGGGCCCTGGACCGCGACGAGTTCGTGGTGCGCCACCCGCTCCCGTTCAGCACCCTCGACCTGCCCGACGCCGAGCGGCGCCAGCACTACGGAGACGGCCCGATCGAATACAGCCACTCGCTGACCAGCCAGCTCGGCGGGCAGATGGCCGCCGGATTCTGCCTGACCCACCTGGCGGAGGCGCCGCATCACGCCGACGCCACCCGGCGGTACATGCCCGGCTACATCGCCACCCGCGCCATCAAGCCGGACGGCCCGCTCTAGCCGCGCGGCCTTCCCCGGCTGCCGGGCCGCTGCCGGGCCGCGCCCGGGTCGCTCCCGGGCCGGTCAGAGTTCCAGGATGATGGTGACCGGCCCGTCGTTGACCAGGCTGACCTTCATGTCGGCCCCGAAGACCCCGGTCTGGACGTCAGCGCCCAGCTCACGCAGGGACGAGACGACGGCCTCCACCAGCGGCTCGGCGAACGGCCCCGGAGCCGCCGCCTGCCAGGTCGGGCGGCGGCCCTTGCGCGTGTCGGCGTAGAGGGTGAACTGGCTGATCACCAGCAACGGCGCTGACACGTCCGAGCACGACTTCTCGCCCTCCAGGATCCTCAGCCCCCAGAGCTTGGCCGCCAGCTTCGCGGCCTTCTCCGCCGTATCGTCGTGGGTGATCCCGACCAGGACGAGCAGGCCCGGCTCGGAGATAGCGCCGGCGGTCTGGCCGTCCACCGTCACGCTGGCCTGGCTGACCCGCTGCACCACCGCTCGCACGTGCCCGTCCTCCCTGCGCCGTTCCGGTCCCGGCCTCCTGGATTCCCGGGCCTCTATTCTTCACTAACGGATTGTCCGTGCCGTTCCCTCAAGCCGGAGGCACCGTTATGACCGGCCCTGCCGACCCGCGGGTCGACGCCTACATCGATTCGCTGCCCGGCTGGCAGCAGGACGTCTGCCGGGAGGTCCGCGAGCTCGTCCATGCGGCCGACCCGGAGGTGACCGAGACCATCAAGCGCACCCGCCTGCCCTACTTCGTCCTGCAGGGCAACATCTGCGCGCTGCTGGCGGCCAGGGATCACGTCAACGTCTTCCTCTACGATGGCGCGATCGTCCCGGACCCGGACGGGATCATCACGGGAGGCCACGGCAACCAGACGGCCCGGACCGTGGCGGTTCACGAGGGAGAACCCATCAACGCGGCCGCCCTCACCACCATGTTCCGGCACATCATCGCGAACAACCGCGCCGGCGGCTGGCGCAAGCTCAAGCAGCAGGACTGAGCGGCGCCCGCGGGCCGTCAGGCCAGCGTGATCTCGAAATAGGGCCCCTGGTCGTCGTGGATGATCCGGGCCGCCCCGGACCAGCCGGCGAAATCGCCGGTCCCGGTCTTGGGCACGATGTGGCCGAACCAGGTGTCCGGGTCCGATTCGAGGCCGCCATGCTGGACGGTCACCGAGCCCTCGCGGCCGTCCTCGGTCCGGCCCGTGATCCGCTCGGTGGCCACATACGACCGGGAACCTTCCTCGGTGCCCGCCGACATGAATACGGTGGTGGCCGCCCCGATGATCCCGGACGTGAACGTCTTGGCGAACGTCATCACCCCGACCCAGTCCACGTCCACGCCATCGATCTTCCGGGGCTCGAAGCCGTCGACCCGGAACCGGGCGATCAGCGTCATCGCGAATCCTCCGGTGACTGCGCATCCTCCGCTGAGCGCCCGGGCCAGGCCGGATCCCGGCCGGACAGCCCCAGCAGGCGGTCCAGCGGGGAGGCGGTGGCGGGCACCGGCACCCGCGGGCCGAACGCCTTGCCGGCGCCCTGGTAGTCGTCGGTGAGCATGCCGGGCGCGAACTCCAGCGACTCCTCGGCCGCGGTGGCCGGCGGTGACCAGGGCTGGCCGGTGGCGCGGGCCAGGTCCCAGCCGTGCACCTGGTACTCCCAGAGGATCATGTTCAGGGCCATCTCACCGGGCATCGCGCTGCTCCCGAGCCGCATGGGCCGGCCCGCCGCGCCGCCGCGCAGGGCGGCGGCCATGGTGTCGGACGCGGAGCGCACCTCGGCCGCCGGGTCGGCGGGCACCGAATACCCTTCCAGGCGGTCCAGCGGCGCCTGGCCGTCCGCATCGGCGAAACCGGCGGCGAATGTCGTCAGCCAGCCCAGCACGTGCGTGCGGAGCTGCCCCACGTCCAGCTCGGTGCAGGGCGTCGGATCGTGCAGCTGCTCCCCGGTGATATCGCCGACCATGGGCGCCAGGTCGGCGAGCACGGCGACGAGCAGGTCAGTGGTTTTCTCCGTGGTTGCGGTCATGCTGTCGACCCTACGGAGACCCGCCGTTGCCCCGCTTGAAGATTCGCGTCAGTGCCACCGGCTAGATTCACGAAGGTGAGCAGTTCAGGGCCGGATCCAGTCGAGCGGGACAGCCGCGGCATCCTCGATCCGTGGCTGCTGCGCCAGCGGCTCCAGCTGACCCGGTACCCCGCCGGGCCGGCCCTGGACGCCCTGGTCGACCGCTTCTGGGCGGTCCGCTGGGATCTGCCGCCCGGGGTGAGCCATGAGCAGCAGGTCCTCACCCACCCAGGCGCCAACATCAGCGTCGGTCACGCCAATGCCGTGCCTGGCCAGAGCCAGCCTGGCGCCGTCGAAGCGCGGCTGTACGGTGTGGCCCGCGCCCTGTCCACCCGGGTGCTCGTCGGCCAGGGCTGGACGGTGGCCGCGATGACCCGGCCCGGGGGACTGGGGGCGTTCATCAGCGGATCGGCGGCGGACCTCACCGACCAGACCGTCCCCCTCGGCCAGGCCCTCGGCGCCGACGAGGCGGCACTGCTGGCGGAGGTGACCGCCGAGCCGGATGAGGCCGCCCGCGTCGCCGTGCTGGCGGCCGTGCTGGAGCGGGCCGTGGACCCGCAGCGCAGGCTCCCGGCCGCCGAGGTGGCCGGGGTAGCCCGGCTGGCCGAGGAGGACCGGGCGGTGCAGCGGCTCGGCGACCTGTGCGAGCGGGCGGGAACCGGCCCGCGGACCCTGCAGCGGAAGTTCCTGCAGTACGCGGGCGTGTCGCCGACCTGGGTGATCCGCCGTTACCGGCTGCTGGAGGCCGCCGAATCGGTTCGCGAGGGAAAGCCGGTGTCGTGGGCGGAGATAGCCGCCGGTCTCGGCTACGCCGACCAGGCCCACCTGATCCGGGACTTCCGTGCGGCGATGGGGCAGACGCCCGCGGCCTACGCCGGTTCACAGCCGTCGGGCTGACCCGGGGACAAGCCGTCGCGCTGACCCGGGGGACAACTCGCGGGCCCGGCTGAGCCTCACCGCCCGCCGGGACCACGGCCAGGTGCAGGATAGGGACATGCCCCCACGCCGCGCGCCGCGTCACGACCGTGATGCCGGGGGCCCGGCCGGGGTGCTGGCGGCCAAGGCCGCGCTGCGGCAGGAGGCCTGGGCCGAGATGACCGCGGCCCGGGTAGCCCGGTTTCCCGGTGCGGCCGGCCGCATCCCCAACTTCTCCGGCGCGGAGGCCGCCGCGGAGCGGCTTCGCGGCCTGGGCGCGTGGCAGGATGCCCGCACCCTCAAGGCCAACCCGGACGCCGCGCAGTGGCCGGTGCGCCAGCGCGCGCTGGAGGACGGCAAGACCGTGTACATGGCGGTCCCGCGGCTGGCCAGCCCCGAGCCGTTCTTCGCCCTCGACCCCGCCCACCTGAGCGAGCCGCCGCGGAAAGCGTCCTCGATCAGCGGGGCCACCCGGTCGGCCCGCCAGGTCACGCTGGCCGGCCTGTCGCCGGTGGACCTGGTGGTGATGGGCAGCGTGGCCGCCGGTGCGGACGGATCGCGGCTGGGCAAGGGCGGCGGCTTCGCCGACCTCGAGTTCGCGCTGGCCGCCGCGGCCGGGCTGATCGGCCCGCATACCGTGACCGTCACGACCGTGCACGAGCTCCAGGTCCGCCCGGCCGGGGTCATCCCGGTCACCGACCATGACGTGCCGGTCGACTTCATCGTCACCCCCGAGCGGGTCATTGACTGCCGCCCGGCCCGCGCGAAGCGGCCCGCCGCCGGCATCCGCTGGGACGACCTGACCGACGAGAAGATCGCGGCCATCCCGCTCCTCGCCGCGCAGCGGTAAGCCCCCGGCAGGGCCCCCAGAACGTGGGAACGCACGCCGATCGGACTCACAGCCGTCGGCCGGAACGCTCTGGTACCTAAAGTCGGTACGTATGTGGTACAGTTAACTCGTACCACATAGAAAGGAGCGTGTGGCAGTGGCCATCAGTGCCAGCGAGGCTCGCTCGCGCCTGTTCCCCCTCATACAGCAGGTTAACGACGACCATGTGCCGGTGAGGATCAGTTCCAAGGGCGGGGACGCCGTGCTCATCTCCGCTGACGATTTCGATTCCTGGCAGGAGACTATCTACCTGCTGCGATCTCCTGCCAACGCCCGGCGGCTCATGGAAGCCGTCGCCCGGGACAAGTCGGGCGAAGCCGTCGTCGTCAAGACCATGGAGGAGCTAGAGGCTCTGGCGGGCGAGTAGTGAGAAGCATTCACTTCGACCCCGATGCCTGGGAGGACTTCCTCTACTGGCTGGGCGCGGACAGGAAGATGGCGAAGAGGATCACGCGCCTGATCGGTGAGATCCAGCGAGACCCGTTCTCCGGGATAGGTAAGCCTGAACCCTTGAAGGGCGACCTGTCCGGCTACTGGTCCCGCCGCATCGACGACGAGCACCGGCTGGTTTACCGGGCCGACGACAAAGAGGTGAAGATCCTCAAGGCTCGTTATCACTACAGCGACTGACCCGGCCGGAGATTCATAGCCGCCTGAACGGCGGCATGGGGTTTCGCTGCCGCGGCGCACGCCCAGGCGATGGGCTGGCCACCAAGGTGCCGGATGCGGGCAATGTGACTGCCGGATACGAGCCCATTTGCCAGGGCCAGGGCGAGCCCGCGATCCCGCCTGCCGACCCCCGCCGGAAGCAGAAGCTAGCCTGGCGGGCTTTCCCCGGCTGGCTCGGCGCTGGAGGCGGGAGGGTCGGCCGGGGCTGCGCTCGGCGCGTCCTTGCGGCCCAGGAAGACCGCGCTGGCGATGAGGCAGGTGAACGCCGCGATCTGGGAGACGGCCCGGATGCCGTGCGGCAGGGTCTCGCCGAATAGGACAAAACCGGCCACGATCGGCACCGCGTTCGTCACCATCGTCGCCGTCCCTGCCGCGGTCAGCACGTCGCCCTTCTGGTAGGCCGACTGCAGGACGCTGGTCCCGATGCCGTAGCCGAGGATGAGCGACACCAGGGCCAGCAGCCACGCGCCGCCGTACCCGATGAGCTTCGCGGAAATGTCGCCGATGGAGAACAGCAGGCCGGTCGCGAGGCCGAGCGAGGCGGCCCGCCCGAACCGGGTGGGGATGGCGATGAGGAGCCCCGCGCCGGCGCCGCACGCCGCGAGCCAGATGATGATGCCCAGGACGGGCGGGTGGTTCTGGGTGGGCGGGGCTCCGATGATCGACAGGCCCAGCAGGACCAGCCCGGCCAGGGCGAGGACGACGGCCATCTGCTCGCGCCGCGCCAGCCGGGACGGATGCCCCCGCGCGGTGACGAAGGCCAGGACCGCGACGCCCGAGGCGGTGACCGACTGGACGAGCGCCAGAGGTGCGAGCCGCAGCGCCGCCACGTACAAGAGCCAGCCCGCGGTCTCGGTCCCGAACGCCTTGAGCCAGCGGGGGTCGTCGATCAGGAATTGGACCGTCCGGAACGGGCGGCGCGGCGAGAGCGGCGGCAGCGCGACGGCCGCGTCATGCTCGAAAGAGTAGGCCGTGTTCGTCACAAGCGCCGAGGCGAAAGCCAGGGCCAGCCCTATCCACGCCATCACCGGCACCTAGCGGACATACCCCACTGGTCAGGAGGGCAATCTGTCGCCTGCGGTGACAAGTGATGAACGTCCGGCCGGGGACAGCGGCGCAAATCCGGGTCAACCGGGCGATCACCGTCCGGGGACACTCAGCCGATCGGTGGATGGCGCTCACCCGCCCGGCTCATCCAGGGGCTCCGCCGGCCGCCGGGCAGGTGTGGCTGCCCGGCCGATGCGCGCCCGGGGTGTCCGCTGCGAGCCTGAAGGCACCCCCGAAAGGGGATCAGCCATCAGGACTCAGCCGCCACGGGCCAGAAGGGTCAGCACATGCCAGCCGTGATCGAGGTGCGGAATCTGCACAAGAGCTACGGGACAACCGTGGCGGTCGACGACGTCTCATTCACCGTCGAAGAAGGGGAGATCTTCGGGATCCTCGGGCCCAACGGCGCGGGCAAGACCACGACCGTGGAGTGCGTCGAGGGCCTGCGGACGCCGGACGGAGGAGGCATCAGCGTGCTCGGCCTCGACCCCCGCCGGGACCGGGCCGAGCTGACCCAGCAGCTCGGCGTGCAGCTCCAGGACAGCGAGCTGCCGGAACGGCTGCGGGTCGCCGAGGCGCTGCGGCTCTACAGCTCCTTCTACCGCCAGCCGGCCGACTGGCGGGCCCTGATGGAGATACTCGGGCTCACCGGGAAGGCCGGGACCAGGTTCGCCAAGCTGTCCGGCGGCCAGAAGCAGCGCCTGTCGATCGCGCTGGCCCTGGTGGGCAGCCCGCGGATCGCGGTCCTCGACGAGCTCACCACCGGCCTGGACCCGCAGGCCCGGCGCGACACCTGGGCGCTGATCGAGGACGTGCGGTCCCGCGGGGTCACGATCCTGCTCGTCACCCACTTCATGGAGGAAGCCGAGCGGCTCTGCGACCGGGTCGCGCTGATCGACGCCGGCCGGGTCGTCGCGGTGGACACCCCGGCCGGGCTGGCCGACCGGGTCCAGGCCGGGCAGCGGATCCAGTTCCGCCCGTCCGTCCCGTTCGATGACGGGCTGCTGGCCAGCCTGCCCGACGTGACCAGCGTCATCCACAGGGGCGATGTCGTGGTGGTCACCGGGAACGACAACGCGCTCAACACGGTCACCTCCGTGCTGGCCCGCCACCAGATCGTGGCCCGGCAGCTGCGGGTGGAGCAGGCCAGCCTGGAGGACGCGTTCGTCGCGCTGACCGGCAAGCACACCGAGAACTAGCCCACAGAACAGAATCAGGAGCAGGAACGATGTCAGTCACGATGCCCGCCGCCGGGTCCTCCACGGGCGCCCCCTCACGCGCCGCCGGCCGGAGGACCGCGCTGCGGCGCCTCACCCTCACCGAGTTCCAGCTGTTCCTGCGGGAGCGGGTCGGCCCGATCTGGGGCGTCGGCTTCCCGCTGGTCCTGCTGATCATCTTCGGCAGCATCCCCTCCTTCACCCGGCCGAGGGCGTCCCTGGGCGGTCTCACCGAGCTCGACCTGTACGTGCCGATCCTGATCGCCTTCGTGATCGCCATGCTGGCCCTCAACGTGCTGCCCCCCGTGCTGGCCACCTACCGGGAGAAGGGGATCCTGCGCCGCCTGCGGACCACGCCGGTGGGCCCGGCCCGGGTGCTCACCGCCCAGCTCGTGATCGATCTCGCCGTGGTGGTGGTCATGCTGGCGGCGATCCTCGCCGTGGCCAGGATCGGGTACGGCGTCGCCCTGCCGCGCCAGCTCGGCGGGTTCGTCCTCGCCGCCGCTGCTGGCCGCGGTCGCGCTGCTGGCCGTCGGCCTGTTCGTCGCGGCGGCCGCGCCGACCGGCCGGGCCGCCAACGCCATCGGCGCGATCCTGTTCTTCCCGATGATGTTCTTCGCCGGGCTGTGGCTGCCGATCTCCCAGATGCCCGCCGTGCTCCGCCACATCAGCCACGCCACCCCGCTCGGCGCCGCGGTGCAGGCCCTGCAGGACAGCGCCCAGGGACACTGGCCGCACACGCTGCAGCTGCTGACCCTGGCCGCCTACGCGGTGGTGTTCGGGCTGGCCGCGATTAGATTGTTTCGCTGGGAGTAGTTCGCATGTGGAGGGCGCCGATGACCGGTCCGATGCCGTTCGCCCAGCTGGACGACCGGGCGCGGCGGATGCTGCCCCTGGTCCTGGCCGGGCCGTACGTGCTGCTGGGGGCCCTGGCCCTCTTCACGGCGGGGATCAAGCACGCCGCCGGGGGGTCCCTGGCCATCGACCTGGCCCTGTGCGGCCTGGCGGCGGCGTGGATGCTGTGGATGTTCACCCTGCATCCCGCGTGGCGGGTCCGCCCGCGGGTGATGGCGGTGTTCTTCACCGTGTTCATCGTGATCATGGCGGTCCTGGTGATCAGGGACCCCTGGTTCGGGTTCCTCACGCCTGCCGGGTACCTGTACGCGTTCGCCGTCCTGCCGTGGCCATGGCGGCTGCCCGGCGTCGCCGCGGTAGCGGTCGTGGCGGCCACCGCCCAGACGTCCGGCGTGAACCGGGCCAGCCCGTTCGGCATCCTGGTGTACGCCGCCGTCCTCTCCGTCAACGTGATCCCCCTGTGCGCCCTGGCCTGGATGGACTGGAGCAACGACACCCACGCCGAGCAGCGGGAACAGGCCCTCACCGAGGTGCGCGAGGCCAACCAGCGGCTCGAGGCGACGCTGGCCGAGAACGCGGGCCTGCACGAGCAGCTGCTGACCCAGGCCCGCGAGGCCGGCATCCTCGACGAGCGGCAGCGCATGGCGGGGGAGATCCACGACACGCTGGCCCAGGGGCTGACCGGGATCATCACCCAGCTCCAGGCGGCCGAGCAGGCCAGCGGGGATCCAGCCGGCTGGCGCCGGCACGTGGCCGCCGCGACCAGGCTGGCCCGGGAGAGCCTGTCCGAGGCCCGGCGGTCGGTGCAGGCGCTGCGCCCCGAGCCGCTGGAGCGGGCCCGGCTGAGTGACGCGCTGACCGGCGTGGCCGAGCGCTGGTCGGCGCTGCACGGCATCGCGGTCCAGGTCACGACCACGGGCACGGCGCGCCCGGTCTCGCCGGATGTCGAGTTCGCGCTGCTGCGCGCGGCCCAGGAAGCGCTGGCCAACGTGGGCAAGCACGCCCGGGCGACCCGGGTTGGGCTGACACTGTCCTACATGGAACACGAGGTCGCCCTGGACGTGCGCGACGACGGCCAGGGCTTCGATCCCGGCCGGCTCCCGGACGAGCTTTTCCGCAACGGAACCGCTCCGGCCAGCCTGACCGCGGGCATGACTGAGGAGTCCGCGGCCGGGCCGGGGGACACGCGGGGCGGGCCGGGGCACGGCACGGGCGGGTTCGGCCTGGCCGCGATGCGGCAGCGGATCGAGGGCCTGTCCGGGACGCTGCAGGTGGAATCGGAGCCGGGCGGCGGGACGGCCATCTCGGCCCGTCTCCCCGCCTGCCCGGCCGGCGCCGCGGCGCCGCTGGTACCCGCGCAGGCCCCGGCATGACCAGCCCCGGCACGACCACCCTGGGCGTGGGCGCTCCGGTCCGGCTGCTGATCGTCGATGATCATCCCGTGGTCCGGGACGGGCTGACCGGCATGTTCGCCGCCGATCCCGGGTTCGAGGTGCTCGGGGAGGCGGCCGACGGCGCGGAGGCGGTCCGGCTCGCCCAGGCCCTCGGGCCCGACGTGATCCTGATGGACCTGCGGATGCCGGGCATGGACGGCGTGGCCGCGATCACCGAGCTGGCCCGGCGGGGCATCCCCGCCCGCGTGCTGGTGCTGACCACCTACGACACCGACAGCCACGTGCTGCCCGCCATCGAGGCCGGCGCGACCGGCTACCTGCTGAAGGACGCCCCCCGGGCCGAGCTTCTCCGGGCGGTCCGGTCCGCCGCCCAGGGCCAGGCGGTGCTCTCACCGTCGGTGGCGACCCGGCTGATGAGCCGGGTCCGCACTCCCGGCGCGGAGCCGCTCAGCCAGCGCGAACTCGAGGTCCTGGAACTGGTCGCGGCCGGCACCACGAACCGGGAGGCAGCGGCCAGGCTGTTCATCAGCGAGGCCACGGTCAAGACGCACCTGCTGCACATCTACGCCAAGCTGGGCGTCAGTGACCGGGCGGCCGCGGTGGCCGAGGCGTTCAACCGGGGGCTGCTCACCCCGGCCGGGCCGGACCACTGATCAGCTGATCGCGGACCGGGCTCGCGGAGCCCCGGATCCTGGCGGGCCCGAGGCTCGGCGGAGCCCGGCGGGCAGGCACCGGTCCTCCGGGACGCCCGGGCGGGTCAGCTGCGGGTCAGCACCGGGTGCCCAGGTAACCCGGCCGACGCTCCGTCCGCACCAGGTGTGCCCCGGCGTCATCCCGGCAGGCGGCCAGCGCGTAGCCCGGCCTCTCGCGCTCGCCAGGAATGTCGCCACATTACCTGGCTTATTTAATTTACCCTGCGGCCGCGATAGATAGGGGAAATAGGCCAGTCTGCTCTTCGCTGAGGACACGGGAATGGGCATGAGTATTCGCGGAGCCCGCCGCATGGCTAATCACCGGGATTAACATCAGCTCAGCTGCTCCGGTGGAGGCCAGCGAAACAGAAAGGACCCGGAACGTGAGATTCCCGGCTAATGCTTATCGCGGTGAGCGGGCTGAAGATTCCCGGCGGTGCGCCGGGGGAGCGGTGTCCCGGCGGGCCCGGATCCGCCTGGGGGCCGGCGCCGCAGCCGCGGCCCTGGCCGCCACGGCCCTGTCCGTCACGGCGCCCGCCGGGGCGAGCACGAACGCCGCGGCCCGCGCCCCGGCCATGCCGGCCCAGGCCGCTGCCCCGGCCGCCGGCGCCGCGTACGGGGCGCGGGTGCGGCTGACCCTGCGGGCGATGCCGGTCGGCCGGGTCGCCTTCCGCCGGGACCGTCATCACCACCTCATGGTCCGCGCGGACCTGTTCGGTCTCACGCCTGGCTCGTCACACGCGGTGGATCTCTGGGTTCCGGGCCGGTCCCGGGTCATCCGCTTCAGCCCGCTCACCGCGAACAGCGGCGGCCAGGCCTACAGCACCCTGAGCAGCAACTTCACCGGCCAGTGGCGGCCCGGGAGCCGCCTGCGGATCCGGATGGGGGTGGGCGGCGGCCGCGTGGCCCGGGAGCCCATCGCCATGACGAGGCGACTGCTCCGCCCGGGCCGCCGGTCACACCGGCTCATCTCGGTCGAGGTCACCCGCAAGGGGGTCAGTTACGGCACGCCGCAGGGCGGGGCCACCGTGGTCTACAGCGGCAGCCGCCACACGCTCACCGTCACCGTTCACGCCCGCGGGGTCGCTCCCGGGCGCCACGCGGCCCACATCCACGTGGGCAGCTGCATGAGCCAGGGACCGGTGCTCTACATGCTGAGGGACCTGATCGCCAACCGCCGCGGCGTGATCGTGCACGCGGTCCGGGTATTCACCGGCGTGACGACGCCGATTCCGGCGCGTGGCTGGTACCTGAACATTCACCAGGGAAACAGCGGCGACATTCTGAGTAACGGCCAGCCGACGATCTTCTTCCGGCCGTTGCTGTGCGCCAATATTCACCCTTAGCACGGCTTTCCCGCCCGGCGGGGAAACGCCGGGCGGGAAAGTGCTCAGCCGGTAAAAAGGCGGAGCCGGTGGGCGGTGGCGGCGGCCTCGCCGCGGCTGGTCACGCCGAGCTTGCCGAGGATGTTGGACACGTGCACGCTGGCGGTCTTCGCGGAGATGAACAGCTCGCCGGCGATTTCCCGGTTGCTGTGCCCGGCCGCGACGAGCCGGAGCACCTCGTACTCCCGGGCCGTGAGGCCCAGCGAGGAATCGGGGCCCGCGGCGCCGCTGCTCCCGGTCACCGCAGACTCGTTCCCGGCCCCGTCCCCGCGGGTGAGCGGGATCCTGGCCCGCCGGGCGACCAGGGCGATGCCCTCGCTCAGCGGCCGGGCGCCCAGATCCCGGGCCAGCGTCCCGGCCCGGCGCAGCCGGATCCCGGCCGCGTCGCGGTCGCCGCTGCTCAGCGCCGCCTCGGCCGCCCGGAGCAGGGTCATGGCCAGCGGATGGGGCTGGGACACGGCCTCCCAGGCCTGCGCCGCATCGTCCCACGCGGCCTGGGTGTCAGCCGGTGCGCCGCCGTCGGTCATCGTCTCGGCCGCGAAGGTCAGCTGGTGAGCCTGCTGCGCCAGTCCTTCCGGGGGCAGCTTGCCGGCCGCGGCGCGCAGCTGGTCGCGCAGCGCGGCGGCCCTGGGCAGGAGCGTCCGGTCGCCGGCCAGCGACCCAGGTGCGGACGCCCGGGCCCCGGCGACCAGCAGCGGCCACGTGTAGCGGGGGCTGCGCAGTACGTCAAAGCGCTCGAGCGCGTCCTCCACCAGGGCCAGGGCGTCTGCGGGCCGTTCCTGGGCCAGCCGCAGCTCGGTGTCCAGGCGGGCCAGGGGCAGCTGATGCTCGCCCTTAAACCGGGTGCGGTCGAGTGCGCCCCTGATCAGGGCCACGAATTCGGCCGTCGCGACCACATCGCCGCGGGCCAGGGCCATGTCGCCGGACAGCCGCCACAGTGAGGACCGGCTCAGCCGCGGCGGGAGGAGCTGGAGCACTCGCTCGATGACCTCGCCGGCCTCGTCCCACCGGCCCAGCGAGACCAGCGGCTCGGCCAGGTTGATGGCCAGGACCGCGCCCGAGGTCCGGGCCAGCCCGTACTCCCGGGCGGCCGTGATCCCCTCCCGCGCCACCGCGACGGCCAGCTCGTGCTGGCCCATGCCCTCGAGCATGTCGGACTCGGTAATGGCCACCCGCAGCAGTGGCCGGTACGCGTTGGCCCGGGTGGCGACGGCGCGGGCCTCGGCCAGCAGCGCCCGGGCCCGGGTCATGTCCTCGTTCAGCGGCTGGGCGCAGGCCAGGGTGACCAGCGCGGCCGCCTCGGTGGCCGGATCACCGGCCTGCCGGGCCACGGCCACGGCCTCTTCGGCCTGGGCCTGGAACTCGGCCTCGTCCCAGCCGCCCGGCCGGTGGTGGATGTCGTGGGCCAGGGCCTCGAGGACCCGGGCCCGGGCCGGGGTCGGCGGGTCGGCGGGGACCAGCCGGGCGGCCTCCCGCAGGTCGTCGGCGTAGTCTTCGCGGCCGAGCTGGTACTTCAGATGACCGCGGGCCTCGAGCATGAGGGCGGCCCGGACCGGTTCCGCCGCGGGATCGATCTGCCGCAGGGCGGCCTTGGCGAACGTGATGCCGCGGTCGAACTCCCCGGCGAAATCGGCGACCCGGGTCGCCGTTTCGAGCACCTCCAGCTGGCTGGCGCCGATGTGCTGCTCGGCGCCGGGGACCTGCTCCCACAGTTCCAGCACCCGGGAGAGCATCGCGAGCTGCTCGGCGTGGGCCAGCGCGTGGCCCGACTCCGCCGCGGCCTGCCAGGCGCTGATCAGCGCCCACGTCATGTCATGGGCCGCATACCAGTGATGAGCCGCCTCGGTCGCCGCCCGGCCCGGCGGTACCAGCGAAGGATCGGCGCTGATGGTCTCGGCGAAGCGGCTGTGCAGCTGGCCGCCCTCGCCGGGCAGCAGCTCGTCGTGGATGGCCTCGCGGATCAGGGCGTGCCGGAACACGAAGCCGTCGGCGTCGATCAGCAGGACGTTGGCGGCCACCGCGGGCCGCAGCGCCTGGGCGAGCCCGGCGTTGTCCTGCCCGGTGACCGCAGCCAGCAGTGCGTACCCGACCCGCTCACCGGCGGCGCTCGCGACCCGCAGCAGCTCCTGGGTGTCGTCCGGCAGCCGCCGGACCCCCGCCATCAGCAGGTCCCGCAGCGACTCAGGCAGGCCGGCACCCAGCTCGCCCTCACCGACCAGCGCCTCCACGAACAGCGGGTTGCCCTCGGTGCGGCGGAACACCGTATCGAGCAGATCCTCACCGGGCTCGCGGCCGATGAGGCGGGCCACGAGTTCCCCGGTGTCCTGGCGGGACAGCCTGCCGAGTTCCATCCTGGTGACCCAGCCGACCCGGTCGAGCTCGGCGAGCAGCGGCCGCAGCGGATGGGAACGGTGCAGCTCGTCGGAGCGGTAGACCACGATGATCAGCAGGCCGTCCAGGGCCTGCTGGTTGCGGATCAGGAAGGCCAGGAGATCCCGGGTCGAACGGTCGGCCCAGTGGGCGTCCTCGATGACCATGACCACGGGGCCGGCGTCGGCCAGCTGTTCGAGCAGCACGAGCACCTGCTCGAACAGCCGGGCCCGGGCCTCGCCCGCGTCACCGCCCGCGACCGGCTCGCCGAACTCCGGCAGCAGCCGGGCCAGTTCCCTGGTCGCGCCGCCGGGCAGCAGGGCGGCGACGCCGTCGGCGCCGAGATCACGGACCAGCTCGCGCAGCATGGACGTGAACGGGGCGAACGGCAGGCCGTCCACGCCGAGCTCCAGGCACCCCCCGGCCAGCACGCGTGCGCCCTTGCCCCGGGACCGCTCCCCGAACTCGCTTACCAGGCGGGACTTGCCGACCCCCGCCTCCCCGCCGACCAGGACCGCGGACGGGTTGCCGCTGCCCGCGTCCGCCAGTGCGGTATCCAGCACGGAAAGCTGGCCGGACCGGCCGACCAGGACGGGACTGGATACACGCATCGCCACACCAGCAAGCATGCCAGCCGCCGCCGACAAACGACCACACTGACCATCCGGGGGATGGCGCCGGGACGCCCGCCGGCTAGCGTGCGCAGCAGAGTCTCGCGCTGTGTGCCGCCCCGGAGAACCACATGAGCCTGCCTGCCCGCCAGCAGCAGATTCTCGATCAGATCGAGCAGGCTCTGCAGGGGGCGGACCCCCGGCTCACATCGATGTTCGCCGCGTTCGCGCGCCTGCCGCGGCGGGAAGCCGTCCCGGCCAGCGAGGTCATCGTCCACCGGTCGCCGCGGCGGACGGTCGTCATCTGCGTCATGGTGCTCAGCCTGCTCGGCGTGCTCATGCTCAGCATCCTCGGCACGAAGGACGTCTGCCCGCGGCTGTCGTCGGACCAGGCTGTGGTCAGCGCCGCGGTCCGCTACGCCGCGTGCAGCAAGAGCACCGACGCGTGGAGCCGCGGCGCCCGCTGACCCCAGCCCACTTATCACCGATCTGGTGCGAGCGACTTTTCCTACGCAACGTGCGCCCGGGCAGGTGATTTGCCCGATTCTGGCGAACGGTGCGTAGGAAAAGTCGCCCCGCCGGGCGGCTCGGGAACAGGCGGGTGGTCAGCCTGCGTACTTCATGACCAGGTCACCGACGCGGGGGAGCGCGGCCTGGACGTGCTTGGCCCCGCTGCCGCGGACGCTGCGGTACGCCTTGATGACGGTGGGCCGGCCGGAGTTCGCGGCGCGGGCGTCGGTCACGGTGAGCAGGGCCTCCGCAACTTCGTCGCCGCGCTTCGCGAGGTAGTCGCCGAACTCGGAGCCGCCCGACGCGCGGAAGTCGGCCCAGAACGGTTCCAGCTTGACCACCATGTCCGGGAGCATCTTGCCGACCATGTGGTAGACGTGACCCGGCATGAAGGCGTTCACCGTCTTGTAGGCCAGCTTGACTGCGGTCCCGGAGACCCCTGACTTGTCCGAGAGCTCCTGCTCCAGCAGCGTGAAGCAGTCGTCGGTCACCTGGGGCTGGGTCTCCGGCGTGAGCAGGATCTCCTGAAGCGTGGCTGCCATGGGTATGTTCGTTCCTCCCCTTTGCTGGGCTTGGCCCAGTGATCCCGCATTCCTGCCGAATGCGCGGTCCGTCACCTAGACGACGAGCACCTCGCGATGGTTTACCACTTTCCGCCCGCCCGGCCCGGGACTTTCCGCCTGCCGCCGGAGACTCTCGGGCGGCAGGCGCAGGAGCCGCTGCGCGGAAGCCGGTACCGCCGGGAGGGTGTGGCCCAGCCGTGCCCCTCTTGACAGGACCATATCGTTTCTCGTTATTATCGATTATCGATAAAGCGATGGTCATGGCTCGCGGAGTGACGGGCCCTCGGCTGGTCAGGGGTGAGGGAACATGAGCAAGCTAGTCACGACAGCGCGCCCGAAGCTGACCGAGCCACTGGAAACCGTGACGGCCTTCTTCGCCACCTTCCTGCTGCTCACCGTGGCGCTCGGAACGCTGCTGACCCTAGTCGGCCGGGGTTCCTTCGGCGGGTTCGGCCATACGAGGATCTGCGTCACCCAGCCGGGTACCGCGTACAGCGGCGACGACTGGACCAGCCATCTGGGCATCACGCACCGGCCCGGCACTACGGTCACGATCAACGGCACCCTCCAGGCCTGCGCGCTGCACCCGGGGATCGGCCAGCGGCTGCTGTATACCCTGATGAGCCTGCCCGGGTTGCTGGTCTGGGCGGCCGTGCTGCTCCTGCTCTGGCGGGTCATCCGGGCCGCCCGCCAGACTGGCCCCTTCACGGTGCAGGCGGCAGTGGCCATGCGGCGGCTCGGCTGGCTGATCATCGCGGGCACCGCCGTCGCCGCCGCCGTGCAGGGATTCGCCACGGATCAGCTGCTGAACACCGTGCTCACGCCGTCGAACACTTACGGGGACGCGATCACCGATCCCATCCGCGCCCTGCTGCCGGTCCCCGTGTTGGCCGGGGCGGCCCTGCTCACCTTCGCGCGCATCATCCAGCGCGGCGCGGAGATGGACGCCGAGATCAAGGCCACTGTGTGATCCGGCAGCGCGCGAATGGCCGCGCGGGCCAGGACGATGAGGCGGCCGCTGGGCCCCCCTTCATCCGGGTGCGGCTGGACGAGCTGCTCAGGCAGCGCGGAATGACGCTCACCGAGCTTTCCGCCCGGGTCGATGTCACGGTCGTCAACCTGTCCATTCTCAAGAACGGCCGGGCCCGGGCCATCCGGTTCGGCACCCTGGCCAGGCTGTGCGAGGCGCTGGACTGCCAGCCCGGCGACCTGCTCAGCTACGACCCGCCTGCCGGCGCGCTCCCCGCAGTCCAGGCGGCCGCCACGCCCCCGCGGCCCGGGCCGCGGGGGGCGTCCCCGCAGCCCAGCCGCGCCGCTTATGGCAGGGACTGGCCCTTCCACCGGACGCCGGTGACGTCCGGGTCGGACCACAGCGCGAGGGCCAGCCTCGACGGGGTCGGATGGTTCACGATGCGGTTCAGGTCAACCTGGGGACCGACCGCGTACGCGCAGATGGCGTAGCCGCCGCGCACCGAGCAGGTGATCACGACCTCGAACCGCACCGCATCCCCGGCCGCGCTGTTCGGCGTCGTCTGGAACGCCTCGCCGTACCCGGGCACGTAGCCGACGGTGGGCCCGGGGAGCACATAGTCCGGGACGGCGTTGGGCGCGTTGGCCCGCTGCAGCGCGCCGACGAGCCCGGCGGCGCTGCGCCCGGCGGCCGGGATGCCGACGAACGTGAGCTGGCCGTCCAGGGCGGGCGAATCCGGGCTGGTGAACCGCAGCTGCAACTGGTCCGACGACGATGACACCGACGTGGCCGGCGGATGCGAGCCGAACACCGCGCCCGCGGGGTACCAGTGCACCGTCCACCCGGGCGCGGCCGTGTAGACGTGGGCCGGATGCACCGGCACCGGGCCGAACGGGGCGAAGCAGCTCAGCGACGTGCACGGCCGCGACGGCGGCGGCGGGATGACCAGGGCCAGCACCACCAGCACGGCCGTGAGCAGCCCCAGGCCCGCGATCAGCACGGTGAGCACATGCCGGTGGCCGAGATGGCGGACCGCCGCCGCCTGCTCGCGGCCGGCCAGCGGGAAACCGCCCCCGGCGGGCGCGTGCACCCCCCGCGACGGCCGGGCCTGCCCCCGGCCCGCCTTCCGGGCCCCGACCAGCGGCAGCGGATTCAGCGTGGTGGCCTGCTCGGCCACCCCGCACATCGGGCAGAACGGCATGGCGGGCACCACGCGGAAGCAGTGCGGGCACACCCGCGGCGGCCCGATCCGCACGTCCCGCTGCTCGTGCAGCAGCACATGATGCAGCCCGGCCCGCAGCCCCAGCAGGGCGAGCGCCGCCGCGGCCAGGTGGATCACCAGCAGGGCGGCGTCCGGGAGGCCCGCGTCGTCGGCGAAGCCCAGCCCGGCCGCGACGGCCAGCCCGAACGCCAGTGCCACCCAGGGTGAGGTGAGCCACAGCCCGCCGGCCGCGGACCCCCGGCGGCGGCGCTGCCCACAGCGTCGCGCCCAGGTACCCGGTCGTGGCCGCGGCGACCAGCGGGACGCTGATGCCGCGGATCACCGCCTGGGTCACCACGGCCATGACCGACGAGCCCGGCACCAGGTTCCCGCTGCGCAGCAGCGGCGTCAGCTCGGTGAGGGTGGCGGCCAGGGTGAGGCCCAGCGCGCCCGCCGCCCCGGCGGTGAACCCGTCCAGCGCCTCGCTCTGGTCCGGCCGGAACAGGCGCGCCACCGCGACGGGGAGCGCCATGAGCAGCTGCCCGACCACCGGGACCGCCACCGCCGACACGAGCACCCCGCCGGTCAGCAGCGTGGGCGAGTAGGAGGGCAGCAGCGAGTCGGCGGCCAGCGGGCCGAGCAGCAGGCCCCAGCCCACCCCGAGCGCCGCCCCCACCAGGAAGATGATCGTGGTGGGCAGCGCGAACCGTATCTCCAGCGGGTCGATCTCGTACACGTAGACCAGGAAGAGCAGCGGGATGGCCAGCGCGCTGATGGCGATGACGGGAGCCTCGAGCCCGGCGACCGCCACGATCAGCAGAGCCGCCACGACCAGCGCGAACGCGATCCGGAACGGCCCCCGGGACCGGCCCGACAGCTGCGGGAAGAGCGAGCTGACCACCGCGAGGCGGACCGCGGCTTCGTCCGGGAACGCCGAGTAGGCGTGCGCCCTCCGGGCCGCGTTCCCGGACCCGGTGTGGGCCAGGTGCGCCCCGCAGGACCCGCAGAACGGCGCGTCGGGGACCCTGGCCCCGCAGTGCGGGCAGGTCACCCTGGGCAGCGGCGCGGCTGCCGTGTCCCCGGTGCCGGCCCGGGGGTCATGGGCGCTGGTCCCAGGATCGTCAGGCCTGGTCATGGGGTCACCGCCGCCGTCCGGTGAGTGAGCCGAGATCGCTGGCCAGATGCCATGCGTCCGGTGATCCGAGCCCGGTCACCATGTCGTAACCGGGGCCCGCCGGGTAGAAGTCGTTCGAGCCCGCGGTCACGTCGCGCAGCGCCGGCAGCGGCGGCGGGTGGCTGGCCAGCCGGTACAGCACCGGGTTGGCGAACCCGACCGGGTTGTCGCCCCGGCTGCGCAGGTACTGGTCGATCAGGGCGGTCATCGAGGCCCACACCGGCGTCGCGAGCGAGGTGCCGCCCTCGCTGACCCAGCGGCCCTTCACCCGGACCGCCGCGCCGCTGGACGGCGCGGCGTCCGCGGCCACGTCGGGCACCTCACGGCAGTACCGGCCGGCCGGCTGCCCGCACAGCGAGCCGTCCGAGGAGGAGCTGACCACCCCGGGCGCCTGCTGCCACGACGGCTGGGTGAACAGGAGGGACTGGCCGCCGGTCGAGCCCTGGGACAGCAGCGGCTCCGTCCAGGCCGCCTGGCCCAGGAACTGCCCCGCCGCGGACAGCTGCAGCGCGGTCCCGCCCACGCTGGTCACCTGCGGGAGGTCGCCGGGGAAGGAGATGCCCTCGGCGGGGATCCGGGAATCGCGGTCGTGGAAACCGAGGCACTCCAGCCCGCCGGAGTCCCCGCTGGCCACGAACGCGGTCGTGCCGGCCTGCTCGGCGGCCAGGACGGCGCTGTTCGCGGCGGCCGCGTCGGCCGGGGCGAAGACGTCCTCGCACTGGCCGAGGCTGATGCTCCAGATCGCCCCGGGGTACTCCTGGGCGACGGCCGAGAACGCCTGCGTGAACTGGGCCGCGGGCGAGGCGTTCCGGCCGCCGAAGGCGGCCAGGTTCACGTAGACCAGGCTGGCGCCGGGCGCGATCGCGTGGGCCACCTCGAGGTCCAGGTCGCTTTCGCCGGCCACCTTCGGTGTCCGGGCCGATATGCGGCAGCGGGCTCGGGAGGGCAGGCAGCCCGAACCGGGCCGCGTACGTGGCCAGGTCGGCGGGGGAGTAGCCGTCCACCTCGAAGAACACGATGGTCTGGCCCTGGCCCAGGTCGCCCCGGTTCCACAGCGGCCGGATGTCGTAGGTGTTCGCGAACCCCCCGGGGGACAGCCCGCCCACGGCCGACCCCACCGGCACTCCGGCCGGGTGGACCTGGCCGAGAGACGTGATGCGGCCTACCCCGGTGACCTCGCCGTCCAGCCGCGCGGGAACGTGGCCGCTGCCCCGGGACGCGTAGAACACGCCGTAGCCGGGCAGCCGGAAGTCGTCGATGCGGACCCCGAGGGCGGCGCCGAGCACGGCGGGCCGCGCGGTGAGCATCGCCGCTGGCTGGCCCGCGAACCAGGTCGCCCGCAGCCCGGCCCGCGCCGCCCAGCTCAGCAGCGCCGACGGCCGCCGGTCCGCGCGCAGCGTCACCAGCACCTCAGCGGTGGCGGCGCGGCTGGCCCCGAGATCGCGCGCGCCGCGCAGCAGGCTGTTCCAGCGCGCCGCCCGGCCGGCGGGAGCCGCCCCCTGGCCTGCCGCGGCCGCGGGCCCGGGTGCCGCGGACGGACCGTTAGAGGCCTGGCTGAAGGCGGGCGACAGCGCGGTGACCAGGCCGGCGGTGCCGAGCAGCGCCAGCGTCAGCGCGACCGTCACCGCGCGCCTGGATGTCCTTCGCACCACCGCTGGCACCTTTCCTGCCTAACGATCTGTCCGTGGGGCCGCAGACCGGGTGACCAGAGCCTGGGGGCAGATGCCGGTCCGCCCGCAGCCTAGGCCGCCCGGCCAGTGTCCCCGCATCCCTCATTCGCGTAGCACGGGCGGGCGCGGAGCCGGCCGGGGTTTCCTATGCTTCGAGTATGGGCGAGGTCCGGGTGGGCACGGCGTCGTGGACGGACCGGACGCTGATCGACTCCGGCTGGTACCCGCCGGAGGCGGACACGCCGGAGAAACGGCTGCGCTACTACGCGCGGCAGTTCGGCCTGGTCGAGGTGGACGCCACCTACTACGCGCTGCCCGCCGAGCAGACCGCCGCGGCCTGGGCGGCGCGGACCCCGGCCGGGTTCGTCTTCAACGTCAAGGCGTTCAGCCTGTTCACCCAGCACCCCACCCGGGTCGCGGCCCTGCCGGCCGACCTGCGCCCGGCGGCGGACAAGACGGGCAAGGAGCGGGTCTACCTGAAGGACCTCGACCCCGCGGTCACCGACCAGGCGTGGGAGCGGTTCCTGTCCGCGCTGGAGCCGCTGCGCCAGGCCGGGAAGCTGGGCGCCATCCTGCTGCAGTTCCCGTTCTGGTTCCCCATCGGCCGCAGCCGCAAGGAGTACATCGTGGCCTGCGCCGAGAAGGCCGCGCCGCGGCGGGTGTGCGTGGAGTTCCGCAATCCCACCTGGATGACGCCGGACAACCAGGCCGAGACCCTGGACTTCCTCGCCTCCCACCGGCTGCCGTACGTGGGCGTGGACATGCCGCAGGGCCACCGGGACTCCATCCCGCCGGTGCTCGCGGCCACCGATCCCGATCTGGCCGTGGTCCGGATGCACGGCCACTCGCAGAAGTGGGACAGCAAGGACATCCACGAACGGTTCGGCTACGACTACTCCGGCCAGGAACTGGAGGAATGGGCGCCGAGGATCGCCGGGCTGGCCGAGGACGCCCGCGAGACCCACGTCCTGTTCAACAACTGTTACCGCGACTACGCGCAGACCAACGCCCGGCAGCTCGCAGCCCTGCTCCGGGCCTGACCGGCGGTTAGGCCGATCCGGTCACGGGGCATCAACCTGGTCATGCCGCCGCGCTGGGCGGCCCGGTGGCTGCACGCCGGGCGCCCTGACACCAGTGCCGGGTCCCGGGAGGCCGGGGAGGCTCCCTCGCCCGTGACGATCACCAGGGGCGCGGGGCCGCCGGGGCCGGATATCCCGGACGACTTCGCCGGGCTGAGCTTCGAGGTGGGGCCGCTCAATCCCGGCAACGCCGGCGTCCGGGGCTACCTGTTCAGCGCGGAGAACGACTCGCTCGTCACCCTGTTCCGCACCCTGGGCCTGCGTAACCTGCGGGTCGGCGGCGGCTCGGTAGACCAGCGCATCCCGGTGGGCACCGGCTCCGACGGTTTTCGCGGGATCGATAACCTGTTCGCTTTCGCCGCGGCGGCCGGCGCGAAAATCATTTACACGTTCCGCCTGCTCAACCCCGCCGCAGCGCCCGTGGCGGACCTGAAATCGGTCAATGCGAGGCCGCCGGGTACATCTGGCGGCACTACCCGGAGAACCTGGCCAGCTTCGCGATCGGGAACGAGCCGGACTGGCACGACTTCCATTCCTACGCCGGCCGCCCGCGCGACCCGGCGATCTACGAGGAGGTCTCGGGGGTGCCGGGCAGCGCGTACGCGTCGTTCCTGGCCACCTGGCGCAGCTTCGCGGACGCGGTCCGGGAGGCCGCGCCCGGGGCGCTCCTGAGCGGGCCGGACACCGGCGCCTACAGCGCGATGACCTGGACCCCCGACCCCCGCCACGGCGTGTCCTGGACGCAGCGGTTCGCCGGCGACGAACGGGACCCGGCGCAGATCGCGGACCTCACGCAGCACTACTACGTGGGGGGCGACCCGGGGAAGACCAGCGCGGGGCAGGCCATCGCCAACATGCTGTCACCCGAGTGGCTGCGCGGCACCGCGCCCGGATCGCAGCCCCGGGGGACCACGTACACGCCCTACCCGTGGTTCTACGAGAATCATCTCGCCCCGGTGGCCGCGGCCGGGCTGCGCTACCGGCTCACCGAGGCGAACGACTACCTCGGCGGGGTCCCGGGCGCCAGCAACGGGTTCGCCTCGGCGCTGTGGGCGCTGGACTTCATGCACTGGTGGGCGGCGCACGGCGCGGCGGGCATGAACTTCCACAACAAGCAGTGGCTCGACACCGACACGATCGTGCCGGACCCGGCGGCCCCCGGGCGCTTCGCGGTCACCCCGAAGGGATACGGCATCACGGCGTTCACCCTGGGCTCGGCGGGGCAGGTCACCCCGGTCGAGATCGGGAACCCCGGCGGCATCAACCTGACCGCCTACTGGGTCGGCGGCGCCGGCCAGGACTACGTCACGATCATCAACAAGACGCAGGGGGCGCAGGCGTCGGACGCGGCGGTCACGATCACGCCGGCCGGGGCCGGGCCTGGGGGCCCGCCCGGGGCTGGGGCGGGCCTGGGCTGGGGCCGGGGCCGGGCTGCCGGGCGCGGAGGTCATGACCCTGGCCGGCGGGCAGCCGGGCGACGCCACCGGGTCGGCGGTCACGCTGGGGGGCGCCGCGATCACTGGCGATGCCCCCTGGGACGGCCGATGGGATCCCCTGGCCGCCGATCCGGAGGTGGGGATCAGCCTGACCGTCCCGGCTGCCACCGCCGCCGTGGTCCGGATCCGCCGCGCAGGCTAGGGCGGGGCTGAGGCTGGGGGGCGGAGGCTCGCCGTGACGCTAGCGGGCCAGCACCTCGCGGGCAGCGCGCTCGCCGGACCGCAGCGCCCCTTCCATCAGGCCGGCCCAGTCGCCGGCGGTGTGCTCCCCGGCGAAGTGGACCCGGCCGGCCGGGGCGGCGAGCAGGTCCTCGTCCCCGCCGGCCACGGTGACCGTGAGAGCCGAGTACGACTCGCCGGCCCAGGGATCGTCGTTCCAGGTGGTGAGCAGGGCCCGGCCCGCGTCGGCGGTGAGCTCGGGACGGAGGCCGGCGACCCGGGCGGCCCAGGTGGCGGGCCCGTCCGCGACGCCCAGCGCCGCCAGCCCCTCCTCGGTGCCCCCGAAGGCGTGCAGGACGGGCTGGACCTGGCCGGTCGCGTCGGTGGCGGTCCAGGTCCAGAACCTCCCGGGCACGCTCTGCACGGCCGAGGGAGCGGTGCGGCGGGCCCCGCCGCGGGTGCCCGCTGCGCCGCGGGGGCCGCCGGGGCCGCCGGTCAGCGGCAGGTGGAGCTTGGCGTTATGGGCCAGGCCCGCGCGGTGCCACGCACGCCGGGTGCGGTCAGGGACCGGCGGTGAGAAGGGCAGGCGGCGCAGCACGGCCAGCGGGACCGTGACGATCGCGGCGTCCCCCGTGGCCTCCCCGCCGGCCGTGCGGACCCGCACACCCTGGTGATCCTGCCGGATGGAGAGCACCGGGCTGTTCAGGTCGCACCGGGGCCCCCAGGCGGGCGGCCAGCTCGCGGGCCACCCGCTGGTTCCCGCCCGCCACCCGCCAGGACGGCCGGCGCCCGAACCCCGCGGTGACGTCGCTGACCGCCGCCGCCGCGAGCACCCCGGCCCGGACGCCGTTGGTCGCCTCGACGCGGGACAGGTAGGCGGCCAGCGCCGGGGAGCCCTCCCAGCCCGTCACCACGTCAGCCAGCGACGTGCCGGGCGCGGCCGCGGCGCAGGCCGCGGCCACGGCGGCCGCGCAGCCGGATACCTCCTGGGCCGTGACCTGGCCCGTGGTGTGGCCCGTGGTGTGGCCCGTGGCGCCCGCGCCGCCGCGGTACTCCCGGTGGTAGTAGGACATGCCCGTGCCGGCCAGGCCCAGGCCCAGCTCGGCCAGGACCCTCCGCATCACGTCGTAGCCGTCCAGCACGAACTCCCCGCCCCGCTCGACGACCGTCCGCGGATCACCGGGGAGGAGTTCCTGGGACCACACGCGGCCGCCGACCCGGCCGCGGGCCTCCAGCACCACCGCCTCGTGGCCCGCCTGGACGATCCGGTACGCCGCCATCAGGCCGGCGAACCCGGCTCCGGCCACGACTATCCGCATCCGTGCTCCCGTTCCTGCCCGCCCGCCAGTCACATTCCAGCATCCCGGGGGGTCATCACCGGTGAGGCCCGGCCCCCTGAGAGGCGGCCGGGAACGCGAGAGGAGCACATCATGCGAGTCCTGGTCGTGGGGGCGAGCGGTGCGATCGGCACCCGTCTGGTCCCCCAGCTCATGGAGCACGGGCACGAGGTGACCGGCACCTACCGGTCACCGGGGCACGCCGAGCGGATCCGGGCCCTCGGGGCCGAGGCGATCCCGCTCGACCTGCTCGACGCCGCCGCCGTCCGCCGCGCCGTCCTGGACACCAGGCCCGAAGCGATCATCCACCAGGCCACCGCCCTGGCGAACATGCGCTTCTCCCGCAGCCTGGACCGCAGTTTCGCGGCCACCAACCGGCTGCGGACCGAGGGCACCGACGCGCTGCTGGCCGCCGCCCGCGAGGCCGGCGTGCGCCGGTTCGTCGCCCAGAGCTTCGCCAGCTACCGCTACGCGCGCGAGGGCGGGATGATCAAGACCGAGGACGACCCGCTGGACCCGGCCCCGCCCGCCGCGGCGCGTGAGACCAACGCCGCCATGCGCCACGTCGACCAGGCGGTCACGGACGCGGGCGGGGTCGCCCTGCGCTACGGCGGCTTCTACGGCGCCCCGGACGACGGGCTGATCGGGCCGGTGCGCAAGCGGCAGTTCCCCATCGTGGGCGACGGTGCGGGCGTCACCTCGTGGATCCATCTCGACGACGCCGCGGCCGCGACCGTGCTCGCGCTCGGGCACGACGGGCCGGGCCTGTACAACATCGTCGACGACGAGCCCGCCCCGGTCCGCGAGTGGCTGCCCGTTCTCGCGGACGCCCTGGGCGCCCCGCCGCCCCGGCACGTCCCGGCCTGGCTGGCGCGGCTGATCGCCGGCGAGGGCGCCGTGATGATGGGCACCCAGTCCCGCGGCGCCTCCAACGCCAAGGCCCGGCGGGAACTCGGCTGGACGCCCCGCTACCCCACCTGGCGGCAGGGCTTCACCGCGGCGTACGGGCCAGCAGGCCAGCGATCGTCTCCAGCAGCAGGCCGACCAGTTCTGTGAAACGGGTGTCCGAGCTGGTGTGAGTCGTCAAGGCACGCCAGGGCCTTGACGTCGGCACTCCGTTAGGTGAGACTAACCGTTAGTGGATCCTAACCGAGTAAGTGATGGCTGGAGCGTGCTGGCGGACGGCACCCGGCGGGCCATCGTCAGCCGCCTGGCAGACGGGCCGCAGGCGGTGGGACAACTGGCCGCGGAACTGCCGGTCAGCCGGTCGGCGGTCTCGCAGCACCTCAAGGTGCTCAAGGACGCCGGCCTGGTCAGTGAACGCGCGGCCGGCACCAGGCGTGTCTACCGGCTCAATCCCACGGCAGTGGCCGCGTTGCGCGATCAGCTCGACACCTTCTGGCAGCGGGCTCTGGCCAGCTACGTGGATGTTGCCGAACAAGCGGCGGAGGAGAGTTCATGACCCGAACCGAGGTCCCCGTTGTCCGCAAGCAGGTGGTGGTCAAGGCGCCGGTCGAGCAGGCCTTCACGGCGTTCACCGAGAGATTCGGCGACTTCAAGCCGCCGGAGCACAACCTGCTTGCGGCGCCGATCGCCGAGACCGTCTTCGAGCCCCACGTCGGCGGTAACATCTACGACCGCGCCGTGGACGGCAGTGAGTGCCGGTGGGCGCGGATCCTGGCCTACGAGCCACCGGACCGCGTGGTATTCAGCTGGGACATCGGCCCGCAATGGCAGGTCGAGACGGACCCGGAGCTGACCAGCGAGGTCGAGGTCCGGTTCGTGGCCGAGGGACCGGACCGCACCCGGGTCGAACTGGAGCACCGCCACCTCGACCGGCACGGTCCCGGCTGGCAGTCGGTCAGCGACGGCGTCAACGGCGACCAGGGGTGGCCGCTCTACCTGGCCAGGTACGCCGCCCTGCTCGAGGGCCGCTGACATGGCACCGGCCAGCGCCAGCACCGTGGTGGACCGGCCCGCGGCAGAGGTGTTCGCCTACGCCACCGACCCCGCACACTTCCCCGAATGGCAGCATGGCGTCATCGACGGTCACCTGGAACCGCCCGGCCCCGCACACGTGGGCACGAAATGCGTGACCACCCGGCGCATCGGCGGAGCGGACCGGACCGTCACCTCCGAGCTGACCCACATCGACGCACCCAGGGCATGGGGCGTGCGGGGCCTCGACGGACCCATCCGGGCCACCGTCGACCTCACCGTGGAACCCCTGGCCGAAAGCAGTTCCCGGCTGACCATCGCGGTTGACTTCGACGGGCACGGCATCGGCAAACTGCTCGTCCCGCTCATCGTCCGCCGCCAGGCACACAAGGAAATGCCGGCCAACGTGGAAGCCCTGAAGCGGCGCGTCGAGGCCCAGCAGCCGCAGCACCCGGCGTAGGACCAGGCCACGGGGGCTGCCTCGGGGTCAGATGCGGAGCGGGAGGGTGCGCGGGCCACGGATCTGGCCCGCCGCCCAGGTCACGGCCGAGGGATCGGCCAGGGTGAACTCCGGGATCCGCTCCAGCCAGACTTCCAGCGCGACCCGGAGTTCCATCCGGGCCAGGTGCGAGCCCACGCAGCGGTGGATGCCCAGGCCGAAGGCGGCGTGCCGGTTGATTTCGCGGTCGATGACGACCTCACCTGCCCGGTCGAACTGTGCCGGGTCCCGGTTAGCGGCGGGGAACGACAGCAGGATCCAGTCGTCGGCCTTCATATCGACCCCATGCCAGTGCATGTTTTCTTTCACCAGCCGCGCCATGGTCACGGGTGCATAGGCGCGGAGGAGTTCCTCCATCGCGGTGGGCAGCAGCCCGGGTTCGGCGACGAGCCGTTCGCGGTCCGCCGGGGTCCGGGCCAGGTGCCACAAGGACGCGCCGATCGCGCTCCAGGACGTGTCGATGCCGGCGATGAGCAGCAGCGCCATGGTGCCGACGACGTGGGACGAGTCGAGCTTGTGACCGTAAAGCTCCGCGTTGATCAGGTAGGTGGTGAGGTCTTCCCGGGGGTCATCAAGATGCTCGTTGACCTGGGCGAGCAGGTAGTCGAACAGCCTGCTCACCCGCTCGATGCGCTCGTCAGGCGGGAGGTTGATGCCTTCGAGGAGGTTTTCCACGAACTCGCGGAACTGCGGTCCATCCTCCGCCGGGAAGCCGAGCATGTCGGCGATGACCCGCATCGGGATGTGCTGGGCGTAGTCGCGGGCCGCGTCGACCACCTCCCGCCCCTCGAGAGCGTCGATGAGTGAGTGGCAGAAGGCCCTGGTGGCCGGCTCCTGCCGGGCGACCGCGTTCCTGGTGAACGGGGGCAGGAGCAGCTTGCGCGCATCGTGGTGGAACGGCGGGTCGGAGGAGATGGGGGGCGACCCGCCAATCGGGGCCACCTCCCGGGGTGGCCGGAAGTTGCTCAGGATGATCGACCGCGACGAGAAGCGCTCGGTGTCGTAGGCGATCGCCGCGACGTCCTCGTAGCGGGTCGGCAGCCAGGCACCGCCGAACCGATCGGTGTGGGCGATGGGGCATCGCTGCCGCAGGTCGTCCTGGATCGGATACGGATCGGCGGACCACTCCGGCTCGAGATGCGAGAAGTCGGTCGCCCAGTCTGAGACCAGCCCGGTGATGATCTCGTTGCGGGTACCCAGGGGCCGCTCCTCGTCTGGCTCCCGGAAGCCCTGGCTGAAGCGGTCATCGAGAGCCATGTCATGCCCCCTCAGTGAGGGTGATCGCCCGCTCGGGGCAATTGGCCACCGCGAGGTGTGCTTCGTGGTCCTGGCCTGGCGGGACGGGGCCATCGCCGAGGACCCTCCCGTACCCTTCGTCGTCGTCGCCGAACAGGCCGGGGGCTATGTCGTAGCAGCGGCCGTGCCCCTGGCAGCGCCCGGAGTCGATCTGTACCTTCACTGTGCTGCTCCCTGCCTGCGCGGGCGGACCCTTCGCTCCCAGAATGCCTCGTGGGCTCGTAGGGCAAGTATCCGGCGGTGTCAGTGAGCTCGGCTACCCGTGAGTAGAGCGCCGCGCTGCGGGTAGCGCTGCGGCCACGCGGGACGTGGTCGCCTGACCTCGGCCGCCCGGCGACAAGAGGGGACTTTGAGCATGTTCTTTTTCCTGTTCCGCAGGTTGCGGACCTGGCTCCTGCTGGCTATCGCGCTGCCGCTGGCCCGCCTCGTCATTCACCGTCTCGCCCTCGCCGCCGGCCGGCGCGACGCGTCCGGCCGCCCGGCACGGGTGCTCCGCCAGGCCGACTCGGCCGTGACCGCGGTGTCCGGGCGCGCCGCGCGCAAGAGCAGGCGCTGATATCAGCGGGCGGGACGGCCAGGACTCGCCGGGGAGCGGTCAGGGCGTCACGGTGCGGCTCTCTGGGTCACCCCGAACAGGGGCACCTCGAGTGGCCCGCACGGTTCGGGAGGGACCTCCTGCGTCGCCTGTGCCTGCCGCACCGTCACGAACAGCAGATGCGACGCCACCGCGAACAGCAGCGCGGCGAGAGGCAGTTCGAGCAGCAGGGCCGACGCGATCGCGGTAACGGCATCGAGGCGTCCTGATGCGGTCGTGACGTCAAACCACGCATCACAGGTGAGCAGCGTCCCGGTGATGAATGCCGTGATGACCACCGCCTGCCGGCGGCGCCACGCGAACCACGCGGTCAGGGCGAGGCCGGTCAGCAGCGCGATGTCGAAGCCGACCCAGGTCAGCGTCCAGTGGCCGGCGACGTAGCGGTGCGGCAGCGTAAACGCAAGAAAGATGATCCACGGGACCAGGGCGGCCGAGCAGACGGTCAGGAAAAGCACGAATCGCCTGCGTCGCTCGTCTGCCTCGCTCAGTGAAGGAAGAGTGCTGTCGATCGCGGCCAGGCGGCGGCTCAGGGAGGATCGCTCCTCGTGTGTCATCTGGCGCAACGTGTCGTCACTGATCATTGCCGCACATCCCCGCGTGAAGGCAACCGGGGGGCCGCCCCTCGCTCACGACGATAACTCCGGCCCGAACGAGCGGGCCAATGACCCGGGCGGCTCGCCTGCCGCATCGTCATGGAAGCGATGCAGACCCAGGCGATGGCCGACGCGATGGCGTATGACGGCGTCCTGCCCGAAAGCCTCGTGATCCTCGTCGAGGAATAGCCTCCGCAGGCCGTTACGCTGGCCAGCATGCCATCGGAAGATCTGCCGGTCGCGGAGATCGCTTTCCCGGGCCCGCTGCGTGACCAGCTCGTCGCGGCGATCGTGGCGGGCGACAAGACCACCACGAGCGGGCTCGTGGCTGACTACGAGCATGAGGGAGAGCCGCTGCCTCACCCAGGGTTGCGGCAGATGGTCGTCGACACCGCGGGGAACCGGTGGTGCCGATCGACGACGATCACGGTGCGAAAGACAAAGATCACTGACTTGGACCTCGCCGAGACGCGGAGGAAGGCTCGGGGTACAAGGACGTTCACGGACCGGCGCGCCGGGCATGCGCGGTTCTGGGACGCGGCGGACATGGGCGCCGTGATGGATGACCGAATGCACCAGGCGATGGCCGACGCGATGCGTGACGGCTCCTGACCCGAAAGCCTCGTGATCCTCGTCGAGGAATAGCCTCCCCAGGCCGTTACGCTGGCCGGCATGCCATCGGAAGATCTGCCGGTCGCGGAGTTCGCTTTCCCCGGCCCGCTGCGTGACCAGCTCGTCGCGGCGATCGTGGCGGGCGACAAGACCACCACGAGCGGGCTCGTGGCTGACTACGAGCATGAGGGAGAGCCGCTGCCTCACCCAGGGTTGCGGCAGATGGTCGTCGATTCCTCGGGGAACCCGGTGGTGGCGATCGAGACGACCGCGGTGCGCGTGATACGTCTCGCCGACGTGGACCTCGCTCATGCGCTGGGGGAAGGCGAGGGGTACAAGTCGGTCGCGGACTGGCGCGCCGGGCATGAGCGGTTCTGGCACTCGGCGGACATGCGCGCCGCGATGGGTGACCCGGAATTCACCGTCAACGACGACACCCTCGTGGTGGCCCAGACCTTCCGGCTGATCGGGAACTAACGGTTCCCGGCCGCCGGCCGGGAGCCCGGACCAGTTGCACCGCCGGCTCACCCGAAACTGAATGGCGCTGCCGATGCCCGCAGAGGTACGGTCCCGCCGTGGACGAGGACGGTTACTTCGGCGAGCGGATCGCCGCGGGGTACGACGCGTCGACCGAGGAGATGGGGGAGCCGGGAGCGGTAGACCCGGCCGTCAGCCTCCTGGCGGGACTGGCTGGCGACGGCCGGGCCCTGGAACTCGGCATCGGCACCGGGCGCATTGCCCTGCCGCTGGCGCGGCGCGGCGTCCCCGTCCACGGCATCGACCTCTCACGGGCCATGGTGGCCCGGCTGCGGGACAAGCCAGGCGGCGACGCCATCGGCGTGACCATCGGCGATTTCGCGACCACAGTGGTGGACGGGCGGTTCTCCGTCGCGTACCTGGTCTTCAACACGATCATGAACCTGACCACGCAGGAAGCGCAGGTGGCCTGCTTCCGCAACGTCGCCGCGCACCTGGAGCCCGGCGGCTGCTTCGTCATCGAGGTCGGGGTGCCGGAGCTGCGCAGGCTCCCGCCGGGGCAGTCCGTGGTGCCGTTCCACGTGAGCCCGGAGCGGTGGGCCTTCGACGTCTACGACACCGCCACGCAGGCGATGAGCTCCAACTACGTCAAGGTCATCGGTGGCGAGGGCGAGTACCGGTCGATCCCGTTCCGGTACGTATGGCCCGCGGAGCTCGACCTGATGGCCCAGCTCGCCGGGATGCGGCTGCGCGAGCGGTGGGCCGGCTGGACCCGCGAGCCGTTCACCAGCGACAGTGAGCAGCACGTCTCGATCTGGGAGAAACCCGCCCGCTGACCGCCAGCCCGGCGCCGCCACCCCTGGTGGCCGCCGACTGTTCCAGGATGGATCGCGCGGGCCTGGTGGCGGTATATGTAACCTGGCTGCACTGCGGGTGCTGCCGCCAAGGAATGACACGATCGTGACGTGTGGGCGGCAGGCCGGTCAGTAATCGTGGCCTGGTACTGGCGGTACCCGGCGCCGCCTCCGGCGTTGCGCTCAGGTGGCCCGCCCGTCGCTCAGGTGGCCGACTCGTGAAGGGGAACACCGACCATGAGCAACTCCCTGTACGCCGTCACCCTCGATTGCTCCGACGCGCCGGCCCTGGCCCGGTTCTGGGCTGACGTCCTCGGCCTGCAGGTCGCAGAGAACGCGACTGCGGAGCATGCGGCCCTGCTCGCCGACGGGGCGGCCAGCGGCCCGCGGATCATCTTCAACAAGGTGCCCGAGCCGAAAATCGTCAAGAACCGGGTCCACCTCGACATCATCAGCGACACCTTCGAGGCCGAGGCCGAACGCCTGCTGAGCCTCGGTGCGCAGAAGCTCAACGAGGTCGAATCGGGCAAGTCGCACTGGATCACCTTCGCCGATATCGAGGGGAACGAGTTCGACCTCATCGCCGGATGATCCCGGCCGGGAAGGCGTTGGTCGACTGGCTTGGAAGGTTTGATGGTCACATCAATGAGCGAGACCAGTCCGCAGCGGCACTTCTACGGCCGGGATCCATCGCAGTTCGCTGACCTCCACCTGCCGGCGGGGCAACGCCGCCCCGGCACCGTGGTACTCATCCACGGAGGCTTCTGGGGGTCTCAGTTCGGTGCCGACCACCTGGACGGAGTCGCGGCTGACCTGGCCGGCCGCGGCTGGGTGACGTGGAACATCGAGTACCGCCGGGTCGGCGTCGGTGGCGGCTATCCGGCAACGCTGGAGGACGTGGCCGCAGCGATCGACCACCTGGCCACGCTCTCAGACGTCGATACCGAGCGCGTGGTCGCCATGGGTCACAGCGCCGGCGGCCACCTGGCAACCTGGGCCGCCGGCCGGGCCAAGCTGGCCGCCGGCGCCCCTGGCGCCCGGCCGGTGATCGAGATCGCCGGCGCGATGAGCCTGGCTGGAGTCCTCGACCTCGGCACCGCAGCCCGCGAGAAGCTCGGAAACGGGGCAGCGATCGAACTCATGGGCGGTGCTCCCGACGAGCTCCCTGAGCGGTACGCGGTGGCCGACCCCCTCGGCCAGGTGCCGATCCCGGCCGCCGTGCGCTGCGTACATGCGCTGGCCGACGACCGGGTCCCGTTCGCGCAGAGCGTGATCTATGTCGCGGCCGCCCGGGCTGCCGGCCAGGACGCGCAGCTGCTCGAAGTCGGCGGTGACCACTTCTCAGTGGCCGACGCCACCGCGCCGGCGTGGCCGGCCATCATCAGGGAACTCGAGGAACTCATGGGCGCGGCATAGCCGGTGCACACGACATCCCTGAGTGAGCTCTGCCGTCGAGGTTGTCGCGTGTTGTTCGCGCTGGACGGCTGATCCGGCGCCGAGGCACGAGCGACCAGCCCAGGTCTTCATGCAGCAGCAAACCGTCGGGTTTGCCTTCAGGACTTGCTGGATCTGCGGCTGTTGGCCCGGGTGCAGCCGGGCAGGCGGGCCAGCCATCTCCCAGGCGTCGCAGAAGAGGCAGCCGGAACGGTTGGTTCTGCCCTACCGTCTGGGTATGCCTGCCAGAAAGCGGCCCACTCCCGAGGACGCGGCCACCGCCCGCCGGATCCTGCTCGACGGGATGGCCCGGGATGCCGAGATATCTGAGCTGGCAGGCGAGCTAGCGCCGCTGCATCCGCGCGACAACACCTTCCCCGGCGAGGTCCTCCTCCAGGTCGCCGCGGACGCGCTGGAGTGGTGCGGGGCCAGCCGCGCCGACCCGCTGGCCCTGGAAAGGATGCCGGAGCGGTTCCTGCCCGACTGCGCCTTCCGCGGCCGGCAAAATAAGAAGCTCCAGTTCGCTGTCCTGGCAGCGGCGGCGCTGCGCGGCGGGGCCGAGCCTGACCTGCTCGATGAGGTCGCCTGGTGGCAAACCGACGACTTCTGGCAGTACGCCCTGTACGCGGCGGTCGCTTATATTCGCGCGGCTGCCAGCCGCGCCGACGTGCCGGTGCGCCGGGTAGGCCAGGAACTGGCCCAGCGCGCCGGACCGCAGCCCGGATGACCCCCACTGAATACCCGCTCACGAGCCAGGCCCGCGAGCGCCTAAGCTAACTGGCTGACGTGCCGGGCAGCCGCTGACCGCGCTGGAGGTGCACCTTGCAGGACTTCTGGATCTGCGGGCCGAGCCCGAAGAGCGTCAGCAGGCCACGGGGCCCGCGCACTCGCAGGCCCAGGCAGATGACGACAAGGTCGGGATACGCCGTAAGGTCAACGGTCTGCCGCTCTGCTCGCATAACGAAGCCTTCCTGCACCGTTATCTCTCACGGCACTTCAGATGCGCTGGATGACGGGCCGTATTGACCGAGGGCACCCAGCGGCGTCGAGGCGGGCTGCAGACACTGTGTAGTCCGCGTGGAGGCTCCCATCAGCGCGCAGGGATGCCCGCGGCGCTGAATGATCATGGTCGTCCGCCCGGCGGCCTGTTGCCGGCCTGCCCGAACTGTCGTGATGTGGCGGTGCGGAATAATGAAGCCATGACCAGCGGGCTAGTGCGGTGCGAGCACTGTAACCAGGCGAACCGGGTGCCGGCCGCGGCGGCCGGGACGCCGCGCTGCGGCAAGTGCCATCAGCCGCTGCCGTGGATCGCCGATGCCGATGACACGACCTTCGACGAGATCGCCGGGGCGGCCAAGATTCCCGTCATCGTCGATCTGTGGGCGCCCTGGTGCGGGCCCTGCCGGATGGTCAGCCCCGCGCTTGAGCAGCTGGCCCGCGACCTGGCAGGCCAGGTGAAGCTGGTCAAAGTGAACGTCAACGTCTCGCCGCAGATCTCCCAGCGGTTCGCCGCCCAGGCCATCCCCACCCTGCTGGTGCTGCGCGGCGGACGGGTGGCGGCCCGGCAGACAGGCGCCGTACCCCTGCCTGCCTTGCGGGCCTGGGTCGACAACGCGCTCGCCACGGCAGCCCCCTGAACTACTGTTCCCTCCCTCAGCGCTCCCGCGCTGCTGCGCCGGGCCGTGAATGTACTCAGCCAAGGAGATGGCCACAATGACCGAGAACGATCCGGCCGGATCAACGCCGCCCGAGCAGGAGCCCGCCGTGCCGCGCGACGAAGAGCCGGACACCTCCCAGTCCGCCGAGGATCCCGGATACCTCACCGAAACGGGCGAGGCGGTCGGCGAGGACGGCTCAGTCGTTCCGATCATCGGTGGTCTGCCTGCCGTCGAGGGTTCAGCCTGGGATATCGGCGCCCCGGTGGACGAGCGGGGTGCGGGCCTGGCTGAGGAGGAGGGCGGCCGGGCGGACCAGGATTGACCATGATCCTCCGCCTGCTTTCGGCGGCGGAGGATGACAGACATGGGCGGCGGCCCCGCTGACCGGGGCTGGACAAGTGCGCCAAGGCGCTGGGGTCCGGCGCTTCGATCGCGGTTCCCCACCACATGCCGCCCATTCGAGATCGCATCCCGGCAGCCTTCCGGATGCGCTCAGTCATGTCCAGCGACGCTCACTCATAGCCGCTGGTCGCGCGGGCGCTCCCGGTAGCGTGAGGGCATGACCTCCACCGGCAACATCGAGGCGTTCCTGGCTGAGCCGCGTAACATCATCGTCGCCGGGATCCGTCGCGACGGGCGCCCGCAGCTGAGCCCCAACTGGTTCTTCTGGGACGGGGAGCGCTTCTATGTTTCGACAACGCGAGACCGCGCGAAATACGCGATCTTCCGCCGGGACCCGCGGGCACAGCTGCTCATCGACGATCCGGTCGGCTTCCGCGCCGTGCTGGTCCCGGCCACCGTCGAGATCCGCGAGGATCTAGCCGCGGAACTGCCGCGCTTCCGTGCTATCCGGGAAAAGTACGGGCTGGCGGTGCCCGACGACGACGAGCATCTGCGCGCACTGACGGCGGAAGGGCGGGTCCTTCTGGCCATCACACCCGACCGGCCACCCTCGGACTGGACGAACTGGGGCCTGGACTGATGGCTGAGACCATCGGTGAGTTGCCGCTCGCCGACCGCTGGTATCAGGGTTTCGTCTCCGGGGAACAGAAGGTGACCTCGGGGTAGCGTGGTGACGGCTGGTCCAGCAAGGCTTGTGGCTTGCTGCGCAGGTGCTGGTCGAAGAAGGCCCGGACGTAGGCGCGGGTGATGTCCAGGGACCGGGCTCCGCGGAGGCCGGCGCCGATGTCGATGCCGATCTGATCGGCCAGTAGCGCGAGGTCGGTGAAGGAGGCGTGTATCGCCCCGGCAACCAGGAGCCACCGCTTCCAGCCGGTCAGGAGTTCCCAGTCACGCTCCCAGGTGCTCGCGGGGCCCGGCTTCCCGGGGATACTCCCTCCGATTCCCGGGGTGTAGTTGGATTGCTTGCCCAGGAACAGAAACGGCCGTGACAGGCCGTCATCCGGGATCTGGGCGTGAGTGGCGCCGTCCATGTCGATGCCGGCGCGGATGCGGGAGTCGGCCACCATGGCGGCGATGGCGGCTGCGCCGCCGGCGGAGTGGCCAGCCATCGCCATCCGGGACGGGTCGATCAGCCCGGCGCCCGGCCATGGCGGGTGCGCACCGGTCAGCTCGTCGAGCACGAAGGAGACATCTGCTGCCCGGCCTGCCACTACCTTCTCGCCCCGGCCCGAGCGGAGTGCCTCACGGGCCAGGCAGGTGGTGACCCGCCCGTCGGGAAAGGCCGTGGCGAAGCTCTCGTAGGTGTGATCAATTCCGGCCACGACGTAGCCGTGGCTGGCCAGGTCCTCGGCCAGCGCGGTGAGCGTGCTGCGGGAATTGGTGAAGCCAGGCGAGAGCACCACGAGGGGGAAGGCGCGCTGACGCCCCGCGGGCGTGGCATCGCTGACCGCGTTGGTCCGGACCGTGCTCAGCGCGTCCCGCGGGACGCTGGTGAGGCCCCTGCTGGTGAGCTGGAGTTCGGACTCCGCTGGCGTCATGTACCGGGCCCGCCGCCCGTCGGAGGGCGTCGCCGGATACCACAGTGAGACCATCAGCTCCCGGGCACTCACCCCCGCGGCCCAGGGGTCGGGACGGGAGGCGTCTTTCAGGTACAAGGACGTGGTACCGACCGGGCACGGACCGGTCGGCCCAGGCAGGTACGGCGTGTGCCCCTGCCCGGCCGGCACGTCACCGGCGTCTGCGGAAGTTCCCATGCCGCCAATCATCACCGACCAGCCGCTGCCCGCCATTCGGAAATCCCTTTCGGCGCGAGAATACCCCGTTAAATAACAAGAGTCACTTCCTGCACTCTCGTTTCATCAAGCCTACGCATTCCCTCGTGCCACGTGGCTCCCAGGCTTAGCGGGATTATCCACGACGCACAGTGATCGGGACGTGTCCCAGAATGACCTCGCCGGTAGAGGTGATCGCCCGGGCCTGCTGGGTAGCTGAAAGGACGCTGCCGTGGCCGGTGAGACTCGGGGGTCGTAATCGCACTGGTCAGGAGCAGATGACCGAGCCGGACCGTATCCCGGCAGACGGGCACAGAGGTATTGTCTTGGGAGAGAACGGGGGGAAAGGTGACCGGTACGCGTGTCTTGTCTGAGGTGGCCCCGACCATTGGCCTTCGCCCCGAAAGCAGTTTCCCGGATTGACGAGGACGCGCTTTGAGCCGGGCGCGGTCAGGCAAGGCTGCCCTTCCCGGCGCCCGGCCCGCCGAGCCTGACGCGGGCCCGGTTCCTGCTCCGCGTAACTGGCGGGTAGCGACCCGGCTGGCTGTCCTGGTCGCCATTCCGACCTTGCTGGGCCTGGCGCTCACCGGGCTGCGGATCACCGACGAGACGCGCAGCGCGGCCGCTTATGGCCAGGTCAGCCGCCTCGCCGTGCTCAGCCATGAGGTGGACGGATTAGCGCAGGCAATGGAGGATGAGCGGGCCGGCACGGCCACGTTCATCGCCGCCGGCCGCCCGGCCTCAGATCTCCCGGCCCTGCACCGGCAGTATCTGATCACCGACGGCTGGGCGGTCACGGTGCGCCGGCTGGTTCACCAGGGTGACCGCGGCTACCCGGCCCAGACGCAGGCCAGCGCGGCTACGGCCCTGGCCAGCATCGCCGGCCTGCCCAGCCTGCGCAGGGAGGCCGCGCAGAGCCAGGCTCCGGCGCTGACCGTGATCAACGGCTATTCCGCGGCGACGGCTGGCCTGTTCACCCTCGACGACAGCCTGGCCAACCTGAGCGGCGACTCCACCCTGATCACCAGCGCGCGTGCGCTCGGCTCGCTGTCCAGGCTGGCGGACCAGGTCTCGCTGCAGCAGGCCATCCTCGGCGGGGCGCTCGCCGCCGGGCACTTCGGCCCCGGGGCCCGCACGGCACTGATCACCGCCCAGGCGCAGCAGGCCAGTGACCTCGCGTCGTTCCGCAGCCTGGCGACCCCCGAGGAGGGCTGGGCCGTCACCCAGACCCTGGCCAGCCCGCTGGCCGGGCAGGCCCAGGCGGTCGAGCAGCGCGCGACAGCGTCCGGCGGCGCAGCGCTGGCCCTCGGCCCGGGCGCCAGCCAGCAGTGGCAGACCGGGACGTCGTTCACCGAGGGCTGGATGCGCCACGCCCAGGAGCAGATGACGACCTGGATCACCAGCTACACCCAGGCCACCCAGCGGTCCATGATGAGGACCGCGCTGATCACCGCCGGCGCGGCCCTGGCCGTCCTGGTCCTGGTCCTGCTGGCCACGATCATCATTGCCCGGTCCATGGTGCGCCCGCTGCTGGTACAGCGGGAAGCGGTGCGGCTGGCCAGTGAAGAAGCCCGCCGGCGGCGCAGCATCAGCGCCATCTCCAACGGTTTTTTCCGGCGCAGCCACTACCTGCTGGAACGGCTGCTGCGGCTGATCGACATCCTGGAGCGCAGCGAGGACGACCCGGGACGGCTGGCCAGCCTGTTCCAGATAGATCACCTGGTCACGCGGATGCGGCGTAACTCGGACAGCGCCCTCGTCCTCGCGGGCCACGAGACATCACGCGACGAGGCCGAGCCGGTCACCCTGGTGGATGTGCTCCGCGCCGCGGTCTCCGAGATCGAGCAGTACAACCGGGTCGTCCTGGACGTCCCGGTGGATGACTGGGTCAGCGGGGACGCGGTGGCCGACACCGTGCACCTGCTGGCCGAGCTGCTCGAGAACGCCACCGCGTTCTCGCCCAAGACGACCCAGGTCATCGTGTCCGGGCATCCCGTGCGCGGCGGCGGCCTGCTGGTCAGTATCACCGACGCCGGGACAGGCATCGCGGAGGAATACCTGGGGCAGCTCAACTGGCAGCTGGCCCACCCATCCGACGCAGACGCGGCGGTCAGCCAGCACATGGGCCTGTTCGCGGTGGCGCACCTGGCCGCGCGGCACGGGATCTCGGTCGCCCTGGACCTGCCGCCAGAGGGTGGTACCGCCGCCGAGGTCTACCTTCCGGCCTCCCTCATCCTGCCGGACGCCCCGGGACCGGTGCCCGGCCCCCGGCTGGAGACCGTGGTGTCCGTCCAGGGCGCTGCCCTCCCCGTGGCCATCCCGGAGTGGCAGCGCGAAGAGCCGGAGCACCCGGAGCCGGAGCAGGCGGAACGGGAGCAGGAGCACGCGGAGCAGGCCGGGGCGGAGCGGGGCGGTGTGCTGCCGATCTTCGAGTCCGTCGAGTCTGAATATCCCCGCCCGCTCACCGGGCTGCCGCAGCGGATCCCGCAGGCCAGGCTGGCCAGCGGAACAGCAGCTGACCAGGCGCCCCGGCCAGCCGGGGCCGGATCGGCGGAAACCTCGCGGGAGCAGCTGGCCAGCTTCCAGCGGGGTTCCCGCCGGGCCCGGGCCGTAGTCGAAGAGGACCGCGAGACGAAGCAACGGGCCCGGGATCACTGAGAATCGCTGAGAGGGAGCACATGGATCCGGCTCTCCGTCCGCAAGACGTCGACCGGCTCATCACCGACTTCACCGAACGTGTTCCTGGCGTGCTGCATGCCGTCGTCGTGACCTCGGACGGCGTCCCGCTGGCCGTGTCCCACCGGATCCAGGCCGGCCAGCTGGAGCAGCTCTCCGCCATCACGTCCGGCCTGATCAGCCTGGCCTGTGCCGCGGCCCGGATATCCGGCGACGAAGACGTCACCCAGGCCCTGATCACCATGGAACTGGCCGCCCTCGTGATCATGTCGATCGATGGCGGATCGACGCTGGCCGTGCTCACCACCGCCGCCGCCGACCTGGACCTCGTCGCGTACGAGATGACGATGCTGGCCGAACAGGGCGCCAGCATCTTCACCCCGCCTGCCCGCGGCGCCGCGTAACACACGGTCGCCGCTGTGCCCGCCCAGCGTCGCCCGGCGGGCGCAGCGGGGCGCGGATCTCAGCGGTTCCTGAGCGCCCTTCGGCGGTAGGCGATGCTCCCGGCGCCGACCACGATCGCCGCTCCGCCGAGGCCCACCAGGAAGGTGTCCTGGAATCCGGCCGTGCCGCCGCCGCCCGTCTGCGGGGCAGCGGTGGGGAAAGTACTGGCCGACGGGCTCGGCGGCGGCGTGTGCGACTGGGTGGCGGGTGACGGCGAGTGGCTGGGCGTCGGCGTCTCACTGGCCGAAGAGGTGGTGTTCGGGGTCGGCGTGCCGGTAGCCGTGATCGTGACGGTGGGCGAGCCAGTGGGGGTGGGCGAGCCAGTGGGGGTGGCCGGGCTGGTCCTGGTCGGCGATCCCCCGGGGGACAGCGACGGCGGTGTCGCCGACGGCGTCCCGCTCGTGCAGGCCGCGACCGACGCGGACGCGAGCACGGTCACGGTGGCGCAGCCGATCGCGCTTAATCTCGCGCCGAGCGGCTTCCCCGCGATAGTCGGGCGCATCTTTACGGAACCTCCTCTGCGTCAGGCGGGCAGGTCCCGGGAAAACGCCGCAGGCCATAAAGGCAAGGCCCGCCGACGGTACGCAGAGGCAATGGCTCGTTCATCACTGGGATATTAGGCTACGCGAGTAGGACACCCTGGGGAAGACGGTGGAGGGACGGCATTGCGGGAGGTTGAGCGACAGCGTGTAGCGGGGTTTCGCGTGGTCGTGTCATGGCCGCAGAGCAGGTTCGCCCCCCCGCCCCGCCCGTCGGTAAACCTCCGGGCCCGCATCGCCGGGGTGGCCGGCGTTCTGCTCCTCGTGGTCGGGACCATCTCGGTCGGCATCGCGATCGCTGTCCAGCAGCATGCGCCGCAGCCCTCCCTGGCCGCGGCGGGCGCGGTCGGGCCAGCCGGGGGCCGCGGGCCGTCGCTGCGGCGCTCGATGCCGGTCTCGGTAAAGATCCCGGCCATTGGCGTGAACTCGTCCCTGCTGCACCTGGGCATTAACCGCGACGGCACGATCCAGGTGCCGTCGCTTTATGGGCGGCCTAATGAGGCGGCGTGGTTCAAGTACTCGGTGACGCCCGGCCAGTTCGGGGCGTCAGTCATTGAAGGTCACGTCGACACCCGTCAGGGGCCGGCTGTTTTCTTCCGCCTGGGGGCCCTGCGCCCTGGAAACAGAGTCGAGGTGACGCTCGCCGACGGGGTCACCGCGGTGTTCCGCGTCACCGGCGTACGTCAATACCAAAAGGCACATTTCCCCTCTAAAATTATTTATGGCGCGTCAGGGTACGCTGCGCTGCACCTGATTACGTGCGGCGGCGCGTTCGACTACGCCACCGGCCATTACCTCAGTTCGACTGTGGTGTTCGCCACCCTCGCCTCGTCGCGCCGGGCGGCCCCCAGGGCCGCCTGACGGGTCACATGCCGGTGCGCCTCATGGCCAGTTCCCGGCCCTGGGATCGTCTACAGCTTGGTGCGGATGGCGACCTGGCACAGTTCCGGCAGCCTTCCCTCGGCCGCGCGGGCGGCGATCCGCACGCCGGTCCAGGCCAGTGCGGCGCCGTACGCTGCGGCACACACGAGGAGCGCGGGCACCCGGACCTGCGCGGGGTCAGCGCTGGTGAGGTTCCCGGCGACGATCACCGGGACCGCCGCCACCGCGACACAGGCCAGGGTGCCCAGGTTGCTCGCGAGCGCGTGGCCCCCGGATCCCTGGGCGGACTGGGGCATGGGGCTGCCGGCCCGCTTGGCCATGGGATAGGGCAGGGCGACGGTGAAGATGTTGGCCACGCCCAGCGCCGCACCGAGCCCGGCCAGTCCCACCGCCAGGGCCACGAAGCCTTCCGCCGGGTGCTTGGCCGCGGCGGCCAGGCCGAAGGAGGCCGCGGTGAGCAGCGGCACCGCGATCACGCCGAGCACGATGTCCTGGCCGGAGAAGTAGGACCGCAGCTCCCGGCGGCCGCGGAGCGCCAGCGCCTCGATGATGAACGGCTCACCGGTGAGCCCGACCGCGTTGGCGTGGAATGCCCCCACGAAGCCGGCGCCGAGGATGACGCTGAAGAGCACTATCCCGGGATGCTGGTTCCGGCCGAGCAGGGTGCTGATGGACGCCGCGACCATGATGACCGCCGTCAGGACCCAGTAGACCAGCGACAGGGGGTCGCGGCGCTGGTAGATCCAGAAACGCGCGGCCACGGTGCCGCGCAGGCCGGACCGGGCCAGCGGCAGTGCCGCGCCGCGGACCCGCGAGGACTGCGTGGACGTGTCGGCGGTGACCAGGGCGCGCCCGAGTGACCGCACCCAGAGCCAGACCAGCACGACGATGACCGCGGCCAGCAGGGCCAGGCGGGCCACGGCGAGCCCCGGGTGCCCGTCCGAAGCGTCAGCGACCGCATGCGCCGCCAGGCCCGGTGGCAGCCAGCGCAGCCACGCGTTGACGCCAGCGAAGCTGGACGCGGAGAGCTTCCCCTCCGCGGCGACCCGGGGTACCACCTGGGTGAAGAACTCGTACAGGGCGAAAATGGGGATGACCATGAACGCCGCCAGGTCCTTGCCCCGGCGGGACCGCAGCAGCCCGGCCATGCCGGTGGTCACGAACCGGGCCAGCGCGATGCAGAACAGCACCTGCAGGAGCACCGCGACCACCGCGATCAGCACGCCGAGCGCGCCCCGGGCCAGGCCGACCGTGATCCCGAGCAGGCCGACCACGTTGGCCAGCGGCCAGGCCCCCGATGCGGAGGCGGCCAGCAGCCCCGCGGCCAGCGGGCGGGTGCGCAGCGGGTACAGCGCGAGGGTGGCCGGGTCGAGGGTGCTGTCCAGGCCGAAGACGAAGATCGGCAGGATCAGCCAGCCGAACGCGAACAGGGTGAACAGGACCGTGCTCACGTCCACCGCGGCGGGCTGGCCGCGGAGCAAGGCCAGGAGGGTAAAGGCGCCCGCCGCGACCAGCGCCGCGGCGGCGGTGCTGATGATGAAGGAGACTTTCGCGGCCGTGGACGCGCGCAGCGCGTTGCGCAGCAGGCGCAGTTTCAGCTGGACGAGGACCCGAGCCACGTCAGTCCCTCCTCATTACTCGCGCGGGGGCCGACCAGGTCGATGAACGCCTGCTGCAGCGTCTTGCCGCCCCGTACCTCCTGCATGGTCCCGGTCTTCACGATCCGGCCCTTGCTGATGATGGAGACGTGATCGCAGACCTGCTCGACCAGTTCCATCACGTGGCTGGAGAACAGGACAGTGGAGCCGGACCCGGCAAAGCGGGTCAGCAGGCGGCGGATCACGTCGGCTGAGACCGGATCCACGCCTTCCAGCGGCTCATCCAGGAACAGCATCGCCGGGTTGTGGATCAGGGCGCACCCGAGCATGGTCTTCTTGCGCATGCCGGTGGAATAGTCAGCGACCAGCCGCTTGGCGTCCGCGGTCAGGTCCAGCACGTCCAGCAGCTGGGTGGCGCGTGAGCGCACCTCCGCGGCGGGCAGGCCGCGCAGCCGCCCGGCGTATTCCAGCATTTCCTCACCGCTCAGCCGCTCGAACAGCCTGGCCTCGGCCGGCACCACGCCGATGACGGCCTTGGCGGCCGGGGGGTCGGCCCAGACGTCCAGCCCGTTGACCAGGACCTGGCCAGCGTCCGGCCGCAGCAGGCCGGTCATCATCGACAGGGACGTGGTCTTGCCCGCCCCGTTCGGCCCGACGAGCCCGGACAGGGAACCGGCCGCGATCTCCAGGTCGATGCCGGCCACCGCCTCCTTAGCGCCGAAACTCTTCCGCAGTCCGTGCACGGCCAGGGCTGGCTCACTCATGTTTTCCTCCTGTAGCACCGAGCTTGCCCACTATGCACGCCGACCAGGAGCCTCCACATCAGCTTTTCGGTGTGCGCGTTCAGTTCGACCAGGATGCCGGCCCTTCCGCCGTCGATCACCGGGGAAAGACCGTTATCGGACATAAGAAGTGGCGGATTCCGCAGGTGCCGTTCCGGGCGGCGCTGCCTGCCGCCCGGCCCGGCGGGCGCCGCTGGGACTAAAATTGATATCACTATGCTAGGTACATGGTATCGGCATGTCAACTGCTGGGCCGGACGGCCGGACAGCCTCCGCCCGTCCGCCGCGGGCCAGGCTGACGTGCCGGGATGCAAAGATGCGAATATGGGCGATATCCGTGTGGGCGGCCGGAACAACGTGGTGCTGGCGGGCCGCGACGACAAGCCGGTGATGATGCTGGCCAACGGGTTCGGCTGTGACCAGAACATGTGGCGGCTGATCGTGCCGGGGCTGGCCGGGGATTACCGGGTCGTGCTGTTCGATCATGTCGGCTCGGGCGGCTCTGAGCTGTCGGCGTGGCGGGCAGAGCGGTACGCCACGCTGGACGGCTACACGGACGACATCGTGGCGCTCTGCCACGAGCTGGGGCTGCGCCAGGTAGTGCTGGTGGCTCACTCGGTGAGCGCCATGATGGCTGTCCTGGCGGCCATCCGGGAGCCAGAGCTGTTCAGCAAGCTGATCCTGATCGGGCCGTCGCCCCGCTATATCGACGATGCCGGCTACCGGGGCGGATTCAGCCAGGCTGATATCGATGATCTGCTGGGGTCACTGGACAGTAATTACCTGGGCTGGTCCGCGGCCATGGCCCCGGTGATCATGGGTAATCCGGAGCGCCCGGCGCTCAGTGACGAGCTGGCCAACAGTTTCTGCCGCACCGACCCCGAGATCGCGCGGGCGTTCGCCCGGACCACCTTCTTGTCGGACAACCGCTCCGACCTGCACCAGGTGACCGTGCCCACCCTGATCCTCCAGTGCTCACAGGACGTGATCGCGCCTCCCGAGGTCGGGGAGTATGTGCAGGCCCAGATCCCGGGCAGCACCCTGGTGACCTTGCCGGCCACCGGTCACTGCCCGCACCTGAGTGCTCCTGAGGTGACCCTCGCGGCGATCCGGTCTTTCGCCGCTGCGGACGGCGGTGGACAGCACGGCTAACGGTCCCGTCTCCGGGGCCTGGCGCGGCGCCGGACGGCCCGGGGCTGAGACTGCCCGGGCGCCGGGACCGACCAGACCACCTTCTCCTCGCTGCTGGAGGACAGTGCGGAGGATCTGTACGAGAACGCGCCCTGCGGTTACCTGTCCACCCTTCTGGACGGGCAGATCGCCAAGATCAACACAACGCTGCTGACCTGGCTCGGATACCGCCGGGACCAGCTGGTCGGCCGCCGCTACCTCTCCGACCTGCTGACGGTCGGCGGGAGGATCTACTACGAGACGCACCTCGCGCCGCTGCTGAGCATGCAGGGGGAGGTCCGCGGGGTGGCGCTGGACCTGCAGGCCGCCGACGGCGCGCGGCTGCCCGTGCTGATCACTTCGGTGGTCAAGACCGATGCTTCCGGGGAACCCATCCTGGTCCGCACGACGGTCTTCGACGCGCGCGACCGCCGCGCCTACGAACGTGAGCTACTGCGGGCCCGCCAGGAAGCGGACGGCGAGCGTGCCCGGCTCCAGCAGCTGGTCGCGACCCTGCAGCAAAGCCTCCTGCCCCCGGCATTGCCCGTGGTGCCAGGCCTGGACGCCGCCGCGCACTACCAGATCGCCTCCGCGGACGAAGTGGGCGGCGACTTCTACGATCTGTTCCCCCTCAGCCAGGACCGGTGGGGCGTGGCCCTCGGCGATGTCTGCGGCAAGGGCGCCCACGCCGCCACCGTGACCTCCCTGATCCGGTACACCCTGCGCACCGCCGCGGTGTACGACGCCAGCCCATCAGCCGTGCTCGGCACGCTCAATGCCGCGCTGCACCAGCGGTACGCCCGTGATGACCGCAGCTTCTGCACCGCGATCTTCGGGGTGCTCACCCCGGACGGCGAAGGCTTCATCCTGGCCCTGGCCCGGGGCGGTCATGCTGCCCCGCTGATCATGCGCGCCAACGGCACCGCCGGCCAGGTATCCGTGCCCGGCGGCCCGCTCATCGGCGTCTGGGATGACGCCGCCTTCACCACGACCACGATCCGCCTGGGCGCCGGAGACACCCTTCTCCTGTTCACCGACGGGCTGACCGACGCCCGTACCGGCATCGCAGGCGATTCCGGCCGTTACGGAGAGGACGCCCTGCACGCGTTGGCCAGGGATCTCGCCCCCGCTACGGCGGCTGCTGCCATCTCCGCGATGATCAACTCTCCTGGAGGGTCTCGCCGGCGGGCTGGATGACGACGCTGCCATTCTGGCCCTTGGCGTCCCGCCCGCCAGCCGGTAACTCTGTGGTGGCGGCTGCCTACTCGCCGGTCTGGTCGTCTGTTTCCGCGCCGGGGGCGTTGGTCTTGACCGATTCGATCCCGTTGAGCGCTGATTGCTTGCGCTCATACGTCTCGCTGGTCGCGATGACCTGTCCATTGGTGGCGACCAGGTTGAAGTGGTACTTGCCGCCGGACCCCTTCTTCAGTACGAACTTGCCAGCCATGCTGCCTCCTCGCTGAGAGCTTGGACTTGCGGTGATCATGTGCCCAGTAGCCCGCAGGTTATCCATGCAGCCGGCGCGTCTTCGGTCCCCGTGAAGACCACGCAGATTGCGGGCACCATAGGGACGGTGACCGACCGCGCGATGGTGAGCGAGTGGCTGGCGGGCTATGAGGCCGCCTGGCTGGCACCTGGGACCGACGGCCTCGCCGGCCTGTTCACTGCCGACGCCACCTACCTCCAATCCCCGTACGAACAGCCGGTCACCGGGCTGGACGCGATCAAGCGGATGTGGGACGAGCAGCGGGAAGGAGCCGGCGAGGTCTTCACCCTGGCCACGGAGATCCTGGCTGTTGACGGTCCCACGGCGGTGGTCCGGGCCGAGGTGCGTTACGGGGACCCGCTCCGCCAGGAGTACCGCGATCTGTGGGTCATCCGGCTGGATGACGACGGCCGCTGCACCTGGTTTGAGGAGTGGCCGTACTGGCCGGGACGCCCCTATTCCGCCCGCGACGACCCTGCCTAGGCGGGCGGACATAGCGCCTTGCCGCTGGCCTATCGGCGGCGGAGGCGCGGGCGCGGGGACGGCGTGGCTGCTAGGCCCGGGCGATCGCCGCCCACGCGGTCGCGCCGATCTCGACCGGGCCTGCAGGCAGCTGGCGCCGGCACTGGTCACGGAGCGCGGACCGGCGGTCCGGGGGCAGGGACCTCACATAGGCTCCGGCCGGGCCGACGCCCAGCGTGAAGGGCTCCCACCACTGATCGAAGCTCGCGTGATGGACCCGGACGGTCAGCGTGGTGACCTGTACCCCGCCGAACCCGGCCTGGGTGAAGAGACTGGCCAGATGACCTTCGCGGGCACCGGCCCGGCCGGACTCATCGTCAGCCTCCGGATCCAGCTCGCGAACTGCGGACCAGAACGCGGCCAGCGGGCCGCGGGCGCCCGCGTGATCCCATACGCACGCGCAGACCATTCCGCCGGGCCGGGTGACCCGGGCCATTTCCCGCAGGCCCAGCACCGGATCCGCCATGAAGTGAACGACCAGCTGCGCCATGGCGCTATCGAAAGTGTCATCAGGAAACGGCAGTTGCTCGGCCGCGCACTGCCGGACGTCCACCTCAGGCAGCCGGGTCCGTACCGCGGCGGCAAACGATGCTGAGGGTTCCACCGCACTCACCGCGGCCGCCCGGCTCACCAGCTCAGCGGTGAGCGCGCCAGGCCCGCACCCGACATCCAGCACCCGGTTCCCCGGCCGGATCCCGGGCAGATCAGCAAACTGTCCCGCCAGCGGCTCCGAGTACTGGCCCATGAACCGCATGTAGGCATCGGCACTGACATCGAAGCTCACCCAGGTAAACCTACCTATCGTCGCCGCATCTGATTCAGCGGGATACGGCCTGTTTCCGCCGCCCGGCCGTTACCCGGTTGTGGTGCCTTCGCTGTCCGGCGGACCTCGTTGCCCGAGAACTCGAAGGCTTACCAGACGCACGCCGAAGATCTCGAGTCGGGCGAGGAGGCCGTGAAGGGCTGCTTGATCCGGAAGCGGGCCGTGCAGAACGGTCTCTACCGGCTCCAGCGAGGCGGTCAACTGCTCGTAGTCCTGCAGGGCTTCGGGTGGGAGAACCCCCGCTATGCGGAACTCATAGTACGAAGATCGCAAGTGACCTCCCGGGGATCAGGTTCGGGTAATCAGGTCTCCAGCATTGCGCCGGGGGAGTGATAACGCCCCACTCGCCGTGGGTGATTCGTGCCTTCGTGCCGATCCCGCCCCGGACCGGGCCGCCAGGGTCATCCCGCCCACTCGGTGAGCCCAGCAGGTCCGTCAGGCTCCTTGAACAACCTGGCCCAGGCTGACGGCGGGACTACACGATCTGGTGTCGGGGCCATTGATGAGGAAGCCTCCGTGAGCAGGCGCCAGGCCATCCCCACCGGCTCCAACTCACGCAGCTCCGATGGTACCACGTCGCTCATGCAGCCTCAAGACCCCGAGGCTCAGAGGCAAGCGCGTCCGGCCAGGCACCTCACCCGCAACGCGGCTTTACGCTGAGGCCAACGGGCGTACCACATCGCCCGGCCTGGACGTTGACCCGCTCTGCGGGCAACTTCTGCGGCGAATGGTCAGGTAGGGGAGTGATCGGTGAACGGCACGGGGCTGGTCCGCGCACCCAGCAGCAGGCTGGCCGAGGGCATCGTCACCCACATCAGGCGGACCGCGGTGGTTCTAGCCCGTGCCCGGGCGCAGCATGCGGCGTACGCCGATGCGCTGGCGGCCTGTGGCTGGATGATCGCGCAGGCGCCGGCCGCCGAGGACTGCCCGGACTCGGTCTTCATCGAAGACACGGTGGTGGTCTGCGAGGACCTGGCGGTGCTGGCCCGCCCGGGCGCGCCGGCCCGCCGGGCCGAGGTGGCCGGTGTCGCCGGGATCCTCGGGTCGATGGGCCTGCGCACCGCCGCGATCCAGGAGCCAGGGACTCTGGACGGCGGGGATGTGCTGCAGGCTGGCCATACCGTGTATGTCGGGCGCGGCGGGCGGACCAACGGCGCGGGCATCCGCCAGCTGCGCGCATTGCTGGCGCCGCTGGGCCGCACCGTGGTCGCCGTCCCGCTGAGCGGCGTGCTGCACCTGAAGTCCGCGGTGACCGCGCTGCCCGACGGCACGTTCCTGCTGCTACCGCAGCTGGTGCCAGCCGGGCTGTTCCCGGCGGTCCGCCCGGTGGAGGAAGAAAGCGGCTGCCATGTCGTCCCGCTGGGCGCCGACCGGGTGCTGATCGCCGCGTCCGCTCCCCGCACCGCTGAGCTCCTGGACGACCTGGGCTTCACCCCGGTCGTGGTGGACATCAGCGAGTTCGAGAAACTCGAAGGCTGCGTCACCTGCCTGAGCGTGCTGCTGCCCGGACAGTAGCGCCGGGCCTTATTGGCCATCCGTGGTGCCGCCCAGGGTGGGCGGCACCACGCAGGGACGGTCAGAGGGCGTACTTCGCCTTCGCCTCGGGGGTGACGGGGGTGAAGAGGTTGACCAGTCCGCCGTCGGGGTCGCGCAGGATCATCGAGCGGTTGCCCCACGGCATATCGGCCGGCTCCAGCACGATCTCGGGGAAGGTCTGGGGGACGAGCCCCTTGACCCGCTCCCAGGTCGCGTCGACGTCGTCGACGCGCAGTTCGACGAGGACAGAGCGGTTCTGGCCGGGCACCGGGGCAGCGTCGCCGAGCATGCCGATGGTCGCCGGGGCGCCGATGGCGATGGTCCCGGTCGGCGTCCGGAGCTCGGCGAAGACCGGGACGGGTCGGCTGACGGGCAGGCCGGTCACCCGCTCCCAGAAGGTCGCGAGGCGCTCGACGTCGTGGGTGATCACGCGGACTGAGACGAAGTCCATGACAGTTCCTTTCGCTGCTGATGACGGCTGTTCGCTGTGAGTGTTCGTGTTTCAGGCGCCCACGCGCCTCCGTCCACGGGCAGCACGACGCCGTGAACGAAGCTTCGTGTCGTGGCCACGTCCTCGACGCTAAATGAGATACTGGACATAATCCGTCCACTATCTCGGGAAAAGTTGCTGGCATGGCCAAGCCCCTCGCCCGCGTCCTGGCGCTGCTCGGCATCCTCCAGACCGGCGGTACCCGCACGCTGCGCGAGCTCTCTGACCGGCTGGGTGTCGACGAGCGGACGGTCCGGCGCTACGTCGACCACCTGCTCGACCTCGACGTGCCGGTGGAGTCGGTGCGTGGGCGGTACGGCGGTTACCGGCTCGCGCCCGGCTACCGGATGCCGCCGCTCATGCTCACCGACGACGAGGCGCTCGCTGTGCTTCTCGGCCTGGTCGGAACCCGGCGCGCGGCCCTGCAGCCGGACACCGCGGTCGCCGTCGAGAGCGCGACAGCCAAGGTGCAGCGGGTGCTGCCCCGCGCGGTGGCCGACCGGCTCGACGCCCTCGTGGCGGCAACCTCGTACGCAGACGAGGGTCACAGTCCGACGACCCCCGAGACGGGAGTGCTGCTCACCGTCGCCGAGGCCGCTGTCCGGCGTCGGCCGCTCGCCATCACCTACCGCGACAAGAAGGACCGGTCTACCGAACGGGTGCTCGAGCCGTACGGCGTTGTCGCCCTCCGGGGGCGGTGGTACGCCACCGGACTCGACTCGCGCAGCGGCCAGGTGCGCTCCTTCCGGCTGGACCGCGTCGCGCACGCGGTCGTCCAGGAGGGGCAGTTCCCGGTGCCGGGCGGGTTCGACCCGGCGGCGCAGGTGGTGGAGGCAGTCTCGGGGGCGTCGTACCGGCACGCGGTCTCGGTGCGAGTCCAGGGCAGCGAGCGGGTGGTGCGGATGCGGATGCCCGGATCGATCGCCATCATCGAGCCGATCGACGGGGAACCGGAGTGGGTGCGGGTGCGCTGGCGAGTTGAGCGGCTCGACTGGGTCCCGGCGGTCCTGGCTGGACTCGGCCGTCCGTTCGTCATCGAGGAGCCGGACGAGCTGCGCGAGCGAGTGCGCGCGCTGGCCGAACAGCTCACATCGTGGGCCGAAGCCCGCTGACGGGCGTGCCGGGTCCTGAATCAGCCCAGCAGTGGCTGGAGGAGCCGGTGCGGGGCCATCAGGGCGTTCGTTACCGGATCAGCGTCAGGCTCAGGCGTCTTCAGGCCCGGCCCGGGCCGCAGGACGGTGTCCTGCACGCCGACGAGGTGCTGGGACTACGGCCTGACCGCCTCACAGCGCGGCGCGAGCCATGGCGTTCAGCGGTCCGATCGACCCCCGAGTACGCTTTGAAAATGGACGCTCCGTTCCGCCCTCTCCGCGGGCGTGAGCAGGAGTTCGCGGTCATACGGCGGAAGCTGAGCCAGGTCCGCGCCGGGACCGGTTGCGTGGTCGTGGTGGAAGGGAGCGCCGGGCTCGGCAAGACAAGGCTGCTCGACGAGTGCGTATCCATGGCTGGACAGCTCTCGTTTCTGGTCGGGCGAGGAGCGGCCGAGCCGGGGCGTGTCATCGAGCTGGGTGCCCTCTTCGACGCGTTGTTTGAGGGGGATCCGCCGCTCGCGGATCGACGCGCGCTCAATGACGTCCACGCTTCACCCGAGTTCTTGTTCTGGCTCCTCCAGGACGTGCAGTCCCTCATTGAGGAGGCCGCGCTCAAGAATCCCGTGCTCATCTGTCTTGACGATCTGCACTGGGGTGGGACCAGTCTCTCGGTCGCAATGCGGCAGCTCCCTTTGCGCCTGTCGTCGCTTCCTGTTGCGTGGGTCATGGCATTTCGGCCCGGCCAGGGCCTGCATCAGGTACAGCAGGCGAAGGCCGAGCTCATCGAGTCCGGAGCGGAGCTGATCCGGCTGGGGCCGCTCAACCGCGAAGCGGTCGCGCAGGTCGCGACCGACGTGCTTGGAGCCGAGGCGGACGAGGAACTCCTCCAGAAGGCGGAGCGGGTCCAGGGCAATCCGTTCCTGCTAGTTGAGTTCTTCCGCGGACTCCAGGACGATCTCCTCGTTTCGCTCGATTCAGGGCGCGCGACGCTCGCCGAGGACCGACTGCCGCACCGCGTGAGTGACAGCATGCGTGGGCGTCTCGCGCGCATGTCGCCGGCATCGGAACGGGCCGCGACGTTCGCGTCGGGCCTCGGACGCAGGTTCAGCATTCACGACTTGGCAGCGATGACCGATATGCCGCTCACGGAGCTGATCGACCCGGTCAACGAGCTCGTTCAGGCCGATATTTTCGCTGACGACGGCGGTCAATTGGCGTTCCGGCACGACATCATCCGGGAGGCCGTTCGCGGCAGTTTGCTGCCGCCGGTCCGGCGTGCGGTCGACCGGCAGGCCGCGGACGTGCTGCTTGGGCGCGGCGCGCTCCCGGTCGAGGTGGCTACCCAGCTCGTTGAGAGCGCAGAACCGGGCGATGACGTGGCGATCGAGACGGCGCTCAAGGCAACTCAGGTCCTCGGTGCTTCCGATCCCGCCGCGGCAGCTGAGCTATCCGCGAGGGCGCTCGACCTCACCCCACTCCGCCACCCTCTCCGGGGTCCGTTGGTCGCCCAACGGGTTGTGTCACTTTTCGCAGCCGGTCTTGCGGAGGAAGGAAAGCGGTTCGCTGATTCTGCACTCCGGCAGGCGATGCCCACCCAGGAGGAGGCGAGGGTACGTGTCAGCGTCGCCAGCATGTTCGATCTCTCTCCCGAAGTCCGGTCGGAAAGTGCTCGCGCTGGCCTCGCTCTTCCGTCGTTGTCTGCCGATCTACGTGCCGAACTCTGGGCTGCGCTGTACCACAGCCTCAGCGTGGCCGGACGGAAGGAAGAGGCGCTCGACATCGAGCCGAGTGCCCGTGAGGCTGCGTACGCGAGCACGAGCGAGGTGTCCCGGTTCGCGTTTGAGCTCCCGGAGTCCGGACTGGCGTACCAGCTCCTCGACTTCGGGCGCTCACTCGAGATTCTCTTGACCGCAGAACGCCGTCAGCTCAATGGCCTAGACGACGCGCGAACTCGTCTCGCGCACATGCTCCGATCATGGATTCTCGCCGCCGCCGACCGGTACGAGGACGCGCTTCAAGCTATCGACGCCGGGGTGATCGCCGCCCAGCGTGACCGGCAGAATTGGGCGCTGCGCATCTTCGAGACCACACGCGGCCGGCAGATGCTGCAGATGGGGAACTTCACCGAGGCGGCGCTCGCGCTTGAAGGCCGATTTAGCTCTGAGGAGGCCCATCTCATTGCCGGAGCCCTCCACGCGCCCTCGGTCGTCGCGCTCGGCACTCTCAAGATCCACACCGGAGACGAGTCCGGGGCGCTGGAGGTTGCCGGGATCGCGAAGATCATGCTGCAGGCGACGGCACCTTGCGTCCGGCATCATGCGATGTGGTATCTCGCGCTTCTCGCCTTGTCCCAGGGCGACCCGATGCAGGCGCACGGGTGGCTCTGCTCGCACGGGCATGAGGAGCGGCTCTCGATGTTCCCGCTTTACCCGCACGAAGTCGCCTACGACGCCGAACGCGTGCGCATCGCTGCCGCGGTCGGTGACGAGGAGCTCGCAGAACACGGAATCTCCATCGCTGAACGACGCGCGCGCCTCAATCCAGATGTCCCTTCATGCGCGGCGGCGGCAGCGCACACCCGGGGCATCTGGAGCGACTCCGCGGAGGATCTCGGGCACGCGGTTTCGCTCTATCGAGACGGACCTCGCCCTCTGGCCCACGCGTCCGCACTCGAAGACCTCGGCCGGGTGCTGGCGCAACACGGCGACAACGCGGCGGCAATCGCCGCGCTCGACCAGGCGCTGACGATTTCGACGCGCGTCGGGGCGAGTTGGGACGCGGCACGCGTTCGGGGCAGGCTTCGCCGTCTCGGCGTGCGACGGCGTCCCGCGAAAATCGATCGACCGAGGACTGGGTGGGACGCGCTGACCGAAGCCGAGTCCATGGTCGCCAATCTTGCCGCGCATGGGAGCACCAACCGGGAGATCGCTGACAAGCTCTTCATCTCCCCGCACACTGTCCACTCTCATCTTCGCCACGTCTTCGAGAAGCTCGGAGTCAATTCCCGTGTGCACCTCACGAGGCTTGTCGCGGGCCGAGCGCTCCAATCGCCAGGGGATCCGCACACCGAGCGTGGGTGAAGAGCCTCGCAAAGTCGTGCAGATAAGTTCGGCCGTCGCATCGAGTTCGACGAACGCCTTGCTGGTGTGAGCTGGCCAAGCGGTTAGCCAGTTGCACGCGGGATTGCACGCCGAGTTTCGCGAACGCTGCGCGGAGGTGGGTGCCGACGGTGTTGATGGAGACGCCCAGGGCGGATGCGGCGGACTTGTTGGTGTGTCCCTGGCTGATGAGGGTGGCGACGCGCCGCTCGGCGTCGGTCAGGGAAGCCCACCCGGCCGGCGGCGCGGCGGCCGTAGTAGACCATTTGGTGCGGCGGGCGCCGGCCTGCCGCATAGCGCGCTGTACGTCGCTGCGGAAGGCCCGGGCTCCCATGTGGTGGTACTCGTCCCAGGCCCGGTCGAGTTGCGGAAGCGCTTCGGAGCGGCGGCCGGCGGCGAGCAGGGCGCGTCCGTAGGATTCGGCGCCGACGGCGCGCAGGACTGGCCGTGGGCTGCGGTCGAGAACGTCTACGGCCTCGGCCAGGATGTCGAGGTCCTGTTTCCCCAGTCCGCGCAGGTTGAGAGCGACGCCTTCGAAGCTGGCCACGCCTGGGTTACCGGCCGCGTTCGCCTCGGCGACATCGAGGCAGGAGGCAGCGAAGGTGTCATCGCCGACGGCGATGCCGACCTGAAAGAACAGCCCGTTCCAGCACGGCCACAGCGGCCAGTAGCTGCGGCCCTGTTCTGCACCCTGCAGGACCGGTCGCAGCGTGTCCCGTGCTGCGGGCAGATCGCCGCGGCTGGCGGCGAGCCAGCCGCGCATCACGGTGATGCCCGGGTTGCGGATGGCCTCGTCGGCGCCGGTGATCTTGTCGGCGAGCCGCAGCTGGGCCGCGGCGATCTCAGTCTCGCCGCGCAACAGCGCGACCGCCGTGCGGACCGTGACCGCGTCGAGAAGGTGCAGGCTGGTGCCCAGCTCGTAGCCGAGCTCGATCAGGGTGCGAGCGCCGGCGTCGGCGTCGTCGAGGCGCCCGAGATTGAAGTCCTGCCACATCTGCGCGCAGGTGATGCCGGGCAGCAAGGCCTCGGCGGTGGCGGCGCAGCTGGCGCGAGCCTGATCGAGCAGGACCTGGGCGTGGTCGTAGCGGTCCACGAACTGCAGCGCGGTGATCTCCTCGGCCAGGTAAGGCGCGCCGGTGAGAGTACGCAGCTCACGGAAGTGCGCCAGGGCCTCCTGGTGGCGTCCCTGGTTGCGGGCTGCCTCGCCGGCTGCCTGTACCGCCAGGGTGAGCGCTTCTGCGTCACCGCTGCCGCGGGCCTGCTGGAGCGCGCTGGCCGCTTCCCTGGCCGCTGGCTCGCCGGGCAGCGTCCGGGTGCGGGCCAGCGCGTACGCCGCGCGGAGCCGGACCGTGACCCGCGTGTCCAGGTCGCTGCTGCGCAGGGTGCGCTCGATCCTGGAGGCCAGGTCGCCGGCCCGCCCGCTCAGCCACAGGGCGCGGGCGGCTTCGGTTTCGACCTGGGCGGCCAGGTTCGCGTCGTCGACGCGGGCCAGGATCTGGCCGGCGACGGTGATCGCCTGGGCGGCGTGCTGGGCCCGGCACAATACCGACAGGCAGCGGCGGCCCAGCTCCAGCCACTGCGGCTGGGCGGGCCGCACCGTGGCGAAGGCGAGCGCGGCGAGTTCCCCCGCGTCCTCGGCGCTGGTGCTGGCGAGGGTTTCCGCCGCCGAGATCAGGATCAGGGCACTGGCCAGGTCACCGGTCGCCGCCGCCGCCCGGGCGTGGGAGGCGGCGACCAGCGGCTCACCGAGCACACTCAGGTGGTAGTCGGCCAGCCGTGCGTGCAGCTGACGGGCACGATGCCCGGCCAGGAGGGCGTAGACCGTCTCCCGGACCAGGTCGTGGCGGAAGGCCAGGGCATCCGCGGACACGGTGATCAGCCCGGACTCGACCGCGCCGGTGAGACCGTCCTGACCGTCACAGCTGCTCAGGGTGGGCATCAGCGCGAACGCATCGCGGACCGGCAACGGCCGCCCGGCGGCCGCCACCAGCTCGGTCAGCTCGCGCGCCGAACTGGGGAGACCGGCGAGCCGGCGCGCCATCGCCGCGGCGAACCCGCCCGCGATGGTGTCGGGTTCCCCGGCTGCGGCCGAGCGGGCCAGGCTGTCGATGATCTGAGTGGCCAGGAAGGGATTTCCGCCGGCGGCATCCAGGTAACGGCGGGTCCGCTCATCCGGGACCCGGCCGAGCCGGTCCCGGGCCATCGCCGCCAGATCCTGGGTGGCCAGCGGCGCAAGCTGGACATGCTCGCAGCTCGACGACTGTCGTGGCCCGCCAGATCGACCCCGACACGGTCGTCACGGCTGGCGAACATCCACACCACGGGCAAGCCGGCCAGCCGGGACACCAGGCTGCGCAGGAGGAACCGGCTGACCCGGTCGGCCCACTGGAGGTCATCGATCGCAATGAGCAACGGCTGTACGGCGGCGAGGTCTTCCAGGCGGGATGCGATGCGCTCGGCGAGCAGCAGCGGTTCGCTGACCACGCCGGCGATTTGCTCGTACTCTCCGGCCGTGGTCAGTGGGTCCCGCCCTGCGCGCAGCGCCGCGATCACCGGGGCACCGGGCCAGACCTGCTCGATCGGGTCGCACTTACTCCAGGCGACCCGGATGTTCATGCGGGTGGCCTGCTGGCAGATCCCCGCGAGCAGCGCGGTCTTGCCGATACCGGCCGGCCCGGAGAGTAGCACGCTGGCACTAGTCCCGTGGTGGCAGGCACCACGGAGTGCCGACAGCGCACTGGCCATCGGCTCGCTGCGACCTCGCAACGGTCCTGATCGCAAGGGCACCACCTCGGGAAAGGCATTTCTCCTGGCCAGGGTGCCAGGGGCCGCGCCGCCGCGCATCGCCCGAACGGGCGATTCGCACGGTCGGCGGCCACGCTCGTCAGCGCGACCCGGGACCCGCTCGGCGATCGTGCGCTGCCCTCGGTGACCTCAAGGTCTCACCCGAATAGGTGAGCGCGTCCGACCCGGCGACCTGGCTAGAGTCAGCAAAGTGGTCAGCGATCACGGCCGCACCGGCGCCGGACGCGACGATGCCAACCGTCGGCAGGCGTCACCCCGGCGGCTCGGCCTGGTCGAGCACGGCAACGGGACGATCCCGCTGGTCCTGCTGCACGGGTGGCCGCAGACCTCGTACGCGTGGCGGCACGTGACACCACTGCTCACCCCGGACTGCCACACGCTTGCCTATGACCTGCCCGGCATCGGCTCCTCAGAGCCGGCGCTTGACCGGTTCGACAAGTGGTCAATCAGCGGGGATCTTCACGCCAGCCTCGGCCAGCGCGGCATCCAGCGCCCGCTGGTCGTGGGCCATGGCATGGGGGCTCAAGTCGCCTACGCCTACCTGCGCCGCTACCCTGCACAGGTTCGCGGGGTCATGGTGCTGGACACCCCCATCGCAGGAGTTGGCGGTTGCGAGGACTTCTTCACCTCATCGGCGTTCTGGCACATCGGATTCCATCAGACCATGCAGGGCGAGACCGGCCTGGCGGAACTACTGGTCGCCGGCCGGGAGCATCGCTACTTCCGCAGCCACATCGACCGGTTCGCCGCGCACCCGGACGCGATCAGCGATGCCGACGTGGCCATTTACGTACATGGATACGAAGGGCCGCAGCGTCTGGCCGCAGGCTTCGCTCTCTACCGGGTGATCCCGCTCGACATCGCCAGCAACGAGCGCCGCACCGGCACCGTGGACCCGCCGATCCAGCTGGCGTTCGCCGAGTACTGTCACGCCACCGTGCTGCCCGAAGTGGCAGCCGGCCTAGGCGAAGCCGGCGCTCACCACGTGGCCACCAGCATCATCGCCGACAGCGGACACTGGGTTGCCGAGGAGCAGCCTGCCGAGGTCGCCGCGGCCATCAACCAGTTCATCGCCTCCACCTGACCCTGTCGTGTGGCCGCGACCGCTGCCGGAACCCCGATGGAAGTGCCGAGCGTAGCTCCGGCCAGGCAGGAGGCCGACGATTCGGTTCGGCGAAGACACTGCCCGGCCGGGACGTAGTGAATCCCCCGAAGAGGTCAGCACCCGAGTTGCTGCCGAGGACTGTGTCTCGCCTCACCTGAACGCGTGAGAAATCGCGGTTATCTGTCCGGCCAGGCTGGTGTCTGTGCGGCTCCCCCGACTGGAGCCATCGCCACCACAGTTCAGGAGGAAGCCATGTCCACGCCAACCAAGCCGAGCATCGTGTTCTGTCACGGGATCTGGGCCGACGGGTCGTGCTTCAACAAGCTGCTCCCGCCGCTGCAGGCGGAGGGATACGAGGTGATCTGCGCGCAGTACGGCCTGGACACCAACGTGGCCGACGTCGCTGCGACGATCCGCACCTTCAACCGCGTCCACGACCGGATCCTGCTGGTCGGCCACTCCTACGGCGGCGCCGTCATCACCGCCGCGGGCACCGACGACCGCGTGGCCGGGCTGGTCTACATCAACGCCCTGGGCCCGGATGAGACCGAGACATCCCAGACCGAGCAGGACAAGTTCCCCCAGACGCCGGCGTTCGGCCAGATCGAGGTCGCCGACGGGCGGATCTGGATGCTGCCCGGCGGCGCCGCCTGCTTCTGCGGCGACCTGCCCGAGGAAGAGCAGAAGGTCGTCTGGGCGACCGCCTGGCCCCCGTCCGTCGAGCTGTTCAGCAGCAACGTCCCCGGCGTCGCGTGGCGGACCAAGCCGTCCTGGTACATCGTGGGCAAAAACGACCAGGCCGTCCACCCCGACCTCGAGCGGGCCGCCGCGAAGCGGATGGGCGCCACCACCTACGAGTTCGACAGCAGCCACTGCCCCATGCTGTCCCAGCCCGGCAACGTCCTCGACGTCATCCGTACCGCCGCAGCAGCCATCTGAGCCAGCACCCTTTCTGGCCCCTGCCCGCCGGCCGGCCGGGCGGGCAGGGCCCAGAAAGAGCAAGATCAAGGGAGGAACAGGTGGCATCCGAGCAGGTGCTCGACATACCCGTCCGCCGCCACGTGCTCACCAGCGAACGACCGTTCCAGGCCGTCCTGGACGGCATCTACGGCGGCATCAGCCAGCCCGACATCGGGGCGCTGTTCGCCACGCTGGCGGCCAGTACCTCCTATGAGGAGTTCACCGCGCTGGTCCGCCACGCGCAGGGCAGCGCTGGCCTGATGCGGTTCTGGCACCTCGACGACGACCACGTTCTGGCCCTCGACCCGCAAGCCCGCGACCAGGCCGGACGCCGCCTGGTCCGGCTGATCGCCGGCAACCCGGTCACCATGGGGCAGATGACCCGCCACCTGCCCGCCGCCGGCTCCTATGCCCCGGTCACCATCCTCATCCAGGAACTGCCGGGCGGCGGAACCCAGGTCGCCTACGACACCGTCACCAGCGCGATCGCGCCCTACGGTGACGCCGCGGCCTCCCAGGTCGCCGAGCGGCTGGACACCGAAGTCCTCACCCTCCTGCACCACGCGACCGGCATACCGGCCACCGCAACTGCAGCACACCGGTCCCGCACAACGCCTTAGCACAGTCGCAGACGGCCGTGAACCCACAGTCCCTGCAAGCCGGCGACCACGAACAGATCGCCCTTATCGGCCGGCTACCGGCGGAGTGGTGATCATGAAAGCAACCAGCATCAGCCCTCGGTCACGGCAGCGGACGGCCAGCCGCAACACGGTCGTGCGGCGAGGGACGGCTTGACTGATCAGAGCGGGGCACACAGTTCAGTGCGCAATTCATGACTGTTGTATTTGGTCGCGCTTTCATAGTAGAGACGCCGTTGACCATCCGGCAGGGTGATAGCTGTAACGTAACGCAGCGCGCCGCCACCGAAAGGGCTGGATGCCGGGCCGGCTGTCGCGATGAACCGTGACCCGTTCCACTTGGCTATCCCGGTTCGTTCTTCGAAGTTCTGTGCCGCTGATGCCCGGCCATCAAAATAGGCATACTCACCCACAACCGCAGTTATCCGGGTACCGCGGCTATACCAGGTTCCCGGCTCTGGTACCATCACGGGCTCACAGTTGTAGGCATTCACGCTAATCATCTGGTCGGCATTCTCGTCACCCTCGGTCAAAGGATGCAGCGTTGCCCATATGCGCAGATCATGGTCGCGAACCAGCACTGGGTCTTTGATGCCGAACGCCGTGCTGCCAGGAAAGACGGTCTCACGAGTCCTGGCACTGAAATCTTGTGGGCGGCCCGCACGCAATCTCTCGATTCGCCAGTGCTTGGAGTTGAATGTGGCGCAGCTCAGGTACATGTCCCAATCGCCGTCAGGCGTCACGTCCAGAGCCGGGCGTTCCAATGACTCTGCATCCATGTCCTCTTTATCGATGATGCACAAGGTATCGAATTTTATACCGTCATCAATGGGGGAGCGGGCTACGTAAGCCCGGTTGCCCCGACCCTTATCTACCGGATGCCTGTCACGATAGGCAAGATAGATATGGTCACCGTGAATCATAGCACTGGCGGCGCCGATCCAGTTCCCAGGTCCGTGCGCAACGGGCAACACCAGCTGGCTATTCTCCCACCGAGGCAACATGACTCGGCGTCCTTGCACAGTTCCCACGCGACGTGATCCCGGTAGTCTTTGCTTATTAGGCCCGGCCCTGGATCCCGGGTCAGGAGTTGCACTCGCAGCCCGTGCCCAGGACGGCCACGCTCAGCGTATCAAGCAGGATTATTCTGTCTGAGCTGGGCACTCAGACCGAAACTTCTATCCATAGCCGGGACGCGGCACTGCGAGGATAAGCATCATGCGCGATGACGCAGGCGACCTGGCTGATGAACCTGGAGCCTTCGACCGCAAGGTCGCTGAGGTGCTCGACGCCGAGGCCGGGATGCTGGACGAGAAGAGCGAGCGGCTGCTGGCCACAGGGACGGTCAGTATTGAAAGGCCTGCCGGGGTCCTCAACGCGTCACTACGGCGCCCCCGCTGGTGGCGGCCCGGGGTCTTCCGGCAGCAGGCGGTCAGGGAAGACGGGGCTACGTCCAGCGGTGTTGTCCCGCTCGGCAGGACCATGGACGCAACGTTCCTGCTCAGGGAGATCGCGCTGCAACTGGCTGTCAGTGTTGCCTGGCTGGATGAGTAGGACTCCCGGTTCATCCTCATCTGGCGCCCGGGATGGCGCTCATTGCTCCATGCTCAGCCGCTCAACGGACTGCCCGGTGACCTGGGCTATTACCTCGAAGTCCTTATCGAGGTGCAAGATCGTGAGTCCAGTCAGCTCGGCGGTCGCCGCGATGATCAGGTCCGGTATGGACGGCGCGCGGTGCTGGCCGCGGTCGGCGAGCAACGTGAGCACGTCCACCGCCCTGTCCTCGATCGCGGGGGTCAGGTATTCGACCGGCATGGATGACAGCGGGGGCTGACGCCATCCCGCCCGCAACTCCGGCCCGGACCGGGCTGAGTAGCCAGCCTCCAGCCGGGTTACGGTGGTGACGCGCACCAGCCCGCGCTCGATCCGTGCGGCCCATTCGGCAGCGTCAGGGCTGGCGGCCAGGCGGACGAGGGCTGATTTGTCAATCAGCCAGGTCGTCACCGCCAGGCCTGCGACATCACATCCGGGTCGGCCAGATCACCGAAGACCTCAGTGAACCGGGCCAGGTCCTCGACGCTCACGGGAGAGCCAGGCCGGGCCGCATCCTGGGCCAGCCGGCGGCGCACATACTCGCTGCGCGAAAGGCCCAGCCGCCCCGCGTGTGCGTCCAGCGCGGCGATAACATCATCGGGCACGTCCCGGATCAGCATGTCCGTCATATCTGCCTCCCTGATATCACATGATAGCGCACGGCTGGCTGACGCCCCGTAGCGCACAATGCCCAACGAGTTCGACATCAACTGACGGCCCGCTGCCCGGCCGCTCGTCTCCCGGTCAGCGATCTCGCGCCGACGTTCCCCGGGAGCGTCCGCTCGCAGCCACGCAACGCCGGCCCGGCGCAGCGCCTACGCTGGGCCGACGGCTGGGTTATTCCGCGCCTGGTCCTCGCAGCTGCCGCGCAGGGATGGCGCCCAGATCAGGGAGTTTGCCTCATGAGTGTCCCCGGGACGGAGTCCGCCGGGGCTGCGGAGCGCGCAGCTGGCGCTGCGGCGGCCGCGCCCGGGACGGCGGTTCCGGGTGACGACCCGCGGCTGCCCTGGCAGGGGAAGCCGCGAACCGCCGACATTCTCTGCTGGCTGGGCATCGTGCTCAGCGGCTTGTCCTACTGGGCCCTGCTGCCGTTGCGGGTGTCGCTGATCGGCACTCACCCGGTGGTGGCAGAACTGCTCAATGGCAGCATCGAAGCGATCATCTCGGCCGCCGCGTTCGCCAGGACCGGGCACGGGACGCTGGCCGTGGTGCTGCTCGCCGCGATTCCAGGGCTGATGAAGTTCGACCTCTTGTACTGGTGGGCCGGGCGCCTGTGGGGCGAGCGGTTCATCATGGCCCTGCCCGGGAGCAAGCGCGCGGTTAGGCACATGGCACGTGTGCAGCGGGCCGGCCGCAAGCTCACCTGGCCAGCCGTGGTGGCCAGTTCCTTCCTCCCCATCCCCAGGGCGATCATTTTTGTCATAGCCGGATGGGCCGGGATGAGGCTTGTCGTGTTCCTCATCCTGGACCTGATCGGCGTTCTGCTGTGGGCCGGCCTGCTCGCCGGGCTGGGATATGCGCTCGGTCACCACGCGGTCGTCGCGGCCATGACCATCTCCCGATACAGCTGGTGGTTCACGATCGGGATCGTGGCGCTGACCGTGATTTCGGTAGTGCGCTCGCAGCGCCGGCTGAAAGCGGCCCCGGCGGCGGCCGACCAGAACGGCGGATGATCTCCCGACCAGGAAGACGGCCGCCATGATGGCATATCCGCTGGTCAGCTAGGCTTTGAGCCAATAAAAAAGCGCCCCCGGCAGGATTCGAACCTGCGCACCCGCCTCCGGAGGGCGGTGCTCTATCCCCTGAGCTACGGGGGCTCCAGGACGGAGAAAGAATATCAGTCCCCGGCCCCACCATGGACCGCCGTGGGCACAGCTTGGCGACGCCTTGGGCATGTTGTCGCGGGAACTAGCCGGGACACGCTAGCCTCACGCCGTGGCGCAGGCTCTGGGACGCGTGCTCGTGGTAGACGACGATGAGGTGATAAGGCAGCTCATCGCCGTCAACCTGACCCTGGAAGGGTTTGACGTCGCCACCGCGGTCGACGGCCAGGACTGCCTGGACAAGGTCGCGGCGATCGATCCGGACGTGATCACCCTCGATGTCATGATGCCCCGCCTGGACGGCTGGGTGACCGCCGGCCAGCTCCGCCGCAACCCGCAGACCAGCCGGATCCGCGTCGTCCTGATCACCGCGCGGGCGCAGGAGGACGACAAGAATCGCGGCCGCGAGATCGGCGTGGACGCCTACCTGACCAAGCCGTTCGACCCGGGCGAGATGATCCGGGTCGTCCGCGAGCTGGCCGGCGCGGCGACCAGCGAGGCCCGCGAGGCCGAGGATGCCACTCAGGCGCAGGCCAGCGCAGCCGGCGGGACCAGCGGACCAGATAACGAAACCGGCCACTCACCCAGCGACCGGCCCGGGCCTTCCTGAGGCTGACGGTCCGCCTGCGCCCGGCCCGCATCGCGCCGCTGACGGGGACGCCCGGCCGGTCCCGGCCGCAACACGGCATGTCCGCGCCCCGGACTCACCCGGGATAGCCTGCACGTCTGTGATGACCGGGGACCTCACCGCCGCCCTCGCGGCTGCGGCCGCCAGGGCGGTAGCAGCCGGTGAGCTGCCCGGCGACGGTGGCCTCGGCCGTCACCCTGGCCTGGCCGTGGGCACGTGGCGGCCGGTGCCGTCCGAGGCCGGTGGTGGCCCCGGCCGCTACGCGACCACGCTGCCGTTCGTGCTGGCCCGGCGCCTGGACGCCGACCCGGCCCGGATCGCCGCCGGGCTCGCCGTGGCCCTCCGGCTGACGCCGGGGGACGCCGGGATCAGCGACATCCAGGTGACCGGGGGTAGCTATCTCTCCCTGACCGTGACTCCGGACACGCTGGCCTGGCTCGCGGTCCGGATCGCCGAGGCCGGCCCGGGATGCGCGCAGAGCCTGGGCCTGGAGGGAGTGCGGGTGACCGCGCCGCGCGCCGCCGAGCTGGCCTGCGCCCCTGACTGGGCGGGCGCCCGGCAGCGCCTCACCGCCGAGCTGACCGGGCGGATGGCCGAAGCAGCAGGCGCCGAGGTCACCTGGACGCCGCCTTGGCCGGAGGAATCCGGGCCGGGGTACCGGACCGCCGGCCCGGTCGCGGAGGCCATCGCGTACGCCGGGGAGGACATGGTCCGGTTCGCGGTCAGCCGGCTCGCCAGCGGCGTTCCCCGGCCGTCCGGGCCCGACCTCGAGCCCGGGACGCTGGCCGCGCAGCACCTGGGCAATCCCGCCTATGCTGTGCGGTACGCGCACGCTCACGCCGCGTCTGCGCTGCGGCAGTCCGCTGACCTCGGGCTGCCGGGGCCGGATGCGGAGCGGTTCCAGCCGTGCCTGCTCGCGCACCCCAGCGAGCAGGTGCTGCTCGACGCGATGTCCTGGCTCCCGGAACGGGTGGCCGGGGCGGCGCGCCGGCGGCAGCCGCACGTGGTCGCCGCCTACCTGGAGGAGCTGGCCAGCCGGTACCTCGACTGGCAGGAGGCTTGCCCGGTGACGGGGCCCGGCTCGATCCCGCCGCGGCCGGACCCGCAGCCGGCCGGGCGCCTGCCCGCGGGCGGGGAGCTCATCCAGGCCCGGCTGCAGCTGGCCAGCAGCGCGCGGACGGTCCTCGGGACCGGCCTGCGGTTGCTGGGCATCGCCGCCCCCAGCCGGATGTAGCCAGCTCCATCCCGGCCGGCAGCCCTCCCGGGACGGCCGCCTGGCCAGCCGGCCAGCCGGGCCGCAGCCAACACCGCCGCAGCACACGACACCAGACCGAGCAGCGAGGACCGCGCCATGAGCCGTGTCGCCCACCCCGCCGGACCGCGGCACGCCGACGTGCTGCCCGCCGAGCACCCGCCGACCCCGCCCCAGGATCTCAACGCCCTGCACCCGGCGGTCTGGCCGCAGTCGGCCCGCCGGGCGGACGGCGTGCTCACGGTCGGCGGCCTGGACGTGCGGGACCTGGCCGCCGAGTTCGGCACCCCGCTGTTCGTCTGTGACGAGGCCGACTTCCGGCAGCGCTGCCGCAGCTACCGGGACGCGTTCGGGACGCGGGCCGGGGTGTTCTACGCGGCCAAGGCGTTCTGCAGCCGCGGCGTGCTGCGCTGGGTTACCGAGGAAGGGCTCGGCGTGGATGTGTGCACCGGCGGCGAGCTGGAGGTGGCCCTGCAGGCGGGCGTCCCGCCCGAGATGATCACGTTGCACGGCAGCAACAAGCTGGAGAGCGAGCTGGCCCGCGCGCTGGACACGCGGGTGGGTCACATCGTGGTCGACTCGTTCGAGGAGATCGCCCGCCTGGCCTACCTGACCGATCCGCCGGTTCCCGGCCGCGGGCCCACGGGAACCAGCGGGAACGGGTCCGGCGGGAACGGGTCCGGCGGGAACGGGGCCGGCGCCCGCGCCGTGGGTAAGACAGCCACGCCCCGCCCCCGGGTGCTCGTCCGGGTCACCACGGGAGTAGAGGCACACACCCACGAGTTCGTGGCCACCGCGCACGACGACCAGAAGTTCGGGTTCTCGCTGTCCTCCGGCGCGGCCGACGAGGCGGTCCGCCGGGTCCTGGCCTGCCCGGGCGTGGAACTGGCCGGGCTGCACTCGCACATCGGCTCACAGATCTTCGACACCGACGGGTTCGAGGCCGCGGCCCGCCGGGTGCTGAGCCTGGCCGTCCGGATCCGCGACGAGCACGGCATCGTGATCAGCGAGCTGAATCTCGGCGGCGGGCTCGGCATCGCCTACACCCCCGACGACGACCCGGCCGACGTCAAGGTCATCGCGCAGAACCTGCACGAGATCGTGCGCTCCCAGTGCGCCGCGGCGGGCCTGGCCATGCCGCGGCTCACCGTCGAGCCCGGGCGCGCCATCGCCGGACCCGGCACGGTTACGCTGTACGAGGTCGGGACGGTCAAGGACGTGGACGGGCTGCGGACCTACGTGAGCGTGGACGGCGGCATGAGCGACAACATCCGGACCGCGCTCTACGACGCCGAGTACACCTGCGTGCTCGCCTCCCGCGAGTCGGCGGCGCCGCCGATGCTGTCCAGGATCGTCGGCAGGCACTGCGAGAGTGGGGACATCGTGGTCCGGGACAGCTACCTGCCTTCCGACGTGGTCCCGGGTGACCTGATCGCGGTCGCGGCCACCGGGGCGTACTGCCGCTCGATGGCCAGCAACTACAACCACGTGACCCGGCCCGCGGTGGTGGCTGTCCGGGACGGCGCGGCCCGGCTGCTGCTCCGCCGCGAGACCATCGACGACCTGCTCCGGCTGGACGCCGGATGATGACCTGCCCAAAGATTGGCCAGCACCGGACGGGCCAGCGCCGGGCGGGCCAGCACCGGACGAGCCCGCAGCGGATGATCCCGCGCCGGGGGACCGGCTGGCCGCGCAGGGGCCAGCAGCGGACGACGAGACCTAGGGTGATGCCGTAGTGCGGACGTTGCGAGTGGCGTTGCTGGGCTGCGGGACCGTGGGCTCGGAGGTCTACCGGCTGCTCACCCAGCAGTCCACGGACCTGACCGCGCGGATAGGCGCCCACCTGGAAGTGGCCGGGGTCGCGGTGCGGCGGCCGGGCCGGGCCCGGCCCGTGCAGGTCGATCCCGCGCTGCTCACGGGCGACTCCATGGACCTGGTCACCCGGCCTGACGTGGACATCGTGATCGAGGTGATCGGCGGCATCGAGCCGGTCCGGTCGGTCCTGCTGGCCGCGATGAAGTCCGGCAAGTCCGTGGTCTCGGCCAACAAGGCGCTGCTCGCCGAGGACGGCGCCACCCTGCACGAGGCGGCCCGGGAAAACGGGGCCGACCTTTACTACGAGGCCGCCGTGGCGGGGGCCATCCCGCTGCTGCGGCCGCTGCGCGAGTCGCTGGCCGGGGACGAGGTCCACCGGGTCCTGGGCATCGTGAACGGCACCACCAACTACATCCTGGACCGGATGGACACGTCGGGGGCCGGGTTCGCGGACGCGCTGGAGGAGGCCCAGGCGCTCGGGTACGCCGAGCCAGACCCCACCGCCGACATCGAGGGCTTCGACGCGGCAGCCAAGGCGGCCATCCTGGCCGGGCTGGCCTTCCATACCGGGGTCACCGCGGCCGACGTGTACCGGGAAGGCATCACCGGCGTCACCGCCGCGGACATCGCGAGCGCGCGTGAGCTCGGGCACGTGGTCAAGCTGCTGGCGATCTGCGAGCGCCGCGACGGCGGCGTATCGGTCCGCGCCCACCCGGCGATGATCCCGCGCTCCCACCCGCTGGCCGGCGTGCGCGAGGCCTACAACGCCGTGTTCGTCGAGGCCGAATCGGCGGGAAGGCTGATGTTCTACGGGGCCGGCGCCGGGGGAGTGCCCACGGCCAGCGCGGTGCTCGGTGACGTGGTCGCGGTGGCCCGGAACCTGATCGCCGGGACCCGCGGCCCGGACCCGTCCACCTATGCGAAGCTGCGGACGCTGCCGATGGGCGAGGCCCGGACCCGGTACCACGTCGCCCTGGATGTCGCGGACAAGCCCGGCGTGCTGGCCGCCGTGGCCGAGACCTACGCCCGGCACGACGTGTCCATCAAGGCGGTCCGCCAGGAGGGCCGCGGCGAAGACGCCCAGCTGGTGATCGTCACCCACGCTGCCCCGGACGCCGCGCTCTCGCGCTGCGTCACCGAACTGGAGACGATGGACTCCGTGCGGGCCGTGGCCAGCGTGATGCGGGTCGAAGGGGAGGGCGACGAATGACGGCGGACGTGACTTCCGCCGCGGCGGGCTACGTGCCCTGGCGCGGCGTGATCGAGCAGTACCGGGAGTGGCTGCCGCCGCTGCCCCAGACCAGCCCGGTGATCACGCTGGGCGAGGGGGCCACGCCGCTGCTCCCCGCCCCGGTGCTGTCCGAGCGGACGGGCTGCGACGTGTACCTCAAGGTCGAGGGGGCCAACCCGACCGGGTCGTTCAAGGACCGGGGCATGACGATGGCGGTCAGCATGGCCGTCAGCCGCGGCGCGACCGCGGTGATCTGCGCCTCCACCGGCAACACCAGCGCCAGCGCCGCCGCGTACGCGGCCCGCGCCGGGCTGTCCTGCGCGGTCCTGGTGCCCCGCGGCAAGATCGCGCTCGGGAAGCTGGCCCAGGCCCTGGTGCACGGGGCCAAGCTGCTCCAGGTGGACGGCAACTTCGACGACTGCCTCGAGCTGGCCCGCAAGCTCGCGGCCGACTACCCGGTCGCGCTGGTCAACTCGGTCAACGCGGACCGGCTCGAAGGCCAGAAGAGCGCGGCGTTCGAGATCGTGGACGCGCTCGGGGACGCTCCCGACGTGCACTGCCTGCCGGTCGGCAACGCGGGCAACATCTCCGCCTACTGGATGGGCTACACCCAGTACGCCGCGGCCGGGCGGGCCACCAAGACCCCCCGGATGCTCGGCTTCCAGGCCAGCGGCGCCGCGCCCATCGTCCGCGGTGAGCCGGTCCGCGCCCCGCAGACCATCGCGACCGCGATCCGGATCGGCAACCCGGCCTCCTGGGGGCTGGCCGAGGCCGCCCGGGACGCGTCCGGCGGCCTGATCGACTCCGTCACCGACCGGCAGATCTTCGCGGCCTACCGGCTGCTCGCCTCCAAGGAGGCGGTGTTCGGCGAGCTGGCCTCGGCCGCCGGGGTCGCCGGGCTGCTCCAGGCCCGGGAACAGGACCAGGTCGCACCCGGTTCGCGGGTTGTGTGCACGGTGACCGGCAACGGACTCAAAGACCCGGACTGGGCGGTGTCAGCCGCCCCCGCCCCGATCACCGTGCCCGCGGACAGCGCGGCCGCGGCGGCCGCTCTCGGCCTGGCCTGAGGAGCGCACCCGTGAGCGCCGTCTGGTACCGGCTAGGGAGCCCGGGCCGTCAGGCCCGGGCGAGTGGCTGGTGGGGTTTTTTTGTCCGGACGGCGCGAACGCCTCAGGAGACACCGTGAGCGGATCCCGGTGGCGGGACAAGCCCGTCGTGGTCCGGGCCCCGGCCAGCAGCGCCAACCTGGGCCCCGGGTTCGACGCCTTCGGCCTGGCCCTGTCCCTGCACGACGTGGCCGTGGCCCGGGTGACCGGCGGCGGCCTCGACATCGAGGTCTCCGGGGAAGGCGGCGAGACCGCGGCCGTGGGTGAGGCCCACCTCGTGGTCCAGGCCATGCGGGCCGCGTTCGACGTACTCGGCGGCCAGCCGCCCGGCCTCAGCCTGCGCAGCCTCAACGCCATCCCGCACAGCCGCGGGCTCGGCTCGTCCGCGGCCGCCATCGTGACTGGCATCCTGGCCGCCCGCGGGCTGGCCCGCGAGGGCGCTGACCTGCTCCCCGACGACGCGGTACTCGCCCTGGCCGCCCGCCTGGAAGGCCACCCGGACAACGTGGCCGCCTGCCTGCACGGCGGGCTGACCATCTCCTGGACCCCTCTCCCCGCCGGCCCGGGACCGGACCCCGACCCCGTCAGCCTGGTCGACGGCCCCGCCCCCGGACCCCCGCCCAGTCCCCGCATGGTCCGCCTGCCGGTGCTGGCGGAGATCGAGCCGGTGGTTTTCGTTGCGGAAGAAAGCCTGGCCACGCAGACGGCGCGGGGCGCGCTGCCGGCCGCGGTGCCGCATCGGGACGCGGCCGCCAACGCCGCCCGCAGCGCGCTGCTGGTCGCGGCGCTGACGCGGGTCCCGGACGTGCTGTTCGACGCCACCCAGGACTTCCTGCACCAGCCCTACCGGGCCACGGTCATGCCGCGGACCGCGGACCTTCTCCGCCGGCTCCGCGCGGCCGGGGTGGCCGCGGTGGTCTCCGGTGCCGGGCCGTCCGTGCTCGCCTTCACCGTGGCGGGCCAGCCCAGCCCTGACCTGGTGGATTCAATCGCGGCAGAAACGGGTATCGGATGGCGTATAAGCCCCCTGGCCATCGACCGGCAAGGCGCTACCCTCCAGACCGCCGTGCCAGGCGAACGCCCCAGAGACAGCGCGCGGTGACGCGTCCGCGGACGCAGTGTTCGTGGAAACAGTATTCCTGGACCCTGGATACAGTTTCCGAACCCGGACGTCCTGGACGCCTGGCCCAGCTGCCCTGGAAGGGTCGCGCGGAGTTGCCGCAAGACTGGACAGGGTCATTCACGACACACGGACCGGTGCCGGGGGAATGCTGTGGGCTCTCCTAGTGTTAAGGTGGGTGCTGCACCAGATACCCCATCATGGGGCCAGGTGCTCGCCCGTCACTTGCTTCGTGACCGGCTTGACCGCCGGGCGGGGTCAGTGACGCTCCGTCAACTCTCCGGGTCATCTCCTCCTCTCCGCATACACGAAACGCGGGGCGGTTGCGGTGGACCGGGAGCGGGCGGAAAGTCGAGGCGCGCTACCCCAGCCGTCTGGGCTTGTTCCACACCCTCTGCTCCGGGCGTTGAATCCGGGTTAATCCTGTGGTCGCCGGCCGGCAGAGGGCCAGGGAACGAGGCACAGGCGGACGCGTGGTCCGCGACGGTAAAGGCACAACAGATGTGGCAGTACCTGGTCCGGCTGATGTCGCCGGGCCGTGACACCGGGTCGAACGGCCGCAGGCGCGGCCGACGCCCGCTCCCTGGGAAGGACCCCTCGTGAGCGACACCACCGAACTCTTCACTGGCTCCTCAGGTGTTCCTGAGGAATCCCCTGGCTACTCCGGTCCCTCCGGCCTCTCCGCTACCGCGGGTGCGGGCACGGCAGCCGGTGCGCCTGCGGGGCCTGCGGCCGGTGAGACGGTGACTGACAAGCCCGCCCGCCGTGGCGGTTCCGGGCTGTCCGGCATGCTGCTGGCCGACCTTCAGCGGCTTGCCCAGTCGATGGGCATCACCGGCACTGGCCGGCTGCGCAAGAGCCAGCTCATCGAGGCCATCCAGAGCAAGCAGGGTGGCGGCGGGGCCGCCCCCAGCGCGCCGGGTGGCGTATCTGCTGGCCCCTCGGCGGGCAACGGGAGTGGGACACTCGACAACTCAGTCCAGCGTGGCGCGTCCGCGGGAGCCGGCGCCCCTCGCCAGCGTGAGCAGGACGCCATGGAGTCAGACACCACTACACAGCCCGCTCTGGGTAACGCCGCGCAGTCATCGGGCCCGGCGCAGGAAGCCGACACGACGACGCGTGAAGCGCGCCGCGGCGGGTCCCGCGACACGGCCCAGGCTGGCGCCACCGGACAGGGTGCTCAGGCCAACGGTGCCGACGGCCAGCTCGCGTTCGCCGCGGGCGGGGCGGCGGCAGGCGCGTCTGTCACCGAGGCCGGCCAGGCCGCCAACGGAGCCGGTGACGGCGCCGGGCGGGCCGACGGCCAGCAGGACGGCCAGCGCCGCAGCGAGCGCCGCCAGCGCGGCCGGCGTGACGACTCCTCCCGCGACGGCGCTGGGCGGACGGCGCGGGCGCGACGGGGGAGAGCAGCGCGAGAGCCAGCGTGACGGCAACCAGCGTGACGGGGGCCAGCGTGACGGCGGCCGCGACGGGGGCCCGCGCGATAACAACCAGCGTGACAACAACCAGCGTGACAACAGCCAGCGCAGCAACGGCCGGGACGGCCAGCGCGGCGCGCAGGCGATGGACCGCGGCGGGGACGATGACGACGACGGCTCGGGCCGCCGCCGCAGCCGTGACCGGTTCCGCAACCGGAACCGCCGCCGCGAGGGCCGGGGCGGCCCGGAGGCCGAGCCGGTGGTGGCCGAGGATGACGTGCTCATCCCGATCGCCGGCATCCTCGACGTGCTGGACAACTACGGCTTCATCCGCACCACCGGGTACCTGCCCGGATCCAACGACGTGTACGTGTCGCTCTCCCAGGTCCGCAGGCACGGCCTGCGCAAGGGAGACGTGATCGAGGGTGCGGTCCGCCAGCCGCGCGACGGCGAGCGCCGGGAGAAGTTCAACGCCCTGGTCCGGCTGGACAAGATCAACGGCCTGGACCCGGAGCAGTCCCGCGGGCGCCCCGACTTCTCCAAGCTGGTGCCGCTGTACCCGCAGGACCGGCTCCGGCTGGAGACCGACGCCAACGTGATGACCACCCGGATCATGGACCTGGTCAGCCCGATCGGCAAGGGCCAGCGCGGCCTCATCGTCTCCCCGCCCAAGGCGGGCAAGACGATGATCCTGCAGGCCATCGCCAACGCGATCACCAAGAACAACCCGGAGTGCCACCTCATGGTCGTCCTCGTGGACGAGCGGCCTGAGGAAGTCACCGACATGCAGCGCTCGGTCAAGGGTGAAGTGATCCACTCCACCTTCGACCGTCCCGCCGAGGACCACACCACGGTCGCCGAGCTGGCCATCGAGCGGGCCAAGCGGCTGGTGGAGATGGGCCACGACGTGGTCGTGCTGCTGGACTCCATCACCCGGCTGGGCCGCGCCTACAACCTGGCCGCCCCGGCCAGCGGCCGGATCATGTCCGGTGGCGTGGACTCCACCGCCCTGTACCCGCCGAAGCGGTTCTTCGGTGCGGCGCGGAACATCGAGCACGGCGGGTCGCTGACCATCCTGGCCACGGCGCTCATCGAGACCGGATCCCGCGCGGACGAGGTCATCTTCGAGGAGTTCAAGGGCACCGGCAACATGGAGCTGCGGCTGCGCCGCGAGCTGGCCGACAAGCGGATCTTCCCCGCCATCGACGTGGACGCCTCCGGCACCCGCAAGGAGGAGATCCTGATGACGCCGGAGGAGCTGAAGATCGTCTGGCAGCTCCGCCGGGTGCTGCACGCGCTGGAGCCGCAGCAGGCACTCGAGGTCCTGATGGAGCGGATGCGGGAGACCAAGAGCAACGCGGAGTTCCTGCTCCACGTCCAGAAGACCACCGTCGGTTCTTAAAGGGAATCACCAGGCCCGGTAGCACGTTGCAGGGTCTGGCACACTATTAGCCATCAACAGTGCGGTACCGGTTCACGCCGCGGCGGCATCCCCGCCCAGGCGACCCGGCGACCGCCCGAGGCAGGAGTACAAAGTGAAGCCTGGTATCCACCCGGAGTACGTGGTGACCGAGGTGACCTGCACCTGCGGGGAGACCTTCACCACGCGCAGCACGGCCAAGAACGGCGTCATCCACGCCGACATCTGCTCGAGCTGCCACCCGTTCTACACCGGCAAGCAGAAGATCCTCGACACCGGCGGCCGCGTGGCCCGGTTCGAGCGCCGGTTCGGCAAGCAGGCCGCGGGCTCGAGCTCCAAGTAGCGTTCACGGATCACCGTGCCGGGATGGCATGGCCGGTCTCCCGGGACCGGAGCCATGCGGCCACGGCACGGTGATCTTCATTTTTCGGCTTAAATTTTTCCGGGTCCCCGGCTCTGGCCGGGTTCCCGGGAGTCACAGGCAATCACCGCAGGAGGACAACGGTGTTCGACCGGCTGGGTGAGCTGGCTGAGGAGCACGCCGATCTGGAGCGCATCCTCGCCGACTCAGCCGTGCACGCTGACCCCGACCGCGCCCGGGCGCTGTCGCGCCGCTACGGCGAGATCTCCCCGGTCGTCGAGACCTACCACCAGTGGCAGGAGACGGCCGCCGATGAGGCGACCGCCCGCGAGCTGGCCACCGAGGACGCGTCGTTCGCGGCTGAGGCCGAGGACCTGGGCCGCCGCCGGGCCAAGCTCGAGGAGCAGCTCAACGAGTTCCTCGTGCCCCGGGACGCCATGGACGACAAGGACGTCCTCCTCGAGGTGAAGGCCGGCGAGGGCGGCGAGGAATCCGCGCTGTTCGCGGGCGACCTGCTGCGCATGTACCTGCGGTACGCCGAGCGCCAGGGCTGGAAGACCGAGGTCCTGGACTCCACCATCACCGGACTGGGCGGCTACAAGGACGTCACGGTCGCGGTGAAGGCCCCCCGGCACGCCGCCGGCGACGGTGTCTGGTCCCGGATGAAGTACGAGGGCGGGGTGCACCGCGTGCAGCGGGTGCCGGTCACCGAATCCCAGGGCCGGGTGCACACCTCCGCCGCGGGCGTGCTGGTCATGCCGGAAGCCGACCCGGTCGAGGTCAGCATCGACCCGAACGACCTGCGGGTGGACGTCTACCGCTCCTCAGGGCCCGGCGGGCAGAGCGTCAACACCACCGACTCCGCGGTGCGGATCACCCACAAGCCGACCGGCATCGTGGTCTCCTGCCAGAACGAGAAGAGCCAGCTCCAGAACAAGGAGCAGGCGCTGCGCATCCTGCGCGCCCGGCTGCTCGCCCAGGCCCAGGCCGACGCCGAGGCCCAGGCGGCGGCGGAACGGCGCAGCCAGGTGGCCACCGTGGACCGCTCGCAGCGGGTGCGCACCTACAACTTCCCGGAGAACCGCATCTCCGACCACCGGGTGGGCTACAAGGCCTACAACCTCGATCATGTCATCGACGGGGACCTGGACGCGGTGATCAGGGCCCTGGTCGACGCGGACCGGTCGGGCAGAGCGGCAGCGGCGGATGGCGGCTGAGCCGCGCAAGAGCCTGCTGCTCGACGAGATCGCCGTGGCCGCGGCCCGGCTGGCTGAGGCCGGGGTGGATTCACCCCGGGCCGACGCGGAGCAGATCGCCGCGCACGTGCACGGCGTCGGCCGCGGCGAGCTGCACCGGGTGCCGGACTCCGGGTTCAACCCGCGGTTCTGGGACGAGATCGCCCGCCGCGAGGCGCGGGAGCCACTGCAGCACATCACCGGGCACGCGTACTTCCGGTACCTGGACCTGGAGGTCGGCCCCGGGGTGTTCGTGCCCCGGCCGGAGACCGAGGTCATGACCGGGTGGGCCATCGACCGGCTCCGCGAGATGGACGTCACCGAGCCGGTCGTCGCCGACCTGGGCACCGGGTCCGGCGCCATCGCGCTGGCCATCGCCCAGGAGGTGCCCCGGTCCCGGGTCCACGCGGTGGAGGCCGACCCGCTGGCCCGGGAGTGGGCCCAGCGCAACATTGCCCGCTGCGCCGACACCGCCCCGCACACCGCGGGCCGGGTCACGCTGCACGGCGAGGACTTCGGCCAGGCGCTGACTGACCTGGACGGCCGGGTGGACCTGGTCATCAGCAATCCGCCCTATATCCCGTGGGGGGCCTCGGTGCCGCCCGAGGTGGGCGAGTACGACCCGGCCACCGCGCTGTGGGGCGGCACCGACGGGATGGACGCGGTCAAGGTCGTCGAGCAGGCCGCCCGGCGGCTGCTCCGCCCGGGCGGGCTGGTCGCGGTGGAGCACGGCGCGCCCCAGGGAGCCGCGGTCTACTGGGTGTTCGCCGAGGAGCGGGGCTGGCGCGACACGCGGAACCATAAGGACCTGGCCCGCCGGGACCGCTTCGTGACCGCGGTCTGGCCCGGGCCGCAACGGTGGGAGGATGGGCTCTCATGAGCGCACGGTTTGACTGCACGGATCCGGCGCAGCTGCTCCAGGGACTCTCGGAAGCGGAAGCGGCGCTGCGCCGCGGCGAGCTCGTGGTGATGCCGACCGACACCGTCTACGGCATCGCGGCCGAGGCCTTCGACCCGGTGGCCGTGGAGCTCCTGCTCAAGGCCAAGGGCCGGGGCCGGGACATGCCGCCGCCGGTGCTGGTCGGGACGGTCCGGGCGGCCATGGCCCTGGTCATGGACCTCGCCGACGTCGGCAAGGACCTGATCGACGAGTTCTGGCCCGGCGGGCTGACGATCGTCTGCCGGTCCAGTCCCACCCTGGTCTGGGACCTGGGTGAGACCAAGGGCACGGTGGCGGTCCGGATGCCGCTGCACCCGGTCGCGCTGGACCTGCTGAAGAGGACCGGCCCGCTGGCCGTGAGCAGCGCCAACGCGTCCGGCCGTCCGGCCGCGACCACGGCCGACGAGGCGATGGATCAGCTGGGCGACGCGGTCGCGGTGTACCTGGACGGCGGCCCGTGCGCGGACGACGTGCCGTCCACGATCGTCGACCTGACCGGGTCCGTGCCCAGGTTGCTGCGCCAGGGTGTCATTTCGGTGGAACGGTTGCGGGAGGTTATCCCGCTGGCCCTCGAGGACGAGGCGCTTGGGGACGAGGTGCCCGGTGACGAGGTGCTCAGTGACGGGACGCCTGTGGACGAGGCGCCCGGGGATGAGCTCTCCCAGCACGCGATTCCAGAGGACGGGATCACCGGGGACGAGAACGGGATCACCGGGGACGAGAACTCCCAGGAAACTGGAAAGGCGGCCCCAGCGGGTCCAGCTGATCCGGTTTCTGCGGACCCGGGGGACCCGGGCGTGGTGTCGCCCGGCGCCGAAGATGCCGCTGACCAGGGAAATCCTGCTGACCGGGACGCCACCGGGTAAGTATGGCCGCGATGGGTGGCTGTGCGGCCTACCCTCAGGTTAGTGCTCTAAAGTTGATCCCTAATGGATGAGGCAACCGAACGGGCCGGGTGAACCGGAATGCGCGAGTACGGCCTCACAATCCTGGTGGCCGCCGCCGTCACTTATCTGTTCACGCCGCTGGTACGCCGGTTCGCGATCGCGGTGGGTGCGGAGCACCGGGGCCGGGCGAGGGACGTCCACACCGAGCCCGTCCCGTTGCTGGGCGGCATCGCGATGTACCTCGGCCTCGCCGCGGCCTTGCTGGTGGCCTCCCGGCTGACCCACCTGAGCACCGTGTTCATGGGCACCAGGGTCGGCAGCGGCCTGCTGCTGGCCGGTGGCCTCGTGGTTCTCATGGGTTTCGTGGACGACCGCTGGGGACTGGGCGCCATCACCAAGCTGGCCGGCCAGGTGGGCGCCGGGGCGATCCTGGTCTGGAGCGGCGCCGTGGTGGCCTGGCTGCCCGTCCCGGGCGGGGGGACGCTCTCGCTCACGTCCGACCAGCAGACCGTGCTCACCATCCTGGTCGTCGTGGTGACCATCAACGCGGTCAACTTCATCGACGGGCTGGATGGGCTGGCCGCCGGGATCGTCGGCATCGGCGCGGCGGCCTTTTTCCTGTACTACTACACGCTCACCAAGCGGCTGGGGCTGGACGAGCAGACCAACCCGGCGCTGGCCTCGGCCATCCTGGCCGGGGTGTGCCTGGGCTTCCTGCCGCACAACTTCCACCCCGCCCGGATCTTCATGGGCGACACCGGGTCCATGCTGCTCGGGCTGCTGCTTGCGTACGCGCCCATCTCCAGCCTCGCGTCCCTGGACCCGAACACGCTCACCAACCCGTCGGCCTACAGCGGCGGCACGGTCAACCGGTTCCCGGAAATCCTGCCGCTCCTGGTGCCGGCCATCATCATGCTGATTCCGTACGCTGACCTCCTGCTCGCGGTGGTGCGGCGGACCCGGGCCGGGCAGTCCCCGTTCTCGGCGGACAAGAAGCACCTGCAGCACCGGCTGCTGGCGATCGGGCATTCGCACCGGGCCAGTGTCCTGATCATGTACTTGTGGGCGGTCTTGTTCGCTGGCACGGTCGTGCTGCTGTCGATCATGCGGACCAAGCTGCTGGTGCTGGCCTTCGTCACCCTGGCCGGGGTGCTGGTGCTGCTGCTGGCATCGATGCCGCGGCTCCGGCCGTGGAACCGTGGCCAGCTGCGACTCGCCCCCAACGTCGTCGGCCCGGCGCCTTCAGGTGGACCTGGGCTTCCTGGTGCCCCCGTCTCTTCGGGTCCGTCGGCGTCTTCGGCGGGTGCGGGGTCTTCGGCCAGGACTGGGCCAGTGCCCGGCCTGGCGTCGGCGGCCAGTAGCGCGCCGCCTGGGAGCCCGATGGAATCCCGGATCCCAGCTGCGGCGGGGACCAGCGCCCAGGGCCGGCGCCGCGCGGACCGCGGCTGCCAGCCTGGATCGCGGGCCGGGCGTGGATCCCGGGCTGGGCCTGGATCGCGGTGCCAGCCTGGATCGCGGGCCGGGCGCGGATCCCGGGCTGGGCCTGGATCGCGGTGCCAGCCTGGATCGCGGGCCGGGCGTGGACCCTGAGGCCGGTAGGGAGCGGGGACCGGGTTCACATCCCCCAGGACCTGGGGACGTGGACGCGCAGTACGGGGCCGGACTCAGCGGAAACGCGGCCGGGTCCCCGGAGCAGAGTCGGCCGGGTTCCCCGTGGGATGCGAAGCCTGCCCCGGCGGCGTGGGATGGCCGGCGTTCGGGCTCAGCCCGGGACGCGGACCCGTCCGGACCGGGCTGGGACGCGGAGCCCGTCCGGACCCGGGCTGGGACGCGAGCCCGTCCGGACCCGGCTGGGACGCGAGCCCGTCCGGACCGGGCTGGGACGCGGAGCCGTCCGGACCGGGCTGGGACGCGGACCCGTCCGGACCCGGCTGGGACGCGAGCCCGTCCGGACCCGGCTGGGACGCGGACCCGTCCGGACCCGGCGGGACGCGGAGCCCGTCCGGACCGGGCTGGGACGCGGACCCGTCCGGACCCGGCTGGGACGCGAGCCCGTCCGGATCGGCGTGGGACCTGCGGCCTGCGGAGCAGTCGCAGCCCTCCGAAGCGGCCTGGGACGCAAGGTCATCGGCCGCGGCGTGGGACGCGGGGCCAGCCGCGAGGGAACCTGAAGCCCGGCCATCCGCCGAGGCCTGGCCGGTTCCTGACGGCCTGACCGCTCCCTCGAACGGCGCTCCCTCGGACCGCCCTCCCTCGGACGGTGCCACCTCCAGCAGCGCACCGCCGTCAGGCCCAGCCGACCGGCATGAACCAGCCGAGTGGTACCCGGGCCGCAATCCCGGCCTCCCGGATACCGGCCGTCTAGATACCGGCGTTCAGGTCCGGTCGTTCAGGTACCGGCCGTTCAGGTACCAGGCCGTCCAGGTACAGGCCGTCCAGGTCCAGGCCTCCCGGCTGCCGACGGCCCGACTGCGGGACGGCCTGACTCAGAGCCGCCGGACCCGGCCCAGTGGCACACGGGCCGGCCGGACTCCGAGCAGCGCGATTCCGGCTGGTGGGATGCTCGCCCGCCGGACACCGACCCGGGCAACGCCGGCCCCTACGATGGCGGTTCGCTCGCGGACCCGCGCGACGCCAGACTCTACGCCGCCCCGCCGCCCGAGGCGGCCTACCGTGACGTCGGCCCACCGGACCTGGACCCGCTGCCGCCGGCACCGGGCCGGGACCAGCCGGGTGCCCCCCGGGCGGCCCGCCCGGTGAACCGCGATGGCGACGAATACGACGAAGACTCAGAGTCACCACTCCTGCCCTGGCGCCGTCCCTGACTCTCTCCGAGGGAACATTTCCGCTGAGCCAGCGTGATCACCAGTCACATCGATCACATCGCTGGCCACTTTTCCTACGGGACGTGCCATGCGCTGGGTGATTTGCCCGTTTTCCGTGCACGCTCCGTAGGAAAGTCGCCAGCGGGTCCGGGGCGCCGGGGACGGGGCGGGTGAGGCCGTGGACCCTCCGCTGCTCATGGGCCCCATGACGGGTCTGGGGCGCGCGAGTCGTCGGGGTCGCAGGGTGTCTGGAGCGATAGGACCGTTAGGGGCAGGTGGTTTGGTACGGTTCACGGACTCATGTACCACAGTCAGAAGTCACATAACGTTCATCACACAGAGGACCCCGGTAAAGACCGGCCCAAGGAGCTTGTGATATCTTTCACGAGCAGTCACTCGAGGACGAGTGAGGGGCCCGTGATAGGTTTCGCTCACCCGGCGGCGCGCGAGCTCCGCCTCGGCGGCACCCAGGCTCCTGGCCGGTGCTGTGTGGGAGGCGGACCGGCGCATCCCCGAGTCAAGTGTCCTCCTGAGCCCTCCGGAGCCACCTAAGATGCTGGCAAGCTACGGCCCGATCGCCCGGCGTTCCGCCGTGGTCGCCGCCGGTGCTGCCGTGATCATGATCGCGCTGAGCACGGCCTTCGGCGGCTCTAAGGGACTCCTCGGCAGCGTACTCGGCGCCGCCCTGGTCCTGGTGTTCTTCACCATCAGCATCGCCGCGGTGTCTCGCGCCGAGAAGGTCAGCCCGCGGGCCCAGATGGTGACCGCGCTGACCACGTTCATCGTCAAGATCCTCGTGCTGATGGTTCTGGTGTCCAGGTTCAGCAACACGACCGTCTTCAACGCGCGGCTGTTCGGCCTGACCGCCATCGTGTGCATCCTGGTCTGGAGCGGTGCCCAGGTCTTCTGGTCGATGCGGCTCAAGGTGCTCTACGTGGAACCGGACGGGGAACGGTGACGCGTGGCGCTTCTCTCGCTCCCGGACGGCGGATCGCGGCCCGCGGGTCAGCCTGCCGTCTGCAGCTGCCGCGATGACCTGGCGCACCATGGGCGGGACCGGATCTACCCCCTCCAGCCCCAACGGATTGTCCGGCCGTCAGCCGTCGGCCAGTGGCCAGCCCCCGGAGGCGGCCCCGGTCGAGGAGAACGAGGGCTGGAACATATTCAGCTACCTCATTGCCGGCATGGTGGTCTACGGCCTGGTCGGCTGGCTGCTGGCCTGGCTGGTACACATTCCGGTACTGGTGCCGGTCGGGGCGCTCGTCGGGCTGTTCTTCGCCATCGGCGGAGTCGTCTGGAAGTACGGCAGGCACCAATAGGTAATCTGCATGCAAAGCATGCTGGCCAGGCCAGCATGGGCATGCCACGACGTTCCGCCCGGATGAGGGCGGCTTGGATGCGCGCCGCGCCTGCGGGTGCCGCGCGCGATCACGAAGCTGGAGGAAACCGTCTTGGGCGGTGACATGCTGCTCCTCGCCGCGGAGAAGTGCTCCCCAGAGCACAGCCACGTCTCCTCGCCAGCGCACTGCGGCTTTCCGGCCCCGGGATACCCGACTCCGTCCTTCGATTTCACGCCATTCTTCCGGGTGGGCGGCTTCTACTTCACCAAGCCGATGCTGCTGGCGCTGGTCTGCGCCCTGGCCGTGGTCGCCTTCTTCTGGGCTGCCTTTGCCAACCCGAAGCTAGTCCCGCGAGGCGTGCAGGGTCTCGGCGAGATGGGGGTCCAGTTCGTCCGCGAGCAGATCCTGCTGCCGATGATCGGGAAGCGCGGCGACAGCTTCCTGCCGTTCCTGGTCTCGCTGTTCTTCTTCATCTGGCTGATGAACCTGATGGAGATCATCCCGGTCGCCCAGTTTCCCCCTATGTCGCTGATCGCCTTTCCGGTCGCACTGATGCTCATGGTCTACGGCACCTATACCTACCTGGGCATCAAGCATCAAGGGCTGGGCGGCTACTTCAGGAACATGATCCCGAGCGGCGTGCCCGGGCCGATCCTGGCCATCCTGGCCCCGGTGGAGATCCTCCAGTACGTCCTCATCCGGCCGTTCACGCTGGCCATCCGGTTGTTCGCGAACATGTTCGCCGGGCACATCCTGCTGCTGATCTTCACCCTCGCGACCTGGTACCTGTTCAGCGCCACCATCGGCCTGCTGTTCAGCGTGACCTCATTCGTCCTCACCATCGTGCTGACCGCGTTCGAGATGCTGATCCAGGCGCTGCAGGCATACATCTTCACCATCCTGACCGCCCAGTACATCGGCGGCTCACTGGAAGCGAGCCACTGACATGGCCCGCGCCTCCATTCGTCCGCCCGCGCATCCAGGTGTGCTGGCGGCCCATCCAACCCGCCGGCGGCAGACACCCGTCGGCCTTAAGGCAAGGGAATGCACACATGCTTGATATTGCGAATCATGTGGTCGCTCTCAGCGTCCTGCATCATGTGATCGCCGCGGCGGTACCACCAGAGGCTGCAGATCAACTTCGGCGCGGTGGGGTACGGCCTGGCGGCCATCGGCCCCGGTGTCGGCATCGGACTGATCTTCGGTCACGGTGTCGAGGCCATGGCCCGGCAGCCGGAGGCCCGTGGGCTCATCCAGTCCAACATGTACATCGGGTTCGCGCTGGCCGAGGCGCTGGCGCTGATCGGCCTCGTGGTCCCGTTCATCTTCGGCGCCACCTGATCGGCGGAGTCTCCCAGTGATTCATAGCCGACAGGAGGGCACACCGTGAAGTATCACGTTGGCGCGGCGGTGGTGGTCCCGCCTGCTAACCCGCTGATCCCCGAATGGCCCGAGCTGATCATCGGGTTCGTCGCCTTCCTCATCGTGTTCGCGGTGCTGGGCAAGGTGCTGCTGCCGCGCATCCAGAAGACGCTGGCCGAGCGGGCCGACGCCATCGAGGGTGGCCTGCACCGGGCCGAGGAGGCGCAGGCCGAGGCGAACGAAGTGCTCCAGCGCTACCGCGAGCAGCTCGCCGAGGCCCGCCAGGAAGCGTCGCGGCTCCGCGAGCAGGCCCAGGAGCAGGGCGCCCAGATCATCGCGGACATGCGCGAGGTGGCCCAGACCGAGGCGCGGCGCATCATTGACGCGGCCCACGCCCAGATCGACTCCGAGCGCCAGCTGGCCCTGCAGGCCCTGCGGACCGACGTGGGAGCCATGGCCGTGGACCTGGCCGGCCGGGTGGTCGGGGAGTCGCTGGAGGATGTGGCCCGGCAGCACCGTATCGTCGAGCGGTTCATCGAGGACCTCGAGCAGCCCCATGCTGACGAGGCCAGGACCACCACATGAGAGGCCCCAGCCGGGGCGCTCTGGCCCAGGCGAGGCAGCGGCTGGGCGACGCCGTGACGTCGGCCGCCGTGGCGCGGACCCTCGGCCGGGAGCTCTTCGCCATCCTGGGTGTGCTCGATGAGCAGGCCGCACTGCGGCGGGCGCTGGCCGACAGCAGCCGCCGCCCGCAGGCCCGGGCCGAGCTGGCCCGGAGGCTGTTCGGCGACCAGGTCAGCGAGGCCACCCTCGGCCTGTTCACGAGCATGACCGAGTCCCGGTGGTCTCGCGCGATGGACCTGTCCGACGCGGTCGAGGAGATCGCGGTCATGGCGTTCGCGGCGGCGGCCGAGCGGGCCCGGCATCTCGACGACCTCGAGGACCAGCTGTTCCGCTTCGGGCGGGTGGTGATGGGCGCGCCTGAGCTGCGTACCGTGCTTTCCAACCTCACCATCCCGGCGCAGTACAAGCAGCAGCTGCTGGACACGCTGCTCGAGGGCAAGGTGACCGCGGACGCCCGGGAGCTGATCGGTGAGGCGGCGGACCACCTCCGGGGACGTAGTGTGGATTTGACCCTGGATCACTACGCGCAGTGGACGGCTCAGTGGCGGCAGCGCCTCATCGCGGTGGCCCGGGTCGCCATTCCGCTCACCGAGCGCCAGCGTGAGCGGCTGATCGTCGCGCTGGAAAACGCGTACGGACACGAAGTCCACCTGGACGTCATCGTCGATCCTCGGGTAGAGGGTGGCATTTCGGTCCAGATCGGGGATGAATTCATCGACGGCAGCGTGGCGAGCCGGCTCGCGGCACTGCGCAGGCGGCTGGCGGCCTGATGGGCGAGCACTGATGCGGCGCCGCGGCGCGCGCCGCGACAACGACAGAGCAGTTAACCAACTGACGAGGAAGACGCGAGGACCATGGCGGAGCTGACAATCCGGCCCGACGAGATCCGGGACGCGCTGGCGAGCTTCGTCCAGTCGTACGAGCCCGACGCGGCGGCCCGGGAAGAGGTAGGTGTCGTCGCCGAGGCCGGCGACGGCATCGCACGGGTCGAGGGCCTTCCCTCGGCCATGTACAACGAGCTGCTGGAGTTCCCGGGCGGTATCCGCGGGCTCGCGCTCAACCTGGACGAGCGTGAAATCGGCGTGGTCATCCTCGGTGACTTCACCAAGATCGACGAGGGCCAGCAGGTGCGCCGGACGGGCGAGATCCTGTCCGTCCCGGTGGGCGACGGGTTCCTCGGCCGGGTCGTCGACTCCCTGGGGGTGCCACTGGACGGCCAGGGCGACATCGAGTCGGACACGAACTGCGCCCGCTGGAGACGCAGGCGCCCTCGGTGGTCCAGCGCAGCAAGGTCAACGAGCCGCTGCAGACCGGCATCAAGGCGATCGACGCGATCACCCCGATCGGCCGCGGCCAGCGTGAGCTGATCATCGGCGACCGGCAGACCGGCAAGACCGCCATCGCCATCGACGCCATCATCAACCAGCGCGACAACTGGGAGTCCGGGGACCCGTCGCGCCAGGTCAAGTGCATCTACGTGGCGGTCGGCCAGAAGGGCTCGACCACCGCCCAGGTCAAGCAGTCCCTGGAAGACGCCGGCGCGATGAAGTACACGACGATCGTCTCGTCGCCCGCCTCCGACCCGTCCGGGTTCAAGTACATCGCCCCCTACACCGGGTCGGCCATCGGCCAGCACTGGATGTACCAGGGCCAGCACGTGATGATCGTCTTCGACGACCTGTCCAAGCAGGCGGCGGCCTACCGCACGATCTCCCTGCTGCTGCGCCGGCCGCCGGGCCGCGAGGCCTACCCCGGCGACGTCTTCTACCTGCACTCGCGGCTGCTGGAACGCTGCGCGAAGCTCTCCAAGGAGATGGGCGGCGGCTCCCTCACCGGGCTGCCGATCGTCGAGACCCAGGCCAACGACATCTCGGCGTATATCCCCACCAACGTCATCTCGATCACCGACGGGCAGATCTTCCTGGAGACCGACCTGTTCAACTCCGGTGTCCGCCCGGCCATCAACGTCGGCCGCTCGGTCTCCCGGGTCGGCGGCGACGCCCAGATCAGGGCGATGAAGAAGGTCGCCGGCGGCCTGAAGCTCGCCCTGTCGCAGTACCGCGACCTGGAGGCGTTCGCATCCTTCGCGTCCGACCTGGACGCCGCCTCCCGGGCCCAGCTGGACCGCGGCGCGCGCCTGGTCGAGCTGCTCAAGCAGCCGCAGTACAGCCCGTTCCCGGTAGAGCGGCAGGTCGTGTCGATCTGGGCCGGCACGAACGGCTACCTGGACGACGTGCCCCTGGAAGACGTCGGCCGGTTCGAGCGCGAGTTCCTGGACTACATCCAGCGTGAGCGGTCCGGGATCTACGACGCGATCAGGGAAACCAAGGATCTGTCTGACGACACTGCGTCCGCGCTCAAGGAAGCCATCGACGAGTTCCGTAAGGACTTCACGGTCAGCGGCGGGGAGCAGCTGGTTGAGGAGGAGGAGCCGGCCGAGCCCATCGACGAGTCGAAGATCGAGCGCGACAGCGTGAAGAGGCGCGTTCGCGCCTCCGACCAGCCGGGCGCACCGACGGGCGGGTCAGGCGCGGGGTCGGGCGACTCGAAGTCCGCGCCAGCCGAGTCGAAGTAAGGAAGGCACAGCATGGCAGGACAGCTTCGGGCGATCAGGCAGCGGATTCGGGGAGTCCAGTCCATTGCCAAGATCACTCGTGCCCAGGAGCTGATCGCGGCCTCCCGGATCATCAAGGCCCAGCAGCGGGTCCGGGACGCCGGGGCGTACGCCCGGGAGATCACCGACGCCGTCGAGGCGGTGGTCAGCCGGTCCGCGCACATCGATCATCCGCTGGTGCGCGAGCCCGAGCATCCCCAGCGGGCCGCGATCCTCATCCTCAGCAGCGACCGCGGGTTCGCCGGCGGCTATAACAACAACGTCATGCGCGAAGCCCAGGCCCTGCGGGCCCGGCTCCGGGAACAAGGCGTCGAGCCGGTCACCTACGTGTCCGGCACGAAGGGCCTGGCCTGGCACCGTTTCCGCGGCATGGACGTGGCCGACTCCTGGACCGGCTTTTCCGAGGCGCCCCAGCACGACAACGCCGAGGGGATCACGCAGACCCTGTTCGAGGCGTTCAGCACGCCCGCTGAGGACGGCGGGGTGGACGAGATCCACATCGTCTACACCGAGTTCGTGTCGATGCTGACCCAGAACGCCGTGGTGCACCGCATCATCCCGCTGGTCATCGAGGAGACCAGCGAGGAGTCCGTGAGCGGCCCGATCCCGCTGTATGAATTCGAGCCCTCGCCACAAGCCGTGCTGGACGCGCTCCTGCCGTGGTACGTGGAGAGCCGCATCTACATCGCGCTGCTCGAGTCGGCCGCGTCCGAGATCGCGGCCCGCCGCCGGGCCATGAAGTCGGCCACCGACAACGCCAACGACCTGCTCGAGGAGTTCACCCGCGAGGCCAACAAGGCCCGGCAGGCCGAGATCACCCAGGAAATCAGCGAGATCGTCGGCGGAGCCGACGCGCTGACCGAGTCCGTCGCAGGGAAAGAGTGAGGCCATGACCGCAACCGTCGAGAACACCCCCGACGCCGGCGGAGAGGAAGCCCCCGAGGGTACCGGCCGTGTCGCGCGGGTCATCGGCCCGGTCGTCGATGTGGAGTTCTCCACCGAGGAAGACATCCCCGACATCTACAACGCGCTGCAGGTCAACGTGACCCTGGAAGGGGAAACCCGGACCCTGACGCTCGAGGTGGAACAGCACCTGGGCGACAACACGGTCCGGACCATCTCCATGGCGCCCACCGACGGCCTGACCCGCGGGGCCACGGTCATCAACACCGGGGGCCCGATCACGGTTCCGGTGGGCGACGTGGTCAAGGGGCACGTGTTCAACGTGCTCGGCGAGCCACTGGACGTCGATGTGGCATCCCTGGAGGTCAAGGACCGGTGGTCGATCCACCGTGACCCGCCGCCGTTTGACCAGCTGGAGCCGCGGACCCAGATCCTGGAAACCGGGATCAAGGTCCTCGACCTGCTCACCCCGTACGTCCAGGGCGGCAAGATCGGCCTGTTCGGCGGGGCGGGCGTGGGCAAGACGGTGCTCATCCAGGAGATGATCACCCGGGTGGCCAAGAACTTCGGCGGCGTCTCGGTGTTCGCCGGGGTGGGCGAGCGGACCCGTGAGGGTAACGACCTGCTCGTCGAGATGACCGAGTCCAACGTGATCAAGGACACCGCGCTCGTCTTCGGCCAGATGGACGAGCCGCCGGGCGTCCGGCTGCGGGTCGGCCTGTCCGCGCTGACCATGGCCGAGTACTTCCGCGATGTGCAGGGCCAGGACGTGCTGCTGTTCATCGACAACATCTTCCGCTTCACCCAGGCGGGGTCGGAGGTGTCCACCCTGCTGGGCCGGATGCCCTCGGCGGTGGGCTACCAGCCCACCCTGGCCGACGAGATGGGCCAGCTGCAGGAGCGGATCACCTCCACCCGGGGCCACTCGATCACCTCCATGCAGGCGATCTACGTGCCCGCGGACGACTACACCGACCCCGCGCCGGCCACCACGTTCGCGCACCTGGACGCGACCACCGCGCTGTCCCGGGCCATCACCGAGAAGGGCATCTTCCCGGCCGTGGACCCGCTCGCCTCGACGTCCCGGATCCTGGACGCCAAGTACATCGGCCAGGAGCACTACGACGTGGCCCGCGAGGTGCAGCGGATCCTGCAGCGCTACCAGGAGCTCCAGGACATCATCGCGCTGCTCGGTATCGACGAGCTGTCCGAGGAAGACCAGGTGACGGTCAAGCGGGCCCGGCGCATCGAGCGGTTCCTGTCCCACCCGATGTTCGTGGCCGAGCAGTTCACCGGCCAGCCGGGGGTGTACGTGCCGCTGAAGGAGACCATCGCCTCCTTCAAGGCGATCAACGAGGGCAAGTACGACAACTACCCGGAGCAGGCCTTCTTCATGTGCGGCGGGATCGAGGACGTGGAGAAGAAGGCGAAGGAGATCGAGGAGCGCCAGTGACGGAGGTCCGACCGTGACCGTGCAGGTGGAGCTGGTTGTCCCGGACGGCGAGGTGTGGTCCGGGAACGCCCGCGTGGTCATCGCCAAGACGCTGGACGGCGACATCGGGATCATGGGGTCCCACCCGGCCGTGCTCGGCATCCTGGCCGAGGGCAGCGTGGTCGAGATCCTCGATCCCGAAGAAGGCTCCAGCACGCAGGGCTCGCCCATGCGGATTGCCGTGCGCAGCGGCTTCCTGTCCGTGCACGATGACCGGGTATCGATCCTGGCCCGCGAGGCCGAGCTCGGCAGCCAGGTCGACCGGGCCGCGGTGCAGTCCCGGCTCGACGCAGCGCTGGGCGAGGCCGGGTCAGGGGGCGACGAGGAATCGGCCGAGGTGAAGTACTCCCGGGCCCTCCTGCGGGCCGCGGGCGACCGGTCCTGACGGGGACCGGCTCGAGGGCCCGGGATGAGCGGAGCGCTCGCCTTCGACGCGGCCTGGCTCTTCGCTGGCTTCCTGATCCTGGTCGTCCTGCTCGCGGCCGGTATCACCGTCCGCAGGTACCTGCTGGAACGCGGCGGCGGGACGGTCGAGTGCGGCCTCCGCGTCACGGGCGGCAGCTGGCGTCTCGGGGTGGCCGCCTACCAGCCGGATGAACTGCGCTGGTACGAGATCTTCGGGTTCCTGATGCGGCCCAGCCAGGTCTTCAGCCGGCGGACGCTGGCCGTGCTGAACCGGCGGCAGCCTACCCCGGACGAGGCCGCCAGCCTGGGCGAGGGAGCGGTGATCGTGGAGTGCCGGATCGCCGAGGCCGACGGCACGGTGGGTGACGGCACCGTGGAACTGGCCATGAGTGACGCGGCGCTGACCGGCTTCCTGGCGTGGCTGGAGGCCGCGCCGCCGGGATCCCCGGGCTCGTACCTCGGCCAGGCCAGCTAAGGCGGCTCCGGACCGCTCAGCGCTCGCCGCCCGGCTTCCACAGCACGTCGCCGTCCGGCTCGTTGGCTTCCCGCCCGAGAATGAACAGCAGGTCCGACAGGCGGTTCAGGTACTGGGCGGTCAGCGGGTTCATCGAGTCACCGTAGGTGCCCAAAGCGGCCCACGTGCTGCGTTCCGCCCGGCGCACGACGGTCCTGGCCATATGCAGCAACGCCGCGCCCGGGGTGCCGCCGGGCAGGATGAAGCTGCGCAGCACCGGCAGGTCCGCGTTGTGGGCGTCACAGTCCCGTTCCAGGGCCTGGACGTAGTCCCCGGTGATCCGCAGCGGGGGATAGGGCGGGTTCTCGCTGACCGGGTTGCACAGATCGGCGCCGACGTCGAAGAGCTCGTTCTGGATCCGGGCGAGCAGCGTCACCAGGTCCCCGGGCAGCCCGCCCATCGTGATCGCCATCCCGATCGCGCAGTTCGCCTCGTCCACATCGGCGTAGGCGGCGAGACGCGGGTCGGTCTTCGCTGCCCGGCTGCCGTCGCCGAGGGCGGTCGTGCCGTCGTCGCCGGTCCGGGTGTAGATGCGGGAGAGCACGACGGGCTGCTCCCTGCTGTCGCGTGACATGGCCCCACGGTATCGGTGAGGGTCGCCAGACGCCGCCGGGCGGGCGGCCCGCGGTCTGCGGGGGTCATCACTGGGCGGCTTCGCCGTAAGCGATCAATGTCCTGACCTTTGGGTATTCACATCACAACCACAATGTGGCATCGTGTAAGAGCGAAGAGTAACCAAGCTGCGGCCGGCTGGCCGTACCGGACACATGGTCATCGCCTCTGGTGCCTGGCGGTTCTCGGGGGCCCGCCAGAGCCCGCGGTGGCCTTGGGAGAGCGCGCTCCCGGCTTAGCAGCCGGGAGCGCGCTCGGCTTTCCGGATGGCCTTCGCGCCCGGGCTGGATAGGGTGTCGCCTAGTCCCCGATTTGCCCCCGTGAGGTCCCCGTGTACGACTATGTCATCGTGGGCGCAGGCAGCGCTGGATGCGTCCTGGCCGCACGGCTCACCGAGAACCCGGCCGCCCGGGTCCTGCTGCTCGAGGCGGGACCACCGGACGAAGCGGACGAAATACACATCCCGGCCGCACTGAACCTGCTCTTCCAGAGCCAGTACGACTGGGATTTCCGCACCGTCCCGCAGGAACGGGCGGGCAGCAGGTCGGTCTACTGGCCGCGCGGCCGCATGCTCGGCGGGTCCTCGTCCATGAACGCGATGATCTACATCCGGGGCAACCGCCTGGACTATGACACCTGGCGGGACGACTACGGCTGCACCGGATGGGGATACGCGGACATCGTGCCGTATTTCCTCCGCGCGGAAGACAACTCCCGCGGGTCGTCCGCCTACCACGGCATCGCCGGCCCGCTGAGCGTCCAGGACCTCAAGCACAAGTCCCCGCTGACCCGGGCCTTCGTAGCCGCCTCCCGGGAATGCGGGCTGCCCGCCAACGAGGACTTCAACGGCCAGGCCCAGGACGGCACCGGCTTCTACCAGGTCACCCAGCGCGACGGGCGGCGCTGGTCAGCCGCGGATGCCTACCTTCACCCCGCCATCTCCCGGCCCAACCTGACCGTGCACACCGACGCGCTCGTCACCGGGATCACCGTCGACGGCGGCCGCGCCACGGGGGTTCGTTATCTCCGCCGTGGCGTGGAGGAGGTGGCCCGGGCCGAGGGGGAAGTCATCCTGTCGGCGGGCACCGTCGGCAGCCCGCATCTGCTGCTGCTGTCCGGTATCGGCCCGGCCGAGCAGCTCATCGAGCAGGGGATCCGGGTCGTCGCGGACAGTCCGGGGGTAGGCGCCAACCTCTCCGACCATCCGGTGGTCACCGCCATGTGGCACACGCCCCGCGTCACCGGCCTCTGGGAGCAGGCCACGCCGTCCCAGCTGGGCCGCTGGAGGTACCTGCACTCCGGCCCGCTGACGTCCAATCTGGCCGAGGCAGGCGGGTTCACCCGGACCATGCCCTCGCTGGCTGCCCCCGACCTGCAATGGCACGTGCTGCCGGTGCCGTTCCAGCGCCAGGGCCTGGCCGACCCGTCCACCCGGGCGATCTCCATGCTCATCACCCTGGTCGCGGTGGCCAGCCGCGGGATCGTCCGGCTGCGCAGCGACGATCCCCGGCACAAGCCCGCCATCGACCCGGGCTACCTTTACGCCGCCGAGGATATGGAGCCGCTGCTGAGCGGGCTGCGGATGGCGCGCGAGTTCGCCGCGGCCAGCCCGCTGGCCAAGCACTGCACGCTGGAGATGGCCCCAGGGCCCGCGGTGCGGACCGATGAGGAACTGCGCGAGTTCATCCGCCAGGACCTCGGCACGCTGTATCACCCGGTCGGGACCTGCGCGATGGGCGGCGACTCCCGCCTGGCGGCCAGCAGGCTGACCAGCGTGGTCGACCCCGAGTTGCGGGTCAGGGGCGTCGAGGGCCTGCGCGTGGTCGACGCATCCGTCATCCCCGCTCTCCCGCGGGGCAACACCAACGCCCCGGTCATCGCCATCGCGGAACGCGCGGCCGACCTGATCTGCGGCCGGGCGCCGCTGGCCGCGTACGACCCCGCGCTCGCCGTCGGCAGCGAGGTCATCGGGACACGCTGAGCACTCCGGGGTGGCTGGGGGCCGGTGCCCGCTGAACGTCAGCGGTAGCGCTTGCCGTGGATCAGGGTGACCAGCCGGAGCACCCGGTTCAGGTCCTTCTCGCTGCGCCGGAGCGTGGTGAGATCCGCCAGCGGCCGCATCCGCTGACGGGTGATCGCCTTGGCCCGGGAGAACTCGCGCAGGCCGTCCTCGCCGTGGATGCGGCCGAAGCCGGAGTCGCCGCTCCCGCCGAACGGCAGCGCCGGCACGCTGGCGAACGTGATGACCGAGTTGATCGACGTCATGCCCGAGCGCAGGGCCCGCGCGACGGCCAGTCCCCGCTTGGTGTTCTTGCTGAACACGGCGGAGCCGAGCGCGTAGCGGCTGGCGTTGGTCAGCCGCACGGCCTCGTCGAGGTCGCCGACCCTGGTCACGGTCAGCATGGGCCCGAACGTCTCCTCCGAGACCGCCCGGCTCTCCTCGGGCACGTCGGCCAGGATGACCGGCCCGACATACGGACGCCGGATGCTGGCCAGGCCGCCGATGACCGGCCGGCCACCCCGGGCCAGCGCGTCAGCGATGTGCCCTTCGATGATCTCGATCTGCCCCGGCATGGTCATCGGGCCGTAGTCGGCCTCGCGGTCCTCACCGGGCCGGACGTCGGCCGCCCGCTCGGCCAGCTTCTCCAGGAACGTGTGATACACCTCGTCCACGACGTAGACGCGTTCGACGCCCACGCAGGTCTGGCCGGCGTTGGACAGTGCGCCCCACGCGGCCGCGTCGGCCGCGGCATCCAGGTCAGCATCGGCTCCGACCAGGAGCGCGTCCTTGCCGCCGCACTCCGCCACCATGGGGGTCAGGTTCTCCGCGCAGGCCGCCATCACCTTCCTGGCCGTGGCAGCCGATCCGGTGAACGCGATCTTGTCTACGGCGCTGAGGGCCAGCGCCTGGCCGGTCTCCCCGCCCCCGGTCACCAGCTGCAGCACCGGCTGCTCGGGAACCACTTCAGCGAGCGAGTTCACCAGCCAGCCACCGACCGCGGGGGTCAGCTCGCTCGGCTTGAATACCACCGCGTTGCCTGCGGCGAGCGCGTAGACAATGGATCCGAGCGGGGTGAAGACGGGGTAGTTCCAGGGCCCGATCACGCCGATCACGCCGAGCGGCTGGTATTCGAGCCGGGAAGCCTGATTGATGGCGATCAGCCCGCTCCGGACCCGGCGCGGGCCGAGCACCCGGCCCGCTTTCTTCGCCGCCCAGTCGATGTGGACGATCGCGAGCAGGATCTCCAGCTGGGCGTCGGCGAGGGGCTTTCCCGTCTCGTTGTGCACGAGTTCCGCGAGGCGGGGCAGGTACCGGGTGATATGTGATTTCCAGGCCAGCAGCCGGGTCCGGCGCTGCTGGTAGGTCAGCCCGGCCCACCAGGAAGCCGCCTGGCGGGCCCGCTCGACGACCGCGTCGACCTCGCTGCGTCCCTGTACCGGGTAGGTGCCGATGACCTCGGAGGTGGCCGGGTTAACCGAGTCGAAATTCTCCGCGACCCAGGCCGGTCCCTGCTCCCACACCGACGTGCCCATTGTCCTCACCGTCGCCCTGTGCCTTGTTCCGGTAATCCCGCGATTCGCGAATTTCGCGTGCTTCGCGGCCTCGCGTGCCAGTAAATCATCGCCCAGGCCGGGCCAGGTAGCGTTGGGGGCGCGTGAGCCGGCGGCCAGAACGATAAAACCGGAGCGGCTATCCATGACCGGACGTCCCTACGTCGTGCTCAGCTGCGCGATGTCGCTGGATGGCTGCCTGGACGGGACCGGCGAGGACCGGCTGGTGCTGTCCGGCCAGGCCGATCTGGACCGGGTGGACGCGGAGCGGGCGGCGGCGGACGCCATCCTGGTCGGCGCAGGCACCATCCGCCGCGACGATCCCCGGCTGCTCGTCCGCTCGGCACGGCGGCAGGCCGGGCGCAGCGCCCGCGGGCGGCCACCCCAGCCCGCCGGGGTCACGATCACCGCCAGCGGCGACCTTGATCCGGCGGCCCGTTTCTTCCGTGGCGGGGGAGAGGGCGGCCCGGGAGAGGGCGGCGCGGGCGCGGGACGCGTGGCTGACCTCGGTGCGGGTGAGGGTGCTGACCTGGGAGCGGCGCGGCCGCCGCAGCGCATCGTGTACGCCGCCAGCCCGGCGTTCCCGAAGCTGCAGGACCGCATCGGCAGCCTGGCCGAGGTGGTCGACGCCGGCGACCCGCCGCGGCTCACGCAGATCCTGGCTGACCTGGGCCGGCGCGGGGTCAGGCGGCTCATGGTCGAGGGCGGGGCCCGCCTGGGCACCCAGCTCCTGGCCGGCGGGATGGTGGATGAGCTGCAGCTGGCGATCGCCCCGTTCTTCGTCGGGGACGCGGCGGCACCGCGCTTCGCCGGGCCGGGGGAGTACCCGGCCGGCCCGGCCCACCCGCTGCACCTGGCCGAGGCCCGGCCGGTGGGGGAGATGGTGCTGCTCCGCTACCTGGCCGCCGGACCGGCGGGCCCCGGCGGGCCACCCGGGCCCCCCGGGCCACCGCAGGAGGCCGCAGCCCGTGGCTGACCAGGAACCCGGCTCCGGGTCCGCGGCTACCGCCGCGGACCGGCAGTGGCTACGGCAGGCCATCGAGCTTTCCCGGTGCTGCCCGCCCTCACCGTCGGCCTTCTCGGTCGGCGCGGTGATCGTGGCCGCCGATGGCACCACCATGGCGACCGGATTCTCACGGCAGCGCCACCCGCACGACCACGCGGAGGAGGGAGCGCTGGCCACCCTCGCTCCCGGCGACCCGCGGCTGGCGGGGGCGACGCTGTACAGCTCGCTCGAACCCTGCCGGTTCCGGGCGTCCCGGCCCTGCCCCTGCGCCGAGCTGATCATCGCGGCCGGCCTGCGCCGGGTGGTGATCGCCTGGCTGGAGCCGCCGTTGTTCGCGCAGGGCGGCGGCGCGGAGCTGCTGCGCTCGGCCGGGGTGACGGTGGTGGAGATCCCGGAACTGGCCGCCGAGGCCCGCGCCGTCAACGCCGCCGTACTCGGCGGCTAGCCAGAGGGGCTTGAACCCGGGCCGATGCGGCGCTCAGCTCGACGTGCCGGCCAGCTGGGGATCTTGCAGGGCGGCACCGTAACGCATGGCGGCGAGCTGGCCGACTGGCGGCTGGGCGCCGAGCGGCAGGGCGGTCTTCATGCCTGCCGCCTCGGCCACCGCGCCGAGGTCGAGATGATCCGTTTCCGGCCCGATCACGCAGGGGGACATGGCCAGGCTGGTCACGCCGGCGTCGAACAGCCGTCCCGCGGCGTCCCGGACGCTGCTGGGGTCGCTCAGCGACGCGGCCGCGACGGGAACCGCCAGCCGCGCGGCGAGCAGCACAGCCGCGGTCCCGGCGATGGACATCGCGTCGGTACCGAGCGCCGTGACCAGCACTCCTTCCGCCGCGGTGCTGACGATGCTGATCCGGCCCATCCGGTCACTGCGGGCCAGGCCGGCCTCGGCGAGCCGGACGTGCAAGGCTCCGGCCAGGATGGGGTGGACGCCGAGCGCGGCGGTGGGCAGCACCGGCACCGCCGCCGCGGAGATCTCCGCGGCGATCGCCGCGACGGTCTCCGGCAGCGGGCAGATGAGCAGCGGCACTACCACGGCCGCCGGGCGGCCTTCCACCCTGGGGCAGCCGGCCAGCACCGAGCTGAGACTCTCCTCCTCGCCCTCGAGGAAGCCGGCCCGCACAGTGACCCCGGGGCAGGACTGGCTGGCCACGTCGATGATGCCGGCCGCGATGTCGATGCCGTTGTCGGTGGCCGGACCCGGAACCGCCAGGATCAGCGCGGGGGCGTCGGACGGCACGGACAGCTGATGGGGGCTGCGGTGCCGGCCGGGGCGGCGGAATCGCGCGGTGCGCGTCGGCAGCGCTGAGCCCTGCGCCGGAGGCCCCGACCCTCGCGTGGGCAGGCCTGAGCCGGGCGCCGGAGCCCCTGAGCCCCGCGTCGGCAGCCCTGAGCCCTGTGCCGGAGGCCCTGACCCCCGTGTGGGCAGGCCGGAGCCGGGCGGCGGCCCTGACCCCCGCGTGGGCAGGCCTGAGCCGGGCGCCGGAGGAGCCCCTGAGCCCCGCTTCGGCAGGCCCGAGTCCTCCGCCGGGGGCTCCGAGCCCCGCTTCGGCAGGCCCGAGCCCTGCAACGGAAGCCCTGAGCCCCGCGTCGGCAGGCCTGGCCTGCGCGCGGGAAGGTCAGGGGGAGGTCCCTGATCAGTACCCATAACCGGGCCATAGTAGCCAGCCTGGAAATCCTGCGTGCCCAGATGCGCGACATCGCCCGCCAGATCGGTGGCCACGGCCCGGTCACCTGGGCCGATTAGGGCACTTCGGCCAGGTTATCTGCCGGCCTCCACGGTCCAGTTGCCGCCATGATCCGAAGGGTGCGATCAGAACAGGCGCAGGGCGCCGTCCTCGGCACCGCGCAGCGAGTCGTAGTCGAGGATCAGGCACCGGATGCCCCGGTCCTCGGCGAGCACCCGGGCCTGCGGCTTGATCTCCTGGGCGGCGAAGATCCCCTTCACCGGCGCGAGGAGCGGATCGCGGTTCAGCAGTTCCAGGTATCTCGTAAGCTGCTCGACTCCGTCGATCTCTCCCCGGCGCTTGATCTCGATGGCCACGGAGCCGCCGCCGGCGTCGCGGCACATCAGGTCGACCGGGCCGATCGCGGTCGGGTATTCACGGCGGACGAGCCGCCAGCCCTCGCCGAGGACCTGCATCTGCGCGGCCAGCAGTTCCTGCAGGTGCGATTCGACGCCGTCCTTGACCAGGCCGGGATCGATCCCCAGGTCGACGGAGGAGTCGCTGATGATCTCCTCGATGGTGATCGTGAGCGTCTCGCCCGACTTGCCCGTTACCACCCACCGGCCCGGTTCCTCGGCCAGCCGGCAGGGCGGGGACATCCAGTTCAGCGGCTTGTACGAGCCGCCGTCGGAGTGAACCAGGACGGAGCCGTCCGCCTTGATCATGATGAGCCGGGTAGCCGGGGCCAGCCGGGCCGACAGGCGACCCGCGTAATCTACGCTGCACCGGGCGATGACGAGTCGCACGGGAGCCAACTGTAGCGGGCGGGGAGGAGGCGCGGAGTGCCCAGGCGGAGCGCGGCCCTGCTGGTGTACCGGCGAGGCGGTGAGGACGGGCTGGAAGTGCTCATCGGGCACATGGGCGGCCCGTTCTGGGCGAGGAAGCAGGCCCGGGCGTGGTCCATTCCCAAGGGTGAGTACGACGGGGCCGAGGCCCCCCTGGCCGCCGCCCGGCGCGAGTTCGAGGAGGAGATAGGCTCGCCTGCCCCCGACGGGCCCGTGGCAGACCTGGGGGAGCTGCGCCAGCCCGGCGGGAAGGTCATCGTGACGTACGCCGTCGAAGGAGACCTGGACCTGTCCGGCTTCCGGAGCAACACGTTCACGATGGAGTGGCCCCGCGGATCAGGGCAGGTCAGGGAGTTCCCCGAGCTGGACCGCGCCGAGTGGATGAGCCTCGGCCGGGCCGCGGAGATGCTGGTCAAGGGCCAGGTCCCGATCCTGGGCGCGCTGCGCGCGCATCTGGGAGCCTGATCGGGCAGGCGTCTGATCAGGGGTGGACGATGTTGAGCCCCGCCAGCCCGGACCGGAAGGCCGACCTCGGCCTGCGAATTCGACTGGAGCTGCCAGTCCTGCTGGTAGAGGCCGTGCCGCCGGCTGGTTTACGTCGAACCAGACCAGGCCCAGCACGTGCTGGCTCTGCACACCGTTGAACAGGTCCTCGACCTTGGCGAACTGGTTGGCACCGCGGGGCTGACGGCGGTCTCGGACAGGAGGATCGGCTTGCCGGTGATGGCATGCACCTGGCTGATGGTGGGCCCGAACACCCTGGAGAACGTGTCCCACCGCGGGACGTAGTAGCCGTCGATACCGACCCAGGTCACATAGCTGGCCCCGGGCCACCAGGCGCGGATGGGCTGGGAGCCCGGCCGCTCCTGCGCGTTGACGGTCCAGAGCCAGGTGACGTTGTCGGCGCCCTCGTCGCGGAACACCGTGACGATGTGCCGCCAGGCCGCGATGAAGGTCGCCGCCGGTGTCTGCCCGTAGCCCCACGAGTACCAGGTGCCGTTCATCTCGTGCCCGAAGCCGATCACCACCGGGTGACCGAAGTCGCGGACGCTGTCGGCGTACGACTTCAGGTAGGTGTCCTGGGAGCCGTCGGCGATGGCGGCGACCTTGGCGAAGCTGGGGTCGATCTGCACGTAGGGGATGACGCCGTGGCTGTGGAGATCGGTGGCGAACGCCATCTTGAAGGGCTCCGCCCAGCCGCTGTAGTAGCCGGCCAGGTTCGGCGTCTGGCCGGCCATGTCCGCGAACCCCTCGATCGACCGGTAGTCGGGGAGCGATCCAGGCGTCGGTCCGGGCTCGAATACGCCCAGGTAGGAGGCTGCGCGCGGGACGAGCGTCTCGTGCACGGCGGGCGGGTAGCGGAACGTGATCCGGCTGCTGGTGACGGCGATGGCCGTGACCGCGATGACGAATCCGATGAGTGTGACCAGCCTGTATTTCATGCGGCCGGCTCCCCCGGGAAGATGACTCGGCTGACGACGGCGAGGTTGAGCAACCCGAAGAACAGCAGGGCGGCGGACTGCCAGGAGCCCGTGGCTATCCGCCAGATGGCCAGCAGCACCCACGCCGCGGCCATGCCGCCGCTCCACCAGGTGACGCCGATCCGGAACCGGGGCAGTGAGCTGCCCGGCTCCCGGGTGGGATGCCAGCTCATCTGCCTGCCCCGGGCGCCGTCCCAGAGAGAGAAGACATGGGCCCACCCCCGGGCGATGCCCAGGGGCCAGGTGGACGGCCCGTAGCGGGCGTGGTGCCACAGCGGGTACAGGACAGCCCCGGTGACGAAGGCCGGCAGCAGGATGACGAAGTTCCGCAGCCTGATCTGGCCCGGCAGGAACGTGAGCATGATGACGGGCAGCAGGGGGCCGAAGAAGACCAGCAGTGCGGTGTAGACGTAGTAGAAGAAGCCGGACACGAACGTGAGCCGGGCCGGAAGGCTCATCCGCACCGTCCACAGCCGGCGCGAGCAGACGATGCCCACGTTCCCGGCGCACCAGCGGTACTGCTGGCGCACGAACGCGTCCATCCGGTTGGGGCAGATGCCGGTGGACAGGACGATGGGCACGTACCGGATGGACCAGCCGTCCCGCATCACGTTGAGCCCCGTGTGCACGTCCTCGGCGTAGGGGATCAGGGCCGCGCCGCCCTGCGCCTCCAGCGCGGTCCGCCGGTACACCGCCGAGGTCCCGACGCAGGCGGCCGCGCCGAAGCGGTCGCGGCCGACCTGGATGGCCCGGTAGAACACCTCCTGCACCGACCCGGCCGCGTTCTCCAGCCACGACTGGTCGGGACTCTCCCGGAAGAACTGGGGGGTCTGGACGATGGCCAGGGCCGGGTCGTCCATATAGGGCAGGGTCTCGGCCAGGAGGTCGGCCCGGGGTACGAAGTCGGCGTCCAGGATGAGGATGAACTCGCTGGTGGTCTGGGCAAAGGCGTAGCGCAGGTTGCCGCTCTTCTTGTGCACCCGCTGGCCGGGCCGCCGGATGTAGGCCAGCCCGAGGGAGGCGGCCAGGTCCTGGGCCTCGTCCGACGGCCCGTCGTCGAGGACGTACGCCTGGATCGGGCCGGGGTAGGCGGCCAGCAGCGCGCAGACGGCCGTCCAGGTGTTCCGCAGCATCTCGACCGGCTCGCCGCAGATAGGCAGGAAAACGTCCACGCCGGGATAGGCCGGGGGACTCCACGTCTCGATGAGAGCCCGATGGGCCGCCATGTCGAAGCCGCGCCCGCTGAAGTTCACCGGCAGGCAGACCACCTGGTACAGCGCGTAGCTGACGGTGAAAATCATGAACGGCCAGAGCGCCGGCTCCTGGAGCTCGAAGCGCAGCTGGCTGACGATCAGGCAGGTGCCGCTGATGGCCAGGATCGTGGTCAGGTAGGGCAGATTCCGGTCCAGATAGCCGTATTTCTCGGCGTCGCCGGGCGGCGACGGCAGGACGAGCCGCGGGCGCGCGGGCGCCGGGGCCGAGCGCGGTTCCGGAGGGGCCTGGCCGGTGGTGGTCACGAATGGCGCCCGCTGTTCTCGCGGAAGATCACGTAGGTGCCGTACGTGCCATGGATGCCGTAGGGGACGACGTCGACAATCCGGTAGCCGGCGCGGCTGAGGTCGGCGCGGATCGCGTGGTCCAGGGCGGTGGTGTCCGCGAAGTTGAGCGCGACGAGGGTGAAGTAGTGACGGGCGATGTAGTGCGCGAAGGTGGCGGGGTCGCCGTCGCCGGTGATGCCGGCTGACTTCGTGGGGTGGCCGGTGCTGGCGCCGGCGGGCAGGACGATGTTGCGGGTGGAGGACCAGCGCTGCCACAGGTGACCGGTGGGCAGGTAGTACTCGGCGATGGAGGGGTCTTCGACCAGCAGAGGCCCGGTGGTGTGGGCGGCCAGCGGCCGGAAGATCGCGGTGAAGCCGGCTGAGTCAGGCCAGCTGGTGGCGAAGGCGTGCGACTGGCTGATGCCGAGGGAGATGGGGAAGGCCAGGGCGATGACCCCGGCCGTGGTGGTGAGGGTCTGGGAACGCCGGTCGGGGGCGACCGCGATGAAGGTGTCCACGGCGTAGCCGGCCGCGATGGCAGCGAACCAGAGGCCGAGGGCGGTGTGCTTGTCCAGGGCGTCCAGGGTGTGCAGGGCGGCCTGGTCGAGCGGGGCCAGCAGGGCGGCGGCCGCCAGGAGGGCCATCAGCCAGGTGTGGCGGGCGCCGGCGCGGGTGACGGCGCTGGCGATGATGCCGCCCACGGCCAGGACGAGGATGACGCCGGTCCAGGCCCACGTGCTGCCCAGGATGGCGCTCGCCGGGTCGGTGCCGGCTGCCCTCGACAGGGTGGTCTGGCGGATCCCGCTGGTGTAGCTGGTCCCGCCGATCAGCACGCCCGCGATGAGCAGCGCGGCGGTGACCGTGAGCAGGGCGCCGGTGCGGCGGGCGGCGAGGCGGGCGCCGGCGGGCCAGGCGACGAGGAAGGCGAGGAGGATCACGATGGGGTCGAACAGGGCGCTGGAGTAGGCGGTGGCGTTGGCCAGGGCGAGGACCACGCCGGCCAGGGCCATCCGCCCGGCCGCCTCGCTGGTGTCCCGGGCGCTGACGACCAGCCAGGACGCGAGCGCCAGGAGGAACACCGACATCGCGTCGTAGGTCGCGAACGCGCCCAGGTGCAGCACCGGGCCCGACACCGCGAACAGGGCGCACGAGAAGAACGCGGCGCGGCGGCCGGCCACCCGGACCGTCACCGCCCACAGCAGCACCGTCGAGCCCAGCATGAAGACCAGCGACAGCAGCCGCGCGCCGGCCAGCCCCCCGGCTGCGTCGGCCAGCGCGCCCAGCGGCGGGTAGATCACCGGCGCGCCGGAGAAGTACGACGCGAACGGCGGGATCACCGTCCCGTGCAGCCAGTGTGACCACTGCAGATGCCCGGCCCACAGGTATTCCGCTTCATCCTGGAACGCGGTGTCCGCCCCCACCAGCCGCGCCGACAGGCCCGCCTGTACCACCAGCACCAGGAGCAGGGGGAGCCACCCTCGGCCCCACCAGCCGCGGACCCGGCCGAACCCGCCCGCACCGGCGACCCCCGCCGCCGACTCGGCAGGCGGGGACACGGGTGAGTCTGCGGGCGCCTGGGCGCCTGCAGACTGGGGCATGGTTGCGCGGTGGTCCATGTTCGCACCTGCTCTGCGATCAAGGTCGGCACCGGTGATTCCGGATCCCCCCGAAAGTCACTCAGCGTGTTTGTCTCAGCACACAGTGGTACAGCATCGCGAGTCCCGGATGCCGCATAGGAAAGCTACTGTTCGATTCCTGGCACTGCGGGGCTTTTGCTCATTTCACGGGGCCGTCCGGGTGTTACGAGGAACGTGCCGGTGCGAGCCGCTAACAGCCATCACAGTGGTTCAGTTGCGCCCCGCCAGGCCGTCGCGGAACGTCCGGAGCGCCACCGGGCTGGATTCCAGCCGCCAGTGCCCTCCCTTGTAGACAGGCCCCGGCGTGTTCTCGTCGAACCAGGCCAGCCCGAGGTAACCCTGCGAGCGCAGCCCGGCGAAAAGATCACGGATCCCGCGCTGCTGCCCACTGGACGGGCGCACGGCCGTCTCCGCGATGAGCACGGGGTCGTGCGTGAACTGGCGGACGTCGGCCACGACGGGCTTGAATATGTAGCTGAACGTATCGGTGGGCACGACGTAGTACCCGCTGACCCCCACCCAGTTGACGTACTGCGCGCCCGGCCACCAGTCGCGTACCGGGCCGGTGCTGCGCGCTCGTCGAATTTACCTGCCACAGCCATTTCACGTTAGTGGCGCCGTGCTGGCGGAATAGGGTGACGACGTGCCGCCAGGCCGCGACGAATACCGCGGGCGGCGTGTGATGGTATCCCCACGAATACCAGAATCCGTTCATCTCCCGGCCGAAACTGATCACGACAGGATGCCCGAACGCGGCCACCGCGGTCGCGAACCTGGCCAGGTAGGAATCGTAGGCGCCGGAGGCTACCTTCGCCAGCGGGATCCCGGCCGGATCTATCTGCACGATGGTGGCCGCGCCGTGCTGTGCCGCCGTCTCGGCAAAGGCCGATTGGAACGGCTCGTCCCAGCCGCTGTAATAGCCGACCAGATTGGGCTGCCTGCCGATCGCCTTCGCAAACTCGTTCACCTGGGAGTACGATTTGGGCGACTCCTTCTCGTACACGCCGACATACCGCACGGGAGCAATTCGCGAAGCCTGCTGGCCGGAGTGGGAACCAGCCACCCGGACCACGGCGATCGTGGCCGCGATGGCGATCACCGCCATGGCGGCCACGATGATCATGCCCAGGCTGGCCTTGCCGGCGCGCTGGGCTCTACGGTGACCATGATCCGTCACACAAGCTCCTTCGATCCGGGACGTCTCGCCAGCGACGGGTGCTTAGCTTACGTAGCTCGCCCCTATCTGACCGGCTGTTTCCCTGACAAAGAAGGCCATCCCCCGTTCTACCGCCCCGGCCCGGCGCGCAGCAGGCGGGGCAAATCGGTACTTCTTTCACCCGTTCTGCTGATAGGGGGCCGATCCCCCTGATACGCTCGCGCCGTCTGCTGGCAAGGTCACTGGATGCCTGGGGAGGGTGCGCAGCAGGGGGGCTTGGCTGAGCCGCCTGGCGCATCGGCCGGTTCCTTGCCGCCACGTCAGCGGACATCATCGTGTCCGTAGCGGCTAAGAGTATCGCCGCAGCCCTCGATCACCGTCGCTCCGCGGACGCGGAGAGGGGAAGGGCGGCGCTGGTAGTGCGCATTCTGGTTGACCAATCCAGCTATGATCTGCTGAATATCGGTGACGTGGCGATGCTGCAATCGTGTATTGCCCGTCTGCGGTCGCAGTGGCCGGATGCCGAGATCATGGTCATCGCCCACGAGCCGGCCCGGCTCGCCTCTTATTGCCCGGGCACGATTGCCATTGGCCGGACCTTCGCCGACCGGTGGCCGGTACGCATACTTCCCAAGAAGCTCCGGCTCATGCTGGAGCAGGCATGGAAGATGGCCGCGCCGTATCTGCCCGGCCGGCCACGCGCCGGGAATTCGCCGGGCGCCCCCCGGACCGCGATTCAGGCCGTCCGCGAGGCTGATCTCGTCGTGGCCAGCGGCGGCGGCTACCTGACCGACCTGTGGTGGTGGCACGCGGTTGGCGTGCTGAGCCTGCTCGCTCTCGCGCAGCGCCTCGGCAAGCCGACGGCCATGTTCGGGCAGGGCATCGGCCCGGTGCGCCGGCGTGCGCTGCGGGCGCAGGCCCGGGGCGTGGCGCCGGGGCTGGCCGTCTTCGGCCTCCGCGACGACCGTAACGATGCCGCCGTATCCCTCGGGGCCCCGGCGGCCATGGTGTGCCTCACCGGGGACGACGCCTTCGAGCTGGCCGTCGCCCAGGACGTGGCCGACGGCGGCAGCCTGGGCGTGAACGTGCGCGTGGCCCGCTACGCGCGGCGTCGATGAGACCACGGCCGCCCGGGTCGGCGAGGGGGTGCTGGCGGTCGCTGCCGAGCTCGGCGCTCCGCTGATCGGGCTGCCAGTGTCCCGGTACCGGGCCGATGCCGACCTGGCCGCGCTCCGGTCCCTGCTCCGCCCGGCCGATGCCCGCGCCGGCCTGACCCTGGACGACCTCACGTCCCCGCAGCAGCTCATCTCGGCGGTGGCCAGGTGCCGCGCCATTGTCACGGGCAGCTATCACGTGGCCGTGTTCGGCCTCGCCCAGGGAGTCCCCGTCGTCTGCCTGACCAAGTCTTCCTACTACGACGCGAAGTTCGCCGGGCTGCGGGCGATGTTCCCGCGGGCCTGCTTCGTGGTCCCGCTGGGCGGCCCGGAGGAGGCCGCGGGCCTCCGCTCGGCGGTCCAGGCGGCCTGGAACCTGCCCCTTCCTGAGCGTGCCACCGCCCGGGACACCTCCGGCCGGCTGCGGGATGCCGGGCGCGAGGCGTACGCGCGGTTCCGGGCGGCGGTGGATCGCCCCGGAGCGGTCCCGCCCAGCCGGCAGGGGGCGGTTCTGTGACCACGTCCGCCGCGATACCGGCGCCGGCCCTCGAGCCCGCGGCCCAGGCGCCCGCGGGGTTCCGGCCCACTCTCGTGATGGACGTGGAGCTGGCCGCCCCGCTGCCGCCGCTGCCTTCCGCCGGGTACCGGCGCGCCCGGGTGACCGGCCGGCTGCATACCGAGCCGGTGGGGACGTGCGTCATCGCTCTCGAGGGACGGGACCTGTCCCCGGACGAGCTGGCTGCGCTGCTCTGGGAGGATTTCCGGGCGCCGGTCGCCGAGCCGGTTCGACGCGGCCGGGCTGCCCGCACCCGGGCGGCTGACCGGGGCTGGCCTGCCGGCCGACCCGGCCAGCTGGCCGTTCCTGCGGCGCCGCCGGGCCGTGCTGGCCAGCGCCCCGTTCATCAGCGTCGTGGTCTGCACCCGGGACCGCCCGGACCAGCTGCAGGACTGCCTGCGCCTGCTCGGTCAGCAGGAGTACCCCCGCTTCGAGGTCGTGGTCGTGGACAACGCGTCGCGCTCGGGCCGGGTCACGGAATTGGTCAATGCCCAGTGCGCGGGATCGGCGGTCTTCCGGTGCGTGGACGAACCGCGTCCCGGGCTGTCCTGGGCGCGCAACACCGGGATCGCGGCGGCGTCCGGCGACATCGTCGCGTTCCTCGATGACGATGAGGAACCCGACCGGCACTGGCTGGCCGGGCTGGCCAGCGGCTTCGCGCGTGCTGCGGATATCGGCTGCGTCAGCGGCATGGTCCTGCCTGCCCGCCTGGACACTCCCGCCCAGGAGCTGTTCGAGGAGTTCGGCGGCCACGGCAAGGGCCGCGGTTTCGCGCCGGCCACGTTCTCGCGCCATGGCCCGCAGAGCCCGCTCTACCCGTTGCCGCCGTTCGGCGTCGGGGCGAACATGGCCTTCCGGCGGGAGGCCCTGGCGCGGATCGGCGGTTTCGACGTCGCCCTGGGCGCCGGGACGCCCACGTACTCCGCGGAGGACACGCTCGCCCTGACCATGCTCCTGCTGGCCGGGTACCGGATCGCCTACGAGCCCGCGGCGCTGACCCGCCACCACCACCGCCACGACATGACCGGGCTGGCCCGCCAGCTGCGCGGCTACGACACCGGCCTGACCGCCTACTACCTGGCCCTGCTGAGGCATCAGCCGGGCCAGCTTCCCGGGCTGGTCCGGCTGGTGCCGACGGCCATCGGCTTCTTCCTCCGCGACCGGGCCGGGGCTGGCCCGGACGCGGGGTCTCCGGTAACCGGAGCGCTCCCGCGGCGGCAGCTGTGGTGGATGCTGGCCGGGCCCCTGGCCTACGCAAGGAGCCTGCGGAAGCAGGCGCGGATCGCCCGCCGCGCCACGGGAGGCGCGCTCAGGTGCCGTGACCACGAGCCGCTCCGCCGGTGAGTACCGGGGGAACAGCGGCTCTCGGGTGGGAGCCCGGTGGACGATGCTGCAGTATGCGAGGGTGACGGCTGACGAGCCGCCCGAGGAGCACTGGGCCAGCGGCCAGGGGCTCGGGCGGCACGCCGCAGACGCGCGCCTGCGGCTGAGCACGGTGTCCCTCATCGCCGCGACCGGAGTCCTGATCGTGGCCGCCGCGTACACCGCCGGCCGCGCGGGCTACGCGAGCTCGGCCTGGGCCGATCGTGCGTACTGGCTCGGGCAGGCCCTCGTCGTGGTGCCGGCCGCGGCCTGGCTGCTCAGCCGGCGCGTCCTGACGGCCGGCCTGACCATGGGACTGGTCACGGTATTCACGGTGGCCGAATACCTGGTCACCATCTGTTACAGCCCGCTGCAGTTCGAGTACGCGGACGAGCTCTCCCACTGGCGTACCACCGTCAACATCCTGCACACCGGACAGCTGTTCACGCGCAACTACGTCCTGCCGATCAGCCCGCACTATCCCGGCCTGGAAGAACTCACGTCCGCGCTGGTCTCCGTCACCAGGCTGCCGGTCTTCACCTGCGGGCTGATCGTCGCCGGCGTCGCGCACCTGCTGTTCGTCTACCTGCTCTACCTGCTCTACCTGCGGATCAGGCGGCTCATTCCGGATCGCGGGCATCGCCGTCCTGTGCTACGCGAGCAATTCGCACTTCTTCTCGTTCGATTCGATGTTCATCTACCAGACGCTCGCCCTGCCCTTCTTCGCCCTCACCTTGCTGGCCGCCTGGCAGCTGGCCTCGCGCCGGGCCGGCGAGAACCGCGGCGGCTGGGTGACGGTGGCGCTGCTGGCCATCGCGGCCACGGTGGTAACCCACCACGTCACCAGCTACATGCTGGTGGTCGGCTTGCTGCTGCTCAGCCTGGCCGCCCTGGCCACGGCCAGCTTCCGCACCGCGGCCTGGGCCGGTGGCCTGGCCCTGCTGTCGGCCGCGGCGGCTCGTGGGCTGGCTGGTCGTGGCCGCCCCCAGCACGGTGACCTACCTGCAGCCGTTTCTGCAGTCCACCCTGCACAGCTTCCAGAGCCTGCTGAGCGGCGGCCACGGGAGCGCGCCGCCGACGTCCACCGGCCCGCTGAGCAACCGGGCCCTGGCCGCCCTGGGGGTCCTCGGCGTGTCGGCCCTGCTGCCCATTGGCTGGTGGCGGATCTGGAAGCGGTACCGCGGCCAGGCCTGGCCCCTGGCCCTGGCCATCATGTCGGTCAGCTGGTACCTGGTCGTCATCGTGCGGTTCACCGTGGCGGACGGCAGTGAGCTGTCCGGGCGGGCGGCCACCTTCATCTTCGTGCCGGTGGCCTACATCGTGGCCCTCGCGCTCGGGCAGCTGGGCGGGGCCGTCGTGCGCTGGCAGGCGCGCCTCATGGCCACCGCCCTTCTGGCGGCGGTGCTGATCCTGCTGTTCGATGGGCTGGTCAACGGATGGCCGCCGTACTGGGAACGGCTCCCCGGGCCGCATCAGGTGGCAGGCTTCGAGCGGTCCGTCGGCCCCGAGGAGATCGACACCGCCCAGTGGGCCCTGTCGGCCCTGGGACCGGGCAACCGGTTCGCCGCCGACTTCGGCAACGACCCGGTCCTCGGCAGCTACGGGGACCAGAACCCGGTCCTCGACGTCAGCTTTCTCTTCGAGTCGCCCGCCTACACGGCGTCGGACGCCCAGCAGGCCCGGGCCCTGTCGATCCGCTACGTCCTGGCCGACCGCAGGCTCAGCCAGTCGCTGCCCGCGTCCGGCCAGTATTTCCCCGAGGACCCCGGCGCGGGCCACTACCGGCAGCCACTTCCGCTGGCGGATCTCACCAAGTACAACCGCGCGAAGGGCGTAGCGCGTATCTACGACGCCGGCAGCATCGTCATCTACGACCTGGATGGGGGAGGGAATGCGCCGTAAGCACCTGGTCGCGGTCACGGCCGCGGTAGCGGTCCTGGCGTACGGCGCCATCCTGGCCGGCGCGCCGGTCGCGGTCACGGCCGTCCTGGGGCTGGCCCTGTTCGCGAGCCTCGGCTGGGTCTGGGGGGCGGTCCTGCTCGGCCCCCGCCTCGGTGAGCTGGAGGGGATCGTGGTGGCCGCGGCCCTGGCGCTGGCCCTCCCGATTCTCGGTGGCCTGGTGCTGCAAGCGGCCCGGATACCCCTGCACGCCCGGGCGTGGGGCGGGCTGGTGGCCGGGCTCACGCTGACCGGGGATGTGCTCGTGCTGCTGCGTTCCCGGGGCGGCCGCGGAGAGGACACGGGCGCCCGGCCGGCGAGATGGTCGCCCTCGGCCTGGCAGGCCACGGTCTTCGGTGCCGCGCTGGTCGTCGCGGCCGGCGCCGTGGGCGTAGCCCGCGTCGGGGCCTCGATCCAGCGCTACCCGGGCTTCACCGAGCTGTCGATGTCCGGTCTGCGCCACAACCCTGCCGCCGCGGACCTGGGCGTGGTCAACCACCAGGGCCATTCCGAGCGCTACCGGCTCGTCCTGCTCCACCAGGGGCAGCGCACGCACACGGCCTGGAACATCGTGCTGCCCAATGGCCAGACGTGGCACCGCACCATCGCGATCAGCACCAGGTACGTCACCTCGGCCAACCTGTACCTTCCCCCGGACCTGCACCATCCCTACCGCCAGGTTTCCACCGGCCCTGTCCCGGCCCAGGCCAAGCCCGGGGCCACCGGCAAGGCCAAAGCCAGGGCGAAGGACCAGGGCAGGGCGAAGGCCAAGCGCAAGGCCCCCCGCTCATGAGCGGCGTGCCCCTGGAGCCCCAGGCGATCCGGGTGCCCGAGGGTCCCGGCAGCGCCGCCCTGCGGGGACATTCGTCCGGGCGTGGCGCCTTAATATTCTGGCGGCAGAACCACGACATCCTGGGGAACGCCAGCTCGCTCCTGGCCACCACCGTCGTCACGTCCGCGCTGGGATTCGCCTTCTGGGCGCTGGCCGCTCACCTGTTCAGCCAGCGGGCGGTCGGGCTCGGCTCGGCGGCCGTGTCCGCCATGACCGTGCTGGGCACGATCGGCATGCTCGGCCTCAACACCGTGCTCATCGGCGAGCTGCCCCGGCGCACGTCCCGGGCGGGCCTGGTTTCCGCGGCGCTGCTGGCGGCCGGGTTCGGGTCATTCGTGCTCGGGCTGGGGTTCGCGCTCATCGGCCCCCTGCTGAACAAGCGGTTCGCTGAGATCAGCGGGTCGCCCGGCCAGGCGGCACTCCTCACCGCGGGCGTCGTGCTCATCGGGGTCAGCCTGGTCTTCGACCAGGCGACGATCGGGCTCCTGCGCGGCGGCCTTCAGCTCTGGCGCAACGTCATCTTCGCGGTGGCGAAACTGGTGCTGCTGCCCGTCACCGCCATCGTCCTGCACGACCAGGTCGGCGTGGGCATCGCGCTGTCGTGGGTGGCGGGGACGGTCGTCTCGCTCCTGGTCGTGGTCCTCCAGCTCTGGCTGACCGGGAAGCCCGCGCTGCCCCGGCCGGACTGGGGTGTCCTGCGCGGCCTGGGCCGCCTGACCATGACTCACAACTGGCTGAACCTGGCCATCTCGGTCCCGTGGATGCTGCTGCCCGTGCTGGTGACCGTGACCGTGTCGCCCTCGGCCGCCGCGGCCTTCTACGCCGCGTGGACGCTGAGCGGGTTCCTGCGGGTCGTGCCCACCCACCTGGCCACGGTCCTGTTCGCCGTGGCGTCGGGCGATCCCCAGGTCATCGCCCGGAAACTGCGCCTGAGCCTGCGGATCTCCTTCCTGGTCGGCATCCCGGGGATCGTCGGCCTCATCGCGTGCGCCCATCTGGCCCTGAGCTTCTTCGGGGCCAGTTACGCCAGCGCGGCCACGATCCCGCTGTGGCTGCTGGCCCTGGGTTACCTGCCGACCATTCCCAAAGTGCACTACATCGCCGTCTGCCGGGCCACGGGCCACATCCAGCGGGCGGCGCTGGTCCTGACCCTCACCGCGACGATGGAGGTCGCCGCCGCGGTGGCGGGCGCCCTGGCCGGGGGTCTGGACGGCCTGTCACTGGCCCTGCTGGCCGCTCTCATGGTCGAGGGACTGGTGACTACTCCCGCGGGTCGTGCGGGCCGCCCGCGGTCGTGGCCGGCACCGGCCCGCGGGCAGCCGCGGACGGCACCGGCTGCACATCCGGTCGTCGCTCAGTATCGAAGCGCCAGGCCGTAAGGGCGGCACTGACCGTGGCACCCCACCAGACCAGGCACTGCCGGAGGAGGTACGGGATGCACACTGACCGCACTGAAGGCGGAGGGCCTGCCCCGCCCCCGGCGGGTGCCCGGGTTTCGGTCGTCATACCCACCGCTGGCCGTCCCGCCGTCCGGGACGCGGTAGCCAGCGCGCTTACTCAGACGACCGCGCCGCTCGAGGTCATCGTGGTGGTTGACCAGGCCGGATCCGGCCTGCCACCGTCGCTGGACGGCATGTCCGGGAGGATCCGCGTATTCCGCACCGGGGGGATCGGCGCCAATGCCGCCCGCATGCGCGGGGTGGCCGAGGCCAGGGGGGAGATCGTCGCGTTCCTGGACGACGATGACGTGTGGGCTCCCCGGAAGCTGGAGCGTCAGCTCAGCGCGTGGCGGTCCAGGCCACGGGCGGAGCGCTACTCGCTGGTCAGCTGCCGGCTGGCACTGATCGATCAGGACGGAATGACGCTGAGGACTCTCCCGGCCCGCACGATCGATCCGCAGGAGACGGTGGCCAGCTACCTGTTCCGCCGCCGGTCCCTCGCCTACGGCGAGGGACTTCTGCACACGTCGACCCTGATGTGTGACCGGGCCCTCATCGAGCTGGAACCCTGGGACCGTACCCTGGCGCGGCACCAGGACTGGGACTGGGTACTGCGGATCGGGCAGCGGCCCGATGTGGCCCTGTCCATGTGCCCGGAGGTCCTGGCCGGGGTCACGGTGGCCGACGCCCGGTCAATTTCCATGTCGGCTGACTGGCGCGCCAGCCTCGCCTGGCTGGAGCGCCGCAGTGACCAGCTGACCCCGCGTGAGCGGGGCGATTTCCTGCTCTGTCACACGGCCACGATCGCCTTCCGGGCCGGGAACCGCCGCGGCGGGTTCGCCGCCGCCGGCCGGGCCCTCCGCCACGGCCGGCCCGGCCCGGTGGCCTGGCTGGTCTGGCTTCTCCACCTGATCTCGCCACGGCTCCTCGACCGGGCGGCGGCCGTGCTGCGGGGCGCCGCTACCCGGGGGCCGGCCGTGTCCTGGCGCCGGCCTTCCTCCCCCCGGGAGGCAGGCTCACTGACCAGATAACCCTCCCCGGCCGGGCCAGCCAGGCGTCCGTTCAGGCCAGTACGCCCGGATCCGCCGGAGGACCCCCGGGCCGGCGCCATACCGACGTCTGGCCCGGAAACACGTCGCCTGGCTTCAGTCCCTCAAACACATGGCGCTCCCAGCCGGCCAGCATCGCGATCGCCGGCCCGTATCGCTGCCGGCCGGTGTCATCCAGCAGCAGCAGCCCGCCCGGCTTGACCTTGGGCATCGCCCGCCGGACACACTCGACCCGCGCACGCCCGTCCACGATGACGAGATCCAGGCTGGCGTCAGGCTCATCGACGATCGCATCGACGTAACTGTCCAGGAAACCTGGCTCCACCTCCGAGCCGATCGTCCCCGTCGCCGCTGACGCCCGGTACATGAGCCTCGTGCTGGGCCGCACAGCCAGCCCGAGCTGCTGATACCAGGCTTCATGGTGCTCGGCACACGTGACGATGGCCCCGTGGTCTTCCAGCCACAGCGTCGAACCGCCGCCGCCGTACTCGAAGACCCGGGCTCCGGCCGGCAGGTGCCCGGCCATCCAGGTAATGGCGTCATAGGGCCACCAGGGCACCCGGATGGCTATGGGGGATAGCGAACGTTGCGGGAACCACCGCGGCACGCGGCGGGCCTCCTGGGGGTGCCGGGCCAGGTAGCGCGCCGTGCCCAGCCAGGCCTTGGTGCGCTGCAGTGAGCTCATGTCGGCATAGTGCCCCAGACCGTGCGCTACCGTCCCCGAATCGGCCCATGCCTGCTGGTGCCGCCCGATGCCGCCCGGTGCCGATCGGCCGCGCCGGTAACGCCCGGTAACGCCCAAGTGTCACCGTTCGGTAAAACAGGACTTTTCCTGGAGACTTCCTGATAAAGATGCTGTGGGAGCTTTACAGTTCGTACTGTCCGAATAAGAGGCGTGACGCACTGTCATTGGTCAGGGAGGGAAGCGTCACGCGGAGCGGGGCGGACTTCAAATTTCGGCACGCCGCCATGTCAGGCTGCCTGCCGCCGCCTTGAGGGGGGAATTTGTGTGCGCGTCTTTTGCCGAAGGGGTTCGTGGTAGACGGGTTTCGGTTGTCATTCCGGCCCGCAACGAGGCAGACAATCTGCCTTACGTGCTCAAGGCCCTGCCTGAAGGGCTGCATGAGGTCATCCTGATCGATGGTCATTCCACCGACTGCACTGTCGAAGTGGCCCGGCTCCACCGGCCGGACATGAAGATCATCCAGCAGACCCGCCGGGGTAAGGGAAACGCTCTGGCCTGCGGGTTCGCCCAGGTCACCGGCGATATCGTGATCATGCTCGACGCAGACGGCTCGGCCGATCCCAACGAGATACCGGCCTTTGTCGCAGCACTGGAAGCCGGGGCCGAGTTTGCCAAGGGCACGCGTTTCGACCGGGGCGGACAAAGCCATGACATCACCCGATTCCGCCGGGTGGGGAACGCCGGGCTGAACCGGCTGGTCAATTTGCTTTTCGGGACCCACTACACCGACCTGTGCTACGGCTATAACGCTTTCCGCGTGAGCCTGCTCCCGGTACTCGACCTGCCGCCCGTGAGGCCGTCAAGTGATTCGCCCGCCGGCAAGCTCTGGGGTGACGGCTTCGAGATTGAGACCCTCATCAATGTGCGTGTCGCGCGGGCCGGGGCACGGATTGCCGAGGTAGGCAGCACGGAACTGCCCCGGCTGAACGGCGTCAGCAACCTGAGGGCCATTCCTGACGGCATCCGCGTGCTGCGCACCATACTGGCCGAGCGCCGCCGGGAACAGTCGGCCCAGCCCAGCCCCGCTGTGGTTCCGCCGGTCCAGGATCAGGCGCTGGCCCCGGACCCGTGGTGACGGCACGCCCGGCAGTGGCCGCGGCGACCTCCGTCGTGATCGCCGCGCACACTCCGGAGCGGGCAGAAGATCTTGCCTGCGCGGTCTCGTCAGCGCGGCGCCAGCAGCCGCCGCCACACCAGGTCGTGGTGGCGGTGGACAACCATGCTGACCTGTGCGAATGGGCTCGCGCCAAGCTGGACGGCGTAACTGTGGTGGATCACCGCGGCCCGCGCGGAGCCTCCGCCACCCGCAATGCCGGGGCGCGGGCCGCAGACGGCGATTTCCTGGCTTTCCTGGACGACGATGCCGTCGCCCGGCCCGGCTGGCTGCAGAGCCTGGTCGCTCCGCTCGGCCGCCCGGATGTCATCGGTGCGGGCGGCCGGGTCGAGCCAGTATGGCCTGGCCCGGGGCCGCAGTGGATGCCGGAGGAATTCCTCTGGGTGGTCGGTGCCTCCTATCGCGGGCTGCCCGAAACCGCAGGACCGATCAGGAACGTGTGGTCGGAGAATATGGCGGTGGCCCGGTCGGATTTCTGGGCGGTCGGGGGTTTCCGTGAGGACTTCGGGAAGACCGATCATGTGTCGAGCCCGGAAGACACCGACTTCTGCATCCGCCTGGCGAATGCGATGGACCGGGGCACCTGGTGGTACGAGCCGTCGGCCCTGGTCGGGCATAAGGTCCCGCCGGGCCGCTGCACTCTTCGCTTCTTTCTCTGGCGCTGCCGGAACGAGGGCCAGGGTAAAGCCGAGCTATCCGCATGGCTGGGAACAGGGGAGGGGCTGCGGGACGAACGGCAGCATGCCATTAAGACACTCCCGGCCGGAATAGGCCGTGAATTGCGGGCAGCGATGGCCGACCGGGAATTGGCTGCGGCGCTCCGGGCCTCAGCCATCGGCATTGGCCTCGGCGCCGCCAGCCTGGGCTACGTCGGGCGCCGCGCCCGGCTGTGGGCGGGCCCGCGGCCCACCCCCGTCGGCTAACCCCGGGCGGCCAATCCCCCGTCGGCTAACCAGGGCGGCCAATCCCGGGCGGCTAACCCCGGCTGAGCCGAAGCTGGTTCTGCACGCCGCGCCGGAACGTCGCCTCGGCGGCCGGGCTATCTTCCAGACGCCAGTCCTGCTGGTAGATGCCGCCATGCTGGGCCTGGTCGAACCACACGAGACCCAGGGTCCGGTACCGGCGCATCCCGCTGAACAGGCTGCCGATCTTGCCCGGCTGGCCCGCGTGGGGACCTACTGCGGTCTCGGACAGAAGCACCGGTTTGCGCGAGAACGATCTCACCTCACGGATCGTGTTCCCGAAAACGCTGGTGAACGTGTCGGACGGCCGGTAGAAGTAGCCGTCGATGCCGACCCACGTGACGTACGCGGCCCCGGGCCACCAGGCCGTAACGGGGCCGGTGCTGCCCAGCGAGTCGTTGATGGTCCACAGCCAGGTGACATTGTCCGCCCCCTGGCCCCGGAAGAGCGTCACGATGTGCCGCCAGGCGGCCACGAACGTCCGGGCCGGGACATGCCGGTATCCCCAGGGATACCAGGGCGCGTTCATCTCGTGCCCGAAGCCGATGATGACGGGGTGGCCGAACTTCCGGACGCTGTCCGCGTACGAGCGCAGGTAGATGTCGTACGTCCCGGCCGAGATGCCCTTCACCGAGGCGAGGGTCGGGTCAACCTGGATAAGAGGTACCGCGCCGTGCGCGCGGGCCTGGCGGGCGAACGAGCCCGCGAACTGTTGCGCCCAGCCACTGAAGTAGCCGGCCACGTTCGGCTGCTGGCCCGCGGCCTGGGAGAAGCCCGCGACCTGCTGGTAGGCCGAGGGGGCCTGGGGCTCATAGACGCCCAGGTAGCTGGCGGTGCGGGACGGCAGGGACGCGTGCACCGCGGGCGGGCCTGCGGTGGGGGACGACACGGCGTGCCTGACCACCAGCCCGATGGCCGCGACCACGACCAGGACCGCTACGGCCAGGACTGGCCAGGTGCGCCGGCCCTGGCCAGCCGGGGCGGCCGGCGGCGAGGGTTCGTGACCGCTGGTGGTCGCGGCGTGGGTCGTGCCGTCGTTCATGAGCTCGTCCCTGCCTGAGATCACGGGTGGCCGGCGAATCCGCGTGATCCCCCCCATCGGGCGCACGTGCTGCACCAGGTCATGACAAGCGGCCTGATCCTCTGATAGAGACTGCCGCCCACAAAAAGGTACTGACTAGGACGTCAGCCGCGACGGGGTTTGGGGAAAGTCGAAACCCAGCCTAAGTGACGGGATCCGGGGCAATCGTTTGAGCTCCCGGTGAGTGCAGCGTGAAGGCGGCCTTGTGCCATTACGTAGTGCCTCCGTGACATCGGGCGATTCAGGTTGAAAAGTAACTCCACGTGTGCTCCGCTGTACCGCAGGGAGGCAGCCCCGCACACGTCTCCCAGGGGGTTTAGCTAGATGGAAAAAGAAAACGGTATTCCGCCGTCCCGTGAACGGCCCGCCGGATCTGACGGGCCGGCACCGACCGCGCTGGCCACTCAGGGTGAGTCCGCGTCTGACGATCCTGCTGGTGGCGACACCGGGGCCGGCCGGGACGAGGAGGAACTGGCCGGGGGCAGGCCGGGCGCGAAGCGTGGCGGGATAGCCCCGGCCGAGGCCGTGCCCGGGCCGCGGGAACCCCAGGGCCGGCCGGTCGCGTCCTCGGCGCTGCCGCAGCGGGTGCGGGGGATGAGTGACGGGCCGCGACCGCCAGCCCAGGTCGCACGGCCTGTCCTGCCCCCCTCTTTCCTCGAGCGGGTGCGCGCTGCCGCCGAAGCCGAGCAACGGCTGGAGCAGCGCGCCCAGGAAGAGGCCAGGCCGCCGGCGGAGCCGGAGCCGCCCGCGGCCCGGCCTGCGGAACCGCGCAGGCCGCCGCGATTCGTCCGCAGCCGCGACTGGATGGCCCGCAGCGGCGACAAGAAGGAACGGGCCCGGGGTGACCAGGCCGGACCCGGGCCGCAGCGAGGGACCGCAGGTGACCAGCTCAGGCCGGCCCGGGAAGGGCCCGCTGGTGGCGGGAACGACGCGGCCGAGCCCGGCCCCACGGTCGTGCTGCCCCGCCGGGCAGTCGGCGACAGTCCCCGGCCGGCCCCGGCTGCCCAGGCGCGGCCCGATACGGCGATCCCCCCGGCACCCGTGCCGACGGATGCGTCGACCGAGCCCATTCCCGTTATCCGGGTGTCGCCGGCCGGTGAGCCGCTGCCGCCGGCGGATGCCACCCCAGCGACGGATACCGCTCAGGCACCGAGCCCGCGGCCAGCCCAGGCCGCCACGGACCAGGCCGCCACGGACCAGGCCCCGGCCGCGCAGGCCCGCCCCGCCCCGCCCCTCTCCGGGCAGCCTCGTACTGACCAGGCTCCGGCCGGGCCGGCCCCCGCCAGGCATGCTGGCGCCGCGAAGAAGGCCGCCGCCGGGCACTCTCGCGCCGCGAAGAAGGCCGCCGGGCAGCCGGAGCCGCAGTGGCCGGCCCGCCGGGAGGCGGCCGCGCAGGCGGCGCCCGGCCGGCCGGGCACCACCCAGCAGGATGCCGCCCAGCAAGATGCGCGCTCAGGAAACTGCTGAGCAGGCCACCGAGCGGGAGGCTGCCGGCCGCCAGGCCCAGCAGGCCGCGGCCCGCCGCGCGGCGGACGAGGCCGCGGTCCAGCGGGCCGCCAAGCTGCTGGCCAGGAAGTCTTCCCCCGGCCGGAACCGCCGCCTGGTCGGCCTGGCCGCCGCCCTCCTCCTCGTCATCGGCGGGGTAACGGCCGGCCTCGCGTTCACCGGACACCGCCCCCATCATGATCATCTGACCGGCTCGGACCCCGTCGCCACCGTCGCGGTGAACCGCGACCACGCTGCGGCCTGGATCGCCCGCCAGGTCAGCCCGGGCGCCATGGTGTCCTGTGACCCGGTGACCTGCGTACTCATCGAGTCCGACGGGTTCCCGGCCAGTCACGTACAGGCCCTGGGCACCGGGCGGGTCACCCCGCTCAGCTCTACCCTCGTCGTGGCCACGCCGTCCGTCCGGCATCAGTTCGGGGCCCGGCTCGCCTCGGTGCTGGCGCCAGGCCTGCTCGCGACCTTCGGCTCGGGCGGCGAGCAGGTCGGCATCAGGGTCGTCGCCCCGCACGGGGCTGCGGCCTACCGGGCCGCGCTCCACGCTGACCTGCAGAACCGGCGGCTGTCCGGCGCCGGGCTGTCCGGAAGCAACCGCATCCAGGCCCCCAGCGCCGCCCGGAAACAACTGGTGGCCGGGCAGGTCAACTCGCGCCTGGTGATCGCCCTGGCCCTGATGGCTTCGCTGCATCCGGTGGATCTGGTGGCCTTCGGTGACGGCGGCCCGGACCTCGCGGCGGCTCCGTTCCGGTCCGCGGAGCTGTCCCTGACCGGCAGTGCCCAGAAGCGCGTGGTGCTCGGATTCCTCAGCCACCAGCGGCCGCCGTACGCGCCCGCCCGCGTCACGACCTGGCAGGCCGGGCCGGACCGGACCATCCTGGACATGCAGTTCGCCGCGCCCAGCCCGGTGGGCCTGTTCCACTGACCGGCCTGTTCCGCCCGCCGGCCGGGACGACCACGGAGTACCTGCGGCCAGCCCCGGGCGGCCCGGGGCGCCGGGGCCGGTAAGGTCACCGGCATGGGGAAGGTCCGGACATGAGCCCCCGGCGTATCCGCCGGCCGCCGGCCCCGCCCCGCCGCCGTCCGGACCCGAGCAGCTGGAGTCATGGCCGGACGGGGACTGGGTGGTCCGCCTGGTACCCGGCGCGGGCTCGGCCAAGACGTACCGCTGCCCGGGATGTGACCAGGAAATCCCGCCCGGTATGCCGCATGTGGTCGCCTGGCCTAGCCTTAACTCCGGGCCTGCCGACCGCCGGCACTGGCACCGGCCCTGCTGGGAGCGACGCATGCAGCGACGGCCCGGGCGGCGCGTCGGCCGGTAAGCACACCGGGCCGGCCCACCGTCCCGCCGAACCACAGTCCCCCGAACCACAGTCCCTCCGAACCACAGTCCCTCCGAACCACCGGGAACACGATGAGCGAGATCAGGGCGAGTTCGGTCCTGCCGGCCCGGCGTGAGCCGGTCACCCTGCACACCGACGACGGGCTCGACCTGGTCGGCGAGCTGGCGCTGCCCGCCGGGCGTGACCCGGTGGCCACCCTCGTCTGCCTGCACCCGCTGCCCACGGCCGGCGGCATGATGGACAGCCACATCCTCCGCAAAGCCTCGAACCGGCTGCCCGCCCTGGCCGACCTGGCCGTGCTGCGGTTCAACACCCGCGGCACCGCCTCCGACCACGGCCGCAGCCAGGGCGAGTTCAGTGACGGCGAGGCCGAGCGGTACGACGTGGCCGCCGCGGTCAGCTGGGCCATCGCAGCCGGGCTGCCCCGGATATGGCTGGTGGGCTGGTCGTTCGGCACCGAGCTGGCCCTGAAGTGGGGCGCCGATATGACCGTTGAGGGAGCGATTCTGCTTTCTCCCGCGCTGCACCGCGCGGGCGACGCGGATCTGGACGCCTGGGCCGCGTCGGGCAAGCCGCTGCTGGTGCTGGTCCCGGAGCTGGATGACTACCTGCGCCCGGATGAGGCGCGGCAGCGGTTCGCCCGGGTGCCGCAGGCTGAGCTGATCGCGGTGGACCGGGCCAAGCACCTGTGGGTGGGCGAGCCCTACGTCCGTATCGTCCTGAACGAGATCGTGCGCCGGGTGAACCCGGCCGCCGCGCCGCTACCGACCGAGTGGAAGGACTGAGCGTGCCGCTTTTCGACCTGACGGGCAAGAAGGCTTTCATCACCGGGGCGTCGCGGGGGATAGGCCAGGCGATCGCGGTCGCGCTGGCCGGGGCCGGGGCTGACCTGGCCCTGGTGGCCCGGGGTGAGGACGGGCTGGCCGAGACCGCTGCGCAGGTCACCGCGCTGGGACGGAAGGCCTTCGTCATTCCCGCCGACGTCACGCAGCAGGAGTCCGTGGCCGCCGCGGTCGCCCGCGCGATCGACCAGCTGGGCTACCTGGACATCGTGGTGAACAACGCCGGCGGGTCCAGCTTCATGGTGCCGTTCCTCGACCTCCGGCTGACCGGCTGGGACAAGCTGATCCGGCTGAACCTCGACTCGGCCATGTACGTGTGCCACGCGGTCGGCCCGCACCTGGTCGAGCGGGGCAGCGGCTCGGTCATCAACGTGGCGTCCGTGGCCGGGGTGAGCGCGGCGCCGTTCCTGGCCCCGTACGGCGCGGCCAAGGCGGGCCTGATCTCGCTGACCAAGTCGCTGGCGGTCGAGTGGGGGGCGCTCGGCGTCCGGGTCAACGCGCTGTGCCCCGGCTGGACCGCGACCGACATGAACCGCAACCTCTGGGCGGACGAGACGGCCGGGCCCGCCACGGTCGCGACCGTGCCGATGCACCGGTGGGGCCGCCCGGAGGAGATGTCCGGCCCAGCGATCTTCCTGGCCAGCGAGGCGTCCTCGTACATGACCGGCCAGGTCCTGCTCATCGACGGCGGCCAGACCGCGATCAGCTGACCCGTGCGTCTCCCGGCCGCGCGCAGGCACCCGGCCGGATAAAACCGTTAGATATATAACGAGCGGTGGCCGGTGCCTCAGCACCGGCCACCGCCTGGCTCGCTAACGGGCGTTATACGCCCTGGTCACGGGCGTTACTCGGTCCACCACTCGTCGTCGTTGCCCTTGCCCTTGGCCGACACCGGCTGCTTGGCCGGCGCCGCCTGCTGGGCGCCCTGCGGAGGGCGGGCCTGCTGGGTGGGCTGGGCCTGCTGGGTGGGCTGGGCCGCCTGCCGGGTGGTGGCCTGCGGGGGCTGCTGCGCGGCCGCCGCCGGGCCGCCGTTGCGCGGCGGTGCCGCCGGAGCGGACTGCGGCGCGCTGGCCGGTGCGGGCGCGCTCGGCGCTGGGCCGACCGCCTTGGCACCGGTGCCCACGGCCTGCTGCCGAGGCTGCTGGAGCGCGTCGGCCAGGCCTGGCATCTGGGTGCCGAGCAGCTGGCTGATCTGGGCCAGGTGAGTGGAGATGCTCTCCTTCTGCTTCGACAGCTCGTCGACCTCGCGCTGCGCACCGGCCCGGTGCCGCTCGATCTCCGACTTGGTGTCCGCCAGGAGCTGCTCGGCCTGGGACTTGGCCTGGGCGACGATCTGGTCGGCGTTCTTCTTCGCGTTCGTGACCAGCTGCCGTGAGTGCTGGTCGGCTTCGCGCCGGGTCTGCTCGGCCTGGGCGCTGGCCTTGGCGGCCCGCTGCTCCGCCGTGGCGGCCCGCTGCTCTGCCTCGCTGACCAGCTTCTGGGTGGCGGACTGGGCCGCGGCCAGCCGTTCGGCCTCCTGCCGCTCCGCTTCCTCGCGGCGGGACGCCAGCTGGATCTCGAACTCGCCCTCGGCCTGTGCCCGCTGGGCCTCGCTCTCCTCCAGGATGCGCTGCGCCTGGCTGCGCATCTCGTCCGCCTGGCGCTTGGAGGTGGTGAGGATCTCGTCCCGCTCCCGCTTGGCCGACGCCTTGAGCTGGGCCACCTCCCGCTCGGTGGTGGTCCGCAGCTTGGCGATGTCCCGCTCGATCGAGGCGCGCTTCTCCGCCACCTCGTGGTCAGCGGTGGCCCGCAGCTTGGCCACTTCCCGCTCGGTGGTCGACGTCAGCTCGTCTGCCTCACGCCGGGCACCGGTCTTGATCGCGTCGGCCTCGCGCTCGGCCGACGCCCGCTGCTCGTCGGTCTCGCGCTTGGCGATGGCCCGCAGCTCCCCGGCCTCGTTCTCGGCCGCGGCGCGGACCTCGGCGGCGTCCACCTTGGCCGCCGCGTTCAGCTCGTTGGCGGCGGACCGGGCCTCCTGCGCGATCTCGGTGGCCTGCTCCTCGGCCAGCCGCAGCAGCTGCTCGATGCGGGAGCCCAGGCCGGCGTACGTGGGCCGCTCCTGCTCCCGGATCTGCCGGTGCGCGTCCGACAGTTCCTGCTGCAGCGCCTGAACTTGCTCGCGGTGCTGGCGCACCTCGCCGTCAAGTTGCTTGAAGTATTCGTCGACCTGATGCGGGTCATAGCCGCGCATCACCCGTGCGAACTCGCGGGGAGTGGTTTCTTCGAAGAAGTTGCTGAGCTGGGCGTCGATTTCAGGCTGCATGTGGCTTGATCCTGGGTAGACGAGGGGACGTGCGGGGTGGGCAAAGGGCATCGCGATCCGCACCGCACGCTAAGGACGCCATGGCAAGCCGCCCCGAACACGGCAGGCGCGGCATGTGTGCCGCTCGCCCGATGCCTGGCAGCATAGCCGGACCGGGCAGACGTTAGCGGCGCCTTCACGTTTCCTCTTGCCGCGGAACGGTGCTTTTTCCCTTATTGGCGGCCACCTGGCCCGGTTACGACGGTACAGGCAGAACGTACCCTTGCCTCATAGTGACACATACCGGGATATTTCCCGGCCAGCGGGTGCTCAGCGGGCGGCTGGCTCCACCAATTCGGTCAGCACCCCACCCAGGTCCGCCGGGTGCAGAAACGCGATCGAGGCGCCCATGGACCCGTGCCGGGGGCGCTGATCAATCGGGCGGACATCCGTGGCGCCGATCGAGGCGAGCGCGGCCGTGATATCGGCCACGGCGTAGCCGACGTGGTGAACGCCTTCGCCGCGGCGGGCGATGAACTTCCCGACCGGGGTGTCCGGACCGGTCGGCTCGAGCAGCTGAACCCAGGTCGGGCCACCAGCCGCGTCCCCGACCTGCAGCATCGCCTCGCGCACCCCCTGCTCGGGGTTGGTCTCGAGGCTGGTCACCGTCAGCCCGAAGACGGATTCGTAGCGGGCGATCGCCTCGTCGAGGTTGCGGCAGGCGATCCCGACGTGATCGATGCGGAGCAGCACGGCAGCCTCCATCCTGGGGTGGGACTCGTTCCGTGGGTATCGTGACAGAGGCCCTGGTGCCGCGATCGCCAGGGTGGGCACGGCCGTGCTGGGGCCGGTGCCGGGCAGCGCGGCGGAGGATGGGGCATGCGGGAAGCAGTGATCACCGGGGGAGCGAGGACGGCCGTGGGCCGGCTGCTCGGCTCCCTGAAGGACTTTTCGGCCGCGCAACTGGGCGGGGTCGTGATCAAGGCGGCGCTGGAGCGGGCCGGGCTCACCGGCGACCAGGCTGATTACGTGATCATGGGCCAGGTGCTCCAGGCCGGGGCGGGACAGAACCCGGCCCGGCAGGCCGCGGTCGCGGCGGGCATCCCGATGTCGGTGCCGTCTATCACGATCAACAAGGTCTGCCTGTCCGGGCTGGAGGCCATCGCGCTCGCCGCGCAGCTCATCCGGGCCGGCGAGTTCGACGTGGTGGTCGCCGGCGGCATGGAGTCCATGACCGGCGCGCCGCATCTGCTGCCGGGGGCCCGGGCCGGGTACAAGTACGGCTCCATCGAACTGCTCGACGCGATGGCCCGGGACGGCCTGACCGACGCGTTCGACAACTCGCCCATGGGTGAGCTCACCGACCGGCACAACGTCAGGCTGGGGATCAGCCGGGCGGAGCAGGATGAGTTCGCGGCCCAGTCGCACCAGCGGGCCGCGACCGCGATCAAGGACGGCCTGCTGGCCGGCGAGATCGTCGGTGTCCCGGTGCCGCAGCGCCGCGGTGAGCCGGTCGTGTTCGACCAGGACGAGGGCGTGCGGCCGGACACCAGCGCGGAGGCGCTCAGCGCGCTGCGGCCCGCGTTCGCCGCCGACGGCACGATCACGGCGGCTTCCGCCTCGCAGATCTCCGACGGCGCGTGCGCCGTGGTCGTGATGTCGGCCGAGGCCGCGGCGGAACGCGGGGCACCGGTGCTGGCCACGGTCGGCGCGCAGGGGGTCGTGGCCGGCCCGGACACCTCGCTGCAGTCCCAGCCCTCGGCCGCGATCCGGCGCGCGCTCGGCAAGGCCGGGCTGGGCGTGTCCGACCTGGACCTGATCGAGATCAACGAGGCGTTCGCCGCGGTCGCCATCCAGTCCATGCGGGACCTGGGCGTCGGGGACGAGAAAGTCAACGTGAACGGCGGGGCCATCGCCCTGGGCCACCCGATCGGGGCGTCCGGCGCCCGGATCGCCCTGCACCTCGTGCACGAGCTGGGCCGCCGCGGCGGCGGGCTGGGCGCGGCCGCGCTGTGCGGCGGCGGCGGCCAGGGCAGCGCGCTGCTGTTCGAGGTGCCCGCCGCGGCCGCGCGTGGCTGAGCTGGGCTCTTCCGTCACGGACCCGGGGCCGGTCGCGGACCCCGTCCAGGCGGGAGGTCTCGATCCGGCTGCGGCCATCGAGCGGGCCCGCGACGGTGACGCGCGGGCCCTGGGCCGGCTCCTGTCGCTGGTGGAGAACGGCGCGCCACAGCTGCGCGCGGTCATGAAGGTGGCGGCCCCGCTGACCGGGCAGGCCCGGGTGCTGGGGCTCACCGGGTCGCCGGGCGTGGGCAAGTCCACCGTCACCGGCGCGCTGGTGGCCGCGTACCGCGGGCAGGGGCTGCGGGTCGCGGTGCTGGCCATCGATCCCTCGTCGCCGTTCACCGGCGGCGCGCTGCTCGGCGACCGGGTGCGGATGCAGCAGCACGCCACGGACGAGGGGGTGTTCATCAGGTCGATGGCCAGCCGCGGTCACCTGGGCGGGCTGGCCGGGGCCACCCCGCAGGCGGTGCGGGTGCTCGACGCGGCCGGCTTCGACGTGGTCCTGATCGAGACGGTCGGGGTGGGCCAGGCCGAGGTGGGGATCGCGGCCATGGCCGACACCACCATGGTCATCGTGGCCCCGGGCCTGGGCGACGCGATCCAGGCGGCCAAGGCGGGCATCCTGGAGATCGGCGACGTGTTCGTGGTCAACAAGAGCGACAAGCCCGGCGCCCAGGAGGCGGTGCGGGACCTGCGCGGCATGATCGCCATGGCCCGCCGCGGCGAGGGTGACTGGAAGCCGCCGATCGTCTCGACCACGGCCGCCGCCGGTGAGGGCATCGGCGACCTGGTGGCCCGGCTGGACGAGCACCGGGCGTGGCTGGACCGCTCGGGTGAGGGTGAACGCAGGCGCCGCGCCCGGGCCCGGGAGGAGATCTCGGTGATCGCGCTGGCCGGGCTGCGGGCCCGGATGGGCGGGCTGCCCGGGGATGAGCGCATCGACGGCCTGGCCGGCCGCGTCGCCGCCGGCGAGCTGGATCCCTTCGCGGCCGCCGAGGAGCTCATCGCCGGGGCGTAGCTGCGCTGCATCCCCGTTCGCGCGGCACATCCCCGTTGGCGCGGGTCCGCCCCGTTACCGTGTCGCCGGGTCCGCCGCCGGTTCCGGCGGCCCGTCTAACGCCGTGCCTCCCGCTGCCGTTCCGTCCGGCACCGGCAGCACGGGCGCCGGGGCCCCGTCTGCGCCGCCGCTCCCGCGGCGCGGCGTCCGCGGCCGCGGCGTCCGCGGCCGCCTGCAGCACGGATTCGCTGCGCAGCCGCGCGTCGTAGGCCTGCTTCCCGCCCCTCGCCCCGAAGAGCCGCTTGCTCAGCACCAGGTACACGACCAGGGCCACGTTGAGGACGAACGCGGTGACCCGCAGCGGGGTGACCTTCGCGGCGATCTCGTACAGCTCATACGGGATGCCGGCGCTGGTCGCCACCATCGCGAAGTACTCGCCCCAGCGCTTGAGCAGCCACAACGCGATGCTTTCGAGGAACTCCACCACCGCGTAGGCGGCGGCCCCGATGGCCAGCCAGGTCAGCGTGCGCTGGTCCAGCGTGAACGTGTGCCTGATCAGGCCGACGAGGCCGCCGGAGTTGTCGACGTTGTAGCCGAGCGAGTGGAGCAGGTCCCGGATCTCCGGGTACTCGCGGTCGAAGGTGTGCTCGATCGAGTACCGCGAATACTTGAAGCGCCATACGCCGTAAGCGATGAAGGCGAAGATGATCCCGCGCACGAAGCGTTCCACGGCGAAGAAGCGCAGGATGAGCGCGCTGCGCAGTTCGGCGTCGCGGCGGACCCGGGGCGCCGCGGCGGCCGGCCCGGACCCGGCCGGCGGCCCGGGGACGAACGTGGCGCAGCGCAGGCACTGCCAGGTCTCCCCGGCCGGGGTGCCGGCGTGCAGCCGCGCGCGGATCTCCGGCTCCGCCGGCGCGTAGCTGACATGGCCGCCCAGTGCGCATGTCAGCAGATTCCAGTTCACCTAGTCCAGCCTAAGGCAGCCGCGGCCGGATCCCGGGGGCCAGACCCCGCCTCCTTCCCAGGACGCAGGCGTCGATCCCGGCGCGACCGGGGGGCGGGGAGGGAGGCTAAATTGCGGACGATGATCCCATCGGCGAGGGTCAGTACCTCGCCGCAGGCCAGGGCGAGCGCCGCGGAATCGCGGCCGGTGGCCACGATCGCGGTGTCCCGGCCCAGGTCGCGGATGCTGGCCGCGACATTCTCGGTGTCGCGCGGGCCGAGCCCGTCCAGCAGGCCGTCGATCAGCAGGAGTTCGGGCTCGTGGACCACCGCGGCGGCGAGCTTCGCCCGGCGGGCGATCACCGTGGGGGCGGCGCGCACCGGCACATCGGCCCACGGAGTCAGGGCCAGCCGGTCCAGGATGGCGGCGGCCAGCACCTCGCAGTCCCGTCCGGGCAGGTTGGCCACCCGGGCCGCGTGACTGACCAGCCCGCGCACCCGCCGGCCCGGCTGCGACCGCGCCGACAGCCGGGCGATCCCGACGTAGCGCCGTACCGCGGCCCGGCCCTGCGCGGTGGTCAGGTCCTGGCCGAGTACCCGGAGTTCGCCGTAGGCCGGCCGGGCCAGCCCGCCCAGCAGGTCCACCACGGCGGCCCGGGCCGTCTCCCGGCTGATGGCGATGCCGATCGCGGGGCGGCCGGCGTCAGGGACCTCGAGGCGGAAGCTCGCCGCGCGGAGCACCCAGGTCCAGCCATGCCGGATCCCGACTCCTGCGGCGAGCACGGGAGTCATCCCGGTGGTGCCATAGCTGGACCGCACCTGCCACCCCCTCGCTCCCCGTGCCAGGAGCACGGTGCCTCACACACAGTGCCCCTAAACAGGGTGCCCCCAGCAGGCAATATAACCCGGGGGTACAGCGGTGTCACGCTAGGTAACTAGTTGTTACTGACTAGGTGCGGTATGGGACCCCATGCCCCGGGTGAGAACCGGGGCCCCAGCCGCGCCATGCGGCCACCCGGTGCATCCGGGCCACCCCGAGGTAATCCCGCTCACCCTCATGGAACCGCCGGGTCCACGGGTAGCGTGTGCCTGTGCCGACGCCGCTGGAACTGCCTTTCGACCCGATCGCCCGGGCGGCCGAGACCTGGGCGGAGCGATTCGGCCGTTCCGACGCCATGGCCGCGGTGACCTCCATCATGCGAGCGCAGCAGATCCTGCTGGCCGAGCTCGATGCCGTGCTCCGGCCCCACGGGCTGACCTTCGCCCGGTACGAGGCCCTGGTCCTGCTCACGTTCAGCCGCCAGGGGGCGCTGCCGATGCGGGTCATCGGCGAGCGGCTCATGGTGCACCCGACGAGCGCCACCAATACCATCGACCGGCTGGAGCGGCAGGGCCTGGTGGTCCGGCGGCCCAACCCGCGGGACGGCCGCGGCAAGCTCGCCGAGATCACCGGGAGCGGCCGTGAGGTGGTGAGCCGGGCCACCGCAGACCTGATGGCCGCCGAGTTCGGCCTGGCCGGGTTCGACCCGGAGCAACGCGAGCAGCTCTTCGGCCTGCTCCGCGGGCTGAGGGTGGCGGCCGGTGACTTCGCGGCCACCCCGGTCTCCAGCTGACCGGGTTTCCAGCTGACCGGTGCCAGCTGACCGGTGCCAGCTGACCGGTGCCACCTGACCGGTGCTAGCTGACCGGTGCTAGCTGATCGGTGAGGCCCGCCAGGTCCGGCCGCCGTCGAAGGTGAACCAGACGGCGTGCTGCGCGGTATCGGCCGGCACCGCGACGCCCTGCTGCGGGCTGGTCATCCCCACATAGCTGAACCCGCCGGGCGGGAGCGCGCCCTTGGGCAGCGGTCCAGGTCGCGCCGCCGTCGGTGGACACCTGGAGGCCGGCCGTGGTGGCGAGCACGATCGTCCCCGCGGTGGTGCCCGCCACCGAGGTCGCGGTGCCCGCGGCCCGCGCGGTCCCCGTCTTCTGCCACTGCTGGCCGTTGTCGGCGGAGGTGTAGACCTGCTTGGCCTGGGTGGCGCCGGTGGCCGGGCTGGTGCACACCAGGACCAGCCGGAACTGGTGGTGCCGGTGAGCAGTGCGCCGGACGGCTGGCCGCCGGCCTGCGCGGGACCCGGCTCGCAGGGTGCCGGGCTGGGTGAGGCGGTGCCCGGGCTGGGTGAGGCGCTGCCCGTGCCCGTGCCGGTGCCGGTGCCCGTGGCCGTGCTGGTGGCCGGCTGCCAGGCGCCCGCGCTGGTGACCGGCCCGCTGAGCAGGGTCCCGTCCGGGGCGAGCAGGTAGCCGCGGCTGGGGCCGAGGACCAGCGCCGCGGAGCCCGCGGTGCCACTGAGGCTGTAGCCGGTACCCGCGCCCGGCACCGGGGCCCACTGGTCGCCGCCGGGGGAGGCCGAGTACAGGGCCGAGGACGTGCAGTCCGCTGCGAAATCCGTGCCGCCGCCGGAGCACTGCGCCCAGACCGCGAACACCCGCTGGCCCGCGGCCTCCAGCGCGGTGACCCGCAGTCCGTGGGTCCGGATCCGCGTCCAGGTCTGGCCGCCGTCGTGGGTGGCCCACAGTTGCGGGCCGAACGCCCAGCCGTCGGTGGTGTTGTAGAAGCGGACCTGGCTCACCCCGGCCGCCCCGGCGGGGGCGCCGCTGACCGGGGCCCTGACCCCGTGCCAGGTGGTGCCGTGGTCGCCGGTGCCCGCGATCGACGTGCAGATGTACCTGGAAGGGGGCCCGCACTGGCCGGGGGTGCCGGCCTGGCCGAGCACGAAGCCGGTGTTCAGGCCGACGAACGTCACCGAGGTGGCCTGGAAATTGCCCGGGGCGGGCGGCAGCGCCGAGGCCGACGGCGAGACCGAGCGCGACGGGACGGCCGATGGCGAGGCGGACGCGGTGTGCTGCCGGTTCCCGCCGGCCGAGGAGGTGTTCCCGGCGGCGTTACCGCTGGCGGCAGGTCCCGGCCCGACGTTCAGCTGGGTGATGACCAGGCGGGGGACCGTGGCGATGACCGCGATCACGGCCGCCGCGCCCGCGGCGGCGGCGGCCGCCCGGGTCACCTTGCGGCGCCGGGCCCGCTTCCTGATCAGCTCGAACGTCCCCGGCGGCGGGGGCAGCGGCTGCACCTGGGCGTTCATCCACGCGTCCAGGTCGTCGCGAGGGTCAGCCATCTGTGTCCCCCAGGGCCGCACGCAGCCGGGCCCGGGCCTGGAACAGGTCAGCCTTGATGGTTCCCTCCGGGCGGCCGAGCATCGTGGCCACGTCGCGGACCGGGAAGCCCGCGTAGTAGTGCAGCAGGAACGCGCTGCGCAGCCGGTCCGGCAGGGCCTGCAGCAGCTCTCTCACATGGACATCCTGGGCGGGCTGGTAGGACGGGTCGGACGGCACCCCGGCCTGGACGGCCTGCAGCGCCTTGCGTTCCCGGCCGGTCTTGCGCCAGTGGTCCCGGACCAGGTTGGTGGCGATCATGTACAGGTAGCTCTGCGGATTCTCCAGCCGGGACCACCGGCCGAGCAGCCGGGCGAACGCCTCGGCCGCGATCTCGTGCGCGGTGTCGTCGTCATCGACGAGGCGGCGGACCCAGCCCGCGAGCCGCGGGTAGCACGTGTTGAACAGTTCTTCGGCTGCGGCCCGGTCGCCGGTGCGCAGCCTGTCCACGGAACCCCCTCGGGTGGTGGTTCCCGCCGGCACGCTCCACGGCCCGGACAGCGTCAGGGCCTCCCCCGTGGAGGTGCCTGCCGGCCTGCTGACGGCTAGGGATTGCACAGATTTACCACACCTTCGTCGTGGCGGCGCGGACCCAGACCGCAAGGGCGTGCCCCCGCAATGCCCTCGCGCTATCTGAGACGGCGCTGGGCGCCGGACGGTTGGGACGAATTAGGCGGATTTTCAGCTGGCCCCCAGGCGCGGCGGCCCGGCCCGGCCGCGGTCGGCCCGGTCGGCCCGGTCGGCCCGGTCGGCCCGGTCGGCCCGGTCCCCGGTCGGCCGGTCCCCCGGTCGGCCCGGTCGGCCGGGGGCGGGCACCTGGCGGGAGTCGTGTGTGCGCGGGGGAGCGGCACCGGCGCGGCTTTCGACTGCGGGGTGCGCACGCCGGTGGGGCATCTGGGGCTGCTGAGGCGTCCGGGTTTGAAGGTATCGAACATGAGGGGCCAGTGAGGCTGGTGTTGTTTGGTCCAATTATCTGTTCGGTTTAGACCCCCCAGAAGGGGTCTAAACCGAACAGATAACCGATTGGCCGGGGTGGGGCGGTTGGAGGGGGTAGGGTGGGAGAGAGATAGTAGGACGTCCTAGTATTTTGGCTGGGAGCCGGACGTTCGGCGGGAGGGAACGGCATGAACGCGCACGCAGCGCCGCGTCAGTCGGAGCCTGGTCAGGCACAGTTCGCACTGGCCGGGCCGGGTCAGGCGGAGCCGGTCGAGCCTGGTCAGGCGGAGCCCACACCGGCCGGGCAGGGTCAGGCTGAGCCCGCCCAGGCTGAGCCCGCCCAGGCTGAGGCCCGCCCGGGCTGAGCCCGCCCGGGCTGAGGCCCGCCCGGACTGAGCTCGCGGAGCCGCTGGAAGCGGGCCGGGAGCGGTGGCAGCGCCGGTTCGCTGGCTCCCGGATCCGGGCGGCCGACTTCTCCACCCTGTCCGGGCTCGACGTGGAGCCGGTGTACGGGCCACCTGAGGGAGCCGTCGTGCCGGGCTTCGACCGGATCGGCTGGCCGGGCGAGTTCCCGTTCACCCGGGGCCTGTACCCGTCCGGATACCGCGGCCGGGCCTGGACGATCCGCCAGTTCTCCGGGTTCGGCAACGCCCGGCAGACCAATGAGCGGTACAAGATGCTGCTGGGCGCGGGCGGGACCGGGCTGTCGGTGGCCTTCGACATGCCCACCCTGATGGGCCGGGACTCCGATGACCCGCGCTCGCTCGGCGAGGTCGGCCACTGCGGGGTGGCGATCGACTCCGCGGCGGACATGGACACGCTGTTCGCCGGGATCCCGCTGGCCGACGTGACCACCTCGATGACGATCAGCGGGCCGGCCGTCCCGGTCTTCTGCATGTACCTGGCCGCCGCGCAGCGGCAGGGCGCCGACCTGGCCGCGCTGGACGGGACGCTGCAGACCGACATCTTCAAGGAGTACATCGCGCAGAAGGAATGGCTCTTCCCGCCGGAGCCGCATCTGCGCCTGATCGGCGACCTGATGGAGTTCTGTGCCCGGGAGATCCCGGCCTACAAGCCTCTGTCGGTCTCCGGATACCACATCCGCGAGGCCGGCAGCACGGCCGCGCAGGAACTGGCGTTCACCCTGGCCGACGGGTTCGGGTACGTGGAACTCGGCCTGTCCCGGGGGCTGGACATCAACACGTTCGCCCCCGGGCTGTCGTTCTTCTTCGACGCCCACATCGACTTCTTCGAGGAGATCGCCAAGTTCCGCGCGGCCCGGCGGATCTGGGCCCGGTGGCTGCGGGACACCTACGGGGCGACGTCGCCGCGGGCCCAGTGGCTGCGCTTCCACACCCAGACCGCGGGGGTGTCGCTCACCGCGCAGCAGCCCGACAACAACGTGGTGCGCACCGCCATCGAGGCGCTGGCCGCCGTCCTGGGCGGGACCAACTCGCTGCACACCAACGCCCTGGACGAGGTGCTGGCCCTGCCGAGCGAGCGCGCCGCGGAGATCGCGGTCCGCACCCAGCAAGTGATCATGGAAGAGACCGGGGCCGGGAGCGTCGCCGACCCGCTGGGCGGCTCCTGGTACCTGGAAGCGCTGACCGACCGGCTGGAGGCCGAGGCCGAGGCCACCTTCGCGCGGATCAAGGCGATGAGCCCCGACGGGTCGATGACCGGCGGCATCCTCCGCGGCATCGAGGACGGCTGGTTCATGTCGGAGATCGCCGAGGCGGCGTTCGTCTACCAGCAGAAGGTGGAGAAGGGCGAGAAGAAGGTCGTCGGGGTGAACTGCCACACCGGCACGGTCGGCACGCCGATCGAGATCCTCCGGGTCAGCCACGAGGTGGAGCGCGACCAGGCCGCCGACCTGGGCCGCCGCCGCTCGGGCCGCGACCAGGCGGCCGTCAACTCGGCCCTGGCCGCGATGCTGGCGGCGGCCCGGTCCGGCGAGAACATGATCCCGCCGATGCTGGCGGCGGCGCAGGCCGAGGCGACGCTCGGCGAGATCTGCGATGCGCTGCGCCAGGAGTGGGGCGTGTACTCCGAGGCCCCGGCGTTCTGACCGGCCCTGCGCCGGGCAGGCGGCGCGCCAGTCCAGCAGTCTCAGTCCAGCAGTCTCAGTCCAGCAACCGGGCGAAGCGCTGCCGGACCGTCGCGGCGGTCTGGTCCGCGGGGGCGTCCCAGACGTCCTGGTTGAAGATCTCGATCTCCACGAACCCCGGGTACCCCGCGGCCAGCACCCCCGCTACCACCGGGGCGAAGTCGATCACGCCGTCGCCGAGATGGCCGCGGCCCAGCAGCGTGTCCGCGGGCAGCGGCACCACCCAGTCGCACAGCTGGACGCTGACGATGCGGCCGCGGGCCCGGTCGATCTGCGCGGCCAGCTGCGGGTCCCACCAGACGTGGTAGGTGTCCACGACCACTCCGACCGTCTCGGCCGGGAACTGGAAGGCCAGGTCAAGCGCGTCGCCCAGGGTGGACACGACACAGCGGTCGGCGCAGAACATCGGATGCATGGGCTCGATGCCCAGCCGCACTCCCAGCTGTTGCGCGGTCGGGACCAGGTCGGCGATCGCATCGGCGACCATGCGCCGGGCCAGGGCCAGATCCCGGCTGCCGGACGGCAGCCCGCCCGAGACGAGGACGAGGGTGTCCGCCCCCAGTTCGGCCGCCTCGGCGATGGCCTGGCGGTTGTCCGCCAGGGCACTGGCCCGGGCCGGCCCGTCCGGGTCGGTGAAGAAGCCGCCCCGGCAGAGGCTGGACACGTGCAGGCCAGCGTCCCGGACCGTGGCCGCCGCCCGGCGCAGGCCGGCCTCGGCCACCCGGTCGCGCCACAGCCCGATCGCGGGGATCTCATGCCGCACGCACAGGTCCACGCTCTGCGCCAGGTCAAGGTGCTTCACCGTGGCCTGATTGAGGGACAGCCGGTCGCGGCCGAGCGGGCCCCCGGTCACCGCCGGCCTGCCGAGGCCAGGTACCCGGTCATCCGTTCCGCGGCCAGGGCCGGGGAGCGCAGCGCCCCGGCCGCGGCGGCCAGCTCGAAGACCCGGACCAGGTGGGCGGCCGGCCGCCTGGCCTGGAAGCCGTCCAGCATGGCGAAGTGCGGCTGCAGGCCGTTCAGCCAGGCCAGGAACGCGACGCCGGCCTTATAGCTGGAGGTGGGTGGCTCGAAGATGGTCCGGCTCAGCTCCGTCGTGGGCCCCATGGCCGCGTCGTAGCCGGCCAGGTCGCCAGCGTCGAGCGCGTGCAGCGCGGCCGCGGCCGGGGCGGTGATCGCGGCGAAGGCGCCGAGCAGCGCGTCACTGTGGCCCTCAGCGTTTCCTTTGATCAGCTCGGCGTAGTGGAAGTCATCGCCGGTGTACAGCCGGACCCCGGCGGGCAGCCGCCGCCTGACGGCCACCTCGGCGGACGCGTCGAGCAGGGACATCTTGATCCCGCCGACCCGGCCGTCCGCGCGTTCGATCAGCTCGATGACGGTGTCCGCGGCGGTGGCGAAGTCCGCGGCGCCCCAGTAGCCGCGCAGGGCCGGGTCGAAGTCCTCGCCCAGCCAGTGCAGGATGACCGGGCGCTCCACCTGGCCCAGCACGTGGCCGTAGATGTCCAGGTAGTCACCGGGGGACCGGGCGCTCGCCGCGAGCGCCCGGCTGGCCATCAGGATGACCTGCGCCCCGGTTTCCTGGACCGCCAGGAGTTGCTCCTGGTACGCGTCGAGGATCGCGGGGAGCGGATGCCGGCCGGGTGGCAGCTGGTCGGTGCCGGCGCCGCTGGCGATCACGGTGCCGAGCCGGGCCGCGAGGCCCGCGGACCGCCGGGTCAGTTCACGGGCCGCAGGCCAGGGCAGCCCCATCCCGCGCTGCGCGGTGTCCATCGCCTCGGCGACCGCGAACCCGTGCGCCCACAAGTACTCGCGGAACCCGAGCGTGGCCTCCCAGTCGATGCTGCCGTCCGGGAAGGCAGCGACGTGCGCGGCCGCGAAGACGCGGCGTGAGGCAGGCGGCGGGTACCCAGCCGCCCAGGGCGGATCCGGGATGGCCACCGGCTGGGCGCGGCCGGGCAGGCTGACGAGGGTGCCCATGTCACCCGGCCAGCCTGGGTACGTCCACCCGGCGTCCTTCGGCCGAGGACTGCAGGGCGAGCCGGGCCAGCTGAACTCCACGGGCGCCCTCGGCCAGGTCCCAGGGGAACGGCGTGCCTGCCGCCACGCCTTGAGGAACAGCTCCCACTGCACCTTGAAGCCGTTGTCGAACACCTGATGATCCGGCACCTCGGCCCACTGAGCCTGGTAGTCGATCGGGTCGGGCAGGTCCGGGTTCCACACCGGCATCGGCGTGCAGGCGCGGGGCTGGACCGCGCAGTGACGCAGGCCGGCGACCGCACTCCCGCTGGTCCCGTCGACCTGCAGCTCGACCAGCTCGCGGCGGTTCACCCGGACCGCCCAGGAGGAGTTGACCGACGCGATGGCCCCGCTCCCGAACTCCAGCAGCGCGTAGGCGGCGTCGTCGGCGGTGACCGGGTACGGCTGCCTGACTCGTCCCAGCGCTGCGGGATGTGCGTGACGTGCCGCGCGTACAGCGCCGTGATCGGGCCGAGCAGGTCCTCCAGCAGGTACTGCCAGTGCGGGAACATGTCCAGCACGATCCCGCCGCCGTCCTCGCTGCGGTAGTTCCAGGAGGGCCGCTGGGCGGGCACGCCGTCTCCCTCGAACACCCAGTAGCCGAACTCCAGCCGGGCGGACAGGACCTGACCGAAAAAGCCCTCGCGGACGAGCCGCCGGAGCTTGATCATGCCGGGCAGGAACAGCTTGTCCTGCACCACTCCGTTGATCACCCCGGCCTGGCGGGCCGCACGGGCCAGCCTCAGCGCGCCCTCGGCCGTGCCGGCCAGCGGCTTCTCGGTGTAGACATGCTTGCCCGCGGCGATGGCCTTGGCCAGGCTGGCCTCGCGGGCGCCGGTGACCTGCGCGTCGAAGTACACCCCCACCGCCGGGTCGGCCAGCACCTCATCCAGGCTGGTGGTCCAGCGTTCCAGGCCGTGCCGCTCGGCGATCTCGCGCAGCCGCTGCTCGCTGCGCCCCACCAGGATCGGTTCCGGGAAGAGCGACGTGCCGTCGTCGAGGATGACGCCACCCTGATCGCGGATGCTCAGCACGGAACGGACCAGGTGCTGGCGGTAGCCCATCCGGCCGGTGACCCCGTTCATGGCCACATGGACCACCTTGCGCGACATCAATCACTCCCTTGCGGTTCCGCCCCACGGCGCGATTGCATGGGAAAGGGCTTTCCCAGATTAGGGTGGCCTGGGAAGCTGGGTCAACCAGGGAATCCAGCCGGGAGCGGGGCGGTGGCAGAGCTGAAATCAGGAGGCCGCCGGGCGGTGGCAGAGCTGAAACCAGGAGGCCGCCGGGCGGCGGGCGGGGCGGGGCCAGACGGGACGTCCCTGGTCCGGGTGACCCTCCAGGATGTGGCGAACCGGGCCGGAGTCTCGCTGTCCACCGCGTCCCGCGTCGTCAACGAGGGGTCACGCCGGGTGGGCCCGGGCCTGGCCGACCGGGTTACCAAGGCGGTCGCCGACCTCGGCTACATGGCCAACCTGCAGGCCAGGGCGGTGGCCACGGGCCAGAGCTCGATGATGGGCGTGACCGTGCACGACATCGCCGACCCGTACTTCTCCTCCATCGCCGCCGGGCTGATCGAGGCGGGCCGGGCCGGTGGCCTGCTCAGCTGCGTGTCCAGCGCGCCGCCCGGCGAGGCGGGGGAACTGGAGTACGTCTCGCTGATGCGGGCCCAGCGGGCCCGCGCCGTGGTGCTGGTCGGCAGCCGGTCGGCCGACGCCGTGGCCACCGCGGCGCTGCGTGCCGAAGTCGGCGCGTTCACCCGTGACGGCGGCCGCGCGGTCTGCGTCGGCCAGGACCTGCTCGGCATTGACACCATCCTGCCGGGGAACGCGGAAGGAGCGCGGGCCCTGGCCGGGGCCCTGGTCGCGCTGGGCCACCAGCGCTTCGCCGTGCTCGCGGGCCCGGACCGCCTGGTCACCGCGCGGGACCGGGTGGAGGGGTTCGGGGCCGGGCTGGCTGCCTGGTCGGTAGGCCTGGACCCGCGCCGCGTGGTACACGGCGCGTTCACCCGGGATGGCGGGTACGAGGCCATGAGCGCGATCCTGGCCTCGGGGGACACCCGCCCGGACTGCGTGTTCGCGGTGAACGACGTGATGGCGGTCGGTGCGCTGGCCCGGCTGCGGGCCGAGGGGCTGGCCGTTCCCGGGGACATCGCGGTGGCCGGCTTCGACGACATCTCCACGCTGCGTGACATCTACCCGCCGCTGACCACGGTCCGGCTGCCGCTCAGGCAGATGGGCGTGATGGCGGCCAGCCTCGTGCTGCAGGAGGCGGACCAGCCCCGGGTCATCCCGGTGCCGGGTGAGGTCATCCTCCGGGACAGCACGCTGCCCCGTCCCGGCCGCCGCTGACCCGGCGCGGGACTGATCCGGCCGAGCTGATCCTGGGTCTTGCGGGCGGCTGACCAGTCAGGTACGTTCGCACCACTTGGAAAGCGCTTGCCAAGATTTCAGCCAATGCGTCGATCAACACGGTGAGCTGGGGTGGAGCGGGTGGCAACAGGCCAGCAGGCGTGGCAGGAATCGGTGTTCCTGGACGGCACCTTCCGGCGTCCCGCGCAGGGGGGCACGCTGCCGGTGCGGGACAAGGCCTCCGGTGAGATCTTCGGGCTGGCCGGGCTGGCCGGCGCGGATGACGCCGACGCGGCGGTGGCCGCGGCGCTGCCCGCCCAGCGGGCCTGGAGCGAGCGGACCTACGCCGAGCGGGCCGGGCTGCTGCGTGCCGCGGCCGCGGTCCTGGCCGACCGGGCCAAGGAGTGGCGTGAGCTGATCATGCGGGAGACCGGCTGCATCGCGGGCAAGGCCGACTACGAGATCTCCGCCGCGGCCAGCGAGCTGACCGAGGCGGCCGCGCTGGCTTCCCGGGCCACCGGCGAGGTGCTGCCCTCCGGGCACGCCGGCCGCTTCTCACTGTCCGAGCGGATCCCGCTCGGGCTGGTGGGGGTCATCACTCCGTGGAACTTCCCGCTCGTCCTCGGCATGCGGGTCATCGCCCCCGCCCTCGCGCTGGGCAACGCGGTGCTGGTCAAGCCGTCCCCGGAGACGCCGTACAGCGGCGGGCTGGCCATCGCCGAGCTGTTCGCGGCGGCCGGCGCGCCCGCGGGCATCTTCCAGGTGCTCCCCGGTGATGTCGAGGCGGGCGAGCGGCTGGTCAGCCACCCCGACGTGGCCATGATCCACTTCACCGGGTCCACCGCCGTGGGCCGCCGGATCGCCCAGGCGGCGGCCGGGCAGCTCAAGAAGGTGTCCCTGGAGCTGGGCGGCAACAACGCGCTGCTGGTGCTGGAGGACGCGGACATCGACCAGGCCACCATGATCGGCGCCTGGTCAGCCTTCCACTACCAGGGCCAGACCTGCATCACCGCCGGGCGGCACATCGTGCACCGGGCGGTGGCCGGCGCCTACCTCAGCGGGCTGGCCGCCCGGGCCGAGGCCATCACGGTCGGCAACACGGTCACCGAGGAGGTCGGGCTCGGCCCGATGATCAACGTCCGGCAGCTGGAGCGGGCCCGGCAGATGCTCAGCGAGGCGGTCGAGGCCGGGGCCCGGGTGGTGGCCGGCGGCACGACCGACGGCCCGTACTTCCGGCCCACCGTGGTGGCGGACGTGAGCCGGTCGAGCCGGCTCTGGACCGAGGAGATCTTCGCGCCCATCGCGCCGGTGCTGGTGGTGGACGACGACGACAGCGCCGTGCAGATCGCCAACGACACCCCGTACGGCCTCGTCGACTCGGTGCTGACCGCGGACCTGGCCCGGGGGATGCGGGTCGCCCGCCAGCTGCGGGCCGGGATGGTGCACGTCAACGACGCCACCCCGCAGGACGAGGCGCTGGCGCCGTTCGGCGGGATGGGCGCGTCCGGCCTCGGCGGCCGGTCCGGCGGCGACGCCAACCTTGAAGAGTTCACCCAGCGGCGCTGGCTCACGGTCGCGCCGGGACCCGTGCACTACCCGTACTAACGTCCGGCCCGCAGGGCCGGCCATCGTCCGGGGCGGCATCGCCCAGGCAGGAGGGGACATGAGCGAGGCGGCACCCATCCCGTTCTCGGAGACCAAGTCACCGGAGTCGCCGGAACGTCTGCACCGCGGTGCGCTGCGGCTGGTGGACATCTCGGCGTCGACGATGGCCAACATCGGCCCGGCTTACAGCTTCTTCTTCGGCTTCGCGTTCCTGGTGGTGACGGCGGGCGTGGCCGCGCCGCTGACCATCATCGCGGCCGGCGTGGCCATCGCGCTGCTCGGCAACACCCTGTCGCAGTTCTCCCGGGCGCGGCCGTCCACCGGCGGGTTCATCTCGTTCGTGGGCAAGACGTTCGGCGGCACCAGCGCGGTGAGCACGGCGCTGCTGTGCGGGGCCGGGTACATCATCGCCATCTCCTCGGTGCTCGCCGTGGTCGGCGGGTTCCTGTCCATCACGCTCCAGCACTACCTGGGCTGGAACATCCCGTGGGGCATCTTCACCGTGGTGCTCACGGCCGGCGCCGTGCTCATGATGGTCCGCGGCGTCGCCGTGTCCACCAAGCTGGCCGGGTTCTTCTTCGTGTTCGAGATGCTGGTCCTGGTCGTGGTGTCGGTCATCGCGATCATCCAGCACGGCGGGCACCTGTCCGCCGTGCCTTTCGAGCCGAGCCACCTGACCAACGGCTTCTCCGGGCTGGCCGCGGGCTTCCCGCTCGCCATCTACCTGTTCATCGGCTGGGAGAACTCGGCCGCGCTGGCCGAGGAGACCGGTAACCCGCGGCGCAACGTGCCCCGCGCGGTGTTCCTGTCCATCGCGCTGATGGTGGCCAGCTACCTGCTGTTCGCCTTCGCCACCGTGACCGGGTTCGGGTACAACGGGGCCAAGCTGGCCGCCGCCCCCATCCCGTTCATCACGGTGTCCGGGAACATCGGCCCGGCCTTCGCCGCGTTCGCCTACATCGCGGGCATGACCTCCACCCTCGGCGTGCTGATCGCGGCGGCCAACTCGCAGTCCCGGCTGATCTTCAACGCCGGGCGGGAGGGCCTGCTGCCGCGCTGGCTGGGCCGGGTGCACCCGACGCGGCGCACCCCGATGAACGCCATCTACGCGTTCGTCGCGCTGGCCGGCGGGATCATCCTGGTCTGGGTGCTGGGCCACGTGATCGGCGGCCACACCGGGAGCATGGACCCGCTCAACTTCTTCTTCGAGTCCTCCACGATGGGCACCATCCTGGTCCTCGTGGTCTACTTCCTGGCCAACCTGGCCCTGCCGTTCTACTACCGCAGGTACCATCCGGCCGAGTTCAGCCTGGTGAAGCACCTGATACTGCCGGTCCTCGGCATGGCCGCCATCGCGGTGCCGGTGTATTACCTGTGCAAGCCGGGGCAGGCCGCACCGTATGACTGGTTCCCGTACGCGGCACTGGCCATCGTGGTGATCGCGGTGATCTACGCCATGGTGCTGAGCCGGCGAGACCCCGGGCTGGGGGAGCGGGCCGGCTCGATCATCGCGGACGAGTAGGCCAGGCCGGTGGCCGGACCGGGGACGGTCCGTTAGTGAATGGAGAGACCTGTCATGACCGACGCGGCGCTGCGCGTGGCGCAGGCACCCGGCCCAGCCTCGGCCCACCCGCTCGACCCGGCCAGCGCCGCCGAGTATGAGGCCGGGCGGCGGATCCTGGCCGCGGCGGGCCTGCTGGCCGGGCCGGTCCGGTTCGCCTACTACGGGCTGGAGGAGCCGGCCAAGGAGGAGGTGCTCTCCCCGGCCGGGCCACCGGCGGACCGGCGGCTGCGTGCGTTCCTCATCGACGTGAGCAGCGGCGAGTCCACCGACGTGGTGGTGTCGCTGACCCAGGGTGATGTGGTCAGTGCCCGCACCCTGGATCCGCGAACCGACGGCCAGCCGCCCATCCTGGACCAGGACTTCGCGGTGGCCGAGGAGGTCGTCCGCGCTGACCCGGGCTGGCGGGAGGCCATGGCCCGCCGCGGGCTCACCGACGTGACCAGGATCCGGGCCTGCCCGCTGACCGCCGGCTCGTTCGGCTTCCCGGGCGAGGAGGGGCGCCGGCTGGTCCGGGTGCTCGCCTTCGTCCAGGACGACGAGCACGGCTACGCCTGGGCCCACCCCGTGGACGGGGTCGCCGCCTACGTCGACCTGATCGAGCGGCGGGTCATCGAGCTGGTGGATGAGTTCGAGGTGCCGGTGCCGCAGGAGTCGGGCGACTACGACGACCCGGCGGTCCGCGGCCCGCACCGGACCACCCTGCGGCCGCTGGAGATCACCCAGCCCGAGGGCCCGAGTTTCACCCTGGACGGGCACCTGCTGCGCTGGGAGGGCTGGTCCATGCGGATCGGCTTCGACGCGCGCGAGGGGCTGACCCTGCACCAGATCAGCGTCGGCGACGGCGGCCGGGACCGCCCGGTCATCTACCGGGCCTCCATCCCCGAGATGGTGGTGCCGTACGGGGACCCGAAGTTCCGGTACTGGCAGACCTATTTCGACACCGGCGAGTACCTGGTGGGCAAGTGGGCGAACTCGCTCGAGCTAGGCTGCGACTGCCTCGGCGAGATCGCCTACCTCGACGCGACGGTGACCGGTGACAGCGGCGAGCCGCGGACGATCCGCAACGCCATCTGCGTGCACGAGGAGGACTCCGGGATCCTCTGGAAGCACACCGACATCTTCAACGGCTCGGCCCAGTCCCGCCGGCAGCGGCGCCTGGTGGTCTCGTTCTTCTCCACCATCGGCAACTACGACTACGGCTTCTACTGGTACTTCTACCTCGACGGCACGATCGAGTGCGAGATCAAGCTGACCGGAGCGCTGTTCACCGCCGCGCACCCGGGCGGGGACTACCCGCACTCCACGGAGGTGGCGCCGGGCCTGGGTGCGCCCGCCCACCAGCACCTGTTCAGCGCCCGGCTGGACATGGACGTGGACGGGCTGGCCAACGCGGTGGACGAGGTGGACGTGGCCGGGCTGCCGGCCGGCCCGGGCAATCCGTACGGCAACGCGCTGGTGCAGCAGGTGACCCGGCTGCGATCGGAGTCGCAGGCGGCCCGGCGGGCCGACGGCTCACGCGGCCGCACCTGGCGCGTGGTCAGCACCGAGCGGGCCAACCGGTTCGGTCACCCGGTCAGTTACACCCTGTACCCGGAGGCGGCCCCGGTGCTGCTGGCCGACCCGGCTTCCCCGGTGGCGGCCCGGGCCGGCTTCGCCACCCAGCACCTGTGGGTCACCCGGTATGACCCGGCGCAGCGCTACCCGGCCGGGGACTTCGTGAACCAGCACCCGGGCGGAGCCGGCCTGCCCGGCTTCATCGGCGGCGACCGGGACATCGACGGCACCGACATCGTGCTGTGGCACACCTTCGGGCCGACGCACTTCCCCCGGCTGGAGGACTGGCCGGTGATGCCGGTGGCCCGGTGCGGGTTCACGCTGAAGCCGACCGGGTTCTTCGACCGCAACCCGACGCTGGATGTGCCGCCCCCGCCGCATCACTGCTGAGCGGGGCGCTCGTTCCCCCGGAGGCCGGCGGTTCCGTCAGGCCCTGCTCACGCCCTGGGTCAGACCGGGCTGGCCGTCGGCAGCCCGGCCTCCTTGGCGGCCGCGAGCAGCCGCTTGTCGTAGGAGACGAACGACGTCAGCTCCTGCCGCAGCACCAGTGCCGAAGCCAGATGTATCGCGTTGATCGCATGCAGCGTCACCGGCCTGACGCTGGCCGCCTTGCTGAGCACCTCGTCGGTGAGCTCGATCTCCGCGGTGCGCCGGATGACCAGGTAGCTCTCGGGCAGGGCGGAAGGCTCAGCCCGCCACACCGCCCGCGGTACCTCAACCCGGATCACCGAGCTGGCCACCCGGACCAGATTGGGCTGCGCAGCCAGCCAGCTGAGCAGGCCAGCCGACTCCGGCTCCGCCACGGCCAGCTTGACGAGGGCGGACGAGTCCAGGTAGATCAATACCTCTCCTCCTCCCTCATCTGGAGCAGGATCTCGCTGGCGGTCGGCTGGCCCTGGGGCACCGGCGGCGCGGGCTCGATGTCCAGCAGGCTGCCAGGATCCTCGGCGGGCTGGATGATTCCTGCCGCGACCAGCCGTTCCAGCGGGCTTTCCGCGTCCCGGGCCGGGACGAGGCGGGCGACGAGCCGCCCCCGGTTGGTGATGTCCACCGTCTGTCCCTTCTCCACGAGATCCACGTAGACGCTCGCGTGCTGGCGCAGTTCACGGATGCCGATGCTGTGCGCGGCCTGGGCGGACTGGCTCCGGGACCCGGAGCTGCGGCCGCCGCGTGTATCACTCACGGGACTACGGTAGCACAATAAGTGCTACAACGTTGCGGACTGACGGGGGCGGTCAACGCATGGCTGGCATGCGGCAGGATAGAGATATGCAGCAGCCGCGGGACTTTTCGCTCTACGGCGCCGTTGACCTGGGTGCGCGGCAGGCCGCCGTGCAGCGCAGTCAGCAGGCCGCCACGCGCTCTGGCGGGCCGGATGGCTCGCCGGACGGGAACGTAATCGAGGTGACCGAGGAGACCTTCAACGTGGAGGTCGTCGAGCGGTCACGGTCGGTGCCGGTGATCCTGGACTTGTGGGCCGAATGGTGCGGTCCGTGCAAGCAGCTCAGCCCGGTCCTGGAGAAACTGGCCAACGAGGCCGCCGGGGACTGGGTACTGGCCAAGGTGGATATCGACGCGAACCCGCAGTTGCGGGCCGCGTTGCAGGTGCAGAGCATCCCGATGGTCATGGCGGTCGCCGGCGGCCAGGTCGTGGACGGCTTCCTCGGCGCCATGCCTGAGGCGCAGGTGCGCCAGTGGATCGGCCAGGTCATGCAGGTCGCCGGCCAGATGGGCCTGCCGGGCGCCGGTGGCGCCGCGGCAGCCGCTGATGACGAGGCCAGCGGGCAGCCGGGCGGCGCCGCGGCCGCCGACGGCCTGCCGGGCGGCGGGGATGGCCCCGGCGGCCCGGGGATGCGGGGCGGGCCCGGCGGCGGGATGATGGCCGACCCGGCGTTCGAGGAAGCCCAGCAGGCGATGGAGCGCGACGACATGGAGGGGGCCGCCGCGGCCTTCCAGAAGGTCCTCGCGAACTCGCCCGGCAACCCGGCGGCCGCGATGGGCCTGGCCCAGGTCAACCTGATCAGCCGGGTGAGTGGCTACGACCAGAACCAGGTGCGCCGGGCGGCGGCCGAGGACCCGTCCAACGTCGACGCGCAGTCGAGCGTGGCCGACATCGAGGTGGCCACCGGCCGGATCGAGGAGGGGTTCGACCGGCTCCTCGGCACGATCAGGCGGACGTCCGGAGACGACCGCGACCAGGCCCGGCTCCATCTGGTCAGCCTGTTCGAGGTCTTCCCGCCCGGTGACCCGCGGGTGGCCAAGGCCCGCGGGACCCTGTCCAGCCTGCTCTTCTGAGCGGCCGCTGGGCCGTCCGGGCCGGCCGGGGCGTACCTCTCAGCGGTGGCGCGCGCCTCAGCGGTGGCGTGCGTCAGGCGGCGAGACGTTGGCGATGTGTTCCAGCGCGGGCAGCGCCGCGGCCAGGGCGGTCAGCTCATCCGGGCTGAGCGTGCGCAGGTTGTCGGCGAGCAGGATGGTGCTCTCGCGCCTGATCCGCTCGAGGATGGCGTGTCCTTCGGGAGTGATCAGGAGCGTGCTGGCCCGGGCGTCGCCCGGCACCGGCTGGCGCGCCACGTAGCCCCGTTCCTCCAGCACGGTGACGAGCCGGGTGAGCGTGGACGGGGCGATCTTCTCGGCCGCCGCCAGGTCGCCCAGCCGCAGCGGGCCCGCCTGCTCCACCGTGGCCAGGGCGGACAGCTGGGTGGGGGTCAGCCCGGCCAGTTCATGCCGGCGCAGGCTCCGTGAGACCCGGGCGATCGCGACCCGCAGCCGGGTCACGTCGATGCTCGGCGGCCCGACGTCCGCGGTCACCGTGACGGCCCCGTCGGCCGGGTCAGCCTGGCCGGCCGGGTCAGCCCGGCCAGCCGTGACTGTGCGGTCTGGCGCACTGGCGGTCATTCCTCCGTTGGACACCCTTGCAGCGTACGTGGCCGGGCTGCCGGTGTGCGGCCCCCGGCGGTGCGGGCCTGATCATGGGCCCGTTGGTGGCACGATTGTGTCCTGCATCAGGGCCTGGCGGAAGGCGGGATGAACGTGTCGGTAGCACCGAGCGTGTCCTATTCGATCACTGTGCGGCTCGAGGTGCCATCCCGGGGACGGGCGGTCAGCGACCTCACGCGCGTCGTGGAGCAGTCGGGCGGTGCGGTTACCGCCCTGGACGTGATCCCGTTCAGCCACGAACGGCTGCGCGTGGACCTGACCTGCGCCGCCCGCGACACCGAGCACGCCGAGGCGATCGTGCAGGCGCTGAGCGAGATCGACGGCGTCCTGGTCAGCAAGGTCAGCGACCGGACCTTCCTGCTCCACCTGGGCGGGAAGATCGAGACCGCGGTCAAGATCCCGCTGCGCAACCGGGACGACCTGTCCATGGCGTACACGCCGGGCGTGGCCCGGGTCTCGATGGCCATCGCCCGTAACCCGGAAGACGTGCGCCGCCTCACGGTCAAGCGCAATTCGGTGGCCGTGGTCACCGACGGCTCTGCCGTGCTGGGCCTGGGCAATATCGGCCCGTACGCGGCCATGCCGGTGATGGAGGGCAAGGCCGCGCTGTTCAAGCGGTTCGCGGGCATCGACGCGTGGCCGCTGTGCCTGGACACCCAGGACACCGACGAGATCGTGCGCACCGTCCAGATCATCGCGCCCGCCTTCGGGGGCATCAACCTCGAGGACATCAGCGCCCCGCGGTGTTTCGAGGTCGAGCGGCGGCTGCGGGACCTGCTGGACATCCCGGTTTTCCACGACGACCAGCACGGCACCGCGATCGTGGTGCTCGCCGCCCTGACCAACGCGCTGCGGGTGGTCGGCAAGAAGCTGGGCTCGGTCCGGATCACGATGGCCGGGGCGGGCGCCGCGGGCACCGCGGTGCTCCGGCTGCTGCTCGCCTCGGGGGCCGCGGACGTGATCGTGTGCGACGACCAGGGCGCGATCAACGTTGGCCGCCCCGGGCTGGATGACAACCTGCGCTGGGTGGCCGAGCACACCAACGCGGAGCGCTACGACGGGCCCCTGGCCGGCGCGCTGCGGGGCGCGGACGTCTTCATCGGGCTGTCCGCACCGCGGCTGCTGAGCGGCGCGGACATCGCGGCCATGAACGAGGACGCGATCGTGTTCGCGCTGGCCAACCCGGACCCCGAGGTCGACCCGGACGAGGCCGCGGAGTACGCGGCGGTGGTGGCCACCGGGCGCAGCGACTACCCGAACCAGATCAACAACGTGCTGGCCTTCCCGGGGGTGTTCCGCGGGCTGCTGGACGCGCAGAGCCGGACGGTGTCTGACGAGATGCTGGTGGCGGCGGCCCGGGCGCTGGCCGGGGTAGTGTCAGCCGCCGAACTCGGCCCGCACTACATCATCCCGTCGGTGTTCAACGCCAACGTGTCGTCGTCGGTGGCGGCCGCCGTCCGCGACGCCGCCGGTGGCCGGCCGGCGCATACCTGAGCGCCCTCCCCGAACCGGCCCGGCCGGCCGGTGTCTCAAATTGGCACGAAGTCAAGCCCTGGCGGACACCGAAGCCTGAACAACCCCCGGCGTCCGCCAGAATGGGAGGCATGGAGGACGAGCTCTCGGGGCGGCTGCTGGTCGCTACGCCGTTGCTGGGCGACCCGAACTTCCGGCGTACCGTCGTTCTCATCGTCGAGGACGAGGCGGAGGAGGGCACGCTCGGCGTGGTGCTCAACCGCCCGACCGAAGTCCCGGTCGGGCAGGTCCTCGAATCGTGGACGGACCTGGTGACCGGCCCGTCGGTCGTCTTCCGGGGCGGCCCCGTCGCGCCGAACAGTGCGTTGGCGCTCGCGATTGTGCCGGGCGACGACGAGCCGGTGGGCTGGCGGGCGCTGGACGGGTCCGCGGTGATGTCCCGGATCGGCCTGGTCGACCTGGACGCGCCGCCCCAGCTGCTGGCGGGCGGGATCGCCTCGCTGCGGGTCTTCGCCGGCTACGCCGGCTGGGGACCGGGCCAGCTTCAGGCGGAGATCGACGAAGGTGCCTGGTACGTGCTGTCCGGGGAGCCCGCGGACGCGTTCGCGGACGAGCCGGAGCGGCTCTGGAAGAAGGTGCTGCGGCGGCAGGGCGGCAATCTCGCGATGGTCGCCAACTACCCCGACGACCCCGCGCTCAACTGACATTGCGCTGGCTCATGGTGATCTCCAGGTGACCGCCCAGGGTCCAGGCGACAGTACGGCGTGCGCAGGCTGGCCACCGAGGCAGTCACCCTCGGCCTGGCCTTCGCGGGCCTGCTGTGCTGGGCGAGCACCGCCCTCGTCGGCAGCTTCCGCGGTCAGGACCTGCCCCTGCGCTACTGGCAGCCCATCCCGCTGCGCACCGATACCTCGGGGTTCATCGCGTTCCTGGTCGCGGCGGTCTGCCTCGTCACCAGCGGGTACCTGCGACTCTCCCGTCGCCGCGAGGCGGTGCTCCGGCCGCCAGCCGATCCGCCGGGTGACCAGCTGGCGCTGGCGGTCGCCGAGACGGTCGCCGTGCTCGACCACCGGCCTGTTCGTGTACCTGTCGTTCAACGCCCTGACGCATCCGGCGACGCTGCAGCTGCACATCACGCACCTGCTGCCCTGGCCCGCGGAGGGAACGGTGCGGGTGGAGGCGCTGCTGCTGTGCGCCTGCTCCGTCGCCGCGTGGCGGTACCTGCGGGCCCGGTACAGCTGGGCACCCAGCCCGGCGGGCCCAGCGCCGGACCGGGGGGACCAGGCGGGCGGGCCTGGACCAGGCGGGCCGGGCCGGGATTCGGTGTCGCCCGGGGCCAGGTCCTTGCGCCCGCCGCGTACAATCGGGGACCGTGAGCACTGAGGTTCTGCCGGATTCCGGCACTCGTGAGGACACCACCACCACGCCGGACATCCGGCCCGGCGACGGCGACCATGAGCGGTTCGCGCACTACGTCGAGCGGGACAAGATCGTCGACAGCGCGGTGAGCGGCACTCCCGTGATCGCCCTCTGCGGCAAGGTCTGGGTGCCGAGCCGGGATCCCAAGCGGTTCCCGGTGTGCCCGGACTGCAAGCGCATCTACGAGGGACTCCCGCAGGGCGACGACTAGCGCTCTAGCGGCCTTCCGGTGGCCTGCGCCCCGGCGGCCCGGATGGCCTCGATCGACTCGGCGGTCGTAGTGGGGTCCACGCCCGCGGTCAGGCCGAGCAGGACCCGGGTGCGGAACCCCCCCTGCGCCGCGGAGATCGCGGTGGCCCTGACGCAGTAGTCGGTGGCGATCCCGGCCACGTCCAGCTCCCCGACCCCGCGTTCCCGCAGCCACGCCGCGAGCGGGGTGCCCGCCTCATCGGCGCCGTCGAACGCACTGTAGGCCGCCTCGTGCGCGCCCTTGCTGAACACGGTCTCGATCTGGCTCGTGTCCAGGTCCGGGTGGAAGTCCGCGCCTGCCGTGCCGACCACGCAATGCCGGGGCCAGGAGTTCACGTAGTCCGGGTGGGCGGAGAAATGCAGCCCCGGGTCGACGTGGAAGTCCCGCGACGCGACCACGTAGTCGTATCCGCCGGACCCTACGTAGGCACTGATGGCCCGGGCCACCTCGCCGCCACCCGCCACCGCGAGCGAACCGCCTTCACAGAAGTCGTTCTGCACATCCACGATCACCAGCGCGCGCACTGGTCGAGCGTACGGCATCGGGCCGGTGGCGCACCGGGACCGGTCAGCGGAGGCTGCGCCCGGCGGCCCGCTGCCTCGCCGTGGGTTCGTGCCGCAGCGGCCCCGAGGTACGGAACAGGAATTCGGCGTAGTCGTCCGGGACCTGACCGGAGTCAGGCAGGTAGCGGTCCGGGGCCTGGCTCAGCCGCATCATCGTGCCGGTTGCTCGATGACACTCGGCGATGACCGCGGCGATCGAGAGCGCCGCGGACCGGAGCAGCTGCCGCCAGCTGCGCCGTCCGGAAGAAATGGAGCCGGTTGAAGGAGTGTTTGCGCTGCTCATGTACCCAGTCTCGGACATCGGCGCCCGGCCGAACAGTGGCAGTGATGTCATCTAGGGGTGAGATCCTGCCAATCAGGGTGCATGATGGACCCATGCTGCACAACGTGGCCGTGGTCATCCTGAACGGCTTTACTCCCTTCGAGCTGGGCGTGCTGTGCGAGGTGTTCGGCGTCGACCGGACCGACGACGGGCTGCCCGCCTACGACTTCGCCGTGGTGGCGGGCGAACCGGCCCCGCTGGCCTCGGCGGCGGGCTTCACCGTGTCCACGCCCTATGGCCTGGACCGGCTGGCGGAGGCGGACCTGGTGGCGGTGGCGGCGGTCAGCGACAGCCAGCTCGAGGCCTACTCGTCCGGCCAGTTCCCGGCGCCGCTGATCGACGCGCTGCGCGCCACCGTGGACCGCGGGGCCCGGGTGCTCAGCGTCTGCAACGGCGCGTTCGTGCTCGGGGCGGCCGGGCTGCTGGACGGGCGGCGGTGCACCACGCACTGGCGGCACGCCCCGGACCTGGCCCGGCTGTATCCCACGGCCATGGTCAACCCCGAGGTGCTCTACGTCGATGAGGACCCGGTGATCACCAGCGCGGGCACCGCGGCGGGCATCGACGCGTGCCTGCACCTGGTGCGCAAAGAGCAGGGGACCCGGGTGGCCAACGGCATCGCCCGGCGGATGGTCATCCCGCCCCACCGCGAGGGCGGCCAGGCCCAGTACGTGGACCGGCCGGTCCCGGTGCCCGCCTGCGACACGCTGGGCGAGGTCATCAGCTGGATGCAGCGCCACCTCGGCGAGCCGGTCACGGTCCACCAGCTCGCCGCCCGGGCCCGCATGTCCGAGCGCACCTTCGCCCGGCGGTTCGTGCAGGAGACGGGCACCACCCCGGTGCGGTGGCTGACCGGCCAGCGCATCCTGCTGGCCCAGGAGCTGCTGGAGGAGACGACCCAGACGGTCGACGTGATCGCGGACCGGACCGGGTTCGGTAACGCCGCCGCGCTCCGGCACCACTTCCGCGCCTGGCGCGGCACCACCCCGCAGGCCTACCGGCGCGCGTTCAGCCCCGACGCGATCCCGGCTGCCCTGGACGCCCCGAGCCCCGGACGCTCCGGAGGCCATCCCGGAACTCAGCCCCGTCGCCCTGGGTCCCAGTCCTGCGGTGTACACGCCGTCCAGGTCCCTGGTCGCCGCCTACTCGGCCGCTTACTCGTCGTCCGGCACGAAAACCGTCGGGATGGCCGGGTAGCCCCGGGACAGCTGGAGTGCGTGCACGGGCAGCTCGGCCAGGGCCGCGCGGTGCCGCTCCCGCGCCGCGTCCAGCGGCTCCCGGCCGACGACCTCGCCGTCCCGGACCAGAGGACGCAGCAAGGGGCGCTGCCGTTCCCCCTGGCCGGCCGCGGTGTCCGCCCGGGTGATCAGCTCAGCGACCGCCACGCCGTTCTCGCCGAGCTGGCGGGCCGCCCACTTCCGGCCGCCCCGGCCGGGCTTGCCGACCGACCGCTTGGCCACGGGCTCCAGCGTCCCCCCGCCGTTGGCTTCCCTGGCCCGGGCCACCAGCTTGTAGACCAGCGCCGCGGTGGGCGCCCCGGACCCGGTGACCAGTGAGGTCCCGACCCCGTACCCGTTGACCGGGGCGGCGGCCAGCGCGGCGATCGAGTACTCGTTGAGGTCACCGCTGAGCACGATCTTGGTCTCCCGCGCGCCGAGCTGGTCCAGCAGCTCGCGGACCTGCCGGGCCACCATCGGCAGATCACCGCTGTCGATGCGGACCGCGCCGAGCCCGGGCCCGGCCAGCTCCACCGCGGTGCGGACGGCGCGGGCCACGTCGAAGGTGTCCACCAGCAGGGTCGTGCCCTTGCCGAGCGCGGTCAGCTGGGCGGCGAAGGCGTCCCGTTCGCTGTCGTGGACCAGGGTGAACGCGTGCGCGCTGGTGCCGCTGGTCGGGATGCCGTAGTCCCGGCCGGCCTCCAGGTTGGAGGTGGACCCGAAGCCCACGAGGTACGCCGCCCGCGCGCTGGCCACGGCGGCCCACTCGTGGGTGCGGCGCGAGCCCATCTCGATGAGGGGCCGCCCGTCCGCCGCGTTGACCATCCGCGACCCGGCCGACCCGATGGCCGAATCCTGGTTGAGGATCGACAGCACGAGGGTCTCCAGCACGACCGCCTCGGCGAACGGCGCCTCGACCACGAGGATCGGCGAGCCGGGGAAGTAGCAGTCGCCTTCCCCGTAACCCCAGATGTCCCCGCTGAAGCGGTAGGACTCCAGGTAGCTCAGCGCCCCCTCGTCCACCATGTGGTTCTCGCTCAGGTACGCGAGCTCGTCCGGCCCGAACCGGAACCGCTCCAGCGCGTCCAGCACCCGGCCGGTCCCGGCGACCACGCCGTACCGGCGGCCGTTCGGCAGGGCCCGGGCGAATACCTCGAAGACGGCACGGCGGCCCGCCGCCCCGCTGCGCAGCGCCGCGGTCAGCATGGTCAGCTCGTAACGGTCGGTCAGCAGCGCGGTGCTGACCCCGCGGGAATCTTTCGTCACGATCAAGAAGACTACGTAGCCCACCCCCGGCGGCCGCAGCCGCCGGGGGGGAACGCGGGATCTACCGGTGCGAAGCGGCGCTGGAGGCTGCTGTGGCCGCGGTCAGCCCGCCGTCGTCCAGGGTCACCCGCCCCGCTCAGGCAGGCTCGCGGGCGGCTGGTTCCGGCCGTCACTGCGGCCCGTCATGGTAGGACTTGCCGGTAATGACCCGGATGATCATTAGGTGAAGTCTTGATCACAGGTTCACCCGGTCCTCCAGCCACGGCTTTGGCCAGGCCTGCTGTACTGGAAGGGCACGTGTGCGCGACTGGCCAGCGCGCGCTGCTGGCCTGAGAGACTAGAAACGGTGCGTGAGGAGGTGAGCGCCGGTGAGCGTGGCACCAGCAGAGGTGGAACGCCCGGAGACGTTTGAGGAAGTGGTCCCTGACACGCCATGGGTCACCATCGTCTGGAACGACCCGGTGAACCTCATGTCCTATGTGACCTACGTGTTCCAGCAGGTCTTCGGCTATTCGAAGCGCAAAGCCGAGAAGCTCATGCTCGACGTGCACCGGAAAGGCCGGGCCGTGGTCTCGTCCGGCACCCGCGAGTCCATGGAGCGCGACGTGGAAGTGCTGCACGGCTACGGCCTGTGGGCCACTGTGAGTCACGATAAGTGAGTTTCAGGCGGAAACGGGGCGCAGGCGGCTCCGAAGAGACGGGTGAGGCCTTGAATGGCTTCCGCGGGGTGCGCGGCGGCGGGGCGACCGCCACGTTCGTGCCGTCCCAGGCCGAGATCATCCGGTCCCTGGTCAGCCAGATCGCGGAGCTGGTCGGCGGCGAGCCCGGCCCGGGGGAGCCCGGGCTGGCCGAGCCAGGCCTGACCGACGATGCGTTCACCGGCCGCGCCCCGGGTGCGCCGCGCCCCGGTGCGCCCGGCTCCGGCCCGGGCACCCCGGACAACCCCGGCCAGCCGCCCGACCCGCTGGACGACCTGGCCCGCCTGCTCGGCCAGTCCGGCCCCGCCACCCCGCCCGACGACCCGGTCCTGGCCCGCCTGCTGCCGGACGCCTACCAGGATGACTCCGACGCGGCGGGTGACTTCCGCCGGTTCACCGAGCAGGAACTCCGCAACGGCAAGGCGGCCGCGGCCCGTACCGTGCTGGCCACCCTGCCCGAGGACGGCGGCCGGGTCCGCCTGACCGAGGAGGAAGCGCAGGTCTGGCTGCGGGCGCTCAACGACGTCCGGCTGGCCCTCGGGGTCCGCCTGTCGATCACCGAGGACTTCCAGGCCCGGGTGCAGGACCTCGACCCGGCCGATCCCCGCTCCGCGTACATGTGGGTCTACGACTGGCTCACGTTCCTGCAGGAGACCCTGGTCCACGCCCTCTCGTAGCCGCCCGCCGGATGCGCGCGCCCGCCGCTCGGCGCCCGCGCCCGCCGCCGCCCGCGATCGCCCGCCGCGGCGGCTACCCTCGGACCCATGCTGACGCTCCACTCCGCGCTGCGGGACAAGATCGTGGCGCACGCCCGCGCGGACCACCCGGACGAGGCCTGCGGAGTGATTGCCGGCCCGGCCGGCCAGGACCGCCCGGAGCGCTTCATCCCGATGCTGAACGCCCAGCGCTCGCCCACGTTCTACGAGTTCGACTCGATGGAACTGCTCCGGGTCTGGCGCGAGATGGACGACCGGGACGAGGAACCGGCCGTCATCTACCACTCGCACACCGCGACCGAGGCCTATCCGTCGCGCACCGACATCAGCTACGCGAACGAGCCGGGTGCCCACTATGTCCTGGTCTCCACCCGTGACCCGGACACCGCGGAGTTCCGCTCGTTCCGCATCGTGGACGGGACGGTGACCGAGGAGGAAGTCCGGATCACCGATGACGTGCAGGGTGACCCGTCCCCTGCCCCGGCAGGCCCCGGCCTGGAATGATCGCGGGGGGCATCCCGTTGGCATCCGGTGACGGCCGTCACCGCCCGCGCCGAGGACGCCCGCAGACCGACCGCCTCACCCTGGAGTGTTCATGGCCATCGAAGTCCGCATCCCGACCATCCTGCGCACCTACACGGGCGGCGCCAAGGCGGTAGAAGGCTCGGGCGCGACCATCGCCGAGGTGATCGGCGACCTCGACAGCCGGTACGGCGGGCTCCGTGACCGGCTCCAGGACGAGGCCGGGCTGCGCCGGTTCGTCAACGTGTACCTCAACGACGAGGACGTGCGCTTCCTCGGCGGGCTCGAGACGCCGGTCAAGGACGGCGACACGGTGACCGTGCTGCCAGCCGTGGCGGGCGGGGCGGGCTGACCCACCCCCGGGAGAGCGCATGCGTTACGACTCGCTGCTGGACAGCCTCGGTCATACCCCTCTGGTGGGCCTGCCGAGGCTGTCTCCCGCGCCCGACGTGCGGCTGTGGGCCAAGCTGGAGGACCGTAACCCCACCGGCTCGGTCAAGGACCGGGCCGCGTTCTTCATGATCGAGCAGGCCGAGAAGGATGGCCTGCTCGCCCCGGGCACCACGATCCTGGAACCCACGTCCGGGAACACCGGGATCTCCCTGGCCATGGTCGCCCACCTGCGCGGCTACACAATGATCTGCGTGATGCCGGAGAACACCTCGGTGGAACGGCGGCAGATCCTGGAGATGTACGGGGCGAAGGTCATTTCCTCGCCGGCCGCGGGCGGGTCCAACGAGGCCGTCCGGGTGGCCCGGCGGCTGGCCGGGGAGCACCCCGACTGGGTCATGCTCTACCAGTACGGCAACGAGGCCAACGCCCGGGCCCACTACGAGACCACCGGGCCGGAGATCCTCGCCGACCTGCCCGGTATCACGCACTTCGTGGCCGGGCTCGGCACCACCGGGACCCTGATGGGCGCCGGCCGCTTCCTGCGGGAGCGGGTGCCGGGCATCTCGATCGTGGCCGCCGAGCCGCGCTACGGCGAGCTGGTCTACGGCCTGCGCAACATCGACGAGGGTTTCGTGCCCGAACTGTATGACGAGTCGGTGCTGACCACCCGGTTCTCGGTGTCGTCGCTGGACGCGCTGCGCCGGACCCGCGAACTCCTCGACGAGGAGGGCATCTTCGCCGGCATCTCAGCCGGGGGCGCCCTGCACGCGGCCCTGGGCATGGCGGCCAAGGCCCAGGCGGCGGGGGAGCGCGCCGACATCGCGTTCGTGGTCGCCGACGGGGGCTGGAAATATCTCTCTACCGGCGCCTACTCCGGCACTCTGGCTGAGGCGGAAGCGCGGCTGGAAGGCCAGCTGTGGGCCTGAAATTCGCCGCAACGAAAACCGTCCCCCCGGCTCCCTCGCCTCGCCTCGCCGCCCCCCGGGCGGCGCAGCCCGGCGCCTCCCGCTGATGAGCACGTTCGACGAGGCCATCGAGGCGCGGCGCGTCGGCGAGGGCCGGTACGAGATCCGGCCTGACGACCGGTTCGCCATCGCGGGCGCGGTCAACGGCGGGGTGCTCCTGGCGTCGGTGCTGCGGGCCGTGCTGGACTCCTCCCCGCACCCGTACCCCATCGCCACCAGCGCGCACTTTCTCCGGGCTCCCCGGCCCGAGCCCGCGCAGGTCGAGGTGGAGTGGCTGAAGCAGGGCAAGGCGGCCGCGACCGCCCGGGCCACCCTCGTGCAGGGGGGCAGGCCGATGCTGGAAACCACGGTCACCACCGGCGCCCTGGGCGACCCAGACGACCCCGGCGGCCTGTCCTGGACCGGCGAGCCGCCCCGGCTGCCGCCCATCGGGGAGTGCCAGGACATCCAGGACGCCCGGGGGCCGCGGGTGTTCAGCGGGTACGTGAAGCAGGTCGACATCCGGCTCGACCCGGCCACGGTCGGCTGGGTCCATGGCCAGCCGTCCGGAACGCCGGAGATGCGCGGGTACTTCCAGCTCCGCGAGCCCCGCGAACCGGACGCGTACCTGCTCGCGCTGGCCGTGGACTCGCTGCCGCCCGTGGTGTTCGGCATCGAGGTGGTCGGCTGGTCGCCCACGGTCGAGCTGACCTGGCACATGCGGGCGCTGCCTGCCCCCGGCGCGCTCCGGGTCGCGGCCCGGTGCCGGCATGTGAGCGGCGGCTGGTTCGACGAGGAAGCCGAGGTCTGGGACGCCGCGGGCCGGCTGGTGGCGCAGAGCCGCCAGATCGCCCTGGTCGGCCGGACCAGCCGGTCCTGACCGCTCCAGCCCTCCTCCTCCGCACCTCAGCCCCGGCTCCGGCCTGTTCCTCCGGCCCCTCCGCCCCGGCTCCGGCCGCTCCGCCCCGCCTCGTCCCTCGCGGCGGCGGCCACCCTGTCAGCGTGCCAGCAGCCTGCATCTGGGCCGCGGAGCGTACCCTGAGTGCCCGTGCGCCTCACCGTCATCGGATGCTCCGGGTCGTTCCCCGGCCCGGACAGTCCCGCCTCGTCCTACCTCGTGGAGCACGAGGGATTCCGGCTCGTGCTCGACCTCGGCAACGGGGCCCTCGGCCCGCTGCAGCGCTACTGCGATCTCTCCGCCGTGGGCGCCGTGTGCCTGAGCCACCTGCACGCCGACCACTGCCTCGATCTGTGCGGCTACTGGGTCGCGCAGACCTACGGGCCCGACGGCCCCGGCCCGCGGATCCCGGTGTACGGCCCGTCCGGGACCGCGGGGCGGATGGCCCAGGCCTACGGCCTGGATGAGCATCCGGGCATGACCGGGGCCTTCGATTTCGGCACCCTCGAGCCGGGTACCCGGGAAATCGGGCCGTTCCGCGTCACGCTGGCGCACATGAACCACCCGGTGGAGACGTTCGGCTTCCGGGTCGAGGCGGGCGGCCGGGCCCTGGCCTACTCGGCCGACACCGGCGAGTCGGCCGCCCTGGTGGACCTGGCCCGCGGGGCGGACCTGATGCTGTGCGAGGCGTCCTTCACCAGCGGCCCGGACCTGCCGGCGGGCCTGCACCTGACCGCGCGGCAGGCCGCGGAGCATGCGGCCCGGGCCGGCGCCGGGCGCCTGATCCTCACCCACCTGGTGCCCTGGAACGACCGGCAGCGGACGCTGGAAGAAGCGGCCCCGCATTTCGCTGGCCCTCTGTCCCTGGCCACGTCAGGCCTGGTCGTGGACCTCGGCTGAGCCGTCACCCGCCGCTCAGCACTTAGGATGCTCAACCATGCGGGTACTCGTGACCGGCGGGGCCGGGTTCATCGGATCCCACCTCACCGACGCGTTCCTGGCCCGGGGCGACGAGGTGATCGTGGTTGATGACCTGTCCACCGGCCGGGCCGGCCGCCTCGATGAGCACGCCTGGCTGCACAAGCTCAGCATCACCGACGCCGTCTCACTCGGCGAGATCGTCCGCGGTACCCGGCCCGAGCTGATCTGCCACCTGGCCGCCCATATCGACGTCCGGACCTCAGTGGACGCCCCGGCGCAGGACTCGCAGGTGAACGTGGTCGGCACGGTCAACGTGCTGGAGGCGGCCCGGGGCATCGGGGCCCGGGTGCTCTTCGCGTCCTCGGGCGGGATCCTCTACGGCAGCAACGCCGCGATCCCGTCCCGGGAGGACGTGCTGCCGCTGCCCGGCTCCCCGGTCGGCATCGCCAAGTACTGCGCCGAGCAGTACATCGGGCTGTACAACCGGCTGCACGGCACCCGGCACTCCGTCCTGCGGCTGGCCAACGTGTACGGGCCGCGCCAGGATCCGGCCGGCGAGGCCGGCGTGATCCCCATCTTCTGCGGCGTCGTGCTGGCCGGCGACGATCCGACCCTGTACGGGGACGGCTCGCAGACCCGGGACTACGTGTACGTCGGGGACGCGGTCAGCGCCTTCCTGGCCGCCGCCGACGCGGGGCGCCCTGGCACCTGGAACATCGGCACCGGGGTCGAGGTCAGCGTGCTGGACATCGTGGCCATCATCGGGGAGGTGGCCGGGCATCCCGTCGGGACCCGGACCGGGGAGCCCCGGGCGGGGGAGTTGCTGCGCAGCTCACTGGCCGTGGACCGGGCGGCCAGGGACCTGGACTGGCAGGCTCGCACCCCGCTGACCGACGGGATCGGCCGGGTTTACCGCTGGATCGAGGCCGGTGCGCCCGACCGCGCCCGCTGCTAGGCCCGGCCAGCCCAGGGCCCCGCCCCCCGGAACCCCCAATTGCCCGCCACCGTTCAGGCTGGCCCTGTCTGCTGACATTTCCTACGTAACGTGCGTTATGGCAGGTGGTTTGTCCGGTTGTGGCGCACGCTCCGTAGGAAAAGTGCCCGGCGGCAGGCACGCGCGCCCTCGGCGAGCCAGCCCGGGGGGACGATCCCGGTCGGTAGGGTGGCAGGCATGTCCCGACCCGATGGGCGCAGCAACGCGTCACTGCGCGAGATAAAGATGACCCGCGGCTGGCTGGACCACGCGGAAGGCTCGGTGCTGGTGGAGTTCGGGTCGACCCGGGTGCTCTGCGCGGCGAGCGCCACCGAGGAGGTGCCCCGCTGGCGGCGCGGCAGCGGCCTCGGCTGGGTGACCGCCGAGTACGCGATGCTGCCCCGGGCCACCAACACCCGCGGCGACCGGGAATCGGTGAAGGGCCGGATCGGCGGCCGCACCCACGAGATCTCCCGGCTGATCGGCCGGTCCCTGCGGGCCTGCGTGGACACCAAGGCCCTCGGCGAGAACACGATCGTCATCGACTGTGACGTGCTGCAGGCCGACGGCGGCACCCGGACCGCCGCGATCACCGGGGGATACGTTGCCCTGGCCGACGCGATCGGCTGGCTGCGCGGCCGCAAGCGGCTCAAGGGCGACCCGCTGGTCGGGTCGGTGGCCGCGGTCAGCGTGGGCATCGTGGACGGCCAGGCCCGCCTCGACCTGTGCTATCAGGAGGACTCCGCCGCGCAGACCGACATGAACGTGGTGTGCACCGGCGACGGCGACTTCGTCGAGATACAGGGCACCGCGGAGCAGGAGCCGTTCAGCCGCGAGCTGCTCAACGAGCTCCTGGATCTCGGGATCGCGGGCTGCGCCCAGCTGACCCGGATGCAGCGGGACGCCCTGGCCGCCGATCTGCCCGGGCGGAGGTGAGTCCCGTGGGCGACAAACTCATCGTGGCCACCCGGAACCCGGAGAAGCTCGTCGAGCTGCGCCGGATCCTGGAAGCCGGGCGGGTCCCGGTGGACGTCGGCGACCTGGGCGAGTACCCGGACATGCCCGAGGTCGCCGAGACCGGGCTCACCTTCACGGAGAACGCGCTGCTCAAGGCGCGGGCGGTCGCCGCGTTCACCGGTCTGCCCGCGGTGGCCGACGATTCTGGCCTGTGCGTCAACGTCCTGAACGGGATGCCGGGCGTGCTGTCCGCCCGCTGGTCCGGCCGGCACGGCGACGACGACGCCAACCTGCAGCTGGTCCTGGGCCAGCTGGCCGATATCCCGGCCGAGCACCGGGGCGCGCAGTTCGCCTGCGCCGCCGCGCTCGTGCTGCCCTCCGGAACCGAGCATGTGACCGAGGGCCTGCTGGGGGGCACGCTGGCCACGGCGCCGCGGGGCACGAACGGGTTCGGCTACGACCCGATCTTCGTCCCCGAGGGGTACCAGGTCACCACGGCGGAGATGAGCCCGGCCGACAAGGACAAGATCAGTCACCGCGGCCGGGCCCTGCGCGCCCTGGCCCCGATCATCGCCGCCCTGCTCGGCTCCTAGCCCCACCCGCCCGCTACGGCGGCGGCTGACCGACCCGCCTGGCACGCCGGGCGGGCCCGGTTCCTGAGACGCGGAAAGGCCCGCCAGCCCTGGCGCATGATCACCAGGTCCGGCGGGCCCGCCGCTTGGGGTCAGTCGGCGCAGGTCACCAGTGGGTGGGACCCGTGCCGGTCGGGACCGGGGCGGGAGTGCTGGTCGCACCCACCGTGCTGGTCGGCGTCGGCGTCGCCCCCATGGTCGGGGTGGCGGTCACGGTCGGCTTGACTGTCGGCGTCCCGGTCGGCGTGACCGTCATGCTCGGGGTCGGCGTGGCAGTGGCGCCACCCAGGACGAAGATCAGCGTGGTCGACGGCATCTTGATGTGCATCGGCTGGTTCACCGACGTGATGACCAGGGTGATCGTGATCTTGGTGTTGTTACCGATCTCGATCAGGACGAGCTTGCGCACCTGGTGCGTGGAGTCCATCCAGGCCCGGAACCGCGTCATGCTGATGCCGCTGTTCATCACGGACTGCATGCTCGGCTGCAGCTGTGAGTTCAGGCTGCCCAGCACGTGGGAGAGCATGTAGTGCCCGCCGAACTCCGACATCCGCGAGCCGTCCATCATCGAGTGGCCCATCATGCGGATGTTCGTGCCCTGGCTGAACAGCGGGACCTGGACCAGCGGGCTGCTGGTCGAGAGCAGGCCGAGCAGCGGCCCCAGGTTCAGGCCCGAGGTGCTGCTCATGGTGTTCATCGAGCCCATCACCCACGGCTTGCCGTAGGCGTGCATCAGGAAGGGGCTCTTCAGGTAGGCCATGCCGTTGGACACGATCACCCGGATGTTCCCGAGCGCGCCCGCGTTGGCGTGGAGCGACATGACCGGGCTGGGCGTGGTGACCTCACGCAGGGTGCCGGTCAGGGTCGCGTTGAGCGCCCCGGTGGCCTGGATCTCCACGTCGGCGCTGAACGACCTCATCTGCTGGGTCTGCTGCGCGGCCAGCGACAGCGCCGAGGACGACATCCCGCTCTGGGAGCCGGAGCCGGAGCCGCTTGAGGAGCTGGTGTAGACCCCGGGCTTGCACCCGGCGACGGCAATGGCGGCTGCTGCCGCCACGGCCACGAAGCCGAGCGGGCGGACGGCCCGGGCCGGGACGCCGAAGCGCGCTGGCCGGGCGGGCCGGTCCTGGGTGGTCCCCAGCTGGGGAGCGCCCGGCCGACTGGCCTTCAACTGCGAGAACACGCTTGGTCCTCCTTGGGTTGGCGATTGCGCTACTTGACAAGCAATTCGTGCAATCCCCCGCCACCCGTCGTGGACTCTACGGTGGTTACTCACCGTCCACCTGGCCTGCGCAGACCGCGTAAGAGGCTCTTAATAAGGTCACCCGCGGGCCTGCGGCGCCCGGTAACGTGGAGTCGTCTTTCCGGAGGGAGCGCACGTGACCGACCAGAAACTGGCGCCAGGGGATGAGGCGCCGGACTTCTCACTGCCAGATGCGGACGGCAAGATGGTCCAGCTGTCCGCGCTGCGCGGGCAGCGCGTGATCGTGTACTTCTACCCGGCCGCGATGACCCCGGGCTGCACCAAGGAAGCCTGCGACTTCCGCGACAACCTGGGTGACCTGGCCGACGCGGGGCTGACCGTGCTGGGCATCTCCCCGGACAGTCCGGAGAAGCTGGCCAAGTTCCGGGACCAGGAGTCCCTCAACTTCAGCCTGCTCGCCGACCCCGGCCGCGAGGTTCTCCAGGCCTACGGCGCCTACGGGGAGAAGACGATGTACGGCAAGAAGACGGTCGGCGTGATCCGGTCCACGTTCGTGGTCGGCGCGGACGGGCGGATAGAGCGGGCGTACTACAACGTCCGGGCCACCGGGCACGTCGCCCGGCTGCGCCAGGACCTAGCCGCCTGACCGGGAGCGCCGCCATCCGGAACACCCTGGTGACCAGCAGCGGGGCCGTAGCCCAACGGCAGAGGCACAGGACTTAGGATCCTGCGAGTATGGGTTCAAATCCCATCGGCCCCACCGATAGTGGCCGGGCTGGCTACGGGACTCTGCCAGCTGACAACCACGTGCCAGCCGATAATCACGTCCATTCGCAGTGGTCGCATGACACGGGCCCGGGGGCCTCGATGGCCTACGCGTGCGCCCGGGCCATCGAGCTGGGCCTGCCCGCGGTGGCCTTCACCGAGCACCTCGACTTCACCGACTGGCGCCCGGACGATCCCATCGCAGGCACCGGCATCAGGCCCAACGACAAGTGGGGACCACGGCCGCTGGACATCGGCGGCTACCTCGCGTGCCTGGACGAGTGCCGGCAGCGATTCCCCTCGTTGCGGATCTTGTCCGGTGCGGAAGCCGGGGAGCCGCACCTGTTCGCCGGCAGTGCCGCCGCGGTGCTGTCGTCCGGCCGTTTCGACCGTGTCCTCGGCTCGGTGCACACCCTGCCCAGCGGGGGACGGCTGGTCTACGCGCGGGCGCTGCTGCGCCGCGAGCCCGCCCGCGATCTGATGCGCCGGTACTTCGCCGAGGTGCTCGCGATGATCGAGGGCAGCGACCTGTTCGAGGTGCTCGCGCACCTGGACTACCCCCGGCGGTACTGGCCCGAGGCCGCGGGCCGCTACCAGGAGCCGGACTTCGAGGAGGAGTACCGCACGGTGCTGCGGGCGCTGGCCGCTTCGGGCCGGGTCCTGGAGCTGAACACGGCCAGCCCGCTCGGGTCGGTGGGCCTGCTGCGCTGGTGGCGCGAGGAAGGGGGCACGGCGCTGTCCTTCGGCAGCGACGCGCACCTGCCCGGCTACGTCGGCGAGCGGTTCCGGGAGGCGGCCGGCCGGGCGGAGGCGGCCGGGTTCCGGCCCGGGCGTGACCCGTTCGACTTCTGGCGCGGCTAGCTCGCCTGGCCGCCGGCTAGCTCGCCTGGCCTGCGGGCCGCGGCTAGCCCGGCAGCAGGTTGCCGATGATCTCACGCACCTCGCCCGGCCGCAGCGCCAGCGTGGCGTCGCCGACGGCCAGCTCGACGCGCTGGGTACCCGGGTCCGGGGTGCCCATCGCGGCCGGCCAGGTCCACAGCCCCTGCTCGGTGGCCAGCCGCCGGGCGGCCGCGGTGAAGTCCTCCGCCGTGGTGCGCAGCAGCAGGTGCAGCATGGGGGTCTGCGGCGGGTCCGGCACGATCGTGACCCCCGGGAGGTCCCGCAGCGCGTCCGCGATGGCCCGGGTGTGGCTCAGGTAGCGCGGCATCATCGGCAGCCGCCGGGCCAGGCAGGACAGGGCCGACGCGGCGTTCGGCCACAGGCCGAACAACGTCCCGCCCATCCGGTGCCGCCATTCGCGCACCTCGGCGACGACGTCCTCCGGGCCGGCCACGCAGCAGCCGGGCAGCGCTCCCAGCCCCTTGTAGAACGACACGTACACGGTGTCGAACAGGCCGGCGATATCGGCCGGCGGCTTGCCGTAGCCCGCCGCGGACTCCCACAGCCGCGCCCCGTCCAGGTGCACCGCCGCGCCGCGTTCCCGCGCCCAGCCCAGCTGCGCGTTCAGCGCGGCCCAGTCCGGCTGCTGGCCGCCGAGGTCCCGCTGCGGCAGTTCGATCACCAACGAACCGACCGGCTCGGCCACCTGCTCCAGGTCGGCCAGGCCGAGCAGCCGGTCCCGCTCGCCCGCCGGGCGGCCGGTCAGCTGGTGCAGCCGCTCGTAGCCGCGCCCTTCGTGGGTGTCTATGTGGCAGGCCGGGTGGAACACGACGACCCGGCGATCGCGCCGGTCGGCGTGGACCCGGAGCACCGCCTGCTGGGCCATGGTGCCGCTGGGCACGAACACGGCGGCGGGCTTGCCGAGCACCAGCATGATCTCGCTTTCCAGCTCGGTCACCGCGCCGCCGTCACCGTAGCGGTCGGTCACGGTGTCCGGGGGGATGGTGGCGAGCAGGTCCGCGGCCCGGCCCGCCCCATGCCCGGTCAGGAACCGGGTGCAGGTGGCGCGCAGCGCGGCGAGTTCCGCGGCCGAGTCCGGGCTGGCCGCGCCCGGGTTCCCGGCGGCGCGACCCGGGCTGGGGCTGGCCGCGGCGGACCCGGGGGAGCCGACGGCCGTGGCACCGTCACCGGTGGCGTTCCCGGCGGCGGGTGCCGCGGGGGCCGGGCTACCCGGGGCGGGCGTTCCGGCGGCAGCAGTTCCGGGAACAGCGGCATCATCCACGGTGGCGTCATGAGGAGCGGGCATAACGGTCATTCTGCCGGTCCGGCCGGCGCCGCGGCCAGCGCCACCGCCACGAGATACTGGACCATGCCTAACCCGGCGGAAGACGCCCTCGCGGCCTCGGGCCTGTCCTACCGTCTGATCAGCCACGGGCCGGTGCGCAGCCTGGCCGAGGCCGCGCAGGCCCGCGGCGTGACACCCGCCGACGTGGTGAAGACCCTGGTCGTCCGGCGCGGCGACGATGACTTCCTGTTCGTCCTGGTGCCGGGGGACCGGACGATCTCCTGGCCGAAACTGCGGGCGCTGCTCGGGGTCAGCCGGCTGTCCATGCCGGACGCCACGGTGGCCCGCGAGGTGACCGGCTACGAACGCGGCACGATCACGCCGTTCGGTTCGCTGCGCCGCTGGCCCGTGATCGCCGACGAGCGGATGACCGGCCGCGAGATCACCCTCGGGGCCGGCCAGCACGGCCTGGCCGCCGCCCTGGACGCGGACGGCGCCCTCCAGGCCCTGGACGCCACCGTCGCCGACATCAGCGATCCCGAACCCGCCTCCTCACGGTAAGCAGCGGGCCTGCCCCAGGCGGGTTCATGTGTGTGCTGCATCCGCTGCTATCACGGCGGATGCAGCACACGAACCGCCGGTGAGCTGGTGCCGTCGCGGTCCCGGCCAGCCAGCTGCCCGCGTAATGCCAGGTCACAGGCTCAACGTGCGGTGCCTTGCGGGGGCCAGCCCGGCCAGCAGCGGAAAGTGACCACGAACCGCCACCGGGACGAGGCGACCGGCCGGGCCACCCCGCGACGGGCGGCCCGGCCCGTGCGGCCCGGTGGGAGCGCCGCCGCGTCACCTCCGCACGAGGCCGGCGCGGCGGCCCTCGCCGTCCTGGTCCGTGTGGCCGGCAGCTAAACGGCGTCCTGGGCCGGGCGGGCAGTGACATCGCGGGGGCTGCTGGCGCTGAACCCTGGTATAGCGCTGACCGGATGCCGATCCCAGGGAGGAGCTCCATGTCCGAGTCATCGGCCGCCCCGCAGGTGTGGTGCGTGCAGGTCCACGTCGATCCAGGTGCTGACGGGACAGGGCGGCCAGCCGCCGTCTCGGCCGTGCCGCAGGATGACCGGTTCCCGCTGGAGCCGCACTGGCGGCGGGCGGGCGCCCGCGCAGAGGAGATCGACCAGGCGCTCACCGATATCGCCATCAGTACCTGGCGGCAGCTGACTCCATGCCCGCCGCTCATCGGCAGCGGGGGACGGCTCCTGCTCAGCGGTAGCTACCTGGTCAGCGCGCGGGAGGCCGCTGACTTCCCGGGGATCGCGGCGCGGCTGACCAGGCGGCACCCCTCGCTCAGGGTCAGGACGACCGGTCCGTGGCCACCGGGTTCCCGGCCCGGGTCCGCCCAGATCACGGCAGGTGCGCGCGGCCCGGGCTGACCGCCCGTTCAGGCGTCCGGGGCGGACCAGGCGTCGAGGTGCGCCGGGAGGTCGGCCAGCCGGGTGATCACCGCATCGGGAGTGACCTCGTCGAACGGCGGCACCTCGCTGTGCGGGATGAGCACGGCCCGCATGCCTGCCCGCTTCGCGCCGTGCACGTCCGAGAAGGGCCGGTCGCCCACGAACACGCACGTGGCCGGGTCGTCCACGTCCAGGGCCCGCATCACGGCCCGGAAGGCCTCCGGATGGGGCTTCGCCCACGGGATCTCGCTGCTGTACACGGCGGCGTCGATCAGGCCGAGCACCTCGTCGCGGCGGAAGACCCGTTCGTGCGCGTCACGGGGCCAGAAGGTGTTGGACAGCACGCCGATCTTGATCCCGCGCGCCCGCAGTGTCCGCAGCAGCGGGATCGCCTCGGGATCGGTGATCGTATGCGGATCCCAGGCCTCGTAGTACGCCGCCAGCATCGCCTCGGTCGGCGCGACGCCGGCCCGCGCGAAGACGTCGTCCAGGGTGGCGCTGGACTGGGACGTGTCGGTCAGTTCCCAGTAGGCGTCTTCCGCGGCCACGATGGCCGCCGCGACCTCGTCGGCCCGATCGGGGAAGTGCGTGATGCAGACCTCACGCCACAGTGCGTCGTGGTCCACGGTGTGCCAGGGGGTGAGCGTCCCGCCCCAGTCGAAGATGACCGCGCTGACCGTCACGGATGGAATCTTATGCGGCCCGAGAGTTGGTCTCCGTTTCTTTTTCCTGTCGCCGGGAATTCGGCCCATGTCCCTAGGGTCTCCGGCAGGACTGCCCGGCCGATCACGCCGGGCAGGCGGAAGAGGAGGATCAATGCCCAATCACCATGGCCGACGGAGGCTGGCTGTGCGCGCCGCCGCTGTCACCGGATGCGCCTCGCTGCTGAGCGCGCTCGCCGTGGCGGGTGCCACGCCCGGGTTCGCCGCCGCGAGGGCGTCCGCGAAGCCATTAGCGTCCGCAGTCCAGCACCACAGCGCCGGGAACGGCTGTCACCTCGGGAACGGGGTCAAGCACGTCGTCGAGCTCGGCTTCGACAACGTTCACTACTTCCGCGACAACCCCAATGTCCCCTCCGACCTGCAGATGATGCCGAACCTGCTGAACTTCTTCACCAGCAACGGCACGTTCCTGTCCAACAACCACACCCCGCTGATCGCGCACACCGCCGACGACCTGCTGACCACCTGGACCGGGCTGTACGGCGACCGGGCCGGCATGCCGGTCAGCAACTCCTACCAGGCGTACAACACCGACGGGACGACCGATCCGGCGAGTTCGTTCGCGTACTGGACCGACCCCATCTTCGACACCGCGTCCACGCCGAACGCCGGTCACGACACCAACCCGTCCATGGTCTATGCGGCTACCCCGCCCGCCACCACCTCGCCGGCGCCTAAGCCGGACACGATCACCCCCGCACCGTGGGTGCCGTTCACCCGGGCCGGCTGTGACGTCGGTGACGTGGCCACGGTGAACCAGGAGCTGGAGAACACCTCGGTTGACATCCCGAAGGTGTTCGGCGCCAATTCCCCCGAGGCACAGCAGCTCGCGGCGGACCCCGACTCGTTCAAGGACCCGGAGACCGCCGACTACGTAGGCATCGCGGTGCACTGCGCCCAGGGCAACTCGTTCTGCGCCAATGCCACCGGGGTGAAGTACGGGCAGACCAGCCCGACCCACACCGCCGCGGCCGACGTGCTGCCGGATGAGCCGGGTGGTTACACCGGTTACCAGGGCCTGTTCGGTCACCGCTACGTCGCGCCGCAGCTGGGCGCGGGCACGGCCAACGTGACCCGCAACGGCTATCAGGTGACCAATGCCGCCGGGAACCTGGTTGACCTGAACGGGAACCAGATCAACGGGGCATTCCTCACCAACCATCCGGGCTTCCCCGGCTTCGGCAGCATCAACGCCTCCCAGACGCTGGGCTACATGGCCGACATGCTGGAGACCGGGGTGCCGGTCGTCAACGGCTACATCTCGGATATCCACGGGAACGAGGACATCCCGGGCCTGTCCGCGTGTGCCGGCGCGCCCTCGGCGCTGGGTAGCGGCAGCGCCTGCTACGTCGCCCAGGCGCAGTACTACAACCAGGCGTTCGGCACGTTCTTCAAGCGCCTGGCCGCCGACGGGATCACCACCAAGAACACCCTGTTCATCCTCAGCTCGGACGAGGGTGACCACCAGGCAGGCGCCAACGTGGGCCGCGCCATCCAGCCCACCCCGGCCACCTGTGACGGCGCCACGGTCAGCGGCACCACAGTGACCCCCGACGTGGCCTGCACCTACCCGGCCGGCACATTCGGTGAGCTGGACGCCAACGTCACCGGCCTGCTGTCCAGCCAGACGGGTAACACCACCCCGTTCTCCCTGGAGAATGACACGGCACCGGAGTTCTACGTCACCGGTAATCCGGGGCCGAACGCGGCCTCGGTGCGGAGCCTCGAACACGGGGTCGCGTCGATCACGGCGGCCAACCCGTACACGGGCACCACCCAGAAGATCGACAACTACATCGCCGACCCGGCTGAGGAAGCCATCCTGCACATCGTGAACGCCGACCCGGCGCGCACGCCGACCTTCGCGATGTTCGCCAAACCCGACTACTACCTGCAGTCATCGGCTCTCACCGGGGCCTGCGCCGGGAAGCTGGTGTGCCAGAGCACCGGCTTCGCCTGGAACCACGGCGACTACGCCGCCGAGATCAACACCAACTATCTGGGCCTGGCCGGCCCCGGGGTGCGCCACCTCGGGCTGGACGGTCCCACGGCCAGCCAGGGACCAAGCTCGGCGGGCGCGGACAGCGGCCAGATCACCGTGTCGCAGCAGCATTTCCCCGGGCCCTGGGTGGACGAGACTGACATCCGGCCCACGCTGATCTACCTGACCGGCCTGCGTGACGACTACGAGCACGACGGCCGGGTCATCACCCAGGTCCTGGCCCACCCGAACCGGGCACTCAGCGATCCTGCGGTGACCACCCTCGGGGAGTGCTACAAGCAGCTGAACTCCAGCGTGGGCCAGTTCGGCGCGGCCACCTTGCAGGCCTCGACCAACGCGGTGGACAGCACCAGCGCGGGCGACGAGACCTACATCCACACCAACCAGGCCCTGACCGCGCTGGACAAGGTCCGGGACGCGCTGGCGGGCAAGATCAAGGGCGAACTGGAGGCCGCGGCCTTCAGCGGCGCCCCGGTCTTCGGCGCGTCCGCCCAGACGGTCGCCTGCCAGGCTGTCATCGCGTCCGCGAAGCATGTGGAGGCGGCCAGCTGACCTAGCTAGGTTCGTCCCCGCGGGCTCCGCGGCCCCGGCCCACCGGCCGGGGCCGCGGAACCGCCCTCCTGGCCCTGACAGGCCCCCGTTCCGGCGTTCCGCCTGCTCTCCCGGGCGTGATCATGGGATCGCTGGGGCTATGACCCCAGCAATCCCATGATCACGAAGGCGGGGCTGTGACTCACGGGGCGCTAGCGGCGGAAGGTGCTGCTGGTGAGCGGGTCATCCTCCGGCGCGGGACGCGGGCGCGGCGGGACCGGGCGCTGGCGGTCGATCTCGCGGCAGATCGGCATGACCAAAGCGTCGAAGGCGGTCGCGCTGTACTTGCGGTGCACGGCCCGGAGCACGCCCTTTCCGCTGGCCTCGCCCAGCATGTCGCTGAGGATGAAGTGCGGCACCTCGCCGCCGTCCGCCAGCCGGTCGTAGACGGCCTGGGCCAGCCGCGCCACCTCCGGGTGGTCCGCGGACTCGGCCAGGATCATGAGCGTCGCGTCCTTCAGGTCCATGGCGGGGAGTGTAGGGGGAGCGGGCCGCCGCCCGCCCGCCCACGGATGAGGAAACTCAGTCGCCCTTGACGTTCACGATCTGGCGTAGCGTGTGCCGGATTTCGACCAGGTCCTTCGCGTCCTCCATGACGACGTCTATGTCTTTGTACGCCGCGGGGATCTCGTCGAGGAACGCGCTGGTCCGGCGCCACTCGATGCCCTCCATGGCCGCGTCGAGCTGGGCCCGGCTGAACGTCTTCCGGGCGGCGTTGCGGCTGTACTCGCGGCCAGCGCCATGCGGCGAGGAGTTGAGGGCGACCCGGCTGCCCTTCCCGGTCACGACGTAGGAGCGGGTGCCCATCGAGCCGGGTATCAGTCCGGGCTTACCCGCCGACGCGTCGATGGCGCCCTTCCGGGACACCCACACGTCCTTCCCGAAATGCTTCTCCCGCGCGGTGTAGTTGTGATGGCAGTCGACTGTCTCCGCCGCCACCACGGGCTCGCCCATCCACTTGCCCAGGCAGGCGACGGCGCGGTCCATCATCTCCTCCCGGTTCAGCAGCGCGAAGTGCTGAGCCCAGTGCAGGTCACGCAGGTAGGCCGAGAACTCCTCGGTGCCCTCCACCAGGTAAGCCAGATCGGGGTCGGCCAGCGGGATCCACCAGCGCTTGGCCAGGTCCTTGGCGATCGCGATGTGCTTGCCCGCCAGCCGGTTTCCGACCCCGCGCGACCCAGAGTGCAAGAACAGCCAGACGCGGTCCTCCTCGTCCAGGCTGACCTCGATGAAATGGTTCCCCGAACCCAGGCTGCCCAGTTGGAGCCGCCAGTTCGGGGAGGTCATCTCCGCGCTGTCGGCGCCCGCGTGCTCCTCGAGATCCGCGATCCGGCGCTGCGTGGCGGCGTCGTGCACATCCGCGTTGTACTGGCCGGCCGACAGCGGGATCGCGGTCTCGATCGACTCCCGCAAGGCGGCCAGGTCACCACGGACCCGGACGTCCTGCGCCGTGAACTGGCTGCGCACCGCGATCATCCCGCAGCCGATGTCCACCCCGACGGCGGCCGGAATTATGGCGCCCAGTGTCGGAATAACCGAACCGACCGTCGCGCCCTTGCCCAGGTGGCAGTCGCTCATTAGTGCTACGTGGGGATAGATGAAGGGCAGCGTGGAAGTCCGCATTGCCTGCTGTCGCGTCTGCTCGTCACAGATACTCGCCCAGCTAAGCAGCTTGGGGGCCAGCTTCTTCATCGGACGCTCCATTCCCGGCGTGCGGCATGCATCCATGCCTCCCAGGCCCACCCATACCTGCGCGGGCGGCCTTGGAGTTGGGCTCGCGATGAGGGATGTCATGGCTTTGATGCAGCCATCATGGCCACAGCGTACGCACCGGCCGCCGAGATAGTCCACGCATTTCTTCTTGGCTCCGCAGTGCCCTGACCTGGCGCAACGAGGTAGAAACGCCGTGTCAGGGGTGGTGTCAGGGGCGTGTCAGGGCCGTGTCAGGAGCGGCGCCGATAGTGGCCGCATGAGAAATTCAGCGATTGCAGTCTCAGGGCTGCGGAAGGCGTATGGGGACAAGACCGTGCTCGATGGCATCGATCTAGATGTTCCTGCGGGCACCGTCTTTTCCCTGCTCGGCCCGAATGGGGCGGGCAAGACGACGACGGTAAACGTGCTGACCACGTTGATGAAGGCCGACGGTGGGACGGTACGGGTTGCCGGGCATGATGTTGCGACCGAGACCAAGGCCGTCCGCGCGGCAATCGGGGTCACCGGTCAGTTCGCGGCGGTGGACGATCTGCTGACCGGGCAGGAGAACCTCCAGCTGATGGCGGATCTGCACCATCTGCGGGCCGGCGAGGGCAAGCGGGTGGTCACCTCGTTGCTGGAACGATTCGATCTGGTGGAGTCGGCGCAGAAGATGGCGGCGACCTATTCCGGCGGTATGCGCCGGAAGCTGGATCTGGCGATGACGCTGGTCACCAGGCCGCAGATCATTTTCCTGGACGAGCCGACGACCGGATTGGACCCGCGCAGCCGCCGCACGATGTGGAACATCGTCCGCGAGCTGGTGGCCGACGGCGTGACCGTCTTCCTCACCACCCAGAACCTCGAAGAAGCCGATCAGCTCGCCGGCCAGATCGCGGTGCTCGACCAGGGCCACCTGGTCGCCGAGGGCACTCCCGGCGAACTCAAGCGGCTGGTTCCCGGCAGCCACGTCCGGCTCCAGTTCACCGGCGTCCTCGAACTCGGCGCGGCGGCGCGGCTCCTGGCCGGCTCCACCCGGGACGACGAGGACCTGACCCTGCGGGTTCCCAGCGATGGCAGGTCGAAGTCGTTGCGGGCTCTGCTGAATCGGCTTGACGAGCATTCGATCGACGTTGAGGAGTTCTCCGTGCACACACCGGACCTCGATGACGTTTTCCTCGCCCTGACCAGTCACGCAAGCACGGAGGCCATCGCACCATGAGCACCATTTCAGCACCGCTGACCGATTCGCGGATCATGCTGCGCCGCAACTTCAAGCACATCCTCCGGAATCCGGTCACGGTATTCAACGGGACTTTGATGCCGGTCGTGCTCATGCTGCTGCTCGTGTACGTGTTCGGCAGCGCATTCAATGTCGGCGAGCGCTACATCCAGTACGCAACACCGGGCCTGATCCTGCTGGCCATCACCTACGGGCTGTCGGCCACCGCGGTATCGGTGAACTCCGACATGACCAAGGGCATCATCAACCGGTTCAAGGTCATGAATGTCTCCCGCGGTGCCGTCCTGACCGGTCACGTACTGGCCACCATGCTGGGCAGCACGGTCGCCATCGCGGTCATCATCGGCATGGCCTTCGCGCTGGGGTTCCGGTCGCCTGCGACCCCCCTGGACTGGCTCGCCGCAATCGGCATCGTCGCGGCGGCAGCCTTCGCGGCCGCCTGGCTCACGGTCGCGCTGGGAATGTTCGCGAAAACTCCGGAATCCGCAGGCCTCACCGTCGTGCCGCTGATCCTGCTGCCGTTCCTGAGCAGCGCGATCGTGCCCGCCGCCAAGATGGGACAGGGTGTCCGGCAATTCGCGGAGTATCAGCCCTTCACCCCGATCATCCAATCGGTGCGCGGACTGCTCGCCGGCACGCCGTCAGGCGGCTACGCGGCCGCCGCTCTCGCCTGGTGCGCCGGGATCGCCCTCGTCGGATACCTGTGGGCGCTCGCCACATTCAGGAGGCGCGCGTGACGGGTCGGCTGAGCCGCCCATCAGCAGATCAAGTACGAGACACGAGGAGAGCTGTCATGCCTGCATTCGACACCCCAGGGCCCATCGCCGCCACTGTTGTTGTCGCCGGTGCTCGGGTGCGGGTCACCGCGCCACGTTCAGGCGGCGAGCGTGACGGTGACCAGCTGAGACCAGCCCGCCTGCGTGCCCTCCCGGGCCGCCTCGGCGAACCGTGCCTCGCCGAGGCGGTGCCGCGCAATCTGCTCGATCCGCGCCACATCGGGGTGGGAACGATCCGGCAGCCCGCGCACCCCGGCGCTTGCCGCGAGCAGCCGCGCGGCCTGCTCGTACTGGCCGGAGCGCAGGGCCAGGTCCGCGACCCCGACGAGCACCTTCGCGATCAGGGGCGCGTGCCCCGCCTCGGACGCCGCCTGGCAGGCCGCCGCGCGGTGCGCCCGGGCCTCGCCGAGGTCGTCGGCGAGGTAGCCGAGCAGGTCGTGTGTTACCGCGCGGATGGTCGCCTGTTCCGCTTCGTCGCCCAGTACGGATGCCGCGATGCCGAGTTGCTGGTTTGCCTCCTCGGCGTTGCCGCCCCAGCGAGCGAGTTCCGCCTTCGAGAGGGCCAGCTCAGCCAGCGCATCCGGCCAGGTGACCCGTTCCGCGCACCGTTGCGCTTCGGCTAGCGCAGCCGCGCTGGACTCCTCATCGCCTAGCAGCCAGTACAGCTGAGCCTGCCGCGACCGCATCCGCATGACATCCTCGATAACACCGACTTCGGTGACGACCGCGATCGCCTGTTCATAGTGCTCGCACGCACCGGCGAACTCGCCGCGCGTGGCGATCCGGTCCGCCAGCTCGGTCAGAGCGAACGAAATCCCCCACCGCTCGCCGAGCGCCCGGAACTCGGCGAGCGCCATCTCCAGATACGCGTCCGCATCCCGCCCGTCCTGGCCAAGCATGATCCGCATCTTGCCGAGGTGCAGCCGGGCCAGTGCGCGTACCCACGGGTCGTCGTCGGTGAGCAGCGGTTCGAACGCGGGCAGAAACGCGTGCGGCGCCTGCAACATGCGTTCCAGCGGGGCGACGAACGCCAGCCGCGCGTCGCGGCGCTGACTGCGCTGGCTGAACCGGTATGCCTTGTGGATCCACTCCTCCGCCTGGTACTGGTCACCCAGGCCGTCGGTCATGAACAGCACGACCAGCGCGTACACCGTGGCCCGGATCTCATCGCTCACCTCGCCGGGCGTGTCGGTGGCCGCGGTGATCAGCTCAATGCCCTCGGCCTTGTGGCCGCCGAGCCACCAGTACCAGCCAGCGCCCGCCGCGAGCCGCATCGCGGCATGCGCCTCGCCGGCCGCGAGCGCGCCACCCATCGCAGAACCGATGTTGTCGTGCTCGACCCCGAGCGTGGCGAGCCACTCCAGCTGCTCGGCCCGGCGCAGATGCGGCTCCGCGGTCTCGCTGAGGTCGGTGAAGTAGGCGAGATGCGCATGGCGCGCCAGATCCGATTCCCCCGCCTCCGCGAGCCGGTGCCTGGCGTATTCCCTGATCGTGCCGGTCATCCGGTAGCGCGGTGCGCTGTCAACCTCGGTAAGCAGCAGCGATTTCTCGGTCAGCGCGGTGAGCAACTCCAGCACCTGCTCCTGCTCGACCCCATCGCCGGCGCAGACCTGCTCGGCCGCGTCCAGGCTCGCCCCGCCCGAGAACACCGCGAGCCTGCGCAGGACCATCCGTTCGGCGTCGGTGAGCAACTCCCAGCTCCAGTCGACCACCGCGCGCAGCGTCTTGTGCCGCGGCAACGCGGTACGGCTACCGCTGGTCAGCAGGCGGAACCGGTCGTCGAGACGGTTGGCGAGCTGATCGAGGGACATGGTGCGCAACCTGGCCGCGGCCAATTCGATCGCCAGCGGCATCCCGTCCAGCGCCCGGCAGACGCGCGCCATCGTCGGCAGCGCGTCGATGTCGGCCGCGAGATCCCTGCGCACCGCGCCCGCCCGGTCCCGCAGCAACTGGACGGCCGGAGAGGACTCGATCTCACCGGGACCGGCGTCACCCTCCGGCAAGGCCAGCGGCTCGACCAGCCACAGCGCCTCGCCGGTGATGCCGAGCGGTTCCCTGCTGGTCGCCAGGATCCGCAGCCGCCGGCACTCCCCGAGCACCCGGTGGGCGAACGCCGCCGCCGACTCGATCACGTGCTCACAGTTGTCCAGAATCAGCAGCGCCTCCCGCTCGCGGATCGCGGCGATGAGCCGGTCCATCGGTTCCGCGTTCGGCACGCCGCCGAGCAGCGCATCCCGGAGCCCGAGCGCGGCGAGCGTCGATTGCGCCACATCACCACTCGCGCCGATCGACGCCAGTTCCACCAGCCAGGCCCCGTCCGGCAGGTCGCCGAGTAGCGTGCGCGCGGTTTCCGTGGCCAGCCTGGTCTTCCCCGAGCCACCCGGCCCGATCAGGGTGGTGAGCCGATGTCCGGCGATGAGTTCGCGGACCGCGGCGACATCAGCGTCCTTGCCGACGAAGCTGGTCAGCTCGGCGCGCACGTTGGTCTTCCGGCCCTCCTCCCGCCGTCCCAGCTCGCCCCGCAGCAGCGCGACGTGCAATGCGGACAGCTCCGGTGAGGGATCGACACCCAGCGCATCGGCCAGGGCCTCTCGCGTGCGCTGGTACACGAGCAGCGCCTCGGTGTCGCGACCGGCCGCGACGAGGGCACGCATCAGCGCAGCGACGAGCCGTTCCCGCACCGGATGCGCAGCCACCAAGTCGGTCAGTTCCGTGACCAGCCCCGCACCGTGGCCCAGGCTGACCTCGGCATCGAACCGATCCTCCATGGCCGTCAGGCGCAGCCCCTCGAGCCGGGTGACCGCCGCGTCAAACGCGGCACTATCCTGCAGGCCGACGTCCTGCATGGCCGCTCCGCGCCACAACGCGAGGGCCTCGCGCAGCAGCCGTACCCGCCCTGGATCCTCCCCGCCCCGGGCCTGGCCGACGAGGCGTTCGAACCGCACGGCGTCGACAGCGTCAGGTTCCACCGTCAGCCGGTAGCCGTCCGTCTGCCCCTCGACCAGCCCGTCCGGCAGCGCCTTCCGCAGCCGGGAAACCAGGCGTTGCAAGGCATTCGCCGCCTCGGCGGGCGGGCGCTCACCCCAGATCCAGTCGACGAGCGTCGCCTTCGGGACTGCGTGACCTGGTTCGAGCGCGAGGGCGATCAACAGCCCGCGCAGCCGCGCGCCCGGCACGTCGGCGAGGACGCCGTCGTCCGTGCGAACGCGGAATGATCCAAGCATCCCGATCTGCACCTAGCTGATTTTGCCATGGGCGATTGGTGACGCGGCCCAGGAAGCTGCCCAGGTAGTGGCCCGGCGTGCCCGGCCACCGCGGACGGGGTTACCGCGGGGTCCAGGCCAGCGGGAGGGCGTCGATCCCGTAGATGCCTTCCAGGCCACCGAGCCGGGCCTCGCCCGCGGGGCGGAGCCCGGTCATCCGGGGGGCGAGGAAGGAGAGCGCCTCTTCGAGTTCGGCGCGGGCCAGGTTGGACCCCAGGCAGAAGTGCGGTCCCGCGCCGAACGTCAGCAGGCGGCCGCCGGAGTCCCGGGTGATGTCGAACTCATCGCCCGCCCCGGCATCCCGGTTGGCCCGCTCGGCGCAGATCGCGACGATCGTGCCCGCTGGGAACGCCACGCCGCGATGCTCGATCGCATCCGTGCAGATCCGGGCGGTGAACGGGGTGATCGGCTCGAACCTGAGCACCTCCTCGACCGCCGCCGGCACCAGGCCCGGGTCACGGGCCAGCGCCGCCCACTGCCCGGGGTGGGCAGCGAACAGCCGCATCGCGTGGGACAGCTGGGCCTGGGTGGTGTCGATGCCGCCCGCGACGACGTTGGCGACCAGGTTGACGCATTCGTCGTGGGTCAGCCGGCCGTCCTCATCCTCGGCCGCGAGCAGCGTGCTGATCAGATCGTCGGAGGGATCACGGCGGCGGCGTTCCAGCAGCGTCTCGACGTACTCGTACAGTTCCCCGACCGCGCGCTCAATCCGGGCGGGCTCGCTGGCCAGGGCGCGGATATCGAACTGCTTCTGGACCCAGCCGGACCATTCGTGGAGCTGCTCCGCGTCCCGGGGCGGGGCCCCGAGCACGGCGGCGATGGTGAGCGAGGGGTACGGCTTCGCGAACGCGGCGACGAACTCGCACCCGGCCGGCTCGCCGGACGGCACATCCCCCAGGCTGCGCCAGAGCTCGTCCAGGAAGCCGCGCATCGCGGGGCGCCAGCGGTCCGCCGCGCGCGGCGTGAACGCAGGCCCGATCAGGGCCCGCAGCCGCCGGTGCCGGTCCCCGGTGGCGTTCAGGATGTTGGCGTCGATCTGCTCCCGCAGCCGGCCGCCGGTCACGCCGAAGATGTCGGCGATCTCCCGGCCGGGAAAGGCGGTCTGCCGGGACCGCAGGAAGAACTCGCCCGACTCCCGGTCCAGCACCACGTAGGTGAGCGGGGAGCGGGCCAGCCAGCCCTGCTGCCGGACCGCCGCCAGCCGCTGGTGGTAGACCTCACCGGCCAGTCCTGGCTCGGTGTAGTCGAAGACCGGCAGCTCGAGGTCGTTGACCGTCGCCCCATCAGAGGCTGCGGGGCCAGGAGCCGGGGCACCAGCAGCTGGGGCACCGGGAGCGGCAGCGCTGGGCGCCGGGGCCTCGTTCGTGGCTGACATGGGCAGGTCCTTCCGCTGACATCCTCGACCCTACGTGGCCGTCACGGCCGCGCCCAGACCCGATTCCTGCCTCCTGGGCCCCACATTTCCCGCGGGTAACCGCGCCGGCCGTGCACACCACTGTCCCGCCTGCCACACTTACCGGCAAAGATCCGCCCCAGAAGGGATGCACCCGATGGTCGACGCGAATGGCACGGTCGCGGCCGGCGACCCGGATGCGCTGGTCAAGGAGATCGAGCGCACCCGCGAGAGCCTCGCGCGCACCGTCAACCAGCTGGCCGACCGGGTCAGCCCGGCCAACGTGGCGGACCGCGCCCTGGGCCAGGCCCGGGAACAGCTCCAGCGGCCCGGAGTGCGGCTCGCCGGCGGGGCCCTCGCGGCGGTGGCGGTTCTTGGCGTGGGGATCTACCTGCTTCGCCGCCGCCACCGCTGACCCCTGCCCAGCCGAAGGACTGTGACCCCGGCTCAGCCGAAGGACTGTCCCTCGCCCCGGTAGGTGGGAACGGTGGCGGTGATCGTGTCGCCGTCGATCAGGTGCAGCTCGCCGAACCGCTCGCACAGCTCACCGGCCTTGGCGTGGCGGAACCAGACCCGGTCACCGACCCGCAGCCCGTCCGCGGCCTTCCCGAGCAGCGGCGTCTGCACCTCACCGGCGCCTTCCTGCTTGTCCAGCCGCAGGCCGGCCGGGAGGTAAGGCTGGGGCAGGCGGCTGCCATGGGCGGGCCCGGAGGCCACGTACCCCCCGCCCGCCACGGTGACCACGCCCGGGGCCGGCCGGCGGACCACCGACAACGCGAACAGCGCCGCAGGCCGGCCGGAGAAGGCCCGGTAGCTATCGAACAGGCTGGGCTGGTACAGGCCCGAGCCGGCGCCGATCTCGGTGACGGCGTCCTCAGCGGCGGTCCCCTCGATCGAGCCGGTGCCGCCCCCGTTGACGAAGCGGAGCGGCGTCACCTCCTGCACCGCCGCCACGATGGCCGCGCGCCGCCGGGCCAGTTCCGCCGCGGAGCGGCGCTGCATCTGCCGCACGGCCAGGGCGTAGAAGGGCCGCCCCGGCGGCTTGTCCCCGACCCCGGCGATCTGCGCCTCGTAGGCCATCAGCCCGGCCAGCCGGAGCCCGGGCCGGGCCGCGATGTCCCGGGCCAGGGCCGCTGCCTCGGCCGGGGTGCGCACCGGCGAGCGGCGCGCCCCGGCGCGGATCATGCCGCCCAGGCCGACGAAAGAGGTGTCGATGTCCAGGCAGACCTGAACCGGCGCGGGATCGGCCACGGCCGCGGCGGCCTTCTCGATGACGTCGAGCTGGTCCGGCGAGTCGACCATCACGGTGATCGCGGCGGCCGCGGCCGGGTAACTCGCCAGCCGGCTGAGCGCCGCACGGTCGGCGGTCGGGTAGGCGACCACGATGTCGTCGCTGACCCCCAGCCCGGCCAGCCACAGCGCCTCCGGCAGGGTGAAAGCCAGGATCCCGCGGAACCCGGTGGTGCCCAGGACCTGCTCGAGCACCGCGCGGCACCGCACCGACTTGCTGGCCACCCGGATCGGCTTGCCCGCCGCGCGCCGGGTCATGCCGGCCGCGTTGGCCCGCAGCGCCGCCAGGTCGACCACCGCGAACGGCGGCTCCAGGCTGGCCGTGGCCGCGTTATACCGGGCCAGGTCCGCAGGGCCAGGCGGCTCCCCGGGGCGGCCGGCTGGGCTCATCCCGCCTCTTTGGTCAGCGCGGTGTACTCCTCAGGGGTCAGCAGACCGGCCGGATCATCAGCCATCCGGATCTTGACCAGCCAGCCGGCCCCGTAGGGATCGGTATTGACCAGCCCGGGATCGTCGTCGATCTCCGGGTTGGCCTCGATCACCTCGCCGTCCACCGGTGAGTACAGGTCGGAGACCGATTTCGTCGAACTCCACCTCGCCGAAGGGCTCACCGGCGGTCACCGCTGTTCCCGGCGCGGGAACCGATACATACACGACGTCGCCAAGAGCCTGCTGGGCAAAGTCGGTGATGCCGACCGACGCGACGGTGTCGTCGATGGCCACCCACTCGTGCTCCGCGGTGTAGCTCAGGTTTTCCGGAACAGTCATCTGGTCGCTCTCCTGGGATCTGCTGCCCGCCGGGCCAGGCCGCCCGAGGGGAAGTCATCGTGGACGATCTTGGGTCCGATGGTAGAAGGGCAGCGGGGTGATCACGGCCGGCTCGGCGCGGCCCCTGACATCCACCGCGAGCCGCCCGCCCGCGGGACCGGCCGGGCTCGTCTCGTCCGGCGCCGTCCCGCCCGGGCCAGCCCCGGTCCCGGCGGCCGCGCCCGCCTCCGCCACCTCGGGCTCGACATACGCCATGGCGATGGGCACGCCCAGGGTGGGGGAGGGCGCGCCGCTGGTGACCGTGCCGGCCGGCTGCCCGTCCCACAGGACCGGGTACCCGTGCCGGGGGACGCGGCGGGTCCCCCCGCGCAAGCCGACCAGGACCCGGCGCGGGGGCGCCTGGGCCGCGGCCGCGAGGGCGGCCCGCCCGACGAAATCACCCGGCTTGTCCAGCTTGACCACCCGGCCGAGGCCGGCGTCGAACGGGGTCGTGTCCGGCCCGAGTTCGTTGCCGTACAGCGGCATCCCCGCCTCGAGCCGGAGCGTGTCCCGGGCGGCCAGCCCCGCGGGCACCAGGCCCGCCGCGGTGCCGGCCTCGGACAGCGCCCGCCAGATGTGCTCCGCGTCCCCGGGCTGGCTGAACAGCTCGAACCCGTCCTCGCCCGTGTACCCGGTCCGGGCGAGCAGGACCTCACGGCCGGCCACGGTGCCCCGGTGGCTGGTGTAGTACTTCACCCCGTCCAGGGCCACGTCGGTGAGCGGGCCGAGGATCCCGGCCGCCGCCGGGCCCTGGATGGCGATCAGCGCGTACTCGCCGGTCTGGTCGGTGATCCGCGCGTCATGCCCCTGCGCCCGGTCGCGCAGCGCCGCATCGACCACGCCGGTGTTGGCCGCGTTGGCGACGACCAGGAACTCCTCGTCAGCCAGCCGGTAGACGATCAGGTCGTCCAGCACGCCGCCGTCCGCCGCGCAGATCATCGTGTAGCGGGCGCGGCCGGGCGCCATCGACGACGGCTGGCCGACCAGCGCGTAGTCGAGGGCGGCGGCCGCCCCGGGACCGGCGACCAGGATCTCGCCCATGTGTGACAGGTCGAACAGGCCCGCGTGGCTCCGCACGGCCTGGTGCTCCGCGGTCTCGCTGCGGTACCGCAGCGGCATCAGCCACCCGGCGAACTCGGTCATCGAGGCACCCAGCTGCTCATGCACGTCATGCAGCGGTGTCTGCCGCGGCTTCGCAGCGTCAGGTGTGGTCATCCGAGGCTCTCCAGGGGCTGCCGGGCGGGTGGCCGGTGCGGGAGGCCGGGCTCCGGGCGGGACGCAGCCGGCGGGCCGCGCGGCTGCGCCGCTTACTCAGGTGAAGCGGGCCCGGTCAGCATACCGGCTGACCGGGACGCGGGTCGCCTGGCGCCGGAACGGCGCCTTCCCCATTGGCCTCCCTTTCCCCCTCACCCTGGCGTCCAGCCCGGAGGACCACGGCCCGCCCCCGGCGGGCAGTTCCGGGCGGGCCGGCGCGCCGCTGCCGCCAGAATGCTGAACGACCAGTCAGTGCCTGGTCCTGACCGGGCGTGGCCGGGAGTAAATACTGCCCAGTTGCGGGCAAGTCTGTCACTCAAAGTGATGAGAATCCGATACCGGCGCTGATGTCTCGTCAAGTACGTTTCCACTGCACTTCCGGCCGGGTATGCATTTTTCGGAGTATCACGGCGCCGGCTCAGCGGTCGGCTAACGAGCCCCTCAGGGTCCTTCCGTAGCAGGTTGGGCCCGTTTTGGCGGGACCTGTGTCCCGTCCGGAACCGAGGGGGTTCGAGCATGGCGCTCAGCGCCAAGGCGGCAGTACGGTACGTGCTCGCCGCCGCAGCGGCCGTTGTCCTGCCCGCCAGCATCGTCGCTGCGGCGTCCATCGCCCACCCCGCTGATCACTCAGCGTCACGCCATGCGGTCCGGGCGGCCTCCGGGCCAACCAGCGGAGCCTCCGGCAGCGTGGCGCAGCCCGGGCCGGTGGTGATGCGCCCGGCGTCAGTGGCCCCGCGCGGGGCGTTCGGCCGGATCCTCAGCGCGCGGCAGGCGGCATCGGCAGCCCAGTCGTGTGCCGGGTACGCCACCTACGCGGGGTTCACGCACAATGCCACCAACGACGAACTCGTCACGGCCAGCGCCATCTGCGTCGCCGAATCGGGCGGCCAGCCCACCGTCTACTACTGCAACCCGACCGGCCAGGACGGCTTCTACCCGCCGGTGAGCTGCTCGGGGATGTACGACCGGGGACTCTGGCAGATCGACAACCAGGCCTGGGCCTCGATCAGCGACACGTGCGCGTTCACGGCCAAGTGCAACGCCGACGGCGCCTACACCATCAGCCAGCGGGGCGCGAGCTTTTCTCCCTGGGCCACGTACACCAGCGGGACCTACTCCAACTACCTGACCGCCGCCCAGTCCGCCGTCCGGGCGCTGCGCGGTGGCACGCTGCCCAGCGGCCTGGCCGGCGTCTGCCTGTCCCGGGCGGGTTACACCCAGAATGCCCTGGCGATCACCAGCGCCTGCGGCAGTGGCACCGGCCGGCAGCAGTGGCGCGTGGCCGGCCGGGCGATCCGTGACGGCACCTACTGCCTCGCGGTCGCGTCGGCGGGCAGCAGGGCGGCGGTTCATCTGCGCCGGTGCAACGGGAGCAGTTACCAGCACTGGACCGCCCTGGGCAACGGCCTGCTGCGCAACGCCCTGGGGAGCCGGTGCCTGCGCGACCCGGGCAGCACCGTCACCCCGGGAACCCCGGTCAACGTGGGCTCGTGCATCCTGACCGCGTCCCGCATGTGGTGGCTGCCGTAAGACCCGTCCGCCCTCCGGCCGTGCCGCGTCCGGCGGCACGCTCTGCGGCCGGCCGTGCCGCGTCCGCGGCACGCTCTGCGGCCGTGCCGCGTCCAGCGGCACGGATTAGGCTCGCCGGACATGGGACTGCTTTCTGAGGATGACATCGGCACCGAGCTTGCCACCGTGCCGGCCTGGACCCGGGCGGGGGACAGCATCACCTGCACGGTCACCCTGGCTGACTTCAAGACCGCCATGCTCTACGTCGGGGCGGTGGCCTACCTGGCCGAGCAGGCCAGCCACCATCCCGACGTGCTGATCCAGTGGAACAAGGTGACTTTGACGTTGTCCACGCACTCGGCGGGCGGCCTGACCGGAGCCGACTTCGCGCTGGCCCGGCAGATCAGCGCCCTGTCCTGACCGCCCTGTCCGACGCCCTGTCCTGACCGGCCGGCCGCTTTGACGCCCCTGCTGTCCTGAACTCCGGGCCGAGGCGGAGCCGGAGGGCGGAGGGCCCCGCCGGCCCGCGTGCCCGGCACCTTCGCCCTGGGCGGCGCTACGCCCCCGGGAAGCGCCGCCCAGTGGACGAAGGTCCCCCTCGGCTTTCGCGCCCCTCCGCCTCCCGTTCCGTGCCCGCGGGCCGCCACCCTGCAGGGCGGAGCGGCCGGCCAGGCGCGGCGGGGAGGCGACCCCCACCATTGACGCGCGGTCCCCCCGTAAGCCAGGGGAGTTCTAGTTATACACTCTGCGTTCCTGTAATCACAGTTCGTTACCAGATTGAAGCCGACTCGCAGGTGTGAGATGCCGGGTGCCTGAGTGCGCGGGGAGTCTGCCGGGTTACGTCAGCGGCCGAAGTCGCAGTCCAGATGCTTGATGCCGTTGATGAAGCTGGACAGCAGCCGGTCGGGCGCCCCGGCGGCGCGGATGCCGGGGACCCGGCCCAGCAACTCGCGGAGCGCGACGCTGATCTCCCGGCGGGCCAGGTGGGCACCCAGGCAGAAGTGCGGCCCGGCGGCCCCGAAACCGACGTGCGGGTTGGGGGAGCGGGTGATGTCGAACCGGGCCGGATCGGCGAACACGGTCTCGTCATAGTTGGCTGACCAGTAGAACAGGGCCACCTTGTCGCCCTCACGATAATCGTGCCCGTTCATCATGTAATCGCGGGTCAGGGTCCGCCGCATGAACATCACCGGCGACGCCTGCCGGACGATCTCTTCCACCGCGCCGCCCAGCCTGGCCTCCAGGTCCCCGGTCAGCAGCGCCCGCTGCTCCGGGTGGTCGGTGAGGAGGATCAGCGCGTGCGAGATCGCGTTCCGGGTGGTCTCGTTGCCTGCCACCACGAGCAGGATGAAGAACGAGGCCAGCTCGGCGCTGGTGAGCTGCTCGCCGTCGATGTTCGCCGTGGCCAGCGCGGTGATCAGGTCGTCCTTCGGCTCCTCGAGCCGCGCGGCGCACAACTCGGTGACCAGGGCGGCGAGTTCCCCGCCCGCGGTCAGGATCTGGCCCACCGCCTCGTCCGCGTTCTCGCTGATGATGTCGGGGTCGTTGCCGGACAGGATCACGTTGGTGTCGTGCAGCACCATGGCGTAGCTGCTGTCCGGGATGCCCATCATCTGGCAGATGATCGTGAGCGGCAGGCGCGCGGCCACGTGCTCCACGAAGTCGCACGGCCCGGTCTCCAGCAGGTCGTCCACGATGCGGGCCGCGGCCTGCTGCACGTCGTCCTCGAACTTGCGGATCATCCGGGGGGTGAAGGCCCGGGACACGATCCGGCGCAGCCGGGCGTGCCGGGGGTCATCCATGTTGATCATGGAGCCGAAGTACTCGTTGAACTCGACGGGCAGGTCGACGATGCTCGTCGCGCCCTTCCCGGAGCAGAACACATCAGGGTTCCGGCTCGCCTCGACCACGTCCGCGTGCCGGACCAGCGCGTAATACCCCTCTCCGGAGGTCGCGAACGGCACGTCCGGGTCGGCGAAGAACGGCGGCTGGGGAAGGCTGCGCAGCCTGGCGAACGCATCCCGCCGCTGGGGGAGAGGCAGGCCCCAGAACTCCGACGCGGACAGATCAACATCGGGCACGTCAACTGGGGGCACGGGCGACCGCCTTGTCCTGGGAACCGCGCGACGGGAACCTCGCGTTCATCGTCGCACAACCCGGACCCGCCGTCGCCCTCCCGGCGGGAGCCGATACGCTCAGCCAGGTGAAGCCGGCCGCCGTGCTCGTGGCTGCCGGCGTGCTGGCCAGTTCCTTCGGGGTCGGCGGCGCTCCGTCTCCGCACGGTTCGGTCCCGGTGTGCACCGCCGCGGTCGCGTCGGCCGTCGAGCATCACATCCCACTGGACACGGTCATCGCCGCATGCCGGGGGCTCAGCCAGGCTGAGGTCAATCTGGCCGTCGGCCAGGCCATCTTCGAGGTGGCCGGGACCGGCCAGCACAAGACGGACTGGCGCCGCCGGGCGGCCGTGGCCGGAGCCCGCCTGGCCCAGGTGATCGAGTCCCTCGAGCGGCATGCCGTCCCGGCCCGCTCCCCAGCGCCCGGGGCCAGGCCCGCGCCGTCACCCCCCGGAGCCCTGGCGGGCCGCTGGGGGACGGGCCTGGCCACGCTCGTGGCGTGGCTGCTGACCATGGCCGCCGGGGCTTTCATGCTGGCCGGCTGGATCAGGCGCGGCGGCCTGCGCCGCCGCGCCGGCCGCGCGGGGCTCGCTCCCTGGGTCACCCTCGGGCATGCCGGCGCGGCCAGCGCCGGGCTGCTGGCCTGGATCGCCTACCTGGTCACCGGCTGGACCGGCCTGGCCTGGCTGGCCGTGGGCGTGCTGCTGGCCGCGATCGGGCTCGGCATGGCCACGCTGACCGTGTGGACGGCCCCGGCGTCCCGGGGCGTCCCCGCCCCGCCGGGGCCGGCGGCGGGGCCACCGCGAGGACGCCAGGGAGACCTGCGCATCATCGTCCCGGTCGTGCACGGCCTGACCGCCAGCGCCACCGTCCTGCTCGCCCTGCTGACCGCGGTGACCGCCCGGTGAGCAGGTCCGAGGCTGGCCCGGAGATCACGGCCCGCATAAGCTCGGGCAATGAGCGAGACGCTGCCCCTGTTCCCGCTCGGTACCGTCCTCTACCCGGGACTGGTGCTCCCGCTGAACATCTTCGAGGAGCGGTACCGGCAGCTCGTCCGTGACCTGCTGGACGGGCCGGAACCCCGGCGGTTCGGCGTCATCGCGATCCGCAAGGGCCGGGAAACCGGCGTGGACGGGATCTCCGCACTGCACGACATCGGCTGCACCGCGACGCTGCGCCAGGTAACCGAGCAGGACGACGGCCGGTTCCACCTGGTCACCGTGGGCACCCAGCGGTTCCGGCTGGCGTCGCTCGACGATACGCAGCCGTACCTGCAGGGCGAGGTGGAGCTGCTCGACGAGGAGGTCGGCGACGAGGCGGCCGCCGGGCTCGCGGCGCAGGCGGTGCAGCGCGGCTTTCACGGCTACATCGAGGCGCTGGCCAGCCGGGAAAGCGTCGAGGTCACCGTGCCCGAGCTGCCGGACGAGCCGTTGCTGCTGTCCTACCTGGTGGCCGCGTCGATGATCCTGGACCTGCCGGTCCGCCAGCAGCTGCTGGCCGAGCCGGACGCGGAGCGGCGGCTCGGTGCCGAGCGGGCGCTGCTGGCCCGGGAGACCACGATGCTCCGCTCGCTGACCGCCACGCCCGCCCCCGACCTGCGCAATACGCCCTACAACCCGAACTGAGCCCCGCGGGCAGCCGGTTACCGGCACCCGTCGGTAACGGCGGTCAGCGTCGGGCCCAGCGGGGCATCCAGGATCAGGGTGGCCTGCGCGTCGCCGCGGGTCGCGCCCTGGTTGATGATCACGACAGGGATGCCGAGCTTCGCCGCGTGCCGGACAAAGCGGTAGCCCGACATCACGGTCAGCGAGGAACCGAGGACCAGCAACACCCGCGCCGCGCCGACCAGCGCGTAGCAGTCGGCGACCCGGCCCGGCGGCACATTCTCGCCGAAGAAGATCACGTCGGGCTTGAGCGCGCCCGCGCAGCGCAGGCAGTCCACGACCTGGAAGTCGTCCGTGGCCCCGTCGTCCAGCACCGCGTCGCCGTCCGGGTTGACCTGCCGGGCCTGGGCGTCCCAGGCCGGGTTCGCGGCGATCAGCCGCCGATCCAGCTCGGTGCGCGGGGTCCGTTCCCCGCAGCCCAGGCAGATGACCCGGCTCAGGCTGCCGTGCAACTCGATGACGTCCTGCGCGCCGGCCTGCTGGTGCAGCCCGTCCACGTTCTGGGTGATGATTCCGTCCAGCAGGCTGCGCCGCTGCAGCTCGGCTACGGCGTGGTGGCCCTGGTTCGGGGCGGCCCGGGCGATGTGCCGCCAGCCCAGGTGACTGCGCGCCCAGTACCGCTGCCGGGCCGCGGGGGCGCCGGTGAACGCCTGGTATGTCATCGGCTCGGCCCGCCGGGCCAGCCCGGTCGGCCCGCGGTAGTCCGGGATGCCGGACTCGGTGGACAGGCCCGCCCCGCTCAGCACGACGACCCCGCCCGCCCCGATCAGGTCCGCAATTTCTCTAACGGGATCGGCCGGACCCTCACCGAGCCCGGGGGCCGTGCGGAATGGTCCCTCGGTGTCGCGGGCAGCCTGAGTCACCCTTCCATGCTGCCCTATCTGTCCGGGGGGACGACCCCCCTGGACCCCCGCCATCCGCAGCTCGGCCGGAACCCGCCTGCGGCGGGCCCGCCTCGCCGCGGATACGCGCTGGCTGAACGGGACGCGCCTGCGGCACGCCGCTCCGCTGGCTCGCCAGCTGCACCCCTGAAACCCGTTAGTCCCGGGAAGGCCTCCAGGGCCTGCCATTCGCCGCCTCGCCGACAAATCAGCGCTGGCTGCGGGAGGTGCCTACATGGCCCCGAGCGCCTCCGGGCACGCTGGCCTGGGAGACGTCTCCCAGGCCGCAATGCCGCCTCCGGAGGGTCGCCTCCCCGGCCAGTTGAGCGTGGTCAGCTACCTCATGATGGCCTTGCCGAGCGGGACGGCCTTGCCGCCGGTGGCCAGTGAGGCCGCGCCGTAGAAGACGTACGCCCCGACCGCGGCGAAGACCAGTACGACGTAGCCGCCCGCCTTCAGCAGTCCAGTCGAGGCTTCCTCCGTGCCGAGCAGCACCAGCAGCAGAGCCACGTCCACCAGCACGAAGATCAGCGAGAACGCGAGCGGCAGCCGGAGTGTGGCCAGGGTGAGTACCGTGACGATGACCAGCCAGGAGATCAGGAACAACTCCTGGGTGGAGTTGACGGCCAGGAGCGTGATGCCGAACCAGCCGCGGATGAGCCCGAGCACGAGCACCGCGTAGCTCAGCCAGAACCCGGCAAAGATGCCGAAGATGCTGGCCACAGCGCTCTGGCCGATGGCCGCGCTCCAGATCGTGGCAATGAACAATCCGATCGAGGTGGCCGCCAGGATGATGGGCAAGGAGGCGCCTACCGCAGTGGCTGGCACCACGCCTACCAGGACGAGGCCCAGGGCGACCGACCCCACAATGAAGGTCGGCAGGCCCAGCATGGACGGGTCGCCCGCCAGCGGAGCCAGCACGGGCACCACATCTCCCGCGATTTCCGTTTCTGTAGGGCCGGATCCGGCAGAGTTACTGGCGGATGCGTCGAGTTCGGTCATCGGCTGCTCCTTCGCAGGAAACGCACGAGGCCGGCAAACTGCGCGGGCCATTGCACAACACGTACCTCCGTGTCGGAGACGGGTGGTTCTCACTTTGAGCCAGCCCCGCCCGCGAGCCTGCGGTTTTAGTCCCCCGGGGATAAGTGGGTGGCCTGCGGCCGTCCCTGCGTGGCGGGCCAGATCGCTGCACCAGTGGGACGGGTGGGGCACCGCCGGGCCGCCCCGCCGCGGTGCGGCCGGCCAGAATCCGCCTGCCCTGCCGGTCGGGAACAGGCTGCATGGTAGGTACTTTGAGTGGTATGAGGACGTTGCAGAGCAAGGCTGCGGGGCTGAGCGCCCCAGGCGCCGGCGGCGGCCGTCCCGGGGTGACCCGGTGACGGCGGACCCGTATGCGGCCGCCGCTGGCCTGGTCTCCCGCTCGGCGGCGGCGTACGCGTCGAGCATCCCCGAGCACCCGGCCGACGAGGGTTTCTTTGGTCCCGGGAGCGTCGCCTGGCGGGTGAGTACCGACCTGTCCAGCCCGGTGGCCGGGCTCCGGGCGCTGCACATGCAGGCGCTGCACCCGCTGGCCATGGCCGGCGTGGACCAGCACAGCGACTGGCGCCAGGATCCGGTCGGACGGCTGGCGGCCACCAACGCGTACCTGGCCACGGTGACGTTCGGTGACCGGGGCTCAGCCGAGCGGGTCGCCGCCCGGGTCCGCCGCATCCACGAGCACGTCCGGGGCGTGGACACGGTCACGGGGCGGGCCTACGCCGCCGGTGATCCCGCGCTGCTGCTGTGGGTGCACGCCACGTTCGTGGACTCCAGGCTCGCCGCCGCCGCGCTGTTCGGCGCGCCGCTCACCGCGCAGGACGCCGACCGCTACGTGGCGGAGACCGTGACCGAGGCGGAGCTGGTGGGCGTGCCCCGCGACCTCGTGCCGGCCAGCACGGCCGCCCTCGGCACCTACATCGAGTCGGTCCGCCCCGAGCTGCGCTGCACACCAGCCGCCCGGGAGTCCATGGACTACCTGCTCAACCCGCCCGGGCTGGACGAGGACATGGCGGAGATCTGGCAGGACGTGCGGGACGCCGCCGTCGCCGCGCTGCCCGGCTGGGCCCAGGAGATGTACGGGTACGGCCCGCCGCCCCCGCTGACCGACGCCCGGCGGACCGAGATCCACCAGGCGCTCGGGGTGCTTGACACGGTCTTCCTCGCCGAACCCGGCGTCCTCGAGGCCCGCCAGCGGATCGCGCTGCGGGCGCGTGCGGCGCGGCCCGCGTGAACAAGAAGCTACTCGCCGCGATCTCAGTGGGTGCGGGGCTCGCCGGGCTCGCCGTGGCAGGCCGCCGGGTCGGGAGGCTGCGGCTGTCCCGCGGCCGGGCCGCGGTGCAGCTGGTGATCCGCGGCGGCCTGCGCTACGCGGGCAGCGCCCCGCGCCTGTTCGCCGCGGCCGGTGAGCACCGCCAGCAGCTCCGCAACGATCTCGCCCTGCAGACCGCCGAGGACGTGGCCACCACCCTGGGCGCGATGAAGGGCGTCCTGATGAAGATCGGCCAGATGGCCAGCTACATCGACGACGGCCTGTCACCCGCCGTCCGCCGCACGCTGAGCCGGCTGCAGGACAGCGTGCCGCCGATGAGCGCGGAGCTCGCCGCCGGTGTCATCCGCGAGGAGCTCGGCCTGCCCCCTGACGAGGCGTTCGCCCGCTGGGACCCCGAGCCCATCGCGGCCGCGTCCATCGGGCAGGTGCACCGGGCCATCACCCATGACGGCCGCGCGGTCGCGGTCAAGGTCCAGTACCCCGGCATCGCCGAGACCATCGCGGCGGACCTGGGCAACGTCGCGCTGCTGCGCCGGATGCTGCGCATCACCGCGCCGGCCCAGGACGTGGACGCGCTCATCGCGGAACTGCGCGACCGGGTCCTGGAAGAGCTGGACTACCGGCAGGAAGCGGAGAACCAGCGGCTGGTGGCGGCGTACTACGACGGCCATCCCACCATCTTGGTGCCGAAGATCATCGACGAGCTGTCCACCCGGCGCGTGGTCACCAGTGAGCTGGCCGACGGCGCCCGCTTCGCCGAGCTGGCCCAGTGGTCCCAGCACGAGCGCGACCTCGCGGCGGAGACCATCTACCGGTTCACCTTCCGCAGCCTGTACGACCTGCACGCCTTTAACGGCGACCCGCATCCCGGCAACTACCTGTTCCACGGCGGGGGGCGCGTGACATTCCTCGACTTCGGCCTGGTCAAGCACTTCAGCGCGGAGGAGCTGCGGCCGCTCGTGGACATGGTCCGCTACCTGTGCGTGGAGCAGGACCCGGAAGGCTTCCGGGCCGCCATGGTGGACGCGGGCTTCCTTCGCCCGGACGCGCCCGTGAGCACCGAGACCGTGGTCGAGCACATGGCCGTGTTCTATGACACGGTCCGCCGGCCGGGACCGCTCACCATGACCGGGGACTACGCCTCCGCCGTGGTGCGCCGCTTCTTCGACGTGCGCAGCCCGCTGGCCCAGTGGGTGAGCGTGCCGCGGTCCTACGTCATCCTGCAGCGCATCAACCTGGGGCTGTTCGCGATCCTGGGCGAGCTCACCGCCACCGCGAACTGGCGCGGCATCGCCGAGGAGATCTGGCCCTTTATCCAGGGTCCGCCCACGACGCCGATGGGGGAGGCCGAGGCGGCCTGGCGGGCCGGACGGGCCCCGGCGGCCGAGCCCGTCGGCTGACGATACACCGTGTGACCACCCGGTCCTTATGCGTAATGGAACGTCGTCATCCGGCGTGACACGTGCGCGGTTATCGGAGCTGAGTGGCCGGTGCGCCTGCGGCGGATAGCCACGGGGTCCATAATTGTAGAGATGAAACCAGCCCGCGCCGCGACCCGGCGTTACCTGCCAGGAAGTCCCTTCAACACCCCCCCGGTTGTCCGCCCGGTGAAGGAATTCGCCGCGGGGGACCAGGTCACCCACGACCGCTACGGCCTCGGCCGGGTCCTCAGCGCCGACGAGTCCGGCGTCTTCGTGGACTTCGGTACCCAGCAGGAGCGGGTCTCCGCCCCGTACACCAAGCTGACCAAGCTCTGACCTGCCGCTTCGCAGCCGTGCCCTGGCGCCGCCCGCCCGGCGTTCAGGGACCCGTGATCGGCTGGCCTGCTGCTGTCCGCCCGGTGGCGGCCGGCCCGGTGCCCGTGGTCCCGGGAGATCTAGTGATCCCGGGAGATTGAGCGGTCCCGGGAGATGGAGCGGGCCCGGCGGGCATCGCGGTAGACGCTCCCGGGTCCACTGACCCGCAGTCCCCGTCCGGGGACTGGGCGCCGTACCCGGTGAACCTGGCGGCATCCCCGGCCGCGTCGTGAATCGCGGCCGGCCAGGTGGCCAGGGCGAGTACGACCGGCCCGCGGATTCCTTCGATGGCCATGATCGTGCAGGCCACCGTGGCCGTCCCCGCCTCTACCTGAACCCAGCCCGCGTCCCGGGTCGGCCGCAGCGTCAGCGGCGTCCCCGCCCCCCTCCCGGCCGCCGCGAGGCACGCGGTGATGGCGCGCATCCGGGCCGCGACCCGGTCCGCAGGCTCCCCGGTCTGCTCACGCAGTTGCTGGGTCAGCGACCCAGGCTGGTTTTCGTTGCGGCTATTGCTGTGGTCGGTGCGGCCGCCGGCACTGTCCGCGGGGAGCGGTACCACCGGTGCGGGCCGGCTGCCCGCCGGGCCAGCCGTGGCCGGAGCCCAGTAACACGCCACCGGCATGCTGGCCCGGGCGGTCAGCTGGTAGCCGGCCAGCGGGCCCAGCCCGGTGGCCGCGTCCAGCCACGGCACGCCGTCCGCGCGGGGCTGCCGGTCCTGCCCGGGCTGGCCGCAGCTCACCGTGATCCGGAGCGCCGGGTCGAGGCCGAACTCCGCCGCCCAGCCTTCCAGCGCGGCCGCGAGCAGGGTGGGGTGCCAGGGCGCGGCCGCCTCGAGCGGCCCCACGTCCCGCAGCCGCAACCCGGACACGGCCAGCACGGTGTGCCCGGCCGCGTCCACCGCGGTCACCTCCCATGCCCCGGACGGGCCGCCCTCCCGCCCGGCCCGCACCTGCACCGCCCCGCGGACCTCCGCGCCGGAGACGGTGAGCGCATCGAACCCGGCCGGGAGCATCCGGCGATGCGGGACACAGGCCTGCAGCATGTGCATGACCGCATCGTTCAGTCCCGGGCTGCCCAGCACCAGCGGCACATCCATGCCGGGGGCGCCGCTGAGCGCTGAGCCTGCAAACCACGGCCGGTCGTCGGCCCCGCGGACCAGCGCCGAGCAGGACCGCGAGGTCACCTCGGGCAGGAACGCGACCCGGCGGAACGGCCCGGCCTGGAAGAACACCGGCCCGTACAGGTCGGTACCGTCCACGATCCCGCCCGCGGAGGCCACCGTCAGCCCCAGTCCGGACCCGGGCCGCGGCGCGGCGGGCTGCTCCGGCGGCTCCGCTGCGGCCTGGCCCGGCGGCTCCGGCTCGGGCACCGGCGCAGGCCCGAGCGGGAACAGCGCCCGGAAATGATCGACCTGGAAGCCGCTGTCCGCGCAGCGCAGCACGGTCTCCACCGCGTCCTCGCGGCGCAGCGCGCAGATCCGCAGGGTGGTTTCCTGGTCGCCGGGCAGCAGGACCACGGGCGCGTCCATCCGGGTCCCGGCGACCCGCCGCAGCGGCCGCCCGGCCAGCACCGACGCTGCCTCAGCCATCGCCTCCAGCGCGACGGCCAGCGGCAGCACCATGAGGCCGTCGATGTGGTGATCGGCCAGGTACGGGTCGGTCCGGGGGGAGATCTCCGTGTCGGCGACCAGTTCCACGCCCGGGTAGTACACCCGCGCCGACTGCAGGAACCGGCCGCGGATCTCTGCGGGCCGGGCCGGATTTGCGGCCACTGATCCCGGTGCCAGCGCCCCGGGTGCCAGTGCCTCCGGGTGCCACGGTCCGCGGGACGGATGTTCCGGGCGCCGGCTCTCCGGGGCGTGGCTCCCCGGGCGCGGGGGCGCTCAGGCGGCCATGTATCGCCACCCGGCCCGGCGTGTCGGCCTCGGCGAGCAGGCCCAGCAGCAGCCGGCTCACCTCGGCTGCGGCCGTGTCGTCCGTGCCGAGCGGCCCGGGGCCGGCCAGCTCAGCCACCCGGGCCTGGTCGCTGCGCCCGGGCCAGGGCCAGTCCGCGTGCAGGATCCGGCAGCCAGGCAGGCTGGGCTTCAGCCGCCGGGCCTGCTCGGCCAGCGCGGAGGCGGCCAGGGCCGGAGCGCAGTGCCCGGCCGCGCCGTAACGGGCGGGCGCCGTGCCCACGGTGACCAGCACGCGCAGGCCCGCTGCGCTGACCGCGCCCAGCACGTTGCTGAGCCCGTCCGACTGCCGGGCGATCTGCGCCCCCAGCTCATCGCCGGACAGGGCGAGGCATTTGCGCAGCGGGCCGGTGCTGGCCGCGTGCACGACCGCGGTCACCGGGCCGACCCTCTGCTCCACGCTGGCGATGGCCGTCTCGGCCTCGTCAGGGTCGGAGAGGTCGGCCGGCACGTAGCTCACGTCCGCACCCGCGCCGCGCAGGATGGCCAGCCCCACGTCGATGGCGGCACCCTCGCCGGGACCGGCCGTCCCGGCCAGGACCAGCCGGGCGCCGCAGCCGGCCAGCACGCGGGCGGCGGCCAGCAGGTCCCGGGTGCCCCCGCCGCTGATCAGGACGACGTCGGCCGGGCCGGGCGAGCCCGGGGCTTGACCGCCGGGCGACGGATCCTTGGCGGGCTCCGGGTCGCCGGCGGCTCCTGGCTCACCGTCTTCGGGTTCACTGGGCTTCCGCCCGCTGGCGTCCGGATTGATGGCTTCCGGATCACTGGACCCGGGATCACTGGTGTCCGGATCCCCGGCCTCCCCGGCCTCCCCGGCCTTCCCGGCCAGGGAATGTTCCGCGTCCCGGTCACCGACAGGGCGGTGCGGGGCGGCCACCATCACCGGTTCGCGCGGCTCACCCCTGGTGTCCAGCACCAGTTCCCGGAACTGGCCCGCCTCGGCCGCCGCGAAGCGCTGCGCCGCGAGCAGGCCCGCCATGCTGTTCGCCGTCCGGATCAGGGTGATGCCCAGCGACGGGTGCTCAGCATGCAGGCTCGCGCAGAATCCGGCCAGCCCGGCGGCGGGGGTGATCACGACCAGCGTCCCGGCGGCCACCGCCTCCTGGGCCGCGGTCACCAGGGTGGCCGCGGCATCGGGATCGGCCAGGTCGCCGATGACGGCCAGCACCCCGGTGGCCGCGGGATCGTCTTCGAACGCTTCCGCGGCCATCCGGCCGAAGGGCTGGCGGGTGGTCGCGTGCAGCTGCCAGGGCTCCTCCTCCACCGGCAGCACGGGGGACCCGGGAGCCCGCAGCTCCTCGGTGAAGCACCGGATCCAGGGGCCGACGCCGGGGAACTCCGCCACGTCCCGCGGGCGGTGCTGCGTTTGCGCGGGACCGGCCGCACCGGCCGGATCGTCCGGCCCGGTGCCGGGCAGGTCCGCCACCGCGGGCGGATCGGCGGCCCCGGCCAGCCCGGCCGCGCGGGCCAGGATGGCCGCCCCGGCCGGGCTGGCCCCGGCCGCCGGTTCGCCGAGAGCGGCCAGCTCGGCGGTGGCCAGCGCATACGGGTTGGTGATGAACGTGTGTTCCCGGGCGAGATCGATCGGCCGGGACGGCCGGCCGGCCAGCAGCGGGGTGAGGCTGGTGACGGCGCCGGCGGCGAAGAGGGCGGCCGCCGCGTCCGGCGCGGCCGGGCCGCCTGGGCCGGCTGCCAGGCTGACCGCGGGCACCGTGCTGCACCCGGCCGCAAGGGCGGCCATGGCCTGTCCCGGGCCGGTGTCGACCAGAAGGTCAGCGGCCGCGTCCGCTTCGGCGAGGGCCTCGGCGAAGCGGACCGGCGAGACCAGCTGATCGCCCAGCAGGTCCGGGAGGCTGTCCGCGGACGTCACCTCGTGGCCGGTCACCGTGGAGATGAGCCGCCGCCGGGGGGCCGCGAACCTGACCCTGGCGAGCACGCCCCGCAGCGGCGTGACCCGCTCTTCCATCGCCGGGGAGTGCAGTGCGTGCGGCACGTCCAGGACATACGCCTGGATGCCCGCGTCGGCCGCCCGCCGGGCCACGTCGTGCACCGCGTCCGCCGGGCCGGCCAGGACATGGCAGCGGGGCCCGTGATACGCCGCGATGACCAGCTCACCGCCCGGCTGCAGCGCCAGGGCGGCGTCCGCGCTCGGCGGCCAGGCAGATCATCGCGGTCCGGCGGGTGCCGGGTGCGGCCAGCACGGCGGCGCGCTGCGCCACGAGCGCGGCGGCGTCGGACTCGGCCAGGCTGCCCGCCCAGACCAGGCCGGTGATCTCGCCCACGCCATGGCCGAGGGCGGCGGTCGCCCGTACCCCCAGGGTGTCCAGCCAGCGCAGCGCGGACAGCGACGCCTGGACGATGGCGGGCTGGGATCCCGGGCCCGGCCAGTCCTGCCCGGCCGCCGTGGTGGACGCCTCCCCGGGGAACAGCAGGACCACCTGCCCGGTGGCGCCGTCGGCGGCGAACAGCCCCGGGCGCGCGGTCAGCTGGCCGGTGCGCAGGCGGGGCAGGAGTTCGGCGGCCTCCCGGCTGAGCCGGGCCAGCTCGTCCTGGCTGGCCGTCACGATCGCGACCCGGACCGGGCCGCGGCTGGCCTGGCGGCCCAGCTGGCAGGCCAGGTCACCCAGCTCGCTGTCGGACAGCCCCGTGGCCGCCCGGGCTACCCCGGCCAGCTGGGCCGCCACCGTCTCCCGGTCGGGGCCGCTGATGGCGAAGATCTCGGGCCGCGGCGGCGCCGGGAACCGTCCAGGAGCCCAGCGCACGGGTGCCGGCCTGGGACTGCCCGGTGGGGCGGGCCGGGCCGGAGGCGTGCTGCGCCGGGCCGGGCCGGGCCTGGGCCAGGTGCGGGCTGGCGCTGCCGGACTGCGGAAAGGCCGCCTGGTTCGGTTCGCGGCGCAGCACCACGTGCACGTGACTGCCCGCCGGGTCCAGCGAGCTGACCGCGGCCAGCCGCGTGCCGGGCGGCCAGGACTCGGCTGACCTGGGCACGCGCAGCACCGCGTCCTCGCCGGTGAGCATCGGGTGCGGACGGGCACACCCGGTCACCGGGGGCAGGACCCCGGCGTTCACCGCCAGCGCCGCCTTGATCAGCCCGGCCGCTCCCGCGGCGGCCTTGGTGTGCCCGATGTTGGCCTTGACCGACCCGAGGACGGCCGCGGCCTTCGCGCCGGCCCGGATGAGGGTCAGGGCGGTCAGCTCGGCCAGGTCGCCGTCGGCGGTGCCGCGCCCGTCGCCCTCGATGAGCTGGATGTCGGCGGGATCGACGCCGGCCCGGTGGTAGGCCCGCTGGAGGGCCAGCAGGTGGATGTCCGGGTCAGCGCCGGCCGCATCGGGCAGGCCCGCGGACGAGACGCCCCAGCCCACGATCTCCGCGTAGACGGGCATGTCCGCGGCCCGGGCGTCGGCCAGCCGCATGAGGGCCAGCATCCCGCACCCCTCACCGGGCAGGAACCCGGTCGGGCTGGCGTCATAGATCCGCATCGCCCCGCTGGCCAGTACGCCCGCCTGGCCCAGGGCGCCGAGCTCGAACGGGTCCAGGCTGATGTCCACCCCGCCGGCCAGCACGAAGTCCAGCTCGCCCGCCGCGAGCAGCGCAGCCGCGCTGGCCACCGCGAGCAGGGACGACGAATGCGCGGTGTCTACCGCCTGGCCGCCGCCGCGGAATCCGAAGTGGCGGCAGATCCGGTCGGCGATCGCCCCGGACTGGCTGCCGGCCAGAGTCTCGCCGCTGATCTCAGGCACCGCGGCGAAGGCCGCGGTGGCCTGGCCGAGGGCCCGGGCCCGGTCAGCGGGCGGGACGTCCCCGGCCGCCAGCGCGGTGGTGAGCACGGCGCGGACGAATGGCCACCGGGTGCGCAGGCCCGCCGCGCGGGAGACCTCACCGGTCAGCGTGTTCCCGATAATGACCCCGGCCCGGTCCCGGGCCAGTCCCTGCCCGCCGGGAAAGCCGGCGTCGGCCAGCGCCCGTCCCGCTGTCTCCAGGGCCAGCCAGTGAGCCGGGTCGGCGGCCAGGTAGGCGTGCTCGGCGATGCCGAACCCGGCCCGGTCGAATTGCCATCCCTCGATCAGCGCCGCCCGGGGGACGGATCCGCCTGAGCCGGGCCGGGCGCCATCGCGGCCATCGCGGCTGTCCGCAACCGCGCCGAGCCTCCCGGGCGGCAGCCGCCGGAACGCGCGGCGCCCGGCCAGCGCGCTCTCGAAGAGGGCGAGCGGGTCGTCAGCGTCCGGGAACCTGCAAGCTAGGCCGACGATGGCAATCGGTGTTGCGCTGCTGCCCGGTGCGGTGCCCTCAGGCATGGGCGCAATCGGGTCCGCGATCGTATGCACCAGCCATTATCTCTTTCCTGGTCACGGGAAACCCCAGATCGGCCCGCGACGTTCATTGTTTCCCCGGAAAAGTCTGATTTGCTGCATTTGCCCGCACCCCAGGCTGCCCGTGCGGGCGCTGGCCAGCACCGGGGCTGCCGCAGGAATGACCGCGGCCGCCGACCCGGCAGGAGATCATGCGCCCCCTGGCTGCCACGGGCGGGGGCGAGTCATCACGGCGAAAGTGCTATCCGTTGAGACGGCCGCCGCCATGACGTGGACGACCTTATTAACATTCGCTTGCGCCGGTCAACACGAATGCGGGACATGCGACTTTGTGCGGCCGGGCGAATTTAAGAATGGTATTAACCGCTCCGCGTGCCAAAGGCCGTGTTGCCGGAATTAGTGCGCGGCGCGGGCCCTGCCTGACCGGGCCGGCGTGGCCTGGGCCGGCGGGCGCGGGCCGCCTCCGGCCGGGCATACTCGGGGGAGCGGGCCAGGAAACGGCCCGCCGCCGGATCGTCCGCGAGCTGGTGGGCCACGACTGGGGTGAAGCGATGACTGATGGCCTGGTGACCCTGCCCAGCAACTACCCGGTCCCGGACACGATCGACCGGCTGAGGGACGCCGTGACCGCGGCCGGGCTGCAGGTCTTCGCCCGGGTCGATCACGCGGCGGGCGCACGTGCGGCGGGCCTGGAGCTGCGGCCCACGGAGCTGCTGATGTTCGGCAACGCCCGGGGCGGCACGCTGCTGATGCAGGACAAGCAGGCGGCCGGGATCGACCTGCCGCTGAAGGCGCTCGCGTGGGCGGATAAAGACGGGCAGACCTGGCTCAGCTACAACGACCCGGGCTGGATCGCCGAGCGTCACGGGCTGGGGGAGTTGAGCGCGGCCGCGGTGCAGACGCTGCGCGGGGCAATCGCCAACCTGGCCGGTGTCGCCTCGGGTGCCCTAGAACGCCAGGGATAGGGACATACCGCACCGGCGGCGTGGCCTGCCGCTGTGCGCTACCCTTGGTGTATGCGTTCGGACCGGCTGCTTCTTACCTAGCCGCGCTGACTGACCCCGTCGTTGGCGCGGCTGCCCCTCGTGACCGGGGGGCTTTTCTGTTGCCGGAGCCGGACCGACCAAGTGCTGAGGAAACACGATGACAGCCGCCGAGAGTGCTGAGCGGGCGCAAAACTACGTCCCCCGCGCCATCCAGGACAAGTGGCAGGCCCGCTGGGCTGAGATGGACCTGTTCCGGGCGAGCGACGACCCGGACGACCCGCGCCCGCGCACCTACCTGCTGGACATGTTCCCGTACCCCTCGGGTGACCTGCACATGGGCCACGCCGAGGCCTACGCCATCGCCGACGCGGTGGCCAGGTATTACTTCCAGCGCCACCACAACGTGCTGCACCCCATCGGCTGGGATGCGTTCGGGCTGCCGGCCGAGAACGCGGCGATCAGGAACAACACGCACCCCGCCGACTGGACGTACGCCAACATCGAGACCCAGGCCGCGTCGTTCCGCCGGTACGCGGTGTCCTTTGACTGGTCGCGGCGGCTGCAGACCTGCGACCCCGCGTACTACCACTGGAATCAGTGGCTGTTCCTGCGCTTCTACGAGCGCGGCCTGGCGTACCGGAAAGACGGTTACGTCAACTGGTGCCCGCACGACCAGACCGTGCTGGCCAATGAGCAGGTGATCGCGGGCCGGTGCGAGCGGTGCGGGACCGAGGTTGTCCGCCGGGTGCTGACCCAGTGGTACTTCAAGATCACCGAGTACGCGGAGCGCCTGCTGGCTGACATGGCCCAGCTGGAGGGCCAGTGGCCGGACCGGGTGCTGCTGATGCAGCGGAACTGGATCGGGCGCTCCGAGGGGGCCGAGGTCCGCTTCGTGATCGAAGGCCGCGACGAGCCGGTCACCGTGTTCACCACCCGCCCCGACACGCTGTACGGGGCGACGTTCTTCGTGGTGGCCGCGGACGCGGCGCTGGCCGAGGAGATCTGCGCCCCGGAGCACCGCGAGGACCTGCAGAACTATGTGGCGCAGGTCCGCAAGCTGACCGACATCGAGCGGCAGGCCTCGGACCGCACGAAGACCGGCGTCTTCCTGGGCCGCTACGCGATCAACCCGGTGAACGGCGAGCGGCTGCCGGTCTGGGCGGCCGACTACGTACTGCCCGACTACGGCACGGGCGCGATCATGGCCGTCCCCGCGCATGACCAGCGCGACCTGGACTTCGCGCGGGCGTTCGGCCTGCCCGTCCAGGTGGTCGTGGACACCGGCGAACCCGACCCCGCGCAGACCGGGATCGCCACGCACGGCGACGGATCACTGATCAACTCCGGCCCGCTGGACGGCCTGAGCAAGGCCGACGCCATCGCCCGGATCACCAGGATCGTGGAGGGCGAGGGCCAGGGGCGGGCCGCGGTCAACTACCGGCTGCGCGACTGGCTGCTGTCCCGGCAGCGGTTCTGGGGCACGCCGATCCCCATCGTGTACTGCGCGTCGTGCGGCGAGGTGCCGGTGCCGGACGACCAGCTGCCGGTGGTCCTGCCCGACCTGCGCGGCCAGGACCTGGTCCCCCGGGGAGTCTCCCCGCTGGCGGCCGCCTCGGACTGGGTGAACACCGAGTGCCCCAAGTGCGGTGGCCCCGCCCGGCGGGACACCGACACGATGGACACCTTCGTCGACTCGTCGTGGTACTTCCTGCGCTACTGCTCACCTCATTACGAGCACGGGCCGTTCGACGTGGCCTCGGTGCGCCGCTGGGCCCCGGTTGACCTGTACGTGGGCGGCGTCGAGCACGCCATCCTGCACCTGCTGTACAGCCGGTTCTTCGTCAAGGTGCTGCAGGACATGGGCATGGTGGATTTCGGTGAGCCGTTCACCCGGCTGCTGAACCAGGGCCAGGTCATCAACCGCGGCCGGGCCATGTCGAAGTCCCTGGGCAACGGGGTTGACCTGGGACAGCAGCTGGCCGCGCACGGCGTCAACGCGGTCCGGCTGACGATGGTCTTCGCCAGCCCGCCCGAGGATGACATCGACTGGGCCGACATGAACCCCGAGGCGTCGGTGAAGTTCCTGGGCCGGGTATGGCGGATCGCCGATGACATCGCGGCGGCGTCTACGGCCGCGGGTGCCGCCGGGGCCGCGGGTGACGGTGCGGCCGCGGGTGACGGCCGGGCCGCTCAGGGCGACCTGGGGCTGCGCAGGGTCACGCACCACACCATCGACGAGGTCACCCGCCTGGTGGAGGCGTACCGGCTGAACGTCGCGGTGGCCCGGCTGATGGAACTGTCCAGCGCGACCCGGAAGGCCATCGACTCCGGTCCCGGTGCCGCCGACCCGGCGGTGCGCGAGGCGGCGGAGACGCTGACCGTGCTGCTGTCCCTGTTCGCGCCGTACACGGCCGAGGAATGCTGGGAGCTGCTGGGCCGCGAGGCGTCGGTGGCGCTGGCCGGCTGGCCAACCGCGGATCCGGCACTGCTGGTCGAGGACAGCGTGACCTGCGTGGTGCAGGTCGCCGGCAAGGTACGCGACCGCCTGGAGGTCCCGCCCGGCATCGGCGAGGACGAACTGCGCGAGCTGGCCCTGGCCACGCCCGGGGTGGCCAGGGCGCTGGAGGGCCGGCCGGTCCGGAAGGTGATCGTCCGCGCGCCCCGGCTGGTCAACGTAGTGCCTGGCTAGACCGGCCGGATCCCGGCGCGGTCGCGCCAGCCTGCGCGGTGCCAGCCGAGGTTGTGCCAGCCGAGGTTGTGCCAGTCTGCGTCGTGCCAGCCTGGGCTGCTTCGCCCCACGCCGCCGCGGCCTCAGACGCGGCGCAGTACCGCCACCACCCGGCCCAGGATCGCGGCCTCGTCTCCCGGTATCGGCGTGTACAGGGGGTTGTGCGGCATCAGCCAGACGTGGTCGCCGGAACGCTTGAACGTCTTCACCGTCGCCTCGCCATCGATCATGGCCGCCACGATGTCGCCGTTCTCAGCGACCGGCTGCTGCCGGACGACCACCCAGTCGCCATCGGCGATAGCGGCGTTGATCATGGAATCGCCGACCACCTTGAGCAGGAACAGCGTCCCGTCGCCGACGATCTGCTTGGGCAGCGGGAAAATGTCCTCGATGGCCTCCTCGGCGAGGATCGGACCACCAGCGGCGATCCGCCCGACCAGCGGCACATACGCAGCTTCCTGCGACGCGATGTCCAGCGGGGCCTCGTCCTCGATCTCGGTGTCAGGCCGGACCGCCGGGTGCCCGGGCAGCCGGACCTCCACGGTCCGCGGCCGCCCCGCATCCCTGCGCAGGTACCCCTTGCTCTGCAGGGTGGACAGCTGGTAGGAGACGCTCGAGGTGCTGGTCAGCCCGACCGCCTCGCCGATCTCCCGCATCGATGGCGGATAGCCGCGCCGCTGCACTGAATCCCGGATCACCTGCAGCACCTTGCGCTGCCGCCAGGTGAGCACATGGTCTGGATCGGGCCGGTCCGGCATCTCAGTGACTACCGCCGGCACGCTGCCCTTCGGCTTCCTGCCCGGCCGGCCTTTCGGTCTCGCGGCCGTATCCGTGCCGCTCCCGCCCGGCGCGCCCGGCGCGCCGTCGTCGTCCGAGCTGCTGTCCATCAACGCTGACCTCCGGATCTGGTGGCTGACCCCGTAGCAGACGGTAGCGCTTTCGCTTCAGGATCTCAAACATCTGTTCGATGAAGCGAGAAGTGTCGTACCCCCGCGCTACACCTGTACCGTACAGTCATTCGATCGAAAGCGTGATCGATCGAACGGCTGTACGATAGAACGGTCATTCGATTAGAGGAGGCTGGCATGAGCGTGATGAACGCGGCCAAGAAGTCCAAGGCCCTGGTCCGCCCGCTCCGTGCTGGGAATTCTCGGGCCGGTGAGCGGCCGGGCCGCATCCGTGCCAGTGAGCCCGGCGCGGCCGCTTCCCGGCCAGAAAAGCGAAACGTTCCCGGCGTGTCGTCGCCGGCGCGGCCGGATAAAGCGGTGCCGGGCCGCCCGCGAGCCACGGGGAAATCGCCGGCGCGCCCCCGGCTCTGGGCGGTCCCGGATGTGTCCCGGCCGGCCATCGCCGGATCAGGCGGCCGTGATCCGGGCGCTACCTCGGCGCGAGACACCTCAGCGTCAGCTAAGACCGGGCCAGCAGAGACCGGGGGCCGCTAGCACCGGGCCAGCGGGGAGTGGGCCACGGATGGGCGGCGGCGCCGGGCCGCGCCGGTCGCCCGGGGCAGGAAGTATCCCGCTGGTGCCCCGGCCCCGGATGGCCCCCGACGACCTGATCTCACCTCGTCCCACGGCGCCCAGGGCCCCCACGGAGTCGCCAGGGCGGCCGCGGCCTGGCGGCCAGGATCAGGCGAGCAGCCGGACTCGCGCCCGGCTGGACCAGCAGCCCGTCCGCCCGGCGTCGGCGCAGCCCGGACCGTGGCGGCAGGCCGGCCCCTCCCGGGCGCGCGTGGTCCGGTCCGCCTCCGCTCCCTCTCACAGGCCAGCCGGGCGTACCCGGCGGACCAGGCTCACCCGGCGAGGCCGCCGGGTCCTCTGGGCGGCCGTGATTCTCCTCCTCGTGGCGGTCATCACCCCGCTCCTGCTCGCCGTGGCCTCCGGCGCTCAGGCCTCCAGCCACGGCCTGCCGCCGTCCGCGGTCCGGGCGGGCATGCGGCAGGTAGTGGTCAAGCCAGGCCAGTCCCTGTGGTCGGTCGCGCTGAACGCGGAGCCCAAGGCCGACCCGCGGGTGGTCATCCAGCAGATCATGGAGTTCAACGCGCTGGGCAGCCAGGTTGTGGTGCCCGGCGAGAGCCTCTGGGTCCCCCGGGGCTGATGTGGCGGCGGGGGACCGCAGTCACGATCGCCGGCGTAGGACACGCCGGCGCGAGACACGCCGGCGGGAGACGCGCGAGCGATCCCCGGAGCTGATCTCGCCGCCGGGCCGCCGCGCACTCGATCTCCGGCGTGGGGGCGCGCCGGAGGGGGGAGCGTGTGCCCGATCCTGGTGCGACACGCGCGGGCGCGATCTCGCGCACCGGATGTTGCGGCCGCCACCTAAGGCGCAGTGTCCCAGGCGCCCCAGGCGGCTCGCGTCCGGCCTGCGTCACTCAGCGGCAGGGGTTTTCCTGGCCTTCCCCGGCCGGCCGCAGGCGGTTTACCGGAAAATCGCGGAACCGGCGCGTTGCCGCTTGCGCAGCACCGGGTGTCTGCTCTAGCGTGACCACAACATCTAGTAGTTACAGCGCTGTAGTTCACGTATAATTAGTGGTATCAGGAGCCAGGTTCCGGCTCGGGATCGCCCTGGGGAGGTGATCGCATGTTCTGCCCGTATTGCAAGAACGCGGAAAGCCGTGTCATCGACAGCAGGACCGCCGATGACGGTGCTGCGATCCGCCGCCGCAGGTCGTGCCCGGCGTGCGGGAGGCGCTTCACCACCCAGGAGACAGTGATCCTGATGGTGGGCAAGCGCAGCGGCGCGACCGAGCCGTTCACCCGCGAGAAGATCGTTCACGGGGTCCGCCGGGCCTGCCAGGGCCGGCCGGTCACGGAAGACCAGCTGGCGATCCTGGCCCAGCAGGTCGAGGACACGATCCGGGCCCGGGGCGCGGGCGAGGTCGCGTCACACGAAGTGGGCCTGGCGATCCTCGGGCCGCTCCGTGACCTGGACGAAGTGGCTTACCTGCGGTTCGCCTCCGTCTACCGGGGGTTTGAGTCGCTCACTGATTTCGAGGACGAGATTTCCGCGCTGCGCACGGCGCGGCAGGAGGCGGGCGTGCTGACGCCCCCCGCCTGACCAGGAGTGGAGTTCGGAGTTCGGGTTCGCATTTTGCATCGACGGATGGGCCTGGCCGGGCCCGTGTGGGGTCCGCGGGGACCCCGGAAGGGGGAATGACATGACGGAGACGGTGAGCGGATCCACGCCTCGTGGGGGCAAGGGTTCGCGCAAGGGGCTCACGATCGGGCGGATTCACACCCGGGAGGGTGTGCACCCGTACGACGAGGTCACCTGGGAACGCCGCGACGTCGTCATGACCAACTGGCGGGACGGCACCGTCAACTTCGAGCAGCGGGGTGTGGAATTCCCGGACTTCTGGTCCGTCAACGCCGCCAACATCGTCACCACCAAGTACTTCCGTGGCGCGGTCGGCACGCCGCAGCGTGAGTGGAGTCTCAAGCAGCTGGTCGACCGCGTGGTCGGGAAGTACGTGGCCGCTGGGCGGGAGAACGGGTACTTCGCCAGCCCCCGGGATGCCGAGATCTTCGATCACGAGCTCACCTACGCGCTCATCCACCAGATCTTCGCCTTCAACTCCCCGGTCTGGTTCAACGTCGGCACCAACTCCCCGCAGCAGGTCAGCGCGTGTTTCATCCTCGCGGTTGACGACACGATGGACTCGATCCTGGACTGGTACAAGGAAGAAGGGCTGATCTTCAAGGGCGGCTCCGGCGCCGGGGTCAACCTGTCCCGGATCCGGTCCTCCAAAGAGTTGCTCTCCTCCGGCGGCACGGCCAGCGGGCCAGTCTCCTTCATGCGCGGTGCGGACGCGTCGGCCGGCACCATCAAGTCCGGCGGGGCCACCCGGCGGGCCGCGAAGATGGTCGTGCTCGACGTCGATCACCCCGACGTGGAGGAATTCATCGAGACCAAGATGCGCGAGGAGGAGAAGGTCCGGGTTCTCCGCGACGCCGGGTTCGACATGGACCTGGGCGGCAAGGACATCGCGAGCGTCCAGTACCAGAACGCGAACAACTCGGTCCGGGTCTCCGATGAGTTCATGCGGGCGGTCGAGCGGGACGCCAAGTTCGACCTGGCGGCGCGGCTGACCGGGGAGACCGTCGAGACGGTGGACGCCCGGGCGCTGTTCCACAAGATGGCCCAGGCGGCCTGGGCCTGCGCCGATCCCGGCATCCAGTACGACGGCACCATCAACGACTGGCACACCACCCCGGAATCGGGCCGGATCACCGCCAGCAACCCGTGCAGCGAGTATGTCCACCTGGACAATTCATCGTGCAACCTGGCCAGCATCAACCTGCTGAAGTTCCTCCGGGAAGACGACACCTTCGCAGTGGAGCGGTTCCGGCAGATCACCGAGCTGATCATCACGGCCATGGACATCTCCATCTGCTTCGCGGACTTCCCGACCGAGAAGATCACCGAGACCACCCGGGCCTACCGCCAGCTGGGGATCGGCTATGCCAACCTGGGCGCGCTGCTCATGGCGACCGGCCACGCCTACGACTCCGACGGCGGGCGGGCCATCGCGGCGGCTATCACCTCCCTGATGACGGGGACGGCCTACCGCCGGTCCGCAGAGCTCGCGGCGGTGGTCGGGCCATACGACGGCTACGAGCGGAACGCAACCGGGCACAAGCGGGTCATGCGCAAGCACGCTGACGCCAGCCGACAAGATCAGGCGGCTCGGCGGTATGGACGAGGAGATCCTCGCCGCCGCCAATAAGGCGTGGGATAAATGCGTCACGCTGGGCGAGAAGAACGGCTACCGAAATGCGCAGGCCTCGCTACTCGCACCGACCGGTACTATAGGCCTGATGATGGACTGCGACACCACCGGCGTAGAACCAGACTTGGCTCTGGTCAAGTTCAAGAAACTGGTCGGCGGCGGTTCGATGCAGATCGTCAACCAGACGGTGCCGCGCGCGCTCAAGAACCTCGGGTACCAGCCGGAGCAGGTGGAGGCGATCGTCGAGTACATCGCCGAGCACGGCCACGTCGTCGATGCGCCCGGCCTCCGGACGGAGCATTACGAGGTCTTCGACTGCGCCATGGGGGAGCGGGCCATCGGCCCGATGGGTCACGTGCGGATGATGGCAGCGGTGCAGCCCGCGCTCGTCCGGGGCCATCTCGAAGACCGTGAACCTGCCCGAGTCGGCGACGGTCGAGGACATCGAGTCCATCTACACGGAGGGCTGGAAGCTCGGGCTCAAGGCCCTGGCCGTCTACCGGGACAACTGCAAGGTCGGCCAGCCGCTGTCCGACGCCCGGAAGAAGCCGGCCGCCGCAGCGGCCGAGCCCGCGGCCACCCCGCACGAGGTCCGGCCGGTGCGCAGGCGGCTGCCGAAGAACCGCACCGCGTCCGTGACCAGCTTCTCGGTGGCCGGCGCCGAGGGGTACATGACGGCGTCCAAGTACCCGGACGACGGCGTGGGCGAGCTCTTCCTGAAGCTCGGCAAGCAGGGGTCCACCCTGGCGGGCGTGATGGACGCGTTCTCGATGGCGATCTCCATCAGCCTCCAGTACGGGGTGCCGCTGGAGAAGTGGGTGGAGAAGTTCACCAACATGCGCTTCGAGCCGGCCGGCATCACCGACGACCCGGACATCCGGATCGCCAGCTCGGTCCTGGACTACGTGTTCCGCCGGCTGGCCCTGGATCACCTGCCCTACGAGACCCGTGCCGAGATGGGCATCCTGTCCGCCGGCGAGCGCACCGCCCAGCTGGCCGGCGAGGACCCGGCGGCGCTGGCCGAAGAGCAGGACCCGGGGGAAATGGCCCAGTCCGCGCCCGTGGAGCGGCCCCAGGGCCGGTCCGAGGAACCGCCGGAGTCAGCCGGGCCCGCCGAGCCGTACCAGCCGCACAGCTCCACCGAGCTGATCGAGGCGCAGCAAGGTCGCACTGCGGACGCCCCGCTGTGCCTGACCTGCGGCACCAAGATGCGCCCGGCCGGCAGCTGCTACGTCTGCGAAGGCTGCGGCGCCACCAGCGGCTGCAGCTAGGAATGGGCCAAGCCGGATTCGCAACTTCCGGCACACCCTTTTAACCGCGGGCCGCGAGGGGCGGATGGGACGTCTTCCATCCGCCCCTCGCGCTGGGTTTGTCCACACGGTGGTTCAACAGAGTTGCGTGACGTAACGCGAGAAGGTAGCAGGCATGTGCTTCCGGCGAGCAGGGGCGTCTTCGCCAGCTGAGTCACGCGGTGTTGCAGGGACTGACCAAGGCTGCACTGACCGCTCGGGCCGACCTGGCCTGTCTACGCCGCGGCACCGCGTTTAGTTGATAAGTTTGTTTAGCTTCTACATGGATGTATCAAACTTTATGGTCCGCTGGCCGTACTGATGGGCAGGTTGTCATGGCAGGCAGAGGCCGCCCAAGCCGGACAAGCGTCTACGCGCGCCTGGACAAGGCCCTGATCGAGCTCAACCAGCGTTACGGGGGTCTCCCTTCTCCGAAGGAAGCCCAGGCCATCTGGGAGGACATCTGGCATCGGGAAGCTCACCACTCGACAGCGCTGGAGGGCAACACTCTGGTCTTGCGGCAGGTCCAGGCACTGCTTGACCAAGGCCGGGCGATCGGCGCCAAGCCGCTCAGTGAATACAACGAGGTACGAGGGTACGCAGACGCGGCTCAGTGGGTCTACGGGCAGGCACTGGAGCCGGGGGACTGGCACGACGGCAGACTCCTCACAATCGCTGAGGTCCGCCAAATTCACCACACGGCGATGACTCCGGCCTGGGATGTGGCCCCTCACCCGGACGCGACCGATCGTGAAGGCCCGGGGAGTTTCCGCGAGCACGACATCCGCCCTTTCGGCGGCGGGATGACACCGCCGTCGTGGCCGCTCGTGCCAGCCCGGGTGCAGCACTGGGTCGAAAGCGCCTGCCTCACTGGTGACAAGATCCACGCGGGGGAAGATCTTGACCGCCCGCTCGTCGAGGAACTGGCCCGGCTGCATAACCAGTTCGAGCGCGTGCACCCTTTCATCGACGGGAACGGCCGTACTGGGCGGCTCCTTCTGAACCTCATCCTGGTCCGCCTCGGCTACCCGCCGGTCGTCGTGTTCAAGCGGCAGCGCAATGCCTACATCGCCGCGATGCAGCGGGCTGACCGGGACGACTTCGGAGCGCTGGGCGAGCTGATCGCCCGGGCAATGTATGACAACCTCAACCTGTTCATCGTGCCCAATGTCGCAGGACCAGCCCGTCTGGTACCTCTGGCCGCGCTCGTAGACGAGCAGTTCACCCTTCCAGCGCTGCGTCAGGCAGCGCAGCGTGGCCGGCTTGATGCAGTCCAGGGCACTGATGGCGTCTGGCGGAGTTCTCGCAAGGCCGTCGATGCCTACCGAGCCGCAAGGCATCAGCGGCGGCCGGGGAAGACCGCACGCTCTGCCTAAGGGCGCTCGTCAGTAGGCGGAGCACCGCCGAAGTAGCGATCGAGTGGGCAGCGTCGGTAAGACACCGCTGTGTCATCGACCCTGGGTCGGCCCCACCGCGTGAGGGCGCCAGACTGCGTCAACCGCGCGCTCACCGCCGCCGGCGTCCCGGCCGAGCTGGTCATAGTGCCTGGCGCTGACCATGTCTTCTCGTCCGTCCCAGCCCAGCAGCGTCTCCTCCGGGCGGTCACCGGGTGGTCTGAACGTCATCGCTGACGGCGTGTCCCAGTCGCGGCCCGCGGCGGGCCGGCCTGTCCCGCAGGCCTGGGGCCAGGGCCACCGTGACCGCGAGCGAGGCCGCGGCCATCACCGCCATGGCCGTCGCGGGGGAGGTCTGCTGGGCGATCGCCCCGGCCAGGGCGGCGCCGACGCCCTGCATGGCGAGCATGCCGGAGGAATGCAGCCCCAGGGCGTGCCCACTCAGCTCATCTGGCGTCAGAGTCATCAGTCGCTGCTGGAGCAGGAGACTGGCCGAATATCCGACGGACGCGAGTGCGACGGCTGCCGCGGCGAGAGGCAGCGCCGGGTGCAGGACGAAAATAAGGTACGGGGCGGCGAGCAGCAGGCGCAGCGGGGCACCGAGCCACTCCCGCCACCGCTGCGGGACGAACCGGCCAGCCAGGGTGTCCCCAGCCAGCATGCCCAGGGCAGCGAAGGCGAAGAGCAGCCCGGCGTGGCGGGGCGCATAGGACACGAAGAGGGACTCGCAGCCGACGATGAGCCCGTTGGGCACCCACAGCGCGAGATAGACATGGCGGCGCGCCGGGGAAGACCACAGCCACGCGTTATTCCGCCAGGTTGTGCGAATCGACGGGCGCCCGGCGGCCCGCGGGGGCCGGCGGCTCAGGCCGAACCGGGCCACCACCGCCGCAGCCAGATACATGGCCGCGCCGGCCAGCAGGGCGCCGCGCGGAGACAAGGTCGCCAGCAGCACTCCGCCGACCGCGAACCCGCAGATCTGCATCACGCCGACAGACATGTTCAGTACCGAGCGGCCAAGCAGGTAACTGCCCCGGGGCAGGATCTCGTTAAGCAGGCCGTAAGACACGCCGCCGCCCAGCGAGGCGACCAGGCCCAGGGTCATCACGATGGCGAAATCGGACCACACGGGCAGGCCAGGGAGAGCCAGCGCCGCCGTTCCAAGACCGAAGGCCAGGCAACTGGTGGTCATGGTGGCCCGGGGCGGCAGCCGGTCGGCCGCGGACAGGAACGTTGTCGCGCCGATCAGCTGGGCAAGGGAGGGGCCGAACATGCCGAGCGCGGAGAGCAGGGCTGAGCCCGTGGCCAGGTAGATCAGCGTGCCCAGCGCCAGCCCGCTCACCGTCTGCGCGGCCACCTGCACCGCACTGGTCAGGAAGAGCGGCCTGAACTCCGGTGCCCGGAGGAGGTCACGATACGTGCGCATGCCCGAAGTCTTGGCCGGGCTGGGCCTGCCTGATTAATGTTTCGCAGGGAGGCGAAACCATTGGGCTGGTGGCAGGTGAACGCCGACACCCTCGCGGGCAGCCGGTTCGTGCTCTCCCCACTCGCTGAGACCACCGCGTGCCTGATGGTCCTGGCCAAGGGGGTGCCCGGGCACCCGGGCGAGCGCGCATGGCTGCATGCTCACCGTGCCCCGTACCGTGAGCGGCTGGCCGGTGACCCGATCGCCGCGCTGCTCGTCCCGAGCGCCATGGGCGGGCGCTGGATCGCGGACTTCCTGACCCCCACGCCAACAGCGGACGGTGAGGAGGCGTTCGAGAAGGAAGTGGCCCGGATCCGGGAGACGCCGGCCGAGGCCGCGCTCGCGGACCTGACCGTGTCGCTCGGTGGTCCGCTGCCTGAGCCGCTGCGCCGGCCTGATCTGCCGGAGCGTACCGCTGACCTTCTGGAATGGGTCTGGGCGGAATGTGTCCTGCCCTACTGGCCACGACGGCGGCGCGTCCTCCAGGCCGACGTGATCGCCCGTATGGCGCAGTTGAGCCAGGCTGGCTGGGCTGCGGCCCTGAACGACATGCGCCCCGGCATGCGCTGGCTGGGGGATGGCCGCCTGCAGATCAACGCCTATGACTACCCGCCACGGAAGATCAGCGGGGCCCAGCTACTGTTCGTCCCGGTCACCCCGCGCCAGGGCTGGGCATCGTGGGACGAGCCACATCGGTATGCGGTGGTCTACCCCTGCTCGGGCGTGCTCGCCGAGGCGGACCATGCAGCGACACCCGAGACGCTGGCCGCGCTGCTCGGGCCTGCCCGGGCGGGCATTCTCGTCTTGCTGGACACCCCGAAGAGCACTACCCAGCTGGTGGCGTTGACCGGCCAGCGACTGGGATCGGTGGGCCGTCACCTCAAAATCATGCTCGAGGCCGGCCTGGTGGGGCGGCGGCGTGCCGGACGATCCGTGCTCTATCACCGAACAGCGCTCGGTCAGGGCCTCGTGGAGGCCCAGCCGAACGGTGACGGAGGCTGGCGTGGCAGGCAAGCCGCACGGCGGAATACCGCAGCCGTGGAATAGGTACTCTGGGCCAGCACGTGAACGTCATCAGATTACGGATCCATGATCTGTGGCGGTTCCGGCGGCCGGCGCGGGGCGGGGAGCGGCAGACTCGGCACGGCGGAAGCCGGGCTCGGTGCCCAGCCAGGGGAGCCGGGCGCCGGTGGGATGTGCGGCGCGGGCTTGTTTTTCGCCCGGTTACTAAGACCGTGAACCTTACGGGCCTCAAATCCGTTAGCGATGTGGGCCGTGTGCCCGTCAACTCCAGGAGCCCGGTTTTCCCATCCTGCTGGGCACGTGCGCGAAGCGGCCAGGGGCCGGCCCGAGGAGGAGTGCGATGGCTGTGAAGACGATGTCTGGCCGTGGTCCGGCGGAGCGATCCCGGCCGGGCTCGCTCCGCCGGACCGCCCCGGCGGCGAAGCGCGTGGTCTGGGTGTACGCCATCACTGACGACCGGGGGCCGCGCGAGTTCGCCGGGCTGTCCGGCGTCGGCGGGGAGCGGGTCCGCGTCGTGGCCGATGCCGGCTGGCCGCCGTCGTGGGGTCGGTGGACGCACGGGCTTTCGGCGAGGATGCCCTGGCCAGCCTGCTGGGGGGGCTGGACAACATCGAGCGGGTCGGCCGTGCGCACCATCAGGTCATCGCCCGGGTCGCCGCGGGCGGCGGGCCCGTGCTGCCGCTCCGGCTGGCCACCGTCTACCCCGACGACGACACGGTCCGCGCCCTGCTGGCCCGCAGGCGCGGCGAGTTCGCCGGTCTGCTCGCCCGCTTCCAGGACACGGTGGAATGGGGGGTCGAGGTGTACGGCCCGGTCGATCAGCAGGAGGGGGCCGACACGCTCGCGGACACGATCGACTGGGGTGCTCGCGGACATCGCCGACGCCTCGCAGCGGCAGCCGGCCGCGGACCCGCGCTACGTCCGCGGCCCGGACTACATGCTCCTCAACGCCGCCTATCTACTGCGGGGTGACCGCGCCACCGAGTTCCTGGCCGCCGCGCACGCGCTGGCTGGCGCGCGCGCCGGGGTACGGGCCGACCTCAACGGCCCGTGGCCGCCCTACTCGTTCGTTGACCAGCTCGACGCCTGACGGAAGCCAGCCGGGTACGGTCCGTCCCACCCAGGCCGCGTGGCGGCACCGTGCGCGGGTGGTGGGTTGGATGTCCTACTTAGCAGGTTCCGCACTTCATGAAAGACCAGGTCAGAAGGTTTTCTGGAGCTGTTCGGGGGGTGCCGGAAAGGCATGAACCGCGAACTGGCCATTACTCTGGCAGGGGCGGCGCCCGTCTAGTGTCCTAGCCCCGCGGGGCTGCGGCTGGCGCCTGCCCGGCAGAATCTGGCCTGGCCATTCTCTGCCGGTATCTGGTTGTGTGTCGCTGTAAGCGCGTGGTAATGCGCTATACAAGGAACGGCACGAGGGAGCAAGATGCGGCCGGAGGACGGATCCCTGCCTGGCAGGCGAATGGCCCAGGAAGGGTTGGCGCGGGTGCGCCAAGCCGTCCGCTCGGCTTCGCTGCCAGTGAAGATCCTGCTGGTCCTGGCCGTGTTGATCATCGTGGTGCTGGCCCTGACCCTGGGGGCCAGGGT
>CAVQNH010000015.1:0-147045 GCA_963713815.1 uncultured Actinomycetes bacterium
CCCGGCTCCCGCGAGGCCTTCCCCGCCCGCACTCACGGCTGCCCTTTAACGCTTATACCGTAGACCGCGGCTTTGTAGGTTCCGGCGGGATCCGGCGGCAGCCTGGTAAACCAGACCAGCACGTAACGCCCCTGCGCCGGGCTGGCCAGCGTCAGCCGGACCACCCCTCCGGGGCCGGCCGAATGCGCGACCGGGGTCATGTCCGGCCAGGGCCGGCTGGTTGCCGACGCGGATCTGGAAGTGGGCGCCGGCCGCCGGGCCGAGGGTGACCCGGACCGCGGTGACCGTGACCGGGCGGCCCATGTCCACGATCAGCCCGGTGCCGGGGTACAGGTTCCCGAACCGGGGCGTCGTGTACCAACTGGTGTGCCACGCGGTGCCGCGCAACGCCGTCGACGGCCAGGTGCGCGTCCTGCGGATCGTCGCCCGTGCCCATGCCGCCGTTCGGGCCGAACGCGGCCGCGCTCGCCATGGCCATCGCGTGCGGCTGCGGCCTGCGCGGGAGACGTCGGCGTGGGGGCCGGGGTGGGCGTCCCCGACGGCGAGGGCGCCGCGGCCTGCGATGACGCCGGGGCGGACGACGGTGAGGTCGCCGCCCGCGCGGTCCGCGCCGCGTCCGGGCGGCCCGCGGACCCGCCCGCGGCCTGGCTGGGGCGGTCGGTGCTGTTCGCGGCCACGGCGAGCCCGGGCGGGCCGGACTGCGGGGCGCCCATCATCCGGTATCCGACGAAGGCCAGCGCGATCAGGACGGCCGCCACCCCGAAGACCAGCATGAACGCCCGGCCGGCGGTGCCAGTCCGGGCGGGAACGGTCGAGCAGCTCGTCGAGGCTGGTCGCGGCGACCGGCCCGCGGTCCCGGTAGGTGCGGTCGTACTCCTCGATCAGCGGGCGGGACTCGGCCCCGACGACCTCGGCGATGTCGCGGATGTTCCCCCGGGCGTAGAAGTCGCCGCCGGACGTCGAGTAGTCATCGGCCTCGATGCCGCGGATGATCAGCGGCCGGATCCGGGTCTGCTCGCTGACCTGGGCCACGCTGAGGCCGGCCCGGCGACGGGCCTGCGCCAGGGTCTCGCCGATGCTCACGCGACACCTCCCGTGCCCTCGGGCCCACGGGCTTCAGGGAACGCGGCACTCCCGGGGGCCATGTCACCATCATCGCCGCTACTCCAGTCTCTAACCGCGCGACCGGCCAGTACGGCTGATCCTTTGCTTGATGCGCAGGTGGCGCTGCATGCCGGGGGACTGGGACGAACGGTTCGTTGCGGCGATTTTGAATGGTTCCGGGCGGCCGGGCCGGTCGCGGTCGGCCGGGCCTCGTCACGCCGGGACCGCTCCATCCTGGTCGGGGCGGCGGTAGCAACGTCCGGGCCCTGAACGGCCGGCTCAGCCGGGTCCCGCGGCACACCGGCCGCCAGTCCATCCCGGCCGCTATCCGGACGAGCGTCCGCCTCCCGAGGACGCGTCCTGGCCGGACGGCACCTCGGAGTACGGCCGCGACTGCCACAGCGCCCAGTCGGCCGACACGTCCCCCGCCGTCCGCAGCAGCAGCGGCAGGTACTCCCCGGTCAGGCGCCCCACCGTCGTCTCGGCCGCGTGCACGGTCACGTTCATGGCCGCCCGGACCGTGCCCGTCCCGTCCCGCACCGGCGCGGCGACCGACCGGATGCCCGGCGCCAGTTCCTCGTCGGCCAGGGCCCAGCCGCGGGCCCGGATGGCGCACAGCTCCGCACCGAACGCCCCCGGGTCCCGGGGCAGGAAACGCGGCAGGCCGGAACGGCTCGGCTGGGCCAGCACGCCGGCCAGCTCGTCGGGGGTGAGGGCGGCCAGCAGGACCTTGCCCTGCGAGGTGTAAGGCGCGGGGAACCGGGTCCCGATCTCGACCCGCAGGGTGATCAGCTTCGGCACGGCGACCCGCGCGACGTAGACGATGTCCGAGCCGTCCAGCTGGGACATGGACGACGACTCGCCGGTCTGGGCCACGAGCCGCTCCAGGTGCGGGCGGCCGACTTCCCACAGGCCGAGCGACGCGACGAAGGCCATCCCGAGCGACAGCACCCGGGGCGTGAGCGAGAACTGGCCCTCGGCCAGGCGCACGAACCCCAGCTCCTCGAGGGTCAGCAGCAGCCGCCGCGCCGTCGGCCGGGCCAGTCCGGCGACCGCGGCGATCTCGCTCAGGCTCATCCGCGGCCGCTCGGCGCTGAAGCACTGCAGCACGTCCAGCCCGCGGGCCAGCGACTCGACGAAGTCGGGTCCTTCACCACGACCGGCCATGCCCGCCTGCCTCCGTATCGCCCCAGCGTTCGCGCCCTTGACAGTGCTACGTTTGCGCGGGCATCGTACTGCCAGGCGCCGCTATGCGTACATCCGTCCGCATCGGCGGGCCGATTTCCGGGACTTCCTGACTCGGTGTGGCACGCTCAGCGCAGAGCAGCAGGGCAGGCAGAAGGGGAGCCGTTCCGTGAGCCGTTCCGTCAGCAACTCCGCCAGTAACCCGGCCAGCAACGGGGCACCTGCCGTGGAGACCGATGTCCTGGTCGTCGGCTCGGGGCCGGGCGGCGCGGCCGCCGCGCTGTTCCTGGCCACGTACGGGACCCGGACCATGGTCGTGACCAGGTACGGGCACCTGTCCGACACGCCCCGGGCCCACATCACGAACCAGCGCACGATGGAGACGCTGCGGGACATGGGCCTGGAAGAGCGGCTCATGCGCGAGGCCACGCCCTGGGAGTGGATGGGCAACACCACGTTCTGCACCAGCCTGGCCGGTGACGAACTGGGCCGGATCCCGTCCTGGGGCACCGACACCCGGCGCCACCACGACTACGAGCTGCAGAGCCCGTGCACGATGCTGGACGCCCCGCAGACCATCACCGAGCCGGTGATGATGCAGGCGGCGCAGGCCCGCGGGGCCAAGGTCCGGTTCGACACCGAGTACCTGTCCCACGAGCAGGACGACTCCGGCGTCACCACCCAGGTCCGCGACCGGCTGACCGGCACGACCTACGCGATCCGCTCGAAGTACATGGTCGGCGCGGACGGCGCCCGCAGCAAGGTCGCCGCCGACCTGGACCTGCCGTTCGAGGGGCCGGGCGCGGTGGGCGGCGCGCTGCACATCATCTTCGAGGCGGACCTGAGCCGGTTCGTCGACTACCGGCCGTCGGTCCTGTACTGGATGGTGCAGCCGGGCGCCGAGAAGGAGGGCGTCGGGCTGGGCGTGCTGCGGATGATCAAGCCGTGGCACGAGTGGATGCTGATGTGGGGCTACGAGGTCGCCGCCGGGCCGCCCGAGATCACCGACGAGTTCGCCCGCGAACTGGCCGTGCAGCTGGTCGGGACCGAGGACTTCGAGATGCGGGTCACCGACCGGCTGCCCTGGACGGTGAACCATCACTTCGCCACCACCATCGCGGCCGCGGCCGGGTCTTCTGCGTCGGCGACGCCGTGCACCGGCACCCGCCGACCAACGGGCTCGGCTCCAACACCTCGATCCAGGACTCCTACAACCTGGCCTGGAAGCTGCATCACGTGCTGGCAGGCACTGGCCGCCCCGTCCCTGCTCGACTCCTATAACGCCGAGCGGGCGCCGGTCGCCCGGCAGATCGTGGAGCGGGCCAACCAGAGCATCGCCGACACCGGCCGGATCGTCGCCGCGCTCGACGTGGACGACACCACCAACGTGGACAAGCTGAACCGGCAGCTCGCGCTGCGCAAGGCGCCCGGCCCGGAGGGCGAGAAGATCCGCGAGAGCCTGCGCGAGGCCATCGCGTACAAGGCGTACGAGTTCGACGCGCACGGCGTGGAGCACAACCACCGCTACGCCTCGGCGGCCGTCGTCCCGCGACGGCACGGCGATGCCCGCGTTCAGCCGGGACCCGGAGCTGTACGCCCAGCCGACCACCTGGCCCGGGCGCCAAGCTGCCGCACACCTGGGTCACCCGCGACGGGCACCGCGTCTCCACGCTGGACCTGGCCGGCCACGGGACGTTCAGCGTGTGGACCGGAATCGGCGGCCAGGCCTGGCTGGATGCGGCGGAGGCGTTCTCGCGCGGAGACCGGGCCTGCCGGTCACTCCTGGTCTCGGTCGGCCCGGGGCAGCCGTTCGAGGACCCGTACGGCACGTGGGCCGAGCTGCGTGAGATCTCCGACGGCGGGGTGCTCGTGGTCCGGCCGGACCTGTACGTCGCGGCCCGGCACGCGAGCGCCCCCGACTCCGCCGAGTCCGCCGCCCACTGGCTCCGCCAGACCCTCACCTCGGTCCTGGGCGCCGCGCCGGCCCGGTAGGTGGCCCGGGGGGTCACACCGTCTCGGCGGTGCTGCGCACGGCGAGCACGGCGAGCAGCACGAACGCGGCGAACCAGGCCACGATGACCCCGACGGACGTCATGGACACCGGTTCCGCCGCTGATCACCGTCGTCCCGATCCTGGTGATCTGGTACGTGGGCAGCGCCTGGCCGACCGTCTGCATCCAGCCGGACAGCGCGAACCACAGGCCCCCGAGGATCGACATGACGAAGTAGACGAACATGGCGACGGGCTGGACCGTGTCCGGCATGAACCGGTAGCCGAGCGCCACGGCCAGGGCGGCGAACGTGAGCGCGCCGAGCCAGATAGCACCCGCGATGGCCAGCCACTTCCAGGCGGCCAGGTGGACGTCACCATAGAAGCGGCCCAGGACCAGCACGATCACCACCGCCGGAATGGTGGTCACCATGGACGCGATCACCTTGGCCAGCACGTAAGCGTTGGCCGGCAAGGAGGTGAGCCGCAACTGCCGGATCCAGCCGTCCTTGCGCTCCTGCGAGATGCGCTGCGCGTTGCCGGTCAGCGCCCCGCTGAACGCGCCGATCGAGGCCATCGCGATCATGTAGTACGCGGCGTAGCCGACGCCGTATGCGGACGCGTGCCTGGCCTGCGGGGCGACCACGAGATACAGCACCACCGGGAGTGCGACCGAGAAGACGCTGTACCGCTTGTTCCGGCCCAGCCGCCGGATCTCGGCGCGGGCCAGCGCCAGCGTGCCGTTCATCGGACCGCCTCCCCCGCAGGCTGGTATGCGGCACCGGCGGGCGCCGGGATCTGGGTGTTGTCTTGGGCCGTGATGGCCAGGAAGGCCTGCTCCAGGCCCAGGCCGGATACCTCGATGTCACGTGGCCGGTAGCCGGCGTCGAGCAGCCCGTACAGGGTCCGGTCCGAATCAGCTGACTGGATCTGCACCAGGTCGTGCCGGATCTCGAGGCTGACCACCGCGGGCAGCCCCCGCAGGACCGCGGCGTCCGCCTGATCCAGGCGGAAGGAGATCCGCTTGGCTCCGGCCCGGGCCTTGATCTGGGCCGGGGTACCGTCAGCCAGCAGCCGGCCCTTGTTGATGACCAGGATGCGGTCGGCCGCCTGGTCGGCCTCCTCCAGGTAGTGCGTGGCGAACATCAGCGTGCGCCCCTCGGCGACCTCGGCGTTCATGCTGGCCCAGAAGGCCTGCCTGGTTTCGACGTCCATGGCCGCCGTCGGCTCATCCAGCACGATCAGGTCGCATTCGCCCGCGATGGCCAGGGCAAACCTGACGCGCTGGGTCTGGCCGCCGGACAGCTTGTCTACCCGCAGGCCGGCGATGTCGGCGATACCGGCCCGGCGGAGTATCTGGTCCGCGGGCAGCGGACGGGGATGGAACCCCGCCACCAGCGTCACGAGCTCCCGCACGGTCACTTCGGGCATCAGCCCGCCGGACTGGAGCATCGCGCCCACCCGCCCGGACTTGACCGCGTGGTAGGGATCGGAGCCGAACATGCGGATCCGGCCGCTGGTCGGCTTGCGCAGCGCCAGCAGCATGTCGAGCGAGGTTGACTTGCCCGCGCCATTGGGCCCCAGGAACGCCACCGTTTCGCCTGGCCGGAGCTCCATCGACAGGCCGTTAACGGCGCGCACGTTCCCGTACACCTTGCTGACCTGGTCGAACGACACGACCGGTGCCGCGCCTGGGTGCGTGAGTGCAGGACTCACCCGGCGCCTCCTTTCTCTGGTCCCCACGCCCGCCCGGGCGGCGCAGCCGGGTGGCCGGTTCGCGGGCGGGCGCGGGCTATGCCAGGAAGATATGAGGGCCGTGGTCTGCCGGGCGTCACCCGAAAGTGGAAGGCCCAGGGGAATCTTCCGGGCCGCCCCCGGCCCGGAAGTGCCCGGCATGACCGGCGGGCGGCGCTCTCACGGCCCAGGTCGCTCGCACTGCTCCAGGGCGGCCAGCCGCAGCTCCAGCTGGTCGATCCGGTGCCGCAGGATCTCCAGCTCGGCCTGGTCCGCGATCCGGCGCTCCGCGGTCCGGCGCAGCCGCGGCGACGCCTCGGCCCGGCCGGCCACCATCGCCAGCGGCACCAGCCGCTGCGGGCCGTGCGGCCCGTCGACCAGCCGCGACGGGATCTGGCCCGAGCGGTACCAGGTCCGCAGCGCGGCCCGTGACGCCCCGGTCTCGGCGGCGGCCCGCTCCAGCGTCACCCAGTCCGAGCCCTCCAGCTGGGCCGCCAGCTCGAGTTCAACCTCCCAGGCATCGAGCCGGTCTTCCCATTCCACCGCCACACCTCCCTGGCCCGCCGCGCCGCTTCCGTAGTCTCCGCAACGAGAACCATACTATTAGCATGGTATTGACAGGGTCTAGCCTCGGACCGGACAGTGGTTCCATGTTCGAGCGATTCACTGACCGAGCCCGCCGCGTGGTCGTCCTGGCCCAGGAAGAAGCCCGCGGGCTGAACCACAACTACATCGGGACCGAGCACATCCTGCTCGGCCTGGTCGCGGAGGGCGAGGGGATCGCGGCCCAGGCCATGAACCGTTTCGGGATGACGCTGGCCGGCACGCGGGACGAGGTCGTGGCCCGGGTCAGCCGGGGCAGCCATCCGCCCAAGGGCAAGATCCCGTTCACCCCGCGGGCGAAGAAGGCCCTGGAACTCTCGCTCCGCGAGGCCCTCAGGCTGAGCCACAACTACATCGGCACCGAGCACATCCTGCTCGGCCTGGTCCGGGAGGGCGAGGGGGTCGCCGCGCAGATCCTGGCCGAGCGCTCCGGTGACCTGACCGCGGTCCGCCAGGCGGTGCTCGACCTGCTCCCGGCGGCGGAGGCGCTGCAGGGCCGCCGGTGGCTGCGCCGGCGTAACGCGCCTCTCGTGGGCGAGCCAGGCGAGGCCGGGGAGTCAGAGGAGCCCGGTGGCCCCGGGATGCCGACGACGCCCGCGGCCGAAGCCGGGCTGGCCGAAGCGGCCCGGCTGGCCGGGAGCCAGCCCGTGGGCTCCCATCACCTGCTGCTCGCCGCGCTGGCCGACCCGGACAGCGCCGCGGCCAGGACCCTGACCGCGCTGGGCGTGAACCTGGACGAGGCCCGCGAGGCGCTCCGCCACGCCGAGGTCGCCGGCACCAGCGACGAGCAGCCCGAGGAGCGGGGCCGGCGCCAGATGACCGTCCGGGTGACCGACGGCGGCCTGGTGCTCGAGGTGACCGACCCCGCTCTGCAGGCTCTGGCCCGGGCGGCCGTCGAAGCCCTGGGTGACCGCACTCCGGAACCCGGCACCATCCCCGGTGATGTGCCGGTCAGTGACAGCCTGGCCCAGGTCTGGCTGGCCCTGCGCGACAGCCTGGAAGACATCCGCGAGCGCGCGCTCGGCGCCGCCGGTGACGGCCGGCCGCCAGGAGAAGGGCCAGGAGGGCGGCCCCGAGAAGGGCCAGCCCGCCGCGTAAGACCGCGGGGGACCACCAGCAAGCCGGGGGACCAGGTAAAAGACGCGGCCGCGCCGGGCGTCCCCGTGCGCCCGGGCGCGGCCGCGCCGGCCCTGTAGCGTCCCCGGCCGGGACCCGGACCGGTCCCGGCCGGGGACGGCCCCCGTCACCCCCGGTCTGCGGCCGGACCCTGGGGCAGCTCCGTGTCGATGTCCTCGAGCGCGGCGCGCAGCGCCCGCAGGTCGGCCCTCGGGACCGATTCGGGGTCGCGGTACCCGGCGACGTGCTCGTGCTGGTTGGGATCGCTGGGCGGGCCACTGTGCGGGCCGGTTCCCTGGTGGGCGGCCCGCGCAGCCGAGATGGCCTGGTCGGCGGCGTGCTGGGAGCGGCCCGCCCGGGTGACGGTGGCGATCGCGGACCGGCGGGCCCGGCGCCGCCGGACGGCGATGCGGTGCGGGATGACGTCGGCCTGCTCGCGCATCTCGTGAGCCTGGCCGAGCGGCCCGCTGACCGCGGCCGAGAGGGCGTTGAGCCGGGCGACCTCGTGGGAACCGTCGAGCGCGTGGATGGCCACCACCAGGAAGTTGGCCATGGCGCTCACGACGGCGACGGCCAGCGCGATGACCAGGGCCGTGGTCCAGGCGCTGCCGCCCAGAGCGTCGAGCACCTCGGCCCGCATCCGGATGAACATCAGCGTGGCCAGGACCGCGATCCCGGCGGCCGAGGCCCAGCAGGCCACCTTGGTCAGGACGTCGAGTTCGGTGAACGCCACCGCGCCCGAATGGTCTTTGTACCCGCGCAGCCGGTGCCCGGCGAAGGCCAGGAAGCCGTAGGACAGCACGGTCACCATGGCTGCGAGCAGGACCGCGAAGACCAGGCCGGCGGACAGGGGACTGCCCCAGTTCACGTCCGTGATCCCGGAGAAGAAGTACAGCAGCAGGCTGAAGTCAACCACCAGGACGACGGCGGGGATGCGGCCGATCCACCACGGCAGCCGGTGATGCTTGCGGGAGCCGCGCGCGGTCTCGTCCTCGATCCGCCTGCGCGCGGCGGCCTCATCCTGCTGGGCCTCGCAGACCGGGCGCCGCCCTCCGTCGGGGTGGCGGACCCGGATCCCGGTCCGGTATCCGGCCCTCGTGTAGAGCTCAGCCTGCCGGGCCCGCAGCGCGTCCGCCCCGCGGGCTTCGCGCTCCAGGTGGCGCTGGGACCGGGCCAGCTCGGCGTCGGCGCCCGACTTGCCCACCGCCTGGATCGCGGTCTCGCCGTGGGTGGGCAGGGCCAGGTCCCGGCCCGTGCCGATGTGGTCGTCCTCCGCGACGAGGGCGGCGACGGCCCGGCGGTGGGACAGCCGGCGGCCGGTCAGCAGCCTGCCGAAGCCGCGGCGCACCCGCGACCGGGAGCGCCGCCGGGCGCGCTGCTCACGCGCGGCCGCGGACAGGTCGCCGGCGAGCCCGCTGTCCAGCGGCTCCCCCGGGAAAGGATCCTCCGGGAAACTGGTGCCCGCCGTCTGCCCGTTCCTCGGGGATGGGACGGCGAGATCGAGGCGCGGATCCGCCGCCGCGCGGCTGGGGTACTCGGGAATGGTCATTTCTGGCCTCCAGGGTCAGGCGGTCAGGTCTTGGCCGCGGACTGAGGGTTGAGGAGGATGACGACCCGGCGCATCGTCGCGCAGACGGCTTCGTCGAGCTGGCCGTGCCGGTAGCAGGCACGGATGGTCAGGCCGGCCGTGCCGAGGCCGGCCACCTGGGCGACCTGGCCGGCCTGGCAGGCCGAGAGCGAGCAGCCGGTTCCGGACGGATAGGGCCCGGGATCTGGACAAGGCCAGGTTGTACGTGGCCGAGCCGCCGTCTGGTGACGCGTACCCGGAGATGGAAACCAGCCGGTGCCCGGCCCGGGCCTGGCTGACGAGCGGGCGCAGGATGCTGTCCGCCCCCGCGAGCAGCCGGGCGCTGTCGAACGAGAAGAGCTCGTCCGCGGGGACGCTGACGCCCGCCGCGTGATGGGGCCCGGCGACCGCCGTGACCGCGGGGATCGGCACCACGGGTACCGGGGTCGTACTGCGGGACGGCGGATCGGGGCGGATGGTGTCGTCATCGCGGCAGGCCGTGGCCCGGGCGGTGTGGCAGATGGCCATCCAGTAACCGGTGAGGGTCGTGCGCTGCGGCAGCGGCAGCACCGGCTGGCGCCCGGCCACGTCGGCCAGCCCGGAGAAGTCCACCCGCCAGCCGGCCAGCCGCGGCAGCAGTCCGCGCTGCTCCAGCTGGCCGGCCACGGTGGCGGGATTCGCGTCCCAGCCCACGTCCAGGAGGTTGAAGCCGCCCGCCGTGGACAGTCCCGAGGACAGGATGAGCAGCGTGCCCGGATGGGACGTGGCCCGTACCGCGGTCGAGATCAGCGCAAGCAGGTCGAACGGGCCGGTGGCGGCCTCGGTGCGGAGCACCTGCTGCACCCGGTTCACGTTCTGGCGGAGCAGGTAGTCGCGGCGTGGCCCGTACTCAACCTGGCCGTCGGCCCGCAGCGGGGTCAGGCTGACCCGGGTGGGCTGGCCGGTCGCCGGGTTGATCACGTAGGCGACGCCCTTGGTGCTGCTCGCCCCGGCGTGGTAGAGCAGGGCACGGTCAGCGGCGGCGAGCATCGGCTCGGGCTCGTTAGCGGTGGCGCTGGGCAGCACCACCACGATGTCAGCGACGTGGCTCGGGGCCTGGCAGCCCGTGATGAGCAGGGACGCTGGCAGGGCCGCGAGCAGCAGCAGGAGCCCGGCCAGCCGAGGACGGAGACGATTCATCCTGACCTCCCGGTAGGGAGTGATGAGCGTGGAGAGGGCCCGGTGGTGTGCGGGCGTCGGCGCGGATGATCGTGCGGCGGGTAACGGAGTGCGGCGGGCGCGGGTGGCCCGGCGGGAGGCGGTCCCACGCTGGCGGCTCGGAGCGGCGTCGCGTCCGGCTGCCCTGGCCATGGGACCTCCTGGGGGTGCTGCTCCTTCAGCATGACAACTGTCGTAGGTTCCGTCAACTGTCTGTCAACTGTCTTCGACAATTGACATATCTTGACAACCTGGCGAGTCTCTGCGTAACTACTTGTCGGCTACACTGATCATCTGGCTTTAACCGACGTTCCCGCTCTCTTAAGAAGGAACATGTCCGACCCCCTGGACCCCGTCGCGGCGGGCGTTGCGTCCCTGCTCAAGAGCCTGCGGACTCGCGCCGGCCTGCAGGAGGACCGGCTCTCCGGCACTGAGCTGCCGCTGAGCACGCTGACCGGGCTGGATCGGGTCCGGGCCTTCATGACGGCGGGCGACCGGCCGGAGCGGGCGATCGTCCGGGCGGTGCGCGAGGCGGCCAGTTCCCTGGAGCCCACGCTGAGCATCGTGGCTGACGTCAGCCTCAGCCTGGAGCTGTCCGCGGCCGCTGTTCCGGAGGACCCCGAGCTCTACGCCCCGGATCTGGGACGCCGCCGCACAGCGCTGCTGGCCAACTGGAACCGGCTGCACGAGATCCGGGCGGTACGGCCCACCGGGCGGGCCCCATCTCCCCGGGCCCTGCGGCTGGAGGTGGAGACCGAGGCCCTGGCCGCCCTGGCCATGGCCCTGACCGAGACCGGCGGCCAGGACGGCCCACGGACAGCCGGACGAAGCCACGTCGCCAGGCCGGGCCGGCGCCCCGCTCGCCGGCCTGGAGACGCTGCCCAGCGAGCCAGCGGCCCCGCTGCCCGGGGCGGAAAAGCGGGTCTTCGGCGCGGACCTGCGCAAGGCCCTGCGATCCCGCGGCGTGAGCCTCGATGATGCCGCCGGGGCCCTGTCCCTGCCCCCGGCTCAGATCGCGGACTGGGAAACGGGCCAGGACTTCCCCACCGACGAGCAGGCGCAGGCGCTTGACGACTACCTGACCGCCCGCGGCGCGGTCTACGGCCTGGCCCGGGAGCTTCGCACGATGGCGGCCCGGGCCAGGCACGGGTCGGTGCCACCTGGCCTGGCGATCTCCTCGGTCCCTTCGCTGCTGCAGGTGTTCGAGGACGTCGCGCGCGCCCTGCGGGCAGCCTGACCCGGGACGAGCGTGGCCAGCCCCTGGGCTGGCCGCACGATCTGCGCCGCCTCGGCGGCCGGGCGACCGCGGCGTCCACCGCCTACGGCCTGCGGGCCATGCTCGTGCTCGAGGGCTCCCTGGCCCCGGACCTGATGCCGGTGGCCAACCGGCTCAAGGAGCGGGCCGGACCCGGCGGGGGGTACGCGGCCCAGAGCCAGCGCGAGCCACGGCCTGAGGTGACCGCGGCGGTCCTGGAAACCCTGCGGCGGATCGACGGGACCGCTCCCCTGGAAGACCAGCTGGCCCGGATGGGCAACGAACATCACCGACTTCGAGCGGAGCAGGCCCTACATCCTGAGCACGATCCTCGAAGCCAGCCGCCGGCTGGCGCCGGACTCCGAGCTGACGCTCTCCCTGGTGGAGGACCTGCTGGCGGCCCGCCGCCCCTACGGCGACCTGCTCCTGTGGCCGGAGAAGGTCGAACCGCTGCTCATCTCCCCGGCCCCGTCGATCGCCCACACCGCGCGCGCGGTGCGGGCCCTGGCCCAGGTCCAGGCCGTGCGCCCGACGGCGCAGGTCGGGGAGGCCCTGGATCAGGCGGCGGCCTGGCTGGTCGGGCGGGACCTCGGGAACGTCAGCGAAATCATCGAACGGCCGCTGGAGACGGGGATAGAAACGCTCTACACGCGGCACTTCACCGCGGCCTGGGTCGTCAAGGCGCTCGTGTCCGTGGGCCTGCCCGCCAGCCACCCGGCCGTCAGCGAGGCGGTGGCCTGGATCTGGGACGGCTACAGCGACACCGCGTGCCCTGTGGAGCTGGAACAACGGCGACCTCCCCATCTGGATGACCTACGACGCCCTGGATGCCCTGCGGCTGGCCTCCCTGGCGAGTACCGTCCGGCCGGGCCGGTCATTCGCCGGGTGAGGAAACTGCCCCGTCCGTCGCCTTCCATGAACCGTCCCGGGAACCGGCCGGGCCGGAACGTTAGCGCAATTTTTACCGCGCCGGAATCCCGGTGACTCCAGCCCGTAACGGCATGGAAACCGATTCCGCGCATTAGGCGCGATATCCGGCTCACGTTCGCTCAAACTTCCGCGCCGGATGATCGGCGAACACTACGCTGCGGCGTGTGATCCGCGCGAGGCGTAGCCTCCGCTCGCCACCAGATTCATGGTGTTGAGCTGGGGAAATGGGTATGCCATAGGCACCAGCCCCCCGGCGGACCACACGAGAGGGACCTCCGTTGAACCCTGGCAGTTCGCCGGCCGCCATCAGGCGCCCCAGCCACGCCGCGCCTGGATTACCGCCCGTGATCCCGTCGGTGGACTGGTGGATAACCAGCCGCTGCAACCTAGCGTGCGATTTCTGTTACGGACCGGAGCCCGGCCGGGACCCGACCGGAGCTGCGGGACGCCATTCTCGACGCAGCTAAAGGACTCATCGGCCGCGGCCGTGACGTTCTGCGGCGGCGAGCCACTCCTGGTCCGCAAGGTTGACGAATACGCCGGCATCCTCGCGAAGGCGGGGAAGCAGACCGTCCTCAACACCAACGGCTCGATACTGGCCAGGCGGGTGGCCCAGGGATTCGGCCTGGAACATTTCGGCGTGGTGGGGCTGTCCATCGACGGATCCACGCCTGACGTCCACCGGGCCATGCGCGGTCCCCGGGCCGACCTGGCCGAAGCGCTGAGCGCCGCCGACCTGGTCGTGCGGCAGCCCGGTACCCGGCTGAAGATCGGCACCGTGGTCAGCGCCGTGAATTCCGGCGACCTGCCTGGTCTCGCGCAGCTCATGCTGGACCTGCAGCCCGACGTATGGCGGCTGTATCAGTACAGCAGCCGGGGCTGGCAGAACACCGGCCAGCAGCGGCACCATCTGGCCGAGGAGGACTTCCTCCGCCTCGCCGAACGGGCCGCCGATCTGGTCGCGCCGATACCAGTCGCTTTCTCCACGGAATCCCAGACGGCTGGCTGTCTCATCGTTGACCCGGCGGGCACGGTCTTGCGCCCGGGCGAGTCCGACTATGAGGAGTGCGGCAACTGCCTAAAAGAGCCGCTGGATGACATCTGGTCCAGGAGCCCGGCCCGTTCTCTGGTCACGAGCAACAAGCGATGGCTCTCCGTCCTGACCGCGTAACTGCCGGCCACGCGCACGGATTTGCGGCCGGAATTGGGCCCGCATGAAGAATCCGGGTGACCGGATCCTGTTTCGACGCTAGTACCGGGACGACGGGCGAGAGACAATGACGGCGCGGGGTCCCGGCCGGAAGGCCTCGCAGTTACTAGGGAGTTAAGTTGAGCCGTACCGCTCAGTTGACGCAGAAGAGTGCCAGAAATGCCGGGCCCGGACGCTTATCGTCATAGTCTCGTTCACCGGGACGACACCGCATCCATCGGGCTGGTCCTGGTCGGTCACGTCGGCTGGGCCACGAATGCGAATGCGCACGGCACCGGCGCTTCCCTGGGCGGATCCGGCTACGCGGCCGCCATCGCCGCGTCCGCGGTGCTGCCGGGCGGTACCGGCCTGGTGGCGCAGGTCGGCGAGGACCTCGATCTGCAGGCGCTGCGCCGGCCCGGCCTCGACCTCAGCGGGCTGGCGGTCCTGCCCGGCGAGTCGGCCCGGTTCTGCATCACCCGGCACGGCGACGGGCCGCGGGCCTTCCGGTCCGAACTGGGGGTGGCGGCCGATCCCCGGTTCGGCACCTTCCCGGAACCGTACTTCCGGGCCCGGCACGTGCACCTGGGCACCATGCCGCCGGGCCAGCAACTCACGTGGCTGAAGTTCCTTCGCGATCACGGATTCCGGGCCCCGATCTCGGTGGACACCTTCGAGCATTTCGTCCGCACTGAGCCGTTCGCGTCGCGGGAGGCCTGCGATCTGGCCGACCTGATCTTCATCAACGAGGCGGAGTACCGGGGCCTGTACCGGGAGAACGAGATCCCGAAGGCCCCGACGATCCTCAAGCACGGACCTCGCGGCGCGGACTACATGGCGGACGGCATGACACGCGCGGCCGCGGAGGCCCCGGCCGTGCAGGTGGTGGACGACACCGGGGCGGGGGAGATCCTGGCCGGCGTGTACCTCGCCCTCCGGGCCCGCGGGCTGGCCGAGGACCAGGCGCTGGGCTACGCGGTCCGGGCGGCCAGCAGCTCGGTGACGGAGTTCGGGGTGGATGGCCCGCACCTGACCCGCGAGCTCACCGCCATCCGGGACGAAGTCTGATAGCGGGCCGGCGGCGGGGCTACTCGCCGGTGGCGCCGTCAGCCAGTTCCCGGGCGATGTCGAGGTGCCCGGCGTGGCGGCAGGCGGGCGCGGTCCCGCGGGCGAAGCAGATCAATGTCAGTCGGCGCTCCGCTGAAGCTGCCACGCTGCTTCGAGGGCGTCCTCGATGGCGCGAGCGTCACCCCGGGCGAGGTCCGCGACAACCATCATGTGCTTGATGTAGCGGGCCGGGACGCTGAAGGTTCCGGGAAACTGGCGCAGCACCGCGTCGCGGTAATCGAAATCGGCGCGGATCACCAGATGCACGTCGTCAAGCATGCGTGCGACCAGCCGGCCGTGGTACCGCCACTCGGCCAGCCCCTCCCGCACCGTGCTGCGCACTCCGTCCAGGGCTCCGGCCAGGCGGGCAACATCGTCGCTGTCCACTACCGCGCCCTCCCTGGTTCTCTCCCGGCCTGCGCCCGCGCGCGCGTCGCACCCGCCACCAGCGCGACGCGCACGTCCTGATCTGCTGGTTCGCCCATCCGTCCAGTATTCACCCAGCCCAGCTGTCACTTACTTGAAGGTTAGATTGACCTATCAAGGCTTGTGCAAATCCCGCTAACAGCGGAGAAGTGTGATGGCAGAGTTAGCCAGTGGCACAGCGACTGCGGGCAAAGCCACAGCCTCGGCCTAACGGCAGATTGGACTCGCTCGCGCGCCCGGTCGCCGCTGGCAGAAGTTTCGTCGTGGGGGGGAGCACGTCATGGCTACTACCGTGGAAGGAAATCCATCTCCGGAAAGACCGGCACCTGAGCCATCGCCGTGGGGGAGCCTGCTCGGATGGTCGCGTCACACGAGCAACTGGCTCGCCGCGCTCGCCTTGTGGGTCCCGGCCTTCGGCGCCATGTGGATCCTGATCTACGCGTTCACCACCCCTGGAGCCCACTGGTCCTATGCCTCCATCGGGCTTCTGACCAGCTTGGCCGCTCTGGTGACCGGCTATTTGGCTGGCTTCCTGTTTGGTATCCCGCGCGTAGTGTCGTCGGGCGCACTCCGGCATGCGACCAACGAGTACACGCCGAGCTCGAACCTTGCGGAGGTAAGTGACTGGCTGACCAAGCTGCTTCTGGGGGCCGGGCTGGTCCAGCTCACCCGCCTCGGCCCGCCCGTGGCGGATCTCATCGACAACATCGCGGCGGGGCTGCATTCCACTGCGGCCTCCGCCAGCGGTGCGAAGGTCGCGGCCGGGGCCATTCTGTTCGGATACACGATAACGGGGATCCTGGTCGGATACGTGATGACCACCTTGTGGTATCAGAAGAGGATCACCAACCAGCAGACGCCTACTACCCTGACCTGACCACTGGTGCTGCGTCCTTGGCCCGCGCAGGCCCTGGTACTGCGTCCTCGGCTCCCGCAGCAGCAGGTGCTGCAGTGAGCACCTCGGTCACGTAGGCGTCGATCGTCTGCTGCCTGGCCGCCCGGGCGATCGACACCCGGTGGTGGCCGTCCTCGACGAAGTGGCACCCGCCGACCCGGTACACCTCGATGGGCGGGAGGGACTCACCGCGCCGCTGCAGCAGGGCCAGGCGCACCCAGCGGGACCGCAGCCGGTTGGACGCGGGCCGGAACCGGCGATCGAAGTCCCGGCGCGCGTCGAGCGTGCCGACGATCGTGTCCAGCCGGATCGTCTGCAGGCCCAGACGGCGCTCGCCGCGCCAGCCGAGCGTGCTCACCACCTGGTCCAGGGGCAGCAGCCGGCGGCGGGCCGGCTGGCGGCGCAGCCAGTACCCCACCCGGCCCGCGACCTCGCGCCGCCGGGCCCGCACGAAGTCGTTCTCGGCGTCGGCCTGGGGGAATCCGGTGTCAGTGAGCATCGCTGCCGTCCCGGCGGACGCCGTCCAGGACCATGTCGATGACCTCGCGGACGAACCGGTCGTTGAGCGGGGCGTGGCCGTGCAGCAGCCGGTGGTACAGGGGCCCGTAGAGCAGGTCGAGGGCCACTTCCACCTTGGTGTCCGCGGGAATCTCGCCGCGCTCGATGGCCCGGCGGAAGATGTCGCGCGCCTGCTGCCGGCGCGGCTCCACGAAACGCTCCCGGTACTCGGCGGCGAACACCGGGTCGGTCTGTGCCTCGGTGAGCAGCGCGGCGACCACCCGGCCGTAGGGCCGGCTGCCGGCCAGCCGGGCCCACGGGCGCAGCAGCGAGAGCAGGTCCCCGCGCAGCGACCCGGTGTCCCGCGGGTGCGGCCGGGCCGCGGCCCACTCGGTGTAGAGCGCGTCCAGGGCCAGCGTTTCCTTGGTCGGCCACCAGCGGTAGATGGTGGCCTTGCTGACCCCGGCCCGTTCCGCCACCGCGTCCATGCTGACCGCGGACAGGCCGCGGGCCAGCAGCAGTTCCGATGCGGCGTCGAGGATCGCCTTGCGGGCCCGCTCACTGCGCGGCCTCCCCCGCTGGGGGGTCTCGGCGGTGACGTCGCTGGTCATGCCACGTCCTGCACGCGGCCCGTAATCGGGGCGCCCATGGACCCCGGCACTGGGAATCCGGTGCTGCTCATCGTCGTCTCCTCACGTCGCCGGCTCAGCCAGCCGGCCGGCCCGGTCTCGTCCCCGCCCTGACCGGCAGGCCCAGGGCCGGTGACCGGGCCCCCCACATCGAAACTGTACTAATAGTTTCGCTAACGCTGAGCACCGGGGGCCTGTTCCCGGGAAGCTGAGCACGGGGGCCTGTTCCCGGGAGCTGAGCCGGGGCCCGTTCCCGGGAATAGCCCGAGCCCCAGTCCTGTTCACCGAGATACGAAACGATAAGTTTCGTTTTGGATCGTAAGGAGAGAGCACCGTGAGCATCCTCACGCTGGTACGTCCGCCCGCCAGCCATGACGACCGGTCGTTCCTGCTCCAGCGGGCGCAGCCCGCGATGACGGGGCTGATCGACGGCTCGCTGTCCACGCTGGCCCCGGTCTTCGCCGTCGCGTTCGCCACCCACCAGCCGATCTACGCCTTCTTCGCCGGGCTGGCCACCGCCATCGGCGCCGGGGTGAGCATGGCCTTCTCCGAGGGGCTCTCCGACACCGGTGACCTGACCGGCCGCGGCAGCCCGTACCTGCGCGGCGCCATCACCGGGGCCGGCACGTTCCTCGGCGGCGTCCTGCACACCCTGCCGTTCCTCATCCCCCAGTACCGGGCCGCGCTCATCGTGGCGCTCGCGATGATCGCCTTCGAGCTGGTCACCCTGGCCTGGATCCGCTGGCGCTTCTTCAGCACCGGCTTCCTGCGCTCGTTCGTCTCGATCGCGCTCGGCGGGGTGATCATCGCCAGCATCAGCGCCGGGCTCGGGGCAGTCAGCTGACCGGGCACCCTTGACCAAGGAAGGACTAGAACCATGGCCATCTCCTCCCCGCTCGGCCGCCGCCAGACGGTGGCGGCCCTGCTGACCCTGACCTTCGTGACCGGCCTCGTGGACGCGGTCAGCTACCTGCGGCTGGGCCACGTGTTCGTGGCCAACATGACCGGCAACGTCGTGTTCCTGGGCTTCTCCGCCGACCCCCGCTCCGGCCTGTCCGCCGCGGCCTCCGTCATCGCCATCGCCGGGTTCGTGCTCGGCGCGTTCGCGGGCGGCCGGGCCGCCCACCACCTGGCCGCCCGGCACCTGCGCGGCTGGCTGACCGGCGCGTTCGCGGCCGAAGCGCTGATCATCGGCGCCGTCGCGGCGCTGGCCGGCGTCGGCCTGCTCCCGTACGCCGGGGACGGCCGGTTCGCCACCATCGCCATCCTGGCCGCGGCCCTCGGCGTCCAGAACACCACCGTCCGCCACCTCGGCGCGCCCGACCTGACCACCACCGTGCTCACGCTGACCCTCACCGGGCTGGCCGCTGACAGCGTGCTGGCCGGCGGCCCGGGCGCCAGGCCGCACCGGCGGCTGGGCTCGGTCGCGGTCATGCTGGCCGGGGCCGCGGCGGGCGCAGGTCTCCTGCAGCTGTCCCCGACCGCGGTCCTGGCGGTCGCGGCCGTCCTGGTCGCCGCCGTCTCGGCCACGTTCCTGACCGCCGCCCGGTCCCCGGCCCGGACGTCACCCCCGGCCAGCCGGCCCCTCCCCGCGCCCGTCGGCGCCTGAGCCCAGCCAGCGGAGCAGGTTCGGCCAGAGCGCCCGGTACCCGGGCCACGCGAGGAACTCCGGGGGCGCCCAGTGCGGAGCGCAGTCCGAGGTGAAGACGGCGCTCCGCCCGGCCCGGTACTCCCAGCAGGCCACCAGGGGATCACCAGCGCACCGGACCAGCACGTCCGCCCCGGGACGGGCGGTCACCCGGTTGTAACCGAGCAGATCAGGCCAGGGGGCCGGGATTCCCGCCAGCACGGGGTGCGCCGGGGCCACCGGCTCGGGCCGGACGCCCTGGGGCCGCTCGACCCGGTCGTCCACGGCGCTGATCGTGACGGGCAGCGCGTCCTCGACCGGCGTGCCGTGGTATCTGGCCTTGCCCTCGATACCCGCGAACGACAGGTAGCCCCCGATCATCAGGAGGCCGCCGCCGTCCCCGACGTACTCCCCGATCGCCGCGAGCCGGTCGGGGGCGGGCTGTGACCGCTCGAAGGTCTGCGGGGCGAGCAGGATGCTGTTGGCGCCGATGTCGCTGAGGATCACGGCGCCGTAGGCGGCCAGCTCCGCGGCCGTCCCGGGGAACCGGGCCGGCACCAGGTGGCCGGGCAGGTACTCCACGTCGAGTCCCGCCTCCCCCAGGACCGCGCGCAGCTCGTCCGCCCCCTCCACGTACGAGCTGGTGGAGAACGAGTCCACGCCCTTGATGTGCAGGCTGTGGGTGATCCAGCTTTCGCCGCAGAGCAGCACCCGCATGACGGTGACCTCGCCTTTCCTCCAGCGCTCGCGAGCCCGGCCCGGCGGCCGGCTCCGGAGCGGATTCAGCCCGGTGGGGCCGCCGACTCCCGCACGATGAGCTCGACGGGAAGCACCTCGGTCCGGGCCGCGGTGTCCCGCGCCGCGAGCCGCTCGAAGAGCAGCTCGACACCGACCTGGGCCAGCCGCTCGACCGGCGACCTGATCGTGGTCAGCCGCGGCCGGACGTACTGGCTGAACCTGATGTCGTCGAAACCCACCACCGACAGGTCGCCGGGTACCCGGACACCATGTGTCTCCGCTGCCGACAGCATGCCGAGCGCGATGTAGTCGCTGGCCACGAACGCCCCGGTCGGCATCTGCGGGGCGGCCAGCAGCCGGGTCAGCGCGCTCATGCCGAACTGCTCGGTGAACTGGCCGGCCAGGCTGAGCTGCTGGTCCGGGTCGAGGCCGCCCTTCCGGAGCGCATCCTCGTACCCCCGGCGCCGCTCCTGCACGGACGCGAGCTCGGCCGGCCCCGAGATGAACGCGATCCGGCGGTGGCCGAGGGCCACCAGATAGCTGGTGGCCTGGTACCCGCCCGCGTAGTCGTCCATGACCACCGTATGGACGTCCGGCAGGCCCGAGATCGGCTCGTCCACCACGACCACGGGCAGGCCGCCCCGGACCGCGGCGGCCAGCCGCTCGTTGGAGCGGAACGAGCCGAGGTAGAGCATGCCGTCGATGGCCCCGGACGCGAGCAGGTCGATGTAGCTCGACTCCTTGCCGGCCTGGCTCCTGGTCGAGCAGAGCAGGACGAGCAGGCCGTGCCGCTCGACGGCCTCCACCACGTAGTCGGCGATCGCGCCGAAGTACGGGTTGCTGATCTCCGGCACCACGAAGCCGATCACGCCGGACCGCCGCCGGGCCAGGTTGCGGGCCTGCGCGTTCGGGACGTAGCCGAGGTCGCGGACCGCGTCGAGCAGCCGCGCCTCGGTCGCGGGCGAGACGCGCAGCTGGCCGTTCAGGTACCGGGAGACCGTGGACGGGGCCACCCCCGCCGCCTTCGCCACTTCCTGGATCGTCGCCACTTAACGTCCCGGGAACCTCGGACGGTCCCATCCGGGCCACCGATTGCGCGAATGCGTCCGCACCTCCATGCAGCGAGCGTACAACGCCGGGGTGAATCTCCTGTTGACGCGCATCGGACCATTCGCAATACTTTGGGAAATCGGTTGCGTAAGACAAACCGCCTGCTGCGTAGCCTCTCCACCACTGGTGAGGCCTCCCGTCGTCCCGGCCGCGGACCCCGCGGCCCCGCGGCGTTGACGCCCTTCCCGCCGACCCTCCGCCCGGATGACCAGGCACGCCCCAGGCCAGGATCCCGTTTCACCAGGGCTCTTCCGGCCAGGGCTCAGCCGGGGCCGCCGGGCCGCCGCGACCGCGGCCGGTCAGCCGGCCGCCCAGGGAGGTTCTGACCGTGACCGCTGAGACGACCCGCCCGACCGCCGCCCCGCACCTGCGCCGCGGCGCCCTTGGCCTGCCGCAGGTGGTGTTCCAGGGCATCACCCACATCGCGCCCTCGATCAACATCGTGTTCACGTTCCCGATCATCGCCCTGAAGGCCGGACCGGCCATGCCGATCTCCTTCCTGCTGACGACGATCGTCTGCTACTTCATCGGCAACACCGTCTCGCAGTTCTCCAAGTACATGCCGTCCAGCGGCGGCTACTACTCGTTCGCCACCCGGGGACTCGGCGACCGCAGCGGCTTCATGACCACCTGGAGCTACCTGATCTACGACATCGGCGGGCCGGCCGGCGCGATCGGATTCCTCGGTTACCTGATCTCCAACACGATTCAGACCGCGTCCGGGGTGGACATCCCCTGGTGGATCTTCGCGCTGGCCATCTTCGCCGTGGTGTGGGCGCTGACCCACTTCGGGATCCGGATCTCCATGAGGACGACGGCCGTGTTCGGCGCGATCGAGATACTGATCATGCTCGCGCTCGCCATCACCTTCCTGGTCCACCCGGGGCACGGCTCCTCCTATACGGCGCCGTTGCAGCCGAGCCAGTCGCCGCACATGTTCGGCGGCATCCTGGCCGGCATGGTGTTTTCCGTGCTCGCGCTCAGCGGCTTCGAGGCTCCCGCGCCGCTGGCCCAGGAAACCCGCAGGCCCGCGAGCTTCATCGGCCGCGCCGTCATGCTCTCGCTGTTCCTGACCGGCGGCTTCTACATCTTCACGTCCTACGCCAGTGCCATCGGCTGGGGCACCAGCAACATGGCGGCCTTCGCCAGCAGCCCGAACCCGTACTACGCACTCGGCCACGCGCTGTGGGGCGCCGGCTGGTGGTTCGTGGTCATCGCCCTCGTCAACAGCGCCATCGGCGTGGGGCTGGCCTGCACGAACGCCGCGTCCCGGGTGATGTACACGATGGGCCAGGCGGGCACGCTGCCTGCCCGCTTCGGCCGCATCCACCCGAAGCACCAGACCCCGACGTTCGCGATCGCTTTCCAGCAGCTGACCGGGATCGTGGCCATCCTGCTGGTCGGCCTGCTCCTGCAGCCCGCGGACATCTTCGGGTTCCTGGGGACCATCGCGACGCTCGCGGTGATCGTGCTGTACGTGATGGCGAACCTGGCCCTGACCGCGTACATCCGCCGCGAGCACCCGGCTGACTTCCGGCTCTGGCGGCACGGGGTGCTGCCCTGGGTCGGCACGCTGGCCCTCCTGCCGGTGCTGTTCGTGACCGTGTACCCGGTTCCCGCCTGGCCGTACAACATCACCCCCTACCTGTTCATCGCGGCGCTGATCATCGGGTTCGGCTACATGCAGTGGCGCGAAGCGCGCCACCCCGGGGCGCTGCGCCGCGGGGCCACGGTGCTCGTGGGCAAGAGCAACGACGCCGAGGGTGACGTGGACTGGGACGCGGCCGGCGCGGCCCAGCCCGGCGCGTGACGCCCGTGCCCGCCGCAGCCGAGCTCGCCGAGGTCGGCCTGCCTGACTTCGGCCTGCCCGACGCCGAGCCCGTCGTTCCCGAGGCGACCTACCAGGCGCGGCTGGCCGAGGCGGCGGAGACGGCGGCCACGGCGGGGCTGGACGCGCTCCTGGTCTACGCCGACCGGGAGCATTTCGCGAACCTGTCCTACCTGACCCGGTTTGACCCGAGGTTCGAGGAAGCGCTGCTCATCCTGGTCCCGGGCCGCTCACCGGTGCTGCTGACCGGCAACGAGGGAACGGCCTACGCCGCGGTCGTGCCCGGCGGCGTCGAGGTGATCCTGTACCAGGGCTTCAGCCTGCTGAACCAGCCCCGGTCGGACGGCCAGCCGCTGGGCGAGATCCTGGCCAGCGCCGGCCTGGGTGCCACGGCGGCGCGCAGGGTAGGCATCGCCGGCTGGAAGTACTTCGGCCCGCTCGATGGGGACCGGGCCGGAGACTGGATCGAGGCGCCCGCCTACCTGGTCGACGGGCTGAAGCTGCTCGGCTGCGAGCCGGTGAATGCCTCCGCGCTGTTCGTCGAGCCCGGCCGCGGCCTGCGCCTGGTCAACGACGCCGACCAGATCGCCTGCTTCGAGTTCGCGGCCACCCACGGCTCCGAATCGATGCGCAGGCTGCTGCTGAACGTCGAGCCGGGAATGACCGAGCACGAGGCCTTCTCGCTGTTCCGCCCGATCGGGCTGCCGCACTCCTACCATCCGATGGTGCTCAGCGGTGAGCGGACCGCGCTCGGGCTGGCCAGCTCGTCCGGGCGCCGGCTGCGGCTGGGTGACCCGATGAGCGCCGGCTTCGGGTACTGGGGCAGCAACATCGCCCGGGGCGGCTTCCTGGCCCGCTCCGCGGCGGACCTGCCCGGTGCCGCGGCCGACTACGTGGACCGGCTGGTCGCGCCCTACTTCGCCTGCGCGTGCGACTGGTACGAGACCATCGGCATCGGGGTGACCGGCGGCGAGCTGTCCGACCTCGTCCAGCTCAGGCTCGGTGACCCGTTCTTCGGCGTGAGCCTCAACCCGGGGCACTTCATCCACCTGGATGAGTGGCCAAGTTCGCCGGTCTACCCAGGCTCGAAGGTCGCGCTCCGGTCCGGGATGACGCTGCAGCTCGACATCATCCCGGCCACCGGGTCCGCCTACCACACCACGAACATCGAGGATGGGGTGGCGCTGGCCGATGAAGCCCTGCGCGGTGAGCTCGCCGCCCGCTACCCGGACCTGTGGCGGCGCGTCGGCCAGCGCCGCTCCTTCCTGGCCGGCATGCTCGGGATCCAGCTCAAGCCTGAGGTCCTGCCGCTGTCCAACCTGGCCGGATACCTGCCGCCCTACTGGCTGTCCCCCGGGCTCGCCATGCGGCGGGCCTGACCTCCCCCGGCACCGGGTGAGTCGATGGGCAGCTCGATTTTCCGCCCCTGCGGGCAGCAATTGGAACTGCTAAGAAAGTTTCGTGTGGTCCTAGTGCGATTACCGGCGCAGGGGCAGAATCGGCGCATGACGCACCGGCGCGCACGCACGATCCTGGCCTTTCTGCTGGCCCTCCCGCTGACGGTGGCCATGACGGCGGCCGTCACCGCCCCGCAGGGCACCGTCCGTCCCCAAGGCAGCGGCCACCACCCCGGGCCCCGCTACGCCCCGTACTTCGAGACGTGGACCAAGGACCAGCTGCCCGCCGTGGCCCGCGCCTCCGGGGCCCGCGACCTGACCCTGGCCTTCCTCCAGACACCGAAAAAGGGTTCGTGCTCCCTCACCTGGAACGGCAGCGCCAAGCAGCCCGTGAAGCCAGGCGGCCGTTACACCGCCCAGATCAAGACGCTGCGCGCCATGGGCGGGGACGCGACGCCGTCCTTCGGCGGGTACAGCGCCGACCAGGACGGCACCGAGATCGCCGACTCGTGCCGGAGCGTGCCCGCGATCGCCCGGGCCTACGAGTCCGTGATCACCACCTACGGGGTGACCCGCCTGGACATGGACGTGGAGGCCAACTCGCTGAACAACCAGGCCGGGATCGCGCGGCGCAGCGCCGCGCTCCGGCTGCTCCAGGACTGGGCCGCCCGGACCCACCACCGGGTCGGCATCACGTTCACGCTGGGCGTCGAGCCCTGGGGCCTGCCCGCCAACTGCCTCGCCATCCTCAAGAGCGCGGTCGCCGACGGCGTCCGGTTCTCGGTGAACATCATGGCCTTCGACTACTACATCAAGGCCAGCAAGACCGGCATCGAGATGGGCACGGCCGCGATCCAGGCCCTGTACGGCACGCACCGGCAGCTCGGGCGGCTCTACCCGGGGGTCAGCCGGCCGCGGCTGTGGGCGCTGGAGGGCATCACGCTGCTGCCCGGCATCGATGACTACCCGAAGAAGACCGAGGTGACCTACCTGAGTGACACCAGGAAGGTCGCCGGGTTCGCCCGCGCCCACCGGCTGCCGCTGGTCTCCATCTGGGCCATCCAGCGCGACAACGGCGGCTGCCCGGGCACCATCGACAGCAACTCCTGCTCCGGCATCCGCGCCCCCCGCTGGGCGTTCAGCCACCTCATCGAGGGCTACGCAGGCTGGTAAGGCACCGCGCCGCGCCTCCCGGGGCTTTCTTCTCCGCAACGAAAACCGTCCAGCCGGCCAGCCCACCACGGCCGGGATTCCCCCGGCCGCGGCCCGATATTTCGGTGATTTGGCGCCCGACATTTAGGTAATATCCGTACCATGCCCTGGTGATCCCTGGGCAAAGTGTTCCATCCCGGTCGCAGCTCGACCGGCTGGTCGTCAGCAACATCCTGGAGTGGGGACTGCAGCCCGAGCGGCAGAGTCTCCCCGAATTCACCCCGCCCGCCCGCGGCGAACGGTTCCCGGCGGAAGATGCGGCGCTGGCCTGGTCGGGTGACCGCAAGCTCGTGCTCACCCGGTATCCGGTGGACGAACTGCTGGCCGCGGATCTCAGCGCCATTCTTGGTTACCAGAGCCTGGCCTGCCGGGCCCTGACGTCGGCGCAGCCCGGCAATTCCCTCTGCACTGACCTGGCCGCGGACGAGCGGACCCTGGCGCAGGTGGTCGAGCTGCTGGATGACGGTTCCGCTGACGGGCCGGTGGCGGTGGAAAGCTTCGGGGCCACGCCGGAGTACGCCCGCCTGGTCGCGGCCATCGGCAAGCGGGCCAAGCGCGAGGTCATTGACCTGATGACCCCGGAAGATCACCTGGACTGCGCCCGGAGCCTCGACTCGAAGGTACAGGCCAGGGATTACTTCCGGGCCGCGCTCGCGCAGTGCCCGGGCCTGCGGCTCACCCGGGCGGCCGTCGTACGCAGCGGGCCGCACCTGCTGCAGGAGGTGCACGACGCGCTGCAGGCGTTCGGCCCGGCCATCATCAAGACTGAGTTCGGCGCCGGCGGCAACTCGATGGGGGTCCTCAAGGGCCGCCGCCGGCTGCGGAAGCCGGTCGGCAGGATTCTCCCGGATGGCTACGATGGCGAACTGCTCGTCGAGGAGTTCCTCGGATCGCCCAGGGATATCCTTTCGGTCTCCTATAACGGGATGGTCCAGGACGACGGCACGATTTACACGCTCTGCGCCGGGCGGCATTACCTGCACGCCGGGAAGTTCTACCTGGGCTCATCTCTCGGGGTCGGCGCGATGCCTGATGACTGCGCCGCGAAGGTCCGGAAAGCGGGCGAGGCCATCGGTGAGGCCACCGCGGCCGGCGGGTACCGCGGCCCGCTGAATGTCGATTTCCTCTACCGTGCGTCCGACGGCGGGCTGTTCCCGCTGGAGATAAACCCGAGGCGCGGCCTGGGCGGGATCCTGGCGGACATGTGCATCTGCCAGTTCGGCCAGGGATACGAGAAGGCGGTGTCGGCGGTGGCGGTCCACTCCGTCCCCGTGAGCAACACGATAACGACATATGCCCAGCTGCGGGATTCCCTGCTGCGCAAGGGCTTCTTCGGCCGGGAATCCAGGGGGATGGTGATCCTGCCGTACTCCGTGAGCACCCTGGCGGCGAAATCGGAATTCGGCCTGGCCGTGTTCGGCACTGACGGCACCTCCGCCGAAGCCGCACTCGGCGAGATCACCCGATACCTGGCCCCGCGTCCCCGCCGGATCCGCTAGCCACCGGCGTTCGCCAGTCGCCGAGGGACGGCCACCGTCAGCCAGCCGCCGGGATCAGGTAGGAATCCAGGTGCGCGTCGAGGGCCCGGAGCCCGGCGCGGTCGGCCGGGACGGCACGGAACGCGATGAAGCCGTCCGGCCGGACCAGCACGGCCCCGGGCGTCTGCCGCGGCCCCGTCCGCCGGAGGCACGTCGAGCCAGGTCCCGCCAGCGGCGGCGCAGCGGCGCGACCTCGCTCTCCGGCACGTCCCCGGACAGCAGCAACGTGTGCCGGGTCCCGGTCAGGCCGGCCCGGTCCGGGTAGCGGTCGCCGGGGCCGGGCCCGTCCAGGACCCGCCCGGCCGGCGCGACGTGCTCGCCTGCCAGCGGGCTGCCGGTGTAGCTGGCGTCCAGCATCGACCGGGCGCGCACCAGGGCCGCGACGGCCTCCGGGCTGGGCGGCGCGGGGAAGGAGCCGGTCCGGGCGGATTCGGCCGCCGCATGGGCCAGCTCATGCACCTGGTCGGAGACCTTCAGGACCTGGCGGTCAGCGGCCGTCCGTTCCACCGCGAAGCTTTCGAGCAGCCCGGGCCGGGCCCGGCCGCGCGCCTCCAGCGCGAGCTTCCAGGCCAGGTTGGCGCCGTCGTGCAGGCCGGAGTTCAGGCCCTCGCCGCCGAACGGGCTGGACAGATGACCGGCGTCACCCAGCAGGAAGCGGCGCGAGTCGGCCAGGCGGGGGGCGAGGCGGCGCTGCATCCGGAACGTGGACGCCCAGGCGACGTCGTCGACCCGGATCAGGTCGGCGGGGATCCGGCGGCCCACCGCCGCGGTGACCGCGTCCGGGGCGGGATCGCGGCCCAGCGCCTCGGCTTCCTGGCGGTCGAGGTCACCGACGAAGCTGATCCAGCGCCCGCCGGGCAGCGGCGCGAGGAACACGTAGCCCGCCGGGCAGCCGATCAGCGCGGATCCGTCCCGGGGCAGCCCGCAGGTCACGCGCACATCGGCGACCAGGGCCGCCCCCGGGTAGGTCGAGCCCGCCAGGTCCTCGCCCATCGACGCCCGGGTCGCGCTGTGCGCGCCGCCCGCGCCGATGACCCAGGCCGCTTCCGCCTGGCGCCGCGTGCCGTCCGCCTCTTCCAGCCCGGCCAGGACGCCGTCCTCCCGCTCGGTGACTGACACCACGGAGATCCCGCGGTCCACGGCCCCGCCCAGTTCGGTGAGCCGCTCGGCGAGGATCTGCTCGGTCCGCCATTGCGGCAGGCTGCACTGGAACTCCCACGGGCACCCGGCGCCCGCCAGGGCCAGCTCGGACACGCAGCTGAGGGCGGGGTCGAAGACCCGTGCGAAGCCCACGTGCACCGAGGCGCCGAGCACCCGGTCCAGGCATCCCGCCCGCTGGAGAATTTCCAGCGTCGCGGGCTGCAGCGCCGTGGCCCGCGCCTGCCGGTGCGGCTGCGGCGCCCGTTCGACCACGCGCGGCCCGTACCCCGTGCCGCGCCAGCTCCAGGGCCGCGAACAGGCCCGCTGGGCCGGCCCCGATCACCAGGACGTCCGCCTCACCCGATCCCCCCATACGGCCCATTAGACGCTGTCGTCACGCAGAGCACCAGGGCGGCCACGGAGGGACCAGGACAGGCACCGGCCCTGGCCCCCCATTCAGCGGGCCAGTTCAGCCGTCCAGTTCAGCGGGCCAGTTCAGCGGTCAAGGATGCGCAGCCGCTGCGGGTCGTACAGCGGCGCGATCTGCAGCCGGACGGGGATGTCGCCGCCCGGGGTGCGGGCCCGGAAGTCCCCGTTCTTCAGCCACCCGCCGGTGACTCCCTCGGCGCACTCCACCTGGGCCAGCCCGACGGCGCCGCCCACGGTGTAGCCGTAGGCCGCGGCCCGGACGTAGCCCACCCACTCGTCCCCGAGGAACACCGGCTCGTTGCCGAACAGGTCGGCCGCCGGGTCCTCGGCGAGCAGGCTGACCACCCGGTGCCGCGGCGGCCCCTGCTCCCGGGCGAGCAGCAGCGCGTCCCGGCCGATGAACCCCTCCGGCTTGTCCCAGGCCACCGCGAACCCGAGCCCGGCCTCCAGCGGGTTGTCGGTGTTGTCGATGTCCACGCCCATGTCGCGGTAGCCCTTTTCCAGCCGCAGGCTGGACATGGCGGACAGGCCGACCAGCCGGAACCCGAGGTCACGGCCGGCGGCGACCAGGTCGTCGTACACCCCGGCGGCGTACTCGGCGGGGACGTGCAGTTCCCAGCCGAGCTCGCCCACGTAGGTGACCCGGAGGGCGAGCACCGGCGCGTACCCGGCGTGGATCTGCCGGGCGCTCAGGTACGGGAACGCCTCGTTGGACAGGTCGGCGTCGGTCAGCCGCCCGATCAGCTCCCGGGACGCCGGCCCCTGCACCGACAGCAGCGTGGTGCCCGAGGTCACGTCGGTGACGGTCAGGAACTCCCCCGGCCGGGTGGCCCGCCGGATCAGCGGCTCGATCCGGCGGTGGATGAGGTCGCTGGCGATGACCAGGAACTTCTCCGGCTCCAGCCAGGTGACGGTCACGTCGGCGACGATCCCGCCCGCCTCGTTCAGCCACTGGGTGTAGACCAGCCGCCCGAGGCCGGCCGTCACGTCGTTGGCCGAGAGCCTGCTCAGCACGGCGGCCGCGCCCGGGCCCTGCACCAGCAGCTTGGCCATCAGGCTCATGTCCAGCAGGCCCACCGCCTCCCGCACCGCGGCGTGCTCGCGCCCGACGATCTCGTGCGCCCCCGGCCGCGCGAAGTCCAGGCGCGGCTCGGGGGCCTCACTCGCGGGCGCGTACCACTCGGCGAACTCCCAGCCCGCCGAGGCGGCGAAGTGCCCGCCCGCCGCGGCCAGCCGGTCGTGCAGCACCGACCGGCGCACGTTCCGGCCGGTCGACGGCTTCCACGACGGCCAGACCCCGTCCCCGAACAGCACGCCCAGCTGCTCCACGGTCCGCTCGGCCCGGAACCGGCGGGAGGTCTCGTAGGCCGCCGTCCGGTCGATGGCGACGCTCGTCGCGTCCACCGGCGGCACGCCGTCCACGATCCAGTGCGCGAGCATGCTGCCGACCCCGCCGCCGGACAGGATGCCGAGCGAGTTCAGGCCCGCGGCGACGAAGTAGCCGTCCAGCTCGGGAGCGGGCCCGAGCAGCGGCCGGACGTCGGCGGTGAACGACTCCGGCCCGCAGAAGAAGGTCCGCACCCCGGTTTCGGACAGCACCGGGATCCGGTCCAGCGCCGGGCCGAGGAAGGGCTCCATCCGGTCCCAGTCAGGACTTATTTTCCCGAACGCAAACCCGCTGGGCACCCCGTCCAGCGACCAGGGGGCGGCGACGGGCTCGAACAGGCCCACCAGCATCCCGTCGCCCTCGGGCCGGTAGTAGCCGTAGTTGTCCGGGTCCTCGATGACCGGCAGGTCCGGGTCCATCCCCGGCACGGTGTCGGTGAGCAGGTAGTAATGCTCGGCGGCCTGGAGGGGAACGCCGACGCCGGCCAGGGCCCCGAACTGCCGGGCCCACATGCCCGCCGCGTTGACCACCACCTCGGTCTCGATCCGGCCCGCGTCGGTGAGCACGGCCCGTCACCCGGCGCCCGCGGGTCTCCACCCCGGTCGCGGTCACGCCCTCGACGACCCGGACCCCCAGCTGCCGGGCGCCCTTGGCCAGCGAGGTGGCCACGCCGACCGGGTCGGCCCGGCCCTCGTCGGCGACGTAGAAGGCGGACAGCACATCGTCGGTACGGGCCAGCGGCCACAGGTCCGCCAGCTCCCGCGGCGAGATCTCCACATCCTCGACCCCGAAGCCGTGCATCCAGGCGGCCTCCCGGCGCAGCGCCTCCTGCCGGCGCGGGCTGGTGGCCAGGGAGATGTGCCCGACCGGCCGGAAGCCGGTGGAATGCCCGGTCTCCTGCTCCAGCCGGGAGTACAGGTCACGGGAGTAGCGGCTGAAGAACAGCGCGGTCTCGTCCGTCATCCCGGCCGAGGTGATCAGCCCGGCCGCGTGCCACGTCGTCCCGGCGGTCAGCTGGTGCTGCTCGAGCAGGACCACGTCCGTCCAGCCCAGGTGGGCCAGGTGATAGGCGATGCTGCAGCCGGTCACCCCGCCGCCGACGATCACCACCTGGGCGCGGCTGGGCACCGCCCCGCCTGCGGTTTCCGGGTTGATCGTCACAATTTGCCTCCAGATCGGTGCTCACCTGGCGATATGCCTAGCATGAGCAGCCGCGGCAGGTCCAGGTGGCCTCCCATCCGCCCCAGAGTCCGCGGCCTCTGCCCCCCGCCCCGGCCACCCTCCCCGGTCCGCCCCGCACCCCACCGCCCGGAACCCACGGGCCCCTTCTGCACCATCAGCCCACTTTTCACGCGCATGGTGCGCCCGAGACGGACAACACACCCTGGTGACACGCACGGCGCGCGTGAAATGTGGGGAACAGTGCCAGCGCGGGCCCCCTCCCCGACGCAGCACCAGGAGACCCGCTGGAAATTTGCTGGGCGGGCGAGGCAGCAGGACCGGGGGATGACGCGTTTCTTGAGTGTGGAGTCAGACGAACCAGGTGGCGCGGCCGCGGTGGACCTGCCCGGGCCGCCCGGGCCGCCCGGGCGGCGGCCGATGGCGGCGACCTGGGCCAGCGCGGAGGCCGCGGTCACGGCGCTGTACGAGGCGAGCGCCCTGGGCCTGATCCGGATGGCCTACGTCATGCTCGGCGACCTGCCCAGCGCCGAGGACGTGGTCCAGGAGGCCTTCTGCGGCCTCTACCGGCGCTGGGACCGGCTGGCCAGCACTGACGGCGCTTTGTACTACGTGCGCACCTCGGTCTTGAACGGCTGCCGCTCGGCGCTGCGCCGCCAGGCCGTCCGCCGCGGGTTCTTGCAGCAGCGGACGCTGGCCGATCCGCCGCCCGCCGCGTCCGCGGAGTCGGTCGTGCTGGGCGGTGCGGAGCGCGAGGAAGTCATCCAGGCCCTGGGGCGACTGCCGCACCGGCAGCGCGAGGTCCTCATCCTGCGGTTCTACGCCGAACTCCCCGACGAGCAGATCGCCCGGGTGATGGGCATCCGGCCGGGCACCGTCCGGTCCACCGCGTTCCGGGCGCTCGACGCGCTGGGCCGGGCCCTGAAGGAGACGCCATGACGCGCACGGGAGGAGGCCCCATGACCCCGCTCGAGGACCGGGTCCGGGACGCCATCCGCGCCAAGGCCGCCGAGGTCCCGCCCGGCTCGGTCCCGCCGCTCCGGCTGCCGGCCCGCCGCCGGTCCCCCTTCTCTCTCACGCACGGCGGCCGGGAGAGACCGGGAGGACCGGCGGCGCGGGCCCGGGCCGGGCGGGCCTGGGCCGCGCCCCTGGCCGCCGCGGCCGGGGTGGCGGCCGCCCTGGCGGTGGTGTTCGCCCTGACCGGCGTGATCCATTCCGGCCGCTCCGCGAACGGTCATCCCTCCGGGCTGGCCGCCCTGCCCCGGTACTACGTGGCGCTGACCTTCACCAGCGCCGAGCCGTTTGGCGGGTACGGGGAGCTCTCCACCCCGCAGACCAAGGCCGTCATCCGCGCCACCGCCACCGGGCGGGCCCTGGCCACCGTCACGCCGCCCTGGCCTTACGGCACGTTCGCCGGGGTCAGCGCGGCGGCCGGCGATCGCACGTTCGTCGTGGCCGCGCAGAAACTGGCCCGCATCCCGCGTGGATGGCGAGGTCACCGTGCCCGCCACGAGGTTCTTCCTGCTGCGCCTCGGTCCCGGCCTCGGCCGTCCGGTGGGCAGAGTGACCCTGACCCCGCTGCCCATCCCGGCCATCCCGGCCGGCACGGAAGTCAGCGACTTCGCCCTCTCCCCGGACGGCAGCCGCCTGGCCGTGGTGAGCGGCCGGACGGAGAGGCCGAAGCTGAATGTCTACGATATGCAGAAGCTGAGCGTCTACAACCTGCCTGCCGGGACGGAACGGACGTACCGGCCCGGCAGCGTCGGGAACACCCCGGGGGTGCCGATCACGTGGATCACGCAGAACTCGCTCTCGTGGGGCACGGATAACCGGACGCTGGCCTTCGTCTACGGGGCATGGAACGGCCGGGAAGGGGTGCGGTTCCTCGACACCGACCGGCCCGGCTCGGGCCTGCTGGCCAACAGCCGGGTCGCCGTTCCCCAGTCCCGCACCACGACCTGGACCCAGGTTCAGCTGACCGCCGACGGGCAGACGATCATCGGCAACGTGTACAACCCCGACGTGAACGGGAGCGTCGAGCACCTGGTGCAGGTCTCGGCCCAGACCGGGAAGATCGTCCGCGTCCTCCACGTGACCAGGGGCATGGCCGACGACGTCGTGCAGGTCCACTGGATGAGCCCGTCCGGCCGGGTGCTGATCGTCACCGACCTGCTGCGCGCCCGCCACCACTCGACGGCGCAGTACGCGGACGTCGACGCCGGGATGCTGGTGGATGGCCGCTACACCCCGCTGCCCTGGTCCGAGAACACCCTCACCGCGGCCTGGTAGCCAGCGCGCCCGGACGCCCCGCGGTGGCCCGCCGCCTCATCCGCCGCCGGGAGCCTCGGCTCCGGTTACCCGCCGTTCGCCTGCTCGTGCCAGGTGCGCACGAACGCCTCGACCAGGCCCTTGGCCCGTGACCGGGTCTCCACCTCGGGCAGGCCGCGCTGCGCCAGCGAAGCCAGCGCGTCGGCGGCCTCGTTCAGCGGGTGACCGGTGTGCGAGTGGACGTGCTGCAGCCGGATCTCCGGGTGCTGCGCCATGATGCCGGCCAGCCGCACCAGGGTCGGTGCCGTCTGCGGGCCGCGGCGCGGCAGCAGGCTGTAGCCGTCGGGCATCCGCTCGATCCGGCCCTGCTGCCAGGCCCGCAGGTACCGGATCGCGATCGTGCTGTCCAGCAGCAACTCGGGGGGCCGGGGCCGGTCCGGCCCCTCCAGGAGAAGTGCGACCGCCCGCAGCTCGGCCACCAGGACCGTGGCGGGGCCGCTCGGGTCATGACGGACCCCCGATCCCCACCGGCTCAGTCCCCACGAGCCGTTGGAGACCACGCAGGCGATGCCCGCGACGCTGCGCTTGTAACTGGCGTCACTGGCCGCCACGAGCGGGCCGGCGCCGTCGTATCCCTTGACCTTGCCGTACATGGGTGGTTAGCGACTCCGGCATCGGTTCGTAAGTCTCCCAGCGCCAACCCTCCTTATCTTCACAGACGATCTTCGTGCCGTCGCCCGCGACGCCCCGACTGCCGGGCCCCAGACCGCTCAGGCCGCGCGCGGCGTGATCCGCGGCTGGCCCCCGCCCCGCGTCCCGGCCGGTCTGCCCCGCGCCGCCTGATCCAGCCCGGGAGCCCCGGCCGCCTGGCCCGTGGCCTGCATGGCGGCCTGGTCCGCGGCCACGGCGGCGGCCAGCTGGCGGGCCTGGGCCTCCCGCTCCCGGGCCTCGCGCTGAAGCCGGTGCACCTTCCACTCCGGGTGCGCACCCACGTAGTACACGAGGCCCAGCCAGAAGGCCAGCGTGACCAGCGCCACGATCGGGACCGCGATCAGCACCCCGTTGGAACCTGTCATGACGAGCACTCCCTCCGAGAGGTCGCCTGCGGGGTGCTCCGGGGCCCCCTCGGCCCGAGACCCTCCCGCAGATCTCTCAGTCCCAGCTCATCACCCCCTCCCCGGGCCCGGCCCGCGGGGTCGCAGTTGAGCGTCCGGGGCTTTCGGTCCTGCTGCCCGCCGTGATCACCCTGACCGTTGCGGGGCCAAGGGGAGTTATTACGGTTCCCGGACCCCCGGCGTCCTCCGGCTGGAATTCAGCCCTCCCGCCGCTAACGTCATTGACGCGGCCAGTTCCATGCCGCCCGTGACCGACCGGGAAAGCTCCGGATCGGTCATCTGGAAGGACGGAAAGGGATTCCCGGTGAGAACCAGATACGACGGGGACGACGCGATTATGCGTGGACCCAGAATGGCGGATTCAGAATGAGTTGAACGTACAGTCGTAGCGGCGATCGGCGTGGCTGCCGTCGCGGTGGGCGGAGCGCTCGGCGGTGTTTTCGCCGTGGGCGGCCACCACTCCGGCTCCAGCGTCAGCCTGTCGGCTAACTCGCACCGCGAGCATCACCCGCGCGAGATGCGCATGGCCAGCGGCTGGTCGTTCAGCAAGCTGAACAACAGCAACGACCCCACGTTCAACCAGCTGCTGGGCATCAACAACCGCGGCCAGATCGCCGGCTACTTCGGCTCCGGCGCCGCGGGTCACCCGAACAAGGGCTACCTGCTGAGCCTGGGCGGGTTCTCCGCGTTCACGAACGAGAACTTCCCCGGCGGCATCCAGACCCAGGTCATCGGGATCAACGACACCGGGGTGTCCGTCGGGTTCTGGTTGACCCAGAACACCAAGAGCATGACGAACAACAACTTCGGCTTCTACGACTGGCACGGCCAGTTCCACAACGTCAACTTCCCCACCCGGAACATGGCCAAGCCGCCGGTCAACCAGCTCCTGGGCGTGAACGACTCGGACATCGCGGTGGGCTTCTTCACCGGGTCCAAGGGCAACAGCCACGCCTACGCGTACAGCATCCCCGGCGGCTGGTTCCACCGGATCCGGATCTCCGGAGCGGTCAGCTCGACCGCGTCCGGGATCAACAACCGGGGCGACATCGCCGGCTTCTACACCGGCCGCGGCGGCGTCACCCGGGGCTTCCTGCTCGGCGCGCACGGCCACCTCTACCGGCTGAGCGTTCCCGGCTCCTCCTCCACCATGGCCTTCGGCGTCAACGACAACCGTGAGGTCGTCGGCACCTACATGGTCGGCAGCGGCAACAACGCCAAGTCGTTCGGGTTCATCTGGTCCCGCGATTTCGGGTTCCGGACCGTCAACGACCCGCACGGCCGCGGGGCCACCACGCTCAACGGCATCAACGACGCCGGTGCCCTGGTCGGCTTCTACACCGACGCCAAGGGCAACACCGACGGCCTGCTCGTGGCCCACGGCCACTTCCGGGCCCCGCTCGCCCCGCCGCTGACCACCACGCCGATGCCGACCGCGAGCCCCACGGTCACGCCGACGGTGCAGCCGACCTCGACCATGACGCCGGCGCCCGTGCCGACCGGGACCGGCCCGACCCACTTCTAACCCTCCCCAAGATCACGGCGGGCTGGCCCGGAAGACCCTGCTCCCGGGCCAGCCCGCCGCGCCATGCCTGCCCAGCGCAGCGGCACCTCGATAACCCCAGAAAAACGGCGAAACGTATTAATTGCCGTGAATTCCTTTTCTGGCTGGGCACAGGAAAAGCACCCCTGCGGTGAACGCGGGGAGACAGAGTCGCGCCATTGCGCTATTTATGCGCCGTACCCGAGCTATGGTGGCGCCCATGACAATTCTGGCATCTTTGCCTGCACGTATTCTGCTGGGCGCCACCATGACGGGAGCCATCGGGGCCACGGCCCTGACCGGCGGAGTGGCCATGGCCGCCCCGGCCACGCCCCTGGCCTGCAGCGCATCGATGAGTAACGCCCACCCCGCCGACTACACGTCCACCGACGTCCGAGTGCATACCGGGAATTTCGCGGCCGTGACCACCGTGGCGCACTACCGGACGACCAGCACCACGCATCACGGGACGGCGGGCCGTAAGGGCAACGTGTCGATCACGTACAGGATCAAGGGCGCCACGCCCGGCTACAAGGTAAAGGTCTCGGTCTCGGTCAAGAAGGGCAGCCGGACCGGAAGCTGCTCGACCTCGTTCACGCCCCACCGGTAACCCCACCCGGCGCAGGCGAGCCGGGGCGGTGCTAACCCGGGGGGGCGACCCCCCGGACCCCCCGATCGGCGCTTCGCGCCGAGCGCGGCACGCCGCGCGTGGGTTGCGGGCGGGTCGGGATCCCTCAGGTTCTCGCGGCCGGAGCCCCCTCCCCAGGACCCCGGCCGGCCCGCCGCGCTAGGCGCGCTGTGCGCACACCCCGGTCAGCGACCGCCCTCCCGGGTGCCGGGGGTGAAGGACACGCCGCGCAGCACTTCGCCGGAGCGCGCGGACTGGAAGGTCCGGAAGCTCTCCGCGGGCAGCGCCTGCGCCCCCAGCTTGTCGGTGATGGCGACCACCTTGTTCGGGTCTGCGCCCTGGTCACCGCCGCCGCTGACGGTCGAGGTGACGGCCCAGATGGTGGCGGTCCCGTCCGGGTTGACCCGGCCGGTGATGTTCCGCAGCCCGTCCGTGGCCGGTGCCCAGGGCAGCCCGGTGGCCGCGTTGTCGCCGGTCGGGTAGCCAGGCACCGGGTACGGGGCGCCGAGGCCCAGCCCGCTGCTCAGCGTGTAGGCCAGCGTCCAGGTGCCGTTGCTCAGCACCCACTTCTGCAGCCCGGCCGTGGTCTGCCCGGCGGCCGCGGTATAGGTGCCGGTGGCCGCCGAGTAGGTGGTGTCGCCATTGCCCTCGTCCGCCACGTACAGCGTGTGAGCGTTGGCGAACCACAGGCCGAACGGGAAGGACGTGGCTGACTTCAGCGCGGTCGGGAAGCCCTTCAGGATGCACATGTTGTACGGGTAGACGCCCTTGGTCTGCAGCGCCGACGGATCGTAGGCGATCGGGTTGGCCGGCAGCGCCGCGCCGGGCTCGGGCAGGCCCACCCCGCTGGGGCAGGCCTTCCCGGTGGTGTCCACGAAGTACACGGTGTTGACGCCGTTGCTGCCGCTGCCCTTGGTGTAGTACACGACGTTGCCGTAGATCGTCAGGCCGCGGAAGTTGGTGTCCTTGCCGACCTTGTCGGCGGCGTTCCCGAGCTGGGTCACGCTGAAGCTGCCGACCGGGGTCGGCTGGCCCGGCTGCTGGGCACGCTCAGGCTTGCGGGACTGGGTCATGATCTGCGCGCCCGCGCCCAGGATGACGCCGTCCGGCTGCGGGTTGCTGCCGTTGCCGGCGTTGCCCGCGGTGTACAGGACGTCCGCGCCGCGGCTGTCGTTGAGGATCGCGGCCCGGCCGTTGTTGCCGCTGTAGGCGTTGGTCTCGGTGTAGCTGAGCCGGCCCTGGCTGTCCAGCGTGGCGGTCACGCGGTAGTAGGCGCTGGACACCGGGTTGGTCGGGTCGATGACGCCGGGGGTGTTGGAATTGGACACGTCGATCAGGTCGGGCTTGGCCACGTAACCCATGAACGTCACGTAGCGGTCGCTCGTGGACAGGTTCAGGGCCAGCTCCGACTTGGAGGAGAAGCTGGTGACCAGGCCGCCGCCCGGCTGCCCCGCGTCGGGTACGCGCAGCGTGCTGACCAGGTGCCCGGAGGGCGTGACCTGGTCCAGGAAGACCGGCGAGGTCACCCCGAAGCTGGCGTCCGCGAGATCGTTGTTGAACACGCCCGGGTACGAGCCGTCGTTGGTCGCGGTCGCGCAGCCGCTGGTGCAGCCGGGCGGCAGGACCGTCACGCCCGGCTGCAGCAGGCCCGGGTCATTCTGGTAGACCGAGCCGCTGACCAGCAGGTTGCCGGGTTCCAGGGCACCGCCGTGGCCGTGGCCGGACGCCGCGCTGGCGCCGGTCGCGGCGATCACCGGACCGCCGGCCGCCACCGCGACCGCCAGGAGCAGCGCGACTCGCGGGCGCCTGGCCCGGGGACGCCCAAGCTTGGGGATCATCGTGTGCATTACCTCCTCGGCAGGCCGGGCCCCACCTAGGCCCGGCGCTGACCCAGCGTCCTTAGCCAGGAAGGCCGCATCCTGTCGGCCGGGTGAACCCGGCATGAACATCCCGGGGGACCCGGTCAGGCTGGGAGACCCGGTCAGGCCCGGGAGCCGGTCAGGCCGAGAGGGCGGGAACCTGGCCGGCGCTGGCGCTGCGGATGACGTGCCTGCGGAACAGTTCCGCGGCCGGCAGCAGGCGCCGTTCGGCGGACCAGGTCAGGGTCAGGTCACGGACCGCGCCGGGGTCGAGGATCTCGCAGTAGGCCAGTGGCCCGGCCGCGGCTTCCAGCGTCCCCGCCCGCGGCGCGGGGACGATGGCCACCCCGAGTCCGGCCGCGACGAAGCCGCGCACCGTGGACAGGTCGTCCCCCTCGAACACCACGGCCGGCCGGAATCCGGCCTGCTGGCACAGGTCGTCACCGAGCTTGCGGAGCGCCGAGGCCGGCCGCAGGGCGACGAACGGCTCCGTGGCCACGTCGGTCAGGTGGATGGGCTGCCCGGCGCGCGGGTGGTCGCGCTGCACGGCCAGCCGCAGCGGCTCGATCGCGATCAGCCGGGTGCGCAGCGCGGCGCTGCGCGCCCGCCGGGTGCCGATCTCCAGGTCGGCCAGCCCGCCGTCCAGCGCGGCGGAGTGCACCTCGTCTGGCACCTGGGTGAGCTGGAACGTGACGTGCGGGTGCGCGGCGCGGAAACTGCGCACCAGGTCCGGCACCAGCCAGGTCCCCAGCGACTGCTGGAAGGCGAGCGCGACGGTGCCCGTGTCCGGCTCGATCAGCTGGCTGACCGCGGCGATCCCGTCGTCGAGCTGGTGCAGCATCGCGTCCACGTGCCGTTTGAACACCGCACCGGCCTGGGTCAGCCGCAGCGTGCGGCCGTGCCGCCGCAGCAGCGGCGTGCCCACCTGCGCCTCCAGCCGGGCCAGCGCCCGCGATACCCCGGACTGGGTGACCGCCTCCAGCTCGCTGACCTCCGTGACCGTGGTCCCGTCGGCGACCTGCTGGAACCACCGCAGCGCATCCGTATCCACACCCATGACCGTAGGTCATGGGTGGCCAGCTTTCTATTCCGCAACGAGAACCAGTGCGTCAACTGGGGCCGAATAATGTGGGTGGTGCGGGCCCGCGGAAGCGAAGGAGGCAGGAATGACTGAGGATTCGGTGGCGGTCGTCGGGGGGCGGGTAGTTCCGGTCGCCGGGGACCCGATCGACGGCGGGATGGTGCTGGCCGAGGCGGGCCGGATCACCGCGGTCGGCACTGACCTCGCCATTCCCCCGGGCGCCCGGGTCATCGAGGCGGCGGGCCGCTGGGTCCTGCCCGGGTTCATCGAGGCCCACGGGCATGTCGGCGTGCACGAGGAAGGCGAAGGCTGGGCCGGCTCGGACACCAACGAGCTGACCGACCCGGTGACCGCGCAGGTCCGCGCGCTCGATGCGGTCAACCCGGCCGATCTCGGCTTCCGCGACGCGATCAGCGGCGGCGTGCTGGCCGTGAACATCAACCCGGGCTCCGGCAACCCCATCGGCGGGCAGACGGTCGCGGTCAAGTGCTGGGGGCGGACCGTCAACGAGATGGTGCTGCGCCAGCCGTCCGGGATGAAGTCGGCCCTCGGCGAGAACCCCAAGCGGGTCTACGGCGAGCAGCAGAAGACGCCGAGCACCCGGCTCGGCACGGCCGCGGTGATCCGCAGTGCGCTGGTGGACGCGGGCAACTATCTCAGCCGGCTGGAGACGGAGCAGCGCAAGCCGGAAGCCGAGCGCGGCCCGGTCAGCCGGGACCTGAAGCTGGAGGCGCTGGGCCGGGTCCTGCGCCGGGAGATCCCCTGGCGCCAGCACTGCCACCGCGCGGACGACATCGCCACCGCGATGCGGATCGCCGAGGAGTTCGGCTACGACCTGGTGATCGACCACGGCACCGAGGCGCACCTGCTGGCCGACATCATCGCGGCCCGGAACATCCCGGTGGTCCTGGGCCCGCTGCTGACCAGCCGGTCGAAGGTGGAGGTGCGGAACCGCTCGCTGGCCAACCCGGGCCTGCTCGACCGGGCCGGGGTGACGTTCGCGCTGACCACCGACCACCCGGTCGTGCCGATCAACTTCCTGCCCTACCAGGCGGCCCTGGCCGTCAAGGAGGGCCTGGCCTGGACGACCGCGATCCGCGCGCTGACCATCAACCCGGCGCGGATCGCCGGCATCGACGGCCGTCTCGGCTCCCTGGAGCCCGGCAAGGACGCCGACCTGGTCATCTGGTCCGGTGACCCGCTGGATGTGCTGAGCCGGGTCGAGCGCGCGCTGATCGGCGGCGCGGAGATCTACACCGCCGGGGCCACCCCGGAGTGGGCCGAGCCGCGCTAACCTGCGGGCGGGCGGTGCGGCCTGGCGCGGGCCGGGACTTCGGCTACGCGGCCGGGACTTCGGCTACGCCGGCCGGGCAGCGGGGAAGGGCCGGCCGCCGCCGGACGTTGCTGACCGGTGGGGGACATCCGCCTCCCGCGCCTGGCGCGACCGCGGGCGGACCACCGACGAAGGTGAGGGTAATCATGACGCTGCCGTATGACGCCACGCCCAAGTTCCAGGACTATGCCCGGCCCGAGATGCTGGTCAGCACCGACTGGGTGGCCGAGCACCTCGGCGACCCCGGGCTGGTGGTCGCCGAATCCGACGAGGACGTGCTGCTGTACGAGACGGGGCACATCCCGGGCGCGGTCAAGCTGGACTGGCACACCGAGCTGAACGACCCGGTCACCCGGGATTACGTGGACGGGGCCGGGTTCGCGCGGCTGATGTCGGAGAAAGGCATCGGCCGGGATACCACGCTCGTGATCTACGGCGACCGGAACAACTGGTGGGCGGCGTACGCCCTGTGGGTCGCCACGCTGTTCGGCCACCCGGACGTCCGCCTGCTGGACGGCGGCCGGGCCAAGTGGATCGCGGAGGGCCGCCCGCTGAGCACCGAGACGCCGGACCGGCCGCGCGCCGACTACCCGGTGGTCGAGCGGGACGACTCCCAGATCCGGGCGTTCCGCGACGACGTGCTGGCCCACCTCGGCCAGCCCATGATCGACGTCCGCTCGCCGGGTGAATACAGCGGTGAGCTGCTGCACATGCCGGACTACCCCCAGGAGGGCGCGCTCCGCGGCGGTCACATCCCCGGCGCGCAGAACGTCCCCTGGGCCCGCGCGGCCGCCGAGGACGCCACGTTCCGGCCGCGCAAGGAACTGGAGGCCATCTACGGCGGCGAGGCCGGGCTCAGCCCCTCCGACGACGTGGTCGTGTACTGCCGGATCGGCGAGCGGTCCAGCCACACCTGGTTCGTCCTGCACCACCTGCTCGGCTTCCCGGCCGTGCGCAACTACGACGGGTCCTGGACCGAGTGGGGGAACAGCGTCCGCGTCCCCATCACCCAGGGAGACAAACCATGACCACCACGCTCAACCCGCGGCTGCAGGACATCGTCAACGAGTTCGGCGCGGTCCCGGGCCAGGAGAAGCTGCAGCTGCTGCTGGAGTTCTCCGACGAGCTGCCCCCGCTCCCGGCCCGCTACGCGGAACACCGCGACCTGCTGGAGCCGGTGCCGGAGTGCCAGTCCCCGCTGTTCCTGGCGGTCGAGGTGGCCGGCGACGGCACCGCTCACCTGTTCTTCGACGCCCCGAGGGAAGCACCCACCACCCGCGGGTTCGCGGGCATCCTGGCCACCGCGCTGGACGGGCTGAGCGCGGCGGAGATCCTGGCCACGCCGGCCGAGTTCACCACCCAGCTCGGCCTGTCCGACCTGGTCAGCCCGCTGCGGCTGCGCGGCATGGCGGCCATGCTGGCCCGGATCAAGCGCCAGATCCGCAGGCAGCAGGAAGCGTAGCGCTCCGCGGCCCGGGCACCGGGCCGCGGAGCGGGGCCGCGCCGGCCCGTGCCACCATTGTTACGCAGCTACCTGCTGTTCGTTGTTGCAAGTAAATTGCAGTAAGCCCTACCCTGGTGCGGTGTCCCCGGCAGGAAGGCGGCCTGATGGCTGATCCGCGTGCCCGGCTGGCCAGGATCCGCGACGGGCTCACCCCGCGCGAATGGGGCCGGGCCGGCGCGATGACGCTGACCGTCGTCGGGCTGAACGTGGCGGGCTGGACCATGCTCGCCGTCGCGGTCAGCGGCCACTTCCACATCAGCAGGACCGAGACCTTCGGCTTCACCACCGGGATCCTGGCCTACACCCTCGGCATGCGGCACGCGTTCGACGCGGATCACATCGCCGCCATCGACAACACGACCCGCAAGCTCGTCAGCGACGGCAAGCGGCCGCTGTCGGTGGGCTTCTTCTTCTCGCTGGGTCATTCCAGCGTGGTGTTCATCCTGGCCCTGGCGCTGAACTTTGGCATCCGCGCCCTGAACGAGCAGGTCAGGAACTCCAGCTCGCACCTGCAGTACACCACCAACATCATCGGCACCCTGGTGTCCGGGATCTTCCTGTTCCTGATCGCGGCGATCAACGTGGTGATCCTGGCCGGGATCGTCAAGGTGTTCCGCGGGATGCGGACCGGCCAGTACGACGACCAGGCCCTGGACGAGCAGCTGAACAAGCGGGGCCTGATGAACCGCATCCTCGGCCCGCTGGCCCGCCGGATCGACGCGCCATGGAAGATGTACCCGATCGGCTTCCTGTTCGGGCTGGGCTTCGACACCGCCAGCGAGGTCGCGCTGCTCGTCCTGGCCGGCACCGCGGTCATCGGCGGGCTGCCCTTCTACGCGGTGCTGTCCCTGCCGATCCTGTTCGCCGCCGGGATGAGCCTGTTCGACACGGCGGACGGCTGCTTCATGAACTTCGCCTACGACTGGGCCTTCGCCCGCCCGGTGCGCAAGGTCTACTACAACCTGACCATCACCGGGCTGTCCGTCTTCGTGGCCGCGTTCATCGGGGCGGTGGAGGTGCTGGGCCTGCTCGGCCAGGACGGCCACCTGACCGGCCCCGGGTGGGCGTGGCTGGAGGACTTCAACATCAACCAGGCGGGCTTCGTGATCGCCGGGGTGTTCGTCCTGACCTGGGTGGTGGCCCTGGCCATCTGGCGTTTCGGCAAGATCGAGCAGCGGTGGGACCGGGCCGCGGGGACGTCCGGCTCCGGCGCGGACCCGCTGGTCCGGGCGGCCCCGGGTCTGAGCGGTTACCCGCATGGGTCCCGGGCCGCCGCTAGGCAGGATCTGGACGGTCTCCTGGTCGGGGCCGGTAATCCCCCGCCCCGCGGCCGGCCTCCCGCTTCGGCCGCCTGCTTGAGCAGCTGCAGGCGCTCCTGCCAGCTGGCTGCCACTGAGGTCATCCACGACGCCGTGGCGGCGAGCCGCTCCGGCCGGACGGTGAAGACCACCTCGCGGCCGTCCCGGCGCCGGGTCACCAGGTCCGACTGCTGGAGCACGGCCAGGTGCTTGACCACCGCCTGCCGGGACACGGGCAGCTGCCCGGCGAGGGCCGTGGCGCTGGCCGCGGCCTGCCCGCCGAGCAACTCCAGCAGCTGGCGCCGGGTCGGGTCGGCCAGCGCCGCGAACACCTGATCCACGTCGCCGGCCACTGAACTCGGGGCCTGGGCGCTCCGGGCCTGGCCGCTCCCGCCCGGCCCGGGCACCGTCATCGCGGTGTTCATGCCGGCGCCGGCTCCTCCGCCCGCTTCCGGAGGCTGTCCAGTTCCTGCGACCATCCGCCGGTGTTGTCCTTCAGCTGGTTCTGGCGCACCTGCTCCGGCACGTCCAGGGCGCTGAAGCCGCTCTCCACCACGGTCACGCTGACCCCGTCGGCGGCATCCGCCACGAAGAACTCGACCAGCGTGGTGTGGCCGGGGGCCAGGTCGGCCCCGGGGGCCTGGCTGGCCCAGCGGAACGCGGCGTAGCTCGGCGGCCGCATCTCCACCACCTCGACGGGGAACCGGCCCCAGCGGGCCGACTCCCGGACGGTCCGGGAACCAGGCGTGCGGTCCGGCTCCGCCTCGATCTCGCTCGGCACCCACCAGCCAGGCACGCTGACCAGGTCCCAGACCCGGTCCAGCGGCGCGTTGATGACGATCTCCTGCTCGATCCGGTCCTGCATGCCGCTGCTCCCTCTCGTGCGTCTCGTCCGGCCCGCCGGCCGGCTTACCTGCAACCCCACAGTTGCACATCAGGGTTCGTCGTGCAACTCTGCGGTTGCACTTATGTCCGGCGTGGCCGGCAACGGCGGGCCCGCGGCGCGATGCCGGGCCCATCACCACACCGGCGCAGGTGCCGCCCTCACCAGCGAACGGCATAGGGTGGGGCGCTACGGGAGGCCGCGGAAGCGGCGGCAGCGAGGTGCGGAGGAGATCACGTGGACGTTGAGCGGGCCCGGGCCCTGCTGGCCGCCGAGCGCGACGATGTGCAGAAGCTGCTGGCCGAGACCGAGCAGGCCGGGCGGGAAGACCGGGAGACCGAGGACGAGCAGGACGCCGACGTCGACGACCCCGCGCAGTCCCTGACCCAGCAGGGCATGGACGACGCGATCGCGGAGAGCCTGCGTGACCGGCTGGGCGCCCTGGAACGGGCCGAGCAGCGGCTGGCCGACGGCACGTACGGGCGGTCCGTGCAGAGCGGGCAGCCCATCCCCGATGCGCGGCTGGAAGCCGACCCCGCCGCCGAGCTCACCGTCGAGGAAGCCGCCGCCCGGGAGGCCGCGGACCGGTAGGCCCGGGGCTATCCCGCGGCAGCGTCGAGGTACGGCGGCAGGCCGAACCGCTCGAACAGGCTGGTGTCGGTAGCCAGGAAGTGATGGATGTGCGTGATCTGGCCGCCGGAGATCTCCGGGACCTGGATGCACCAGGGCACCAGCCGCGTCCCGTCGCCCGCCGGCTTGTACTGGCCGAACGCGGGTGAGCCGTTGGCGGTGACGGGGACCATCCGTGAGCCCTCGCAGCCGCCGCCCCAGCCGGTGTACCAGCCGCGCAGCTCCTCGCGGCCGCGGATCCACATCTCGAACGGCGGCATGGAGATGCTGGCGTCCTCGTGCAGCAGCGCGACGAGCCGGTCGATGTCGTAACGCTGGAACGCGTCCACGTAGCGGGCCAGCAGGTCCCGGTCCGCGTCCTCGAGCTGCGGCGCCGGCCGGTCGTCACTCTGGTCGCTGGCCGCCATGGTGGTGCGGGCCCGCTGCAGGGCGCTGTTCACCGAGACCACCGTGGTGTCGAGCAGGTCGGCCACCTCGGCGGCCTGCCAGCACAGCACCTCGCGGAGGATGAGCACCGCCCGCTGCCGGGGCGGCAGGTTCTGCAGGGCCGAGATGAACGCCAGCCGGATGCTGTCCTGCAGCACCACCCGCCCGGCCGGGTCGGTGTCCGGGGGCACCGGGCCGTCGCCGGGCATCGGCTCGACCCAGGCCGAGTCCGGCCGCGTGGCGACCGGCTCGGTGCTGGAGGGCACCGGGGCCGACAGGTCCATCGGCATGGCCCGGCGCTTGCGGCTGCGCAGCATGTCCAGGCAGACGTTGGTGGCGATCCGGTACAGCCATGAGCGCACGGCCGACCGGCCCTCGAACCGGTCGAACGCCTGCCAGGCCCGGACCATGGCCTCCTGCACGGCGTCGTCGGCGTCGTGCGCCGATCCGAGCATCCGGTAGCAGTAGCCGGTCAGCTCGCCCCGGTATGTCTCCAGGTCATGAGTAGCAGTGTCAGTGGCGGCGATCTTGCTCACGCTCCTCCCCGTCGTGAACCAACTTACCCGCGGACAGTGTGCCAGCCGCCACCGACAATCTGCTGGGCTAGCCGTTGCCGGGGGCGGTGCTACCCGCGGGCAGCTGGTGCCCGGCGGCGTCGTAGGCCGGCCAGGGCTGACCACCCGGGCCGGCCCGGTCTCCACCCGGCTTGCCTAACCGGGGCCGCTCGTAGAGGCTGATCATCAGCGGCTCGAGCGCGCCATATGTCCCACGCTGTCCGGGGCCGCGGGGGCTGACCACAGGTACAGCGGGGACCGCAGGAATGATCATGCCGACTGCTCAGAACGGATCACCGCGGGCCGGATCGCCGCGTGCCGGGGTACCGCGCCCTGAATCAGCCGCGCCCTGAACCGCCGCGCACCGGACCGCCGCGCACCGGATCGCCGCGCACCGGATCGCCGGGGACTGCGGGCATCCGCGACGTGGCCCGGATGGCCGGCGTCTCGGTGGCCTCGGCCAGCTTCGCGCTCAACGGCCAGCCCGGCGTGGCCGACGACACCCGCCGCCGCATCCTGGGCGTCGCGGAGCAACTCGGCTACCGCGCCAACCCGCAGGCCCAGGCGCTGCGCCGGGGCCGGACCACCACCTACGGCTTCGTGGTGCGCAACTTCGCCAACCCGTTCTTCCTCGAGGTGCTCTCCGGCGCCGAGGAGGTCGCGGGCGAAGCCGGCGCCACCCTGCTCGTCCTGGACTCCCGCTACTCGCTGGAACGGGAGCGCCGGCACCTGGAGGAGATGGCCGCGCAGCGGCTGGCCGGGCTGGCCATCGCCCCGGTCGGGACCGGCGAGTCGATCAGGCTCTGGCACGACCTGCGGCCAGGAGCCCCGGTGGTGGCGCTGAACGCCTCGGCGGCCCGCATCACCGGGGTGTCCCGGGTCCGCCCGGACAATGCCGCCGCGGTCGAGTTGCCGCTGCGCCGCCTCGCCGAACTGGGGCATACCTCGGTGGCGTTCCTGACCGCCCCGCGCCGGCTGATGGCGGACCCGGACCGGCTGCGCCACTTCCGGCGGCTGAGCGGTGCGCTCGGGCTGCGGGCGACCGTGCTGTATTCGCCGCTGACCATGGGTGACGTGCAGCAGGCGACCCAGGCGGTGCTGGCCGGGCCGGGTAGTGGCCGCCGCGGCGTCCCGACCGCGGTCATCACCAACTCGGACTACACCGCGCATGCGGTCTACAAGGCCGCGCGCGAGCTGGGGCTGCGGATCGGCCCCGAGGTCTCCGTGGTCGGGCACGACGACCTGGCCACGTCCGAGCTCCTGGACCCGCCGCTGGCGACCATCTGGCTGAACCGGCGGGAAATGGGCCGGGCGCTGATGCTGCGCCTGCTCGGGCGGGTCCCCCCGGACGACTACGTGGCGCCCGTCGAACTCATCGAGCGGGCCTCCCTCCAGGCGCCGGCCCCTCGCCCGGCGCAGCTTCCCAGCGCCCCCGCCTGCTGAGCCTCCACCGCCGCCAGCCTGCACGTTTTGCCGTCCCGTGGATACCAGTTGGCCCCGCGCGTCAACTCGGTAACGACCCTTGACGCACTCGCGGCGGGTACGCCAGCATGTCGGCAAAACTAAACGTTTAAGGTCTTTTGCCGGGTGCTGTCGCGGGGGGGTCCGCTGACCTCCTGAGCACTACTGCATGGTGGACGCTTAGCTGCCGCGACCCCGCCCAAAAGTGGGATAGCCAATACAGGAGGCAATTACCCGTGAGATCTCCCTACCGTTTCACCCTCGTGGGGGCCGCGGCGCTGGCTTTGGCGGCCGCCGGCTGTTCCACGAGTTCGCCGTCGACGTCCAGCGGTGGCACTAATTGGGCCACCGTTACGTCCGCATCCGCGGGTGGCGGAATGAGCAAGCTCGTCGCGGCGGCGAAGAAAGAGGGCACGCTCAACGTCATCGCGCTGCCGCCGACGTGGGCCAACTACGGCAACATCATCAAGACGTTCACCACCAAATACGGGATCAAGGTGAACTCGGCGCTGCCGGACGGGACGAGCCAGCAGGAAGTCAACACGATCAAGCAGAAGAATGGCACCGCGGCGGCACCGGACGTGGTGGATGTCGGCGTAGCCGTCGCGCTCGCCAATACCAGCCTGTTCACGCCGTACAAGGTGAGCACGTGGTCGGCCATCCCGGCGGTACAGAAGAACTCGAGCGGCCTGTGGTACAACGACTACGGCGGCTACATGGCGATCGGCTACTCCAGCAAGTTCGGCACGATCACCTCAATGAGCCAGCTGCTGCAGCCGAAGTTCAAGAATGCCGTCGCCTTGAACGGCAACCCCACCGCGGCGAACGCCGCGCTGAACGGGGTCATGATGGCCAACCTCGTCGAGGGCGGCACGGCTAGCGACATCTCCAAGGGCGTGAACTTCTTCCACGACCTCAAGGCGAAGGGTAACTTCTCCCCGGTGTCGGCGACCGGTGCGACGATCAAGTCCGGGTCCACCCCGGTCGTCTTCAACTGGGACTACCTGAACCTGCCCAGCTACGTCGGGGTGTCCAACTGGAAGGTGTTCATCCCGAAGAACGCAGTGCTCGGCGGGTACTACGCCCAGGCCATCAACAAGAGCGCGCCGCACCCGGCGGCGGCCCGGCTGTGGGAGGAGTTCCTCTACTCCCAGGCCGCTGACGGCGGGCAGAACCTGTGGCTGCAGGGCGGCGCCCGGCCAGTCGAGCAGATCGCGATGAGCAGCAACGGCAGCATCGACAAGTCGGCCGCCGCCAAGCTGCCCGCGGTCAGCGGCAGCCCGGTGTTCCTGAGCCAGGGCCAGGCGACGAGCGCCGCGACCTACCTGGCGACCAACTGGGCCAAGGCCGTCGGCTAGCAGGGGAGGATCGTGTCCGTCGCTGCGACGACCGAGGCTGGCGCCCGGCCCTCACGGGCCGGGCGCCAGCCTCACCTCCCGGCCTGGCTGGGGACGGTTCCGTTCTTCGCCTACGTGGGGGTCTTCCTGCTCTGGCCGACCGGCATCCTCGTCGTCAACGCGTTCAAGAACCCCAGCGGGTCCTGGAACTTCGGCGGCGTGTCCACCTTGTGGGGCCCGGTCGTGCGCAGCTACTTCATCGGGTCGTTCAAGCTGTGCCTGATCTCGGCCGTGGCCGGGGCGGTGTTCGGGGCGCTGGTGGCCTACGCGGTGGCGTCCGGCAAGCCGGACGGCGCGGTGCGGCGCTTCGCGCTGGCCGGGTCGGGCGTGCTGGCCCAGTTCGGCGGGGTGACCCTGGCCTTCGCCTTCCAGGCGCTCATCGGCCCGGCCGGGCTTCTTTTCCATGCCAGCTGGTACTACAACTTTCCCTGGGGCATCGGCCTGATCTACATCTACTTCCAGGTCCCGCTCATGGTGCTGGTCTTCCTGCCCGCTATCGACGGGCTCAAGGCCCAGTGGCGGGAGGCCTCGGAGAGCCTGGGCTCCTCGACCTGGCAGTACTGGCGGTACGTGGGCGGACCGCTGCTCGCCCCGGCGTTCTTCGGCGCGGCGCTGCTGCTGTTCGCCAACGCCCTGTCCGCGTTCGCGACGATCGAGGCCTGGGAGAACCAGATCGCTTACACGGTGCCGCAGGAGATCAGCACGTCCCTGTCCAGCGAGGTGGGGCTGGCCAACGTGAACGCGGCCGACCTGCTCGCGTTCGGCATGATCGTCATGGTGGCGGTCGTCATGACCGGGTACGTGCTGCTGCAAAGGAGGGCCGCCCGATGGCTGCGGTAACGTCGCTGGGCGAGACCCCGCTGGCCGCCCCAGCCACCCGCGGGCCGCAGGGCATGCAGCGCAGCCGGCGCCGGCGGCTGAACGCCTTCCGCTACGTGGTGTTCACCCTGTTCGGCCTGTTCATCGTGCTGCCGCTGCTGGCCCTGGCCCGGTTCTCCCTGGAAGGGAGCAAGCTCGGCACCTGGTCAGTGGCCGCCTGGAAGCAGATCGTGTCCTACCCCGGGCTGGCCAGTGCGGTGGAACTCACCCTGGAACTGGCCGTCATCACCAGCCTGGTCATGCTGGTGCTGCTGCTGCCGACGATGATCTGGATCAAGCTTCGGGTGCAGTGGATCAGCCGGACCTTCGAGTTCCTCTGCCTGCTGCCGCTCACCATCCCGGCCATCGCGCTGGTCGTCGGCCTGGCCCCGGTCTACAACCGGATCCAGCACTACAGCCTGTCGGCCCTGCAGCTGTTCTGGGTGTACGTGATCCTGGCGCTGCCGTACGCCTACCGGGCGCTGTCGTCGGGGCTGGATGCCCTCGACGCCGTCACGCTGGCCGAGGCGGCCCGGAGCCTGGGCGCGAGCTGGTTCACGGTGATGTTCCGGGTCATCGCGCCGAACATGCGGCAGGCCATCCTGAACTCGGTACTGCTGACCGGCGCGCTGGTGCTGGGCGAGTTCACCATCGCCTACCTGCTGCTGTTCAACACGCTGCAGCCGACCCTGTACTCGATCAGCCGGAACACGCCCAACGCCGGGGTCATCTTCTCGACCTCCCTGGCCTCGCTGCTGTTCGCCTTCGCCCTGCTGATAATCGTGTCCTATGCCGGACGCCGGCGGCGCCGGGGATGAGGAATAATCCGTGAGCTCACCAGTGACCAGCGCTGAGGACGCCTCCTCCAGGACCGCCGTCGAGGTCCGGATGGAGGGGCTGACCCGCCGTTACGGCCCGGTCGTGGCCCTGGACGGCCTGGACCTGACCTTGCGGCCCGGCGAGCTGATCGCGCTGCTCGGCCCGTCCGGCTGCGGCAAGACCACCACGCTGCGGCTGCTGGCCGGCCTGGAGGACGCGGACGCCGGGACCATCACCGTGGGCGGCCGGGATATCACCCGCCTGTCGGCCAGCAAGCGGGACATGGGCATGGTGTTCCAGGCCTACTCGCTGTTCCCGCACATGACCGTGGTGCAGAACGTGGCCTTCGGGCTGCGGCTGCGCCGGATGGCCAAGTCGGAGCGGGAACGGCGGGCCCGGGACATGCTGGACCTGGTCGGGCTGTCCGAGCAGGCGGGCCGGTACGCCCACCAGCTGTCCGGCGGCCAGCAGCAGCGGGTCGCGCTGGCCCGGGCCCTGGCCATCGAACCCCAGGTGCTGCTGCTGGACGAGCCGCTGTCGGCGCTGGATGCCAAGGTCCGCGCCCAGCTGCGGGACCAGATCCGGCGGATCCAGCTCGAGGTGGGCATCACCACCCTGTTCGTCACGCACGACCAGGAAGAGGCGCTGGCCATCGCGGACCGGGTCGGGGTGATGCGCGCGGGCCAGCTGGAGCAGCTCGCCCCGCCCACCGAGGTCTACTCCCGGCCGGCCACCCCGTTCGTGGCGGAATTCGTCGGCCTCACCAACCGGCTGGCCGGGACGGTCAGCGGCTCGCACGGTGACGGTGCGCGGGCGGGACCTGCCCCTGGTCGATCTCGGCACGCCGGCCGGGCCGGTCACCGCGCTGATCCGGCCCGAGGCCGTCTCCCTGGCCTCGGAGGACGAGGCCGGGCTCCGGGCCGCTGGCCGGAACCGTGATCGCCGTGACCTTCCTGGGCGCGACCAGCCGGGTCACCGTGGACGTCGGCGACACCATGATCATGGCCCAGCTGCCGACCTCGGACGCCACCGAACTGACCGCGGGCAGCCACGTCGCGCTGACGATACGGCCTGATCCCGTGCTGGTTTCCGTTGCGGAGAGCAAAGAATCCGTGGCTGCGAGCGAGGCTTGACCGCCGGACCCCCGCCACTGACAACCCATCGCCGGCTGGCCCACGGCCCGGTGCTGCGCCGCGGGGCGACCGCGCCGTACCGTGCCGTGGAGATCATCGCGGGCGAGCCGCACGTGCGGCGGGACGACCTGGGCACCGGGCCGGATCCCGCCGACACGCCCGGCCGGCGCCCCCTGCTCTGCCTGATCCACGTCACCGACCTGCAGCTGGCCGACGTCCAGTCGCCGACCCGGTTCGAGTTCCTGAACCGCTACTTCGCCGATCCCCGGTACGCAGGAGTAGTGCCGGTGCAGCGCCCGCAGGAGGCGCTCACCCCGCACGCGGTGGACGCCACGGTGCGCACGGTGAACGCGCTGCGCGGGCCGGCCACGGGGCAGCCGCCCGCGCTGGCCGTGACGACCGGGGACGCGATCGACAACGCGCAGTGGAACGAGGTGCAGGCGTTCCTGGCCCTGTTCGACGGCGGCCGGGTCACGCCCGGCTCCGGCGGTCCCGGCTACGCCGGGGTGCAGGCCCGGGACTGGCCGGACGACATCTTCTGGAAGCCCGACGGCGACGGGCCGGACGGGCCCGACTTCTTCCGCCGCGAGCTCGGCTTCCCGCACCACCCGGGGCTGCTCGAGGCGGCCCTGCGCGAGTTCACCGCCGGCGGCCTGGACATGCCCTGGCTGTCCTGCTTCGGCAACCACGAGGCCCTCAACCAGGGCGTGGGCACGCAGACCCCGGGACTGGCCGCCGCGCTGACCGGCGACCGGAAGCCGATGCGGCTGCCCGACGGGTTCGACAGCGACGAGGCCCTCGAGCTGTTCACGGTGCGCCCGGAGGCGTTCATGGCCGGCCCGTCCCGCCACGTGCCCGCCGATCCCGGCCGCCGGCCGGTCACCCGCGGCGAGTTCGTGGCCGCGCATTTCCGGCCCGGCGCGCGCCCGGCCGGGCACGGCTTCACCGACGAAAATCTCCGCAACGAAACCGCGTACTACGTCCATGACACACCGGCGGCCCGGCTCATCGCGCTCGACACCAATTGCCTGGCCGGCGGGGCCGACGGGTGCCTGGACCGGCAGCAGGCCCGGTGGCTGGAGGCCCGGCTCGCCGAGGTGCACTCGGCCTACCGGGGGCCGGGCGGGCAGGAGATCCGGACCGGGCAGGACGACCGGCTGGTCATCCTGTTCTCCCATCACGGCATCGACACCCTGACCAACACCCGGGGCTGGCATCCGGGGCCGGGCGGCGAGCCCCTCATCGGCGCGGCCGAGCTGACCGCGCTGCTGCACCGGTTCCCGAACGTGGTGCTGTGGCTGAACGGCCACACGCACGTGAACGCGGTCCGGCCGCGGCCCGACCCGGACCAGCCGGGCCGGGGCTTCTGGGAGGTCACCACCTGCGCGGTGGTGGACTGGCCGTGCCAGACGCGCCTGGTGGAGCTGGCCGAGCGGGACGGGCAGCTGTCCATCACCTGCACGATGGTGGATCACGACACGCCGCTCGGGCCGCCGCCGTCCCAGGCCGGCCTGGGCGGCGCGGCCGCGGCACTGTTCAGCCCGGGCGACCTGGCCGCGCTGCACCGGGAACTGGCCGCGAACATCCCGTCCGTGGGCGGGTTCGCAGGCGGGGGCGGCGCCGCCGCCGACCGGAACGTGGAGCTCCTGATCAGCCCGCCGTTCCCGGTGGGCCGTCTGCCGGGGGCGTAGTCCGGCCGTCATTCGCTCCGCCTATGATCGGGCCGGTGCGGCGTGAGTCTTCGACCGTGGTGGTCCTGGTGGGTGCGGTGGCCGAGCCGCTGCTCGCGGGGCTGGCCCGGTCCCCCAACGTGTCCCTGGTCCGGCCTCCGGAGGAGGAGAAGGACCCCCTGACCGCGGCGGCCCTGGCCCTGGGCCAGGCGGCCGGGCGGGCGTCCCCTTACGTCGTGGTACCGGCCGACCCGCTCGCCGGGGTGGCCGCCGAGTGGGCCGCGATGTGGGATCTGACCACCGGGCCGGGTCACGCCGCCGCGTTCGAGGAGCGCGCCGCCGCGGCCGTGGCCGCGTGGCGGGCGGGCCGGTTCGAGCTGCCCGACTACTACGTGGCCCTGACCCCGGGGGCCGTCCCGGGGGACGCTCCGCTCCCGGATGCCGCCCCGGTCAGCGGCGGCACCGGCATGTACCTGGGACCGCTCCGGGCCGCCCGGCCCCGCCGGGTCGGGGCGGTGGTCACCGCGGCCGGCGACGAGGCGGCCGAGAACACCGAGCGGGTACTCCAGGCCCTCCGCACCCTCCGGCACGGGCCCTGGTGGCCGCCGCTGGACGAGCTGCTCGGCCAGGCCCGGCACTTCTTCGCGGGCAGCCTGGGCGAGAGCGCCCTGACCAGCGAATAACCACTTTCCGTATCCAAACTGCCAGACATGAGTGACACTTGGAGGGCCAGGACATCGGCGGCACCCGGGCCGCCCGGGTCCATCACATGACCCGGAGGCTGACGGTGACCGCTGACCAGCCCGACGCCCGCCAGCCCCGCGGCCGGCCAGTTCTACGACTCGCGGCGCGGCATCTACTACACCAAGCCGGTGATGCGCGGCTGGCTGCACCTGCTCTGGTTCGGGGCGTCCCTGGTGCTCAGCACGGTGCTGCTGGCCCGCACGCCGGGCACGGCCCAGGTCCTCAGCTTCGGCGTGTACGCGGTCAGCGTGGGCGCGCTGTTCGGGGTCAGCGCCCTGTACCACTGCGGCACCTGGTCCGAGGAGTCGCGCCAGCTCCTCCAGCGGCTCGACCATGTGATGATCTTCTTCCTGATCGCCGGGACCGCGACCCCGGTGTTCATCGTGGCCGCCCCGGGCACGCTCGGCCGGGTCAGCCTCATCGCGCTGTGGGTGCTCACCGCGACCGCGGCCGGCATCCACCTGGCCTGGATGAACGCACCGGAAAAGCTGGTCGGCGGGACGTTCCTCGCCCTGGGCTGGGTGGCGGCGCTGGCCCTGCCCGCGGTCTGGATCCACTCCGGGCCGGTGGCCGGGGGGCTGATGCTCGCGGGCGGCCTGCTCTACACCGTGGGCGCCCTGTCCTACCACCGCCGCCGGCCCGACCCGTACCCGTCGGTGTTCGGGTACCACGAGGTGTTCCATGTGTACGTCTGCGTCGGCGCCGCCTGCCAGTACCTGGCCATCGCGGTGTACCTGAGGTAACCCGGGGCGGGCATCAGCCAGCCCGGACCGGCCGCGCAGTCAGGCCGGCCGTCAGGCCGGCCAGCCGTCAGGGCGGCACAGCAGTCAGGCCGCCACGGTCGCGGCGAACCGGAAGCGGTCCTCCTGCACCTCGACCGTGGCGCCGGCGAACCCCGCGGCGGCCAGCCGGTCCGCCAGGGTGGCCGGGTCGACCGGCAGGTAGTCGTCATCCGCGTGCAGGTCCCGGCGGGCCGGGGTCTCGACACCGTCGGTGCCCGCCAGCAGGCCCCCGGGGCGCAGCACCCGGCGCAGCTCGGCCAGCATCCGGTCCTGCAGGGCGGCGGACGGGACGTGGTGCAGCATCGTGAACAGCGTCGCCGCGGAGAACTGGCCATCCTCGAACGGCAGCGCGGTGGCGTCGGCGTGCAGCACCGTGACGTTGGTGCCCGCCAGCCGGCCAGCCAGCGACCGGGCCAGCCGCTCGTCGATCTCCACGGCGGTCAGCCGCGGGACCTGGCGGCGCAGCACGTCGGTGGTCAGGCCCGGCCCCGGGCCCACCTCCAGCACCTCATCGCCCAGATCCTGCTCGCGGAGCACCCAGGGCAGCAGCTCTGATTCCACGAACGCCGCCCATTCGGGGCTGGCGCAGATCCGCAGATGCGCGTCATTCATGCCCTCATTGTGGGTGATTCAGCTGATCACGACGAGGACCAGCAGCACCGTGGCCGTGCTCAGCTCGATGACCGCGCCGAACACGTCGCCGGTCATCCCGCCCAGCCGCCGGACCGCGGCCCAGCGGAGCAGGGCGGCCACGGCCAGGCCCGCGGCCGCGGCCGCGGCGCCCCGGGCCGCGGCGCTCACCCCGCCCAGGGCCAGCCCGGCCGCCACCACCGCGCCCAGCAGCACCACCACGCTGGCCGCCCGGCCCGCGGCGCTGGTCCGGCCGGCCACCAGCGCGCCGAACCCGGTCGGCCGGGCCGGCGGCGACCCGGTGGCCAGCACGACCGCCACCCGGCTGGTCACCGCGGCCAGCACCAGCCCGGCCGCCCCGGCCCACCCGCGGGGCAGGGAGGCCAGCGCGCACACCTGGACCAGCAGCACCAGCACCAGCGTGGCCACCCCGAGCGGCCCGGCGTCGGACCGGCGCATGATCTCCAGCGCCTGGTCCGCGGGCCGCCGGCTGCCCAGCCCGTCCGCGGTGTCGGCCAGCCCGTCCAGGTGCAGGCCCCCGGTGGCCAGCGCGAGCAGCATCATGGCCAGGGCCGCGCCGAGCAGCTGCCGCTCCGGCGACCCTTGACCAGCCGCAACGAAAACCATCGCGGCCCCGCCCGCCAGCCCCAGGCCGGCGCCGATGACCGGCAGCCAGAAGACGGCCCGGGCGGCCGCTCCCTCGTCCAGGTCACCGCCGACCCCGGCGGGGATGACCGTGAACAGGCTCAGCGCGACCCGCCAGGACGGGGTGCGGGGCGGCGTGCCCGTCCCGGGGCGATCCGGCCCGCCGGTCACTTCAGCCGCCGGGGGATCCCGGCGGTGCACAGCCACACCTGCTGGCATTGCGCCGCGACCCTGGTGTTGAGCAGGCCCAGCTCGTCGCGGTAGCGGACGCCGGACGCGGTGCCCGGGACCACCCCCGAGCCGACCTCGTTGCTGACCGCCACCACGGTCCGGCGGGTGGCCCGCCACGCGTCCAGCAGCCCGTCCACCCGCGCGGCCAGCGCCTGGCCGGCCCCGGGCGCGGCGGACCACAGCCCGCACTCGTCCATCACCCCGGCCAGCCAGGTGGACAGGCAGTCGACCAGGACCGGGGTGGCCAGCTGCTGCGCGGTCAGGTCCGGCGCGGCCAGGACGCGTTCCAGGTCCCGGGTTTCCAGCGTGGCCCAGTGCGCGGGCCGCCGCTGCTGATGGAGCCGGACCCGGGCCGCCCACTCCGGGTCACTGTCGTCCGGCAGGGCGCCGGTGGCCACGTAGTCCACCCGGTCCCGCCCGGCCAGCAGCCGTTCCGCCGTCACCGACTTACCCGACCGGGCCCCGCCCAGCACGAGCACGCGGTAGGGCCGGGGCCGGCGGGGCAGCTCGCGCCCGGTGAGGGCCCGCCCGGCCACGCCCCGCCGCCGGCCGGCCCGGATCATCCCTTCTCGCCGGACACCCCGGCGCTGTCGAACGTCGCGACGTCGCGCAGCACCCGGGCCGCGGCCGCCACGACCGGCAGGGCCAGCGCCGCGCCGGAGCCCTCGCCGAGCCGCAGGCCGAGGTCGAGCAGGGGGCGCAGGCCCAGCGCGTCCAGCGCCCGGCGCGCCCCCGGCTCGGTGGACAGGTGCCCGGCGAGCAGGGCCGCCACGACGTCCGGGGCCAGGGCCCGGGCGGCCAGGGCGGCGGCGCAGGCGATGACCCCGTCCAGCACGACCGGCACCCGCAGCGCCGCGCCGCCCAGGATGAAGCCGGCCAGCGCGGCGTGCTCCAGGCCGCCCACCGAGGCGAGGACGCCCAGGGGGTCGGCGGGATCGGGGCGGTGGCGTTCCAGGGCGTGGTGGACGACCGCGACCTTCCGCTGCCAGGTGGGGTCGTCGATGCCGGTGCCCCGGCCGGTGACCTCTTCCGGCTCCGCCCCGGTGAACACGGCGATCAGGGCGGCCGACGCGGTCGTGTTCGCGATGCCCATGTCCCCGGTCAGCAGGCAGGAGTTGCCCGCCGCGACCAGGTCCCGCGCGGTCTCGATACCCACCTCGACGGCGCGCAGGGCCTCGTCGCGGGTCATGGCCGGGCCGGCGGTCATGTCCGCGGTGCCGGGCCTGATCTTGCGGGGCAGCAGCCCGGGGGCGGCGGGCAGGTCCGCGGCCACCCCCACGTCCACCACGCAGACCTCGGCCCCGGCCTGCGCGGCGATCGCGTTGACCACGGCCCCGGAGGCCAGGAAGTTGACCACCATCTGCGCGGTGACCTCCTGCGGCCACGGGGTGACGCCCTGGGCGTGCACCCCGTGGTCGCCCGCGAACACCGCGACCACGGCGGGCTCGGGCAGCGGCGGCGGGCACTCCCCGGCCAGCCCGGCGAGCTGCACCGACACCTGTTCCAGCACGCCCAGGGAGCCGCTCGGCTTGGTCAGCGCCTCCTGCCGCTCCCGGGCCTGCGCCACGGCCTCGGCGTCCAGCGGCCTGACCGCGGCGACGGTGTCCCCGAGCAGGCTGGCGGGCGGCCCGCCGGGCAGCCCGCGGTGGCCCCACTGCCCCTCGTGCACCGCCCAGGACAGCGGCCGCCGCCGGGCCCAGCCGCTGAGCACCAGTTCCGGCGCGGGGGGGAACGCCTCGACGTGCCCCACGCAGAGGTAGGCGACCACTTCCAGGTGGGCGGGCAGGCCGAGGGCGGCGGCCAGTTCCCGCTCGTCGAAGAAGCTCACCCAGCCCACGCCCAGGCCCTCGGCCCGCGCGGCCAGCCAGAGGTTCTGCACCGCGCAGGCGGTCGAGTACGACGCGACCTGCGGCTGGGCGTGCCGGCCGAGCACGTGGCGGCCGCCCCGGGTCGGGTCGCAGGTCACCACGACGTTGAGCGGGGTGTCGAGGATCGCCTCGACCTTCAGGTCACTGAAAGCCCGGGCCCGCGCACCGGGCAGCCCGGCCGCGAACACCTCCTGCTGGTGGCGGGCCAGGGCGTGCACCCGCTCCCGGATGCCCCGGTCGCGGAGCACGATGAAGTCCCAGGGCTGGCTCAGCCCCACGCTGGGCGCCTGATGCGCGGCGGTCAGCACCCGGGTCAGCACGTCCTCGGCGACCGGGTCGGGGAGGAAGCCGTTGCGGACGTCGCGGCGCCCGGCGACCACCTGGTACAGCGCATCGATATCGGGCCCGGGCATGGCATGCGCGGCAGGCCGCCGCGCGGTGACCGGGGCGCTGGCCGCCGCGTCGCCGGATGCCGGGACACTGGCCCCCGGGACGCTGGCCCCCGGGACGCTGGCCCCCGGGACACTGGCCCCCAGGGCGCCGGCCGCCGGGACGCTGGTCCGCTGGGCGCCGGGCCCCGGCTCGCTGCCCCACCCGTACTCCGCCGGGCGGAACACGTCCTGGTCTTCGGTCATGTTTTCCTCCTGCCAGACGCCCCGTGCACCCCGTGTGCGATGGCCGCCGCGATGAGCAGCGCCGCGCCGCTGACCAGCCGGGACAGCCGGACAGCCCGGGCGATGTCCGGGGCCGCGGGCGGCTTGCCGTCGCCGAGCAGCCCGCGCTGCTCGGTCCGGCCCTGGTAACTGTTCCGGCCGCCGAGCCGGACCCCCAGCGCACCCGCGAACGCCGCCTCGCACCGGCCGGCGTTGGGGCTGGGGTGCTGGCTGCCGTCGCGCCGCAGCGTGCGCAGGGCCTGGCGCGGGCGGCCGCCGACCGCGGGGGCCAGCGCCACGGCCAGCAGCCCGGTGACCCGGGCCGGGATCAGGTTGGCCGCGTCGTCGAGCCGGGCCGCGGCCCAGCCGAACCGCTCGTAGCGCGGGCTGTGGTGGCCGATCATCGCGTCGAGCGTGTTCACGGCGCGGTAGCCGAGGAGGCCCGGCAGCCCGAACACGGCGCCCCACAGCAGCGGCGCGACCACGGCGTCGGAGGTGTTCTCGGCGACCGACTCCACGGCCGCCCGGGCCAGCCCGGCCGCATCGAGCTGAGCCGGATCGCGCCCGCACAGCGCGGGCAGCCTCCGCCGCGCCGCGTCGAGGTCGCCCGCCTCCAGGTCCCGGCCGACCGCCATCGCCACGCCGCCGAGGCTGGCGCCGCCCAGCACGGTCCAGGTGGCCAGCGCGGTGGCCGCGACAGTGGCCGCACGGTGGCCGCGGGTCAGCCGCTGCGCGGTCAGGCCGGCCGCGGCCACCGGGGTCACGCACGCGGCGACCAGCCCGGCCCCCCGGGTGCGGCTGTCCGACCAGAGCCACGCCTCGGCCCGGGCCGCCGCCGCGCCGAAGGCGGCCACCGGGTGCGCACGGCGCGGGTCGGCCAGCACCGCGTCCAGCACCCCGCCGAGCAGCAGCCCCGTGGCCCGGGGCGACGACCGCACGATCATTGGCTGAGCCTTCCCCGGGGTAACCACGCCCCGCAGGCAATGGACCGGCGGCCGGAGTCTCCTGGCTCCCGGATCGAAGCTCCTCCCGGCCTTCCCGCCGCTCCAGCGGCCGTGGCCTCCACGGGACTCGCTCCCCGGTCACAGTGGCGGGACCGCGCCGGACTTGCACCGGTCTTCCTGCCCTGCCGTCGGCGGAACGAGGAAAGGAGACCACACCCCGCTACCCCCGTCAAGCGGAGACCCTCCCCCACCAGGGCATCCGCCGCGGGCGGCGGGCGAATGACCGGGGCCGTGCCGTTTTGGGCGGGGCCGTTCGGGTAACTCCGGGGCATGCTCCGCTCAGCGCCGCGCTGGTCACGCCCGGACCGCGCACCGGCCCGCCGGGGGCCGCGGTGAGCACCGACGCGTCCCGGGCCGCCGAGGACTCCGGGCACAGCGAGCCGGACCGGCCGGGCGAGTCCGAGGCGCAGCGGGACGACCGCAACTTCATCGAGCTGCTCAACGAGCTCCGCGTGGTCGGCATCGGCGTCCAGGTCCTCTTCGGCTTCCTGCTGGCCCTGCCCTTCACGAACCGGTTCTCCAGGCTCGACCCCGCGCAGCGCGGCGTGTACCTGGCCACGGTGACGCTGGCCGCCCTGTCCACCGCGCTGCTGGTCGCCCCGGTTGCCTATCACCGGCTGCTGTTCCGGCGGCACGAGAAGGAGAGGGTGGTCCGGACCACCAGCATGCTGGCCATCGCCGGGCTGGCCACGGTGGGGCTCGCGGTGTCCGGCGCGGTGGTGCTGGTGGTCACGTTCGTCGCCCCGGGGGCCCCCGCCATCGTGATCACCGGCCTGGTCGTGTGCGCGTTCGCGGGCCTGTGGTTCGCCCTGCCCCTGTCCCGCCGGGACCGGGACGACCGCCAGGACGGGGAGGGCCGGCCGGGCGGTGGCGACCACCGCGGCCCGGATGGCCAGGACCAGCCGGCCCGGCCCACGCTCTGAGCGAACGTGACCGCACCTGGTGATGCTGGCTTTGCGCGTATCCATACCATGGGGACATGCAGTGGCCTAGTCATGAAGCTGAGACCTGCCCCGCCCTGACCAGCCCGGTGCGCGCATGACCACGCCAGCGCCGGACACCGCGGCCCGTACCGCGATCCTGACTGTTGACGACGATCCCGGGGTATCCCGGTCCATCGCCCGTGACCTGCGGCAGCGCTACGGGGAGCAGCACCGCATCGTCCGGGCCGAATCGGGCGCCGCGGCCCTCGACGCGCTGAAGGAAATGCGGCTGCGCGGCGACGAGGTGGCGGTGATCCTGGCCGACTACCGGATGCCGCAGATGAACGGGATCGAGTTCCTCGAAGAGGCGATGAAGACGTACCCGGCCGCCCGCCGGGTGCTGCTCACCGCCTACGCGGACACCGACGCCGCGATCGAGGCCATCAACGTCGTGGACCTCGACTACTACCTGCTCAAGCCCTGGGACCCGCCGGAGGAGAAGCTCTACCCGGTGATCGACGAGCAGCTGGAAGCGTGGCGGCTGGAGGACTACCAGCCGGTGCACGTGACCAAGGTGGTCGGGCATCGCTGGTCGGCGCGCTGCACGGAGGTGCGCGAGTTCCTGGCCCGCAACGAGGTGGCCTACCGCTGGTTCCCCTCGGACGAACCGGACGGGGAGCGGCTGCTCGCCGCCGCCGGGCAGGATGGCCGGACCCTGCCCCTGGTCATCACGCCGGACGGGGAGGCCATGCTCGCGCCGAGTGACTCGGAGCTGGCCAGCCGGGTCGGCCTGAGCACCACCCCGGCCAAGGACTTCTACGACCTGGTGGTCATCGGCGGCGGCCCGGCCGGGCTCGGCGCGGCCGTCTACGGCGCGTCCGAGGGCCTGAAGACCGTGCTGGTCGAGCGGACCGCGACCGGCGGCCAGGCCGGGCAGAGTTCCCGGATCGAGAACTACCTCGGGTTCCCCGATGGGGTGTCGGGCGCGCAGCTCACCACGCGGGCCCGGCGCCAGGCCCAGAGGTTCGGCGCCGAGGTGCTCACCACCCGGGAAGTGGTCGGCCTGGACATCAAGGGGTCGGCGCGGAGGGTCCGGTTCGCGGACGGGGGCACCCTCGGCGCGCACAGCATCATCCTGGCCACCGGGGTCTCCTACAAGCAGCTCGGGGCGCCCGGGCTGACCGACCTGACCGGCCGCGGCGTCTACTACGGGTCCGCGCTCACCGAGGCCTCCGCCTGCATCGACCAGGACGTCTACATCGTCGGCGGGGCGAACTCGGCCGGGCAGGCGGCGGTGTACCTGTCCCGGCACGCCAAGTCGGTGACGCTGCTGGTCCGCGGGCCGTCGCTGGAACGGTCCATGTCCTACTACCTGATCCAGCAGATCGCGGAAGTCCCGAACATCACGGTCCGGACCTGCACCGAGGTGATCGGCGCGGACGGGGATGGCCACCTGGAGCGGCTGACGCTGCGCAACACGGCTGACGGGGATACCGAGACCGTGAGCGCGCAGCTGCTGTTCGTGTTCATCGGGGCCGCCCCGCTCACCGAGTGGCTGGACGGCGTGGTGACCCGGGATGACCACGGGTTCGTCGTCGCCGGCCCGGATCTGGCCCCGGGCGGCCAGAAGCCGGCCGGCTGGGAGCTGGACCGGGCCCCGTACCACCTGGAGACCAGCATCCCGGGCGTGTTCGTGGCCGGGGACGCCCGCGCCGAATCGGCCAAGCGGGTCGCCTCCGCCGTCGGCGAGGGCGCGATGGCCGTCATGCTCGTGCACCGGTACCTGGAGAAGCTTTGACACCCAGGCCACGGGAATTCCGTGTGCGCTTCCGTGGGTTGACTGAACTGGGGAACGTACCCGGGCGCAGCAGTGCGGCCGGGCCGCCAGCACCAGTGCTGGCCCCCGCGATCGCCGACACTTCTGAGGAGGTGATGCGGCGTCCTGGCCCGCCTCCGGGCGGGTATCTCCATGCCGCGATCTCATGACCCAACAGACCCAGCCAGAACCGGCCACCCAGCCCGCTGCAACCACGGATGACGAGCCCGCGGGCGGGCGGCAGACACTGCCGTGCGACGTGGATGAGCTGCGCAGCCTGTTCCTGTTCGAGAAGCTGGACGATGAGCAGCTGGCCTGGCTGTGCCGCGAAGGGCGGGTCGAGATTTTCCCGCCCGGGCCGGTCTACGCGGAGGGCGAGGCCGCGACCTGCTTCTACGTGCTGATCGAGGGCGCGCTGGTGATGTCGCGGCGCATCGGCGGCGACAACGTCGAGGTCAACCGGAGCTCCCAGCGTGGCGCGTACACCGGGGCGTTCCGCGCCTACCTCGGCGACCGGGTCCCCCAGGTCTACGACAACTCGCTGCGGGTCACCCAGCTGTCCCGGTTCTACGTCCTGGACGCGGACAAGTTCGCGTGGATGATGCGGGACTGGTTCCCGATGGCCGTGCACATGCTGGAAGGCCTGTTCTTCGGGATCAAGAATGTCCAGCAGCAGGTGGGGCAGCGGGAGCGGCTGCTCGCGCTGGGCTCGCTGTCGGCCGGCCTGACCCACGAGCTGAACAACCCGGCCGCCGCCGCCGTCCGGGCCACCTCCTCGCTCCGCGACCGGGTGGCGGGCATGCGCCACAAGCTGCGCCTCGTGGCGAGCGGCAAGTTCGACCACCAGGCCCTGGAGACGCTGATCCGGCTTCAGGAGGACGCGGTCGAGCGGGTGGCGAAGGCGCCGGAGCTGAGCCCGATGGAGGCCTCGGACCGTGAGGACGCGGTCGGTGAGTGGCTGGAGGATCACGGCATCTCCGGCGGCTGGGACCTCGCGCCCACCTTCGTCCAGGCCGGGCTGGAAGCCGCCTGGCTGGACCAGGTGGCGGCGGTGGTGGACGACGGCACGCTGGAGGGCGCGATCCGCTGGCTGAACTACACGGTCGAGACCGAGCTGCTGATGAACGAGATCGAGGACTCCACCAAGCGGGTCTCCCATCTGGTCAAGGCGGCGAAGCAGTACTCGCAGCTGGACCGGGCGCCCTACCAGGTGGTCGATGTGCACGAGTTGCTGAAGAGCACGCTGATGATGCTCAGCGGCAAGTTCGGGGACGGGATCACCGTGGTCAAGGACTTCGACCGCAGCCTGCCGCCGATCCCGGGCTACCCGGCCGAGCTGAACCAGGTGTGGACCAACCTGATCGACAACGCCGTGTCCGCCATGGACGGCCACGGCACGCTGACCGTGCGCACCGCGCGGGATGATGACCGGGTGCTGGTGGAGATCGGTGACACCGGGCCCGGCGTCCCGCCGGAGATCCGGGAGCGTATCTTCGAGCCGTTCTTCACCACCAAGCCGGTCGGCGAGGGCACGGGCCTCGGCCTGGACATTTCCTACCGCATCGTGGTCACCCGGCACCACGGGGACCTGCGGGTCGAATCGGAGCCCGGGAACACCCGGTTCCAGGTCCGGCTGCCCATCACCGCGCAGGCCAACGCCGAGGAGAGCTGAATGACTGACATCCCGGGACTCGACCCGACCGTCCCGCCCAGCGGGACGGGCTGCGCGGAATGTGAGAAGGTCTCCGGCTGGTGGTTCCACCTGCGCCGGTGCGCCGAGTGCGGGCAGATCGGCTGCTGCGACAGTTCGCCGGCCCAGCACGCCAGCGCGCACGCCTCCGCCGCCGGCCATCCGCTGGTCCGCAGCTTCGAGCCGGGCGAGTCGTGGTTCTGGAGCTATCCGGAGCAGCAGTTCTACGACGGCCCGGAGCTCGCCCCGCCGGAGCACCACCCGGAGGACCAGCCGGTGCCCGGCCCGGCCGGGCGGGTCCCCTCCGACTGGCGCCGCCACCTGCACTAAGCCAGGCAGTAGTAGTCCCGGACTGCCGCTAGCCTGCCGCGGGATGGCAAGCTAGCCGCATGGGCATCGTGTCGCCAGGGTTCCGGGGCCGCCCGCGGTCCGGACGTGAGAAGCTCCCGCCGGGCCAGTACCTGGTCACCGACTTCCCGGTGCTGTCCGCCGGGCCCACCCCCCGGGTGAAGACCCGCTCGTGGGAGTTCCGTATCACGACCGAGACCGGTGAGGTGCACAGCTGGGACTGGGCGGCGTTCCAGGCTCTGCCTGCCGAAGAGTTCCAGGTTGACCTGCACTGCGTGACCAAGTGGTCCAAGCTCCACACCACCTGGCGGGGCGTATCGCTGGACACGCTCCTGGCCCAGGCCCAGACCAGTGCCGAATACGCGCTGGCCCGCAGCTACGGCGGGTACACCACCAACCTGCCGCTGGCGGACCTGCTGGACGGCCAGGCGTGGGTGGCCTTCGAGTACGGCGGGCGGCCCCTGACCCCGGAACACGGCGGCCCGGCCCGGCTGCTGGTGCCCCACCTGTACCTGTGGAAGTCAGCCAAGTGGGTGCAGGGCATCGACCTGAAGGCCAAGGACGAACCCGGGTTCTGGGAGAGCCTGGGTTATCACAACTACGGAGACCCATGGCGCGAGCAGCGGTACTGGGGCGACTGACCTGGCAGGTGGGCATGGTCACGGAGATCCGCAAGGAAACCGCGACCGCGAGCACCATCATGATCGACGTCCCCGGCTGGCCCGGGCACGCCGCCGGCCAGCACGTGGACGTCCGGCTCACCGCCGAGGACGGCTACTCGGCCCAGCGGTCCTACTCGATCGCCTCCGCGCCTGGCCGTGACCGCCTCGAGCTCACCGTGCAGCGGCTGGAGGACGGGGAGGTCTCGCCCTACCTGACCGACGTGCTGATGGTGGGGTACCCGCTGGAGCTGCGCGGACCGATCGGCGGCTGGTTCGTCTGGGACCCGGACGCCGGCCGGCCCGTGCTGCTGGTGGCCGGGGGCAGCGGCGTGGTCCCGCTGATGTCCATGATCCGCGCCCGCGCCGAGGCCGGCAGCCGCATCCCATTCCGGCTGGTCTACTCGGTCCGCAGCCCCGAGACCGTGCTGTACGCGGCCGAACTGGCCGAGCGCGGCCAGGCCGGGGACGGGCTCGAGGTCAGCTACGTCTACACCCGCAGCGCCCCGCCTGGGGCGCAGGTCCGGGTCGGCCGGCTCAATCCGGTGGTGCTCGCGGCCCCGGGCTGGACGCGGGAGGCCGCGCCCGCGGTGTTCATCTGCGGGCCGACCGGGTTCGTCGAGGCCGCGGCCAGCCTGCTGGTCAAGGCGGGGCATGATCCTGGCGTGATCAAGACCGAACGATTCGGACCCTCCGGAGGCCAAGCGTGACTACGCACCTGGACGGCAACGTGCTCGCCGGGACCTTCGGCGAGGTCTTCGCGGTGGACATCACCACCGCGGTAGGCCAGTGCGCTTCGTGCGGCACGCGCGAGGCGATAGGCCAGGCCATGGTGTACACCGACGCGCCGGGCCTGGTGGCCCGCTGCGGCAGCTGCGGCGAGGTGGTGCTCCGGGTCACCCGGTCCGCCGGGCGCACCTGGGTGGACATGCGTGGCGTCAGCTACCTCGAGCTGCAGACGCCCGGCGAGTGAGGCGGACCAGGTCATGAGCGATCTCCCCCAGCCCGCCGACCGCCGTCAGCTCCGGGTCTCCGACGCCGACCGGGAGCGGGCCGCCGAGGTCCTGCGCCAGGCGGCCGGCGACGGCCGGATCACGTTCGACGAACTGGACCAGCGCCTCGAGGCCGCGTACGGGGCCCGGACCTATGGCGACCTGACGGAGGTCACCGCGGACCTGCCGGCCCCCGGGGAGGCTCCGCCCGGGCCGCCGCAGACGGCTCCGGGCACGTTCCCGGCCGCCCGGATCGGCGGTGAGCCCGGGTCCGGGATGTCCGTCGCGATCCTGGGCGGCGTGGACCGGGGCGGGACCTGGGTGGTGCCGCCCCGGCACAGCGTGGTCGCGGTCCTGGGCGGCGTCCAGCTCGACCTGCGGGAAGCGCGGTTCAGCCAGCGTGAGGTCACGATCGACGTCTTCACCCTGATGGGCGGGGTGGACATCATGGTGGGCGACGACGTCGACGTGGACGTGTCCGGCTTCGGCATCATGGGCGGCTTCGACCACCGGGCCAGCGGCCCCGGGCTGCCCGGCGCGCCCAAGGTGCGGGTGGTCGGGCTCGCGCTGATGGGCGGGGTCAACGTGCGGCGCGGCCAGCCGGGGCCAGGCCGGGACAACCGGGATCATCACCACGACCACCACCACCACCGGGACCACCTCCGGGACCGCCATCACCGGGAAATCGGCCAGGCTGCGGACGGTGACCAGCCACCCGGCACATCTGCGTAAATGTGATCCAGCAGACATTTCCCCCTGGGCATAACCGGAGGGCTGGTCCGGTTGCCCCGGATGGGTCTGCGGAAAAGGACGCTCGCCCGACGAGACGGGACCGGCTCTTGATCAGTGCCTCTCCCGGCCCGCCGTAAGGAAACGGCTGACGCCGCCAAAAGCGGTGTCAAGGAGGTACTCGTCATGAAGCTGAGCCTGCGGTTCGCCCTCGACAATCTGTTCGTCCTCGGCGCGGCATTCCTGGCTGTCTCAGCGATGGCATTCTCGGCAGCGGTGGCTGGCTGGCTCGCGTTCGGCGTGTCCACCGGCCTCGCGGTGGTGGCGGCGGCCAGCATGGCCACGGCTCGCCGGACCGGGCAGCGGATCGGCCACGGCGTGGTCGGGCTCGTCGCCCTCTGGTCGCTCATCGCCGCGCTGATCTTCACCGGCAGCGTGCTGACCTGGCTGGTCCTGGCCGACGCGATTGCCCTCGGCGTGGTGGCGCTGGCGGATCTCGCCGCGCACGAGGTCAGCACCGAGAATGTGGTGCACCGCCTGGAGGTGACTGGCAGCCCGCGGACCGGCGACCCGGCCGCGGAGCGGCTGGCTGCCTGATCACGGGCCGCCTGACACGGGCCGCCTGATCACGGGCCGCCTGGCTGACCAGGCATCCTGCGGAGGGCGGGAACGGCTGCGGCCGTTCCCGCCCTCCGCATTTCCGCCCTGATGAGCCTGCCATCCGTTTTGGCGCGGGAACGGCTCCCCGGCTACCTGGTGGCACGACATACTGGCTGCTGGAACGGCGTCGGCCACCCAGGGAGCGAATGATGACCGGACAGTCCTTCGTGCCTTTGCCCGGCAGCGAGCGCGGTCCGCTGCCGCAATCGCAGGAGCTGGGCCCGGTCGATGAATCCCGGCAGATCGAGGTGACGCTGGTGACCCGGCACCGGGCGCCGGTGCCCCGGGACCTGGTCGAAGGCCCGGCCACCCTGACCCCGGAGCAGTTCGCCGAGGAGCACGGCACCGACCCGGCCGACCTGGAGCTCATCACGGCCGCGCTGGCCGGGCACGGCCTTCAGGTCACCGGCGCCGACCCGGGCGCGCGCCGGGTCATGGTGCGGGGCACGGTCGCGGCCCTGTCCGCGACGTTCGGGGCCACGTTGCGCCTGGTACGCACGCCGGACCCTGGCATCGGGCAGGACACGGTCGAGCACCGCTACCGTGAAGGCGCGCTGCAGATCCCCGCCGAACTGGCCGGCATCGTGGTCGCCGTGCTCGGCCTGGACAACCGGCCTCAGGCCCGCGCGCAGTTCCGCCGCGCGCCAGCGGCCACCTCCCGGGCCACGGCCCCGAGTCCAGCCGCCCCGGCCCCTGGTGCCCCGGCTCCTGGTGCCCCGGCCCCCGGCGGGCCCGCGCCCGCCGCACCCCCGGCCGCCGCGTCCACGTCCTACACGCCGCCGCAGGTGGCCGCGCTGTACCAGTTCCCGGCGGGCACCGACGGAACCGGGCAGACCATCGCGATCGTCGAGCTCGGCGGCGGGTTCGGCAGCAGCGACCTGGATCCCTACTTCACCGGGCTGGGCCTGCCGGTCCCCTCGGTCACCGCGGCCAGCGTGGACGGCGCCGTCAACCAGCCCGGCCAGGACCCGAGCGGCGCGGACGGCGAGGTCCTGCTGGACATCGAGGTGGCCGGGGCCGTCGCCCCGGGCGCGGCGCAGGTCGTCTACTTCGCGCCCAACACCGACCAGGGCTTCGTGGACGCGGTGACCACCGCGGTCCACGCGACCCCGACGCCCACGGTGGTCAGCATCAGCTGGGGCCAGTCCGAGGACTCCTGGACCGCCCAGGCCCGGACCGCCCTGGACCAGGCCATGTCCGACGCGGCCGCGCTGGGCGTCACCGTCTGCGTCGCGGCCGGCGACAACGGCAGCGGCGACGGCCAGAGCGGCGCGCACGTCGACTTCCCCGCCTCCAGCCCGCACGCGCTGGCCTGCGGGGGGACCAGCCTGCGCGGCGACGCCGGCACCGGCGTGATCAGCTCCGAGACGGTCTGGAACGACGGGGGCTCGGGCGGCGCGACCGGCGGCGGCGTGAGCGACGCCTTCGGTCTCCCGTCCTGGCAGGCGTCCGCGGGCGTGCCGGTCCAGGGCCGGGGCAGCAGCGGGCAGCGCGCCCGGCCGGGGCGTGCCCGACGTGGCCGGCTGCGCCGACCCGGTCACCGGCTACCAGGTCCGGGTGGACGGGCAGGCCACGGTGATCGGCGGGACGAGCGCCGTGGCCCCGCTGTGGGCGGGACTGATCAGCCGGCTGGCGCAGTCCACCGGGAAGCCGTTCGGGCTGATCCAGCCGCAGCTGTACGCGGGGGTGACCGCGGGCACGGCCGCCGCGGCGTTCCGCGACATCACCAGCGGCAGCAACGGCGCCTACGCGGCCGGGCCGGGCTGGGACGCCTGCACCGGGCTCGGCTCCCCGGAGGGAAGCACCCTGCTGTCCAGGCTGGGCAGCACCCAGGCCGGGGCAGCTGGCGCCTAGCCCGGGGCGCCAGCCCAGGACCGGGGACCGGGGATCACTCCGGCTTGGCGCCGAGGGTGGCCGGTGCCCCGTAGTTCCGGAGCACCTCCGGGACGGTCACCACGCCCCGCTCGTCCTGGAAGTTCTCCATGATCGAGAGCAGCGAGCGGGCCGTCGCGCCGGTGCCGTTGAGGGTATGGGCGAAGTGCAGCTTGCCCTCGCGGCGGAACCGGATGTTCAGCCGCCGGGCCTGGTAGTCGGTGGTGTTCGAGCAGGAGGTGATCTCCCGGTAGCGCTGCTGGGCCGGGAACCACGCCTCGATGTCGTACTTCTTGGCCGCGGGTGCGCCGAGGTCTCCCACGGCAATGTTCATCACCCGGTACGGCAGCCCGAGGGCCTGCACGATCTCTTCCTCGTGCGCGAGCAGCTCCTCGTGGAACGTGGCCGACTGCTCGGGGGCGCAGTACACGTACATCTCCACCTTGTCGAACTGGTGGACCCGGAACATGCCCTTGGTGTCCTTGCCCGCCGCCCCGGCCTCGCGCCGGAAGTTCGTGCTGAACGCCGCGTACTTGGCGGGCAGCTGGTCCTCTTCCAGCCGCTCATCGGTGTGGATGCCCGCCAGTGCCACTTCCGAGGTCCCGGTCAGGTACAGGTTGTCCCGTTCCAGGTGGTAGAGGTTGGACTCCTCGGTGGGCAGGAACCCGGTGCCGTACATGGCGCGCTCGCCGACCAGCACCGGCGGCAGGACGGTCATGAAGCCCTTGCCGTTCAGCCGGTCGAGCACGAAGCGGTACAGGGCCATCTCGGTCTGGGCCACGTCACCGAACCGGTAGGCGAACCGGGACCCGGACAGCCGGGCGCCGCGGGCCATGTCGATCCAGCCCGCCGGGCCGCCCAGATCGGTCGCGTCCCGGACCGGGAACGTGAACTGGGGCGGCTCCCCCCAGGTGCGCAGCACCACCGAGTCTTCCTCGGTCATCCCGTCCGCGGCGGTGGGGTGGGGAAGGTTGGGGATCCGGGCCAGCAGATCCTGCCGCTTCCGCTCGGCCTCGGCCAGGTCGGCCTCGGCGGCGTCGAGTTCCTTCCGGAGCTGCCGCAAATCGGCGAGTTCCTCCGGGCTGGGCTTAGCGCCCCGGGACGACCGCTTCTGCGCGGCGCGCAGGTTCTCGGCCCGTTCGGTCAGCCCGCGCCAGGTCTCGTCGGCGGCGAGCAGGGCATCGAAGTCGTCAGCGGCACCACGCCGGGCGAGCGCGGACCGGTAACGGTCTGGCTCCTGGCGGGCGGCCCTCAGGTCAATCACGTGCGCGATTCTATCGGGCACACACGGCGATCCGGTGCGTCATGGGTCGAGGCAGACCAGGGCCCAGGGCTGGTCCCGTACCCGGGTCATGACCAGGGTGGCCCGGCGGGAGCCGGTCAGCTTCAGCTGGCGGTGCAGCTGGCCCACGTCGCCGGCCAGTCCCCGGCGGCGGATGTCCAGCGCACCGATGCCCAGGTCACGCAGCCGGGCGGGCAGCTGCTTCTGGTTCCACGGCCCGGAGTCGATGACCTGCAGGGTCCGGGCGAACGGGGTGCGCACCGGGGTGTCGGTGCACAGGAACGCGATCTGCTCATCGATCTTCCACGCGGCCAGCGGCCGGGCGAGCTCCTCGACCAGCCCGGCCCGGGTCACCGCGGGATTCGGGTCGAGGAGGAACGGGCCGGGCGGGGCCACCGGTACCGGCGGGCCGGGCTGGGGGGTCAGGGTGTGCCCACCGGGCAGGAGGGTCGCCCGGGTCGCGGGGCCGGCCAGGGACGGTGACCAGGCCACCGCCTCCTTCAGGTCCCGTCCGACCGCGACGAACTCCACTTCCCAGCCGCCGGGCACCGCGTCCCTCGCGATGCCCGGCGCCGCCTTGATGCCCACCGCGGGAACCCGCCCGGCCAGGTCCAGGCACCAGGCCAGCGGCGGTTCGCTGGCGCCGGGGCCCAGGCGCCGCTGGCCCGGGCTGCGGCCCGCCCGGCGGCCCGCGCTGCCGTCCGTGCGGCGGGCCGGGTCGATGAACACCGCGTCCACCCCGGCCAGGTCCGCCTCACGGACATCCCCCTGGGCCGTCCGCACCGAGCCGTCCACGCCGTAGGCCGCCGCGTTCAGCATGGCCATCCGCAGGTGCAGCGGGTCCCGGTCCACGGCCCGGACCTGATGTTCCCCGGCCAGGGCGGCGAGGTCACCGCCGATGCCGCAGCACAGGTCGGCCAGGGTGCCGTGCCCGGCGAACCGGGCCCGCCGGTGCCGGGCCACCACCTCGGCGGAAGCCTGCTCCAGGCCGGCCCGGGTGAAGAACATGTCCATGGCCCGGCTGAACTTGGCCCGGGCCGCGAGCCGGAGCTCATGCTGGGCCAGGGCCGCCGCCACCAGCCCGGCCGGGTAGGTCTCGCGCAGCCGGGTGCCCAGCGCCAGCGCGGTGTCCGGGGTGACGTCCTGGTCGCGCAGGGAGGCCAGCAGTTCGGCGCCGGGGCCGCTGAGCAGCGCATCCAGATCCGCCGCCGGGGTCATGGGGTGGCCGGGCTGCGCGGCGGGCCGGTCGCCCCGGGCTCGCGGGGATCCCCGTCCGCCGCAGGCTCGTCACGGCGCTCACCGCCGGGGTCCCCGCCGGCCATACGCTCACCACCGGCCACACGCTCACCACGCTCACCACTGGCCGCGTGCTCAACGCCGGCCACACGCTCACCGCCAGCCATACCCTCACCGCCGGCGCCGGCTGGCTGGCCGGACCTCGTGGCCAGCACGGAGCCCGCCAGGATCAGGCCGAAGGCCGCGATGATCTCCGGGGTGAGCGGCTCGCCGAGCACCCCCACCCCGAGGGCCACGGCCACGGCGGGGTTCACGTACGTGATGACCGTGGCCCGGGCCGGGCCGACTTCGGCGATCAGCTGGAAGAAGAGCACGAACGCGAGGGCCGTGCAGACCAGCGCCAGCCCGGCCAGGCTGGCCAGCACGGCCGCGGACGGGACGGCCCGTGGCCAGGTCAGGGCGGCGGCGGGCGCGTAAACGACGGCCGCGAACCCCAGGCAGACTGCGGTCACCGCGAGGCCGGGCAGGTCGGCGAGCTTGCGGCTGGCGATCAGCGGCCCGGTGGCGTATCCCACCGCGGTGAGCATGACCAGGGCGATCGACCCCAGGTCACCGTGCACCGCGCCCGGCCCGGCGAGCAGCGCTACCCCGGCCAGCCCGCCGAGCAGGCCGGTCCAGCGCAGTGGCGTGAGCCGCTCCCCGCTCCCGGTGAGCCGGGCCAGGGCCACCCCGATGATCGGCACGGACGCGATCAGCAGGCCGCTCATCGAGCTGGACAGCCGTTTCTCCGCAGCGGTCAGGAACAGCCACGGCAGGATGATCTCCACGCAGGCGAACACGGCCAGCCAGCGCCAGTGCCCGCGCAGCGACCGGAGCTGGCCGCGCTGCAGGGCGATGGGCAGCAGCACCACGGCGCCGCCGGCCACCCGCGCGAAGACCAGGACGGGAACCGAGACGCCGCCGTCCGCGACCTTGATGAGCAGATAGGGCACGCCCCAGATCAGGCTCATCGCCGTGAAGAGAATCCAGCCCCGGCGGCTCACTCGCGTACCTCCCGAAGTCCCGGTGGCAGGTTACCCGGAGATGCCGGATCAGCCCGGAACGCCACGACTACCCGGAGAAGACGCAGAACCGGGAGGCGCTGAGCCGGAGGGTCCCGGACCGGCGCCGCCGGCCCCCCCGGTGGGACGCGGCCTGTGCGGCCCGTGTCCCTGCCGCGAGGTGCGGATTAATCGTCGCAGGGCGTCCCGGCGCTGGGCCGGGGACAGCCCGGGACGCAGGTAGATGACCGGCCGCCGGCCGCCGCTGCGGACCGGTTTGTGAAGGCCCTGCGGCAGGTCTGCGTAGCGGATCTTGATCACTGGCGGAGCCTCGTGCCGTGCGTGCTGTCGGGGTTCGCCCGTCCCCCACCTGGGAACAGACTGTGATCACGCTATCACGCAGAAGAATCGTGATTCCGGTGAAACATGCGGCGAATAGCCCGCAACCCGGACCGGCACCGGTCACTCAGCACCGGGCACTCAGCGGTGGTCAGCAGCTCAGGCCCCGGTCAGGGCGGCGGCATCAACCCCGCATATCCGGCTACGCTCGGGCCATGCAGATCCCGGAGGGAAGCCCGGCCGGCCTGGCCACCGCCGGGCGGATGTCCCCCGCGTCCGGCGACGTCCCCGCGGGGCCCGCCAGGCTGCGGCTGCCGTGGGCCCTGCTGGCCGCCGCGGCGGGCGGGGTGGCCCTGGCGGTCGCGTTCCCGCCGGCCGGCCTCTGGCCGCTGGCCGCCGTCGGCCCGGCCCTGCTGGTGATAGCCCTGTACCGCCAGGGGCTGCGGGCGTCGTTCGTCATCGGGCTGGTCTTCGGGATCGCGTTCTTCGTGCCGCTGCTGTCCTGGCTGGTCAACGTGGCCTGGTACGCGTGGGCCGCGCTGGCCATCGCCGAGGCGGTGATCTTCGGGGTGCTCGCGGTGGGGCAGCGGCTGCTGCTCCGGCTGCCGGGCTGGCCGCTGGCGGTGGGCGGCTGGTGGGTAGCCGCCGAGGCCATGCGGGCCCGCTGGCCCTACGCCTTCCCGTGGGGCCGCCTGGCGATGAGCCAGGCGGGCGCGCCCACCGCGGGCTGGGCCGCGATCGGCGGCCCCCCTCTGCTGTCCTTCCTGGTCGCCGTGACCGGCGCGATGCTGGCCTGGCTGGTCCTGTCGGCCCTGCACGACCGGCGCCGCCTCATCGCGGTGGCGGCCGCCACCGCGGCCACGGCCGGGATCGCCCTGGCGGGCACGCTGCTCCCGGTGGACGGGAGCGGGACCGCGCCGCGCAGCGCGACGGTAGCCGCCGTGCAGGGTGATGTCCCGCACGCCCGGTCCCTGACGGGCCTGCTCCGGGCGAGCACGGTGACCGAGAACCATGCGGCCGCCACCCGGGCCCTGGCCGCGCAGGTCGCCGCCGGCGCCCGTCCCGCACCGGACATGGTGATCTGGCCGGAGAACTCGACCGACCTGGACCCTGCCGAGTACCCGGCGATCTACGCGACGATCGCCACCGCGGTCGCCGCCATCGACCGGCCGGTCCTGGTCGGGGCGCTGCTGCAGAATCCGCTGCGCAACACGGGCCAGCTGTGGCAGCCCCGCCGCGGCCCGGTGGCGGTCTACGTGAAACGCCAGCTGGTCCCGTTCGGCGAGTACATCCCGTTCCGCAGCCTGCTCGCGCACGTCACGTCGCTGGTCAACCTGCAGCCGGTCAACTTCACCCCCGGCCACCGTGCGGTGGTGTTCCGCCAGGGCGCGATCCGGCTGGGCGACGTGATCTGCTACGAGATCGGCTTCGACGGCCTGGTGCGGTCCGAGGTGACCGCAGGCGCCAACCTGCTCGCGGTGCAGTCCAACGACGCCACGTTCGAGGTGGACGGGCAGTCCGGCGAGTCCGCCCAGCAGGTGGCTATGGCCCGGATCCAGGCGATCACGTCGGACCGCGCGATCGTGTACGCCTCCACTACCGGGGAGAGCGCCATCATCGGCCCGGACGGCACCGTGCTGGCCCGCACCGGACTGTGGCAGCGGGCGGTGCTGGACGAGCGGGTCCCGCTGCGCAGCGGCCTGACTCTCGCCGACCGGCTGGCCGGCTGGCCGGAGGCGGTGCTCACGGCACTGACCATCCTGGCCCTGGCCTGGGCCATCGTCCGCGCGGTGGCCGAGAGGCGCCGGCGCGGCACGCCGGGCACCACGCGCGGCACCACAGAAGAGCACCACTGGTGCCACTACGTAACGCGCGCATCACGGATGGGGCCGGGCGGACCCGGCGCAACCGGGTGGGCCGACAATAGAAGGCATGGCAGTGTGGCGGGCCTTCGCCAAGCCTCCCCGGTACGCGGCGCTGGCGGCAGGCGCGCTGCCGACGCTGGCGTTCCCGCAGCTCAACCTGGAATTCCTCGGCTGGTGCGGGCTGGTGCCGGCCATCCTCATCGTCCGCGCCGCGCCGTCGGCCCGGGAGGCCGCGGTGCGCGGCTGGTGGCTGGGCGCGGGCTTCTTCCTGGCCGCCCTGTACTGGCTGACCCCTAATATCGGCCCGGCGCTGCTGCTGGTGGCGGTGGTGTTCGGGCTCCTGTGGACCGGGTTCGGGGTGGCCGCCTGGGCCTTGCTGCGCTCCCCGCTGCGGCCCGCCCGTGCGGCCGCGGCGCTCGCCGTGCTCCCCGCCTACTGGGTGTTCACCGAGTGGGCCCGGTCCTGGCAGGGATTCGGCGGCCCGTGGGATGTGCTGGGCGCCAGCCAGTGGCAGCATCCCGCCGTGCTGGCCCTGGCCGCGGTGGGCGGCGTCTGGCTGATCAGTTTCGCCCTGGTCGCGGCGAACACGGGCATCGCGATCCTGCTGCTGGCCCGGGGGATGGCGGTGCGGGCCGCGGGAGCCGCCGGGGTCGCCCTGGCGCTGGGCGCGGGACCGGTGGCGTTCGCGCTCACCGCGGCCGTCCCCGCCGGTCCGGCACGTCCGGGTGGCACTGGTCCAGCCAGGGACTACGGACAGCAGCAGCAATCAGCGGGTGGACGCGAGCCTGCGGCTGTCCGCCGGGCTCGGCCCCGCCCGGCCGGACCTGATCGTCTGGGGGGAGAGCAGCGTCGGTACCGACATCGACCGCCAGCCGGTGCTCTACCGGCAGATCAGGCGGCTGGCCGCGGGCACCGGCGCCCAGGTGCTGGTGAACCAGGACGCCTCCCTGCCGGACGGCGCGCGGTCCAAGGTGGCGCTGCTGATCGGGCCGCACGGCATCGCGGGCTCGTACACCAAGACGCGGCTGGTCCCGTTCGGTGAGTACATCCCGCTGCGGGGCGCGCTCGGCTGGATCGCCGGGATCAGCCAGGCCGCCGCGAGCAACATGGTCCCCGGCGACGGTGCCCACCTCGTCCACGCCACCGACCGGCTCGGCCGGCCGCTGCCGCTCGGCGTGCTGATCTGCTTCGAATCCGCCTTCCCCGACATGTCCCGGGTCAACACGGACCGGGGCGCCCAGCTCATCGTGTACCAGACCTCCGATTCGACGTTCCAGCGGAGCTGGGCGCCCGCCCAGCACGCGGCGCTGAGCGCGGTGCGGGCCGCGGAAACCGGCCGGCCCGTGGTGCAGGCCGCGCTGACCGGGGACTCCGTGGCGTTCGACGCGCGCGGGCGGCTGCTGGCCCTGATGACCGCCAGCCAGCGGGGCGTGACCGTGGTCCGCCTGGGACTGCCCCCGGCGGGCGCGCGGACCCTGTACGACCGGCTCGGCGACTACGTGCCCTGGGTCGCGACCGGCATCGTGCTCGTGGCCGCTATCACCGGTTTTCAGATAGTTCGCCGGGCTGGCGGCGGACGGGTACCGTGGGACGGCAACCCACGGCGTGCCCGATCCGTCTCAACAGTGGGTGCTTCGCCCGGAACCAGCGGGGAAAGCCAGGAGTAGGCCAGCACTAGCAGCGAGTGGTCAGCAACAGGAGGATGCGCAGTGCGGCAGAGCGATAGGGCGGACGTCCGGCACGCCGGGGCGGCCCGCCAGGTCAGGAGCGCAAGACTGGGCCGCTGGGCCGCGATCACCGCCGTCACCGGCGCCGCGGGCCTGCTGATCGCGGCCTGCTCCAGTGGGTCACCGGCCCCTAGCACGCCTGCCGCTTCGCACAGCGCAGCCAAGGCCTCCGCCGCCGCGGCCCGGGCGCAGCTGCACATCAGCCCGGGCGACGGGCACAGCCACGTGAACCCCAGCAAGGGGATCGAGGTCACCTCGGCCAGCGGAAAGATCCAGAGCGTCTCCGTGACCTCCGGGCACCAGACGGTGAGCGGCTCCTTCAACGGCGCGCACACGGTCTGGCGGAACCAGTGGACGCTGCAGCCATCCCGGAACTATCACGTGCAGGCCACGGCGATCAACTCGTCCGGGACGAAGGTCACCTCGACGAGCAGCTTCCGCACTCTTACCCCCGCGGCCTCCGACACCGCCATGATCTTCGAGGGCTACAAGCAGTCCTACGGCGTGGGGATACCCATCCGCATCACGTTCAGCTCCCCGGTGATCAACAAGGCCGCGGTGGAGAAGTCGCTCGAGGTGAGCAGCTCCAAGCCGGTGACCGGGGCCTGGTACTGGGACGGCAACCAGACGCTGTACTTCCGCACCATGAACTACTGGCCCGCGAACACCACGGTCTCGTTCAACGGGCACCTGGCCGGGGTGGAGGCCGCTCCCGGCGTCTTCTTCACCGCCGACCTCACCCAGACCTTCGACATCGGGCCCTCGCTGGTCGTGGTGGCCAGCACCAAGACCCACTACCTGAACGTCTTCTACAAGGGCAAGCTGTGGGGTCACTGGCCGATCAGCACCGGGCGGCCCGGCCTGGACACCGTGGACGGCACGTACATCACGCTGGAGAAGGGCAACCCGGTGCGGATGGTCGGCAACGGGTACAACGAGCTGGTCAACGACGCGGTGCGGTTCACCTACAGCGGCGACTACCTGCACTCGGCGCCCTGGTCGGTGGGCGAGCAGGGGTTCACCAACGTCAGCCACGGCTGCGTGAACCTGTCCCCGCAGCACGCGACGATGTACTACAACCTCGCCACGCCCGGGGACCCGGTGACGGTCACCGGCAGCCCGTCCACCGGCAAGTGGGATGACGGTTTCACCGTGTGGTTCCTCACCTGGAAGCAGCTGCTGAAGGGCAGTGCGCTGGGCGAGGCGGTGCAGGTGACGCCATCGGGTAGCACGTTCGTCAGCCCGTCGTCGGTGACGCAGACGCCGGACACCGCCCGGCTGGCCGGCGCCAAGCCGGACAACTACGCGGCCCAGTCCTAGCCAGCCAGTCCTGCCAGCGTCCTGGCCAGCCCAGTCCCAATCAGCCCAGTCCTGGCCAGCAGCGTCCTAGCGGCGCCGTGCATCAATGCTTGCGGTGCGCCGCCCGCGGCCGGGGCGCGCGGGCCGGGACGGCGGCCGGCTGACTGTCCTCGGCCTGATAGCGGCCCAGCAGCGCGATCTCGGCCTCGTGCCGCGGGAACATGAAGAACACCAGCGCCGCGCCGAGCAGCACGCCGATGATGGCGGCCGCGTACGCCCACTGGTCGCCGGCCAGGAACGCGCTCTTCGCCGCCGCGGTGATCTTGCTGGCGTACTGGGGATAGCGCTGCGCCACCTGCTGGGCGCCGGCGAAGGACTTCTCCAGCTGGCTCTGCACGCTGCCGGTGATCTTGCTGCGGTTCGGTGAGCCGGCGACCGACCTGGCGATGACGCTGGCGTAGCCGGCCGTCAGCAGTGCGCCCAGGATCGACTGCATGATCGCGCCGCCCAGGTCGCGCTGCAGGTCAGCGGTGCCGGAGGCCATCCCGGCGCGCCGGGTGGGGACGGAGCTGGTGAGGGAATGCGAGGCCGGCGTGCCGGCCAGCCCCACCCCGGCGCCCAGGAACGCGAAGGCCAGCCCGACCACCCAGTAGGAGCTGCCCTGCTTCCACAGCAGCAGCATGGTCAGGAAGCTGAGCAGGCAGAACAGGTACCCGCTGAGCAGGGTGAAGCCCGACCCGAGGGCGTGGGTGAGCCGGGCCGACAGCGGCGCGAACCCCACCATGCACACGGCCGCCGGGAGGATGGCCACCCCGGCGCGCAGCGGCGAGTAGCCGAGCACGTCCTGCAGGTACTGCTGGCCTACGAAGATCGCCCCCATCAGCGACCCGAAGACAATGATCCCGCCCACCGCCGCCACCCAGAAGATCCGCCGCCCCGCGACGTGCAGGTCGTAGAGGGGAGACCGGGCCCGGTGCTGGCGGAGGAAGAACCCGGCCCCCGCGGCCAGCGCGGCCAGGGCCGTGCCGAGGGCCAGGGCACCCGCGCCCGGGACGGGCGCGAAATTGATCGTCACTACCAGGGCCGCAACGAAAACCATCGACAGCACTCCGCCCAGATGATCGACGGTATCCGTGGTCTCGTTGACGTGTGACGGCACGCAGGCCAGGGCCAGGACGAGGGCCACGACCGCCAGTGGCAGGGTGAGCAGGAACGCCGATCCCCACCAGAAGTGCTGCAAGACCAGGCCGGCCAGCATGGGCCCCAGGGCGGTGATGGCGCCGCCGATACCGGACCACAGCGCGATGGCCCTGATCCGGGCGGGACCCGACCACAGCGCGGTGATCAGGGCCAGGGTCGTGGGGTAGGCCATGCCCGCGGAGATCCCGCCCAGCAGGCGGCCGGCCAGCAGGACGCCCGCGTCCGGGGCGTAGGCGGCCAGCAGGCAGGCCGGGACGGACAGCAGCACGCCCAGCACCAGCATCATCCGGCGGCCGTAGCGGTCGCCCACCGCCCCCAGGTAGAGCACCGACCCGGCCAGGCCGAGTGAGTAGCCGATGGCGATCAGGTCGAGCGTGGTCTGGCCAGTGTCGAAGGCCCGGCCGATGTCGGGCAGGGCGACGTTGGCCACGGTGAGGTTGAGGTTGGCTACCGCGGCCACCACGATCAGCGCGAGGAGGACCAGGGACGCCTGCCGCGGCGCCGTCCCCGCACCGGCGTCGCCCGCGGCGCCGGGTCTGGTGGCTGTGGCCAAGGCTCCTCCAGGCGGGGGCCTGGCCACGAGCCAATCAGGTCAGGAGGACCGCACCTCATCCGCAGAGGGTGATCCGTGCAGGTCAGGCACTTCGCCGGCGTGTCCGGGGGCGCCGGATTCCGGGCCGGCGCCGGAGTCCAGCCCGCCCGGTTCCGGCTCACCGGAGTCCAGGCCGCCAGGGTCCAGGTGACCCAGGTCCCGGGAGTTCGCGGGCCACCGGCGGCCCGCCCGGCTGGCTATCTGCTGGACCGCGGCGGCGGCCCACGCGGCCGGCCGCGGGCTGGCCCCGTCCACCAGGCCGTTCCAGTACAGCGACCAGGTGCCGGCCAGCACCCGGCGGACCCCGGGGGCGGTGAGCAGCCGCACCGCGGCCGAGGCTGCGCGCGGACGGTGCAGCAGGGTGGCCTGGAGGGCCGCGGCTCCCGGCATGTACGAGCCGAACGCGGCGGTCACCGCCTCGGTGTAGGCGGCGGCCGCCTGCCCGGGGCCGGCCAGCAGGCATTCTGCGGCCAGCCGCGCGCTGACCATGCCGGGCCCGATGCCCTCGCCCTGCAGCGGGTTGATCAGCCCGGCGGCGTCCCCGGCCAGCAGCACGTTGCCGGCCGCGGGCCGGGTGCCGGTGCCGCCCATGCGCAGCCAGCCGCCGGTCACCGGCCCGATCCGGGCCTCCGGGGCCAGGTCGCCCGACGTGCGCAGCAAGGTGCAGAACCGGGCCAGGTCGTCGCGGAGCCGGGCCTGCCGCCGCCGGGTGCCCAGGCCCACCCCGATGCCCACGTTGGCCTGCCCGTCCGCGCCGGGAAAGAGCCAGCCGTACCCGGGGTAGATCCGCCACGGCGCCTGGTCCAGCAGGACCAGCAGCGGCAGCGGCACCTCGGCGGGGATGTACGCGCGGATAGCGAAGCCCCACAGGGCGGTGCCGGTGTCCAGCATCCCGGCCAGCCGCGCGACCGGGCTCAGCGCGCCGTCCGCGCCGATGAACGCGTCCGCGGCGAGCCGCCGGCCGTCGCTGGTGATCAGCGCCCGGACCGGGCCGCCGGGCGGCCGGTCCACCCCACTGACCCGGGCCCGGATGGGTTCCGCGCCGGCCTCGATGGCGGCCGTGCGGAGCGCGTCATCCAGGACTACCCGGGGGACGACCACCCCGTGCCCCGGATAGGCCCGGCCAGCGAAGGCCGGCAGCCGTGAGCGGTGCCCGGACGGCCCTATGACCAGGAGATCCGCGCCCTGCCCGGCGTCCGGGACGGACACGCCCAGCTCGTCGAGGAGGCCCACGCCACGCGGGCCGACCAGGTCACCGCAGGCCTTGTCGCGGGGGAAGGCCGCCTTGTCCACCAGTGCGACGCGGGCCCCGCCGCGGGCCAGGACCAGCGCGGCCACACTCCCGGCCGGCCCGGCGCCGGCCACCACCACGTCGAAGCCGGGGGGACTCACCGGGCCACCACCAGGGCCACGGCCAGGGTCCCGGTGGCCCAGGTGAAGTACCGGAGCGCGCGCTCCAGGGGCGCAAGCAGGTCGGCCCGGTCGAGTTCCTGCTGGCTGCCGTCGCGCCAGGTGACCCGGACCGACACCGAGGCGATCCGGCGCCGCAGCGCCCGGGCCGGGGTGCTGAGCGAGCGCTGGCCCATGGACAGGAAGAACGCGGCCGCCGCGGCGATCAGCACGGCCGGGGGCAGCGTCCAGTGCTGGGCGTACGCGCCGACCAGGACCGGGAACGCCCCCCAGGCCGCGCCGAACCAGAAGTCGCTGTGCAGCAGGCCGCCGGCCAGCTCCAGGTTGTACCCGCAGACGAGGATGGCGCCGGTGATCACGAACGGGAGCAGCCGCAGGCCACCGTCGATCAGGCCCATCACGACCGCGATGGCGATGGACACCGCCGCGGTGATCACGAGGACCACGCTGCTGATGCCCGTGCTCAGCGGCCGGCCGTTGAGCTCGTCGAGGGCGTGTGCGCCGACGCCCACGGCCAGGAAGAACGCGAGCATCGTGGCGCCGAGCCGCCAGAGCACGGGGTGCGGCACCAGCGCCGCCCCGATCGCCACGTAGGACAGATGCCAGAGCGTGTACGGCGGGTGCAGCAGCGTGAGCCAGTCGCGGAAGCCCCCGGTGCCGCGGCCCAGCGCGTAGAACGCGGTCTTGTCGGTGCCCGCCTTCTCGGTGCGGGTCCTCACGAAGCCGGTCCCGGGCCGGCGGGGCCTTGCGGGCCCACATGACCAGGCCACCGCCCAGGCTCATCACGCTGACCCCGATGTCGGTCAGGCCCGCCGCCCGCCAGGCGGCGATGTGATCGTCGAGTGAATGCCGCCGGTAGTGCACGGAGATGCTGGGCCCGAGGAAGCGGCCGACCCGGTACCAGGCCGCGCCGCCGGTGAGCGCGCCGAGCACCGGCAGGGCCAGCCGGGTGTAGCACCACCAGGCCAGCCGCCACCAGGGCTTCGGCGGCAGGTAGAACTCGAGGCTGGCCAGGGTGCCGCCGGGCCGCAGGCAGCGGGCCATCTCGGCGACGGTCGCGGCCGGGTCGTCCACGTAGCGGAGCAGGTAGGAGAAGGTCACCGCGTCGAAGGTGGCGTCCGGGAACGGGAGGTCGTCGGCGCGGCCGACGGCGAGCCTGACCCGGCCACGCCCGCCGGGACGCCGGGTCCGGGCCACGCCCGCGCGCAGCATGGGCTCGTTCAGGTCCACGCCGACCACGCTGGCCCCGGTCGCGCCGGCCACGGCCAGGGCAATCCCGGCCGGGCCGGTGGCCACGTCCAGCGCCAGGCCGGGCTGGCCGTCGGCGGTGTGGCGGACCACCGCCCGCCGCCAGCGCCGGTCCTGGCCCATGGAGAGCAGGTAGGCGAGCCGGTCGTACCGGGCGGGCAAGCCCACGAAGACGGCGCGCGCCACCGGCTCGCCACGCAGGCGGGCGTCCTGGGCAGGTGCGGCGGTCACGGCGTGCCGAGCTGAGCCAACGGGCGCTCCCAGAGCTGCAAGGCCAGTGCTGCGAGGTCGCGCGGCCAGCGGCCACGTACTTGGGATCGTCGCACGGCCGCCCCGTGATGGGCAAGAAGCATGATCCGGGAGCACCCACGGCCGGTGCCCCGGATCACGGTCTAGCTGGCCTCGGGCAGGCGGGTCCGCGACCCGCGGCTGCGGGAGTCCCGGCTGGCCGCACGGTTGGTCCCGGACCGCTGGCGCCCGTCGCGGCCGGGCCGGTTGCGGCCGCCCCGGCCCGGGCGTCCCCGGCCGGGCTGGCCGGCCGGGCGCGCTGGCCGCACGCTCTGGGCGTGGGGGCGGCGGCGGGATCGGCGTCCCGGCCGTCGCGAGGTCCCGGACCGCGGGGTCACCGGGCTGTACCCGGTACCGGGCCGGGCTGACGCCGGCCGCCTCGTGCAGCCGCGCGACGTCGCGGACCTGGCCGGGGTCGACGAGCGCGAGCACGGTCCCGGTCGCACCGGCGCGGCCGGTGCGGCCCGACCGGTGCAGGTAGTCCTTGTGGTCGTTCGGCGGGTCGAAGTGCACCACCAGGCCGACATCGTCGACGTGGATGCCGCGGGCGGCCACGTCGGTCGCGACCAGTACCCGCGGATAGCCGGCGGCGAACCCGTCGAGGGCGCGCTGGCGCTGGTTCTGGTTGAGGTCGCCGTGGATGGCGCCTGCCTCGACCCCGGCCCGGGTGAGCTGCTTGGCCAGCCGGCCGGCGCCGTGCTTGGTCCGGACGAAGAACAGGGTGCGGTCCGGCCGCGCCGCGATCTCGGCCGCGATCGCGACCTTGTCCTCGGCGGGCAGCACGAACACCTGGTGGTCCGCGGCCACGCCCGGCTCGGTGACCGGGGCGATGGCGTGCAGCGCCGGGTCAGACAGGTACCTGGTGACCAGCCGGTCCACGTCCCGGTCCAGGGTGGCCGAGAACAGCAGCCGCTGGCCGCCTGGCGGCGTCGCGTCGAGCAGCTGGGTCACGGCCGGCATGAAGCCCAGGTCGGCCATGTGGTCGGCCTCGTCGAGCACGGCGATCTCGACCTGGCCGAGGCTGGCGGCCCGGCGCTCGATCAGGTCGATGAGCCGCCCGGGCGTGGCGACGACGACGTCCACCCCGCGGGCGAGCTGCTCGATCTGCCGCCCCATCGGGGCACCGCCGTACACGGTGGTGACCCGCACGCCGAGCCGGCGGCCGAGCGGGGCGAGCACCTCGGCGACCTGGCGGGCCAGCTCCCGGGTCGGGACCAGGACGAGCCCGCGCGGGGCCTTGGGCTGGCGGGGGCCGGCGGCCTGGGCCAGCCGGGCCAGCAGGGGCAGGCCGAAGGCCAGGGTCTTGCCGGAGCCGGTCTCGGCGCGGCCCAGCACGTCCCGGCCGGCCAGCGCGTCGGGCAGCGCCCGGGCCTGGATGGCGAAGGGCGCGGTGATGCCCTGCTCGCCGAGCGCGGCGACGAGCGGGCCGGGCAGGCCGAGCTCGGCGAATGTCGCCGGGGCCGGGGCCGGGGCGCTGAGCGCAGCGGTCAGGGCGCGGTCAAGCTCGGATACGACGGGGGTACGGGGCGAGGCGGGCCGGTGCGGCCGGCCCTGGTAAGACGGCCTGCGCGGGCTGGCCGACCGGCCGGGGCTGGCCGGCCTCCGCCGCCGGTGACCGGCAGACGAGCCGGATCCCTGGGCAGCAGGGCGCTGGGGCACGGTGAACTCCATCCATGATTCGGGGGCCGCGCCGCGGGACCAGCGTCACGACAGCGGCGAACCAGGTTTCCTCAGCCATGCTGGCTGGAACTTAGGCTCACCGGGAAGCGGACTGCTCACAGATGCGACCACGCGGGCTGCTCGCCCGCGGAAGTGGCGACATCTTCAGCCGCCTAATGACTCAACCCTATCAGTGGCCTTCTTCTTCCCCCGGCCCCGGGGCGGCGGGCTTTCCTCGTCCAGGCCCGGCTTCTCGAGGTAGCCGACCGCCAGGTAGGCGGCCACGAAAGCCACCACCATGCCGATGAGCAGGGCCAGCTCGGCGGTGGGAATCGTGTTCTGCGTTGCTGAGCAGGAACAGGATCCGCCTGATCACGGCGACCAGGCCGACCACGATGAAAGGCTGCGCGGCGAGACGGTGCGCGCGCAGCGACAGCACGACCGTGTGCACGATCTCGACCAGGATCAGCACCAGCAGAACCCGGTCCAGCAGGTTGATGGCGGCGGTGGCCATCGTGTGGTTCTGCACGTCCTCGACGAAGCTCACCACCCCGGAGACAGCCAAGGTGGCGGCCAGGACGATGAGCACCACGCCCACGGCCACGGTCACGAAGTCCTGGGCGTGCTCCAGGGCCCAGATCGACGCGGCGACCCCCGGCCGGGGAGCCGGGCGGCCCGGCTCAGCCTCCGGCTCGCTGCTCTCACTCACGCCGGTGATCCTGCAGGGCGGCCGCGTGGTCCGGCACGTAGGTCTGCATCTCCCGGGGCACCCGCACGTAGCCCTGGGCCGGCGGCCGGCCGGCAGCTCCAGCAGCGACCGCTGGACGTCGTGGTAGGGGATGGTGGAGAGCAGATGGGCGATCATGTTGATCCGGGCCCGCCGCTTGTCGTCACTCTCCACCACGAACCAGGGAGCCTCGGGAATGTCGGTGTGCAGCATCATCTCGTCCTTGGCCCGGCTGTAGTCCTCCCACCGGGTGACCGACTCCAGGTCCATAGGTGACAGCTTCCACCGCCGCATGGGGTCTTCCAGGCGGGACCGGAACCGCTCCTGCTGCTCGGCGTCGCTGACCGAGAACCAGTACTTGCGCAGCAGTATGCCGTCCTCGACCAGCAGCCGTTCGAAGATCGGGCACTGGTGCAGGAACCGCGCGTACTCCTCCTTGGTGCAGAACCCCATCACGTGCTCGACCCCGGCCCGGTTGTACCAGCTGCGGTCGAACAGCACGATCTGGCCGGACGCCGGCAGGTGCTCGACGTACCGCTGGAAGTACCACTGGGCCTGCTCCCGCTCGGTCGGCGCGGGGAGGGCGGCGATGCGCGCGATGCGCGGGTTGAGGTACTGGGTGACGCGCTTGATCGTGCTGCCCTTGCCCGCGGCGTCGCGGCCCTCGAAGATCACCACAATCCGGGCCTTCTCCGCGCGTACCCACTCCTGGGCCTTCACCAGCTCGGCCTGGAGCCGGAAGAGCTCAGCCTCGTACGGCTGGCGCGGCAGCCGGTGCGCCAGGGGCTTCTTCGCGGCCTTGGCCCCCTGGGCGTGATGGTTCTTGCGCGGCGCGGACGCCACCGCGTGGTCTTTGCGGGCCATCGGGCTGCACCCCCATGCGTTGGGCACCGTGTAGCAAGCTCCGTGTAGCAAGCTCCGTGTAGCAAAGCACCGTGTAGCAAAGCACCGTGCGGCAGGCATTTGCGCGGCCGGCACTGTGCAACCAGCACTGTGCCTGGGAGTCAACCACGTCAGCGTGATCGTGGCGAGGGCCGGCGCTCACCCGGGGTCGGGCGGCGCACCCAGCCGCAGCGCCACAGCCATCAGGTCCCGGGCGGGGCCGGCGGGCAGCTGCACGGTCCCCGCCCAGATCGCCCGCAGCCTGCGGCCCAGGTCGAGACCCGGAACGGGGACCACGGCCAGCAGCCCGGCCGCCACGTTCTCGCGCACGGCGAGCAGGCTCAGCACGGCCGGGCCCGCCCCGGCCCGCACCGCCTCGCGCACCGCGGTGGTGGTGCTCAGCCGCAGCGCCGGCCCGGCCAGCTCGGGGCCAGGGCCGAGGCAGGCGGTCAGGGCCGCGTGCAGCGCCTCCCGGGTGCCGGATCCCTCTTCCCGCTCCACCAGCGGCGTGGCCGCCAGCTCGGCCGGGCGGACCGGGGATCGGCGGCGGGCCCACGGATGGTCCGGGCGGACCACGACGGCCAGCCGGTCCGCGGCCACCACCCGGGACCGTAGCCCGCGCGGCGGGGTGGGGCCCTCGACGAAGCCGAGGTCCACGCCGTGCTCGGCCACCGTGCCGGCCACCGCCTCGCTGTTGGCCGCGACCAGGGTGATCTCGGCGGGCTGGCGGCCGGCCTGCTCGTACTCGTCGCGCAGGGCGACCAGCCAGGCGGGCAGCAGGTGCTCGGCGATGGTGAGGCTGGCCGCGACGCGCAGCTGGGCGTCCCGGGCCCGGCGCAGGCTGGCGATGCCGCTGTCCAGCTCGCCCGCCTGGGCCAGCAGCGGCGCCGCCCAGTCCACCAGCAGCGCCCCGGCCGCGGTGAGCCGGGACCCGCGCGGATCCCGGTCCAGCAGGGCCGCGCCGACCTGGGCCTCCATCGCCCGCAGCCGGGCTGACGCGGCCTGCTGGCTGATCCCGGCGTGCCGCGCAGCCGCGCCGATGCTGCCGTGCCGGGCCACGGCCGCGAACAGCTCGAGGGCGGCCAGGTCGGGAACGTGCGGGCTCAGCGGCACAGGACCACGATAACCAGGCCACAACGACGCCCTGTGGGCGGGCACAAGGCCCGCTTGTGAGTTGACAGGGACAGGCCCGCTACCGGGACAGGGCGCTCCGGCGCACGCTGGTGTCATGAGCACGAGCACGCCCGCCCTTCCCACCGCCGCCCGGCCCGCCCCGGGCCGGCCCGCGCCGGCGGCACCGGCCCGGCCGCGCCGCCGCGGCCCGCTCCGCGACCTGGACCGGCCCTCCGGCGCCTTCGCCAGCCTCGGGCCCAACTGGTTCGCCTCGGTGATGGGCACCGGCATCGTGGCCACCGCGGCCGCCACCCTCCCGGTCCAGTGGCCCGGGCTGCGCGGCTTCGCCACGGCCATCTGGGTGCTGGCCGCCGGGTGGCTCCTGGTGCTCACCGCGGCCGAGATCGTGCACTGGGCCCGGCACCGTCAGGCCGCGCTGGCTCACGCCAGGGACCCGGTCATGGTGCAGTTCTACGGCGCGCCGCCGATGGCCCTGCTCACCGTCGGCGCCGGGGCCCTGCTCCTCGGCCCCGCGCTGATCGGCGCCCACGCGGCCCTCCTCATCGACGCCGTGCTCTGGCCGCTGGGCACGCTGGCCGGCCTGGCCAGCAGCGTGGCCGTGCCCTACCTGATGTTCACCCGGCTGCGGGCCGCCCCGGATGCCGCCTTCGGCGGCTGGCTGATGCCCGTGGTCCCGCCGATGGTCAGCGCGGCCACCGGGGCCCTGCTCATCCCGCACCTGCCCGCCGGCCAGCCCCGGCTGTCGCTGCTGCTGGCCTGCTACGCCATGTTCGGGATCAGCCTGATCGCCAGCGTGGTGGTGATGACGCAGCTGTGGCAGCGGCTGGTCCGGCACTCCGTGGGCCCGGCCGCGATGGTGCCCACGCTCTGGATCGTGCTCGGCCCGCTCGGGCAGTCCATCACGGCGGCCAGCCTGCTCGGCGCCGCGGCCCGGCTGGCCCTGCCCTTCCCCTACGGGGCGGCCTTCCAGGCCTTCGGGGTGGTGTACGGCGTGCCGGTGTGGGGTTTCGCCGTACTGTGGGCGGCCCTGGCCACTGCCATCACGGTACGCGCGGCCCGGGCCCATCTGCCGTTCAGCCTGACCTGGTGGTCGTTCACGTTCCCGCTCGGCACGCTGGTAACCGGCACCACCGGCCTGGCCCTGCACACCGGCTCGGTGGTGTTCCACTGGGCCGCGGCCGGCCTGTACCTGGTCCTGGTGGCCGCCTGGGTCGTGGTCAGCGTGCGCACCGTCGCAGGCACGTGGCGGGGCACCCTGCTCCGCGCGGCTCCCGGGGGTGTTTCCGGCGGACGAGCCGTGTTTCCCGCCGGTGAGCCCGTGTTCCCCGCTGATGAGGTAGCAGGACTCACCCCGACAGGGGAAGGAATCACCGGCCGCCCCGCCTAGCGTGGAGGCCAGGTCGGCGGCGGGGGGACACAGGGCATCTCCCCCGAGGGGGACGCGTTGCGGCAGGATCGGGGGTCACGCTGGTGGCCGGGCAGTGGCCCGTGGTTTCACCGGGTACGGAGCACGCGGCTTATCCGCGTGCTGGCCGTCTGCCTGGCAGCGGTGATCCTGGTCCTGCCGGAGGCGGTCCCCGCCCTGGGCGCAACTGCCTCCCCCGCCGGCGGCCCGGCCCGGACGGCCGGGCAGACGGCGGGCCACGCCCCGCGCACCGTCGTGAGCCTGACCTTTGACGACGGGGACGCTGACCAGATGGCCGCGGCCCGGATGCTGCACCGTTACCGGCTGCCCGCGACGTTCTACATCATCACCGGCGCGGTCGGGACACCCGGCTACGTGACCCGTTCCGACCTGCGCCAGCTGGCCGGGGACGGGAACGAGATCGGCGGCCACACCGTGTCGCACCTCCGGCTGACCGCGCTGACCACGGCCGAGGCCCGGCGGCAGGTCTGCGAGAGCCGCTCGATCCTGGCCCGGTGGGGATACCGCGCGAACTCTTTCGCCTACCCGGGCGGGGCGGACAGCCCGCGGACCGAGGCCATCGTCCGCGCCTGCGGTTACACCAGCGGCCGGGGCGTCGTGGGGCTGCGCGCACCGGGGTGTCCTGGCTGCGCCCTCACCGAGAGCATCCCGCCGCGCCGGTCCCTGGCGCTCCGCACGGCCGGGGAGGTGGACAGCTCGTGGACGCTGCGCGACCTCCAGCGCACCGTCACCGCGGCCGAAGCTCAGGGGGGCTGGCTGCCGCTGGTCTTCCACCACGTGTGCGGCGGCAGCCGCTGCGGGGGCCTGGCCGTGCGCGCCGGGACGCTGGACGCCTTCGCCCGCTGGCTCGCCCAGCGGCAGCGGCTGGGCACCGCGGTCCGGACCGTGGGCCAGATGACCGGCGGCACGGGGGCAGGGATCACCGGAACAGGAGGCCCGGTAGCTGGAAGCGCGGCGCACCCCACCCCGCGCGTCGCGCCGGCCGCGCCGCACGGCATCGTCAACGCGTCACTGGAGTCGGTCGCATCCTCGGGGGCCGTGAGCGCCTCGCTGGAGACCACGTCCGCGTCTTCGTCCAACATCCCCCGCTGCTGGATGCAGGGGGGCTACGGCGCCAACACCGCCCGCTGGCAGCACGCCCGGGACCACCACGCGGGCCGCTGGGCCGAGCGGCTGACCATCACCAGCTACCACAGCGGGGACGCCAAGCTGCTGCCCCGGTTCGACCTCGGGGAATGCTCGCTGCCGGTCCGGGCGGGCCGGTCCTACACGCTCGGGACCTGGTACCAGTCCACGGCCCGGATCCAGTACTCGGTGTACTACCGGACCTGGTCGGGGCGCTGGGCGTACTGGACGTCGAGTCCGTACTTCCAGGCCAGCCAGGGCTGGGCCCAGGCCCGCTGGGCGACGCCGCCGGTCCCGGCGGGCGCCAGCGGGCTGAGCTTCGGCCTGGCCCTGTTCTCGAAGGGCTCGCTGACCACGGACTCGTACAGCTTCGCGGCGACCCCGCCCAACCTGACCCGGCGGATCGCGGACTGGGTCGTGCTCAGCCTGGTGGCCGCGGCCGGCCTGGCGATCGCCGGGCGGGCGGCCCGCCGCCGCTGGCCGCACACTAAACCGGTGCCGGCGAAGGGGAAACGGGGCATCTCCTCGTCCAGCAGCCGGTAGCGGACCGCGTAGGACGCCGCTTCCAGCCGGGAGTGCACGCCGAGCTTGGTCATCAGCGACTGGACGTGCGTGCGCACGGTGGCCGCCGAGACCCCCAGCTTGGCCGCGATACCGGCCGTGTCCAGTCCTTCCACCAGCAACTCGAGGCATTCCCGCTCGCGTACGGTCAGGAAGGCGGCGAGCCGGTGCGCGTCGTCCTGGCGGGCCGGCGCACGGGCCAGGGCTGGCTTCGGCACGTCCACCACGACCTCGCCGCGCTGCACCCGGTCGATGGCCCTGGTCAGCGCGGACACGCCGCGGGTCTTGTGCAGGTAGCCCGACGCCCCCGCGTGCAGGGCCTGCCGGATCCCCTCGGTGTCCGGGTCGGCGCTGAGGACCAGGACCTTGGTCCGGCTGCTCGCCGCGAGCATCGGGACGATGGCCGTGATCCCGTTGTCCCCGGCGAAGTGCCGGTCGATCAGGCACACGTCTGGCTGGGTCCGGCGCACGGTCTCGATGGTGTCCGGCACGCTGCGGGCCACGGTGACCTCGTAGCCGCGCTGGATCAGGACGGCGGACATCGCGTCCAGGAAGACGCTGTGGTCGTCCCCGATCACGAGGCCGGTCACGGGGCGACCCGGCCGTTCCCGGCGGGCACGGGGCCGGCTGGCCCGGGCCGCACCGGGACCACGATCCGGACGTGCGCGCCGCCCGATCCGGGCGCCCGGACCTCCAGCGCACCCCCGCACGACTCGAGCAGCGAGGTCACCACGCCGAGCCCCAGGGAGGCCGCGCCGGGCGGCCCGTGCGCGAAGCCCGGGCCGTCGTCGATCACATCGACCGCCGCCCGGTCATCCCCGGCCGAGACCGTCACCCCGACCCGGCCGTATGGCCCCACGGCCCGGGCCGCGTTGTCGACCACGTTGGTCAGCACCCGCCACAGCAGGGCCGGGCTGGCCTCGACGGTCACCTCCGGCCCCGGCTCCAGGATCACCGAGCCCTCATGCGCGATCCGGGCCAGCTTGATCACCTGACCGGCCAGCGAGCGCAGCTCCACCTCGGCTACGGCCGACACCCCGGACCGGGCCGGGATCTCCTCCGCGATGATGTCCAGCAGCCGGGACATCTCCAGCGACAGCAACTCGAGCCGGCTGCCCGCGTCCCCGGGCAGATCCACATCCCCGCGCACCGCCTCGACCAGATATGACAGCGTGGTCATCTGGTGGCCAAGATCATGCAGCAGGCCGCGTACGGCTAGCGGTTCCTCAACGTCCGACCGCCTTCGCCCCCGGCCCCGTCGCCGGTCCAACGACGGCTCCACGTGTTCCCCCCGACCTTTTGTCCCCAGTGCTTCGCGCACCGCCCCCCCGGGCGGCCGAACCGGGGCGTCACCCCCGCGCGCTCTCCCCCATCCTTACGCTTACCCTCCGGCGCCGACTAGTCACCGGATGAGCCTATAACGCACAGTTAACCATGCCCTGGCTAGGCTGTGTCACTCCGGTCACTCTCGCCGGAGTACGCCGCCATCAGCGCCTGGCGCAGCGCCGGCTCGCCGAACCGTTTCCCGAGCCGGGCCTGGGCCGCCGCGGCCATCCGCGCCGCGGCCTCGGGTGAATCCAGGAAAAACCGGACGGCGTCCGCCATCAGCGCCGGGTGGCCGGGCGGAACCAGCAGGCCGGTCTCGCCCGGAACGACCACGTCGCCGACCGCGTTCACCGCCGTTGCCACCACCGGGATGCCGCACATCATCGCCTCGACCACCGCCGTGGGCAGGCCCTCATACCGGCTGGAGAGCAGGAAGACGTCGAAGGCGGGCAGCAGTTCCGGGACATTGCCGCGCTGGCCGGCCAGCACCAGCCGGACCGCGGGTGTCTCCCGGGCCTGCGCCGCCACCTGCCCGGCCAGTTCCCCGTCCCCGACCCAGACCCCGGTGACGTCCGGCCGGCCCAGCTCCCGCAGCGCGGCCACGAAGTCCCCGGGCGCCTTCTGGTAGGTCAGCCGGCCCACCGCGCCGACCACGGTCGCGCCGGCGGGCAGCCCGAGCGCGGCCCGGGCCCGGGCCCGGGCGCTGCCGGGCAGGCCGCCGCGGGCGGCGCGGTCCGGGCCATCGCGGGGCGGGGCGGGACCGTCCGCGACCACCCCGATGGTCCGGATCCGCTCGGGGGAGATCAGCCGGCGGCGGACCGCCTCGACCGCCACCCCGGTCCCCACGCACAGGGCCAGGTCCGTGATCCGGCCCAGCCCGCGCTCGATCCGCACGTAGGCCTGCCGCCGCGGGAGCGCCTGGAACTCGTGGAAGGGGAAGCCGTGGTAGGTGTGCACCAGGCGGGGCACCCCGGCGCCGTGCGCGGCGAGACGCCCGAGCATCCCGGCCTTGGCCGTGTGCGTGTGGACGATGTCGAAGGGCCGGCGGGTGAACAGGCCCCGCAGCCGCACCAGGGCCCCCAGGTCGCTGCATGGCGCAATCGGCGCCCGCAGCGCAGGCTCGATGAGGACCTCCAGGCCGGCCGCGGCGGCCCGGTCCAGCAGCACCGGGTCCCCCCTCCCGGTGATGATGGTCATCTCGTGGGCGGCCGGGTCCATGATCAGCGCCCCGCGCAGCGCGAGCTGCCCCGCGCCGCCCTCCAGCCGGGTGATAACCGTGGCCACACGGACCGCCGCGTCCCCCATGAACTCCCCCGCCCCCCGGGGTTACCAGTTTCTCACCCGGCTGCTCAGCCGCTGCGCTGAGGCCGCTCACTCGTCCCGGTCAGGTGCCCGCAGGCCCGCGGCCCGGGCCACCCGGACCGCTTCCAGGCGGCTGTGCACGTCCAGCTTGGCGAAGATGTTCCGGGTGTGCGTCCGCACCGTGTCGGTGGAGATCAGCAGGTCCTGGGCGATCTGGCGGCCGCGCTTGCCGTCCATCATGCTGAGCAGGACGTCCCGCTCCCGGGGACTGAGCATGTCCAGCACGTCCTCGTGCTCCCGGGCCCGGCCGACGTCGGCGCGCAGCTCGTCGAGGATCGCGCCGAGCATGTCCGGCGGGAACCACGAATAGCCCTGGCACACGCCGCGGATCACGGTTTCCAGCTCGGCGGCGCCCTGCTCCTTGGCCACCCAGGCGGAGACGCCGGCCCGGGCCGCCTCCACCCCGTGCGCGACCTCGTGATCCGCGCTGAGCACGACCACCCTGGCCTCGGGCCGGGCGGCCACCAGGCCCTGCAGCACCTCCCCCACGGCCGGGCCGAGCGGCTCGACCTCGATCGTGATCACGTCGGGCCGCAGCCCGCGGACGATATCGAACAGGTTCGGGTCAGCCGTGGTGCACCGTCCCGCCACCCACAGGTCCATCGCTGCGGACAGCCGCGAGGCCAGCGCCTCGGTGACCATCAGGTGGTCGTCCACCAGCAGTATCCGCACCGGATCCATGAGCTCACTGTGCACCGTCACGGTCCGCCGATCCTCACCCTGATACATGACTCGCCTCCGCCACGCGAGCCGGGGAGTGCGGAGTGGGGCCCGCGCCGGTACTTCCCGTGCTGCTCTCGTCCCTGACCGGAACGCGCCCGGCCCCGCCCGTGCCCAGCCCGGCCCGCGCCGCGGCCAGCCCGGGGGCCGGCCTCGCCCGCACGGCGGGCTGGTCTTCTACCGCGGACGGCACCGCGGGCACGTCCTCGGTGTCCACCACGCGCCGGGCCGGGCTCTTCCACCGGCCGCTGGACCGGGACAGCCACGCGGCTGGGATCGCGTACAGGCCGATGCAGGCGTCCAGCATCCGCATGAACGGGAAGAACACGCCGAGCAGCAGCAGCCGCGGCTGGCGCTCGAGCACGGCCACCACGCAGGTGAGCAGGTAGTCGGGCAGCACCACGCCGAACAGCACGGCGGTAAGCGTCAGGTGGGCCGCGACCACCGTGTGCACCTCGCCGAAGCCGGGCCAGCTCAGCGCGCTCCCGGCCAGGTCCGGCACGGCCAGCACGATCAGGGCCAGCGGGAGCAGGAAGAACAGCAGGCTGGATGTGACCAGCTCGATCAGCAGCAGGGTGACCATGCCGGTGAACAGGTTCGCCTGGGGCGGGTGGCGCCGGACCGTCTGCCACAGCCCGACCGCCCACCGCTTGGTCTGGTGCACATAGTCGCGGAGGTTGTCGGGATCCTGCGTAATCGCCACCGCGCGCAGCGAGAAGCCGACCTTGCCCAGGCCCTTCTGGTACACCTCGAACGTCATGTTGAAGTCCTCGATCACCAGCCCGGGCGGGTTCATCTCGATGTGCGGCAGGACCTCGGTGCGGTAGAGGCTGGCGAAGCCGGGCACGATGGGCGTGGCGTTGACGCGCAGCCAGGTCTGGCCGAACTTCAGCGCGCGCTGGCCGATGGCGTAGATCCGGGTGCGGTGACCGACCAGCACCTTGCCTTCCAGCGTCATGCTCCGGTCCTGCTCGGTCCGCACGCAGCCAGCCACGGCGACCACCTGCGGATTCTCGAAGATCGGCAGCGCGGCGGTGAAGTAGCCGGGCTCGACCCGGGTGTCGGCGTCGAGCAGCATGACCACCGGGAACCGGCTGATCAGGTCGAACCGGCCGATTGCCTCCTCGAGCGCCCCGGCCTTGCCCACGTTCTCCTGGGTCTCGATCACCCGCGCGCCGGACCGCCGGGCGATCTCGACCGTGGCGTCGGTGGATCCGTCGGACACCACGTGGACGTTGTCCCCGGGCACCAGGGCCATGATGGACCGCAGGCTCTCCTCGAGGACGAGCGCCTCGTTATGCGCCGGGATGAGCACAGCCACGTCGCGCGTGGTCAGTGGCTGGCTGGCCGGCGGGCGAAGGGACAGCGCGTGGCCGTCCGGGCCAGCATCCGCCGTGACGGCCATCACCGTTCCCCCCTTGCCCGTGCCAGCCAATCCCGGGCCAGCCAAGTCAGCGGTGCGCACCCGGCCAGGCCGGCGCCGTCCGGCCAGCGATTCCGCCAGCCGGACCAGGCCCACGGTCCCCCAGAGCGCGAAGTTGGCGCCCAGCACGAAGATCAGCAGCACCCACCAGGGCATCATGACACCGCCGTCGAGGTGCTGATGGCGTGCGGCCCGGATGTCGGCAGCACGTGGCTCAGCGCCGACCAGGTTCCGGTGTCCTCATATCCGTACATCCACAGATAAACGCCACCGATCTGCGCGCTCCGGGCCGCGTTGAACTTGGCCCGGGAGCTCGCCGCGTTCTCGAACCACACGGTGTGCTCGTGGCCGGCCGCGTCCCGGTAGCTGAACCAGGGCGTCTGGCTCGCCTGGTTGTAGTGCGCGGCCGCGTGGTACTGCCGGGACAGCCGCAGGGCCTGGAGCCAGCTGATGCCGGTGCCGTGGTGGCCTACCCAGTCGTAGCCGTACAGCGGCACGCCGAGAATGATCTTGCTGGCCGGGATCTGCGTCTTGGCGTAGCGCAGCACCGCGCGGATCCAGCTGACCGGGGCCACCGGCCCGGGTGCGGAACTTCCCCAGTGGTAGTCGTAGCCCATCAGCCGCACCTGGTCGGCGGCGCGGCCGATGGCCGCGTAGTCCTGGGCCACGTTGCGCGGGTCAGTCCCCGCGTTGGTGGTCTTGGCGAACACCGCGACCGACAGCACCTTGCCCTTCGCGTGCAGGGCGTGGGCCAGCCGGGTGACGAACGTGGTGAACGCCTGCCGGTCAGCCGCGTGCAGGTTCTCGTAGTCCAGGTCGATCCCGGCGTAGTGGTTCTGCTGCACCAGCGCCACGATCGCGGCCACCTGCGCCGCCATCAGCTCCGGTGAGTGCAGCATCCGGCCCACGGGTGGGTAGGACCACTTCCCGCCGGTAATGTTCGCGATGCTCGGCACGATCAGCTTGCCCGCCGCGCGGAGCCGCCGGATCTCACCGGCCACCGAGGCAGCCTGGCCCGCGCCGTACTGGGTGTCGATCTGGCCCGAGCTGCTCAGCCCGTACATCCAGGGCGACGCCTCGGTGACGGCATGCTGGTGGTCGAGCACGGCCGACGTGCCGTGACCGATGTTCCAGTACGGCATCGACGCCACTACCAGCGTGTGCCGCGGTGTGCTGCTTCCCCGCAAGGTCACTATGGTCAGTCCCACCAGGACGGCTCCGATCAGGGCAGCGGCCAGCCACGCGGCACCGGCGAAGGTGTGCCGCGGCTTTTTCGGCACCGTCGCCGGTGCCTGGCTGCCGCTGTGTGCCGTCTTCGTTGTCTCCGCCGTCGTTCTCGTTGTTCCGGTTCTCATCAGCCCGGCCCGCTCTCAGCTCACGGCAGCCGCCGTGATCCGCCGGGCCAGCTGGTCCTCGATCACGGCCTGGATGATGTCGTCCAGGCTCCGGGTGGCCCGGAAGCCGACCAGCCCCGCGGCCAGCCCGCAGTCCGGCACCCGGCGCTGCATGTCCTCGTAACCTGAGCCGTACGCCTCCAGGTACGAGGTGCGCTCGATCCCGCTGGGGGACCCGGTCGCCGCGATCACCTGCTCAGCCAGGCCCTCGATCGTGACCTGCTCGGTGCTGCCCAGGTTCACGGCCAGGCCGCTGGCCCGGTCGGAGGTGATCAGCCGGGTCAGTGCGGGCACCACATCGTGCACGTGGCAGAAGCACCGGATCTGGTGGCCCGTGCCGAACACCGTCAGCGGCTCGCCAGCCAGCCCCTGCTGGACGAAGCGCGGGATGACCATCCCGTAGCGGCCGGTCTGCCGCGGCCCCACGGTGTTGAAGAAGCGCACGATCACCGCGTTCAGGCCGAGCTCGCGGACGTAGCCCTCGACCAGGCTCTCGTCGATCGCCTTGGCCTCGGAGTAGCTCCACCGCGACTTCAGCGGCGAACCGATGATGCGGTCGTCGTCCTCCCGCAGCCCGATCTTGGTGTTCTTCCCGTAGATCTCGCTGGTGGATGCGACCAGCAGCCGGGCCCCGTTCCGGTGCGCGGCCTCGACCACGTTCTCCGTGCCCCGGATGTTGGTGCGCAGGCTGGACAGGGTGCGATCACGGATGACGAAGGCACCGACCGCGGCGGCCAGGTGGAACACCCAGTCCACGCCCGCGGTCAGCTCCGCCACCGCGGCGCTGTCCAGGATGGACCCCTCCACCAGCCTGAACGACGGGTGGTCGCTGACCGCCCGGAGATTCTCCAGCCGCCCGGTGCTCAGGTCGTCGAGCCCGGTCACCTGATGCCCGGCCGCCAGCAGTTCCTCGGTCAGGTGCGAGCCGATGAACCCGGCCGCGCCCGTTACGAAACACTTCATCGCGTACTCCCCGTGCTCGTCCTCGGCCGCCACATCGTGCGCCACACCTTGCGCTGGGCCAGCCGTTCGTAAAGGTCGTCGATCCGCGCGGTGACCGCCTCGACGCTGTACTCCTTCTCCACGGCCGGCTCGGGGATCCGCTGCCGCTGGCCGGCGCTCACCTCAGCCGCCATCGCGGCCCGGATCCCGTCCGCGGTGGACGGCACGCGGCAGGCCCGCTCGGCGTCCACGCCGTCCAGGGCCGGGCAGGTCGTGTACAGCACCGGGGCACCGTTGGCCAGCGCCTCCAGCACGGACAGGCCGAACGTCTCCTGCCGCGACGACGCCACGAACAGGTCCATCGCGGACAGCATGGCCGATACGTCGTGCCGCTCCCCGGCGAAGATCACGTGGTTGGTCACCCCGTGCTCGCGGGCCGCCTGCTCCAGGCGGGCCTGCTCCTCGCCCTTGCCCACGATCATGAGCTTGACTTTGTCGCTGAGCAGCCCCGAAGCCGCCTCGATGACCATGTCGAACTGCTTGTTCGGGTCGAGCCGCCCGAGCACGCCGATGAGGTAGACGTCGTCGCCGACCCCGAACTCGGCCCGGATCCGCTGCCGCGCGGTCTCGTCGAACGCCACCCGCTGCAGGTCCACCCCGTTCGGGATGACGGTCACGCGCTTGCGCCGGAGTCCCCACTTCTCCAGCCGCTCCCGGACCGTGCCGGAGACCGCGACGGTCATGTCGGAGAGCATCTCGGTGCCCAGGTACAGGGCGCGGACGCTCAGCGTCATCCGCCTGCGCTCCAGGTGCGTCTCGCCGATCGAGTGCTCGGTGCTCAGCACGACGGGCGTCCCGGCCAGCCAGGCCGCGGCCCGGCCGTACACCTGCGAGCGGTAGAGGTGGGCGTGCACCACGTCGTACCGGCCGTCCCGGATCAGCGTGCGCAGCCGGAGCAGGGCGGACAGCTGGGTGTTGCGGGTCATCCCGATGTCCCGCACCCGGCCGCCGTCGGCGCGGATCATGTCCGCGACTGGCCCCGGGTTGTAGAGCGTGACGACGTCGCTGTTGTGCCGGGTCTGCTGCAGGATGGAGCGGAGCTGGAGCTCAGCTCCACCCACTCCCAGGCCGGTGATCACGTGCAAAACCTTCATGGTCAACCTCCAGTGAGGCGATAGGAACGGATGGCCCGGGAGACGGTTGCCGCCGCCTCGGCCGCGATGCTGGTCACCGTGCGGGCCAGCACGGCCAGGTCGAGCCAGAAAGACCAGTACTCGATGTAGTAGTTGTCGAACCGGGCCCGGTCGCTGATCGAGGTGTCGCCGTTCAGCCGGTGCACCTGGGACCATCCGGTCATCCCGGCCGGCATCCGCTGCCGGCCCGCGTATCCGGGAACGGACTGGCTGAACTGCCGCACGAAATGCGGCCGTTCCGGGCGGGGCCCGACCAGGGACATGTCACCCCGCAGAACGCTGACCAGCTGCGGCAGCTCGTCGATGTGCGTGACCCGCAGGGAGCGGCCCAGCGCGCCGCACTGCTCCGGCGGGCACGGCCCAGGAGGTGTCCGGGTCGCCGTGCCGGCCAAGCGTCCGCAGCTTGACGATCTCGGCCAGGGCACCCTGGCCGACCACGCGGACCTGGCGGAACAGCGCCGGGCGGCGCAGTGTCAGCCGGACGGCCAGGGCGGTCACGCCCAGCAGCGGCGCGGCCAGCACCAGCAGCACCGCCGCGACCAGCACGTCGAAGCTGCGCTTCAGCATCCGGCCGAGCAGCGCCGGGCCGGCCGGCGAAGACCGGCGCAGCGGGATCAGCGGGACCCCCCACACCTCGTCCAGGCAGGCCACGGGCACGGCCGCACCCAGTCCGGGCAGCCGGGGCAGCACGCACACGTCGGCGGCCTGCGGCCGGCTGGCGCGCAGCGCGCTGGCCAGTTCCGCATCGGGAGCCGCCGGGTCACACACGATCACCCGGCTGACGCCCTCCCGCGCGACCAGCGCGCCGAGGTCACTCACCCCGCCGACCACGGGCAGCCACGGAACCGGTGCGGAGGTGCTGCCGTCCCCCGGCGTGTGGTCCAGGAAACCGACCGGACGCAGCCCCAGCTCGGGGTGCTCATCCAGCAGCGTGGCCAGCTGGCGGCCCTCGGGCCCGGCCCCGACCAGCACGGCCCGCTCGGTCAGCCGGCCATGCCGGTGAGCCGACCGGAGAACCGCGGAGGCGGCCACCCGGGTGGCGAGCAGCAGCCCGGCGGTGCCCGCCGCGAGCGCCACCGCGTGCGCGGCCGTGATCCACGGTGCCACGGCCAGGGCCGGCACCGCCGCCGCCAGGATGATGCGCCCCGACTGGTCGCCGACGCGCAGGCAGATCCGCAGCCGTTGCAGGCCGATGGCGGACAGCACCAGGAACACGGCGGCCGCATAGCCGAGGACCAGCCAGCCGCCGATCCCGCCCAGCAGGCCGGCCACGGCCACCGCGGCCACCAGCGCCATCAGGTCAGCCACCGGCATCGCCACGGCGGCGGCGACCCGCCCGGTACTGACCGGGAGCGCCGCGCGGCCCGGTCCCGCCACCCTCGGCGGGCTCACCGCGTCCTGAGACACGCTCAGCGCGCCAGCCGGCGCGTTCACGTGCTCCAGGGAAACACTCACTCTGCTAGCCGGGACGTTCACGTGCCCCAGAGAAACCCGCACCGACCGCTCGCCCAGGCCTGCGGCCCAGGCTCGCTCGCCGGTCTGGGACACGCTCACAGTGCTAGCCGGGACGTTCGCATGCCCCAGAGAAACCCGCACCGACCGCTCGCCCAGGCCTGCGGCCCAGGCTCGCTCGCCGGTCTGGGACACGCTCACCGGCCAGCCCCCACGGCCACGTCGGCGCGCCGGGCGCCCGCGCCGGCCAGCCGGCGGCCCACGGTCCGGGCCGCGTGATCCGCGCCGTACACGAACCGCATGACCGGGCCGAAGGTGGGAGCCACGCCCGGGCCAACCACGTAGAGCCCGGGGGCGCTGGTCTGGTAGTCGCGGTCCACCACGGGGGTGCCCGCCACGGTCCGGAGCGCGGACCGCAGCCCGTCGTCCAGGAACGTCAGCCGGCCAGGTCCGGCCGGTACCCGGTGGCCGCGATGATGTGGTCGGCGGCCACCTCCGTCCGGGCCCCGGAGCCACTGACCAGCCCGAGCCGGACCCCTTCGGGACCGGACACCGCCCAGTCCAGCGCCTGGCCGGTGAGGACCGGGAACTCGCCCTCGACACGGCCGCGAAGCCAGCTGGCCCCGGCCGGGCCGAGCGCGGTCCGCGCCCGGGAGACCCGGGTGCTCTCGGGCAGGTGCCGGAACGAGCCCGGCTTGGTGGAGTAGAACCAGGTGCTCCAGCCCGAGCCCAGGCCGGCCTCGGGCTCACGGAGCCGCTGCAGCAGCGGCCGGTCCGGGGCGAGCGGCGTGCCGTTCCAGACCACGTGCTCCTTCCGCATCACGATCTGGACCTGGGCCCCGTGCTCGTGCAGCAGGGCTGCCGACTCGAGGGCGGACTGGCCGGCCCCGGCCACAGTGACCCGCTGGCCGGCGAAGGCGGCCAGGTCGGTGTGCGCTGAGCTGTGCGTGCAGGCACCGGCGGGCAGCCCGGCCAGCTGCTCGGGCAGGTACGCGAAGTGCTCGACTCCCACCGCGACGACCACCTGGCGGGCCCGCAGCGTCTCCCCGTTCTCCAGGGTGAGCTCGTAGCCGTCCCCGGCCGGCGACACCCCGGTCACCAGCACTTCCTCGACGTCCAGGTCGGCGGCCGACTGGAACCACCGGCCGTAGGCGACGAACGTGTCCAGTGGCACGGGCAGGCCGTAGTCCGCGTAGGGACGCCCGGTCGCCCGGCAGAACTCGGCCAGGGTCAGCCTGGCCGCCGGGTCGGACAGGTTGGAGGCGAAGCCCTGGGACTTCAGGAACATGCCCCGGGGCATGTTCGCGCGCCACAGGTGCATCGGCAGGCCGAAGTGCCGGACGCTCCGCCCGGACCGGCGCAGGTGCGCCGCGACCGAGAGCCCGTAAGGGCCCGCCCCCACGATGGCCACATCGGTGGTGCCGTTCATACTCTTTCCCCCTCGTTGCTGAACTCTGTGTCGTGCGACCACGCGTCTGGCTCGGGCCGGACCGGCCGGGCGGCCCGGGGCCCGGGACGGTAACGGGGCCCGCCCGCGGCGCGCAGCAGCGCGGACGGACCCCGGGCACTGGCTGACCGGCACCGGACTGACTGGCACCGGACTGACTGGCACTGGATTTGCCGGCACTGAAGCGGCGGCTCATACCCCGCCAGGCCATGCGCGCGCACATCAGGCCGAACGGCCGCAGGTCATCGCGGGCCAGCCAGGCGACCTCGTCCACCCGGCGCAGCGACGCCGCCCAGGACCGCAGCCCCAGCTCGCCCCGGCGCCAGTAGCCGACCGCGCCGAGCGGGTCGTAGTTCTCGACCAGGAAGCGGCGGTCCCGGGTCATCTCGCCCGCCGCCACCGGCTGCCCGGTGAGATCGAGATACGCGGCCCGGACGACATCGAGACCGGTGTCGGTGGTGAACAGCCGGAACTGGGCCCCGAGGCGCGGGTTGAAATCCAGCAGCTTGTACTGGGCGTCCCGCGGGTCGAAGCGCAGGTCGAGATCGAGGATCCCGCGGAAGCCGATGGTGGCCGCCATCGCGGTGACCTGCTCCCGCAGCCGGCTGTTCGGCACCGCCCGGCCCAGGCTGGTCAGCCCGGCGTAGGCGGGGTAGGAGCGGTCCTTGACCCCGGTGAACGCGGTCTGGCAACGGCTGGCCGTGTCGAAGTACCCGTGGAAGAACCAGTCCTGTCCCGGGGCCGGCGGGATGTACTCCTGCAGCATCAGCCCGGTGCTCGTCTCGTGAGCACACGCACATATCTCCTGCAGTTCCGACGGCGTCCGGACGATCGTGGTACTCCGCAGCCGCGGGCCCGCGGTCCCCCGCCAGGGGGTGGTGAGCTTGGCGATGAGCGGGAATCCCGCCTGCCCCGCGAACGCCGCGGCCTCGCCGGGTGACCAGGCCAGCATGGCCTGCGGGGTCGGCACCCCCAGGTCCCGGCAGAGCTGGAACATCGAGTACTTGCCAGCCAGCCGCCGGGGAAGGTCCGCCGCGGGCCGCGGGAACGCGAACGCCTCGCGCAGCACGTCCCCGTGCTCGGCCAGGAAGATCGCGCCCGCGTCGTCCGTCGCGTACAGCACCGCCCGGCGCCCGATCTGGCTGGCCAGGTCGAACAGGCCAGACAGGGTCCGTTGCGGATCATCGGGACGGGGCTGCCAGAAGAACCGGCCCGCCAGGTAGCGGGAACTCGCGGCGGGAGCCCAGGGCCCCTCGTGCACGCCGTACACCGGCACGCCCAGCCGTCCCAGGCTGCGGATCACGCCCAGGCTGCCGTGGTGCAGCACGTTCTGGTCGAACTTGAGCACCACCGCGGGGGTACTCCAGTCCGCCGCGCGAAGATCGGTGATCATCGCGGACGTCCCTACACCACGACGCGGTGTGCCGCGCCGTAGAACTGGTAGGTGGCGTCCAGGACCTGCGGGCAGTCGTACGCCCAGGAGTAATCCAGTCCCGGGTGCACCGTATGCACCAGGACCAGGTCCCAGCCCGGTCCCTCCGGGGCCGCGACGCTGTGCAGCTGTCGTCCGCCGGGCAGGTCGAGCATCCGGGATCAGCGGGTCGTAGTAGGAGACCTCGGCGCCCTCCCGGATCAGCCCCTCGATGATGGGCACGGCCGGGGACTCGCGCAGATCGCGCACGCCCGCCTTGTAGCTGACCCCGATCACGATGACCCGCGCGCCCGCCAGCGGCTGTCCGGCCGCGGCCATGACCTCGGCAGCCCGCTCCACTACCCGCTCCGGGCGCAGCTGGATCGACTTCATGGCCTGCTCGATCAGCGGCGAGGCGTGGTCCCGCGCGTTCAGCTGCCAGAGCAGGTAGTGCGGGTCGCAGGGAATGCAGTGGCCGCCCACCCCGGGCCCGGGGAACACGCCGAGGAAGCCGTACGGCTTGGTGCCCGCGGCCACCGTGACCTCGATCGGGTCCAGGCCGAGCGTGCCGCACGCGTCGGCGAACTCGTTGGCCAGGGCCAGGGATACAGCCCGGAAGATGTTCTCGTAGAGCTTGGTTGCCTCGGCGGCGTCGGGCGAGCTGACCAGGTAGACCGAGTCGGTGAGCCGGCCGATGACCTCGGCGGCCCGGCTGGTACAGGCCTCAGTGGCCCCGCCGACGACCCGCGCGGTCTCGCTCTGCAGGTGGTCCGCGTTGCCTGGGTCGATCCGCTCCGGGCTGAAGGCCACGTTGATGTCGGTGCCTGCGGTCAGCCCCCGCTGCCGCAGCGGCCCGGTGAGCAGATCACGGGTGGTACCGACGTAGCTGGTGGAGGTCAGGATGATCATCTGGCCGGGCACGGCGTACCGCACCACGTCCGCGCAGGCGGCGCGCAGGGCGGCCAGGTTCGGGGCCTGCTTCGTGTCCACCGGGGTCGGTACGCAGATGATGACCGTCTCGGCGGTGGCCGCCGCGGCCGGGTCGGTGGTCAGCTCGAGAGAGCCGTCCGCCAGGGCCGCGGCGAGGCGCTCCTGGTCGGCTTCGGTAAGGTCCGCGGCGCGGGCGGAGACATCCCGCAGCCGCTGCTCGCTGACGTCAATGCCGATAATCCGCGGGCTCTTGCCGTGCAATTCCACCGCGGTCGGCAGGCCGACGTACCCCAGGCCGACAATGGCCACCGACCCCGTGGTAACCGGGTCATCTGAGGTCAGTCCATGGCCATTTCCGATGTGGTCAGCCCGCTCGTGGCCTGGCGTTTCGAATGTGATCAACCGGTTGCTAAGCTGGTTCTCACGCCCGTTGATCGCAAGCGAAAGTCGATGTTCGGCCACTGTGCCCCCTGGGCCTTGGGCTAGGCGAAAGCCCCCTGACGCCTAGCAGATTTCTTTGGTGTGCTCCCGACAGTGCCACCCGCACCCCCCCTCTGGGTCACTCAAGAGGGGTAGGCACCCTACGCAGGGTGAGGGAGATTAAGCCGTCCGGCTGCTTTTCCCGGCCCGCCGGGGCATCCAGGCCAGCTGGTGCCTAGCCCGCTTGGCCCACAGCCGGGGCGCGGTATCTGCCTCGCCGATGTAGGTCCGGGGCAGCGCGTGCCGGCTGGTGTGCGCCGACGCCCAGATGGCGCAGCCGTAGTCGTAGCCCGTCTCCCGCACCCGGGCTACCGCATCGGCGTCGAGGTCGCCGTAGGGGTAGCAGAACCCGCTGACCGGCTTCCCGGTGATCTCCTGCAGGATGCGGCGGCTGCCGCCGATCTCCTCGGCCAGTGCGCCCCCGGCGGCGGGCAGCCGGACATGGCGTAGCCCGTGCGAGCCGATCTCGATGCCGGCCTGGGCCAGGGCCCAGACTTCGGGCGCGTCCATCAGCCGCTTGCGCGGCCCTTCCTGGTCCCACGCGTTCTCGCCGCCGAGCCGGCCGGCGATGACGAACATGGTTGCCCCGAACCCGTACCGCCGCAGGACCGGCAGCGCGTGCCGGGCGAAGTCGGCGTAGCCGTCGTCGAAGGTGAGACCGACCAGGCCTTTCCCGGCGCCCGCCGCACGCGCGGCGAGCAGGTCCCGCATGGACACGCCGCGCAGGCCGCGCCGGGCCAGCCAGTGCATCTGCTGCCCGAACCGCGGCGGGCTCACCGTCACCAGGTACGGATCGGCCTGGTACGGCTCGACCGAGTGGTACATAAGCACCAGGGGCATTCCTGGTGCGTTTGCGGTATCGTTCCCCCGGATCAGGCCGTCGTTGATCGCCTGCGCCATGATTACCCCCCGTTTTCCCACCTGACGGGTCGCCCCCAGCGCCGGAGCAGCCCCGTGCTCCCGCAGCGTAAGGCGGGGAGATACGAAACTGGCTCCTTTCTTTGGCTGGTTTTCCCTACCCCATTTGGTGGTTCTGCAGGATCACGCCGGCCGGGCCATTGTGGCTAATCCATTTGGCCCCGGCCTGGGGGAGGCGGAGGGTCTGCTGGAGACTAGGGCCACGTGCGTCACCGACGGTTCAAGGAGGCATCCCGTGAGCATCCCCGCACCAGGCCCGGGCCCGGCGGACACGGGTCCGGCTAACACGGCTGGCCCGGCTAACACTGGCCCGGCTAACACGGGCCCGGCGAACCCGGAGACGATCTTCACGTACGGCGCGCCGCAGCTCAAGTTCGGCCCTGGTGCCTCCGACGAGATCGGGTTCGACCTGAGCCAGTACGGGGTGAGCCGGGCCCTGGTGGTGACCGACCCGGGAGTCGCCGCGACCGGCATCCCGCAGCGGGTCGCGGACCAGATGGCCCAGTTCGGGATCGAGGCCCGGGTGTTCGACGGGGTGCGGGTGGAGCCGACGGACGAGAGCATGAACGCCGCGGTCGACCAGGCCCGGGCGAGCGGGCCGTGGGACGCGTTCGTGGCGGTCGGCGGCGGGTCGAGCATCGACACGGCCAAGGCCATCAACCTGCTGCTGACCAACCCGGGCGGGCTGATGGACTACGTGAACGCCCCGGTAGGCCAGGCCCGCGCGCCGGTCAACCCGCTGAAGCCGCTGGTCGCGGTGCCGACCACCACCGGCACCGGGGCGGAGAGCACCACGGTGTGCGTGCTGGACGTGCTCTCGCTCCGGGTCAAGACCGGCATCAGCCACACGCGGCTGCGGCCTGCCCTGGCCGTGGTCGACCCGCTGCTCACCCTCACCCAGCCGGCCGGGGTGACCGCCTCGGCCGGGATGGACATCCTGTGCCACGCCCTGGAGAGCTACACGGCGCGCTGGTACACCAGCGCCGAGCATAAGCAGCCCGGGCAGCGGGTGCCGTACTGCGGCGCCAACCCCATCTCCGACATGTGGTCAGAGAAGGCGATGGGGCTGCTGGCCGGCTCGTTCCGCCGGGCGGTCCGCCACGGCGACGACGAGCAGGCCCGGGCGGACATGGCCCTGGCGGCCACGTTCGCCGGGATGGGCTTCGGCAACGCAGGGGTGCACATCCCGCACGCCAACGCTTACCCGATCGCGGGCCGGGTCAGCGGCTTCCACCCCAAGGACTACCCGGCGGACGAGGCCATGGTGCCGCACGGCATGTCGGTGGCGCTCACCGCCCCGGAGGCGTTCCGGTTCACCTTCGACGCCGCACCGGAGCGGCACGTGCGGGCCGCCCAGCTGCTGGCCCCCGGCGCGGAGCGGCCGTCGGACGACGCGGAGTTCCTGCCCCGGGTGCTGACCGACCTGATGCGCGACATCGGGATCCCGAACGGGGTGGCCGCGGTCGGCTACTCCCCCGCCGACATCCCCGCGCTGGTGGAGGGCGCGCTGAAGCAGCAGCGGCTGCTGGCCTCCTGCCCGAAACCGGTGACCGGGGAAGACCTATCCCGCATCTTCAAACGGTCCCTGGAACTGTGGTAGCGCCGGGGAGCTATTCGTCGGCGACGATGGAGCCAACGCGCTCTCCCAGCCCCGGGTCACGCCGGGTCAGCACGGCGGCGTAGATCACGGAAACAATCAAGATCCCCAGCGCGACGTAGGGGAACCAGCTGTAGGGCGCCGCCTGCCCGGGCTTGGACAGGTAGTACACGGGGACGGCGATCGCGATCATCCCGAGGACCGGCAGCACCGCGTGCTTGATCACGTTGAACTCGGCCGGGCGGTACTTCCGGTAGTAGAACGGCAGGGCCAGGTTGGCCAGGAAGTACACGACCAGCACCAGGATCGTGCCCATCGTGCCGGACTCGTCGAAGTAGGTCAGCCCGTCCATGCTGCCGCTGTGCCCGAAGATCAGGTGGCCGAGCGCCCACACGGCGATGATCGGCTGGCGATCCCGACGAAGGTGAAGATGGCGTTCCTCGGCACCTGCCGGGACGGCTCCACCCGGCCGATCCAGCGCGGCAGCAGGCCCTCGCGGCCGGCGTTGAAGATCAGCCGGGCCTGCGAGTTCACCGCCGCGATGAGCACGCCCAGGGTGGAGGTCAGCCCGGCCAGGTAGGCGAAGAAGGCCAGGCTGGCCGCGGCGCCGTGGGCGACGGTGATGAACGGGACCAGGATCGACGGGCTGGTCAGCTTGGCCTCGTTGTAGCCGAAACCGGTGACCGTGGCGTAGGCGAACAGGAGGTAGCTGACCGCCATCAGCGCGATGGACAGGAACACCGCCCGCGGCACGTTGCGCCGCGGGTTACCGGTTTCCTCGGCCAGCGCGGCCGAGTTCTCCCAGCCGATGAACAGGTAGATGGCGAGCGGGAAGCCCGCCGCCAGGCCGCTGAAGCCGTTGTGGATGTTGTGCGGCTCGAACGGCGCGACGCTCAGGTGGGCGCCGTTCTTGACCAGCAGCACGACGGAGACGACGACCAGGACCAGCATCTCGAAACCGAAGAAGAAGCCCGCGAGCTTGGTCGACACGCCGACCCCGCGGAGCATCATCGTCACGGCGCCCGCGGTGAGCACGATGGACAGGATGATCCACGGGATGTTCCAGCCCAGGTAGTACGACAGCGTGTAACCCAGGAACCAGCCGGAGACGACGAGCACCGACGAGATCGCGATGATGTACCCCGCCCCGCAGAGCAACGCGGTCGTCACGGCGCTGGTGCCGCCGAAGGTCTTGCCGACGAAGGTGATGAACCCGCCGGTGGACGGCTGGGCCCGGGAGAACTGGGACAGCGTGTTGCCCAGCAGCGCGATGGCGATGGCGGCCGCGACGATGGTCAGCGGTGCGCCGATGCCCGCCGTGATGACGATGAGGCCGAAGCTGAAGAAGAAGCTGTAGGCCGGGCCGATGTTCGCCATCGTCGAGGCCGAGATGTCCACCAGGCCGAGCGCGCCCCGGTGCAGCCGCTCCGCCGACTCCGGCGCCTTGGTTTCTGAGAACGGAGTAGAAGCCATCTCGCTCATGTCCACCCCTTGATCGGTGGCCAGACCGTAACTCACCGGCAACTATCAGCACAAGATTGTTTAATTCACGAAACGATGTCCTTTTTCGCGAACCGCCGAAAGGCCAGCGCGAGGAGCACGATCCCATAGCACGTGCACACCGAGGCGCCCTCGAGCATGCCGCCCCAGGTGATCTGCGGCTGCACGGCGTCCAGCCAGGCGAACTGCCAGTGCGACGGGAGGATCTCCCGCCAGGAACCGAGCGCGGTGACCTGGTCCAGGATGGCGGACAGGATCATCAGGCCCACGGCCCCGCCCACGGCGCCCAGCGGGGAGTCGGTGGACACCGAGAGCAGGAACGCGATGCCGGCCACCGCGATCTCGGTGACCAGCACGTACCCCAGGACGATGAGCATCCGGGCCACGGCCTGGCTAATGGGCAGCTGCACCCCGGTGCCCGGCAGCCGCAGCGGATGCCAGCCGAACGCGGCCGTGCCGGCCACCAGGGACATCACCGGCAGCGTGACCACCCCGATCGTGGCGTAGGCCAGCGCCACGGCCAGCTTCTGGCGCAGCAGCCGGGCCCGCGGCACCGGCGCGGCCAGCAGGTAGCGCAGGGACGACCAGCTCGCCTCACTGGCCACCGTGTCCCCGCAGAACAGCGCGACCACCACGACGAGCAGGAAGCCGGCCGAGACGAACAGGCTGAACGCCGCGAAGTTGAGGCCGCCCTGGGTGGCCACGGTGACCAGTCCCGTTGTCCCGCTGCCCGCCGAGGGCGGCCCGCTGAGCTCGAACGCGGCGACCAGGATCCAGGGCAGCGCGAGCAGCACCGCGAAGGCCACGATGGTCCGCCAGCGGCGGAGCTGGCGGACGAACTCGACCCGGAACGGCAGCGTGCGATGAGGGCTGTAGCCGGGGGCATTCTGGTGCGTCGTCGCGGCCATCATTCGCTCTCCGGTCCCCCGATCAGCGCCAGGAAGGCGTCTTCGAGCCGGCGGCCCGGGCCGACCCGGTCCACCGGGATCCCGGCCCCGACCAGGGCCGCGACCACCGCGGACGGGGCGACCCCGTTGGGATGCACGACGACGCCGTCCGGATGCGGTTCCGCCGCCGCGATGCCGGCCAGGTCACGCAGCACGGTGACCGCCCGCTGCGCCTGGGAAGTGCCCACGACCAGGGCCGCGCCGTCGCCGGTGATCTCGGTGACCGGGCCCGCCGCGAGGCCGCGGCCGTGGTGCATGACGACCAGGTGGGTGCAGGTCTGCTCGACCTCGCCGAGCAGGTGGCTGGACAGGATGACGGTCCGGCCCGCTGCCGCGTAACCCAGCAGGACGTCGCGCATCTCCCTGATCTGCGGCGGGTCCAGGCCGTTCATCGGCTCGTCAAGGACCAGCAGGTCGGGCAGGCCGAGCATGGCCTGGGCGATGGCCAGCCGCTGGCCCATTCCCCGGGAGTAGGACCGCACCCGGCGGTCGAGGGCAGCGCCGAGCCCGGCGATCCGCAGGACCTCGTCGAGGTGCGCCCCGGCGGCGGGCCGCCCGGTCGCCCGCCAGTACAGGTCCAGGTTGGCCCGGCCGGACAGGTGCGGCAGGAAGCCCGGGCCTTCCACGAATGACCCCAGCCTGGACAGTGCGGGCGCGCCGGGCCGGACCTCCTGGCCGAAGATCTTGATCGTCCCGGCATCCGGGTAGACCAGGCCCATCAGCGCGCGCAGCGTGGTCGTCTTCCCGGCACCGTTCGGCCCCAGGAGGCCGAGGATCTGGCCCGGCTCCACCCGCAGCGACAGCCCGTCCACCGCCAGCTGGCCATCCCGGTAACGCTTGGTGAGGCCGGTGATTTCCAGCGGGACGGAAGGATCGCCGGCTCCGCGGGCTGGGGCTTCGGGGGCCGGGGCTCAGGGACCGCCGCCTCAGGGACCGCCGCCTCAGGGACCGCCGCCTCAGGGACCGCCGCCTCAGGGACCGCCGCCCCGGGGGCCGGGGCGGCGGCGGGGCCGTGCCGGGCCGGGACGGGACCGCGCGCGGGCGCCTCCGGGGCCGGGCCAGCAGGATGACCGCCGCGGCGGCCAGGGCCGCGAGCGGCGCGGCCCAGGTCCACCACGGGACGCCGCCACCGGTGATCCGCAGCGCCGGATCCGACGGCACGGACAGGCCCGGGCCGGCCAGCGCCACCCGGTAGGCCGCGGCCGCCCCCGGAGTGGCGTACCCGAAATCGGTACTGGTCAGCACCAGGCGGAGCCGGTGCCCCGCGGCGAACTGATAGTCCATCGCGGGCAGCGTCACGGTCACCATCCGGCCCGCGGCCGCCCCGGTCACCCGGACCGGCGCGGCCAGCTGGAACGGCAGCGTGGCGTTGCCCGCCTGATCGACGTCGTACACCTCGGCGAACACGGTGATGTCCGCGGCGCCGCTGACCCGGATCCGGACGCTGGCCGAGCCGGTCTGCTGCAGCGGTGCGGCCAGCGGGGCCGAGGTGAACGCGGCGCTCTCGCCCGGCATGGCCAGGCTCACGCCCAGGCTGCCCGGGCTCGCACTGCCCGTGCCCGGGTCCCCGGCGGCCAGGCCCGGCAGCCCTGACATGGACGGCGGCGCGCCGCCGGGCGGGTTGACGATGGTCTGCGCGGGCCCGCGCAGCCGGACCGCGGTGCGCCTGGTCCCGGCCAGGCCGGGGTACCGCGGTGCGGTGGCCACACCGAGCACCTCGTTGCCGCTGGACGGGTCGTAGCCCAGGTCCCGGGTGACCGCGAAGGCGGGCTGGCCGGTGGGCACGGACTCACCCGGACGCCCAGCGTGATCCGCCCTGGACCAGGGATGACGGACCTTCAGCCAGCGGTCGAACCATTCCGTGGTGAGCTGGGTTATCCGGCTGGTCTCCTGGTTCCCGCCGTCGTGGCCCCCCGCGAACCACACCATGTCCACCGGCGCGCCGTTGCGCCGGATGGCCTGGTAGTTGCCGTCGGCCTGGTCCAGGCCGAAGAGGGAGTCGTCCTCACCCTGGATCAGCAGCGTGGGGGCGTCGATCCGGCTGGCCACGCTGGACGGGCTGGAGCGCTCGAGCAGGGAGACGGCCTGCGGGGTGGCCCGCCCCTGGGTGGCCACCTGCTGGTACATGGCGCAGAGCGGGGGCAGGAAGCGGCCGCACAGGCCGGCGGAGACGGCGGCTGACCCGGTGGCTGGCGCGGCGCCCGGCCGGGGTACCGCCCCCGCACCGGCCGCCGCACGGCCGCCCCGGCCGACGGCCCGGGCCCCGCGGTGCCCTGGGTGAAGAGCAGCCCGGCCCACTGCTTCTTGAACACGCCGCCGGCCGGGCCGCCTCCGGCCGCGTCGGGGAACAGCGCGCTGGCCAGGTTGTACCAGGTGGCCTGCGGGACGATCGCGTCGATCCGGTGGTCGTAGGCGGCGGCGAGCAGCGCGATGGCGCCGCCATACGACGCGCCCGTGATGCCCACCCGCGGATCCCCCGGCCCGTCCAGCATGACCCGGGGCTGCCGGGCCAGCCAGCTGACCAGCTGCTCGACGTCCTGAACCTCATAGTCGGGTGAGTCGAGGGCGACCTGCCCGGTGGACCGGCCGAACCCCCGGGCCGACCAGGTGAGCACCGCGAAGCCGGCCCGGGCGAGCTGCTCGGCCTCCGGCCGGACCGCGTCCTTGGTCTCCCCGAACCCGTGCGCGAGCAGGATCGCCGGTACCCGGCCGCCGCCGGGCGGGGTGAAGAACGTGGCGTCCAGCGAGACGTGCTGGCTGCCGCCCGGCCCGTCGGTCACCGCGATCCGCACTGCCCGCGCGGTGACCGGCACCGGCTGGCGGAGCACCACGACCGCCGCGACGAGCACGGCCACGGCCAGGCCGGCGGCCACCGCCAGCGCGCCGAGCTTGCGCCCGCGCCGGCGGCTGAGAAAATCCATGACTGGGACGGTAGCAACGCGGCCGGGGTAGTCCGGGGCCGGTCACAGTGAGTTCTCAGCAAGGCCGGGTCCCAGCACGGAAGGCGGACCATGCGCACGGACAGGCTCGCGGGCACCCCGGGGCGGCTCCGCTCCTTCGACCCGGCCCGCGTGGCCGACCTGGAATTCCGGGCCTGGGTCGGCTACTACCTGCGCGACTGGCCAGGAGTACTGCGGGCCTCGATCGGCCTGGTCCGGGAGGGCTTCGGGATGGACTGGGTGCGGACCCTGCACGGCGCCTGGCTGGTGCTGCGGGCCAACCAGCTCTGGGCCCCCGAAGACAACGACCCGGACGGCGCACGGCGGTGCATGCGCCGCTTCTACGGCCTGCTGAAGATCAGCTACGGCCAGCCGAGGGACGTGGCCGAAGCGGCCCGCCTGGAGGTGGACTGGTGGCGCGTGCACCGGGAGCGCCAGCACGCCGCGCAGCCCATGGGCGGGCAGCCCACGGGTGGGCAGCCCACCGGGGGTGACCCGGACGAACTGGTCGGAGCGCTCACCCGGCTGTACACCTTCCTCTACGACGAGCCGGAAGCCGCGGTCCGCCCCGCGGCCGTGTACCGCACCGAGGCCATGGATCTCTCCGATCAGTGGGTGGCCGAGGGCTGCCGCCGGGACAGCCCGCTGCTGGCCCGGGAGCACGCGGCCCTGGTCCGCTCCTACGCGGCCCTGCTGGCCGCCGTGCACCACTGAGCGCCGGCCCGGCCCGGGATCCCCCGGGGCGCGCATCCCCGGGGCCGCGTATCCCAGGCGCTCCCCTCCGGCCGGGCTACTGGGCCCCCCTGACCCGCAGCCGCGACCGGCCCCGCGCGGCCCGGTGCCGCGATTGTCCTGGAAATTGCTAACCCCGTCCCTTGCATCACGCGGGGCGCGATGTAGGTTTGATCCAATGCCATGACTCCTGTCCATGGTGTTGATGTGAGTGATTGTCTTTACTGGGCCGTCGGCGCGTCACCGCTGGCGGCCCGGTGTCATGTCATGGGACCAAGCCTGTCCCCGTCGAGGCTTGGTGATCTCACTGGCCATTACGGCGGCCCCCGCGGGCGGCCCGGGCCGCCCCAGCGGATCCCGGCCGCGGGTCCTGATGCGCATACCGCGCCAGGCGCGAGGCCGGCCAGGGGGAAGAGGCCAGAGGCACAAGGCGGGAGAACCCTCTGGTTACTCCGCCTGGCCATCATGTGCGCCCTCCTGCACTCGGCGGGCCTCTTTTCAATTGAACGGCACTAGAGTTATAAGTGCAAGATGCAGTGCAGATTGCACGGCTGCTTGCAATGTGGGGTTCACTTAAAGCCCCACCAGGAACTACGCTCTATGAGAGTCACACCGCCGCCGACCTCCAGCGGCCGGGGAGATGAACAGATGCCCGATATAGGCGGCCAGTCGGTCCGGCGACGGCGCCTGGCGGCGGAACTGCGCCGACTGCGGGAACGAACCGGGCTGACCGGAGATCAGGTTGCCGAGCGCCTGGACTGGTCGGGCTCCAAGATCAGCCGTATCGAGCTGAACCGGATCGGCGTCAAACTCAGCGACCTGACCAAACTGCTGGACCTCTACGGCGTCAGCCCGGCCCACCGCGAAGATCTCCAGGCCCTGGCCCAAGAGTCAAGCCAGGCCGGGCGGCTAGAGTCCGCGACAGCAGGGTTGCCTGCGAACTACACCGATTACCTCGCCGCGGAGAATGAGGCCCAGTCCATCTGGAACTGGAATCCGTTCGCTATTCCAGGGCTGCTGCAGACCGAGGCATACGCGCGAGTGGTGCACCGGGCGTTTCAGTCGATGTTCAGGCTTCCCCCGGGCGATGCGGAGCGGCGTATAGAAATCCGCCGTGTGCGACAGCAACTTCTGAGCCGTAATCCGCCACCGGATCTCTCCGTGGTAATCGACGAATCAGTTCTGCACCGGAACTTCGGCGGCAAAGCGGTCATGCGAGAGCAACTGCTACGCCTGACCGAACTCTCCCAGCTGCCTAATGTGCAGATCCTGGTATTCCCACTTGATGGCGAGCATACCGTCACCCCAGGGCCGTTCTCGTACATGCAATTCCTGCAGATTCATGCTATACCGCTGCACGATATTGTGGCCGTGGAGCACCTGACTGGCAGCTACTACCTGGAAGACGAGGAGCAGACGTTCCAGTACCGGGTGAGCTTCGAATGGCTGGCCGAAAACTCACTCACGCCCGAACAGACCAGCGATCTCATTACGGAGGCCGTGCGCGGCACCTGGAGCTGACCTCACGCCCAGGCGTTCCCGGGTTAACCGAGCCCGAACGTACCTGCCCGCACCCGCGCCACGAAGGCTGCCCACTCGGCACTGCTCAGGCGCAGGACAGGCCCGGAGCCGTGGGCCTTGGAGTCTCGCACACCAACCTGGCCCGGACTGAGAACGGCCACTTCGACACAATCCCCGTTGTACCCGCTGTATGAGCTTTTGCGCCAGGCCGGACCTCCGGCCGAGTAAGGAGCCAGCCGTTGCCGAGGCTCGGCGCCGCTGTCCCGTCTGGCGTGGCCCTGATGTGAACTCTCTGCCGACTCGGCCACGGTTCCTCATGACTCTCCGGCCCCTGGCGCACGCCGCCTGGGGCCTCATTAGGTCTACGGTTGGGGCCACGGCAGGAACGTCTTCCGGCATCGGCCGGCCTGCCATGACAGGCAGTAAGTTATCGGCTCGGCCGCGGGTGCGGGCGGTAATGGGACAAGAAGGCGACGGCGTGTTGCGGCAATTTCCAGGGGTCGTGACCTGAAGTGCAGTTTTGCCTGATCTGAGCGTTTTACCGCTTTGCCGCTACGCTACGTATACCAGGTGACAGCGGATCGGCAGTTTCCCGCACGTCACTCAGAATTAACTAAGCAATGGCTTGAGTAAGGGCCGGGGTGCGGCCCGGGTCAGCCCCGGATGCTCAGCCCCAAACGTCGGCGGCCACCTTGACGATGAGCTCGAGCTTGGCCACTTCGTCGTCGTAGGTCAGCGCGTTGCCCTCGACCGTGGAGGAGAATCCGCACTGGCCCGACAGGCACAGCTGCTCCAGCGGCACGAACCGCGCCGCCTCGTCGATCCGCCGCTTCAGGTCGTCCGGGTTCTCCAGCCTGCCAACCTTCGTGGTGACCAGCCCGAGCACCACCATCTTCCCGGGCGGCACGAACCGCAGCGGCTCGAAGCCGCCGGACCGCTCGTCGTCGAACTCCAGGAAGAAGCCGTCCACGTCCAGGTCACCGAACAGTGCCTCGGCCACGAAGTCGTAGCTGCCCGACGCCGCCCACGAGGACTGGAAGTTGCCCCGGCACAGGTGGGTGGTCACGGCCATGCCCTCGGGCTTGCCGGCCAGCGCCGCGTTGACCTGCTTGATGTAGCGCAGGTGCAGGTGCTCGGCGTCGTCGCCGCGGGCGGCGATCTCGGCCCGCTGCACGGGATCGTTCAGGTAGGCCAGGCTGGTGTCGTCGAACTGGAGGTAGGTGCAGCCCAGTGCGGCCAGGCGGGCCACCTCGTCGGCGTAGGCCGCGGCCAGGTCGGTCCAGAACTCCTCGACGTCCGGGTACACGGCCGGGTCGATCATGGCCGGGCCGCCCCGGTAGTGGACCATGTTCGGCGACGGGATCGTCTGCTTGGGCACGGCCGTCGTCACGACCGACTTCAGGTACTCGAAGTCCGGGCCGAAGATCGTGTGGTCCAGGCCGACCCTGCGGTTCACGGCGAGCGCGGCCGGGGTGTACTCGATGTCCCCGGCCGGGTTGTGGAACTTGACCGACAGGTTCCCCGGGGCCTGGCCGATCCCGCCCAGCTGATAGATGAAATCCATGTGCCACGAGGCGCGGCGGAACTCGCCGTCCGTGGCCGACTGCAGGCCCACGTTCTCCTGCATCCTCACCACGTCGGCGATGGCGGCGTCCTCGGTGGCCCGCAGCTGCTCAGCCGGGATCCGCCCGGCCGCGAACTCCTCCCGGGCCGCCAGCAGCCCGGCCGGCCGGAGCAGGCTGCCCACGTGGTCGGCGCGAAATGGCGGCGTGGTGCGAGCGCTCATGATTCTCCCGTGCGTCGAAATCCTGTCCTTGGAATCAGCCTGCCTGGGCCGTGCTCAAACAACCGTGCTTCAAACACCCGTGCTTCAAACAACCTGCGCCTCGACCAGCGCCCGCTCCACGAGGACCCGGGCGAGATGCTCACGATAAGCCGGGCTGGCGTTGATGTCATCGCCCGGGCTCGTGCCTTCCGCGGCGTGCGCGGCGGCCTCCGCGGGCGCCGCCCCGGCGGCCAGCGCGCGCTCCACCCCGGCCGCCCGCACCGGCGTGCCCGCCATGTTCACCAGGGCGACCGCGCGGCCCTGCACCGCGACCCCGACGATGGCCCAGTCGATAGCGCGCTTGGTGAACTTCTGGAACGACCAGCCGGCCGCGTCCGGCGCCGGCACCGGGACCCGGATCTCGGTGAGCAGCTCGTCGGGCTCCAGCACCGTCTCGAACAGGCCCTGGAAGAAGTCGGCGGCCGGGATCTCCCGGGACCCGGCCGGCCCGCGGGCCACCAGCGTGGCGTCGAGGGCCAGGACGGTGGCGGGCAGGTCCGACGCGGGGTCGCTGTGCGCCAGCGACCCGCCGATGGTGCCGCGGTGGCGGACCTGGGGATCGCCCACCTGGCCCGCGGCGTGCGCGAGCAGCGGCACGGACCGGGCCAGCAGCTCAGAATGCTCCAGGTCGTGGTGGCGGGTCAGCGCCCCGATCGCGATGTGCCCGTCCTCTTCGCGGATGTAGCTGAGCTCCCGCACCGGCCCGAGATCGATGAGGACCTCCGGCATGGCGAGCCGCAGTTTCATCAGGGGCAGCAGCGAATGACCGCCGGCCAGGAACTTGCCGTCGTCGCCGTACTCGGTGATCAGGTCCAGCGCCTCCGCCACGGAATCCGCCCGGCGGTAGCTGAACGGCGCGGGAATCATGAGGCGCGCTCCTCCCCGGTGCCAGCCAAACCGGTGCCGCCAACCCGGTGCCAGCCAACCCGGTGCCTGCCAACCCGGTGGGCGCGAGCTCCGCCGCGGCCAGGACCGCCCGGACGATGTTGTGGTAGCCGGTGCACCGGCAGAGGTTGCCCTCCAGCCCGGCCCGGACCTCAGCCTCGGTGGGGTGCGGGTTCTCCTGCAGCAGCGACACCGACGCCATGACCATCCCCGGGGTGCAGAACCCGCACTGCAGCCCGTGCTCGGCGCGGAACGCGCGCTGCATGGGGTGCAGCTCGCCGCCCGGGCCGGCCAGCCCTTCCAGGGTGGTCACCTGGCGGCCGTCCGCCTGCGCCGCGAGGACCGTGCACGACTTCACCGACTCGCCGTCCAGCAGCACGGTGCACGCGCCGCACGAGGTGGTGTCGCAGCCGACGTTGGTGGCGGTCAGGCCGGCCGTCTCGCGCACGAAGTGCACGAGCAGCGTCCGGTCCTCCACGTCGGCCGCTACCGGCGCACCGTTGACCATCACTGTGACCTTCACGCGCTGCCTTTCGCCTCGTTGATCGCCGCCCAGATCCGCTGCGGCGTGGCCGGCATGTCGATGTGCCGCACCCCGAGGTGCGCGACCGCGTCGATGACCGCGTTGTGCACGGCCGGGGTGGCGCCGATCGTGCCGGCCTCACCGATGCCTTTGACTCCGAGCGCGTTCACGCTGGTCGGGGTCTCCATCGCGAGCAGCTCGAAGGACGGCAGCTCGGTGGCCGTGATCGCCGCGTAGTCGGCCAGCGTGCTGGTCAGCGGGTTGCCCTCCGCGTCGTAGCGCACCTCTTCCAGCAGGGCCTGCGCCGCCCCCTGGGCGATGCCGCCGTGCCGCTGCCCTTCGGCCAGCACCGGGTTCAGCACCTTTCCGGCGTCGTCCACGGTGACGTGGCGGATCAGGGTGGCCTTCCCGGTCTGGGTGTCCACCTCGACCACGGCCAGGTGCGCCCCGAACGGGAACGTGGGGCTGGCCGGCCGGAAGTCCACCTCGGCGGACAGGCCGTCCGGCCCGGCCTGCGCGGCCACGGCCGCCCAGGTCAGCGCGGTCTCCGGGTCGCCGCGGACCTGCCAGGTCCCGCTGGCGGTGTCCAGCTCCAGGTCGGCGGCGCTGGCCTCGATCATGCCTGCGGCCACGTCCCGGGCCTGGTCCTTCACCTGGATCGCGGCCTGATGGACCGCGGTCCCGCCTAGCTGCAGCGACCGGGAGCCGTACGTGCCGACCCCGTGCGGCACCTGGTCCGTGTCCCCGTGGATCACGGTGATCCGGTCCATCGGGATGCCGAGCTGGTCGGTGACCAGCATGGCGAACGCGGTCTGGTGGCCCTGGCCGTGCGGCGAGCTGCCGGTGTACACCGTCGCCGCGCCGGTGGCGTCCACCACCACGCGGGATGTCTCGCCCCCGGAGTAATCCCCGGCGGTGATCTCCACGTAGCTGGCCAGGCCGATGCCGAGCTGGACCGGGCCGCCCCGGGCGCGCCGCTGCGCCTGCTCGGCCCGCAGCCCGGCATAGCCGGCTCCGGACAGCACGGCGTCCAGCGCGGCCGCATAGTCCCCGGTGTCGTACACGGCACCGCTGGCGGTGGTGTACGGGAACGCCTCCGGCGCCACCACGTTCCGCCGCCGGACCTCGGCCGGGTCCATGCCGATCTCCGCCGCGAACAGGTCCACGGCCCGCTCGATCGCGGCCGTGGCCTCCGGCCGCCCCGCGCCCCGGTAGGCCCCGATCGGGGTGGTGCTGGTGAGCACCGTGCGGAACGCGGATCCGCAGTACGCCAGGTCGTACACGCCGCTGGCCATCAGCTGGGTGAGCCCGGGCAGGAACGTGCCCCCTCGCGGGTAGGCCCCCGAGTCCTGGATGATGTCCAGGTGGTAGGCCAGGATCCGGCCGTCCCGGCTCCCGCCGATCGTGATCGTGTGCCGCTGCGCCCGGCCGTGCACCATGCCGAGCAGGTTCTCGTTCCGGGTCTCCACCCAGCGCACCGGGCGGCCGGTGTGCTTCGCCGCCCAGGCCACGATGATCGTGTCCCGCTCGACGGCGATCTTGGCGCCGAAGCCGCCGCCCACGTCGGGCGCGACGACCCGCACCGCGGCGGCGTCCAGCCCGACCGCGGCGGCCAGCGCGTCCCGGGCCAGCTGCGCGTTCTGGGTACTCGCCCACAGGGTCAGCCGGCCGTCCGCCCAGCGGGCCGCGGCCGCGCGGCCCTCGAGCGGCAGCGGCGCGACCCGCTGGTTGGGGAACGTGCGCTGGACCACGACCTCGCAGCCGTCGAACGTACCCGGCGGGGCCGGCTCGCCCGCGGTGCGGATCACGTTGGAGTCGGTCCCGTCGAACAGCAGGGTGCCCCCGGCCAGGGCGTCGTCGAAGTCCACCACGGCGGGCAGCGGGTCGTAGTCCACGCTGACCAGCTCGGCCGCGTCCTCACCCTGGTAGCCCTGCTCGGTCACCACGATGGCCACGGCTTCGCCGACGTAGCGGACCCGGTCCGTGGCCAGCAACGGCTCGGTGGTGGGCCGGCCGCCGGCGGCCGGGATGTCGTCCATGTCGGCCGCGGTCAGCACGGCCACCACGCCGGGGGACGCCAGGGCCGCCCCGGTGTCGATGCCGGTGATCCGGGCGTGCGCGATCGGGCTGCGCACGAACGTGATCCGGCCCGCGCCGTCCAGTTCCGGGAGCCGCAGATCATCGGTGTACACGCCGCCCTGCGTGAGCAGCCGGGGGTCCTCGGTGCGCACGACCCGGGTGCCAAGGATGCTCACAGTGTCTCCTCCGATGTTCGCGCCGTCCGGCGAACAAAACCCCACCGGCCACTCGGCCGGGCCTGACGGCCCACCCTCGCGAGCCGGAACCGGACGTCGCTCACAGGGTCTCCTCCGGTGTCCGGACGTCGCTCAGGGCCGGCCTCCTCGTCGTGTGTGCCATAACCCTAGACATCTTCCTCGAGTAGACCAAAAGTGGCATACCCACCCAGAAGTCCCTCGGCCGCGGTGAGGTCGGCGTCGAGCGGGCGGTCGGCCGTCCGCGGGTCGAGGACCGTGTCCGCGGCGTCGAAGGCGGCCCGCAGCGGCCCGCCGGCCGCCGGGGCGCGGTCCTGCATCCGGAGCACCCGGACCGCGGCGGCCAGCTCACAGGCCAGCACGGCCCGGTAGGCCGCCACCGCGTCGGTGCTGGCCCGGGCGGACTGGGTGGAGAAGCCGGCGTGCTCTTCCACGCCGCGGGACAGCACGGCGCTGCCCAGCGCGGCCGGGCTGGCGAACCGGCGCAGGTCCGCCACCGCGGACTGCGCGACGTACTCCAGGATCATGATGCCCGAGCTGGCCGGGGAGTCCGCGGCGAACGCGTGCAGGCCGGTGAAGGACGGCTCGACCAGGGTGCCCAGCCGGGCCGCGGACAGCGCCGCGGTCTGGAACAGCGCCGCGCGCGCCGAGTCGAGGGCCAGCCCGGCGTAGGCGGCGTGGAAGTTGCCGTTGTGCCACACCGCGTGGCCGGCCGGGTCGACGAGCGGATTCTCGCTGGCCGAGTTGAGCTCGGTGGTGACCACCTGGGTGGCGTACCCCAGCGAGTCCACCGCCGGCCCGTGGACCTGGGGAAAGGCCCGGTAGCCGTAGGAGTCCTGGATCCGGGCCGGTTCCTGGGGGTCGCCGGCCAGCAGGGCCCGCATCCGGCTGGCCACCCGCTGCTGCCCGGCCGGGCGGCCCCGGTGCACCACCGGCGCGTACGGCTCCAGCGAGCCGCGCACCGCCAGCAGCGACAGGGCCGTGATCACCACCGCGGCGCGGACCAGGATGCCCAGCTCGTGGCAGGCCAGCGCGGCCTCACCGAGCGTGGCGGCGTTGCTGCTCATGAACCCGAGCGCGTCGGCCGGGCGGAGCGGGAACCGCGGCGGCGGCCCGGTGCCGGTGCGCCAGGCCCGCTCGCCGATGAGGCACAGCCCGGTGGAGGCCAGCGCGGTCAGGTCGCCGGTGCCGATCGCCCCGTACAGCGGCACGGGCGGGGTGAAACCCCGGTTGATGGCGTCCGCGAGCACCTCGAGCACCGCCGGGTCCACCCCGGAACCGCCCACGCCGATCTGGTTCAGCCGGGTCACCAGCATGGCCCGGCCCAGATCGGCGGGCTGCAGCGGGCCCGACCCGGCGGCGTGGCTGCGGAGCACCCGCAGCCCGTGCTCGGCCAGGTCATCCTCGGCCAGCCCGACGTTGCGGTTCGCGCCGACCCCGGTGGTCCGGCCGTACACCGGCCGCCGGGCGGCCACGTCCCGGGCGGTCTCCCACCCGGCGCGGGCCGCCGTGACCGCCTCCGGCGCGACGGTGACCGGCGCCTCGTCCCGGGCCACCGCCGCGACCCCGGCGCAGGTCAGCGACGCCCCGTCGATGATGATCCCGGGGCGCGTCATCCCGGCCGCCGGTGGTCGTCGTTGCGGATGATGGTGCGCCTTTCCGTGCTCCGCCGTTTCACGTCGCTGACCAGGCAGAATACGTGACTCCATGGGCGGCGCTTTACGCACCGGACGATTACGGCATTTCAGGCGGCGCAGATCGCTAGCATGATTCGCTGATGCCAGGCGGCCGGCCCGTAGGCCGGTCGCCGGATATATAGGCGGCCGGCCCGCAGGCCGGCGGCTGAGTACAGAGGTGGCGCGATGACCCCCCGCGGATCCCGTGGCTCGTCGATCGCCGTCAGCGTGCTCATCACCGCGCTCGCGGTGGCGGCGGCGGTATTCCTCGTCGTCCGGCTGCCCGGCCGGGCCAGCGAGACGGCCGACAAGGCCGCCGCCCAGCCGCTGGCCGCCAGCGCGTCGCCGGCCCGGTCGTCTGCGTCCCCGAGCGCCACGCCGGGCCGGGGCGGTTCCCCGTCGGCGTCCCCGAGCACCCGGCCCCGCCGGCACCCCAAACGCCCCCGGCCGGCCGCGCCGCCCGCGACATCGGCCGCGCCGACGCCGGCCGCCCCGGCCAGCTCGGCCCCGGCCGCGGGCCAGTCCCCGGCCGGGCAGTCCGCCGCGGACCAGCAGGTGCTGGCCCTGATCAACCAGGCCCGGGCCCAGGCCGGGCTGCCCGCCTACACGATCAGCTCCGGCCTGGACACCAGCGCCGCCCGGCACACCTCGGTGATGGCCGGGGGCTGCGGCCTGTCCCACCAGTGCCCGGGCGAGCCGGACCTGGGCGCCCGGGAGTCCGCGGCCGGGGTGCACTGGACCGCGGCCGGGGAGAACATCGGTGAGGGCGGCCCGGTGGCGGACACCCCGGCGGCGATCGCCCAGATGGCGGTCGGGCTGACCCAGAGCATGCTGGACGAGAAGCCGCCCGACGACGGTCACCGCCTCAACATCCTCAGTTCCGCGTTCACCCACGCCGGGATCTCCGTGTACCGCGACAGTTCCGGCACCGTGTGGATGACCCAGGATTTTTCTAACTAAAACGGTCCGGGGTGACGCGTAACGCCCACCTCGCGACCCGGCCCGCCGGCGGGAACCGCCCGTCGTAGTGTGGGGAACCAAGGCCAGGGCGGACACCCGGCCGGGGAGGGCAGGGATGCGGGCAATCACGGTCAGCGAGTTCGGCGGCCCGGAGGTGCTCAAGCCCAGCGAGGTCCTGGTGCCGGTGCCCGGGCCGGAGGACGTGCTCGTCCGGGTCCTCGCCGCCGGCGTGGGACCCTGGGACGTGTCCATGCGCCGCGGCGGCTGGACCGGGCCGATGCCCTTCATCCCCGGCGGCGAGTTCGCCGGGGTCGTCGAGGGTCGCGACGGCGAGGACGCGGGCCTCGACGAGGGCGCGCCGGTCTACGGGTATCCCGGCCTGTCCGGCTGTTACGCGCAGTACGTGCGGTGCCCGGTCGAGCAGCTCGCCCCCATCCCGGCCGGCCTGCCCTGGACCGACGCGGCCGGCGCCCCCATCGACGCGCTCACGGCCCATCAGGGCCTGACCGACGTGCTGTCCGTGGGCCGCGGCGACGAGGTCCTGATCACCGCGGGCGCGGGCGGGCTGGGGCACCTCGCGGTGCAGATCGCCCGGAACCTCGGGGCCAGGATCGTGGCCACGGCCAGCCCGCAGCATCACGAGTTCGTGCATCACGGCGGGGCGGAGGTGGTCATCGACCACACCAAGCCCGACTGGCCCGACCAGGTCCGGGAGGTGATGGACGGCGGGGCCCAGCAGATCCTGGCCTGCGCGGGCCCGACCCTGGCGGGCGCGGCCCGCGCCGCCCGGGACGGGGCGACGATCGCCACCCCGGTGCACGGGGAGCTGCCGGACACCCCCGGCGTCACCTGGCGGACGTACAACGGCGAGCCCAGCGGCAGCCGCCTGATCCGGATGGCGCCCTGGTTCGACGACGGGCTGCTGTCGGTGGAAGTCGAGGCCAGGTACTTCTACGAGAACGCGGCCGAGGCCCACCGCCGGGTCGAGGAAGGCCACACCCGGGGCAAGGTGGTCCTGATCGTGGACAACGACCTGGCCCGGGAATGGGAAGTCTGAGCGCTACTCGTCGTAGCGGGTCGGCGGGAAGGCGCCCCGTTCCTCGGGCAGCTCACCCTCGGCCTTCTCCCGATCGATCTCTGCTCGTTCGTCCTGGTACTGCTCGGACTCGGTGATGTCCGTCGGCACCGGATCGTCGGTGGCCGGCGGCACCTCATCCGGCTCGTAGGGATCGATCCCGGCGTCTACCCGCTCCTCCTCGGTCAGCTCGGCGAGCTGGTCGTCGTCGGGGCGCAGGGGCAGGCCGCCGCCCTCGCGGCGGTCCTTGTGGAAGGCCGACGGCTCGGCTGGCGGCGGATCGGGCAGCTCGCTCATGGCTCCTCCAGGGGATGCGGGAAAGATCGCCAGTTTCTCACGCTACGCCCGTGCGGCGGACCTCCCGGGGTGGGGGGCGGGCCGGCCGGGGCCTGCGGCCGGGCCGGAATCAGCCCGGCCCGGCGGTTGTTTTACCAGAACCTAAACCATCACCATTGGAGTGCAGAACGTCTGTGGCTAAAGGCATCGTCGTCCGTGGCGCCCGTGAGCACAACCTGAAGGATGTGTCGCTGGAGCTGCCGCGGGATTCCATGATCGTGTTTACCGGGTTGTCGGGGTCGGGGAAGTCGAGCCTGGCGTTTGACACGATTTTCGCGGAGGGGCAGCGGCGGTATGTGGAGTCGCTGTCGGCGTATGCGCGGCAGTTCCTGGGCCAGATGGATAAGCCGGATGTGGATTTCATCGATGGGCTGAGCCCGGCGGTGTCGATTGACCAGAAGGCGGCCAGCCGGAATCCGCGGTCGACGGTGGGGACGATCACGGAGGTGTATGACTACCTGCGGTTGCTGTATGCGCGGGTGGGCAGGCCGCATTGCCCGGTGTGCGGGCGGCCGATCGCGCGGCAGGCGCCGCAGCAGATCGTGGACCGGGTGCTGGAGCTGGAGGAGGGGGCGCGGTTCCAGGTGCTGGCGCCGGTGATCCGGGGCCGTAAGGGCGAGTACACCGAGCTCCTGCGCGAACTGCAGCTCAAGGGCTACACCAGGGCCCGGATCGACGGCATCGTGGTCCGGCTGGACGACCTGCCGTCGTTGCACAAGAACGAGCAGCACACCATCGAGGTGGTGGTGGACCGGCTGGCGGTCAAGCCCGAGTCCCGCCGCAGGCTGACCGATTCCGTGGAGACGGCGCTGGGTTGTCGGGCGGGGTGGTGCTGCTGGAGTTCGTGGACCTGGCTGAGGATGACCCGCACCGGGAGCGGATGTTCTCCGAGCATCTGGCGTGCCTGTATGACGACTTGTCGTTTGAGGAGCTGGAGCCGCGGTCGTTCTCGTTCAACTCGCCGTGGGGGGCGTGCCCGGACTGCACCGGGCTGGGCACCCGGATGGAAGTCGACCCCGAGCTCGTGGTGGCCGACCCGGACAAGACCCTGGCCGAGGGCGCGATCGGCCCCTGGGCGGCTGGCCCGTCCGGCGACTACTTCTCCCGGCTGATCGAGGCGCTCGGGGAGACCCTGGGCTTCGGCATGGACACCCCGTGGGCCCGGCTGCCAGCCGCCGCCCAGGATGCCCTGCTGCACGGCTATGACCAGCCCGTTCACGTGCACTTCAGCACGGCCCGGGGCCGGGAACGGTCCTATGACGCGACGTTCGAGGGCGCGATCCCGTTCATCGAGCGGCGGCACGCCGAGGCGGAGAGCGACGCGGGCCGCGAGCAGTTCGAGGGCTTCATGCGTGAGGTCCCGTGCCCGTCGTGCGCGGGGACCCGGCTCAAGCCGATCGCCCGGGCCGTGACCGTGGCCGCCGGCCCATCGCGGAACTCTGCGCGCTGCCCATCAGCGAGCTGGCCACCCAGCTGCCCGCCCTGACCCTGACCGGGGCCGACGCGCAGATCGCCGCGCCCATCCTGGCCGAGATCAGCACCCGCCTGGAGTTCCTGCTCGACGTCGGCCTGGACTACCTGTCCCTGGACCGGTCGGCCCCCACGCTGGCGGGCGGGGAGGCGCAGCGGATCCGGCTGGCCACCCAGATCGGGTCGGGGCTGGCCGGGGTGCTGTATGTGCTGGATGAGCCGTCGATCGGGCTGCATCAGCGCGATAACCACCGGCTGCTGGAGACGCTGATCCGGCTGCGGGACCTGGGCAACACGCTGATCGTGGTCGAGCACGACGAGGACACCATCCGCGCCGCGGACTGGGTCGTCGACATCGGCCCCGGCGCCGGCGAGCACGGCGGCAAGGTCGTCGTGTCCGGGCCGGTCAGCGACCTGCTGGACAATCAGGAGTCACTGACCGGGGCCTACCTGACCGGGCGGAAAGCCATCCCGGTGCCCGCGGTCCGCCGCCGGCCGGAGGCCGGCCGGGAGATCGTGGTGCACGGGGCCAGTGAGCACAACCTGAAGAATGTGGATGTGGCGTTCCCGCTGGGCTGCCTGGTCGCGGTGACCGGGGTGTCGGGGTCGGGGAAGTCGACGCTGGTCAACGACATCCTCTACCACGCGCTGGCCCGGGAGCTGCACGGCGCCCGGACCGTGCCGGGCCGGCACGTCCGGGTCACCGGGATGAGCCAGCTGGACAAGGTGGTGCACGTGGACCAGGGCCCGATCGGGCGGACCCCCCGGTCGAACCCGGCCACCTACACCGGGGTGTTCGACCACGTCCGGAAGCTGTTCGCGGCCACCACCGAGGCCAAGGTCCGCGGCTACCAGCCCGGCCGGTTCTCCTTCAACGTCAAAGGCGGCCGCTGCGAAGCCTGCTCCGGCGACGGCACCATCAAGATCGAGATGCAGTTCCTGCCCGACGTGTACGTCCCGTGCGAGGTGTGCCACGGCGCCCGGTACAACACCGACACCCTGGCCGTGCACTACAAGGGCAAGACCATCGCCGACGTGCTGGACATGCCGATCGAGGAAGCCGCCGGCTTCTTCGCCGCGATCCCGGCCATCCACCGCCACCTGGCGACCCTCACCGACGTCGGCCTGGGGTATGTCCGCCTGGGCCAGCCCGCCCCCACCTTGTCCGGCGGCGAGGCACAACGGGTCAAGCTCGCCTCCGAACTGCAGCGCCGCTCCACCGGCAAGACCATCTACGTCCTGGACGAGCCCACCACCGGGCTGCACTTCGAAGACATCCGCAAACTGCTCGGCGTCCTGGGCCGGCTCGTCGACGGCGGCAACACCGTCATCGTCATCGAGCACAACCTCGACGTCATCAAGACCGCCGACCACGTCATCGACCTCGGCCCCGACGGCGGCTCCCGCGGCGGCCACATCATCGCCACCGGCACCCCCGAACACGTCGCCACCATCGAAAGCAGCCACACCGGCCAGTACCTCCGCACGCTGCTGGCCGGCCAGGGCGGCACGGCCCGCTCGGGCACCCGCGACACCCCGGCCGCCGCGTAGCCCCCGGGAATACCCCCGGGGGCTTCCCGGTTGTCACGGTTGCGCCTGCGGAGCAGGGGCGGGCCCGGCAGCTAATACGGGCCGCCATTTAATGACATCCGCGCGCATGAGCACGGTTTTCGCCAATCGGGCCACGGCTTTCCCCGGCCATACTTATGTCCGCCGAGAGCGAAATACCCGTCCGCTGAAAGCGAAACGTTTCCCGGAAACAAACCCGGCTGCCGTGCGTTGAAGCGTAAACCACAAGCTGAATTCTCAGGAAGTGAGCAATGAGCGAAACACTCGCCCTGCCGGTGCTGCCGCTGGACGACTCAGTGGTGCTGCCGACCATGGTGGTGCCGCTGGACACCTCCGCCGCGGAAGCACGCGCCGCGATCAGCGCCGCGCAGATGTCCGCCGCGGTGCCTGGGGCGGCCGACGCCACCCCGCAGGTCCTGCTCGTTCCCCGGCTGGAGGGCAAGTACTCCGCGCTGGGCACGCTCGGCGCCGTCGAGCAGATCGGGCGGCTGCCCAGTGGTGAACCCGCCGCGGTAATCCGCGGCCTGTCCCGGGTGCGGATCGGCGTCGGCACGACCGGACCCGGCGCGGCCCTGTGGGTCGAGGGCACGGTGGTCGACGAGCCGCCGGCCAGCTCCCGCGCCCAGGAACTGGCCCGCGAGTACCGCGGCCTGGCCGGCACCATCCTGCAGAAGCGGGGTGCGTGGCAGGTCGTGGACGCGCTGCAGCGGATCACGGACCCGTCAGCCCTGGCGGACAGCGCTGGCTACGCCGGTTACCTGTCCCTGGAGCAGCGCCAGCAGCTGCTGGAGACCATCGACCCCGAGCAGCGGCTCGAGCTGCTGACCGGGTGGGCCCGGGACCAGCTCGCCGAGCTGGACGTCGCGGAGACGATCCAGAACGACGTCCGCGAGGGCATGGAGAAGCAGCAGCGTGAGTTCCTGCTCCGCCAGCAGCTGGCCGCCATCCGCAAGGAGCTGTCCGAGCTGGACGGCGAGCCGGGCACCGAGGAAGAGGACTACCGGGCCCGCATCGAGGCCGCCGTGCTGCCGGAGAAGGTGCACGAGGCCGCGATGAAGGAAGCGGCCAAGCTGGAGCGCGCCTCGGACCAGTCGCCGGAAGGCAGCTGGATCCGGACCTGGCTGGACACGGTGCTGGAGATCCCGTGGAACGAGCGGAGCGACGACGCCTACGACATCGCGGGCGCACGGGCGATCCTCGACGCGGATCACGCCGGCCTGGATGACGTCAAGGAGCGGATCATCGAGTACCTGGCCGTGCGCAAGCGCCGGTCCGACAAGGGCCTGGCCCTGGTCGGCGGGCGGCGCAGCGGCGCGGTGCTGGCCCTGGCCGGGCCGCCCGGAGTCGGCAAGACCTCGCTCGGCGAGTCGGTGGCCCGCGCCATGGGCCGCAAGTTCGCCCGGGTCGCGCTGGGCGGCGTCCGGGACGAGGCGGAGATCCGCGGTCACCGGCGCACCTACGTCGGCGCGCTGCCCGGCCGGATCGTCCGGGCCGTCCGCGAGGCGGGCTCGATGAACCCGGTCATCCTGCTGGACGAGGTGGACAAGCTCGGCGCGGACTACCGCGGCGACCCCACCGCGGCGCTGCTGGAGGTCCTGGACCCGGCGCAGAACCACACGTTCCGCGACCACTACCTGGAGGTCGAGCTCGACCTGTCGGACGTGCTGTTCATCGCGACGGCCAACGTGCTGGAGCAGATCCCCAGCCCGCTGCTGGACCGGATGGAGCTGATCCAGCTGGACGGGTACACCGAGGCCGAGAAGGTCACGATCGCCCAGGGTCACCTGCTGCCGCGTCAGCTGGAGCGGGCCGGCCTGGAGGCGTCCGACGTGACCATCACCGACGCCGCGCTGCACACGATGGCGGGCGAGTACACCCGTGAGGCCGGAGTCCGGTCGCTGGAGCGGACCATCGCCCGCGTGCTGCGGAAGATCACCGCGCAGGTGGCCGGCGGCACGACGACGCTGCCCGTCACCGTGGACCAGGCTGACCTGCACGGCTACCTGGGTCACCCGCGCCACACGCCGGACTCGGCGGAGCGGACCGCGGTGCCCGGTGTGGCTACTGGCCTGGCGGTCACCGGCACCGGCGGCGACGTCCTGTTCATCGAGGCGTCACTGGCTGATCCGGAGACCGGCACCACCGGCGTCACGCTCACCGGGCAGCTCGGGGACGTGATGAAGGAGTCGGCCCAGATCGCGCTGTCCTACCTGCGTTCGCACGGCGCCGAACTGGAACTCCCGGTCGGCGACCTGAAGGACCGGGGCGTGCACGTGCACGTGCCCGCGGGCGCGGTGCCCAAGGACGGGCCGAGCGCCGGGGTCACGATGACCACCGCGCTGGCGTCCCTGCTGTCCGGGCGGCTGGTCCGCTCCGATGTGGCGATGACCGGTGAGGTCTCGCTGACCGGGCGGGTCCTGCCGATCGGCGGGGTGAAGCAGAAGCTGCTCGCCGCGCACCGGGCCGGCATCACCACGGTGCTGATCCCGAAGCGCAACGAGCCGGACCTCGAGGATGTGCCGGAGAACGTCCGGGAGCAGCTGACGGTGCACGCCGTCAGTGACGTCCGCGAGGTGCTCGGCCTGGCCCTCGAGCCGGCCAACAGCACCCCGGCCACCCACCAGGCGGCGGCCGCGGCCTGACCCCGCGGCACCGCCGGAACCGGCCGCCCCCGCGTAAAGCGGGGGCGGCCGGTTTTTCACGCCCGGAGTGGCCATCCGGGCGCGGTCAGGCAGGCTGGCAAGTTCTTACGCCGCGTGGGGCGATCCCGTACGCTCGGTGCCCATGCGCGGCATCGAGTTGATCGGGGTCCCGTCGGCGGCCGGGACCCACGGCCCCGGCCAGGAAGACGCGCCCGCCTGGCTGCGGGACGCGGGCCTGCTCACCGGGCTCGCGGCCCGGGGCGTGGCCGTGCGCGACCACGGCGACCTGCCCCGCGTCCCGTTCCGCCCCGACCCGGACCACCCCCGGCAGCAGAACCTGGGCCTGGTCACCGAGGTCGCGCGGAACCTGGCGGGCCGGGTCGCCGAGATGTGCGGCGGCGGTGACGGAGCCGGCGTCCCGCTCATCCTGGGCGGGGACTGCACGATCACGCTCGGCGTGCTGGCCGGCTTCCTGGAGCGCCATCCCGACGCGGGCCTGATGTACTTCGACGGGGACATCGACGTGTCCACCCCGCAGACCACGACGTCCGGGATCCTCGACACCATGGGCCTGGCCCACATGCTCGGCTCGGGCACCCCGGAACTGGCCCGGATCGGGCCGCGGTACCCGCTGATGCCGGGCGAGCGGATCGTCGCGTTCGGCTACGACTTCGCCGAGGCGCCCGAGCCGGCCCGGGCCTGGCTCACCGAGCAGAAGGTCGCCCAGTACCCGGCCACCGGCATGGACGACCCTCCGGCCCGCGCCGCCGAGGCCATGTCCGCGCTGGCCGGCCGGTCCCGGCCGGTGCTGGTCCACTTCGACGTGGACGTGATCAACTCGACCGAGTTCCCGCTGGCCGACTTCCCGCACTTCAACCAGGGTCTGGGTTACCTGGACGCGCTGGCCTGCCTGCGGGTGTTCTGCCGGCACGAGGCGTTCGGCGGCCTGGTCATCACCGAGGTGAACCCGCACCGGGATCCCGACGGGCGCCTCACGGCCCGGCTGGCCGCGGACGTGGCCGAGATCCTGGCCCACTAGCTAGACCCGCACGTCCGCCACCAGCCGGCGCGCCGTCCCCCCCGTCAGCGCCGCCCACGCCCGCTCCGGCAGCTGCCCGCCGTCGAGGCCGTCCAGCAGCTGGGTCACGGTCAGCCCGGTGTTAGGCGCGTCCGAGCCGAACAGCAGCTTCCCGGCCAGCGCGCTCAGCTGCGCGGCCGGCACCCGGACCGGGTGGTGGATCACCGGGGTGAGGTCGGCGTACACGTGCTCGTGGCCCGCCACCAGCCGCAGCGCGGCCTCCGACGCTGTGTGCCCGCAGTGCGCGATGATCACCCGGGCCCCGGGGTGGCGGCGGGCCACCTCGGCCACCGGCTCCAGCTCGGCTTCCCCCGTGTGCCCGTCGGGCGCGTGCCCGGCGTGCAGCACGACCGGCAGGGCGATCTCGGCCGCGTACCCCCAGACCGGGTCGAGCCGCGGGTCGTCGGGGCTGAAGTCCCCGACCGAGCAGTGCAGCTTCAGCACCCGCAGGCCCAGGTCCTCGACCGCGCTGCGCAGCAGGGTGACCGGCTGGTCGTCGCCCGGGTGGACGGTGCAGCCGCCGATCACCCGCACCGGGCCGCCGCGCCGCGCGGCGGCCAGGCCGGCCATGGACGCATTCAGGTCCGCGGCCGAGCCGGGGCGGCGCGCGTAGGGCAGCGACCACACCTCGCTGATCCCCTCGGCGGCGAGCCGGTCGCAGATCTCCCCGTGGTCCGCGGGGTAGGCGAAGCGGCCGCTGTCGATCCCGTGGCGGTCGAAGAACCCGCGGATCGCGGCCTGCAGCCGGGGCGGCAGCAGGTGGACATGCGCGTCAACCACGTCGCGGCGGACATCACGGTGTACGTCAGTGGGCACCAGACTGGTTTACCCGGTCTGGATTTGCCCAGTCCGGCGAACCAGTTGACACCCGGGGCCGAAGCGGGCAACACTCACGGAAACAGCCACCGCAGAAAGTCGTTCTCGGCTGATGAAACTGGCCTACAAAGCAGCGGGTTCATAACCCGCTGGGCTGATGAGACTGCGCAGGAGACCTCGTGGCACGCACCGTCCTGACCAAGGGCCTCGTGTTCGACGGCACCGGGACCCCGCCGGTGCCTGGCGAGGTGACCCTCGCCGATGACCGGGTGCTGTCCGTGACCCCTGGCTACCGCGACGACCACGGGACCGACCGCGTGATCGACGCCAGCGGGTGCACGGTGATGCCGGGCCTGATCGAGTCGCACGGCCACCTCACGTTCCCGTCCGCCGTGGGGCACATCGACCCCACGTTCAACCCGCCGCTGGACGTCAGCTTCTTCCACCACATCTCGGGGATGGACGCCGAGCTGGCCCGGGCCGAGCGGAACGCGAAGATCCTGCTCGACGCCGGGTTCACCTCGGTCTACTCGGCGGGCTCGCTGCTGCCCATGCCGACCGAGGTGATCCTGCGCGACAAGATCAGGGCCGGCGTGGTGCCCGGGCCCCGGATGCTGGCCGCCAGCATGGAGCGCGACAACCACCCGGTCCGCCCGGACGGCCACGTGGAGCCGGAGTGGCAGGGCCCGGACGCGTGCCGCGCGTTCGTCCGCGAGCAGGCCGCGATGGGCTTCGACGCGGTCAAGTTCCTGCTGTCCAACGACGACGTGTTCATCCCGGGCGGGTCGCAGATCACCCAGTACACCCAGGAGGAAGCCAGCGCCGCGGGCGAGCAGGCCCGCGAGTCCGGGGTCTGGCTGAACTGCCACGCCCAGTCGGCCGAGTCGGTCAAGGTCGCGGTGCGCGCCGGGTTCCGGTCCATCTACCACTGCACGTACGCCGACGGCGAAGCCCTCGACCTGCTGGAGTCGGTCAAGGACGAGGTGTTCGTGTCACCGGCCCCCGGCATCATCTACGCCAACGTCCACGAGGGCGCGGAGTTCGGCATCGACCGGGCCCAGGCGGAGAAGATGGGCTCGGTCGCGGCGCTGGAGGGCATGGCCGCGGTCTACCCCGAGATCCGCAAACGCGGCATCCGGGCCCTGCCCGGCGGGGACTACGGTTTCCCGAACAACCCGATCGGCCGCAACGCCCGCGACCTGGAACTGTTCACCAGCGTGCTGGGCTACCAGCCGCTCGAGGCGCTGACCGCGGCGACGAAGTTCGGCGGCCAGCTGATGGGCATGGGCGACGAGCTGGGCCTGCTGGCCCCCGGGTATCTCGCGGACATCCTCGTGGTGACGGGCAACCCGGCCGACGACGTCCGGATCCTCCAGGACCCCGCGAACCTGGCGTACATCATCCAGGGCGGCACGTTCTATAAGGAACGCCCGCGCCCATGACGGTGACCACCCACCGCGACGTCGTCTTCTCGCGCCCGCCCGGCTACCGCCCGCTGTCCCTGGACCTCTACGTCCCGGACGGCCCGGCCCGCGCGCTGTGCCTGTACCTGCACGGCGGCGGCTGGCGGGTGGGCAGCCGGGCCGACGGCCCGGGCACGGCCCGGGACTGGACCCCGTCCTTCTTCGAGCGGGTCGCCGGGCTGGGCCTGGCCATGGCCAGCCTGGACTACCGGCTGAGCGGTGAGGCCCGCTGGCCCGCGCAGCTGGAAGACGTCCAGGCGGCCGCGACATTCCTTTCTCTCCAACGAAAACCGCTCGGTGTGCCCACCCCGCGCACGGTGGCGTGGGGCGTGTCGGCCGGGGGGCAGCTGGCCGCCATGCACGCTCTCTGCTCACCGGACGCGGGCCTGGACGCGGTGGTCTGCTGGTACCCCCCGACCGACCTGGATGCCCTGGCCAGCGATTGCGACGAGGCGGGGGGGCACGGCGAGCGGGGCCCGGAAGCCCGCGAATCCCAGCTTCTCGGCGCCCCGGTGGGCGAGCGCCCGGACCTGGCCGCCGCGGCCAGCCCGGTGCGGTTCGCCCAGGCCAGCGCGCCCCCGTTCCTGCTGCTGCACGGTACCGCGGACGTCCTGGTGCCGCCGCGGCAGAGCCAGCGCCTGGCCGGGGCGCTGGCCGCGGCCGGGGCCCCGGCCACCGTGGAACTGGTGGACGGGGCCAGCCACATGTTCCCCGAGCTGGACGAGGCCGCGACGACCACGGTGATGCAGCGGTCGGTGCGTTTCCTGTGCGACGCCCGGCGCGAGCTCCCCAGTCATGCGACTTGATCACGTCGGCCTGAACGTGGCCGACCTGGCCACGGCCGAGGCCTGGTACGCCACGGCCTTCGGCCTGGAACGCGAGTTCGCGACCCGCATCGACGCCGTGGACCTGGACATCGTGATGCTGCGGAACCCGGAGCTGGGGCACCGGGTCGAACTGCTCTCCCGGCCGGGGTCCGGCCCCGGGCTGCGGGCCGCGGACCCGGCCGAGGCCGCCCTGACCGAGGGGTTCGGGCATATCGCGTTCGACGTGGCCGGCCTGCGGGCCATGCACTCCAGGCTGCTGGGACTCGGAGCCCGCGAGATCATGCCACCTCAGCCCTCTCCCGAGCCGGGAGTATCGATGTCGTTCCTGGCCGACCCGGAGGGCAACCTGATCGAGCTGCTGGAACGCGGGTGAACCGCGGCACCGGGGTACGCCAGGGCAGCGGTGCGCAGCACCTGGAGCCAGCCTCCCGGGTCGCGGTGGTCACCGGGGGCGCGGGCGCCATCGGCAGCAGCATCGTGTCCGCCCTGGCCGCCGCCGATCACACGGTCCTGTCCCTGGACCAGGCCGGCGACCAGCCCGTCGATCTGTCGGACGAGCACCAGGTCCGGGCGGCCGCGGGACGCGTTCTGGCCGAGACGGGCCGGTGCGACGTCCTGGTCCACGCCGCGGCTGCATTCGACCGGGCCGACCTGGCCGCGGTGGACCTGGTCACCTGGCGGCGGGTCCAGGCCGTGAACGTGGAGTCCGCGCTGCTGCTGGCCCAGGCGTTCGTGCCCGGCATGGCGGCCCGCGGGTTCGGCCGGATCATCTTCGTGGTGTCGGACACCATCTGGTCCCCGCCGCGCGGGGACATGCTGCCCTACGTGACGAGCAAGGGCGCGCTGGTCGCGCTGGCCAGGACGCTGGCCGTGGGGCACGGCGGCGACGGGATCGCGGTCACCTGCGTCGCCCCCGGGCTGACCGCCACCCCGGCCGCCCGGGCCGGCCTGCCGGCCGCCGCGTTCGACGAGGTGCGGGCCCGGCAGGCGCTGCCGCGCACCCTGGTCCCGGGGGATGTGGCCGCCACGGTGTGCTTCCTGGCCTCCGACGGCGCGGCCGCGCTCACCGGCCAGACGTTGTGCGTGGACGGCGGTCTCGTGCTGCGGTGAGCGGCGCGCTAAGCCCTGGCGCTCGTTCAGCCGGCCCGGCGCCCCGCCCAGGTACGAGCAGAACCGTCCCTCCGGATCCCAGGTGGCCCGCACCTCGGCGAGCCGCCGGTAGGCCTCATCCGAGACGAACCGGTCGTGCCGCCGCTGGAAGTCGGTGTCGCCCAGGTACACCCCGCAGCCCGCCTGGGCCAGGTCCCGGGTCCGGGAGTGCACCCAGTCCGCGTACCGCTCGTCGTCCGCCTCGTCCGTGTAGATCACGTACGTGGCCAGGTACACCTGGGCCTCGACCGAGAAGGCCATGTCCGGCAGCGGCCGGTTCGGGGCCCAGCCGTACCAGATCGAGAACGAGTGCTCGGTGGGCAGCTCGGCCCAGATCCGCTCCAGCCGCGGCGCCAGCTCCGCGGCCGGGGCGTCGCTCCAGGTGCAGTCGGCCAGGTAGCGGTACCCGGGCGGGTTCTGTGCGCTCTGCGCGGCATTTTCCAGCTCGATGGACGTCAGGCCGCGAACGTGGCCCAGCGCCTGCCCGGCCAGCGGGGACGCGTCGAAGGCCGCCAGCCGCTTCTCGACCTGCCCGGCGTAGTCCCCCATGACGGTCGTGTGCAGCAGCAGGACCGGGCCCGGGGGTCTCACCACGCCAGCACCGAGAGGCACATCGGGCAGCCGGGTGGCGGCGACCACGGGCTCCACGGTCCGGTCCAGCCCGGGGAGGATGTCATGCAGCCAGGCCAGCAGCGGGCCCGCCGCCTCCACCGGGAATGTCCAGGTGTCCTGCATCATGACCGGCGGCTGCGGATGGGTGCGCAGGTAGAACCGGGTGACCAGGGCGGGGAAGCCGGGCCCGGCGCCGCGCGCGGCCCAGTACAGGTCGGCGTTCTCGGTGGCGTCGGCGTGCACCTGGCGGCCGTCCGCGGTGACCGCGTCGATCCCGGTCACGTTCTCGCAGGCCCAGCCCCACGCCCGGCCGTTCCAGCCCTGGCCGCCCTGGAGCAGGTAGCCGCCCAGGCCGACCGACTCGCAGTGCCCGCCCGGGAACGCGCGGCCCCGGGCGGCCAGGTACGGGGCCAGCTCGGTGCCGCCCCGCACGGCCGGGCGGACCGCGGCGATCCCGGTCGCCGGGTCATAGGCGATGTCCCGCAACCCGCCCAGGTCGATCAGCAGCGCGTCGTCGCGGACGCTCCACGCGGCCCAGGAGTGCCCCCCGGCGCGGACCGAGACCGGGGAGCCCCGGGCATGAGCCAGCCGGACACCCGCCACGACGTCGTCATCGTCGGCCGCCAGCAGCACCGCGGCCGGAAACCGGTCCGGGCGACGCCCGTTGAAGATCCGCCCGATGCGCGCTTCCTCATATCCGGGCTCGCCACGCTCGACGAACAAGCCCGTGAACGGCCCGGGCAGGCGCTCACCCGCGCGCGCCTCGCCCTGGCTCTCGTTACCCTCGCCCGTTTCAGCCAACGGCCGCCGCACCCCCGTCCACCGGGATGTTGGCCCCGCTGACGTGCGCGGCCTCGTCGGAGGCCAGGAACAGCACGGCGTTGGCCACATCCTCGGGCCGCCCGACCCGGCCCAGCGGGATCCGGGCCAGTTCGCCCGCGAACGGCCCATCCGGGTCAGCCAGCAGCGGCGCGGTCTGCGGGGTGGCCGTCATGGCCGGGCTCACCGCGTTGACCCGGATGCCGTGCGGGCCTCCCTCGGTGACCAGCTGGTAGGTGAGGGCCAGCACGCCGCCCTTGGCGGCGCCGTGAGCGTTCTGCGGCATGAAGAACGCGCCCCGGGTGGCGGTGATCGAGGCGATGTTCACCACGGAGCCGGTGCCCCGCGCGATCGGGTCCCGCGCCACCAGGTGCGGCCACACCGCCCGGGTGACCAGGAAGACGATATGCAGCTCGTTCCGGATGGTAAACGCCCAGTCGTCCCAGGACAGCGTGGTGATCGGGCCGAACCGGATCGCCGACGCGTTGTTGACCAGGATGTCCACGCCGCCGTACGCGGCCACCGCGTCGGCCACCCAGGCGTTCGCGCCCGCCTCGGCGGACAGGTCAACCGGCGCCATCGCGGTCATCTCGCCGCCCGCCTCGCGGGCCAGGCGCACGGTCTCCGCCGAGCCAGCCGGATCCAGATCGCAGCCGACCACGGCGGCCCCCTCGCGCGCCAGCGTCAGCGCGGTGGCCCGGCCGATCCCGCCCGCCGTACCCGTGACGAGGGCCACCTTGCCCGCGAGGCGGGTGCATCCGTCGATTTCCGGTCACCACCTTGACATTCGGCTGGAGAAAAGTGATTTTATTGTCCGAGAACGCCATGCGGCAAGAGCCTGGGCCGCATGAGCTCCAGGCACGAGGGAGGGCCCGTGGACGTAGGCCTGGCCATGACGGCCCGCAACCACCCCGACCAGATGCGGCCGCTCACCGAGATCTACCGCGAGGTGCTCGACGAGGCCGTGCTGGGCGAGCAGCTGGGGTTCCGCAGCTGGTGGCTGGCGGAGCACCACTTCGCCGAGGACCAGCACAACCCGTCCCAGTTCCCGCTGCTGGCCGCGGCGGCCGCCCGGACGTCGGTGATCCGGCTCGGGCCGTACGTGCTGCTGCTCCCGCTGCACAACCCGCTGCGCGTGGCCGAGGACGCGGCCAGCGTGGACATCCTGTCCGGCGGGCGGCTGGAGCTGGTCATCGGCGCCGGCCCGATGCCGGGCGAGTGCGCGGTGTTCGGGCTGGACCCGAAGGAGTCGTTCGGGCGCACCTACGAGGCGCTCGAGGTCATCGGGAAGTGCTTCACCGAGGCCGAGTTCAGCCACGAGGGCCGGTACTTCAGTTTCCCGGGCGTCCGGATGACGACCAAGCCGGTGCAGCAACCCGGGCCCCGCATCTACCTGGCCGCGCTCGGCCCGCAGAGCCTCAGCAAAGCCGGTGAACGGGGCTACAGCCTCGGCTCGATGGTGCACACGCCGCTGTACCCGCGGTACCTGGAGGCGCAGGCCGCGGCGGGCCGCACCCGGGCCGACTTCCGCCTGCTGTCCGGGCCGCTGGCCGTGCACGTCGCGGACACCACCGACCAGGCGTGGGACGAGGCGGAACGCGGGCTGCACTGGTGGGTCGAGTTCTACCGGCGCCGGGGCATGCAGATGCCGCTGGCCCCGGTCGGTGAGCTGCGCCACGACCCGAAGGCGGCCATCTACGGCGTGCCGTTCGCGGTCGGCACCCCCGACCAGGTGCTCGAGAAGCTGCGGGCCTACCAGGACCTGCCCATGGACGAGATGGCCATCCAGTTCCACCACCCGGGGATGGATCCCCGGGCGGTCGCCGCGAGCATGCGCCTGTTCGCCGCGGAGTTGCTGCCCGAGATCCGGGCCTGGGGAACGACCGGGTGACGGCTCACGCGGCCGTGCGGGGCCTGCACCACATCGGCTACTGGACCGACGACCTGGACGCGGCCATGGCCCAGGCCACCCGGCTGCTCGGCGTCGGTCCCTTCCAGGTCCTGAACCACGTGGACCTGGGCGACTTCCGGTTCCGCGGCGAGCCGGCCACGCTCGACCACAGCGCGGCGTTCGCGGCGTGGGGGCCCGTGCTGCTGGAACTGGATCAGGTGCATGAGGTGCGGCCGGCCGCGCTGCGCGAGGCGCTCGGCGTGCGGCCGGGCACGGTCAGCCACGTGGCCTGGACCACCGGCGACCTGGGCACCGAGCGGGACCACATGACCGGGGCCGGGTGCGGGCTGCTGACCACGTCCGCGGGCGGCGCGGTCGCGGACTGGTTCTCGGGCGGGGGGCTGTTCGGGCATCCGGTGGAAGTGCATGAGCCCACCGCACCCGTCCTGGCCTTCTGGGAGTCAGTCAGGGTCGCGCAGCACTGACTTTTGCGGCACTGACCCAGCGGAAGACGTTCCTCATCCTGATCACCCCGGTCTCCGGATCGGTGAACGGGACAACCGCCTTCGCGATGGCCGCTGCTACCGCCTCCCGGCCCGCGTCCTGCGCCGCCCGCGTCCCGCCCGCCGAGCTCAGCAGGCCCCGGCAGGCGTCGGCCAGGCTGTCGTAGCGCCACACGCACTCGACCTCGCCGCTGGCCTCTACCCGCAGCCCCGCCCCGGCCAGCCCGGCCTCCAGGCCGCCGGGTGCGGACAGCGAGTACGGCGCGTGCGCGGCCTGCCGCTGCGGCGGGCTGAGCGCGGACATGGCCTCGTGCACCGCGGTGGACTCGACCCGGCCCGGCTCGGCGAACGTGCTGGCCGCCACGGTCCCGCCGGGCCGGCAGACCCGGGCCGCCTCGCGGAGGGCTTCCCGGGGGTCGCCCGCGAACTGGAACGCGTTGACGCCGGTGATCGCGTCGAACGAACCGTTGGGGAAAGGAAGTCGCTGCAGGTCCGCGAGCCAGAGCTCGGCGCCGGGGACGCGGCCGCCGGCCGCCGTCAGCAGGGCGGGGGCGACGTCGAGGCCGGTGACGGCAGCGCCGCGGGCCTGCGCGATCTCCAGCAGCAGGCCGCTGCCGCAGCCCACGTCGAGCAGCCGGGTCCCGGCGGTGACCCCGGTCGCGGCGAGCACCGCCTCGAACAGCGGCCGGGTGTGCGGCTCCGCGAACCGCGCCCATCCGGTGGGATCACTGCCCCATAGTTTCTGCTGCTCGCGGGCCGCACCGGTCAGCGGGCCCTCGCGCCACGGCGTCATGACCCGGCCCGCGGGTTCCCGGCCGCCATGACGGAACCGGCCGCGCCCGCTGGCTTGCGTGACCTGATCACCAAGCTCAATGGCATGTAGCCCCCTGGTCAGTGACGATGAGACAGCCCTGGTTGTCCTGCGCCGGCCAGGAACAGCCAGGGTGAGCGCCGCGGACACATACATCTTCCGCGTGTTGTGCGAATGGCGCCTTCCCGGGACCTGGCCCGTCTCCGCTGGCCCCTCTCCAGGACCTGCGGGCGGCCGGTCAGCCCGGGAGCGGCTGCGCTGAGCGCGGGCCCGGCGGGCGGGGGCTGGCAGACTGTAGGGCGCGCAGCGGGCGCGACACCCCGGGGCCGGGATCGGAGCGAATGATGAAGGCAGTCCGTTTCAGCCGGTTCGGGGGCCCGGAGGTGCTGGAGATCGTGGATCTGCCCGATCCGCATCCGGGTCCTGGCCAGGTCCGGATCGCGGTGCGGGCGGCCGGGGTCAACCCGAGCGACTGGAAGAAGCGCCAGGGCCTGATGGATGAGGAGCTTCCGCAGACCATGGGCTACGAGGCGGCGGGCGTCGTTGACGAGGTCGGCGAGGGCGTTGCGGACGTGGCCGTCGGCGATCGCGTGTTCGGCTTCTCCGAAGCGGGCGCGGCCCAGGCCGAGCTGGCCGTGCTGTCCAACTATGCGCCGATCCCGCCGTCGCTCGGCTTCCCCGGCGCTGCCGCGCTGCCGGCCGCCATCGAGACGGCCACGCGCGCGCTTGACCAGCTCGGCGTCGGGAGCGGCAGCACGCTGCTCATCAACGGCGCCTCCGGGAGCGTCGGCAGCGCCGCGGTCCAGCTCGCCGTGGCCCGCGGCGCGCGCGTGATCGGCACCGCCAGTCCCGCCAACCATGACTACCTGCGCTCGCTGGGCGCCGAGCCTGTCGCCTACGGCGAGGGCCTCGCCGGGCGGGTTCGCGCGCTCGCGCCCGGCGGCGTGGACCGGCGCTCGACGTCGCCGGGAGCGGCGTCCTGCCCGAGCTCATCGGGCTCGCGGGCGGCCCGGAGCACGTCGTGACGATCGCCGACTTCGGTGGCGCGCGGGAGCACGGGGTGAGGTTCAGCAGCGGGGACGCCGGCCGCGCGGTCCACGCGCTCGCCGGGATCGGCGAGCTGATCGAGTCCGGGCGCTTCTCGCTCCCGGTCGCGCAGACCTTCCCGCTCGCCGAGATCGCGGAGGCGCACCGCGTCGGCGAGGACGGTCACGTGCGCGGCAAGCTCGTGCTGCTGGTCGGCTGATACGGCGCGACCGCCTGACCCCTCCGCGGGCGGCCGCGATCCACGACTCCGCCCGCGGCTCATCGGAAGCGCCGCCAGGATAGTCAGAGTGTTCCCGCCCGGGCCAGCGCGTTCTCGGCTTGGGCGGCCAGGGTGGCGACTAGCTCAGCGGCAGGCAGCAGATCGTTGATGAGGTCGATCGCCTCGCTGGCCCACACCGGAATGGGAGTGAGGTCGCCTCGCCTGACGCCTTCCTGGTAGGCCCGCTTGGCCTCGGTGTCCGCGGCGAGTTCATCTTCCCGGCCGCGCCACTCATCGAGGAACGGGTGGCTGAGGGTGCGGCCCGGGTATTTCGCGGGCCAGCGGGAGCCGCGGGCGATATCCAGCACGGTGCTGCGCTCGGTGTCCTCGCCCCGTCCTTCCAGGATGGCCTTGCTGATCGACGGATCGACCAGTGCCTCGGCCGAAGCCTGGAACCGGGTCCCGATCAGCGCCCCGGCGGCACCCAGAGCCAGGGCCGCGGCCACGCCGCGCCCATCGGCGATCCCGCCAGCGGCCAGCACCGGTACCGGCGCGGCCAGGTCCACCACGATCGGCACGAACGGCAGTGTGGACCGCCCGCGCCGGGCACCGTGCCCGCCGCTTTCGGTTCCCTGGGCCACGATCACGTCGGCGCCCAGATCGACCGCCTGCCGGGCCTCGTCGAGATCGGTGGCCTGGATGATCAGTACGGCACCAGCGTCGCGGATGGGCCCGATGAACGGGCGGGGGTCACCGAAGGACAGCATCACTGCCCGCGGGCTGAACTGCAGCGCCTGCTCGACTGTGCCGACATCGACCGCCCAGCTCTGGAAACCAACGCCCCACGGCCGGTCCGTGCCGGCCGCGACGACCGGCAGCTCGCGGGCCAGCCAGGCCGGGTCCCCCGGGCCGCCGCCCAGCAGGCCCAGACCCCCGCCGTTGGAGACCGCGGCCGCCAGCGCACCGCCCGCCGACCCGCCCATCGGCGCCAGCGCAATCGGGTACCGCACCGAAAAGAGCTCCGTGAACACCGTGCGCAACGCCATAGCCGCTATCACCGCGCCTTCCGGGAAGTCCCTCCAGCTCGGCCGGGCCGCCACCCGGAGCCTGGTGGGAGAGTCTCACCTGCCGACCGGTTCGCCTCCCATACTCCCTAATCCCCGCATCCCCGGCTCCGGTCATGTCGAAATGACCAGCTCATCGGATCGTCGACCGCCGGAGGCGCTTTCTCCGGCGCCAGATGTGCACCGCCAGGTAGACGACGAGGACGATCCCGGAGTCGAGGTGCCACCGGTCGAAGGGCCTGGGAAGCGGCAGCTGTATCGGCTCGCCGCGGCCCCAGTCCAGGACGCCTGACACGAGCACGTTCAGGGTGATGAAGAGGAGCAGGAGGTCTGAAACGGTGAGGCGGATCCTCCGTCCGGCGAACGTCCGGACCCGGACGATCTGGGTGGCCATCCGGGCGAGGGTCTGGCGGCGCTGGGCCAGGTGCACGACCACCAGCCCGACGAAGACCAGGCCGACGTCGGTGTGGATGGCGATCCGCACGTGCAGAAGCTGCAGTGTGCCGAGCGCGGCCGCTGCCGAGCACAGCAGACCGAGATGGACCGCCCAGCGGGAGAGGGAGCGGCGCGCTGTCCGGCGGTCGGTCTGCCGCGCGGGTGACGCCCCGGCCTGCGGCTCGGTCGGTGCGTCAGGCATCCGGCACCCGCCGGGCGGTCCTCGAACTCCCCGCGGAGCCGCAGCCCGCGTCTGGGGTCCGTCCGGGTCAGCAGCGCGAGCATCGCATGCCGTATGCGCATGAATCGCTGGCCCTCAATAACATGCCGAGTAGCATACTGAGTATTGTATGGGACAGCAATGGATGCCGCGTCAGCGTCCGCGTATTGCCAGAGCGTGTTTCTCCCGGCTCACTGGAGCAGAGTGGCTAGCTGCCCGCCAGCCCGGAGGGCGGCAAGATCGGGGTCACGGCGGGCGTTTGCCCGTAGGTCCGGGTTGAGCCTGATTGCCTCGGTGAGCGTGGCGGCTGCGCCGGCCGGATCGTTGGTGGCGGCCTGCGCGCCGGCCAGGCTGTAGGCGGCCATGCCGAGCGCCGGGCCGGGCACGCCGAGATACCGCGACGTCGCCAGGGCGTGCGATTGCATCGCAACGGCCCGGTCGGCCCGGCCGCGGGCGACGTGGTAGTCGCCGAGGTGCCCGATCGGATGCCAGAACCCGCGTACCACGACCTGCAGCCAAAGCTGGCGCCCGCGCAGCCACGGGTGGCGCGAGGCGTCACTTGAGATCTCGTCGGACACGCGGCCAGCCGTCGATCAGCTCGCTGGCGGACTGTCTGCTGGCCGCGGTCACCTCAGCCGTGGTCCCGGCGCAGTAGCGCCGGTAAGCATCCGGCGAACGGTGGTCGGTCTCGGCGAAATCGGGTGGCGTGCCGCCGTACGAGATCCTCGTCGGACACCGCGGCCAGCCCGTCGATCAGCTCGCTGGCGGACTGTCTGCTGGCCGCGGTCACCTCAGCCTTGGTCCCGGCGCAGTAGCGCCGGTAGGCCTCCGGCGACCGGTGGTCGGTCTCGGCGAAATCGGGTGGCGTGCCGCCGCGCAGGACCGCGTGCAGCCGCACTACCTGCTGCTGCCGGAACTCGGCGTTGTGTGCGACGAGCGGGGCGGCGGCCCAGCGATCCGGGCTGCCGTCCTCACCGTTGGGCGCGCTGGCCAGCAGCATTTCCTCCTCGGTGGCCGCGAGCCCGATCAGCCCGGTGATCGCGGCGCGCAGCCCGGTGGTATCTGTCATGACAGGCTCGCCTCCCTGGCGGGCTTGCAGGCGGTAAACATCAGCATGTCGCCTACCGTGATCGTGATCGGGGTGAAGCCGAGGGCGCGCAGCCAGACCAGCAGCGTTGACGGCTCGGCCGGGTTGTAGGTGTCGTCATGGTGGAAGTGGTGCAGGTCGTTGCTGGCCAGGCTGTCGGAGCCGGCCAGCCACCCTCCGGGCCGCAGCACCCGCAGTGCCTCGACGAGGATCTGGTACTGCGCCGCCGCGGTGGGCACGTGATGCAGCATGGTGAACGAGCCCACGGAGTCGAACGACTCGTCGTCATAAGGCATCTGCGTCGCATCGCCGATGTCGACGGTGACGTTGCTGTCGGGGTAGCGCGCGACCAGCCGTCTCGCCGCGGCCTCGTCGGCTTCAAGGACGGTAAGGTGAGCCACCCGCTCCAGCAGCCAGGCGGTGGCGGCGCCCGGCCCGGGGCCGATCTCCAGCATGTCCTTGCCGAGGCTCACCCCGGCCGTCACGACCGGAAGGATCTGCGCCTGCAGGTCCGCGGCCCATTCCGGGCTGCCGCACAGTTTCTCGTGGTCAGGGTTCATGAGGACGACGCTACGGGCAGGCTGTGCTGACGCCAACGGCGTAGAATGACAGCTCATGTCGCAGGACGGACAACTTTGCGACCCGTGGGCGGATAGCGCGGGCTCGGTGATCGTCGCCACGTTCCCGATGGCGACCGGGGTGGTCTTCGACTGGCACACCCACGACGATCATCAGCTCGCCTGGGCGGCCAGCGGCGTGCTCACCGTGCGGACCGACTCGGCTGACTGGGTGCTGCCGCCGACTAGGGCGCTGTGGATTCCGGCCGGGCTGAAGCACGAGACGCTGTCGGCCGGAGTGGCCACGATGCGGTCGCTGTATCTCCGGCCGGACCGGGCCTGGGCCCGCTGGACGGGGCCGGTGCCGGTAACGGTGACCCCGCTGCTCGCCGAGCTCATCGGCTACATGGGCACCGAGTCCCTAGCCGCCGCGCAGCGGGAGCGGGCGGAGGCGCTGCTCTGCGACCTGCTGCAGCCCGTGGCGATGACCACAATCGACGTGGGCATGCCCACCGACGAGCGCGCCGCTGCTGTTGCTGCCGCGCTGCTCGCCAACCCGGCTGACGGGCGGACCCTGGCCGAGTGGGGCAGGAACGTCGGCGCTAGCGGGCGGACCCTCGCGCGCGCGTTCCTGGCTGGGACGGGAATGCCGTTCGCCCAGTGGCGCCGGCTGGCCCGGCTGCAGGCCGCACTGCCGCAGCTCGCGGCGGGCCAGGCGGTTGGCATGGTCGCCCGGCACGTCGGCTATGAGACGCCCAGCGCCTTCGTGGCCGCCTTCCGCCGGGAAACCGGCCTCACTCCCGCTGCCTACTTTTCCCACCGCGCGGCCCCGATCGTGATCGATGCGGCGGGGGACAGCAAAACCGTCGGCCCAGACGGGCCATGAGTCCGCTCTGACTTGCCATTTTCTTCCTGTACGGGGCAGATGCGCCCGATCGGTAAACCGGTGTACACCAGCGGCGCGCCGGGGCAGGATCGCCGCGTGGATGACCCGCAGCAGCCGGGCGAGCCGGTAGCAACGCTGCTGGCCCGCTGGGGCATCCCGGCTGGCGCGGCCGTGGCGCTCACCGAACGCGGCACGAACAACCGCACCCTCCAGGTGACCGCCGGGAATCGCCGCTGGTCCCTGCGGATCAGCCAGAACCTGACCCCGGCCCAGGCCCGGGCCGAGCACCGGCTGCTGGCCCGGCTGGCCCGGGCCGGCCTGCCCTTCGCGGTGCCCGACCCCGTCCCGCTGCCGGACGGCAGCACCGTCGCCGACACTCCCGACGGCCCGGCCACGCTCTGCGAGTGGATTCCGGGCGTCCGGCCCGACCTCAGCCAGGAGGCGGCGCTGGAGAGGTTCGGCCGGGCCGCGGCGGAACTGAGCGACGCGCTGGCCGCCGTTCCGCCGCAGGACACGCCGAACGACTGGCAGGGCGGCCCGCTGCAGGCGCCCCCCGACGTGGCCGCGCTGGCCCGGGACCTGACGGCGGCCGGGCTGGACGCGGGGCGGGCCGGGGTCCTGCGGGACGGCGCGGACCGGGCGGTGGCGGCCTGGGAGGGGATAGCCGGGCGGCTGCCGACCCAGGTCGTGCACGCCGACCTGGCCGCGTCCAACGTGCTGGTCAGCCCGGACACCGGGGCCGTGACCGGGGTGCTGGACTTCGAGATGGCCGGCTACTGGATCCGGGCCATCGAGCTGACCGTCGCCCTGGCCCTGTCCGGGGCGGCACACGGGCCGGGCTGGCCGCGCCGGGCGGCGGCCGTGGCCCGGGGCGGTGCCTGGGGTGAGCGGCTGACGCCCGCCGAGCTGGCCGCCCTGCCCGACCTGATCCTGGTCCGGGCCACAGGCTCGATGCTGTGGCGCGCGGGCCGGTGGCGGCGCGGCCAGTCCAGCCTGGCCGAGGTCGCCAACCGGCTGGATGTTCTGGCCGAGACACTGCGCTGGCGGACGGCCGAGGGCGGCGAACTGGGACACATAGTGGCGGCCGCCGGGCGGTAATTCAGGTGGTCTTCGTTCCCGGGCGGTCTGGCGATCGCCCCGGAACCAAGGCGAGGATCACCCAAGCCGGGTGGGTCATCTTTGGCACGATCTGCCTACGTTGAGCCTGGCGAGCCAGGACACTGCCATCGCACACGCGCGTGCCTGGCCGGGCAAAGGGGCTCACGCCGGGAGACGAGAGGTGCGCGATGGCGGGTCCGAGGGATAACACGCTGGATCATGTCGTCGTGGTGGTGTCCGGGGAACCGCTGCGCCTGCC